>NZ_JAOWFE010000032.1:0-1614951 GCF_030333815.1 Citrobacter sp. Cf136 | reverse complement strand
GATTCGAACCCCGGATACGTTGCCGTATACACACTTTCCAGGCGTGCTCCTTCAGCCACTCGGACACCTCACCATATTGTTGTTCCTGTGCTACCGGAACGGGCGCTAATGTAGGGGAAACACAGCCCCGTCGTCAATCAACTTTTTGAAAAAAATGTGCATTTACACAAACTTCAAGCAACATGGAGCATAAATAAGCGGGAATTGTTTTTTTTGCCAGCATCCTAAAATTTGCTACTCTGATGTTCCCTCGGAAAATGATGATAATAAGTGCGAGAAAGTTCCGCACAACAATGTTCAGGAGACAATGTGGATATAATTTTCTATCACCCAACATTCGATACGACCTGGTGGATTAATGCGTTGGCAAAGGCAATACCTGGTGCAAACGTACGTGAGTGGAAAGCGGGTGATAATGCACATGCTGACTATGCGCTGGTCTGGCATCCGCCGATTGAAATGCTCGCAGGACGAAAATTAAAAGCCGTATTTGCGCTGGGCGCGGGCGTCGATTCTATTCTCAGTAAACTCAATGCTCATCCGGAAATGTTGGATGCGTCGATCCCGCTTTTCCGTCTGGAAGATACGGGTATGGGCCTGCAAATGCAGGAATATGCGGTTAGTCAGGTGCTGCACTGGTTTCGTCGCTTTGATGATTATCAGGCATTGAAAAATCAGGCGAAATGGCAACCGTTGCCAGAATATACTCGTGAGGAGTTTACCGTCGGGATCATGGGAGCAGGGGTATTGGGCGCAAAAGTTGCCGAAAGCCTGCAAGCATGGGGATTCCCACTGCGCTGCTGGAGCCGTTCGCGTAAATCCTGGTCTGGCGTGGAAAGCTTCGCCGGTACTGAGGAACTGGGCGCGTTTTTGAGCCAAACTCGTGTGCTTATCAACCTCCTGCCTAATACGGCAGAAACCGTAGGTATTATTAACGCTGATTTACTTAGCCAATTGCTGGATGGCGCCTACGTACTGAACCTGGCGCGTGGTGTTCATCTCAATGAAGACGATCTTCTGGCATCGCTGGACAGCGGCAAGGTGAAAGGTGCCATGCTGGATGTCTATAGCCGTGAACCGCTGCCGGAAACCAGTCCACTGTGGAAACATCCGCGTGTGGCAATGACGCCGCATATTGCCGCGGTAACGCGCCCGGCGGAGGCGGTGGACTATATCTCCCGCACGATTTTGGATCTTGAGAGCGGGAAATCCGTAACGGGTCAGGTCGATCGCGTTCGGGGATACTAATGCTAACCCGGCGGATGCCGGGTTTCAGCTAATAAATAGCGGCGATACCTGCTATCCTTGACGAAAAATGACTACAGGAGAGAGTTATGTATCCCGTTGACCTGCATATGCATACCGTCGCCAGCACCCACGCCTACAGCACCTTAAGTGATTACATCGCTGAAGCCCGTCGCAAAGGCATCAAGCTGTTTGCTATTACCGATCATGGACCGGACATGGCGGACGCGCCTCACCACTGGCACTTTATCAATATGCGTATTTGGCCACGTGTTGTAGATGGCGTAGGGATCCTGCGCGGCATTGAGGCGAATATTAAGAATATTGAAGGCGAAATTGACTGTTCAGGTCCGATGTTTACCTCTCTGGACCTCATTATTGCGGGCTTCCATGAGCCAGTTTTTGCACCTCACGATAAAGAAACCAATACCCAGGCAATGATAGCCACGATGGCCAGCGGTAATGTGCACATCATTAGCCATCCGGGAAATCCCAAGTATCCGGTTGATATTACTGCAATTGCCCAGGCGGCGGCAAAGTACCAGGTTGCACTGGAAATCAATAACTCTTCGTTTTTGCATTCGCGTAAGGGCAGTGAGGATAATTGTCGTGCGGTTGCTGCGGCTGTGCGCGATGCTGGCGGCTGGGTGGCGTTAGGGTCGGATTCACATACTGCTTTCACGCTGGGAGAATTTGGCGAATGCCGTAAAATCCTGGATGATGTTAATTTCCCTGAAGACAGAATTTTAAACGTCACACCTAAACGCCTGTTGGCGTTTCTGGAATCGCGAGGCATGGAGCCGATCGCGGAATTTGCTGAACTGTAATTGTTACTAACTGGAATATATCAATGAACGAGTTTTCTATCCTGTGTCGTGTACTGGGCTCGCTGTTTTATCGCCAACCGCAGGACCCTTTACTGGTTCCCCTGTTTACCTTAATTAGTGACGGTAAACTGTCTGCCAACTGGCCGCTGGAACAGGACGAACTGCTCACTCGTCTGCAAAAGAGCTGCGATATGCCCCAACTGGCTGCAGATTACAACGCGCTGTTTGTCGGTGAAGAGTGTGCTGTGCCGCCTTATCGTAGCGCCTGGGTAGAAGGGGCGAAAGAATCGGATGTTCGTGCATTTCTTTCTGCCCGCGGTATGCCGCTGGCAGATACGCCGGCAGATCACATTGGTACGCTGTTGCTGGCGGCTTCATGGCTTGAAGACCAGTCTGCGGAAGATGAAAGTGAGGCGCTTGAAACCTTGTTTGTAGACTACCTGCTGCCCTGGTGTGGTACGTTCCTTGGCAAAGTTGAGGCGCACGCAAACACGCCGTTCTGGCGTACCATGGCGCCGCTAACACGTGATGCTATTAGTGCAATGTGGGATGAGTTGCAGGAAGATACTGACGAATAAATGTGATTTAAATCACTTTAATCTGCAACGCAAACTACATGCTTGCATAAATTGTGTGCACGATCTCATTCCTATGCCGTTTTTCTGCTAAGATACGCGGCATGAACATACTTCTCTCAATTGCAATCACAACGGGCATTCTCTCTGGGATCTGGGGATGGGTGGCCGTTTCTCTTGGCTTACTCAGTTGGGCTGGCTTTCTGGGTTGCACGGCCTATTTCGCCTGCCCGCAAGGTGGGCTAAAAGGACTGTGGATCTCGGCGTGTACGCTGCTAAGCGGTGTGGTGTGGGCGTTGGTGATTATTAACGGTAGCGCGCTTGCCCCGCATATGGACATTATTGGTTATGTCATGACGGGAATTGTCGCGTTTCTGATGTGTATCCAGGCAAAGCAATGGTTGCTTTCATTTGTACCGGGCACGTTTATTGGCGCATGTGCAACATTTGCAGGGCAGGGCGACTGGCGACTGGTTGTACCGTCACTGGTACTGGGCCTGATATTCGGCTATGCGATGAAAAACAGTGGTCTGTGGCTGGCATCTCGCCGTGAAAATCGAATATCGCCGACGCTGACCAGTAAATAAAAAAGCGTGAGGGTTTTCCTCACGCTTTTTATGCAGTAAAGATCCATCAGGATTCTGGCGGTACCGACATATGGCGGTATTTAACCAGAATGTCATTATCAACTTGTTTCTTATCCTGCAAATCCCACAATCCGCGATCGATGCCGTCATTAATTAAGAAGATAACGCCTGTTTCAATCGCTGACATCAGACAAAGCATAACCGGTTCGTTAGAGGTGTAGCCAATTTCACCTTCCAACAGACGCTGGTAGTCAATAAAGCGGAACACTCCAGCCTGTACTTCATAAGACAAAATGGTTTTACTGGTGTTCACTGACGACAGGATCTCACCGGTGCTGACGTTAACTACGCGCAGGTTTACCGCTATCTGGTCGAGCTGGTATTGCGTATCGGCGCCAATACCGAAATAACGCGCACCGACACCACCCGATTTAACGTTGCTTTCATAACCGATAATTGACCCTTCCACCATGACGTTTGCTGCGGTCAGGGACTGTAGCGGGATCCGGTTATTAATCGCAACCGTACCGTTTTCCTGAGCCGCACGAATGATTTTACGTTCGTTCAGCAAGTTCTGTAGCCCCTGACGTTCCAGAGGGACGAACCAACGAGAATCTTTCAATGCGGTGACAAGCATAGCCGTGGCGCTTTGCGGGACGGCGGTAGAGAAGTTACTTGCCGGGTAAGGTTTAAATTGGCCAGTCTCATCCTGAATGTTGTATACCGACACAAAGATCTTACCTGTAGGCATAGGCAGATGCGTCAAATCTTTATAGCTTTGGGCCCGGGGCATTAATGTCGGCTTAGCGGCTTCTTGAGGCGGAGCTGTTAAACATCCGCTGAGTAAAATTACTGCCACCATGATAAGTAAGCGCTGCATGATTTTTTCCTTTCGTGGCTATAATTTAGAAATCGGTCGACTGATTTTGTAAACCCGACACTTCAATAGTCGACGTTCTCCCCGTTTTCCTGTCCGTGACATTCAGTTGCAGTTGCCCATCCCGGTTGGCGATATCAACGATAAAATCGCTGGTTACCATCCTCCCCGGTTTACCGGTATTGATATTGGTGAGCAAGCCACCGAGTATTTGCGACTGTATTGCCTGGGTAAAGTTATCCAGTGCTGATGGGGTTTCAATCCCGTAATCGCCAGCACTCGGATCCTTATACGAGTTTTGCGCCTGAGCGCTGTTCAGTAAAAAAGAGCCGTTGTTTGGGTTGCCACCAAAGTTAGGGTTGCGGAACTGGAACGTCATATTTCCGGCCCAACTTAATGGTGAAATCAGCATGAGCAAAACCACTGCATGTTTGACACGCATGAAAGCCTCCGGACTAAATCATGTTTTAGAATTCATCGCGCGCTAAATCGCTCGTACTTAATAGCGTTTGATCTATTTGCCGACGATTTAATGCTTCCTCAGTTTCTGCCAATGCGAAGACCACAATTTTGTCGAAGTCTCTTTTCGTCGGGAATAAAAAAGTCTGGAAGATAACGTCCTGATTGACAGTTATGGTGATCCAACTTCCCCAACGTGCACTGGGCCTTTCATTAATGGTTAAGTTTCCTGTGTACTTACTTTCCCACTTGTCACTAAAGGCACGATAAAAATCATGGCCAATGGAAGAGACAGTGTGGTCAGTCAACAGTCCGGGAACCTCCACCTCTACAGCAGCGTGTAGATTCCCGGCAGCAAGGAACAAATTTGCTGCCACAATCCAGGACAAATAGCTTTTCATGGCTTTATCGCCTGAGGTTATCATTGGCCCACGAGACCGCCTGCGTACGATTTTTGACAGCTATCTTTTTGAAAAGATTATAAAGATGTGTTTTAACCGTATTTTCACTAATAAATAGTGAACGCGCGATTTCAATATTTGAGGCGCCAATACGCAGTTTATTAAGGATCTCTTTTTCACGGTGCGTAAGTAATGCCGACTCCGTGCTGTTATAGCGGTAGTTCCCGGAATGCGTGATCAGGTAGCTGGCGAGCTTTTGGGAAAAGTAGCATTCGCCACGCAACACACCTTGCAATCCGCTAACGACACGCTGCTCATCTTCCGTTGCGTAGAATACGCCATTGATATGCGGCCAGTTTTCAATATCCCGATAAGGATAATCATCTGGGGTATTCAACAATAACGTCTTTATATTGTTGTTTTTTCTGCTCAAATTATCTTGCCAGTAATGGATCAGTTTTTTGTCTGCCTCCATCATGTCCAGTAGAACAATGCAGCTGGAGGAAATATCATCCAGAGAACGTTGAATATTATGTAGTTTTCCGGTTAACGCCAGCGATTGTTTTAAATGCTGTAATAACGCAGTTGCCTGCAGGGATGGTTTAGTGATCAACAATAATGTATGACCATGAATACTATGGACTTCATTAAACATGATGAAACTCCACTTTTTTAGTCGCACACCTGACAGCTGTCTCTACTAAAATAGAGGCACCAGAAGTACTGACAGATGTTGCACTGCTGTGTAGAAATAAAATATCGACCCAACGGGGTGAAAATATTAAAACAAATGGACTTCAACTGATTTCAATCTAGCTATTACAAATCTTAAAGCAAGTGTTAAACATGTTACAGAATGTAAATTTATATATTAAAATGTGATTTTAGGGTTTTTTAGAAGTTTAGATTTGATAGTAAAGTTGTACATTTTGGCGATATTGCATAGATTTAAAAAATCATACAAATTATAATATGGTATTGATTATTAAGAATTAAATTTATGCTTAGATGGTTTTTGATTTCTAATGAATTCCGATCTTTTTGTCTCACTTTAAGTTGAACAATTTTAGATAGAAAAAAATGACGCTTGTCACGACTTGTACTGCTAACTATCGAAGTACCTCGCTACGAGGCCCAGAAAACGCGGAAAACGCGTTTTTTTTGTTACTGCATAGAAATTCATTCACCGGGTTAAAAAAGAAATGAAATCCAGAGCTGTAACGGTATTGTTCGCTGTTAATTAGTACTTTGGGGTGAATCTGAATATAAAAATACAACTGGCGGGTGAGTTATTTAAAATGTTTCCGCAGACATACTCTTCATCGTAACGTGGCGTTAACAAATGTAAGTCATGTTAACAACAATTTGAGTGGTAATTAATTTAACTTCATGTACGACCAGGTCCAGGGTGACAACATGAAAAACAAGTTGTTATTTATGATGTTTACAATGCTGGGTGTGCCTGGGATTGCAGCCGCGACTACAAGTTATGATTTAGCTAATTCAGAATATAACTTTGCGGTAAATGAATTAAGTAAGTCTTCATTTAATCAGGCAGCCATTATTGGTCAGGTTGGCACTGCGAACAGTGCAAATACCCGCCAGGGGGGCTCGAAGTTATTGTCAGTCATTTCGCAAGAAGGTTCTGGTAATCGAGCGAAAACAGACCAGACGGGATCATATAACTTTGCATATATTGATCAAACGGGTAGTTCCAATGATGCGAGTATTAAACAAGGTTCATACGGTAATACGGCGGTAATTATCCAGAAAGGCTCTGGTAATAAAGCCAATATTACCCAGTACGGTACACAAAAAACAGCAGTTGTGGTGCAGAGACAGTCGCAAATGGCCATTCGCGTGACTCAACGCTAATCCATTAACGACGTTTAAATCAATCCGATGGGGGTTTACCATGAAACTTTTAAAAGTGGCAGCATTCGCAGCAATCGTAGTTTCTGGCAGTGCTCTGGCTGGTGTTGTTCCGCAATGGGGCGGCAATCATCATGGTGGTGGCAGTAATTATGGCCCAGACTCTTCACTGAGTATCTACCAATATGGGTCAAACAACTCTGCAAATGCTCTGCAAAGTGATGCGCGTAAATCAGATGTCACCATCACACAACACGGGCGTGGCAACGGAGCTGTTGTTGGCCAGGGTGCTGATGACAGTACCATTAGCCTGAAACAGACCGGCTTCCAGAACAGTGCCACTATCGATCAGTGGAATGCAAAAAATGCTGATATTAGCGTGACCCAGTTCGGTGGCCGCAACGGTGCGTTGGTTAATCAGACAGCCTCTGACTCCAATGTGCTGATTCAGCAGGTTGGCTTTGGTAACAACGCTACAGCTAACCAACACTAATTCAGTTTTCTGACTGATAATAAACAGGGCGTGAGCCCTGTTTTTTTTCGGGAGAATATGATGCATACGCTATTACTCATTGCCGCGCTGGCAAATCAAATAACATTCAATACAACTCAGCAAGGTGATATGTACACCATTATTCCTCAGGTGACGTTAACTCAACCGTGCGTATGTGAGGTACAAGTCCTTGCCATACGTAAAGGGTCCGGGGGACAAAGCCAATCGCAGCAGAAAACAAGCCTTTCGGTCCCCGCTAATCGGCCGATTGAATTAACTAAACTGAGTTTTAATATTTCACCTGAGGATTCGGTCAAAATTATCGTTACCGTTTCGGATGGGCAGTCTCTGCATCTGTCTCAGCAATGGCCAGACTCAAACAGTCACCCATGATTTTTTTGATGTATTTGCATTAAGGGTGTGGCTGGGAATGCACTGCTGTTCTATGAATATAGAGACGTGTGAACGTTTTAATTTGATCGTTAATCACAGCGGCGAAGGATCATTTCGATCCCTCAAGGATGGCTAATCATTGAGGAACCCTTATGTGTACATTATTAAAGCGTTTTTTAAGTATCAGCTTGTGCAGCATTTCTCTTTTTACCCTCCCCGCAATGGCGCAACAAATCTCAACCGGCGGGGTTATTCATTTTCGCGGTGCAATAGTTGAATCACCTTGCGATGTTAACGCGCGGCAGCAGCAAATTGAATTGTCATGTATGCGCGACGGCACCACCCGTAATAGTCTCTACAATCAGCAACAGGTCGCGAATGCCCCTCAAAATGTGCAGCAAATTGCCACAGTCAAAATGCACTATCTCAATGAACAGAAAAACATGGCAATTCTTAACATTGAATATAAATGAATCATTCCGGCGTACATATGCACACGTTTGGTTAAAAAGTGAGATTTCCGGGAAAACCCTGCTGTACACTTAACAAATAGTGTTTGGTCAGGGGGAACTTATGCAATCACGTGTTCATGTGTTACATGGCGATATTACGACGATCGCTGTTGATGTGATTGTCAATGCGGCGAATCCATCGCTATTGGGCGGAGGTGGCGTCGATGGAGCGATTCATCGCGCTGCAGGGCCTGCGTTGCTGGCGGCCTGCAAACAGGTTATCCAGCAACAGGGCGAATGCCCAACCGGTCATGCGGTTATCACCCTGGCGGGAAACTTGCCCGCCAGGGCAGTAATCCACACTGTGGGGCCCGTATGGCAGGGTGGCGATCATCATGAAGCTGAACGCCTCGAAGAGGCTTACTTTAATAGCTTGCAACTGGCCTTAGCCAATGGATATCAGTCCATTGCTTTTCCGGCGATTAGCACCGGGGCTTATGGTTATCCCCGCGCTGCAGCGGCAGAGATCGCGGTGAAAACGGTGTTGAAATTTATCACCCGACGTACGCTTCCCGATCAAATATACTTCGTGTGCTTTGATGAAGAAAACGCTCGGCTATACAAGAGATTACTTACCCAGCAAGGCGATGAACGCACGGACTGATATGACGCGACTTGAGCGTGCCATCACGCCACTTTGTGAAAACCACCCGGGAGAATGCGGCATTCTGACGTTGGATGACAGCCTGGATGCATTTGCTGCTCGCTATCGGTTGACGGAAATGGCGGAACGTACCCTGGATGTTCAGTATTACATCTGGGAAAGCGACATGTCCGGGCTATTGCTATTTTCCGTTTTGCTGGCCGCGGCGAAGCGGGGCGTCCGGGTGCGTTTGTTGCTGGATGATAACAACACGCCAGGTCTGGATGATACGCTGCGTTTGCTGGACAATCACCCTAATATAGAAATCCGTCTGTTTAATCCCTTTTCCTTTCGTATCCTGCGTGCACTGGGCTATTTAACCGATTTTGCCCGGTTGAATCGACGTATGCACAATAAAAGTTATACCGCTGACGGCGTCGTAACTCTCGTGGGCGGGCGAAATATCGGCGATGCCTATTTTGGTACAGGCGAACAACCGCTGTTTTCCGATCTGGATGTTATGGCTATCGGGCCGGTGGTCCAGGATGTTGCAGACGACTTTGAGCGTTACTGGCACTGCCGCTCGGTTTCAACATTGCAAAACGTACTTGAGGTGGCTGAGCCAGCTTCAACGCAAAAAATCGAACTTCCAGAATCCTGGTATAACGATGACATCACGCGTCGCTATCTACATAAGCTGGAAACCAGCCAGTTTATGACCCACCTCGATCAGAGGTCGCTACCGCTGATTTGGGCGAGAACGCGCTTGCTGAGTGATGATCCCGCAAAAGGAGAGGGGAAAGCGCCGCGCCACTCACTATTACCGCAGCGTTTGTTTGACGTGATGGGATCTCCCACCGAGCGTATTGATATTATTTCCGCCTACTTTGTACCAACTCGCGCCGGTGTGGCGCAGCTCCTGAGACTGGTGAGAAAAGGCGTTAAGATCGCGATTTTAACTAATTCTCTGGCGGCGAATGATGTCGCAGTCGTTCACGCAGGCTATGCACGCTGGCGAAAAAAGCTCTTGCGCTACGGTGTGGAGTTATACGAGCTCAAACCAACCCGCGATCGCGTTTCAGCAGTACATGACCGGGGATTAACCGGTAATTCAGGCTCCAGCCTGCATGCGAAAACCTTCAGTATTGACGGTCGTAAAGTGTTTATCGGCTCGCTTAATTTTGATCCCCGTTCAACGCTGCTCAATACGGAAATGGGGTTTGTGATTGAGAGTGAAGTACTGGCCGAGTTGATTCATAAACGTTTTATGCAAAGCCAGCGTGAAATGGCCTGGCAACTACGTCTTGATCGGTGGGGAAGAATCAATTGGGTCGACAGACTTTCTGGCAGTGAACAGGTACTGAAAAAAGAACCCGCCACAGGATTCTGGAAGCGGGTTCTGGTAAAGCTGGCGTCCGTGTTGCCCATTGAATGGTTGCTCTGAACCATTCAATGCAAGAAAACTAACCGGCCACGGCCTTGTTTTTATCCTGCCTGACGGCTGGTTTACCCGAAAAGAGAAACTTCAGCACCGGGATCCGTAAATGGATTTCGTACAGTATTACCGCAATCCCGACCACAAACAGCAGACCGCAGAGAAAACCCAGCAGATTCGACTTGATATGCGGTGTGATGTAAGCGCCAAAAAACAGCGTTAACGGATGATGCACCAGATAGATAAACAGAGATGCGTTGACAAAATAGGTTACGCGGGCTGACTGAAAATTCAGCAAACGGTGACCAAGTGAAAAGACGACGTTCACCATCCACAGGCCCATGACCATGGTAATAACATATTCGGTTTCATACATCCAGGCATCGCCGTTGCCGTAACGTTGATTGAGCAGGTATGCGACAAATGCGCATGCGGCGCCTAGTGTGCAGCCGCGCGATGGCGTGGTAAACAGGGCTTTCAGATTAGGATTGATAAACGCCAGCGCACCGAGCATAAAGAAAGGCACATAGAACAGCGTTTGCATAACGACAAAATTGAACATACCGTCGCTTAGAATCGAAGGATAAAGGATAAAAATCGTCCTTCTGACGGCGGCATAACCGAAACCCAGCACTGCAAAAATCAGCGTTAACTTCGTCATTGACACCGCAGGCGCGCTGCCGACGTCGCTTTGCGTCAATCTGTGTTTCATCTGGGTAAACACCCACATGCTCAGGGTTGTTAACACCACGAGAACCAGTAAAAACCACAGATGGGAAATCAGCTCCCAGGCCAGCGCGTTGTATTTATCGTAGCCGCTGAGGGTATGCCAGCTGTCTGCTTTGCCTTTCACGTATTGCAGCATGATAAATTGCGGCAGCGTAAGCAGCGGAATCGCGGTCAGCATAGGGATCCCCACGCGTTCTACACGCACTTTCCACCAGCGCTTTAACGGATAGCGTAGAAATAGCATGTAGGAAAAATAACCCGAAATGACAAAGAAGACTTGCATGCGAAAAGCATGGATAAAGTCATTGAACAAGGTCAACCACCACGATGGTTCTGCGCTGTTCACGTGCCATGTGTGGGTGGAGTAGATCAATGAAATATGAAACGGGATCCCTAACAACATTAGCCAGGCACGGATGGAGTCAAGAAAATATTCGCGTGGTGGTGATACAGAGCTCATAGACAGTTATGTATTCTCAGACTTTTCGTCTTATCCCTAAGACGAATAATGGTTACATTCGAGGGCAACCCTACACGAAGTCTAACAACCTGTCTCCAGGATAAGCACGCAAAGTGAAAACAGGCAGACGAACCTGCTTAAACCATGAGCCAGCGCGCGAACAATACAGGGATTCAGTTGTCGGAATACCCGATTATCCATTAAAATGGATCGGATCAATATAAGCACACAAAGGGGGAAGTGCTTACTAATTATGAAACATAAACTACAAATGATGAAAATGCGTTGGTTGGGTGCAGCAGTCATGTTAACGCTGTACACATCATCAAGCTGGGCATTCAGCATTGATGATGTTGCAAAACAAGCTCAATCCTTAGCCGATAAAGGCTATGAGGCGCCAAAAAGTAACTTGCCCTCCGTTTTCCGCGACATGAAATATGCGGATTATCAGCAGATCCAGTTTAATCGCGATAAAGCCTACTGGAGCAATCTCAAGACCCCATTTAAGCTCGAGTTCTACCACCAGGGTATGTACTTCGACACGCCGGTCAAAATCAACGAAGTGACCGCTACTGCGGTGAAAAGAATCAAATACAGCCCGGATTACTTTAATTTCGGCGATGTTCAGCATGATAAAGACACGGTAAAAGATCTCGGTTTCGCCGGGTTCAAAGTGCTGTATCCGATCAACAGCAAAGATAAAAACGACGAAATCGTCAGCATGCTCGGTGCCAGCTATTTCCGTGTTCTGGGTGCAGGCCAGGTCTACGGCCTTTCTGCGCGCGGTCTCGCGATTGATACCGCTCTGCCTTCTGGTGAAGAATTTCCCCGCTTTCGTGAGTTTTGGATCGAGCGTCCGAAACCAACTGATAAACGTTTAACCATTTATGCCTTACTGGATTCTCCGCGTGCAACCGGAGCGTATCGCTTTGTCATCATTCCTGGTCGTGACACGGTAGTCGATGTTCAGTCCAAAGTTTATCTGCGCGACAAAGTAGGCAAACTTGGCGTGGCACCGTTAACCAGTATGTTCCTGTATGGACCGAACCAGCCTTCTCCGACGACTAACTATCGTCCAGAACTGCATGACTCTAACGGTTTGTCCATCCACGCTGGCAACGGCGAATGGATTTGGCGTCCGCTGAATAACCCGAAACATCTCGCGGTGAGCAGCTTTGCTATGGAAAATCCGCAAGGTTTCGGTCTTTTGCAGCGTGGCCGTCAGTTCTCGCGTTTTGAAGACATCGACGATCGTTACGATCTGCGCCCGAGCGCCTGGATCACGCCAAAAGGCGATTGGGGCAAAGGTAAGATTGAGTTAGTTGAAATTCCAACTAACGATGAAACGAACGATAACATCGTTGCGTACTGGACCCCGGATCAGCTGCCTGAAGCCGGTAAAGAAATGAACTTTAAATATACCCTGACGTTCACGCGTGATGAAGACAAGCTTCATGCGCCTGATAACGCTTGGGTACAGCAGACACGTCGTTCTACCGGTGATGTTAAACAGTCCAATCTCATTCGTCAGCCTGACGGTACCATCGCGTTTGTGGTGGACTTTTCCGGCACCGATATGAAAAAGCTGCCGCAGGATACGCCGGTTACTGCACAAACCAGTATTGGTGACAACGGTGAAATCGTTGAAAACACCGTGCGCTACAACCCGGTCACTAAAGGTTGGCGTTTGGTATTGCGCGTGAAAGTGAAAGACGTGAAGAAAACCACTGAAATGCGTGCTGCCCTGGTCAATGCAGATCAGACGCTGAGTGAAACCTGGAGCTACCAGTTACCTGCCAATGAATAAGACAACTGAGTATATTGACGCAATGCCGCTTTCGGATATCGAAAAAGCGGCACTGCCGAAAACTGACATCCGCGCCGTTCATCAGGCGCTGGATGCTGAGCATCGTACGTACTCGCGCGAAGATGATTCACCGCAGGGTTCTGTAAAAGCTCGTCTTGAGCAAGCATGGCCGGATTCTCTGGCTAAAGAGCAGTTGGTTAAGGACGATGAGGGGCGCGATCAGTTACAGGCGATGCCAAAAGCAACGCGTACCTCTATGTTCCCCGATCCCTGGCGTACCAACCCGGTTGGGCGTTTTTGGGATCGTCTGCGTGGGCGCGATGTGACTCCGCGTTATCTTTCGCGTTTGACCAAAGAAGAACAAGAGAGCGAGCAAAAATGGCGTACCGTAGGCACCATACGCCGCTATACGCTGTTGATCTTAACGCTGGCGCAAACGGTCGTTGCAACCTGGTATATGAAGACGATCCTTCCTTATCAGGGGTGGGCATTCATTAATCCTGCAGACATGATGGGGCAGGATTTGTGGGTCTCCTTTATGCAACTGCTGCCCTACATGCTCCAGACCGGCATTCTTATTTTGTTTGCCGTACTTTTCTGTTGGGTATCAGCGGGGTTCTGGACCGCGCTGATGGGCTTTCTGCAATTGCTGATTGGACGGGATAAGTACAGTATCTCGGCCTCAACGGTCGGGGATGAACCGTTGAATCCTGAACACCGTACGGCGTTGATTATGCCAATCTGTAACGAGGACGTTGATCGCGTATTCGCGGGACTTCGCGCCACGTGGGAGTCGGTCAAAGCAACGGGCAACGCTGAGCATTTCGATGTTTACATTCTGAGCGACAGCTACAATCCTGATATCTGCGTGGCAGAACAAAAAGCGTGGATGGAGCTGATTGCCGAAGTGCAGGGCGAAGGACAGATTTTCTACCGTCGTCGTCGTCGTCGCGTGAAGCGTAAAAGCGGCAACATTGATGACTTCTGCCGTCGCTGGGGAAATCAGTACAGCTACATGGTTGTGCTGGATGCGGACTCAGTGATGAGCGGTGACTGTCTGAGCGGCCTGGTGCGCCTGATGGAAGCGAATCCGAATGCCGGGATTATCCAGTCTTCACCGAAGGCTTCCGGTATGGATACGCTGTATGCGCGCTGTCAACAGTTTGCGACCCGTGTTTATGGGCCGCTGTTTACTGCCGGGCTTCACTTCTGGCAGTTAGGCGAATCACACTACTGGGGCCATAACGCGATTATTCGCGTGAAGCCGTTTATCGAGCACTGTGCGCTCGCGCCGTTACCGGGCGAAGGTTCGTTTGCGGGATCGATTCTCTCCCATGACTTCGTGGAAGCTGCGTTGATGCGTCGTGCTGGCTGGGGCGTGTGGATTGCTTACGATCTGCCGGGCTCTTATGAAGAGCTACCGCCGAACCTGCTGGATGAACTCAAGCGTGACCGTCGCTGGTGCCACGGCAACTTGATGAACTTCCGTCTGTTCCTGGTTAAGGGGATGCACCCGGTTCACCGTGCGGTGTTCCTGACTGGTGTGATGTCCTATCTGTCCGCGCCGCTGTGGTTTATGTTCCTCGCGCTCTCTACCGCATTGCAGGTGGTGCATGCGTTGACGGAACCGCAGTACTTCCTGCAACCGCGTCAGCTATTCCCGGTATGGCCGCAATGGCGACCTGAACTGGCGATCGCGCTGTTTGCTTCAACGATGGTGCTGTTGTTCCTGCCGAAGTTGCTGAGTATTTTGCTCATCTGGTGTAAAGGGACGAAAGAGTACGGTGGGTTCATCCGCGTTACGCTGTCGCTGCTGCTGGAGGTTCTGTTCTCCGTGCTGCTGGCACCGGTGCGCATGCTGTTCCATACCGTCTTCGTCGTGAGCGCTTTCCTCGGTTGGGAAGTGGTGTGGAATTCGCCGCAGCGCGATGACGATTCCACCCCATGGGGTGAAGCGTTTATGCGTCACGGTTCTCAGTTACTGTTGGGGCTGGTGTGGGCTGTGGGTATGGCCTGGCTGGATCTGCGTTTCCTGTTCTGGCTGGCACCGATTGTCTTCTCGCTGATCCTGTCGCCGTTTGTTTCCGTGATTTCCAGTCGTTCCACGGTGGGGTTACGTACCAAGCGCTGGAAGCTGTTCCTGATCCCGGAAGAGTATTCCCCGCCGCAGGTGCTGGTGGATACCGATACTTATCTGGTGATGAACCGTAAACGTACGCTGGACGATGGCTTTATGCATGCGGTGTTTAACCCGTCGTTTAACGCACTGGCCACGGCCATGGCGACTGCACGCCACCGCGCCAGCAACGTGCTGGAGATTGCACGCGATCGTCATGTGGAACAGGCGCTGAACGAAACGCCGGAGAAACTGAATCGCGATCGCCGCCTTGTATTGTTGAGCGATCCAGTGACCATGGCACGTTTACATTATCGCGTCTGGAATTCACCTGATAAGTATTCTTCGTGGGTAAACTACTATCAGGGATTGACTCTGAACCCGTTGGCGCTCAGGAAAAAATAAGCGTTCTGTAACGTGAAAATACCGGCCTGGTGCCGGTATTTTTTTATATTGAATAGAATGAGTCGTGAGGTAGCAGGTGCGAATATTGGCTGTAGGAATAATGATCTTCTTCCTGAGCGGATGCGGCAGCATTATTAGTCGTACCATCCCAGGGCAAGGACACGGAAATCAATACTATCCTGGCGTGCAATGGGATGTTCGGGACTCGGCATGGCGCTACGTCACGATCCTCGATCTGCCATTTTCGCTGGTGTTTGATACGTTGCTGCTGCCGCTCGACATACATCATGGACCTTACGAGTAATTATCGCTCATCCCATTCATCGGCTGCGGTCTGCCCCTCTTCGGTATCAAGGGGAGGTTCCAGCTGGAATTCACCTTCATCCCATTCGTGAAGCGTATTTTCTTCCTGCCACTCCTGGCGAATTTCAATTTCATCATAGTCGCCATCAAAAACGCTCTGAGCCGCTTCTCCGCTCAGCATTGGTAGACATTCACCATCTACATCATCCTCGTCAGCAAAGAATTCCGCCTGCCACATAATGTCGCCATCCTGTAGCACGTATTTTTGGATGCTTAGCTGTTGAACGCTGGCATCGTCTGACTCAAGGTCAGGGTTATCAGCCAGAAACACTTCACGAGCCGCATCAATAGCCTCTTCCAACGTGGCATAAAAATTCATGTCATTCTTTGCCATATTTCTTCTCCTAAGGCGAACAATAAAGGGGGATGATTCAATCTATAGACGGCGATCCGCAGAGCGTCAAACCCGTTAGCTGCGTGGCTAACTCAATCAGATGATTACTGCCTGCAATGCCAACGAGAGCAGGTGAAAGTAACTTCGGTAGTTTATGAAAAAATTTACATTGGCAGATACTGAAGCCTACGTAATATCAGGAAAAAAATTCAAGAAAAAAGAGTAATGTATGTGGTTTGCAATGCAGTAATGAAAATCAAATAAATAAAAGCTGGCGTTATATTAGAAAATCTTCAGTTTTAAACACCATTTTTTATGTGTTTTAGAGGGAGGGATGCGAACGCTTATGAATTAACATTGCATAACCCAATAAAAGTAAAGGAGAAAATTAATGCCCAATACGGAAGTGTTACAGAGGTAATCAATGAAAGTGGCTAAACTTAGTGGTGTCTCTGGAAGTGACAATGCGTCTTTTGCATATAGAGGTTGTGAATGGTGTGAGTGATACTAAAATAGTATACATAATAAAATATTATTAATGACAAAGGTTATAAATCTATAAGAAACCATTAAATAAGAAATGAATTAATGTTATTGAAATTGTGCGGGTATAATAGTTTGCAAAATCTTATGCTTTATTATATAAAATGCAAAATTAAGATTTACCTTAAGGTTGTTATGGATAACTATAATTCAAATAATGGAAGATTAATGGCTTTCTATATAATCTGTTTGGCTAGCTATATTCTTGGTGGTTTGTGTCTTACACAATTTAAATTAACGATGCAAAGTGTCCCGCAAACTGTATATCTGATTATAATTGTAGGGTTGTTCTTTTTATATGGGATAATTTTTCTGTTTATGCTATTTCAGTATCTTTGTAGAAAAGATCTCACCTGCCTCATGATATTAGGCATGGCGTTTCTTGGCAATAACATATTTTTCGTCGAGACTATCTACATCGTTCAGGACTTGATTAATGATTATGCATCAATCGAAAAAAGAACTAACGATATAGCTATATTCTATTACTTTCGGCAGATTAGTTTCATCGCTCTGCTATTTGTTTCATTGAAATGTTATAAAACATCATCGACAGTTATTGAAACCAAAGAAAGAGAACCTTGCTATATCGTTCTGTCATTTTTAATCATGCTAGCTATCGCGGTGATGGCGCACACTCTGGCCAGTTACAACCCTAATTTTACACTCGAGATAACAAGCCTGAAGCCTGATAATGTCACGGTGCACTGGCATATTGGGTACATTTATTCGCTTATTGTATCCTGGGGACTGGTCCTGTTGTATTTAATCATTAAAACCAAAACGCACAACATCTTGTGGAAAAGTATAGGGCTACTGTGTTGCTCTGCAATATTGACCAATGTACTACTTCTGAGCCTGGATGAATATAGCATGTATATTTGGTATGTTAGCCGGGGGATTGAGGTGATAAGTGCCCTGTGTATAATCTCAATACTGATGTACAACACCTTCATCATCTTAAAAAAAGAAAGAGATTCAGCTATTAAAGACGCAATGACTAAAATATATAATCGTAAAATATTCTATAAGTCATTAAAATCATCATTAGCAAAAGGTGCAGTGTGTGTAATGGTTCTGGATATTGATAAATTCAAACGGATTAACGATACCTACGGTCATCAGGAAGGTGACAGAGTAATAATCAGCATTGTCGATATTATCAATAAATCAATCAGAGATACGGATATTTTCGCCAGAATAGGTGGCGAAGAATTTGCGATCCTTCTTAAGTGTAACGAACAAGATGAGGCAATTGTTGTTGCAGAGCGAATTAGGCGAAATGTCGAGAATGGTACGACAATACCAAATTCATATGAGTTAAAAGAAAAAATGACGATAAGTATCGGTGTATATTGCAGTAAAATTGATGATGAATCAGCGGATAAAGTTGTTTCATATGCTGATGCCGCTTTGTATGAAGCCAAAAATTCTGGAAGAAATAAGGTGTGTTACTATTATCATTAAGACTGAAATATATGTCATGTGAGATGATTTTTTATTCTGAACCTGCGAATATAAATATATAAATCATCCCGCGACCTCTGTACTCCGACGACGGCGCAGGCTATTCCACGAGTACAGGGCGTTGAACAGTACGACTCCTGCGGTCACACAGAATACAGCACGAAAACCGTAGTTGGCGGATATCGCTGCCCCCATTAGAGGTCCTGTTACGTTACCAATGTCGCGAAATGACTGGTTATAACTGAAAATACGTCCAGCTATTTGATTAGTCGAGTTATAGACCAGCAGCGTTTGTACCGCCGGGAGCAGAGCGCCGTCGGCCGCCCCCAATAAAAAGCGCAGAATACCAAGCTGCCAGGGCGTCTGGACAAATGACATTGGAATTAGCAGTAACACGGAAACGATCAGCGCGACGATCAGGATCTTCTCCGGGCCAATCCGATCGCCTAATTTGCCAAGTTTAGGGGCGCTGATTAATGCCGCAACGCCGGGGACTGAGGCTATCATCCCACTGATAAACGCAATATTGCCGACGTTGCCAGCCAACTCTCGAACGTACAGTGTCAGTATTGGCGCGATAGAACCGGTGGCTACCTGAATGATCAAAGTGGTGACAAACAGGCTCAGCACCAGTTTGGGGTTCTTTAAAGAGGCCACGACTTCACGAATGTGCAGCATTTCCTTCTTGCTCACTGGCTGGAATCGCTCGCGGATAAAAAATAGCGTCAAGATGAAGCAGACCAGCAGCACGCTGGCGGTGATGAAAAATACGGGGCGCAGTCCGTACTGATCCGCGAGGAGGCCGCCCGCCAGCGGCCCGAGCAGTGCGCCACTAACACCACCGGTGGAAAGCGTTCCCAGTGCCCAGCCGCTTTTATTGCGTGGAACCTGGGTGGCGATCAGTGCATTCGCATTGGGGATGAATCCACCAAGCAGCCCCAACAAGGCGCGCAGGATCAAGAACTGCCAGATATTTTGCGCCAGTCCCATCAGCAGCATCACAACAGCCATACCCAACGCAGATCGTAGCAGCATGATTTTTCGCCCCTTGCGATCGGCAAGGCCACCCCAGAAAGGAGAGGCGATGGCGGAAAAAAGAAAGGTGATGCTGAAGACCAGGCCTGACCACATATTCAGTGCGCTATGTCCCGTGACGCCGAGACTCTCGACGTAAAGGGGCAAAAAGGGCATGACCAGGCTAAATGCTGCGCCGGTTAAAAAACAACCTAACCAGGCAACGGTGAGGTTGCGTTTCCAGTTTATGGGATCATCTGAGGGTGACATAGCGTTCCGCAGTGTGGCGCGCTGTTTGCGCTATCGATTGAATATAAGTAAGCAGGCTAATTATGCGCCTGGTTGATAGTTGCTGCAATGCGGATAGCAGTTAAACCTAAAGCAGGCAGGGAAGGTGTTGCAGCCCACAGGACTGCAACAGTGTTTTAGTACAGGGAAGGAGAACCTTCAGGGCGCGTCTTGAAGCGACGATGCAGCCACATATACTGCTCTGGTGCCATCATGATGCATTGCTCAACAATTTTGTTCATCCACGCAGCAGTGGTCTCTGCGTCGTCCAAAGGCGGTGAACACTCCGGAGGCAGCATAATCAATTGATACCCTTTACCGTCAGGTTTGCGGCGAGGAACAAACGGTACCAGGCAGGCATTGGACATGCGTGAAAGCATCCAGGTCCCAGAGGTCGTTGCGGCCTGTTCAACAGCAAAAAGTGGTACAAACACACTGGCACGAGGGCCGTAATCGTGATCCGGCGCGTACCAGACCACTTCGCCCTTTTTCAACGCTTTAATCATCCCTTTCAGGTCTTTACGATCGAGCATTGATTTATTCGAGCGCATACGGCCCCAGGTTTGTAGCCAGTCGAGAAGCGGGTTGTCGTTAGGGCGATACACACCAATACCCGGCTCCTGCAAACCAAACTGACGCGCACCCAGTTCCAGAGTCAGAAAGTGCAGACCCACTAACAGGATCCCGCGTTTTTGCGCCTGAACGTCACGGATATGTTCCATCCCGATCACTTCAGTCCAGCGTGAAATACGCTTATCGGACCAAAACCAGGCCATCCCGGTTTCCATTACGCCCATGCCCACGGATTCGAAGTTCTTGACGACCATCTGCTTGCGTTCCTGCTCACTCATCTGCGGGAAGCACAGTTCCAGATTTCGGGAAACAATTTTTGCCCGACGTTTCATCAAACGTAGCGCCAGTCGACCTAATGCACAGCCCAACTTAAAGAGGATGGGGTAGGGTAACTGCACAATTAACCAAAGGATGCCAATACCCAGCCAGGTTAACCAATAACGTGGATGCAGTAACGCAGCCGAAAACTTGGGTAAATTCGTCATGTCTATCCTGTCTTCAAACGACCAATTCCCTGTATTGTCGCATTTTTTCGCGCGTATCAAAAATTTGTGACGGGAGAACGGTGATTAATTCCGCAATTGTTGTTGCAACTTTATAGTGAAGTATGAAATGTAGCGTAAAATGTGTGGATGTAAATTGGCGATGTTTGCTTTATTATGCCGCCGATTTCCATTTATTCCCTATTTGCAGGATACGTACACCATGCCAGTGTTACACAACCGCATTTCAAACGACGCCCTCAAAGCCAAAATGCTGGCCGAGACCGAGCCGCGTACGACGATCTCATTCTATAAATATTTCACCATTGCCAATCCTCAGCACACGCGTGATGCACTGTACCAGATGTTCACCGCATTGAACGTCTTCGGGCGAGTATATCTTGCCCATGAAGGAATTAACGCGCAAATCAGCGTACCGCAAAGCAACGTCGAGGCATTTCGCCAGCAACTCTATGCGTTTGATCCTGCATTGAACGATTTACGTCTGAATATTGCGCTGGATGATGACGGTAAATCGTTCTGGGTACTGCGTATGAAAGTCCGTGAACGTATCGTGGCGGATGGTATTGACGATCCTGACTTTGACGCCAGCAACGTGGGGGATTATCTCAAGGCAGCAGAAGTGAATGCCATGCTGGACGATCCTGAAGCGGTATTCATTGATATGCGCAACCACTATGAATATGAGGTGGGTCACTTCGAGAATGCGCTGGAGATCCCGGCAGACACATTCCGCGATCAGTTGCCGAAAGCTGTTGAAATGATGCAGGCGCATAAAGATAAAAAAATCGTGATGTACTGCACGGGTGGGATCCGCTGTGAGAAAGCTAGCGCCTGGATGAAACACAATGGATTTAGCAAAGTCTGGCACATTGAGGGCGGTATTATTGAGTATGCCCGCAAGGCGCGTGAGCAGGGACTTCCGGTGCGTTTTATCGGTAAAAACTTTGTCTTTGATGAGCGCATGGGCGAAAGGATCTCTGAAGATGTTATCGCACATTGCCATCAGTGCGGCACGGCGTGCGATAGCCATACTAATTGCAAAAATGATGGCTGCCATCTGTTGTTTATTCAGTGCCCGGCTTGTGCGCAGAAATATAAAGGCTGCTGTAGCGAGCTGTGTAGCGAAGAGAGTGAGTTGCCGGAAGAGGAACAACGGCGTCGTCGCGCTGGGCGTGAAAATGGCAATAAAATCTTTAATAAATCACGTGGTCAACTGAATACCAAACTGGGTATTCCAGACCCTGCACAATAGTCGCTATGCCGGATGGTGGCTTGAGCCCCATCCGGCCATTCATGCGTTACTTCTGTTGCACACCTTCCACTGAGATGATCAAATCGACTTCCTGCGACGCCGGACCGAGATCGGTGGTGATGTTGAAATCCTTCAGCTTAATCTTACCTTGCGCTTCAAAACCAGCGCGCGTACCGCCCCAAGGATCGCCGCCCTGACCGATGAGCTTCGCGTCCAGCGTAACCGGTTTGGTAACGCCGTTCAGGGTTAAATTACCGGTGATATCCAGGTCATTACCTTCTTTCTTCACGCTGGTGGAGCTGAAGGTCGCCTGCGGGAATTTTGCTACGTTAAGGAAATCTGCGCTGCGCAGATGCTTGTCACGTTCGGCGTGATTAGTGTCAACACTGTTGGTGTTGATGGTTACGTTAACCTTATCGGCTGCGGGATTTTTCTCATCAAAGGTAAACGTACCGTCGAAATCTTTAAATGTGCCGTACAGCCAGCTGTAACCCAGATGCTGAATACGGAAATTAACAAAGGCATGCTGTCCTTCCTTGTCAATTTTGTAATCTGCCGCCACGGCCGACCCGGTGGTGAATAACAGAGAGGCGAGTGTAAGTCCCAGCAGGTTTTTTTTCATTTTAAGCTCCATAGTCAGATGACGATTTTCCCAACATGCGATTGAGGGTATCGTCGTTATCAATAAAGTGATGTTTCAGGGCCATCAGTCCGTGCAGTAAGGATAAAATCACCACGGTCCACGCAAGCCACAGGTGCAAGCTACCGGCGAGGTCGGCCTGAGCACCAGCGTTGGCAACGGTGGCTGGAATGTCGAACCAACCAAAGACGCTTATCGCTTTGCCATCTGCGGTGGAAATTAGATATCCGCTGATGACAATTGAAAAGAGCAGCAAATAAAGAGCGAGGTGACCCATTGCCGCTGCGATGCGGGTTAAACGGGAGTAGCTTGCCAACGCAGCAGGCGGAGGGGAGAACAACCGCCAGATAACGCGGATAACCAGTCCCATCATGAGTAGGATGCCGATGCTTTTATGCAGTTCAGGGGCCTGGTGATACCAGCCGTCATAGTAGCTAAGCGTGACCATCCATAAGCCCAAGGCGAACATGCCATATACAGCAATCGCAACCAGCCAATGTAATGTGGCTGACACTACGCCATAGCGCTGTGAACTATTTTTGAATTGCATAAGCACACCGATTGATATTTCAGAAGTGAATGAAAATGGCGTGTAAAAGACATTAATGCAACTAATAAATAACAATGGTGATGATATTTATTTTTTTGTTCAGTAAAGTTGACTGAATATTGAATTAATCATCAAGGGATTAGTGTGAGAGTAGGTGATAATGCTTGGTTTATGGGTGGTTATGATTTTTATTATTGTTCAGTTTATTGCAATGAAAATTAAGGTAATTTCAATTTTTGTCAATTATTGTCAGCGCGCAGGAATCAGAAAAACATAATATATATTACATCCATAATGGCCAGCAGCGACCATAAAATAATGTAGAGCATAAAATGCTCGCGAATATTATTAACAAGATAGTGAAAGATACGGCGCATTGACGTTATTCCTGTCATTAAAAATGGCCTCACCATCGAGGCCATTCATTTATTATCACTTAAAACGGCTTAGCCTGAAGGGGGTCAGGTCAAAGTCAGACGGTTTGTCCTGAGCGAAGTTTGCCGCAATCTCTCCCAGAACAGAGGCAAACTTAAAGCCATGTCCGCTCAGCCCGGTAATGATTAGCGTGTTGTCGTGCGCTGGCAGAGTATCGATAATAAAGTCTTCATCCGGTGAATTATCGTAAGTGCAGGACGCGCCGTGCAGGCAGCAGCCAACGCCCGGCAGAATTGTGCGCAGGAATGGGAAGGCTTCAGAACCATCGCTGGCTACAGCGGCAAATGGCTTACGCTCATCAGCAGAGTGAATGACTTGTCCGCCGTTGTGCTTACCAATTTTCAGTTCGTCGTTTTCTGCCGGGAAACCGTAGTATTGATCACCATTTGGCAGCTCGCCGGTGAAGGCTGGGAAGTTATTCTTAACGCTGTAGCGCCCATCGGCCTGATACCAGGCGAACACTTTGCGCACCGGTTGTATCGGTAGTTCAGGGACTAAAGCCTGCACCCAGGTACCGGCGCTGATCACTGCTTTTTTCGCGTGGTAGTCACCGTCAGCCGTTTCTACCGTGATGCCATCATCACCGTGATGAATTGCGCTGACCGGGCATTTAAACAGTTGCGCACAGCCTGCTTCTTCCGCCAGACGGATCCAGGTTTTAATTGCTAACTCACTGCGTAAAAAACCGGACTCCGCTTCAAACAGACCGATATAGTTGTCAGGTACACGAATCTCCGGCCAGCGCGCCATGATGGCTGCCGCATCCAGTTGTTCAACGTTGAGTTGCCACTGTTTGGCGCTTTGCGCTGCAGTCGCTAAGAAGGTGGACTCTGCCGGACCGAGGTTGATAACACCGGAGCGAACAAAAATCGGTTCTTCATTATGGGTGGACAGTTCATCCCACAATGTTTGCGCACGTAGTACCAGCGGAACGTATTTTTCACCTTCGCCATAAGCATGACGAATTAATCGAGTGTCGCCGTGGTGGCTGCCCTGCTGATGAGGAGGCATATGTGCATCGATCATCAGAACCTTCAGACCGGCACGAGTGGCATAGTATCCAGCTGCGGCGCCTACTGAGCCGCTGCCAATAATGATTAAGTCGTATTTCATCCGCTTCTCTCTGCAATCGCGATAGTAGCAGGTTAAATAACTGACCCGGAATATTCAACCTGGAAATAAGAAAGGCACCGTTAAGGTGCCTTTTGATGGTTGGATGTATCAGGTTTAATGTCGCTGATACTCATTTACCTGGTAATCGCCAGATTCAATTTTGGCGATTCCTGCTTCTAATATCGAAATAAATTGCCTGGCAACATCAGTGGTTAACCAGAGCGTTTGACCAACTTCAGTCCCATCCTGGTCAGGGCGATTCGGGGTCTGGTAGTGCAAACGCAGCATCAGCGCATCGTAGCTATCAACAGTGCTGATGTCCCACCCTACAAGCGGATGAGTCTGAATGACTTCATTATTCTTTTCCATCATGCCCCCTAATTCGTGTTACTAGACAACGGTTTTCGAGGTTCAATGCGTTTTTTTCTGAAGCAACTTCAGTATATCAATAAATAAGGGTATTCATTGAAAATTTAAAGAGGGAAGGGCATAAATTTTTTGTTTTCAGCGTTATCTGACTAAGAAACCAACATGTTATTCATTTTTTTTTAGTATGTTGCACAATTATTTTGTTGTATTGGTTAAAAGATAATCGGTGAGTTAATATTAAATTAAAAACTCGTCAGAAGAAATGCGCGATTGATTACAGGATAGTGTGTATAAAAAAGCCGGGGCGACCCGGCAAACAAACATCACTGCATATCATTATTTATTCGTTGATGAACCAGTCATCCGCGCTTTCCCAGGTTTCCTGTAGGATCTCGCTGATGCGTTCTTTGTCCTCTTTAGTCGCGCCAATAACCGACAAATTGTTTGCGCCGGCATAACGGACGGTAACGTTACCTTCGTTATCTGGAAAATGGTGCTGAATACGGCGGGAGAGTTCACCTGCCAGTGCGTCAATTGCACCGGCAGGTAAAGGTGAAGTTTTGGCAATAGTGACTTCAATACGCATAGTAGCCCCCTGTGGAATATACTGTTTATTTATACAGTATATTCGCATCAGTTGGCTACACTTTTTTTAGCTTTTTACTGACCAGCGTACCGTTTCGCCACCCAGGAAAGGCACCAGCGTATCGTCTTCCAGTGCAATGCTCTCAGGAACCAGGTGCTCCATGCGTTCCAGCTCAATAAAGGTCTCATTTACCGGCAAGCCATAGAACTGTGGGCCGTTGAGTGAGCAGAAGGCTTCGAAATGGTCGAGCGCATTCATCTCTTCAAACACGGTGGCATAGCTGCCCAGCGCGGTCGGTGCATTAAAACAGCCCGCACAGCCACAGCTTGACTCTTTGCGATGACGAGCGTGCGGCGCTGAGTCGGTACCGAGGAATGCGCGCTTAAACCCGCTGGCAACCAGTTCACGCAGCGCCTGTTGGTGGACGTTACGTTTGAGGATTGGCAGGCAATACAGGTGAGGGCGAATCCCGCCAACCAGCATGTGGTTGCGGTTAAACATCAGGTGCTGTGGCGTAATGGTTGCAGCCAAAAGTTCGTTACCATCGCGCACGTATTCGGCAGCATCTTTGGTGGTGATATGCTCGAACACCACTTTCAGCGAGGTCAAACGCTGACGCAGCGGCTCCATCACCGTTTCAATAAAGCGTGCTTCGCGATCGAAAATATCGATATCTGCATGCGTGACTTCGCCGTGCACCAGCAGTGGCATACCCAATTTTTCCATCCGCTCCAGCACCGGCATGATGGCGTCAATAGAGGTTACGCCATGCGTCGAGTTGGTGGTGGCATTGGCTGGATAGAGTTTTGCCGCGGTGAATACGCCTTCGTTGAATCCACGTTCCAGCTCGTTGGGATCCAGCGTATCCGTTAAGTAGCAGGTCATTAATGGCGTGAAGTCGTGTCCGGCAGGTACCGCGTCAAGAATGCGCTGGCGATAAGCGATAGCCGCGTCAACCGTGGTGACGGGCGGTACCAGGTTCGGCATGACAATGGCGCGGCCATAAACTTCACTGGTATAGGGCACGACAGTTTTTAACATGTCGCCATCGCGAAAGTGAAGATGCCAGTCGTCTGGGCGGCGGATCTTTAAAACCTGGGATGGTGCAGTCATCAATATGCTCCGGCTGAGGATGGTCTTTTTTGCCGGAAACAAAGGATAAGCGGAAACGTTTTCGTTTGCACGAAAAAAAAGGGCGCATCAGCGCCCTCAGTTTTATTAGTCGGTGAACGGGATGATGATTTCACCCGGTTTGACCTCAATACCTTTCGCCAGTTTTTTCGCCAGCGCTTCACCCTGGCTGCTGTCTTCCTTCAGAATGTACGCTGGCTGCTGGTTGAAATAGTTACGCAGCGACTGATTTAAATAAGGCATCAGGGTTTGCAGTACTGACTGCATTTTCTCTGGCGTGACGGTGGCGTCGACGACTTCCATCTCTTGCAGATAAATCGCGCCTTTTTCTTTATTGAAAACCGGTAAGGCTTTCAGCTTCAGCTTCATGGTCGCTTTCTGACTGCCAAAAAGGGAGTTCATGTCCAGGTTGGCATCGCCGGTCAGGGTTACTTTGTTTGGCTCTTCACGACCAATCTGGCTGGCGAGATTATTCAGTACGATATGTGCTTCAGCAACGCCGGGCAAACCGATGTCTTTTGAAAAGTTATTATGCTTTGCCAGGGCTTGATTAATTTCTTGCTCGCTAACCGTGTATTGCGTGAGTTGATTACAACCAACCAACAGGCCGCTGACAATCAGTGCAGCGGCAAAAAAAAACTTTTTCATGGGGTTCCTCAACATGATGCATGTGGCGTAATCGTGACACAAAGCATCATCGAGTACCAGCGCCCCGGACGCCAGCAGAAAAAACTGAAAAGTGCCCGGACGCAGGTTCGGCTATCAGGCGTCTGGTTCCAGCATACCTCGCGTTGGGCGTTTGAGACTGAATTGCCAGCCCAGCGCCAGGAAGGTGATGAAGCCAATAATACCGAGCATCATCCAGGGCAGCTCAGGCTGTGCCAGGGCTTTGCCCATGTCAAACAGCCAGCCGCCGCCGACATAGCCAATTGCGCCACCGATGGCGAGTCCCAGTCGGCTGAAGCCCATATAGCTTCCTCTGGCCCGCGCATTCGCCAGCGAGGCGCTCAGGGTTTCACGCGCCGGTTCGGCGATGATCGAGCCAATATAGAACGTGCAGATAAGGGTGAACAACTGCTGCAAATTCCCGACCAACCCAATGGGCATCATGCTCAGAGACATCACCAGCAGGCCCGCCATCAGACGATGTTCAAGGCGAAAGCGTTTTTCACTCCAGCGGGCAATCGGGTACAGCAGCGTTAAAGAGAGACATGCCTCAATGGCATACATCCATTTCACGGCGGCCGGTGAGCCAGCGATGTCGTTCACCATGATGGGCAGCATCAGCATCACCTGTACCGCCAGCATGTAATAGCCCGCCAGCGTCAGCACATAGGTGACAAAGCGCTTGTCATGCATCACATGGCTCATCCCTTCACGCACCGGAATTTTCACCGTCGACAGCTTCCATGCCGGGAGCAGCCAGGCGTTAAACGCCGCGCACAGAACGAACAAAATTGCGCCGGTGGCACATACCAGACGGAAATCGTATTGCAATAACCAACTGCCGAGTAACGCGCCGACCACGGCCCCGGCGCTATCCTGCATCATCAAAATAGTGAAAAAACGCCCGCGCTTTTCCGGGCGGATCAGCTTGACTACCAGCGCCGAACGGGGAGGGTCAAACAGCGTGCCACCCAGCCCGGAAAGAAAGCAGGAAAACCACAGCAGCCACGGTTCATGCGCAATGCCCATGGTGGCGAACCCGGCTGCGCGCATCAGCATGCCGGTGACGATCATCGGTTTGGCGCCGAAACGGTCAGCAATAGCACCACCGAAAATACCCAACCCCTGCTGGATAAATTGACGTAATCCAAGCGCGATACCGACCATCACGGCGGCCCAGCCCATTTGGTCGACGAAACGAATTGAGATCAGCGGGAAAACGACGAAGAAACCCAGCACGACCAGCATATTATCGATGAGAAGGAAGTATTTACCCAGGTTCCTTGCCTGCGAGACTTGCGACATTTCCCCTCCAGGGAAAAACTCGTCACTCTGGATAGAGTTTAAAAGATAAGCACCTCCTATTCTGCGGTGTCGTCATCGCTTTTCCCACCCTTCGCGGGACAATATTTTTTTATCAAAAGTCCGTCTTGATAGAGAGTTTTCATCAAAATGTGTGAATAATTCAAAAAATGGCATTTTGCTCTTTTCACAGGGTGTATTCGCACAGGTATAGTAATGCGAATAGCGTATTGAAGACGTTACGGGAAGGAGTAGGTATAGAATGTTTGGCTATCGCAGTAACGTGCCAAAAGTGCGCTTAACCACGGACCGCCTGGTCGTGCGTTTAGTGCATGAGCGTGATGCCTGGCGTCTGGCAGATTATTACGCAGAAAATCGTCATTTCTTAAAACCCTGGGAACCTATTCGCGATGAAAGCCACTGCTATCCGTCCGGCTGGCAGGCGCGTCTCAGCATGATCTCTGAGTTTCATAAACAGGGCACCGCTTATTATTTTGCGCTGCTCGATCCGGACGAAAAAGAGATTATCGGCGTTGCGAACTTCTCAAACGTGGTGCGGGGATCCTTCCATGCCTGTTATCTCGGCTACTCCATTGCGCAGAAATGGCAGGGGCAGGGGCTAATGTATGAAGCCTTAACTTCGGCCATCCGTTATATGCAGCGCACGCAGCATATTCACCGCATTATGGCTAACTACATGCCACATAATAAGCGCAGCGGTGACCTGTTGGCGCGACTGGGTTTTGAAAAAGAAGGCTATGCCAAAGACTACCTGCTGATTGACGGGCAGTGGCGCGATCACGTGCTGACGGCGTTGACCACATCAGAATGGACCCCCGGCCGCTAAGTTTCAGATGCAGCCATGATTAATGGAGAAGACGATGAAATACGAATTAACCGCCACCGAAGCACGAGTGATTGGCTGTTTATTAGAAAAACAAGTGACAACGCCGGAACAGTACCCACTCTCCGTTAATGGAGTCGTAACAGCCTGCAATCAAAAAACGAATCGTGAACCGGTGATGAACCTGTCGGAATCGGACGTGCAGGAGCAGTTGGATAACCTGGTTAAGCGACATTTTCTGCGCACGGTGAGCGGCTTTGGCAATCGCGTTACGAAATATGAGCAGCGTTTCTGCAACTCTGAATTTGGCAATCTGAAGCTTAGTGCCGCAGAGGTGGCCGTAATCACTACACTGCTGCTGAGGGGCGCTCAGACGCCTGGTGAATTGCGTAGTCGCGCATCCCGTATGTACGAATTCAGCGATATGACCGAAGTGGAATCGACACTGGAAAATCTGGCAACCCGAGAAGATGGGCCTTATGTGATCCGCCTGGCGCGCGAGCCGGGCAAACGTGAAAGTCGCTATATGCACCTGTTTTGCGGTGAGGTTGATGAAGCCATTGCCGCGGCAGATGAGCTCCCTGCAGCCTCCGGTGATCTGCAGGCTCGCGTGGAAATGCTGGAAACGGAGGTCGCAGAACTTAAGCAGCGACTTGATTCCTTGCTGGCGCACCTGGGAGACTAACGTGAATAAATTACGTATCGGCGTTGTCGGCCTTGGCGGTATTGCACAAAAGGCCTGGCTACCCGTGCTGGGCACCTCCGCGGACTGGACGCTGCAAGGCGCCTTTTCACCTTCGCGCGATAAAGCACAGCGTATCTGTGATACCTGGCGGATACCCTACGTGGATTCACTGGTGAATCTGGCGCAAACCTGCGACGCGGTTTTCGTCCATTCCAGCACCACGACGCACTACGCGGTCGTCAGTGAATTGTTGAATGCCGGAGTTCACGTGTGTGTGGATAAACCGCTGGCGGAAAACCTGCGTGAGGCTGAGCAACTGGTGGAACTGGCCGCGCGGAAAAAACTCACGCTGATGGTCGGGTTTAACCGCCGGTTTGCACCGCTGTACCAGGATCTCAAAACCCAGTTGAGCACCGCAGCGTCTGTACGTATGGATAAGCACCGTACGGATAGCGTTGGGCCGCACGATCTGCGTTTCACTTTGCTGGACGACTATCTGCACGTAGTCGATACCGCATTGTGGTTGGCGGGAGGGCAGGCGCAGTTAAATAACGGCACGCTGCTGACCAATGAATCTGGTGCGATGCTTTACGCCGAGCACCATTTTTCTACCGGTCAAATGCAGATAACGACCAGTATGCATCGCCGTGCCGGTAGCCAGCGTGAGAGCGTGCAGGCGGTGACGGACGGTGGCCTGATTGACGTAACTGATATGCGGGAATGGCGGGAAGAGCGTGGGCAAGGTGTTGTTCATAAGCCGATAGCGGGCTGGCAAACGACCTTAGAACAGCGTGGTTTTGCCGGATGTGCGCGTCATTTCATTGAGTGCGTGCAAAATCAGACGGTTCCCCAGACGGCAGGCGAGCAGGCGCTACTGGCCCAGCGTGTTGTTGAAAAGCTGTGGCGGGAGGCGATGGCTGAATAACCCCCTGTAACATCTGGCGGTAGTAATTCATTGTAATCCAGGTACTATATGCCCACTCAAAATAACACCTCTTTTCAACCATAGGCTGATTTGTCGGCCTGATAAGGCGCTACGGTGTCGCCATCAGGCACAGCAAAAGTGTCGGATGGCGGCGAAAATGCCTTATCCGACCTACGGGCAGGTTTGTCGGGGTTTTGCCTCAGAGTCTGGAATACAACATAGATGAATTTATTAAAGTCGCTGGCAGCCGTCAGCTCGATGACGATGTTTTCACGTGTGCTGGGTTTTGCGCGTGATGCGATTGTCGCCAGAATCTTTGGTGCAGGGATGGCGACAGATGCCTTTTTTGTGGCATTCAAACTTCCTAACCTGCTGCGCCGAATTTTTGCCGAAGGCGCATTTTCGCAGGCGTTTGTGCCGATTCTTGCTGAGTATAAAAGCAAGCAGGGGGAAGATGCTACCCGCGTGTTTGTTGCCTACGTTTCCGGACTGTTGACGCTGGCGCTGGCTGTGGTGACGGTAGCCGGGATGTTGGCTGCGCCATGGGTGATTTTAGTTACCGCGCCGGGGTTTGCCGACACAGCGGATAAATTTGCACTGACCACTCAACTGCTGCGGATCACTTTTCCCTATATTCTACTGATTTCACTGGCCTCACTGGTTGGTGCGATCCTTAACACCTGGAACCGCTTTTCTATTCCTGCGTTTGCCCCGACTTTTCTGAATATCAGCATGATCGGTTTCGCACTGTTTGCGGCCCCTTATTTTCATCCGCCAGTGCTGGCGCTGGCGTGGGCCGTTACCGTGGGTGGCGTGCTACAGCTGATTTATCAGCTTCCGCATCTGAAGAAAATTGGCATGCTGGTACTGCCGCGTGTGAACTTCCGCGATGCGGGGGCGATGCGCGTCGTCAAGCAGATGGGCCCGGCGATCCTTGGGGTATCAGTCAGCCAGATTTCACTGATCATCAATACGATTTTCGCCTCGTTTCTGGCCTCTGGCTCAGTTTCGTGGATGTACTATGCCGACCGTCTGATGGAGTTTCCGTCCGGTGTGCTTGGCGTAGCGCTGGGGACTATCCTGCTGCCATCGCTGTCAAAAAGCTTTTCCAGCGGTAATCATGATGAGTATTGTCGCCTGATGGACTGGGGCCTGCGCTTGTGTTTCCTGTTGGCATTACCGAGTGCCGTAGCGTTGGGTATTCTGGCCAAACCGCTGACGGTGTCTCTGTTCCAGTACGGTAAATTTACTGCCTTTGATGCTGCGATGACCCAGCGTGCGCTGGTGGCGTATTCGGTAGGTTTGATTGGTTTGATCGTGGTGAAAGTGTTGGCTCCGGGCTTTTACTCGCGCCAGGATATAAAAACGCCAGTGAAGATTGCCATTGTGACGCTGATTATGACCCAGGTGATGAACCTGGCGTTTATCGGGCCGTTAAAGCATGCCGGGCTGTCGCTGTCGATTGGTCTGGCGGCGTGTCTGAACGCTTCACTGCTGTACTGGCAGTTGCGTAAGCAGAAAATCTTCACCCCGCAACCGGGCTGGACCTGGTTCCTGGCGCGACTGGTGATTTCCGTGTTGGTGATGTCGGCGGTGCTGATTGGGATGCTCTACATCATGCCAGATTGGTCGCAGGGAACGATGTTATGGCGCCTACTGCGTCTGATGGCGGTCGTGGTGGCAGGTATTGCTGCTTACTTCGCAGCACTCGCTGTACTGGGCTTTAAAGTAAAAGAGTTTGTGCGCCGGACGGCATAAAGAATCAATGCCGGATGGCGGCATAACGCCGTATCCGGCCTACAAAAAGTGTAGGCCTGATAAGCAAAACGTTATCAGGCTTGCATCAGATAGAGAATTTTTTCCCGCCGCGGTGCGCAGCTGAAGTTTGACCGTTTGCGCCATACAACGCCGGTTCCTGGTGCGGTTTCAGCACTTGTATTGCTTGTTGATTACGCTCGATCTGCCCTTCCAGCAGCCAACCATTGTGCTGGTTGAGGTCGCGTAAGTGCTGTGTTTTCTTGGTGATAGTCTGCCAGCGTTCAGCAATCTCATCATTGGCGCTGCGCGTGGCGTCATGCTCCAGGCGGCGCTGTTGCTCAAGATAATCAAGGGTTGCCAGCAGCGAGCTTTTTTCTTCTGTAATACGCTGTAGCTGGCTGCCATTGATATGCCCTGCGGAAAGCTGCTGCTGTTCAGCATCCATTACCGTTTTCAGGTCATTGAGGACAGTTGTCATCTGGTCAAGTATTTCTGACAAACGAGTCATACTTTATTTACTCTGTAGGTAGCTCTGCGCCTCGCGAATCAGCGAGTCGGCAATTTTTCCGGTATCCATTTTCAATTCACCGTTACGGATTGCGGTTTTCAGTGCTTCCACGCGTTCCATATTGATGTCATTGGTGCCGGGCTGCATCAGTTTGGCCTGGGCGTCGCTCAGCATGACGCTGGTGCTGGTGGTCGCGGTGGTTTTTTCCTTCTGCGCTTTTTGTACCGGCGCATCGCTGGTTTCACGCGGCTGAACGGTGCTTACTGGCTTCAATGGTGAGGTACGATCAATGCTCATTTTATTTTTCCTCATCGAGGGGTTACGCTATAGCGGCCCGCTGTAATCATTGGTTGTTTATCTATCGGCACACGCTAAAAAATCTTTAACCTATTATAGGTTAATAAGAATATTCCCATCAGAATCGACGACGCCGCTCACCACCTGGCCTGAAATCATCCGCACTCGCGCATTCTGTGCGACAGCGGCGTTGTTCAGCGCTTTACCTTCGGCATTAACCCGAAAGCCATCTCCGTTGGCAATAACCAGCACGCGCTGACCGGCCTTGATCCGCCATGCCTGGCGCAACATCGAAAGCTGTATCGGTTGGCCCGGGACCAGATCGCGCAGGCTCACAGCATCCTGCACCTGACTCATATCCAGCACCGCGCGCGGCGGTAGTTGGTCCAGCCGACCACGTTTCAGCGTTACGCTGGCTGGGGTCAGGGTGCTACCTCGTGCTACAGGCGCGGCGGCTACTACGTAGTTTCCCGTCGCCTGGACGTTCACCTGCAGATAACGTTTTTCGTTGGCGCAGCGAGCCAGCACATTCACATTACCCCACAGTTTCGCGCTACCTGACACGCTTAATGCCGGTTGCTCACAGCTCGGCAATAAGTTTGGTGACGTTCGGATAGTGACCACCACCTCATCGCTAAATCCGGCCAGGCGCTGGGAAAACCATGCCGTTAGCTGCGAATTCAGGTCTTGCGCCAGCGTCATAGGGCTGAACAGCAGTGCTGCCACGACTATTCCACGTTTAAACGTTTGCATCAAAACCTCGCGCTTTTTCAGGTAATGGCAGGATTTTACCTGTGTGACGCAGTCATCAACGCAACAAATAGCGACGCATTTTGCGTTTATTCCGGCGATAACGCGCGCGTAATGGGATTTAAGCTGTCGGCTGAATTTTGTCATTTGCGGAGGAGATATGCTCGATAAGCTCGACGCCGCCTTACGTTTTCAACAGGAAGCGCTGAATTTGCGCGCCCAACGCCAGGAAATATTGGCGGCCAACATTGCCAATGCCGACACGCCGGGGTACCAGGCGCGCGACCTGGATTTCGCCAGTGAATTAAAAAAAGTCATGGTGCGAGGACGGGAAGAAACCGGCGGCGTTTCGTTGACGCTGACCTCTGCACAACACATTCCGGCCCAGACCGTTTCTTCGCCGTCTACGGAGCTGCTCTACCGTATTCCTGACCAGCCATCTCTTGATGGCAACACGGTGGATATGGACCGGGAGCGCACGCAATTTGCAGACAACAGCCTCAAGTATCAAATGGGGCTGACCGCGCTGGGTGGGCAAATCAAAGGCATGATGAACGTGCTGCAAGGAGGGAACTAATTCGTGGCGCTGTTAAATATTTTTGATATCGCAGGTTCTGCGCTGACGGCTCAGTCTAAACGCCTGAACGTCGCGGCCAGTAACATGGCGAATGCGGATAGCGTCAGCGGGCCCGACGGTCAGCCGTATCGCGCGAAACAGGTTGTTTTTCAGGTAGATGCTGCGCCAGGTGCGGCAACTGGTGGCGTAAAAGTTGCTGACGTCATTGAAAGTCAGGCACCGGATAAGCTGGTTTATGAACCCGGTAATCCGCTGGCCGATGCGAATGGCTACGTAAAAATGCCGAATGTGGACGTCGTTGGTGAGATGGTCAACACCATGTCAGCCTCGCGTAGCTACCAGGCAAACGTCGAAGTGCTCAACACCGTGAAAAGCCTGATGCTCAAAACGCTTACGTTAGGCCAGTAAAGGAGGCGCATATGTCTATTGCTGTAACCATGAATGACCCGAGCAATGCAGGCGTTAAAGCTGCCACCGGGAATAGCTCCCTGACGGGCAGCAATGCCGCTGACCTGCAAAGCAGTTTTCTGACGCTGCTGGTCGCACAACTGAAAAACCAGGATCCTACCAACCCGCTGCAAAACAACGAACTGACTACCCAGTTGGCGCAAATCAGTACCGTGAGCGGGATTGAGAAACTGAACACCACGTTAGGGTCGATCTCCGGGCAGATCGACAACAGTCAGTCGCTGCAGGCCAGTACGCTGATTGGCCACGGGGTCATGATCCCGGGTACCACCATCCTGACCGGTAAAGGGACGGAAGAGGGTGCCAAAACCACGACAACACCATTTGGCGTTGAGCTGCAGCAACCGGCAGATAAGGTTACCGCAACCATTACCGATAAAGACGGCAAAGTGGTACGCACCATTGACATTGGTGGATTGAAAGCGGGCGTTCATACCTTTACCTGGGACGGCACCATGACCGATGGCACGGATGCACCAAGCGGTTCTTACAACGTGTCAATTGCTGCCAGCAATGGTGGAACGCAACTGGTGGCACAGCCGCTTCAGTTTGCGCTGGTGCAGGGCGTTATTCGCAGTAACGGCGGTAATACGCTGGATCTTGGCACCTATGGAACCACCACCCTCGACGAAGTACGGCAGATAATTTAAGCCTTCACACTTATCAGGAGTAAGTCATGGCCTTTTCTCAAGCGGTCAGCGGTCTGAACGCTGCAGCGACCAACCTCGATGTCATTGGTAACAACATCGCCAACTCCGCCACCTACGGTTTTAAATCCGGTACGGCATCTTTTGCCGATATGTTTGCCGGTTCGAAAGTCGGTTTGGGCGTTAAAGTTGCGGGTATTACTCAGGACTTTACCGACGGTACTACCACCAACACCGGACGTGGTCTGGATGTTGCTATCAGCCAGAACGGTTTTTTCCGCATGGTAGACAGTAACGGTTCCGTTTTCTACAGCCGTAACGGTCAGTTCAAGCTCGATGAAAATCGCAATATCGTTAATATGCAGGGGCTGCAGTTGACGGGCTATCCGGCTACCGGTACACCACCGACAGTTCAGCAGGGTGCAAACCCGGCACCGATCACTATCCCGAATACGCTGATGGCGGCTAAATCCACCACTACCGCGTCAATGCAGGTCAACCTGAACTCCACTGACAAATTGCCAACGAAGACCCCGTTTAACCCAAGCGATGCGGACTCCTACAACAAAAAAGGCAGTGTTACCGTTTTCGATAGCCAGGGTAATGCCCATGACATGAACATTTTTTATGTCAAAACAGGCCCTAACAAATGGGATGTCTACACCCAGGACGCCAGCGTTACGGGTTCAGTTGCCACCAAGAATGCGGTGATGAACTTTAGTGCTAACGGTACGCTGACTTCTGTGAATAATTATGTTGAAGAGCCAGTAGACCCCTTAGATCCAACCGGACCAAAACATCTGGTTGAAGGTCCGGCTAATGCCCAACCGCAAATTCAGATCTCCACCGGTACGATCAATGGCGCAGTTCCGGCGAACTTCTCCCTGAGCTTCCTGAACTCCATGCAGCAAAACACCGGTGCCAACAACATCGTCGCCACGAGTCAGAACGGCTATAAGCCGGGCGATCTGGTGAGCTACCAGATTAACAATGACGGTACGGTGGTCGGTAACTACTCCAACGAACAGCAACAGGTTCTGGGGCAGATCGTGCTGGCAAACTTTGCCAATAACGAAGGTCTGGCATCTCAGGGCGATAACGTCTGGGCGGCCACTCAGGCCTCCGGTGTGGCGCTGCTGGGTACCGCGGGTACGGGTAACTTCGGCAAGCTGACCAACGGGGCGCTTGAAGCGTCAAACGTGGATTTGAGTAAAGAACTGGTGAATATGATTGTCGCCCAGCGTAACTATCAGTCGAACGCGCAGACCATCAAAACCCAGGATCAAATCCTCAACACGCTGGTCAACCTGCGCTAAGCGCCTGACGGGATGGCTTAATGGATCACGCAATTTATACCGCCATGGGCGCGGCCAGTCAGACGCTGAATCAACAGGCGGTGACGGCCAGCAACCTGGCAAACGCCTCCACGCCAGGGTTTCGTGCACAGCTCAATGCACTGCGCGCGGTTCCTGTAGAAGGATTGTCTTTACCGACGCGTACGCTGGTCGTGGCCTCCACACCGGGGGCCGATATGACACCGGGTCAGATGGACTATACCTCCCGCCCGCTGGATGTGGCGCTGCAACAGGATGGCTGGTTGGCTGTGCAGACCGCGGATGGTAGCGAAGGATATACCCGTAACGGTGCTATTCAGGTAAGCCCAACGGGTGAACTGACTATTCAGGGACACCCGGTAATTGGCGAAGCCGGACCGATAGCCGTACCGGAAGGTTCAGAAGTCACCATTGCGGCGGACGGGACAATTTCTGCACTTAACCCTGGCGATCCGGCTAATACGGTCGCGCCAGTGGGGCGGCTGAAGCTGGTGAAGGCTACAGGGATCGAAGTGCAACGTGGCGATGACGGTATGTTCCGTCTGACCCAGGCCGCACAGGCTACCCGTGGTGCGACGTTACAGGCCGACCCCAGCATCCGTGTGATGTCGGGCGTGCTGGAAGGCAGTAACGTTAAACCGGTTGCTGCGATGAGCGACATGATCGCCAACGCCCGCCGCTTTGAAATGCAGATGAAAATTATCAGTAGCGTGGATGATAACGCGGGCCGCGCCAACCAACTGCTGTCGATGAGTTAATACAGGACATTTTATGATCAGTTCATTATGGATCGCCAAAACCGGCCTGGATGCGCAGCAAACCAACATGGATGTGATTGCCAACAACCTGGCAAACGTCAGCACCAACGGATTTAAGCGCCAACGCGCCGTGTTTGAAGATCTGTTGTACCAGACGATTCGTCAGCCTGGCGCACAGTCTTCTGAACAAACCACGCTGCCGTCTGGTTTGCAGATTGGTACCGGTGTACGTCCGGTTGCAACCGAGCGTTTACACAGCCAGGGTAACCTGTCGCAGACCAACAACAGTAAAGATGTGGCGATTAAAGGCCAGGGCTTTTTCCAGGTCATGTTGCCCGATGGTACGTCCGCTTATACCCGCGACGGTTCTTTCCAGGTGGATCAGAACGGCCAGTTGGTGACGGCGGGTGGTTTTCAGGTTCAGCCTGCCATCACCATTCCGGCTAACTCGCTCAGTATCACCATTGGACGCGACGGTATTGTCAGCGTGACCCAGCAGGGACAGGCGGCGCCTGTTCAGGTCGGGCAGCTTAACCTGACAACATTTATGAACGATACCGGTCTGGAAAGCATTGGTGAGAATCTGTACACCGAAACGCAGTCATCCGGTGCGCCGAACGAGAGCACGCCGGGGTTGAACGGCGCGGGTCTGCTGTATCAGGGCTATGTTGAAACCTCTAACGTCAACGTGGCGGAAGAGCTGGTAAACATGATCCAGGTTCAGCGCGCTTACGAAATCAACAGTAAAGCGGTATCGACCACCGATCAGATGCTGCAAAAACTGACGCAACTCTAAAGTGGAGTCCGGTGGGGTGAAAACCTCACCGGCACACTGATTTTGAAGATGACCGCAATGCGAAAATACGCGCTTCACCCATACCCTATTTTAGCCCTGCTGGTGGTTTCACTAACAGGATGTGCCTGGATCCCGGCCACGCCCCTCGTGCAGGGCGCGACGACTGCCCAGCCCGTTCCAGGTCCAACGCCGGTGGCGAATGGCTCAATCTTCCAGTCGGCACAACCGATTAACTATGGTTATCAGCCACTCTTTGAAGACCGTCGTCCACGCAATATTGGCGATACGCTGACCATCGTATTGCAGGAAAACGTCAGCGCGAGCAAAAGCTCTTCGGCGAACGCCAGCCGCGACGGCAAGACAAACTTTGGCTTTGATACCGTACCGCGCTATCTGCAAGGTCTGTTCGGTAACGAACGTGCCGACGTAGAAGCCTCAGGCGGTAACTCCTTTAACGGTAAAGGCGGCGCGAACGCCAGAAATACCTTCAGCGGTACGCTGACCGTAACGGTCGATCAGGTACTGGTGAATGGCAACTTACATGTCGTGGGTGAAAAACAGATCGCCATAAATCAGGGCACTGAATTCATTCGCTTCTCCGGGGTCGTTAACCCGCGCACCATCAGTGGCAGCAACTCCGTACCGTCAACCCAGGTTGCGGACGCGCGTATTGAGTACGTCGGCAACGGCTACATCAATGAAGCGCAAAATATGGGCTGGTTGCAGCGTTTCTTCCTTAACTTGTCGCCGATGTAAGCGAGGTACCCCGTGTTTAAATTTTTTGTTGGAATGGCACTGGTGCTGGTAACCGGCTTCGCGCATGCCGACCGTATTCGTGACCTGACCAGCGTGCAGGGCGTGCGGGAAAACTCGCTGATTGGTTATGGGTTGGTGGTGGGTCTGGATGGTACAGGTGACCAGACCACCCAGACGCCGTTTACCACGCAAACGCTCAACAACATGCTGTCGCAGTTGGGGATCACCGTGCCCACCGGCACTAATATGCAGTTGAAAAACGTGGCAGCGGTAATGGTCACCGCGCAGTTCCCGGCCTTTGGTCGTCAGGGGCAAACTATTGACGTTGTAGTCTCTTCCATGGGTAACGCTAAAAGCCTGCGCGGCGGAACGCTGCTGATGACCCCGTTAAAAGGGGTCGATAGCCAGGTATATGCGTTGGCGCAGGGGAATATTCTGGTTGGCGGTGCGGGCGCAGCTGCGGGTGGCAGCAGCGTGCAGGTAAACCAGCTCAATGGCGGACGCATTACCAACGGCGCGACCATCGAACGTGAATTACCCAGCCAGTTCGGCGGCGGTAACACCATTAATCTGCAACTGAATAATGAAGATTTCACGATGGCGCAGCAAATTACCGACACTATTAACCGCTCGCGTGGTTTTGGCAGCGCAACGGCGTTGGATGCCCGCACTATTCAGGTGCGCGTGCCAAGCGGCAACAGCTCGCAGGTGCGTTTCCTTGCTGATATCCAGAATATGGAGGTGAACGTCACGCCGCAGGACGCTAAAGTGATTATCAACTCGCGCACCGGATCTGTCGTCATGAACCGCGAAGTAACGCTGGATAGCTGTGCCGTGGCACAAGGCAACTTGTCGATCACGGTGAACCGCCAGGCGAACGTCAGCCAGCCGGACACACCGTTTGGCGGTGGACAAACCGTAGTGACGCCACAAACCCAGATTGACCTGCGCCAAAGCGGTGGTTCGCTGCAAAGCGTGCGTTCCAGCGCCAACCTGAACAATGTTGTGCGTGCGCTGAATGCACTGGGGGCAACGCCGATGGATCTGATGTCCATTCTGCAATCGATGCAGAGCGCGGGTTGCTTACGCGCCAAACTGGAAATCATCTAATGATTGGTGACAGCAAACTGCTGACCAGTGCCGCCTGGGATGCGCAATCTCTGAACGAACTGAAAGCGAAAGCGGGTCAGGACCCGGCGGCGAATATCCGCCCGGTCGCCCGTCAGGTTGAAGGGATGTTCGTGCAAATGATGTTGAAAAGCATGCGTGAAGCGTTACCGAAAGATGGCGTGTTTAGCAGCGATTCAACGCGCTTGTATACCAGCATGTATGACCAACAAATTGCGCAGCAGATGACCGCAGGCAAAGGTCTGGGGCTGGCTGAAATGATGGTCAAGCAGATGACTGAAGGGCAAGCGCAACCTGCGGATGACGCGCCGCAGGTGCCGATGAAGTTTTCACTGGAAACGGTGACCAGCTATCAAAATCAGGCACTGACGCAACTAGTCCGCAAAGCCATCCCCCGGGCGACAGAAAGTAATGATCAGCCGCTGTCAGGTGACAGCAAAGACTTCCTCGCCCAGCTGTCACTGCCGGCTAAGCTGGCCAGTCAGCAGAGCGGGGTCCCGCATCATCTGATTTTGGCGCAGGCGGCGCTGGAGTCCGGATGGGGGCAGCGACAAATTCGTCGCGAGAATGGCGAACCGAGTTTCAACATTTTTGGTGTGAAGGCTTCGGGAAGCTGGAAAGGTCCAACCACTGAAATCACCACCACTGAATATGAGAACGGTGAGGCGAAAAAGGTGAAAGCCAGATTCCGTGTCTATAGCTCTTACCTTGAGGCGTTGTCGGATTATGTCGGTCTGATATCCCGTAACCCGCGCTATGCGGCGGTGACCGCTGCCGCGACCGCCGAACAGGGGGCGCAGGCATTGCAAAATGCGGGTTACGCCACAGACCCTAACTATGCACGTAAATTAACCAGCATGATCCAGCAGTTGAAATCGATGAGCGAAAAGGTGAGTAAAACCTACAGCACGAATCTCGATAATCTCTTTTAAATAGCTCAAGTCTACCGACCTGCTGCCGATAATAACGAGTATTGAAGGATTACAAGGAACCTCCATGTCCAGCTTGATTAATAACGCGATGAGTGGACTCAGCGCAGCGCAGGCCGCGTTGAATACTGCCAGTAATAACATCTCCAGCTATAACGTTGCCGGATATACCCGACAAACAACAATTATGGCGCAAGCGAACAGCACGCTGGGTGCGGGGGGCTGGGTAGGCAATGGCGTCTATGTTTCTGGTGTACAACGTGAATATGACTCCTTTATCACTAACCAGTTGAGAGCAGCGCAGAACCAGAGCAGCGGTCTGACGACGCGCTATGAGCAAATGTCAAAAATCGATAATTTGCTCTCCAGCAAAACCAGCTCTATTTCGACCTCAATGCAGGACTTTTTTACCAGCCTGCAAACGCTGGTCAGCAACGCCGAAGATCCGGCGGCGCGCCAGGCGCTGATCGGTAAAGCTGATGGGTTGGTAAATCAGTTTAAAACGACTGACCAGTATCTGCGCGATCAGGATAAGCAGGTTAATACCGCGATTAAAGCCAGCGTCGATCAGATCAACAACTATTCGAAACAAATTGCCAGCCTCAACGACCAGATTTCTCGTATGACAGGCGTCGGCGCAGGTGCATCTCCTAACGACCTGCTTGACCAACGCGATCAGCTGGTCAGTGAACTGAATCAGATTGTCGGTGTTGAAGTCAGCGTTCAGGATGGTGGCACCTACAACCTGACAATGGCCAACGGCTATTCGCTGGTGCAGGGCAGCAATGCACGTCAACTGGCGGCAGTGCCTTCCAGCGATGATCCTAATCGTACAACGGTGGCCTATGTTGATGGCGTTGCCGGAGCTGTTGAAATTCCTGAGAAACTGTTGAATACCGGTTCACTGGGCGGACTGCTCACCTTCCGTTCTCAGGAGCTGGATCAGACGCGTAATACCCTAGGCCAACTGGCGCTTGCATTTGCCAGTGCATTTAACGCCCAGCATAAAGAAGGTTTTGATGCCAACGGCGATAAGGGTGAGAATTTCTTCGATATCGGCAGCCCGTCTGTACTGAGTAATGCTAAAAATATTGGCAAAGCGGAATTAACTGCAGAAGTTGGTGACAGTTCGAAAGTACAGGCTACCGACTATAAGGTTGTGTTCAGTGGCGGTAAGTGGCAGGTGACGCGTCTGGCAGATAACACAACGTTTGAAGCTACACCAGGTGCGGATGGAAAACTGGATATTGATGGTCTGAAAGTGACAGTGACTGTTAATCCCCCCAATCCCGGGCCTCAAGAGAATGACAGTTTTATTCTGAAACCGGTAGAAAACGTTATCGTTGATATGAAAGTCAAGGTGACCGACGAGTCGAAAATCGCCATGGCGTCAGAGAAAAACACTGATCCTGCTGCGGATACAGGTGCAAGCGATAACCGTAACGGTCAGAAACTGCTGGATCTGCAAACCAAAGCAACTGTCGGCAATAAGACCTTCAACGATGCATATGCCACCCTGGTAAGCGATGTCGGGAACAAAACCGCTACGCTGAAGACCAGCAGTACCACGCAAAACAATGTGGTCAAGCAGCTTTATAACCAACAGCAGTCTATTTCCGGCGTTAACCTCGACGAAGAGTACGGTAATTTACAGCGTTTTCAGCAGTATTACCTGGCTAACGCTCAAGTGCTGCAGACCGCGAATGCGTTGTTTGATGCACTGATTAATATCCGCTAAGGGAGAGGGACACAATGCGTATCAGCACCCAGATGATGTACCAGCAGAATATGCGTGGCATCACTAACTCTCAGGCTGAATGGATGAAGTTCGGCGAGCAAATGTCAACGGGCAAACGCGTGATCAACCCATCAGACGATCCGATTGCCGCCTCGCAGGCCGTGGTACTTTCTCAGGCTCAGGCGCAGAACAGCCAATATACGCTGGCACGCTCGTTCGCGACGCAAAAGGTGTCGCTGGAAGAGAACGTTCTGAGCCAGGTGACGACGGCAATTCAGGCTGCGCAGGAAAAAATTGTTTATGCTGGGAACGGAACGTTAAGTGATGACGACCGTGCATCGCTGGCCACCGACCTGCAAGGGATCCGCGATCAACTGATGAACCTGGCAAACAGTACCGACGGTAATGGTCGCTATATTTTCGGTGGATATAAAACAGAATCCGCACCGTTTGCGCAGGCTGATGGTTCTTACAGTGGCGGTACCACAAATGTGACCCAGCAGGTTGATGCTTCACGTACCATGGTTATTGGCCATACGGGCGATAAAATCTTCGCCAACCTGACCAGCAACGCCGTACCGGAACCAGGTGGCGGTACTCAGGAAAAGAACCTGTTCAAAATGCTGGATAGCGCGATTGAAGAGCTAAAAATTCCTATTGCAGGTGATGATGTGGCAAAGGATAAAGCCGCAGCAGCTATCGATAAAACCAATCGTGGTCTGAAAAACTCGCTGAATAATGTGCTGTCCGTTCGTGCAGAATTAGGTACGCAACTTAGTGAATTAAGCTCGCTGGATTCACTGGGCGCCGATCGTGCATTAGGGCAAACCCAACAGATGAGTAACCTGGTGGATGTCGACTGGAATGCGGCGATTTCGTCTTACGTCATGCAGCAGGCCGCGCTTCAGGCTTCTTATAAAACGTTTACCGATATGCAGGGAATGTCGCTGTTCCAGCTTAACCGGTAACGATCCATTTTGAACATATCTTGAAACTGGGTATGTTTGACTGCCCGCTCCTTTAACACCCCGGAGCGGGCATTTTTTTAGGCAACCGACGCCTTACTAAGCGACGGGTTCCCCGTCAGTCTTATGACCAACGCGATCGCACTGCTGAAGGTTGCCAGCGTCACCACACCTTCCCAGTTGGCAAGCGCATAGACCTGACTCCCGAGAACGGAACCCAGCGCCATACCGATAAACACCATCGTAAACAGCAGAGCGTTCAATCGTCCTCGTGCCTGAGGCTCCAGGCTATAGACCAGGTTTTGGTGGGCAACCAGGCTGGATTGCAATCCGAGATCAAAACCTACCGCTGAAAGGGCGATAAGCAGCCACTGCCCCTGAACGGGCAGGGCGGGTAACAAAAACATCAGTGCGAACGATACCGTTACCAGCAAAGCACCCAATTGCGTCACTTTTGCTGCACCCACTTTATCGGCAAGATGGCCCGCCATCGGTGCAGCAAGCGCTCCTGCTGCTCCCGCGATACCAAAAGCACCCGCTATAGCGCTACCCAGGTGGTAATGCTCAGATAACATCACTGCCAGCGTAGACCAGAAGGCGCTAAAAGCAATGGACAGAAAGCCTTGTGCCAGTGCTGCGCGGCGCAAGGTGGAATATCGTTGCCAAAGTTGCACCATCGAGAGCATTAATGATGGATAGCTCAACGTGGAATGGACCGTAAAACGAGGCAGTGCTTTCCACAAAATCGCGGTAATTACGGCAATACTGACGGCAGCAAGTTGGTACATCTCACGCCAGCCAAACGCCTCACCGACCAGTCCACTGACGGTACGTGAGAGTAAAATTCCCAGCAGAAGGCCCGTCATTACGGTGCCCACCGTTTTTCCCTGTTTGCCTTCGGGCGCCAGTATTGCCGCCGCAGGCACAATATCTTGTGCCATGGTTGCCGCCATGCCCATCAACAGGCTCACTATTAACAGTGAATGCAACTGCCCGGTAAAGCTGCATGCCAGAAGCAGCACAGCAAGAGAGATACTTTTCAGCAGGATTAATGTCCTGCGGTCATAACGATCGCCCAATGGCAATAAAAACAAAATACCCAGCGCGTATCCCGCCTGGGTCAGCGTCGGGACCAACCCCATGCCGGTAATACTTAAGTTCAGATCCTGACCCATTAAAGGCAGAAGGGGTTGAGCATAGTAGATAGCAGCGACACTGAATCCGGCACCTACTGCCAGAACGAAAGTGACCCAACGGGAAAGTGCGGTATATGTGTTCACAAATGATTCCTCAATCACTGGATGTGCGGCTATTTTTATCCTTCAGCGAGTGGCGTGGTAGCGAGTGCAGTGGTAAAACAGTTATACGTCAGGCGTATGATGAAACAGAAAATGATAAAAAATGAGCGTATAGACAGGGTGGAGCTGATGCGTACGTTTGTACGTATTGTCGAAGCAGGATCGCTTTCGGCAGCGGCAAAACAGATGGGGACAACGCAAGCGACCGTAAGCCGACGGTTGCAATCCCTGGAAACTCTGCTGGGTGTGAAACTGATCATGCGTACCACGCATGCGATGAAATTGACCGACGACGGCGAAAGAGGTTACCAGCATGCCAAGAAGATTATTGATGCCTGGCTGGCGCTGGAAGATGGACTTAATGTCACAGAAGATGAACCGGTGGGGACGTTGCGAGTCCGTGCACCGCATGCGTTCGGGCAACAACAACTGCTTGAGCCGCTTTTGCAGTTTCTTTCGCGCTATCCCCAGGTAGCAGTAGAGTGGATGCTCAACGATAAAACCGTTGATTTTCTGAGCGATAATATTGACTGCGCTATCAGGGTTGGTGCCGAGGTGGATCCGGCCACGGTTGCCGTTTTACTGGCTGAAGTTCCCCGTAGTATGGTGGCGAGCCCTGGGCTGCTGGAACAATTCGGCGAGCTTTCTCATCCTGAGCAGTTATCAGCGCTGCCCTGGATTGCCGTGAATACGTTTTATCAACATAGCGTTTCGTTGTTGCACCAATTGCGTAATGAGCCAGTCACGTTGAATATTTCACCCAGATTAAGTACCGACAGTATTTATGTCGCAAGGAATGCCGCGCTGGCGGGGTTGGGAGTGACTATTGTTTCAAGTTGGATGGTGGCGGAGGATATTGCCAACGGACGTCTGGTTGCGTTGCTACCTGAGTGGCATGCGGCGCCGTTGCCTGTACATTTGGTTTATCCGTGGGCGCGTTACTATCCGATTCGCTTACGCAAGTTTCTGGACTTAATGAAGGATGTTATGCCGCAGCTGACGGGGATGAAAGGCGTAGATCAGATATAAAAAAGCCGACCCGAAGGCCGGCTTTGATATTGATTATGGCTTACTCGACAGGCTGAGGACGTGTTGCTGGCGCAGTCGCTTGATGCGTTGCACTGTGTCCTCCTGCGGCACCTTTGCCTTCAAAGGCGAATGCCGGACGCTGCCAGTCGCTATGACGCGGCGCTTCTGGCACATATTCCGGTGCCGGGGCGCGGGTCATCGGTGCGGTCGCATGGCTGTGAAGGTGTTCAGCATCAACACTGGCTGCGACAACTTCAGGCTTAACGACAGTCGCTTCTACAATTGGCGCTGCAACAACTTCCTGCGGCGCAGCAATCTCTTCAGCAACTGGAGCTGTTTCCACAACTTCGGCAATCTCTTCAACCACTTCTGGCTGGGAAATAACAACCTCTGCAGGCTCTTCAACAACCGGCGCAGTCACAACGTCAGCCACAGGTTCGGCTTCAGCGGCGATTTCTTCTGCAACGGGCGCATCAGATGCAGCGATAATTTGCGGTTGTTCCTCGACCGGGGTCGCAATAACTTCCGGATGCGTGGTTTCAACCTGTGTGGTTTCAACAACGGCGGCCTGAGGCTCAGCTACGACAATCTCTGGCTGCACGGCTTCAACTGGCGCAGGGGCATCCACAATGTGTTCCACGGCAGCTGCAGCAACCTGAGGCTCTACGGCGACAGGTGCGGCTTGCTGCTGGACCATTTCTTGTTCGCGCTGTTCTTCAACCTGCTGATCCTGAGGACGTGCGACAGGGTAGCGGATCCAAACTTTACCGGACGCTAATTCAGGAGATGCACAGGCGACCGTTAACGGCATTGGTGACTGAACCGGATAACGCTCGTCACGGTAACGACGACGACGCTGTCCACTGACGCGCAGATGGCGAGGGGAGCGACGGGAACGACGCGGCATACCATTGGAGTCACGCGCGTCGCTGTTGTCTTCCTGCTCAGTCGCAACGACGGCTGGCAGATCAACTTTCGCCAGTTCGGTACGCTGTACCGGCGCAGACTGTTCAGTAGGCTGAGCGACAGCGGTTTCAGCGACTACTGCGGCAGTTGCCACTTCGGCTTCAACCGCCGGGCTGTCAGTGAAACGCACTTTCTGAGTCAACTGACGCTGTTTACGGCGAGTCTGAGGCTGACGTACGCGCTCTTCCTGCTCGGCATCCTGCACAGGTTGTTCAGCCTGGTTCAGCTCTTTAACTTCCTGTTGAGCCTGACGCTTGTCATCGTTACGACGGCGGTTGCGTTCGCGACGCGGAGCCTGCTGCTCATCGCCAGATTTCGCTTTGTCTGCAACGTCAGTAGTTTGCTGGCGGTTATCGCGAGCTTCCGCATTTTGCTGCTGTGACTGACGACGGTTACGGCGGTTATCTTCACGGTTTTCGCCGTTTTCTGAACGTTCGTTACGGTTGTCACGGTCACCGCGATTATCACGGTTATCACGGTTATCACGACGATCGTTACGGTCACGACGATTGTTCTGACGCGGTTTACGACGATCCTGCTGGCGTTCGGTTTTCTCTTCAGCTTTCGGCGCAGGTTGTTCAACCGGTTTCACTTCTTCGCTACCACCGAAGATGGACTTCAGTGCGCCAAAGAAACGGCTAATCAAACCGGGCTGTTCGGCAACGGCTGCGGTCGCTGCCGCAGCTTTAGGCGCGGCGGCTTTCGCGGCAGGTTCCTGCAGAGCAGGAGCTGGCGGAACGTCTGGCATGGCGAAGGTGGCCAGCGCCGGTTGCTCAGGCTGTTTACGCTCGACGTACTCTTCTTCCGTCGGCAATGCCATTGCCTCTTCATGCAGTTTCGGCAGTAGATAGCTCAGGGTCGGGGTTTCTTCCCCTTTACGTACGCGCAGCACAGAATAGTGCGGGGTTTCCATCTGATCATTTGGCACGATCACACAGCGCACGCCATTCTGACGCGTCTCGATTGCATTTACCGCGGTACGCTTTTCGTTGAGCAGGTAGGAAGCGATCGGCACAGGAACAATAGCGTGTACTTCCTGCGTATTTTCTTTCAGTGCTTCTTCTTCGATCAGACGCAGAATAGACAGCGACAGTGATTCGTTATCACGTACGGTACCGGTGCCGGAGCAGCGCGGGCACACGTGATGGCTGGATTCACCCAGTGACGGGCTCAGACGCTGACGGGACATTTCCAGCAGACCGAAGCGAGAAATATGGCTGATCTGAATACGCGCTCTGTCCTGGCGTACGGCCTCGCGCAGACGGTTTTCAACCGCGCGCTGGTGACGAACCGGCGTCATATCAATGAAGTCGATTACAATCAGACCGCCGAGGTCGCGCAGACGCAGCTGACGTGCAATTTCATCGGCTGCTTCAAGGTTGGTGTTGAACGCTGTTTCTTCGATGTCGCCGCCGCGGGTTGCGCGTGCGGAGTTGATATCGATAGCGGTCAGTGCTTCAGTGCTGTCGATAACGATTGAGCCGCCGGACGGCAGACGCACTTCGCGTTGGAATGCGGACTCAATCTGAGACTCGATCTGATAGTGGCTGAACAGCGGGATTTCGCCGGTGTACAGTTTGATTTTGCTGCTGAAATCCGGACGACCCAGCGCGGCGATGTGCTGACGCGCCATCTCCATGACTTTTGGGTTGTCGATGAGGATTTCGCCGATGTCCTGGCGCAGATAGTCGCGGAAGGCACGCACGATAACGTTGCTTTCCTGATGGATCAGGAACGGAGCAGGGCGGCTGTCAGCGGCTTTTTGAATCGCTTCCCAGTGCTTCAGGCGGAAGCTTAGATCCCACTGCAGCGCTTCGGCGGATTTGCCTACACCTGCGGTACGCACGATAAGCCCCATGCCATCAGGCAGTTCCAGGCTTGCCAGCGCTTCTTTTAATTCGGTACGGTCGTCGCCTTCAATGCGACGGGAGATGCCGCCCGCGCGCGGGTTGTTCGGCATCAGAACCAGATAACTACCCGCCAGGCTGATAAAGGTAGTCAGCGCAGCGCCTTTGTTACCGCGTTCTTCTTTATCGATCTGAACGATGACTTCCTGACCTTCACGCAACACGTCTTTAATGTTGGGACGACCATGGGAGTTGTAGTTAGCGGGAAAGTATTCGCGGGCAATTTCTTTTAACGGGAGGAAACCGTGACGTTCAGCGCCGTAATCAACAAAAGCAGCTTCCAGACTCGGTTCAATACGGGTAATTTTGCCTTTATAGATGTTGGCTTTTTTCTGTTCGTGTCCAGGACTTTCGATATCCAGATCGTACAGACGTTGCCCATCTACAAGGGCGACACGCAACTCTTCCTGCTGAGTCGCGTTAATTAACATTCTTTTCATCGTAACTTACTCATTATTCTTACATTGACGACTAAGCTGCGGGCAGAGTAATGCCTTTCCGGGTGTGAACCGATGGCCTCGTGTCTATTCGCGTCGCCAACCTCACGGTTATCGTCAGCTCAAAGAGGCGCAGAGTGTCGGTTGCCTGTATTTCATACGGAAACACAGCGCAATTATCAGGGGAACAGTCTGGGTGTTACTCTCCAGAGAAGCTTCCATTGTGCTTGTCGTCTTTCACGCTGTCGGTGCGTTGGCTTTATCTTCTCACCCTGGTCACTTACAGGAGTAAGAACCTGGGGGTATCCAGACTTGCCGCCTTCCTACAATGTGAAATCCATAGAGCACTTACCGGTAAGGACTGCAACCCGCAGCCCGCTAACTGCCTGAAAGATCAATACGTCTTACGCCATTGCTGCGTTGATGATCGGTCGGGCAAAATTGGGTCATTCCGGAAAAGTTCTTGTTTTAACAAGATTCAACACGGAAACAACCGCATTATTCCACTGCTAACCTTGTTATAGCAAGATGACTTTTGCCATTTATCACCCGGTTACTCACAGTTTTTTCACTTCCACGTAGTGATTGCTTTAATAACCACCAAATCGGCTATGTCAAACTTAAGTAATAAGGTATAGCAGTTAATATAAGCATAGAAAAATGTGTGGCGCGAATCTTGATGGCTATTTAAAATCGGCCCCCATGAAAACAGAGACTCCAGCCGTAAAAACAGTTGCCATTACTGCCGACGAAGCAGGGCAACGCATCGACAACTTTTTGCGCACCCAGCTTAAGGGCGTGCCGAAAAGTATGATTTATCGCATTTTGCGTAAAGGCGAAGTGCGGGTGAATAAAAAACGCATTAAACCCGAGTACAAACTCGAAGATGGGGATATTGTGCGTATTCCACCTGTGCGTGTCGCTGAACGTGAAGAAGAGGCCATTTCGCCAAACCTGCAGAAGGTTGCGGCGCTGACCGATGTCATTTTATATGAAGATGACCACATTCTGGTGCTGAACAAACCTTCAGGTACGGCCGTGCATGGCGGAAGCGGGTTAAGCTTTGGCGTCATTGAAGGATTACGTGCGTTGCGTCCGGAAGCGCGTTTCCTTGAGCTGGTGCATCGCCTCGACCGGGATACCTCCGGTGTGCTGCTGGTTGCCAAAAAACGCTCAGCCTTGCGTTCATTGCATGAACAACTGCGTGAAAAAGGCATGCAGAAAGATTACCTCGCGCTGGTTCGAGGCCAATGGCAGTCGCATGTCAAAACCGTGCAGGCGCCGCTGTTAAAGAACATTCTGCAAAGCGGCGAGCGTATTGTGCGGGTGAATCAGGAAGGCAAACCGTCAGAAACACGTTTTAAAGTGGAAGAGCGCTATGCGTTTGCCACGCTTGTGCGCTGTAGCCCGGTGACCGGCCGTACGCACCAGATCCGTGTGCATACCCAGTATGCCGGTCATCCAATTGCTTTTGACGATCGCTACGGTGACCGTGAGTTCGATAAGCAACTGGCGGATACGGGGTTGAACCGACTTTTCCTGCATGCCGCAGCGTTGAAGTTTACTCATCCGGGTACGGGGGAAGTGATGCGTATTGAAGCGCCAATGGATAAACAGTTGAAGCGCTGCCTCGAGGTATTACGCAGCAAAGCCTGATGCGCGTTGCTTATCAGGCCTACAATCGTGTGATGGACCGTAGGCCTGATAAGACGCATCGCGTCGACATCAGGCAGATTAATCAGGCGTTCAACGGGTTCATTTCTTCCCGCCGCAGCATTTGACACAACGCGATCAGCGGCAAACCTACCAAGGTATTTGGGTCACGACCCTCCAGGCGTTCAAAGAGTGCAATACCTAATCCTTCACTTTTGAAACTACCTGCACAATGGAGCGGACGCTCTTTGCGCAGATAATCATCAATTTCCGCCTCGCTTAAATGACGGAAATGGACGTCAAAAGGTTCTACTTCAGTTTGTAAATGTCCGGTCGCAGAATTATACAGCGCCAGTCCGGTGTAAAATGTCACAATATTGCCACGGGCTTTGAGTAATTGCTGGCGCGCATTTTCTTCTGTTAATGGTTTGCCGGTTATTTCACCATCAAGAACACAAATTTGATCGGAGCCAATAATCAGATGCGAGGGATAACGGTGGGCGAGTGATTGCGCTTTTTGCTGCGCCAGTCGCAACACCAGATGACGTGGCGCCTCGCCTGGTAATGGTGTTTCATCAACCTCTGGTGCTGCGCATTCGAACGGAATTGCCAGTTTTTCGAGTAAAGCGCGACGCCAGGGAGAGGTGGAAGCAAGAATAAGTTGAGGCATATTTTTTCCCTCGCATATAGCGTATTGATGAGAGCCATTTTAAACTATGGACTTCGACCTACAAGCTGGCTGTAGTGGCTTGTCTTGAGCGATTTTAAGTCGATGACCCGCAATGTGTGCGAATTATTGGCAAAAGGCAACCACAGGCTGCCTTTTTCTTTGACTATATGACGTTACAAAGTTAATATGCGCGCCCTATGCAAAAGGTAAAATTACCCCTGACTCTTGATCCGGTTCGTACGGCTCAAAAACGCCTCGATTATGAAGGTATCTATACTTCTGATCTGGTTGAGCGCGTCGCCGATTCTGTAGTCAGTGTGGACAGTGATGTGGAATGCTCCATGTCGTTCGCTATCGATAACCAGCGTCTCGCCGTTATAACCGGTGATGCGAAGGTATCGGTTACGCTCGAATGTCAGCGTTGCGGGAAACCGTTCCCACTTCATGTTCACACAACATATTGTTTTAGTCCTGTCCGTTCTGACGAGCAGGCTGAAGCACTCCCGGAAGCGTATGAGCCGATTGAGGTTAACGAATTCGGTGAAATCGATCTGCTTGCAATGGTTGAAGATGAGATTATCCTCTCCTTGCCGGTAGTTCCGGTGCATGATTCTGAACACTGTGAAGTGTCCGAGGCGGACATGGTCTTTGGCGAATTGCCTGATGAAGCGCAAAAACCAAACCCATTTGCCGTATTAGCCAGCTTAAAGCGTAAGTAATTGAGGAGTAAGGTCCATGGCCGTACAACAGAATAAACCAACCCGTTCCAAACGTGGCATGCGTCGTTCTCATGACGCTCTGACCGCAGTCACCAGCCTGTCTGTAGACAAAACTTCTGGTGAACAACACCTGCGTCACCACATCACTGCCGACGGTTTCTACCGTGGCCGTAAGGTAATCGCTAAGTAATCACGCATGACTCAATGGCTTTCCCACCCTGGTGAGAAAGACAAAGAGTGAACGCGTGATGAAGCTTAGTGAGGCTTTCCCCGGGTAACTGGGGAAACACCTAACCGGGCAGCGACGATACCTTGACACGTCTAACCCTGGCGTTAGATGTCATGGGGGGAGATTTTGGCCCTACCGTGACAGTGCCTGCAGCATTGCAGGCACTGAATTCTAATTCGCAACTCACACTTCTTTTAGTCGGGGATCCCGATACAATCACGCCATTACTTGCCAAAGCTGACTTCGAACAACGTTCGCGTCTGCAGATTATCCCTGCTCAGTCAGTTATTGCCAGTGATGCCCGGCCCTCGCAAGCTATTCGCGCCAGTCGTGGAAGCTCAATGCGTGTTGCCCTGGAGCTCGTGAAAGAAGGTCAGGCACAAGCTTGTGTCAGCGCCGGTAATACGGGCGCACTTATGGGACTTGCGAAGTTATTGCTCAAACCCCTTGAGGGGATTGAGCGTCCGGCGTTGGTGACGGTGTTACCGCATCAGCAAAAGGGCAAAACGGTGGTGCTGGATTTGGGCGCCAACGTAGATTGTGATAGCACGATGTTGGTGCAATTTGCCGTCATGGGTTCCGTGCTGGCAGAAGAGGTTGTTGGCATTGCCAATCCTCGCGTAGCGTTACTCAACATCGGCGAAGAAGAAACGAAAGGTCTCGACAGTATTCGAGATGCTTCAGCTGTGCTAAAAACAATCCCTTCCATTAATTATATCGGCTATCTTGAAGCCAATGAGTTACTGACTGGCAAAACCGATGTGTTGGTCTGTGACGGCTTTACAGGTAATGTCACATTAAAGACGATGGAAGGTGTTGTCAGAATGTTCCTTTCACTGCTGAAATCTCAGGGTGAGGGCAAAAAACGGTCGTGGTGGCTTCTGTTATTAAAACGATGGTTACAAAAAAGCCTGACAAGGCGATTTAGTCACCTCAACCCCGACCAGTATAATGGCGCCTGTCTGTTAGGATTGCGCGGCACGGTGATTAAGAGTCATGGTGCGGCCAATCAGCGAGCATTTGAAGTCGCGATTGAACAGGCAGTGCAGGCGGTGCAGCGACAAGTTCCTCAGCGAATTGCCGCTCGCCTGGAATCTGTATACCCAGCTGGATTCGAACTGCTGGACGGTGGCGAAAGCGCAACCTCACGAGCACACAGATAACGGTGCGTTTGTGAATGTAGCCAACGTATCAGCGATTTGCTCGTGGCGGTATATAACCAAAAAGTGACTGAGCGTACATGTATACGAAGATTATTGGTACTGGCAGCTATCTGCCTGAACAAGTGCGTACTAACGCCGATTTGGAAAAAATGGTTGAGACATCTGATGAGTGGATTGTCACTCGTACAGGTATCCGTGAACGCCATATTGCAGCGCCAAATGAAACAGTTGCGACGATGGGCTTTGCCGCCGCAAATCGTGCGATTGAAATGGCGGGCATCGACAAAGAGCAAATTGGTCTGATTGTGGTTGCTACCACATCATCCACTCACGCATTTCCAAGCGCGGCGTGCCAGATCCAAAGTATGCTAGGGATCAAAGGCTGTCCGGCGTTTGACGTTGCAGCCGCTTGCGCTGGTTTCACTTACGCCCTGAGCGTTGCCGACCAGTATGTTAAATCTGGCGCAGTTAAGCATGCTCTGGTCGTTGGTTCTGATGTTCTGGCGCGCACCTGTGATCCAACCGATCGCGGAACGATCATCATTTTCGGTGATGGGGCGGGCGCGGTTGTACTGAGCGCATCAGAAGAGCCAGGCATTCTCTCCACGCATCTGCACGCTGACGGTCGCTATGGCGAACTGTTGACGCTGCCTAACGCCGATCGCGTGAACCCAGAAAACCCGATTCATCTGACGATGGCGGGTAACGAAGTATTTAAAGTCGCGGTGACCGAGCTTGCGCACATCGTTGATGAAACGCTGGAAGCCAATAATCTCGACCGTTCTGCGCTGGACTGGCTGGTACCGCATCAGGCTAACCTGCGCATTATCAGCGCGACGGCGAAAAAGCTGGGTATGTCGATGGATAATGTTGTCGTGACGCTCGACAGACATGGTAATACCTCTGCTGCCTCCGTACCGTGCGCGCTGGACGAAGCTGTCCGCGACGGGCGTATTAAAGCTGGGCAGTTGATATTGCTTGAAGCCTTCGGGGGTGGATTCACCTGGGGCTCCGCGCTGGTTCGTTTCTAGTATAAGGATTTAAACATGACGCAATTTGCATTTGTGTTTCCGGGGCAGGGTTCCCAGACCGTTGGGATGTTGTCTGAAATGGCAGCAAGCTACCCAATTGTTGAAGAAACATTTGCTGAAGCATCAGCTGCGCTGGGCTATGATCTGTGGGCGTTGACTCAGCAGGGTCCGGCCGAAGAACTGAATAAAACCTGGCAGACGCAGCCAGCGCTGTTGACCGCATCTGTCGCGCTTTACCGCGTATGGCAGCAGCAGGGTGGTAAAACACCTGCGCTGATGGCGGGTCACAGCCTGGGCGAATATTCTGCGCTGGTCTGCGCAGGCGTGATCGCATTTGCTGATGCCGTACGTCTGGTAGAACTGCGCGGTAAGTTCATGCAGGAAGCTGTACCAGAAGGCACAGGCGGTATGTCTGCGATTATCGGTCTTGATGATGCGTCTATCGCTAAAGCATGTGAAGAGTCAGCAGAAGGTCAGGTTGTTTCTCCGGTTAACTTCAACTCGCCAGGCCAGGTGGTTATCGCGGGTCATAAAGAAGCGGTTGAACGTGCGGGCGCTGCCTGTAAAGCTGCGGGTGCGAAACGTGCTCTGCCACTGCCAGTTAGCGTGCCGTCTCACTGTGCGCTGATGAAGCCTGCTGCTGAGAAACTGGCCGTTGAGCTGCAGAAAATCACCTTTAACGCACCGACAGTTCCGGTCGTGAACAACGTCGATGTGAAGTGTGAAACCACGGCAGACGCAATTCGCGATGCGCTGGTTCGTCAGCTGTATAGCCCGGTTCAGTGGACTAAAACCGTTGAATTTATGGCATCCCAGGGCGTAGAGCACCTGTATGAAGTTGGTCCGGGTAAAGTTCTGACCGGTTTGACGAAACGTATTGTTGACACCCTGACTGCTTCGGCACTGAATGAGCCGGCGGCACTGTCTGCGGCGCTAGAGCAATAAAAGAGGAAGACCATGAGTTTTGAAGGAAAAATCGCGCTGGTTACCGGTGCAAGCCGTGGCATTGGCCGCGCAATTGCTGAGACACTCGTTGCCCGTGGCGCGAAAGTTATCGGTACTGCTACCAGCGAAAGCGGCGCGCAGGCCATTAGCGATTATTTAGGTGCAAATGGTAAAGGTCTGATGTTGAATGTGACCGATCCTGCATCTATCGAATCTGTTCTGGAAAATATTCGCGCAGAATTTGGTGAAGTCGATATCCTGGTCAATAATGCCGGGATTACTCGTGATAACCTGTTAATGCGCATGAAAGATGACGAGTGGAACGATATCATCGAAACCAACCTGTCATCTGTTTTCCGTCTGTCAAAAGCGGTAATGCGAGCTATGATGAAAAAGCGTCATGGGCGTATTATCACTATCGGTTCTGTGGTTGGTACCATGGGAAATGCGGGTCAGGCTAACTACGCTGCGGCGAAAGCGGGTCTGATCGGCTTCAGTAAATCACTGGCGCGCGAAGTTGCGTCTCGTGGCATTACTGTAAACGTTGTTGCTCCGGGCTTTATTGAAACGGACATGACGCGTGCGCTGTCTGATGATCAGCGTGCGGGTATTCTGGCGCAGGTTCCTGCGGGTCGCCTTGGCGGCGCTCAGGAAATCGCCAGTGCGGTTGCATTTTTAGCTTCTGACGAAGCAAGTTACATCACAGGTGAGACTTTGCACGTCAACGGCGGGATGTACATGGTTTAACCACGATTGAAAAATATTTGCGTTATTAGGGTGAATGGCCTCAAAATAGCGCAAAATCGTGGTAAGACCTGCCGGGATTTAGTTGCAAATTTTTCAACATTTTATACACTACGAAAACCATCGCGAAAGCGAGTTTTGATAGGAAATTTAAGAGTATGAGCACTATCGAAGAACGCGTTAAGAAAATTATCGGCGAACAGCTGGGCGTTAAGCAGGAAGAAGTAACCAACAATGCTTCCTTCGTTGAAGACCTGGGCGCAGATTCTCTTGACACCGTTGAGCTGGTAATGGCTCTGGAAGAAGAGTTTGATACTGAGATTCCGGACGAAGAAGCTGAGAAAATCACTACCGTTCAGGCTGCCATTGATTACATCAACGGCCACCAGGCGTAAGTGAACATCTCCAGGCGGTCATTCGACCGCCTGAGTTTTATCTTTTTATCCCACTTGAATTATTTTCCCTCCCTGGAGGACAACCGTGTCTAAGCGTCGTGTAGTTGTGACCGGACTGGGCATGTTGTCTCCTGTCGGCAATACCGTAGAGTCTACCTGGAAAGCTCTCCTTGCCGGTCAGAGTGGCATCAGCCTGATCGACCATTTCGATACTAGCGCCTATGCAACGAAATTTGCTGGCTTAGTAAAGGATTTTAACTGTGAAGACATTATCTCGCGCAAAGAACAGCGCAAGATGGATGCTTTCATTCAATATGGAATTGTCGCTGGCGTTCAGGCCATGCAGGATTCTGGCCTCGAAATAACGGAAGAGAACGCCCACCGTATTGGCGCCGCTATCGGCTCTGGTATTGGCGGTCTCGGTCTTATCGAAGAAAACCATACCTCTCTGGTAAATGGTGGACCGCGTAAGATCAGCCCGTTCTTCGTTCCGTCGACGATTGTTAACATGGTGGCAGGTCACCTGACCATCATGTACGGCCTGCAAGGGCCAAGCATCTCCATCGCGACCGCCTGTACTTCAGGCGTGCATAACATCGGTCATGCTGCACGTATCATTGCATACGGCGATGCGGACGCGATGGTTGCGGGTGGTGCAGAAAAAGCCAGTACGCCGCTGGGCGTTGGTGGTTTTGGCGCGGCACGTGCGCTGTCTACGCGTAATGATAACCCGCAAGCGGCAAGCCGTCCGTGGGACAAAGAACGTGATGGCTTTGTGCTGGGCGACGGCGCAGGCATGGTTGTACTGGAAGAGTACGAACATGCGAAAGCGCGCGGTGCAAAAATCTATGCTGAAGTCGTTGGCTTCGGTATGAGCAGTGATGCTTACCACATGACGTCACCACCGGAAAACGGTGCAGGCGCTGCGCTGGCAATGGTTAACGCGCTGCGTGATGCGGCTATCGAAGCGGGTCAGATTGGCTATGTCAACGCGCATGGTACGTCTACGCCTGCAGGCGATAAAGCAGAAACCCAGGCAGTGAAATCTGTCTTTGGTGATGCGGCAAGCCGTGTAATGGTAAGCTCCACCAAATCTATGACCGGACACCTGTTGGGTGCGGCGGGCGCGGTAGAGTCTATTTTCTCTATCCTGGCGCTGCGCGATCAGGCTATTCCGCCAACCATCAACCTGGATAACCCGGATGAAGGTTGTGATCTGGACTTCGTACCTCACGAAGCGCGTCAGGTTAGTGGTCTGGAGTATGCACTGTGTAACTCCTTTGGCTTCGGTGGTACCAACGGCTCTTTGATCTTTAAAAAGATTTAAGCCCGTTAGCTGATGCGCTAGCATCGATAGCAAATTGAAAAGGTCCGCTTGTCGGGCCTTTTTTTATTCGGTTTTCCGCCCTTGTCCTGTGTTACTCATCCTGCCAAACTAGCGGACCAGAAATAAGGAGCCACCATGTTCTTAATTAATGGCTGCGAGCAGAATATGCTGGCAGCAAGCGATCGAGCGACCCAATTTGGTGATGGCTGTTTTACCACTGCCTGTATTATCGACGGCGAAATCCCTCTCTTTGCAGCGCATCTTGAGCGTTTACAAGACGCTTGCCAAAAACTGCTGATCTCTTTTGAAAATTGGTCCGAGCTGCAAAATGAAATGAAAATGCTGGCGAAAGGGCACGTACGCGGGGTGTTGAAAGTGATTATCAGCCGTGGCAGTGGAGGCCGGGGCTACAGTGGCAAAAATTGTCACAGCGCCACACGCATCCTCTCCGTTTCAGCCTGGCCCGTTCATTACGATCGTTGGCGGCAAGATGGCATTATGCTGGTGCTAAGCCCAGTACGTCTGGGACGTAATCCACTGCTTGCCGGGCTTAAACATCTGAATCGACTGGAGCAGGTGTTGATTCGCTCTCATCTTGAACAGACGGACGCAGATGAAGCACTGGTTCTTGACAGCGAGGGATGGGTTACGGAATGCTGTGCGGCTAATTTGTTCTGGCGTAAAGGTGATGTGGTTTACACGCCTCGCCTGGATCAGGCCGGAGTAAACGGCATTATGCGACAATTCTGTATCCGGATGCTGGCACAATCGCCATTCAGTATTGTCGAAGTGTATGCCGGGTTGGAGGAGGTTATGCAGGCTGATGAAATCGTCGTCTGTAACGCGTTAATGCCCATTATTCCCGTGCGTGCCTGTGGCGACACATTGCTGTCTTCACGTTTGTTATTCGATTTTTTAGCCCCACTTTGTGAGCACCCGAATTAGTCATGAAAAAACTGTTACTCGTTGTCCTGTTATTGCTGGTTGTGCTGGGCATTGCCGCGGGAGTGGGAATGTGGAAAGTTCGCCATCTGGCGGACAGTAAATTATTGATTAAAGAAGAGACGATTTTTACGCTGAAAGCGGGGACGGGCCGCCTGGCCCTTGGCGAACAGCTGTATGCGGACAAGGTTATTAACCGTCCACGCGTGTTCCAATGGCTGCTGCGTGTGGAACCTGAACTGTCGCATTTTAAGGCCGGAACCTACCGTTTTACACCCGACATGACGGTTCGGGATATGCTGCAACTGCTGGAAAGCGGAAAAGAGGCGCAGTTCCCGTTACGTCTGGTTGAAGGGATGCGCCTAAGCGATTACCTGAAACAGCTGCGCGATGCCCTGTATATCAAACATACGTTAAGCGACGATAGCTATGAGACCGTGGCCCAGGCGCTGAAACTGGAAAACCCGCAATGGGTGGAAGGTTGGTTCTGGCCAGATACCTGGATGTATACCGCCAATACTACTGACGTAGCGTTGCTAAAACGCGCGCATCAGAAAATGGTTAAAGCGGTGGATACTGTCTGGGAAGGGCGCGCTGACGGCCTGCCTTATCAGGACAAAAATCAGCTGGTAACCATGGCTTCTATTATTGAAAAAGAGACTGCGGTTGCCAGCGAGCGTGACCAGGTGGCTTCGGTGTTTATTAACCGTTTACGTATCGGTATGCGTTTACAAACCGATCCGACGGTGATTTACGGTATGGGGTCACGTTATAATGGCAAATTGTCGCGCGTGGATTTAGACACCCCGACCGCTTATAACACCTATACCATTACAGGACTGCCACCTGGCCCGATTGCCATGCCGGGAGAGGCATCGTTGCAGGCCGCGGCACATCCGGCAAAAACGCCGTATCTTTATTTTGTGGCTGACGGTAAAGGTGGCCACACGTTTAACACCAATCTTGCCAGCCACAACCGGTCCGTGCAGGATTACCTGAAAGTGCTTAAGGAAAAAAATGGGCAGTAACTATATCGTCATCGAGGGCCTGGAAGGCGCCGGAAAAACCACCGCGCGTAACGTAGTGGTAGAGACACTTGAGCAACTCGGTATTCGTGACATGGTTTTCACCCGCGAACCTGGCGGCACGCAACTGGCTGAGAAACTAAGAAGCCTGGTGCTGGACATTAAGTCGGTGGGTGACGAGGTTATCACTGACAAAGCCGAAGTTCTGATGTTTTACGCCGCGCGCGTACAACTGGTCGAAACCGTTATTAAACCTGCGCTGGCGAAAGGCGCGTGGGTAATTGGCGATCGTCACGATCTGTCTACCCAGGCGTATCAGGGTGGTGGACGTGGTATCGATCAAAACATGCTGGCAACCCTGCGCGATGCAGTGCTCGGCGATTTTCGCCCGGATCTGACTATCTATCTGGATGTGACGCCAGAAGTCGGGTTGAAGCGTGCCCGTGCACGCGGCGAGCTGGATCGTATTGAGCAGGAATCTTTCGATTTCTTTAATCGTACCCGCGCGCGCTATCTTGAGCTGGCTGCCAAAGACGCCAGCATTCGCACTATAGACGCTACGCAGCCGCTGGAGGCTGTGATGGCTGATATTCGCAATACCATCACCCAATGGGTGAAGGAGCAGGGCGCATGAAATGGTACCCATGGTTACGACCGGATTTTGAAAAACTGGTGGCCAGCTACCAGGCGGGTCGTGGTCACCATGCGTTACTGATTCAGGCGTTACCCGGAATGGGCGACGACGCGCTTATTTACGCCCTCAGCCGCTATTTAATGTGCCAGCAGCCGGAAGGACATAAAAGCTGCGGACAGTGCCGTGGCTGTCAGCTGATGCAGGCGGGGACGCACCCTGACTACTATTCGCTGCTGCCAGAAAAAGGCAAAAGCACGCTGGGGGTTGATGCTGTACGCGAAGTCAGTGAAAAGCTGTACGAGCATTCGCGTCTCGGCGGTGCGAAGGTCGTATGGATCCCTGATGCCGCCCAGTTAACCGATGCCGCCGCCAATGCCCTGTTGAAAACGCTGGAAGAACCCCCGGCACAGACCTGGTTTTTCCTCGCCAGCACAGAGCCTGCTCGTTTGCTGGCGACATTACGCAGCCGTTGTCGGTTACATCATCTTGCGCCACCTCCAGAGTCGTATGCTATCTCCTGGCTTGCTCGTGAAGTGACTGCGTCGTCAGAAGCGCTGCTTAGCGCGTTACGTCTAAGTGCCGGTTCGCCAGGCGCGGCACTCACGCTGTTACAGGCTGAAAGCTGGGCGCACCGTACAGATTTTTGTGCGGCACTGGTGAATACATTAAACGCCGGTGATTGGTATATCTTGCTCGCGGCGTTAAACCACGATCAGGCTGCCGCCCGTTTACACTGGCTGGCAACGTTGTTTACGGATGCGTTGAAACGTCCGTATGGGATTGCCCATTTAACCAATCCCGATGCCCTGGACCTGATATCTTCCATCGCAGAACGGTTATCCGTTGCCCAGATACAGGCGATACTCGGTGACGTTTGCCATTGCCGTCAGCAGTTGCTGAACGTGACGGGCGTAAACCGCGAGCTGGTATTAACCGATCTTATTCTTCGTATTGAGCATTACCTGCAACCAGGCACCGTACTGCCTGTTCCCCATCTTTGAGAGAGACATTATGTTTTTAGTCGACTCACACTGCCATCTTGATGGCCTGGATTATCAATCTCTGCATAAGGACGTTGACGACGTGCTGGCGAAAGCGGCCGCACGCGATGTGAAATTCTGTCTTGCCGTTGCAACCACCTTGCCAGGATACCGCAGTATGCGTGAACTGGTTGGTGAGCGTGACAATGTGGTTTTTTCCTGCGGCGTGCATCCGTTAAATCAGGATGAAACCTATGATGTTGAGGTGCTGCGTCGTTTTGCCGCCGAAGAGGGGGTTGTGGCGATGGGAGAAACCGGACTGGACTATTTTTACACGCCGGAAACAAAGGTGCGCCAGCAGGAATCTTTTATCCACCATATTCAGATTGGCCGTGAGTTACAGAAGCCAGTTATCGTGCATACCCGCGATGCGCGAGCCGACACGCTGTCTATTCTGCGCGAAGAAAAAGTGACGGATTGTGGCGGCGTACTACACTGTTTTACAGAGGACAGAGAAACGGCGGGCAAATTACTGGACCTTGGATTCTATATCTCGTTTTCCGGCATCGTCACGTTCCGAAATGCAGAGCAGCTCCGTGATGCTGCCCGCTATGTTCCTCTGGACCGGTTATTGGTCGAGACGGATTCTCCTTACCTTGCGCCTGTACCGCATCGTGGAAAAGAGAACCAGCCCGCCATGACTCGTGACGTTGCAGAGTACATGGCCGTAGTGAAAGGTGTTGCCGTTGAAGAACTGGCGCAGGCAACCACTGATAACTTTGCCCGCCTGTTTCACATCGACGCTTCTCGCCTGCAATCCGTTCGTTAACTGACTTTTTTTAAAGCTCGTAATTAATCACTAATGCGAGTAAAGTTCACCGCCACAAAATGGGCGGTGAATAACCAGCTTGACACATTCAGAAACGCATTTTATCGGAATGTGCGGATTTTGCGGCCATTCACGACTGAACTGTGATAGCCGTCAAACAAAAACAAACTGAATTATTTTACTCTGTGTAATAAATAAAGGGTACTTAGATGCCCTGTACACGGCGAGGTTCTCCCCCCTCGCTAATGCGTGAGAACGTAGAAAAGCACAAATACTCAGGAGCACTCCTAATTATGTTTAAGAATGCATTTGCTAACCTGCAAAAGGTCGGTAAATCGCTGATGCTACCGGTATCCGTACTCCCAATTGCAGGTATCCTGCTGGGCGTCGGTTCCGCTAACTTCAGCTGGCTGCCAGCCGTTGTATCGCACGTAATGGCAGAAGCAGGCGGTTCTGTTTTTGCGAACATGCCGCTGATTTTTGCTATCGGTGTTGCGTTAGGCTTCACTAATAATGACGGTGTATCTGCACTGGCATCCGTTGTTGCTTACGGCATCATGGTTAAGACCATGGCTGTTGTTGCGCCGCTGGTTCTGCATTTACCTGCTGAAGAGATCGCAGCTAAACACCTTGCTGATACGGGTGTTCTCGGAGGGATTATCTCCGGTGCGATTGCAGCGTATATGTTCAACCGCTTCTACCGTATTAAATTGCCTGAGTATCTTGGCTTCTTTGCGGGTAAGCGCTTCGTTCCTATCATTTCTGGTCTGGCTGCTATCTTCACCGGTGTGGTTCTGTCCTTCATTTGGCCGCCAATCGGTACTGCTATTCAGACGTTCTCCCAGTGGGCTGCATACCAGAACCCGGTCGTGGCGTTCGGTATCTATGGCTTCATTGAACGCTGCCTGGTGCCGTTTGGTCTGCACCATATCTGGAACGTTCCATTCCAGATGCAGATCGGTGAATACACCAACGCTGCAGGTCAGGTGTTCCACGGCGACATCCCTCGCTATATGGCGGGTGACCCGACTGCGGGCAAACTGTCCGGTGGCTTCCTGTTCAAAATGTACGGTCTGCCGGCTGCTGCTATCGCTATCTGGCACTCTGCTAAACCAGAAAACCGCGCGAAAGTGGGCGGTATCATGATCTCCGCTGCGCTGACCTCGTTCCTGACCGGTATTACCGAGCCGATCGAGTTCTCCTTCATGTTCGTGGCGCCGATCCTGTACATCATCCACGCGATTCTGGCTGGTCTGGCATTCCCGATCTGTATCCTGCTGGGTATGCGTGACGGTACGTCGTTCTCCCACGGTCTGATCGACTTTATCGTTCTTTCCGGTAACAGCAGCAAGCTGTGGCTGTTCCCGATTGTTGGTATCGGTTATGCGATCGTTTACTACACCATCTTCCGTGTGCTGATTAAAGCGCTGGACCTGAAAACTCCGGGTCGTGAAGATGCTACTGAAGACAGCAAAGCAGGTGCGACCGGTGAAATGGCTCCGGCTCTGGTTGCTGCATTCGGCGGTAAAGAAAACATCACTAACCTCGATGCGTGCATCACTCGTCTGCGTGTCAGCGTGGCTGACGTTGCTAAAGTGGATCAGGCTGGCCTGAAGAAACTGGGTGCGGCGGGCGTTGTGGTAGCTGGTTCCGGTGTTCAGGCGATTTTCGGTACTAAGTCCGATAACCTGAAAACTGAAATGGATGAGTACATCCGTAACAGCTAAGCAGTAAGAAATTGGGGAGAACTAAGGCAGCCTACGGGCTGCCTTTTTTATTGCATTAATTAGCCTGAACGCGAATCGGCGCGGTGACGGCGAACAGCCACGGACGAGCCTCTGCATTCACGCGAGGGGATAACGTCTCTCTGACCTGCTGGTGGTAATCATCAATCCATTGCTTTTCAGCTTCACTCAACAGATGCAGTTCAACCAGGTTCAAATCAATCGGCACCAGCGTCAGCGTTGAGAAACGACAGAAGCCTGGACGACTGTTGATAATCTCCACCTGGTTCTCAATACGGATCCCATATTGCCCGGCCAGATAGTAACCCGGTTCGATAGTGATGATATTGCCCGCGACCAGAGGCCAGGGGTTTACTTTCTTGGCAATGCGATGGGGTTGTTCATGGATAAGCAACTGGTGGCCTACGCCGTGTCCTGTTCCATGATCAAAATCCAGGCCTAAATCCCACAACGCCCGACGGCTAAAGGCATCCAGTTGATGGCCCTGAGTGCCGCTGGGAAACTGCAGTGAAATAAGCGACAAAAAGCCTTTCAGCACGGCGGTGTAATGCAGACGACGTTGCGGATCCTGTGGACCAAACGCGAAGGTACGCGTCGTATCCGTCGTACCATTGTGGTACTGGCCGCCGGAATCATTCAGATACATGGCCTGCGAGGTAATTGGCGTATTGGTTTTTTCACTGGAGTGGTAATGACACATCGCCGCATTGCTGGCAGAGGCCGATATCGTGCTGAAGCTTTGCTCAATAAATCCCGGCTGCTGCTGGCGAAATTCCAGTTGCTTCGCCTGGGCTTCCAGTTCGGTGACCGGATTGCCAGCCGCTTCGCGCAAAGGGACTTCATGGGCCAGCCAGGCAAGGAAATTAACCCAGGCAGCGCCATCTTGTTCATGGCATTCCCGATAGCCCGCCAGTTCAACGTCATTTTTGTGGGCTTTCATCAAGGTGATGGGATCAGGGGCCCATAAGACGTTGCCACCGTGTTCTTCAATGGCAAAACGCAACGCAACCGGGGCGTAGTCTTTATCGACCAGGAAGCGTTTCCCACTGGCCAGTTGCTGGCAACGTACCAGGAAACTCTCTTGCGGGGCCAGCGTGAGCGTGTTCAGCAGTGATACGGGGAGTTGCTGCGTTTTGTTGCTATCCACAAACCATTCCAGCTCACCGCTGCGATGGAGCAGGGCAAACGAAAACGGTACTGGCACCATAGCCAGATCTGAACCGCGAACATTCAACAGCCAGGCAATGTTATCCGGCAGGGTAATTGCCAGTACGTCAGCCTCATGTTGAGCGAGTTGTTCCACGACGCGGGCACGCTTTTGCGTGCTGCTTTCCCCGCTGATTTCAATGGGCATTTCACGAATGATGCCGCAGGGGGCTGCCGGTCGGTCAAGCCACACCTGGTCAAAAGGATCTTGCTCAAGAGGTACCAGCTCGCAATGAGTTGCCGACAAGGCTTCAAACTGGCTGTTGACCATCAGCAGCGGTTCAAAGCCGATACGTGCACCCGCTGCAACGTGAGACTGCAAATAGTCGGCCAGCGGTTCATCGTGTAAATGATGAATTTCAAAATCATCCAGAGAGACTTCATTGCGTACCTGGACCTGATAGCGTCCATCGACAAACATTAACGCGCGATCCCGAAGGACCAACGCGAGGCCGGCAGAGCCGCTAAATCCGGTCAGCCAGGCCAGTTTATTGTCATGCGGCGTACAATCTTCGCTTTGATGAGCGTCGGCGCGCGGAACAATCATGCCATCCAGCCCCTGCGCTATCAGCAGGTTGCGCAGGGCGGAAAGAGGAGTTGAGTTGTGCATAGTTAACCTTCAGGTCTTAACGGAACGGCGGTTCGTTGAATGTACGTAATTTACGGGAGTGCAGTCGGTCGCCTTCAGCACGCAGACGATCGATAGCCCGGATACCTATTTGCAGATGCTCAGAAATAGCACCTTCATAAAAACGGTTGGCCTGACCAGGTAGTTTGATCTCACCGTGCAGCGGCTTGTCGGAAACGCACAGCAGCGTGCCGTACGGAACGCGGAAACGGTATCCCTGAGCGGCGATGGTGGCGCTTTCCATATCGATAGCCACCGCGCGACTGAGGTTGAAACGCAGCGCAGAAGCGGAATAGCGTAGCTCCCAGTTACGATCGTCGGTGGTGACGACAGTACCGGTACGCAAGCGCTGTTTAACTTCTTCACCGGGCATACCGCTGACTTCTTTGGTGGCGTCATACAGGGCGCGTTGTACTTCCGCAATGCTCGGAATCGGAATATCCGGCGGTAGTACGGCATCCAGAACGTGATCGTCACGCAGATAAGCGTGGGCCAGAACATAGTCGCCAATCGCCTGGCTTTCACGCAGACCACCGCAGTGACCAATCATCAGCCAGACGTCAGGGCGCAGTACGGCCAGATGATCGCAAATGGTTTTGGCGTTAGACGGGCCAACGCCGATATTGACCAACGTGATCCCCTGACCGTCAGCCGTGATTAAATGCCAGGCAGGCATCTGGTGTTTCTTCCAGGCGAGATCGGAGATGGCTTCTTCTGGCGCTTCGGTTTCGGCGGTGATCCAGATCCCGCCCGCACAAGAAAGCGCGATATATGGGCTGTCCGGGTCGAGGATCTGGCTGCAACCCCAACGCACAAACTCATCGACGTAGCGGGTGTAGTTGGTGAACAGTACAAAAGGTTGAAAATGTTCAACCGGCGTTCCCGTGTAATGACGTAGTCGCGCCAGCGAAAAATCCACGCGTCGGGCATCGAAGTGAGACAGCGGAGAAAATTCCGCCGGATGAAAAATCCCGTCTGCCGTTTCGTCACCAATCTGCGACAATTCAGTGGTGGGGAAATGGCGCGTTAATCCGGCGCTCATCGAGCGATCCAGCGTCAGTTCTGAACCGTCAATCACATAGGGATAGGGGATTTCATGCTGCGACGGCTCGACGGAGATATGCGCATCATAATCCTGATACAGCAGCGTGAGCTGTTCTTCAAGATACGGACGAAAAAGCGACGGACGGGTAATCGTAGTGGTATAGCTGCCCGCATGGGTAAAACGACCATAGGCTCGGGTTTTCGGGGGATTGGTGGCGATACCATCCCAGGTGACACACAGTGATGGGTAAACAAAAAGACCGTTATGGCGGGCGATTACATCAGGGAGCGTCCCTGTTTCAATATACTTACCAATGGCGCTACGCAGTGCTTTAACCGACTGCTCGTACAGCGCGTCCAGTTTATCCAGTGCCTGAGTTGGGGTCAGGCTGGAGCCCTTATTGTTCATGTCTGTCTCCTTGTTCCACAGATGTACTGCTCTCCCGATAGTATGTCACAGGAATGTGAAACAAAAGTCAGACGTTGAGGAAGATTGTGCGAAGACCGGACGGCCTCCGCACCCGGGCTTAACCGTGCTGCTTATCCCGCATCAGCAATGCTGTAGTCGCGGAAATAAGACAACCCGCCATCAGATAAATGGCTACACTGTGCCAGTCTCCGCCGGAGAATGTTACCAGTGCAGCAGCAATGAAGGGGGTAAAACCGCCGCCAACTACGCTTGCTACCTGATAACCAACGCCTGCGCCGCTGTAGCGATAGCTTGCGCCAAACAAACCGGTAAACATAGGCTGCTGTACGCAGACCACCATATCGTGTGCAATGTTGGCCAACATAATCGCGAAGAACACGATCCAGAAAATGGATTGCGCTTCTAACGCCATAAAGAACGGGAATGCGCTAAGCGTCCCGACCAGTGCGCCAGTAATGTAAACGCGCCGGCGACCAAAGCGGTCGGCGAGCCAGGCAAAGCAGGGGATGGTCAGACAGCTCAGTCCACCAACTAACAACCCGATATTCAGAAACAGTTCGCGAGGTAAGCCCAGATTCTGCGTGGAGTAATTAAGGGCAAACGCGGTGACGATATACATCGTCAGCAGTTCACACAGGCGCAGAGCGATAATTTTCAAAAACGCCCCTGGATGACGGATTAATGCCTCGACTACCGGTAGTCTCTTTTTCTCTGGTTGCGGTGCCTGCTGCTGCTGTTCGAATTCGGCCGATTCATCCATTCGGTTACGCATCCACAACGCGCCCAATACCAGCACGATGCTGAACAGGAATGGAATACGCCAGCCCCAACTCAGGAACTGCTCATCGGTGGTTTGCGAGCTAATCAGCGAGACCAGACCGGTAGAAAGTAACAGTCCGACGCCGTAACCAACCTGAACGCCGCTGCTGTAGAAGGCTTTTTTATTTTTCGGCGCGCTTTCGACCGAGAGCAACGCTGCGCCGCCCCATTCACCGCCAACGGCGAATCCCTGAATAGCACGCAGCGTCACCAGCAGAACGGGAGCCCACCAGCCAATGGTGTCAAAAGAGGGAATAATCCCGATCAGCGCAGTGGCAATACCCATCATCCAGACGGTGAGCATCAGCATACGTTTACGGCCCAGACGATCGCCGAAGTGGCCGAAGATCACCCCGCCTAACGGACGGAACAAAAATCCGACGCCAAAGGTAGCAAATGCGGCAAGTGTCCCCATCGCTGGGCTGACTTGCGGGAAGAACTCGCGGTTAAAGACCAGTGCGGCAGTAATGCCATAAAGCAGAAAATCATACCAGTCGACCACGGCACCCGCGAAGCTGCCAAGCGCAGCGCGTCGGGCGCGGTTAAGCGAAGAGGCGTCCTGTTGGGGACCCGTGGAGGTGAGGGTGGAATCCATAGTTATCCTGTCTGTACTGTTTTTTAGTTATTAGTATTTGAGTTGGGTTACACACATTGCAGTCGCAATATTAACGACCGTTATGAGATTACCGCGACAGACGGGAAGTGAAAACGATTATCTCCCTCATCTGATGGCAACATGAAAAATAAGATGAATGAAAAATCTGAATCAGGTGGAATCGTGGCCTGTCAGGAGTGTTCTGATTTCAGGCGGAGCATTAGGAGTACTGTATTTGGGGAAGCTATAAACCCACTTTCATAATGGCATACGGAGATTCAGTGAAACCACATCGCTCATAAGCACGAATCGCACGCCCGTTATCTCCGTGGACATATAAGCGAAGCTCCAGTGCCTTTTGTTCAAAGTGCGTGCGGTAGCCCAGCGCATTGAGCAATATCGCGTCGGCCGGTGTGGCGTCACGGATTTGCAATGTCATGAATGATTCCCGTCCTGGTAATAAATTGACGATTACTGAATTATATCAAAACTGTCAGTGATACAGTGGGATGCGAATATATCAGAGGCTTGTCAGTATGAAGATTGTTTTTATCCCTGCGTTGATCGTAGTCCTGATTGATAAAGAACAGGACATAGGACGGGAATTGACCCGCGATGAGGTTGAGTCCATTCGCGATGGTGCTACAGCCATCCGCCTGCCGGCCGAAGCAGCCGAGGATATAATCAGAGAGCGTGGCTACCGCGATATTGATCCTGAGAATGTCTGGCGCGAGTGGCAGGCGTATAAAGCTGACTGAATGTCGATGGGAACACACTGCTTTAGTGCCACATGAAAATTGTGCACTTACACGGATGCGTTTACTCAGCACCTGGCGTAGAGCTGAGGGGCACCTCTCTTTAAGTCATCTTAAATGACTCTGAGGTGTCTGTTAAACCCGTGGCGATTCATACGAATAATTTCTTTCTCTTCTTCCGTCCACGGGGGATATGGAACCATTAGTCTCTGTTTCTGATTGCGTAATACCCATCTGACAGCATCAAAGGTTCGCCCCAGGATTTTTGCAATGTTTTCGGTAGGTACTGTACCGTAATACGTTTTCACGAATTCCAGTTCTACCTGAGTCCAGGCTTTACGATGATTTTCAGTTCTCGTTTTTCTCATAAGCTCTTGCTCCAGATGAGACTATCCATAGCAGAGGATTTGTTTTTAAACACCGCAGTATCCAAGCATATTAAATTTCTTTTCGCCGTTTCTTGTTTTGATGATGATAACAGCTTTAATATCACTTCCTTCCTCATCCTCTGTTGAATCTGCAATCGGAGTCTGTTCCACAGTGACCGAAATGTCTTTGTTTTTGAATACTGAGATATTTTCTCCCGATGATATTTGTTTCAGTATAGTTATCTTCCCATTCAGTTTCATGATGGCAGAGTATGTACACTCTTCTCCACCCACTGGGCAAATTGCACTTTCAATATAGTTATAGGAATCCTTTTCCTTATTGTCGGCTAAGCTCAGAGTACAAGTAGAGTGCCTCAAATCATCAGTAATCTCCCCATCAGTAATCTCACCAATGTCGAAGTTATTAGCGTTTAGGTTATTCAACAGTATGTTGCCAGGTTCGGTTGCAGCACAACCAGCAATGCCAGATAGCATCAAAGCTAAGAGAAATACTATATTTTTAAGCATCGTCATCGATTCCTTGGAGATTAAGGTTTGGGAAGATTATTTTTCCATTCATTCAGATATGGTGCAGGATTTGTTATATCAGAACGCCTTCTGAAATCTCCTACACGTGTTGTAAGACTGGCCGAGGATGCTGAGTTGGTATAAATCTCCAGATGCAGCATGGACGAACCACTTTGCAGTCTCCCGACTTTAGCAATAATTTGTCCTTTTTTGACAGATGCTCCTCCAGTGTATGAACCATTAGCAATTTCGCCATAACGAAGAAGAAGGTTACCATGTCTGATTTCTACAGCATAAGTGCCCGAATAAAATGGATAGGGCTCACGAACCAGGACGCCATCAGCAACAGCATAAATTGGTGTTCCAAACGGGAATATTAAATCACAGCCAGCATGTTTGCGTGCACTTCCATCTTTAGCTTTGCGCGGAGCGCCAAATTGACGGCCTCCGTTCGTCCATAACCGTTCGGGAATTTTCGGGAAGGGAAAACAGAATCCCTCACTTGTCTCAACTACCGTATCATTTGAACCAACAGGAGGTCTGGTTGGCGAACTAGTTGAAGAACCAGCAGATGAAGCATTTATGAATGTGTCCTGAACACCTAGTTTTCGCCAGGTTTGTGGCCCCACAATACCATCATCCTTCAGCCCATTGTGTCGCTGAAATATCTTTACTGCATTATATGTATCTTTTCCAAAAATACCGTCTTCCGCGAGTTTTGGAAAAGCTTTATTTTTATTGAGTAATTGTTGTAGTTTTATTACATTGCTACCTCTTGCAAACATCCAAAGTGTTGCAGTCATATATATTTCCTTGTGAGGATTTATGATTTATTTAAATGAATAATTCAGAATGTGGCCTGAGTCAGGTGATGCCGTTACTGAATCATACATATCCACATTTAAATAACTATTTTATTTGTCGAGAATATGGTAGAAACATAATTGACAAGTATTCCATTACAAGTTTTCCTGTTTAGTTTCTCCATCTTCTAAAAGGAAATCTCTGAGCCCAGGTTCTGAAACATCTATCTTCAAATTTTTTGCACTCAATAATTTTTTAAATATTGCTACTTCTGGTTTTATCGTACCAAGAAAACAAATCTCTGTTTTATTCTGAATTAACAGAACGGGTAACACCTCTAGATCGACATCTGCAACCATATCAGGATGCTTGTCAATATCCAGCCAGACAAAACAATCAACAGAATATTCCTGTGCCAGTTGAGCAAATTTCCCCTGCCATGCCTGGCAGGATGAACACCAGTCGGCACATAAACATGCGATCAGACGACAACCACTATTGAGCATTTTACTTATCTGAACAGCATCATCACCAGGAATCAAATGGCTTCTCACCACATTCATAGTCAGTCATTCCTCATTTACGAGTATCAATCCGCGGTGCCGAGCTGTCACCAGCCGTGAGGTGCCACGATGCGGCAAAACGAACCGCCTGCGTTGCCGTGGCGAGCAGGTCATGGCAGTAGGCCGCAGAAGGTAACTTACCGAGCAGAAGTGGACCATCACTCAGATTCATTGAATGACAAGCCGTGACCACGGCAGGCACATCTGGCCATGCAAGACCGATGTCGGCATCATCAGAACTGAAACTTAACGGCTGTTCCATCTCTTTCATTCTCTCCGGTGCAGAAGAACAATACTCAGGTCTTGCCATGTCCAGCCCAGAGATGAAACCCGCTGCCCAGAAAGCCAGGCGGGCTGTGGGTTCATTTTCCATCGCTTTATATAGAACGGAAAGTTGTGCAGGATCACCATGAAAAGCGAGAATCAGCAGGCGTAAACGCTCAGGTATTGCCGTCAGAATAGTCTCCAGTCGTCTATCTCCCTGAGGAATACATAATCCTGTTATGCGTGCAATATATTCCAGTTTACGTTGTGCAAGTACCGCAGCCAGCCCACGCTGTGGTGCATTTTTTAGATGGAAAACCAGCAGATTTTGCAATTCATCCACAATATCGATACGGGGCGATAACCATGCCAGAGCCAGAACGGCTTGCTCTCTGACAGTAAAGTCATTATCTGTGAGCATCTCTGCCACAGCCTGTTGATAGCGGTGCAATCGTAATTTCCCCACTAATTCGCAGCAGACAGCCCGGATATGTGGATTTTCATGTTCCAGCAACGGGAACAGTTCTTCCTGAGGCTCTATACCTGACGAACCCATAGCCTGTAGCCAGGCTTCAAGCTTTCTTTCATCTGATGACGATTCGGCACGCCAGCGGGCCAGAATTAATCTGGTCTGAGGTTCGGGCAACCAGGCGATAGCCTCAACCATTCCCTGTAGGGAAGAGTCACTATTACCTGGGGCCATATTGTGTAATATCCTGATATGCGATGGCTCATCCTGTTCCAGAGCCAGCAACCAGCAAATAAACGCCTCACTTTCGGTTTTCCATCGTGAATAGTTCTTAAATGCTGCATCCCATCCTTCCTGACCGGCAGCACGTAAACCATCAATATGTGCATTCAGCTGTCGACGAAAATGGTGCCATTTTTGTGAAGTAACCAGCGGTGAAAAACGCCCGGTATTGAGTTGTTGCCAGTAAAACACAGCATCTCTGGCATGCTGCTGAACCAGTGGTTTTATAATTTCAACGTCAACTTTTTTATTCATAACTTCAGCCTGATAGAAACGTTATTCAAATTCCATTGAATCAAACAAGACATTCCATTCATTGCCATTACAAATTGCCACCCCCCGGTAGGCATCTCCATAAGCTTTGTCCAGTTGTGCTTTCAGACACGATTTATCACAACCATACATTGCAGCAACCTGATCAATAACAATATCTCTGGCTTTTTTATATTTAATTTCCTTCCCGGGACTTTCTTTTTTAATTAATTCCCCCGTCATCGCATGCATCATTCCATGCGAACCTGTGTGATTATCTTTCCCTTCCAGGCAGATTGTAGGGGCTTTACCTTCGGTATATTTTCCCCAACACTCTTTTGTTGGGTATTTACTCCGGGGCATCCTGTATTTCAGCTTACCATTTTCATCCCGATGTTTAGGATCATTATTTCATACCTCTCTGGCTGCGGCGGCTTTCTCCAGATCCCGGAACATGGTATCAGGTAACAGATGGTGTCCGGTTTGTCCTGGGCAGCATCCTTTTCCTTCCCAGGAGTTGGGGGCGTCGGTCTTACTAAAGGGAACGAGCATACATTTCCTGGCACGTAAACAACGATTCGCATAAGCATAAGCAGCCTGCGTTTCAGCCATTATTTCATTAGCGAGGGAGTTTTTTTCTTTTTCGGATAACGTTATGGCTGAATTCCTGCACCAGCATTTCGTCTTCATGGCCCTGAACGTAGATATTACCGACAGATTCGGCGGTGAAGGCGCGATCGGTGATCAGTCCCTGAGTTTGCCCCTTAATTGAGATGTAACACGGTGTTGGCATCTTTTAACTCCTTTGTATCATTTTACGCCAATTTCCATTAGCGAGGTTAATGTTTTCTGGTAAGCACAAAAGCATTCATAAAAAGAATGTTTTTGTGCTTATCTCAAAACGGAATTATGTATTTATCAGATGGGTCAAAGCGTGCTTTGTTTTTGCGGCTAAAGACTTAACATTGTCACCCATATTTTTACTCCACTATCTAATCATGAATAAATATTGTTTTTATCCAGTTTTGTTGTTCTGATTTTAATTGAGTCAACTGTCTTATTTATTGCGTCTATGATTTTCCTGTTTTTTATTTATTGTGGTGTTAATACTTATTCGTTGTGGAAAAATAACCTTAAAAACAATGTATTGTAATTATGTTTTTGTTGCTACTTTAACCTGCTATACCAGTATCACAGATAAAACATGTAATTTTGCGTTATTCGTCACATCATGGGATATTACTTGACGAATGAGCTAAAAGTGGTTTTAAAATTATGTTCTGAGAGTATTGTATAGCTCAGTTGATATTTTTGTCATGGCGAATTTTCATTTTAGTTTCTGGCTGTTGTTTTTATGGATGATTCTGCCTCTGTTGGCTGAATTGAACGTTAGTCATAGTTTTATGGAATATTATTTATGCGTAATCATAACGACGGGAGCATTGCTCCAAAAGAACGTATTAATGTTCGTTATATATCGAAAATAAACGGCCAGGCTGCTGAAGTGGAGTTACCGCTCAGTCTGCTGGTCACTGGCGATTTAAAAGGTAGACCAGACGACACCCCGCTGGATGAACGCCAGCCGGTGGCTATCGATAAAAACACCTTTAACGCTGTGCTGGCGCAGTCCGGCATTGAACGTAACGTTTCTGTGCCATCGGTGCTTAATGGTGCGTCGGGTGCCCGTATGGATGTCAGCCTGAAGGTGAAATCCATGGCGGATCTCTCGCCGGATAACATCGCCGCCCAGGTGCCGGAGCTGAAAAAAATGCTGGAACTGCGCGAGGCCCTGGTCGCTCTGAAAGGCCCGATGGGCAATATCCCTGCGTTTCGCGCCCAGCTACAGGCGTTGCTGGATAACGAGGAAACCCGCGAGCAGCTGATTCAGGAGCTGGGTCTAGCCAGCGGCAAATAACGTGTACAAGGATTTCACTATGTCAGATATTGCATTGCAGGAAGCCCCCGGTTCAGCCTCTCCCGCAGGCTCGTCATCCCTGCTAGATAACATCATGGCGCAGAGCCGCTTTCAGCCAGAATCCGAAAGCTATGACATTGCCCGCCAGGGTGTGACGGCGTTTATCTCCGCTCTGTTGCAGAATGAAGCGGAGTCCGTCGATATTCTGGCGGTGAATGCTATGATCGCCGATATTGACGATCGCACAGGCCGTCAGATGGATCTGATCCTCCACGATCCGGCCATTCAGGAGCTGGAAGCGCTGCTACGCTCCCTGAAACTGTTGGTTGAACGCACCGATCCGCGTGAAAACATCAAAATTTATCTGCTGCACGCCACCAAAGAAGAACTGCTGGATAATTTCGAGTTCGCCCCGGAAATCACCCAAAGCGGTTTCTATAAACACGTCTACTCCAGTGGGTACGGGCAGTTTGGCGGCGAACCGGTTGCGGCGGTGATTGGCAACTACGCGTTTAAAAATAACGCGGCAGACCTCAAGCTGCTGAAATACGTCAGCGCGGTTTCCGCGATGGCCCATTCACCGTTTATTTCTTCCGTGGCACCGGAATTCCTGGGGCTGGAGTCCTGGACCGAGCTGCCGGGCATTAAAGACATCGGTTCTATCTTCGAAGGTCCGGCCTACACCAAATGGCGCGCCCTGCGCGAGTCGGAGGATTCCCGTTATCTGGGGCTGACCTCGCCGCGCTTCCTGCTGCGCCAGCCGTATGCGCCGGGAGATAACCCGGTGAAAAGCTTCAACTATCGCGAGAATGTCAGCCGCCACCATGATGACTATTTATGGGGCAACACCGCTTTTCTGCTGGCGGCCAACATGGCGGACAGCTTTGCGAAGTACCGCTGGTGCCCGAATATCATCGGTCCGCAGAACGGCGGCTCGGTGAAAGATCTGCCCGTCCATCTGTATGAATCTATGGGGCAGTTGCAGGCCAAAATTCCGGCCGAAGTGCTGATCACCGACAGGCGTGAGTTCGAGCTGGCGGAGGAAGGGTTTATTACACTGACCATGCGCAAAGGGTCGGATAACGCCGCTTTTTTCTCGGCAAACTCGGTACAGAAACCGAAAACCTTCCCGAATACGCCGGAAGGCAAAGAGGCAGAGACCAATTACAAACTTGGCTGTCAGCTCCCTTATCTCTTCATCATCAGCCGCCTGGCGCACTATATCAAGGTGTTGCAACGCGAGCAGATCGGCTCCTGGAAAGAGCGTGGCGATCTGGAGCGAGAACTGAATACGTGGATCCGCCAGTATGTGGCTGACCAGGAAAACCCGCCTGCCGATGTCCGCAGCCGTAAGCCGCTGCGCCAGGCAAAAATTGAAGTGCTGGATGTGGAAGGTGAACCGGGCTGGTACCAGGTGTCATTGTCAGTCCGTCCGCACTTCAAATATATGGGTGCCAGCTTTGATCTCTCGCTGGTCGGGCGTCTGGACAGGGATTAAACGTCATGATGAAGCGGGATATTGAGAAAGAGGGCAGCCTGTTTGACCGTATTGGCGAGGCGGCGATGCCCCGGTTTTATCGCCAGTCAGGCGTCAGCCTGCTGCACTCCATCAGCGAAAACCTGCATAACATCCTCAATACCCGCTCCGGCAGTTGTGCTGGCTCTCCGGAACTGGGCATTGCTGATTTAAATGACGACACATTAGCCTCCGGTAATTTCAGGGAAGAGATTGCCAGAGGCATCCACGACTGCATCCGGCGCTATGAACCCCGCATTACCAGGGTTGTGGTGACGGCGGCGGCGTCGGACGACTATGCGCCGCTGGCGCTGCGTTTTCATATTGTGGCGCAGGTGAGTTTTCACGACGCCAGGGACGTTCTGGAGTTTGACATTCTGCTGGATAATCGCCAGCGCTACCGGGTGGAGTACCTCTGATGGCCTTTGAAGAACGCTATTACCGCGAAGAACTGGACTATCTGCGGCAACTGGGCAAGCTGCTGGCGCGGGATAAACCCTATCTGTCCCGTTTTCTGGCCGAGAAAGAGGGTGACCCTGACGTGGAGCGCCTGATGGAAGCGTCGGCCTTTCTGGCTGGCGGCGTGCGGCAGAAGTTGGAGGACGCGTTTCCCGAGTTCACTCACGGGATTATCCGCATGTTATGGCCTAACTATCTGCGCCCGGTGCCTTCCATGTCGGTGATTGAGTATCAGCCTGAAGGTAATATCCAAGCGCCGGTGCAGGTTTTGCGTGATGAACTGGTCAGTTCAGGTGTTATTCGTGTCGCCTCATCAGGCCGGAAGGTGCTGGGCGATGATGACCGGACGCCACCGCCTCCCTGTCATTTTACGCTGGCGCGCGATATCTGGTTACAGCCTTTACAGATACGGGATGTGCGTAATGCCAGCAGCCTCGAAGAAGGCATCGTTGATATTGTTTTTTTTGCCGAAAATGGTGTGTCTTCTCGTGCGCTGGAGCTGAATAAAATCAATTTCTGGCTGGGCAACGAAGACGACTACACCCGCTACCAGCTATACCTGTGGTTCAGTGAGCGCCTGATGGACGCTGAACTGATTATCGGGGAACAGCATATTCCCCTGCCGGAGTTGTGGCTTGAGGCCGCAGGATTTGAGCGAGAGGATGCGTTACTGCCGTGGCCGAAAAACGTTCACAACGGCTATCGCGTACTTCAGGAGTATTTCTGCTACCCGGAGAGCTTTTTCTTTTTTCATCTGCGCGATGCCGCGCCGCTGCCGGAGGATTTCCACGGCGGCGCATTTACGCTACGCCTGCACTTTAATCAGCCGTTGCCGATGGATATCAAGCTCCGTGCATCATCACTGCATCTGTTCTGTACACCGGTGGTGAATCTGTTTGTCCATCAGGCCGAACCCATTGCACCGGACGGCAGTGCGCCGCAGTATCCGCTGCGCGCCAGTCATCAGCACCCGGATGCCTACGATATTTTCCGCGTGAAGTCGGTGTCCAGTAAGGTCTCTGCTTCCGGTGAGGTCGCCGGCGTGACCAGCCCGTCGCGTCTCTGGCCGGAGTTCGAAAGCTTTAACCACCAGATGGAGTACAGCCGCCAGCGCGAGGTGGTCTACTGGCATCACCGGACAAAAACCTCGCTGTTTCATCGCGGGCTGGAGCACAGCATTGCGTTTGTGCATGCTGACGGCCGTCTGCCCGATCCTGCGCATCTGAGCGGGGAGGCGCTGAGTGTGTCGCTGGTCTGCACCAACCGGATGCTGCCCGTGCAACTGCACACCGGCGATATCTGTGTGGCGGTAGGGAAAAACCCGGCGGTCGCCAGTTTCAGCAACGTGACCCGCCCGACGCGTCCACTTTATCCGGTCACCGACGGCGATATGCAGTGGTCGCTGATCTCCTGTATGAACCTGAACTACCTCTCGCTGCTGGACCGGGAGGCGCTGGTGCAAATCCTGCGCACCTTCGATTTGCCAGGGATCCAGCATCCGCAGCAGGCCCGGCTGTCGCAGCAGAAGCTGGACGCCATCGAGAGGCTGGAAACTAAGCCGGTGGACCGGCTGTTTAAGGGCGTACCGGTGAGAGGGCTGACGGCCTGATAAAAGATCTGGCAACGGCCCCGCAGAACAGTGAGCAGAAACTGGCTGTGCTGCGCGTGCTCAGAATGCTGGAGGATAAAAGCGGGCGCAACGATGAGGTGGTGAAGCAGTATATGGCGAAACGCTGGAGCGAGCGATTCCACGGCAAGCGCGATATTCAGGCGCAACTGATGGCGCATCTGGACTACGCGCTGCAACACACCGACTGGCACGCGCAGCGCCAGGCTGGCGAAGGGGAGGCCATCAGCCGCTGGACGCCGTATGATAAACCGGTCACTGATGCGCAGAAAGAACTCAGCAAACTGCCGGTTTACCAGCGTGTGTACCAGAGCCTGAAAACGCGGGCGCAGGGCGTTCTGCCCGCCGACCTGAATCTGCGCGATCAGGTCGGCCCGACTTTTGATCAGGTATTTATCTCCGGCGATGACGACAAACTGGTTGTTCCACAGCTTCTCACCCGCCACGGGCTACAGAGCTATTTTGTGAAGCAACGTGACGAACTGGTGGCGCTGACGGCGATGGATTCGTGGGTGCTGAACCTGACCCGCAGCGTGAAATACAGCGACGCCGACCGCGCGGAAATCCAGCGCCAGCTGACCGAGCAGTATTTCGGCGACTACACCGCCACCTGGCGCGCCGGGATGGATAACCTCAACGTTCGTGATTATGAGTCCGTTGCGGAACTTACCGGCGCGCTGGAGCAAATCATCAGCGGCGACCAGCCGCTCCAGCGGGCATTAACCGCGCTGCGCGATAACACGCATGACATCGTCCTGCCGGACAAGCTGGATGATAAGGCGCGTGAGGAAGCGCGAAGCGCGCCAGATTATTTGCTGCTGGCACGCCTCGGTCATGAATTTGCCCCGGAAAACGGTACGCTGGACGCGCAGAAAGACAAGGAAAGTACGATGCAGGCCGTTTACCGGCAACTGACGGAGTTGCACCGTTACCTGCTGGCGATACAGAATGCGCCCGCGCCGGGAAAATCGGCCCTGAAAGCCGTGCAGTTACGGCTTGACCAGAACAGCAGCGACCCGATTTTCGCCACCCGGCAGATGGCGAAAACGCTGCCCGCACCGCTCAACCGCTGGGTGGGTAAGCTGGCGGATCAGGCCTGGCATGTGGTGATGGTGGAAGCCGTCCACTACATGGAAGTGGACTGGCGTGACAGCGTGGTGAAACCGTTCAGTGAGCAGCTGGCGGATAAGTATCCGTTTAACCCGCGTTCGCCGCAGGATGCGTCGCTGGATGCATTTGAACGCTTCTTTAAACCCGGCGGCGTGCTGGATACGTTCTACGCGCAGAATCTGAAGCTGTTTGTTGAGGGCGGCGCGGAGGTGAACGGCGACGATGCCGTCGTTATTCGCGAGGACGTGCTGCAACAGCTGGAGCGGGCGCAGAACATCCGCGACATCTTTTTCAGCAGGCAGAACGGTCTGGGCACGCAGTTTGCGGTGGAAACCGTGTCGCTTTCCGGCAACAAGCGGCGCAGCGTGCTGAACCTGGACGGCCAGTTAGTGGACTACAGCCAGGGGCGTAACTACACCGCCCATCTGGTGTGGCCGAACAACATGCGCGAAGGCAATGAAAGCAAGCTGACGCTGATTGGCCTCAGCGGCAGCGCACCGCGCAGCATCAGCTTCGGCGGGCCGTGGGCGCAGTTCCGGCTGTTTGGCGCAGGGCAGTTAACCGGTGTGCAGAATGGCAACTTTACTGTGCGGTTTAACGTGGACGGCGGCGCGATGGTGTACCGGGTGCATACCGATACCGAAGACAACCCGTTCAGCGGCGGGCTGTTCAGCCAGTTCCGCCTGCCGGATACGCTGTACTGAGGAGGCGGGGATGAATAACGACGAACTGACACAGACCATTGTGACTGGCAGCGATCCGCGTGGTCTGCCGGAGTTTAGCGCCATTCGCGAGGAAATCAACAAAGCCAGCCACCCGTCTCAGCCGGAGCTGAACTGGAAGCTCGTGGAATCGCTGGCGCTGGCGATTTTTAAAACCAGCGGCGTGGATTTGCATACCGCGAGCTATTACACCCTGGCGCGCACCCGCACGCAGGGGCTGGCGGGATTCTGCGAAGGCGCGGAACTGCTGGCGGCGATGATAAGCCATGAGTGGGATAAGTTCTGGCCGCAGAACGGAACCGCGCGCACGGAAATGCTCGACTGGTTCAATACCCGTACCGGCAACATCCTGCGCCAGCAGTTGTCCTTCACGGAGGCCGACCTGCCGCTGCTGTACCGCACCGAACGGGCATTACAGCTTATCTGCGACAAGCTCCAGCAGGTGGCACTGAAGAAGATGCCGCGCGTGGAGAACCTGCTGTACTTTGTGCAGAACACGCGTAAACGGCTGGAGCCACAGCCCCGGAACAGCATGGATCTGCAGGCGAAAACCACCGTCAGGACGCTGGTCTATGCCCCGGAGAGCGCGGTTGCTGCCACGTCAACAACTGCGGAGATTGTCCCGCCGCTGCCTGACCTGCCGGAAATAAATGTGGAAGTTCACCCTCATGTGACAGCAGGCAGTGCGGCGGGAGCCATGTCGCGTCTCAGCGTGACAGGCTTTGTGGCTGGCGCTGCCTGTACTGCCATTATCGCTGCCGTGCTCTGGTGGTGGCAGGTGTACCCGATGCAGCAGCAACTGGCGAGGGTAAACGATACCGCCCTGGGGGCCGCCACGGTCTGGCTGGCGTCCCCCGACCTGAACCGCTACGGGCAACGTCTGCAACAGCTACCGGATGCCTCGCCGCTACAGACGCTGGAAACCGGCATACAGATGATGCGGATAGCGGACAGCCGCTGGCCGGAGAGCCTGCAACAGCAGCAGGCGACAGCACAGTGGAATGAGACGCTGAAAACTCGCGCGCAGAACAGTCCGCAGATGAAAGGCTGGCAGCAGACCCGCCAGGATTTGCGTGCGTTTGCCGAACTGCTGGTTCAGCGCGAGCAGGCAAAAGAGGGCTTCACGCTCTCCTATATCAAAACGGTGGTTTACCAGGCTGAGCGGACGCTGAACCAGGAGACGCCGCTGGAATCTCTGCTGACGCAGTACCAGGATGCACAGGCGAAGGGGCTGACGACCGGCATCCTGGAAAAACAAATTAATGAACGGCTGGATGGTGTGTTAAGCCGCTGGCTGCTGCTGAAAAATTCAACCAGTCCGGATGTGGCTGATAAACATTAATTCATAATATTTTCAGGGAGATTACAACATGGCAAATCCGGTTTACCTTACATTGAACGGACAGTTTCAGGGGCTGATTTCAGCGGGATGCTCATCGCTGGCTTCCATTGGCAACAAAGCGCAGCTTGCGCATCTGGATCAGATTATGGTGACAGAGCTGAATCATGGTTTAAGCAGGGCGCAGAATGTAAATCACCAGGAATTGACTATCCATAAACCCGTAGATAAATCATCTCCTTTACTGAGTAAGGCTATTAACGAAAATGAATGCCTGACCTGTGATTTTGATTTTTATCGTACCAACCGCTTCGGCATCAATGAACTGTATTACAAACTGAAGCTAATCAACGCCAGAATTTCCAGTATTAGTCTGACGGTGCCGGATACCATTCTGAACGGCCAGGGGCAGCCGGAAGAATCAGTGTCGTTTACTTACGAAAGTATCAGCTGGGAGCACTGTATTGCCGGAACCAGTGCATACAGTCTGTGGAGCGAGCGGATCTATTAGGATGCGAGAAATTAATAACCAGATAATCGATCCTGTCCGGATCGCCGATGCTTTTTGCAGACAACATCCGCAGATGACGGCGAATATTGAGCAGGTGCGCCTGATGAAGGGGAAAGCATTTACTGGTGTTTTTTACCGATTACCAGATGGCTGATGTTATTCATGGGTGGACAAAAACGTGAATTTACTCCGGCTGTCTGGCTGGAACTCCAGAAACTTTCTGTGCTGGGAACCTGGCGCTACAGCAAAGGGATTTATACGCCGCATCCGTCACTGCTTAATGCCCTGGCTGAAACGCCACTTTCCGACAGCCTGCCGGTTGATGTCTTTTTACGTTTTTCCGAATGGTGTATTTACGTCAGTACGCCGGGAATGTGTATGCAGGGAGAGGAATTGTACGGATTCTGGGCAATGGTTAACCAGAATGATGTTAACAATGATAAATCGCTTTATCTGCTGTTGAATCGGGAGAATGGGTTAAAGCTGGAGTCCTTTCGGCTTAAAACGGGTTCCGTGAATACCATACTTGAAGATATGTTTCACGAGGGGCTGGACGCCAGTGGTGCAACGCCTGAAACGGTTGAGACATTAAAGCATTCGGAATATCTGTCAGTATATCTGAAAAACCAGGCCCGCGATGTCGGTCGATTATTATCGATTTTGCTGTACATCTGTTCGGATGAGCCGGAGATTGACAGCGAGCGCCAGCCGGGAAGCTATCCGGCCAGGCCAAAACCCGTAAAAACTAAAAAGGGGTTCAGGCTGTTTCCGGTAAATGGCCCCCGGTACTGGCGCGTGGGTGAAAATATGGGGGGAAATGCTGGCGACAGCACTCTCTGAAACTGACATCTGTACTGCAACCGGGCGGCAGGTTCGCGTACATTTACGACGCGGACACTGGCATGGTTTCTGGTCCGGTAAAAGAGACGAACCAGAGGCACGAAAATTTTCATATCACTGGCTGCCACCACAGATTATTGGCGGCAGACGTCATGAGGCGGTTTACTGATAGCGGTTAACCAGATCTTTAACCACTGTGGCATAGGTTTTTTGTCTGAGCTGGGTAATTTGCTGATCTGTTACTGTCGTTTTTCCTGTCATGGCAGGCAGAATGCTGTATTCATAGTTAACCGGGGACCAGGTGGCCCATTCTCCTGTTGCCACATCGACAAGTGCAAAGCGAACCAGATAGCGTAGTGATGTGGTGTCGTTCAGTTTCTCATTACGGTAATCAGACCAGTGGGTACTTTTTGTCGCTGTATCATATGTCCCGGCCTGTAACGTGTCCCAGTAAACAATGACCGCTTTCTGATCGCCTTTTGCAGCAATATAACGCAATGCCTGCATATAATTCCTGTTTTCACTGACGTCGGCATCCTGTTCTTCATTTTTAACCGGCTTATTGCAGGATATTGCCTTTTGTTTATCCGGAATGCCGGAGAAGGTCGATATCCGGTAATATTTCGCCATTTCCTGCTGCATTAACATTTCGGGCGCACGATTCCCTGACTGGACCAGAATTATGGCTGAATTTAACGGAATACGAAAATCCTCACCATCCAGTGCGGCCTGAATATCTTCTTCTGAAATGGACAGTGTGGTCTCATTGCCGAAAATGTCTTTATCGGTGAGTGATGTTGTATCTTTATTGACGCTGTTTACTGGCACCGATTTTCCGCTTTTTTTTGCATCAATGGGAGAGCGGGAACATCCCGTTAACAGTAATGCTAATGCACATGAAAATATCACTAACCTGATATTCATTTTTATATTCCTTTATCGTGTAATAACTTGTTTTTGACAGAAAGAAACACCTGGTTATTATATCCTTATACCAGTATTGTATATACTTAAATAAACATTCATCTCTTCAATATTTGTTACCTTAAACATACTTATTTTCTATTTTCTCGCTAAAAAATAACCTTGAGACTCTCTTTTTAATTTTGTGCTGAATGGCGGTTGCACTTTAAGATGAAATACAACCTCTGGAAAAATAAGAAAGCAGAAGTTATGAATGCTTTCCCCTGCTATAGCAATAATTCTTCCATGCCGGTCTGGCTTACCATTGACGAAGCCGTTGGTGTTATTAACCGACGAACGGGAGCGAATATTATGGTCAGTGAAGTCTGGCGTTATGCCCTTTATGGCCATCTGAAACTGTCTGTCTATTTCCAGTCCCCTGTAAAACTGCAAAAAATTTGTATGAATGGCAGCAATCAGAATGAGATTTATCTGGAAACGATTAGCAATAATATCAGTTACAGGCTCTGTTATTTAAATGATTGTTGTATTCGCTATGAAGACTTCCGTCGTGTTAAAACCGATGGCGTATTAATATCTCCGACATATCATATTATTGACACTCCTCTGACAGGTTGCGAATATACTGAAGTTAAGAAACGACTTGTGAACTCACTGAGTTTGCCGCAGCCAGTTTCTGGTCAACATAATTATCATTACGGTATTTTTGTACGGGAAAAAGAGGACGTTTTTCAGGTTTTGAGCAATGTACCTGGCAGGAGCGCATTTCCCACTGTAGTGCAGGATTGATATTATGCGCCAGTAGTTTACGGATGCCGTCTCGCTGTTGACGTACGTCGGAAAGTGAAAGCAGCGGGTAGGCGCCCAACGCAATACGGGATTCTTTTCGGTTGAAGCGGTACTTGAGATACCAGAGACGGGAGCCGTCTGGATTGACAAGCAGATACAGACCGTGTGAATCAGTCAGTTTAAAGGGTTTATCAGAAGGTTTGGTGATGCGGATTTTCGCATCGGACAGGGACATATGGTGGTCACTCCATTATCGAACTGAAATGACCCCAAATCAGACCACCAATTTCGCCGGATGCGGAGGGAAAAACAGATACGCATCGGGAATGTTTTTCACACTAACTTATTGAAACCCAATCATATAGGCACTTCTAAGTACGCCTGAAAAAAAGAATTTGGCTCCTCTGACTGGACTCGAACCAGTGACATACGGATTAACAGTCCGCCGTTCTACCGACTGAACTACAGAGGAATCGTTTGAACGAGGCGCATATTAGCGAGGGTGGTGAGGCTTGTCAAAGGGGTAAATACATTTGTGTGTTCGTTTGCTGACAAAATCAGCAAAGCGGCGATCTTTCCGTCTTTTTATGCTTTTGCCCCATTCTGGTGCGTGTCTACCTCTTCCAGGGCAGCCTGAATGAGATATTTCGGTGTGCAGAATGATCTTCCTTCGCTTTTACTCCTGACTTTGTGCGGCTTTAACCATAAAACACCGTTTTAGACGAAAGTGGCAAGCATCTTGCAATCCTGAATTCAATGACTGCCAGCACGGGTTCTGGTATTCCGACAGGAGGCAAAATGAACTTCAGACGACTGAAATATTTCGTGAAAATCGTCGATATTGGTAGCCTGACCCAGGCAGCGGAAGTATTGCACATTGCGCAACCCGCGCTGAGCCAGCAGGTCGCAACGCTGGAAGGTGAGCTTGATCAGCAATTGCTGATTCGTACCAAGCGTGGCGTCACGCCGACGGAAGCAGGAAAAGTATTATATACCCACGCCCGGACGATTTTACGTCAGTGTGAACAGGCGCAACTTGCGGTTAATAACGTGGGACATACCTTGACAGGCCAGGTCTCTATCGGCCTTGCGCCGGGGACAGCAGCGTCATCCATTACCATGCCGTTATTACAGACGCTACGTGCCGAACTGCCCGATGTGCAGGTCTATCTGCATGAAAACAGTGGGGCAGTGCTGAATGACAAGCTGCTCAGCGGGCAATTAGATATGGCAGTGCTCTATGAGCGTTCACCCGTGGCGGGCATCAGCAGTCAACCGTTGCTTAAAGAGGATCTGTATCTGGTCGGCACGCGTGAGTGTCCGGGGCAAAGCGTCGATTTAGCCGCGGTGGCGCAGATGAGTTTGTTCTTGCCACGGGATTACAGCGCGGTTCGCCTGCGCGTGGATGAAGCTTTTTCGCTACGTCGCTTAACGGCTAAAGTGATTGGCGAAATTGAATCTATCTCCACCCTGACGGCTGCCATTGCCAGTGGTATGGGCGTCACAGTGTTGCCCGAGTCGGCCGCCCGTTCATTATGCAATGCAGCGAACGGCTGGATGGCGCGCATCACAACCCCATCGATGAATCTGCCATTATCGTTGAACGTGTCAGCCAGAGGGAGCTTATCGCCCCAGGCGCAGGCAGTGAAGGAGATCCTGTTGTCGCTGGTTAGCCGTCCGGCGCTGGAAAATCGCGAACTGCAGCTGGTCAGCTAAACCTTATTCCCGCGAGGAATAAGATGCAGGTTTTTATTATTTGTTATGCCGGGCATCAGACTTTAACAATAGCGTAATGTCTGATGTGCCCGGAGTGAAACGTGAATTTCCAGCAACTCAAAATAATCCGCGAGGCGGCCCGTCAGGATTACAACCTGACGGAGGTCGCGAATATACTGTACACCTCGCAGTCGGGCGTCAGCCGACACATTCGTGAACTTGAAGATGAACTTGGCATCGAAATTTTTATCCGTCGTGGTAAACGCCTGTTGGGCATGACTGAACCGGGTAAAGCTTTGCTGATCATTGCCGAACGTATTCTGAATGAGGCCAGCAACGTTCGTCGATTGGCGGATCTGTTTACCAATGATACGTCCGGCGTTTTGACGATTGCCACCACGCATACCCAGGCACGCTATAGCTTGCCTGCGGTTATAAAAGCCTTTCGTGAGCTGTTCCCTGAGGTGCGTCTGGAACTTATTCAGGGCACACCACAGGAGATTGATGTCCTGCTACAAAATGGCGGGGCAGATATCGGAATTGCCAGTGAGCGGCTGAGCAGCGATCCATTGTTGGTGGCTTTTCCCTGGTTTCGTTGGCACCACAGCCTGCTTGTTCCTCATGACCATCCATTAGTGAAGGCTTCTCCGCTAACGCTGGAGTCCATCGCTCACTGGCCGTTAATTACCTATCGTCAGGGGATTACAGGGCGTTCCCGCATCGATGAGGCGTTTGCTCGCAAGGGGCTGATACCTGATATTATTCTCAGCGCCCAGGACTCGGATGTGATTAAAACTTACGTGTCACTGGGATTGGGGATTGGGCTGGTGGCAGAGCAATCCAGCGGCGAGCAGGAAGAGGGGACGTTAACCCGTCTGGATACCCGGCATTTGTTTGATGCAAATACCGTTTGGCTAGGACTTAAACGCGGACAGCTGCAGCGCAACTACGTCTGGCGATTCATCGAGCTATGCAACGCTGGGTTATCCGTCGATGAAATTAAGCGTCAGGCGATGGAGCCAGATGAAGCGGTGATTGATTATCAGATTTAACAATAAAAGCCCGTGAGAAACGGGCTTCTCTCGTTGCCAGTATGGAAAAGCCTGGGTGTGAAGTGAAGCGCTCTACCTGGTTAATGGGATCGCAGAAAAGCAAAAAGCCTGCTTAGTTTCCTGAGCAGGCTTCTTAAATATGGCTCCTCTGACTGGACTCGAACCAGTGACATACGGATTAACAGTCCGCCGTTCTACCGACTGAACTACAGAGGAATCGTTTGAACGAGGCGAATATTAGCGATGCCGCTCAGCGTTGTCAAAGCCTGAATGGATAAATTCGATTGTTTGCTGAAATATTCCCCATTTCGCCGATTAATCAGACGCAACCGGTTGTTTTATGCACTTTTCACGTTCGGGGCGTGGGTATTTCCACAACCAGCGGCCTGTGACCATACGCCAGTAAAATAACGCGGCGCGCACGGCCCAGTCGAAGAACATACCTAACCAAACGCCGACAACTCCCCATCCTAATACGATACCCAGAGTGTAGCCCGCGACTACGCGGCAGCCCCACATGCCCAGCATCGATACCCACATAGCAAAACGTGCATCTCGCGCACCTTTAAAGCCCGCTGGTAACACCCAGGAGGCTGCCCATATCGGCATAAATGCTGCATTGAGCCAAATCAGGATGACTATGACCTCTTTTACATCCTGATCGTGGGTATAAAATGAGGCCATCACCCCGGCGAAAGGTGCGGTTAGCCAGGCAATTGCCGTTAGGCCAATCGTCGACAGCCAGAACACATGCCGTAGCTGGATTTCAGCCTGGGCAATCTGGCCATTTCCCAGACGCCTGCCGGTAATGATTGTCGACGCGGAACCTAAAGCATTCCCCGGTAAATTGATAAGCGCGGCGATAGAAAATGCAATAAAGTTCCCGGCGATAACGCTGGTTCCCATTCCTGAAACAAACATCTGCGTCAAAAGTTTACCGCCATTGAACAGCACTGACTCGATACTTGCCGGAATGCCGATCCCCATCACCTCCCATATAATGGCGAGATTGAGTGGCTTAAAATAGCTTTTGAAGGGAATTCGCAGCGCGGGGTTAAAACCAATCATCAGTACCCAGATGATGGCAATCGCCCCGATGTAGCGCGAAATGGTCAGTCCCAGGCCTGCTCCCACAAATCCCAGACCTTGCCAGGAAAAGATCCCGTAAATCAGGATGCTACTGATGATGATATTCAGGATGTTCATACCGCCGTTAATCAACAACGGTATTTTAGTATTTCCGGCTCCACGTAGTGCGCCACTGCCGATCAGCGCAATGGCTGCCGCCGGGTAGCTGAGCACCGTCAGCTCCAGATAGGTAAGTGCCAAAGCTTTAACGTCTGGCGTTGCTTCACCTGCAACAACGTCAATAATCTGTTGACCAAAATAGTGAATGACCGCTGCCAGCACGGTAGCAAAAATTGTCATGATCACCAGCGATTGTCTGGCTGCGGCTCTGGCCCGTCGACGATCTCGTTTCCCGAGGCTAAATGCTACAACTACTGTGGTACCCAGATCGATGGCGGCGAAAAATGCCATGATGACCATATTAAAACTGTCGGCGAGTCCGACACCGGCCATTGCTTCTTTTCCCAACCAACTTACCAGGAAGGTACTCAGAACACCCATCAATAGCACACAGGTGTTTTCCAGGAAAATGGGGACAGCCAGCGGAGTGATTTCGCGCCAAAAGAGAACCTTATAACTCTTGCGTTTGGCATACCAGGGCGTGCGGGAAGCGACCTGGCGTAAGGCAGCGGAGACGTTCAAAGTGGACCTTAACGAAGAAAGTTGAAACCTCATTTCAAATGATGAGGGAGAATCAAAAAAGCTGCAAAGTTTTTTCTATTTAAAATGTCTGTAAATGCAACAAACTGTCGAGAGAAGCATCAATTGATTCGCATTCGAAGAAATGAGGTTTGACAAAAATTTTTTCGCCGCTAAGATAAGCCTCCACAACGATTCCTCTGTAGTTCAGTCGGTAGAACGGCGGACTGTTAATCCGTATGTCACTGGTTCGAGTCCAGTCAGAGGAGCCATATTTAAGAAGCCTGCTCAGGAAACTAAGCAGGCTTTTTGCTTTTTGTTTCAACTCTGGTCGCGCGAAGCGACACCGGGTTCTTAAGCCGGGAAATCCCCATGCTGACGCGCAACCAACGTCAGAATGGAATACAGCGCCACCGCCTGCTGGTGCTGATTGAAAATCTCCACCGCCCATTCCACCACGCCAGTCGCTTTTTCTTCGGCATTGCGCTGAAGTTTCACCGTTTTGCGTTTGCAGGTTAAACGCACCTGGATAGTGTCGCCCGGCTTAACCGGCTCGATAAAGCGCAGATTTTCCATACCGTAGTTGGCGATAACCGGGCCAACGCCCGCGTCTACAAATAGACCGGCAGCGGCGGAAATCAGGAAATAGCCGTGCACCACGCGTTCGCCGAAAATAGACTCGGCCGCTGCAATTTTGTCCATATGAGCGTAGAAGTGATCGCCGCTCAAACAGGCAAAATTGACGATATCCGCTTCGGTCAGCGTGCGGCGCGGAGTCAGCAGGCTATCGCCCGGTTGGATCTCTTCGAAATATTTGCGGAACGGGTGAATGCGATCTTCCGTAACCTGCGCGCCGCGTACCCACTGCTGGCTAACGGCGGCCAGCATGGTTGGACTGCCCTGAATGGCAGTGCGTTGCATGTAGTGTTTCACCGCACGGAGACCGCCCAGCTCTTCACCGCCGCCTGCACGTCCAGGCCCACCGTGGACCAGCTGTGGCAGTGGAGAGCCGTGGCCGGTCGATTCCGCTGAGGATTCTTCGTTCAGCACCTGAATACGCCCGTGGGCGCGGGCTGCACCGAGGATAAACTCTCGCGCCAGTTCGCCGCTCGCCGTCACCAGCGTTCCTGCCAGACTGCCTTCACCAGCGCGCGCCAGCGTCATGGCATGCTCGGTATTCTGATACGGCATCAGCGTGGCGACCGGACCAAAGGCTTCAATTGCATGTACCGCGGTAATTTCATCCGGCTGCGGACAAAACAGCAGCGTTGGCGGGAAGAAAGCTCCAGCGGTGCTCAGATCTGCCTTTCCGCCCAGCAGTACCTCACATCCGGCTTCAACCAGACGATTCACATTATCCTGCACGTCCTGACGCTGATCGTTATTCACCAGCGACCCCATCTTCACGCCTTCCTGCGCCGGATCGCCCACTACCACCTTTTGCAGGCGGGCAATCAGCGCTTCACTGACGGCTTTCACCTGCGCCTGCGGCACGATAATGCGGCGAATGGCGGTACATTTCTGCCCGGCTTTGGTCGTCATCTCGCGCACAACTTCACGTACAAACAGTGCAAACTCAGGCTGTTCTGGGGTGACGTCCTCACCCAGCACGCAGCAGTTGAGTGAATCCGCTTCCATGGTGAAGGGCACAGATTTCTCCACCAGATTCGGATGCACACGCAATTGCTGTCCGGTATGCGCAGAGCCGGTAAAGGTCACTACGTCCTGGCTATCCAGATTATCCAGCAGATCGCCCGCGCCGCCGCAGATCAGGCTTATTGCGCCGTCCGGCACCAGCCCGCTGTCGACAATGGCTTTGACCATCGCCTGCGTCAGCTGCGCGGTGGCGGTCGCCGGTTTAACGATCGCGGGCATGCCGGCAAGCCAGGTCGGCGCCAGCTTTTCTAACATCCCCCAGCAGGGGAAGTTAAAGGCGTTGATATGTACCGCAACGCCGGATTTTGACGTCAGCACATGGCGCGCGGCAAAACCGCCCTGTTTGGACAACGGAATCAGCTCATCTTCCGGCCACAGCACATCATCCGGCAGCTCACGCCCGCCGAGGCTGGCATAGGTGAAAAGCGTGCCGATGCCGCCTTCGATATCGACCCAGCTGTCACCGCGTGTTGCTCCGGTTTGCGCGGATATGGCATAGAAATCGGCTTTCAGTTCCATTAAATGCTTCGCCACCGCTTTTAGCATCGCGCTGCGCTGAATAAAGCTCATTGCCTGTAACGCTTTGCCGCCGTGCTCGATGGCGAAGCGGCGCGCCTGCGCCATATCCAGTCCTTCGCTTGTCACTTCCCAAAGCGGTTCGCCGCTGATGGCGTGGTGGATAGTACGGGTGCGGCCCCGGCCGGTCTGCCAGGCGCCGGATAAATAGCTGGCTAACTGCTGCATCGTTAATCTCCAGATGTGTTCCGTAATTTCTCTTTAAATAGTTATTTTGTGAATCACAAAATGCAAGAGAGATTTTAATAATTTATTAACAATGCGATCGCGAACACCTTATCTAAATTGATTATGATTCTGTTTTTACTCAATAAACTAAAAGGCTTTGCGTAGCGTGTCACAAAAATCACAAACAAAATTTGTGGTTTTATTTAACCAAGATGTAACTTTCATAAAACAAAATGATTCACAAAAAATGATTTGTTGAATTTATCGGAATCATAAGGTGATGACGTGACAGAAGAACAACGCTTTGACCAGCGCATCGCGCAGGAAACGGCCATCGAGCCGCAGGACTGGATGCCGGACGCATACCGTAAGACGCTGATCCGCCAGATTGGCCAGCATGCGCACTCGGAAATCGTCGGCATGCTGCCAGAAGGCAACTGGATAACCCGCGCACCCACGCTGCGGCGTAAGGCCATTCTGCTGGCAAAAGTACAGGACGAGGCCGGACACGGCCTGTACCTCTATAGCGCGGCGGAAACACTGGGCTGCGCGCGTGAGGATCTGTACCAGAAGATGCTCGACGGGCAGATGAAATACTCCTCCATCTTCAACTACCCAACCCTGAGCTGGGCGGATATTGGCGTGATCGGCTGGCTGGTCGATGGCGCGGCGATCGTCAACCAGGTGGCACTGTGTCGTACCTCCTACGGCCCGTATGCCAGGGCGATGGTCAAAATCTGCAAAGAAGAAAGCTTCCACCAGCGTCAGGGCTTTGAAGCCTGTATGGCGCTGGCGGCGGGCAGCGAAGAACAGCGGCAGATGCTCCAGGATGCGATCAACCGTTTCTGGTGGCCCGCGCTGATGATGTTCGGGCCGAGCGACGACAACTCGCCGAACAGCGCCCGCAGTATGGCGTGGAAAATCAAACTGCATTCCAACGACGAACTGCGCCAGCGCTTTGTGGATAACACCGTTCCGCAGGTTGAAATCCTCGGCATGACCGTGCCGGATGCCGATCTGCAGCTTGATGAAGCGACGGGGAAATACCGATTCGGTGAGATCGACTGGCAGGAATTTAATGAGGTCATCAACGGTCGTGGTGTCTGCAATCACGAACGTTTGGGCGCCAAGCGTAAGGCCTGGGAAGAGGGGGCATGGGTGCGCGAAGCCGCGCTGGCTCATGCCGAAAAACAACGCGCTCGCGATGCCGCCTGAGGAGAAAAAAGATGAGCAAAACATACTGGCCGTTATACGAAGTGTTTGTCCGCAGCAAACAGGGTTTGTCGCACCGCCATGTGGGCAGCCTGCACGCCGCCGATGACCAAATGGCACTAGAAAACGCGCGTGATGCCTACACCCGCCGCAGCGAAGGCTGCTCCCTCTGGGTGGTGAAGGCGAGTGAAATCGTTGCCTCGCAGCCGGAAGAACGCGGTGAATTTTTCGACCCGGCGGAGAGCAAAGTCTACCGCCACCCGACGTTCTACACCGTGCCGGACGGCATGGAACATATGTGAGGCAACGATGACGACTCTCAATCCCGTTGCAACCTATGCCCTGCGTCTGGGCGATAACGGCCTGATCCTGGCACAGCGTTTAGGCGCATGGTGCGGCCACGCACCGGAGCTGGAAATCGACCTGGCGCTGGCCAATATCGGTCTCGATCTGTTGGGACAGGCGCGCAATTTTCTCAGCTACGCCGCCGAACTGAACGGTAACGGCGACGAAGACACGCTGGCCTTCGGCCGCGATGAACGCCAGTTCAGCAATCTGCTGCTGGTTGAACAGCCGAACGGCAACTTTGCCGACACCATTGCCCGCCAGTTCTTTATCGACGTCTGGCACGTGGCGCTGTTCAGCCGTCTGGTCTATAGCCGCGACGCGCAGCTCGCCGCCATTGCGGCCAAAGGGTTGAAAGAGGTGCGTTATCACCAGCGCTTCAGCAGCGGCTGGCTGGAACGTCTGGGCAACGGCACCGCGCTCTCGACGCAGCGTATGCAGCAGGCAGTCGATAACCTGTGGCGCTATACCGGTGAACTGTTCGTTGCCGATGCGCTGGAAATTGACCTGAGCGAGCAGGGGATCGCCGTCGATCCGCGCACGCTCCAGGCGGAATGGCAGGCAACGGTTCACACCGCGCTGCTCGATTCCGGCCTGCAAATTCCCCAGGAGGCGGCGTTCCGCAGCGGCGGTAAGCAGGGGCTGCACAGTGAACATCTCGGTCCGATGCTGGCAGAAATGCAGTATTTACAGCGTTCGTACCCTGGACAGCAGTGGTAACAGGAGGTGGCTATGCAACGTCTTGCCGATATCGCGCCCGCCGAAGTGTGCACCGTGTGGGGACTGTTAAGCGCGATCCCCGACCCGGAAGTGCCGGTGCTGACCATTACCGATTTGGGGATGGTACGCCGGGTTGAACGCCTCGGCGACGGCTGGGTGATTGGCTTTACGCCAACCTACTCGGGTTGCCCGGCCACCGAACATCTGCTGGGTGAAATTCGAACGGTGATGGCGGAGCACGGCTATACGCCGGTGCACATCGTGCTGCAGCTCGACCCGCCGTGGACCACCGACTGGATGAGCCCTGATGCCCGCGAGCGTTTGCGCCAGTATGGTATCAGCCCGCCGCATGCCCATGCCTGCCACGCCGGCGAGATGCCAAAGGATGTGGTCTGCCCACGCTGCGGCAGCACCCACAGCTCACTGATTAGTGAATTCGGTTCCACGGCCTGTAAAGCGCTGTATCGCTGCGATAGCTGCCGTGAACCCTTTGATTACTTTAAATGTATTTGAGGCTGCGATGACAACATTTCATTCGCTTACCGTGGCAAACGTTGAGCCGGAAACCCGTGATTCGGTCACCATTACCTTTGCCATTCCCGACGCGCTGCGTAGCGTGTACGCCTTCTGTCCGGGCCAGCACCTGACGCTGAAAACCCGCTTGGGCGGGGAAGAGTTACGCCGCTGCTACTCCATTTGCCGCAGCCGTTCGCCGTCAGAAATCAGCGTGGCGGTCAAAGCCATCGACGGCGGCCGTTTCTCCCGCTATGCCCAGAGCGATATTCAGCAGGGTATGGAATTTGAGGTGATGGTGCCGCAGGGGCACTTTGGCTACCAGCCGCAGGCCGAGCGTGAAGCGGAATATCTGGCGATTGCCGCCGGTTCCGGCATTACGCCGATGATGGCGATTATTGAAGCGACGCTGGCGACCGAACCGGCCAGTCAGTTCACCCTGATTTACGGCAACCGCAGCAGCCACAGCATGATGTTCCGTCAGGCGCTGGCCGACCTGAAAGACCGCTACCCGCAGCGTTTGCAGGTGGTGCATCTGTTCAGCCAGGAGTCGATGGACAGCGACCTGCTGCAAGGGCGCATTGACGGCGACAAGCTGCATGCGCTGGGCAAAACGCTGCTTGATTTCAGCCGTTTTGATGATGCGTTTATCTGCGGCCCGTCGGCGATGATGGACGAAGCCGAAGTGGCGCTGCGTGAACTGGGCGTGCCGGAAAAATCCATTCACCTCGAGCGCTTCAATACGCCGGGTACCAGCGTGAAACGCGCCACCGGCGTGCAGGCGGAAGGCCGCACGGTGACCATTCGCCAGGACGGCCGCGATCGCCTGATTTCGCTAAATGCCGAAGATGACAGCATTCTTGATGCGGCGCTGCGTCAGGGCGCAGACCTGCCGTTTGCCTGTAAAGGCGGCGTCTGTGCCACCTGTAAATGCAAAGTGGTGCAGGGCGAAGTGGCAATGGCCGCCAACTATAGCCTGGAAGCCGATGAAGTGGCGGCGGGCTATGTGCTGAGCTGCCAGGCGCTGCCCAAAAGCGCGGATGTGGTGGTCGACTTTGACGCGCGGGGGACGGCATGAGCGAACTGCTATTGACCCGTCATGACCGCGTGCTGCAACTGACCCTGAACCGTCCGCAGGCGCGTAATGCGTTAAACAACGCGCTGCTGACGCAGATAGCCGACGCGCTGGAAAGTGCGGCTGCAGACGCCTGCGTGAGCGTCTGCGTGATTAGCGGTAACCCGTGCTATTTCGCTGCCGGTGCCGATCTCAACGAAATGGCGGAAAAAGACTTGCCCGCCACCTTCGACGATATTCGTCCTCGTTTGTGGGCGCGCATCGATGCCTTCAACAAGCCGCTGATAGCGGTGGTGAACGGCTATGCGCTGGGGGCGGGCTGCGAGCTGGCGCTGCTGTGTGATCTGGTGATTGCCGGCGATAACGCCCGTTTTGGCCTGCCGGAGATTACTCTCGGCACCATGCCGGGGGCGGGTGGTACGCAGCGGCTTATCCGCAGCGTTGGTAAAGCGCTGGCGAGCCGGATGGTGCTGAGCGGCGAAAGCATTGACGCCGAACGCGCACAGCAGGCTGGGCTGGTGAGCGACATTCACCCGGCGAACCTCTCTGATGAATATGCCTTGAAGCTGGCTGCAAACATCGCTCGCCACTCGCCGCTGGCGCTGCGTGCGGCAAAGCAGTCGCTGCGTCTGGCGCACGAGGTGAGCCTTCAGGCCGGTCTGGTGCAGGAACGCCAGCTGTTTACGCTGCTCAGCGGTACCGACGACCGCCGTGAAGGTATCGCCGCTTTTTTACAAAAACGCACACCGGAATTTAAAGGACGCTAATCGTGGAAGCTTTCATTCTCAGCGAAGTGGAACAGGGCGTCATGACCATCACCCTGAACCGCCCGGACCGACTCAACAGCTTTAATGACGTGATGCACCAGCAGCTCGCCGACTGCCTGAAACAGGCCGAACGTGACGACACCATTCGCTGCCTGCTGATTACCGGTGCCGGTCGCGGTTTTTGCGCCGGACAGGATCTGAATGACCGTAACGTTGACCCAAGCGGCCCCGCGCCGGATCTGGGCATGTCGGTGGAACGCTTTTACAACCCGCTGGTGCGTCGTTTAGCCGCGCTGCCGAAGCCGGTTATCTGCGCCGTTAACGGCGTGGCCGCCGGGGCGGGTGCAACGTTAGCGCTGGGCTGCGATATCGTGCTGGCCGCGCGTTCGGCGAAGTTTGTGATGGCCTTCAGCAAGCTTGGCCTGGTGCCGGACTGCGGCGGTAGCTGGCTGCTGCCCCGTGTGACCACCCGCGCTCGCGCCGTAGGTTTACTGATGCTGGGCGATAACCTCAGTGCCGAACAGGCTGCGCAGTGGGGGATGATCTGGCAGGTGGTGGACGACGCTGAACTGAAAGACACTGCGTTAGCCATGGCGCGTCATTTTGCTACCCAGCCGACCTATGGGCTGGGGTTAATTAAGAAAGCTTTGCAGCTTTCCGAAACCAATACGCTGGATCAGCAGCTTGAGCTTGAGCGCGACTACCAGCGCATGGCCGGTCGCAGCGACGACTATCGTGAAGGCGTCAGCGCCTTCCTCGCCAAACGTCAGCCACAGTTCAGCGGGAAATAAGCCATGAGCCAGACTCTTCACACCGTCGCCGTGATTGGCGGCGGCACCATGGGGGCCGGGATCGTCGAAGTGGCGGCCAGTGCCGGACACGCGGTGCGGCTGTATGACATTTCGTCTGAGGCGATTACCCGCGCTATCGACGGCATTGCCGAGCGCCTCAACGCCCGCGTTACCCGCGGCAAAGTCAGCGCCGAGCAGGCGCAGGCGCTGCTGGCACGCATTACGCCAGCAACCGAATTAACACAGCTAGCCGATGCGCAGTTAATCATTGAGGCCGCGTCCGAACGTCTTGAGATTAAAAAGGCGCTGTTCAGCGAGCTGGCAGAGATTTGCTCGCCGTCGACGCTGCTGACCAGTAATACCTCGTCTATCTCCATTACCGCCATTGCGGCGGGCATTAAGCACCCGGAACGGGTGGCGGGGCTGCATTTCTTTAACCCGGCGCCGGTGATGAAGCTGGTCGAGGTCGTCAGCGGCCTTGCCACCTCCACGGAAGTGGTGGAGCAGCTTTGCCAGTGCGTGAGCGCCTGGGGCAAACAGCCGGTACGCTGCCGCTCCACGCCGGGCTTTATTGTCAACCGCGTGGCGCGCCCGTTTTACGCCGAAGCCTGGCGTGCGCTGGAGGAACAGGTCGCCGTGCCGGAAGTGATTGACGCGGCGCTACGCGACGGCGGCGGTTTCCCTATGGGGCCGCTGGCGCTGACCGACCTTATCGGTCAGGACGTCAACTTTGCCGTTACCTGTTCGGTATTTAACGCCTTCTGGCAGGATCGCCGCTTTCTGCCGTCTTTGCTGCAACAGGAGCTCGCTCTGGCGGGGCGTCTGGGCAAGAAGAGCGGACACGGTGTCTATCGCTGGCCTGTTGAAGTATCGCCTGATCTGGCTGTTGCAGCGGTACAGCCTGAAAATGCAGCAAAAAACATTAAACGTGACGTTGTCACTGAACTGGATGATGTGCTGCTCCTTGAAACCACTGGTGAAACCGCGCTGGCTTTAAGCGTGCAGCATCAGCGCCCGGTAGTGGTTTATGACCATGCGGCGGGCGACACGGTCGTACTGGCGAGCGCGCAAACCAACCCACAGTCGGCAACCGATAAAGCGGTGTACTACTTCCAACAGCAGGGCAAAAACGTGCTACGTATTGCCGACTACCCAGGGCTTTTGGTGTGGCGCACGGTGGCGATGCTGGCGAACGAAGCGCTGGATGCGGTGCAAAAAGGTGTCGCTAATGCGGACGATATCGATACCGCCATGCGGCTGGGTGTCAACTACCCGCGTGGGCCACTGGCCTGGGGAGAATCGCTCGGCTGGGGACGCGTGCTGCGTCTGCTGGAAAATCTACAACAGCACTACGGCGAAGAACGCTATCGCCCAAGTGCGCTGCTGCGCCAGAAAGCGCTGATGGAGATGCGTCATGAGTAATGAAGCCTGGCGCAACGCCCGCGCCATGTACGAGAAGGACACCTGCGCTCGTGAGCTGGGGATTGAGCTTATCGAAATGGACCAGGGTTTTGCGCAGATGACGATGGTGGTCACGCCAAAAATGCTCAACGGCCACCAGACCTGCCACGGCGGTCAGCTGTTTTCGCTGGCGGATACCGCGTTTGCCTACGCCTGCAACAGCCAGGGGCTGGCGGCGGTGGCGTCGGCGGCGAGCATCGATTTCCTGCGCCCGGCCTTCACTGGCGATCTGCTGACCGCCACCGCGCGGGTGAAACAGCAGGGCAAGCTGACCGGCGTTTACGACATTGAGATTGTTAATCAACAGCAAAAAACCGTTGCCCTGTTTCGCGGAAAATCGCACCGCATCGGCGGCACGATTACAGGAGAAGTCTAATGCGTGATGCATTTATTTGTGACGGTATTCGTACCCCGATTGGTCGCTACGGCGGGGCGCTGGCAGGCGTGCGTGCCGACGATCTGGCGGCCATTCCATTGCGTGAATTACTCAACCGCAACCCACACCTGGATGCCAGCGTTATTGACGATGTGATCTTCGGTTGCGCCAACCAGGCGGGCGAGGATAACCGCAACGTGGCGCATATGGCGACCCTGCTGGCGGGTTATCCGTACGGCGTGTCCGGTACCACCATTAACCGCCTGTGCGGCTCTGGTCTGGACGCAATTGGCTTTGCCGCGCGGGCCATTAAAGCGGGCGATGCGGACCTGATGATTGCCGGTGGCGTTGAGTCCATGTCCCGCGCGCCGTTCGTGATGGGCAAGGCGACCGCGCCGTACCAGCGTCAGGCGGAAATGTTTGATACCACCATCGGCTGGCGTTTTGTGAACCCGCTCATGCAGCAACAATTTGGTACTGACAGCATGCCGGAAACGGCAGAGAATGTAGCGGAATTGTTAAACATCAGCCGTGCCGATCAGGACGCCTTCGCTTACCGCAGCCAGCAGCGTACCGCCAAAGCGCAGCGCGACGGCATTCTGGCGCAGGAAATTGTGCCGGTGCAGATTATTGGTAAGAAAGGTGCGGTCAGCGCGGTGCGTGAAGATGAACATCCGCGTGCAGAAACCACTTTGGAGCAACTGGCCTCGCTGAAAACCCCGTTTCGTAAGGGCGGCGTGGTGACGGCGGGCAACGCTTCCGGTGTCAATGACGGTGCTGCGGCGTTGATTATCGCAAACCAGCAGCAGGCCGCCGCGCAGGGCTTAACGACACGTGCGCGCATCGTCGCCATGGCGACCGCGGGCGTTGAGCCGAAGTACATGGGGCTTGGGCCGGTTCCGGCGGTGCGTAAAGTGCTGGAGCGCGCCGGGCTGAATATTAACGATATGGATGTAATTGAGCTGAATGAAGCCTTTGCCGCCCAGGCGCTGGGCGTGATGAGACAGCTTGGACTGGCAGATGATGCAGAACACGTAAATCCCAATGGGGGGGCTATCGCTTTAGGTCACCCGCTAGGGATGAGCGGTGTGCGGTTAGCGCTGGCCGCGACGTTGGAGCTGGAACGACGCAATGGACGCTATGCGCTGTGTACGATGTGTATTGGCGTGGGTCAGGGCATTGCCATGATCCTTGAGCGAGTGTGAGCTAATTGACCTGCGAGTACCCTACAACATGACAACTACAACAAAATTAGATCCAATTGAAACCGCATCGCGTGACGAATTAGTCGCTCTGCAGACCGAGCGCCTGAAATGGACGTTAAAACACGCCTATGAAAACGTGCCGATGTACCGTCGCAAATTTGATGCGGCAGGGGTTCACCCGGATGATTTCCGTGAGCTGAACGATCTGAGCAAGTTTCCCTGCACCACCAAGCAGGACCTGCGTGACAACTATCCGTTTGATACCTTCGCGGTACCGATGGAGCAGGTAGTGCGTATCCATGCGTCATCCGGTACCACGGGTAAACCGACCGTCGTTGGCTACACGCAGAACGATATCGATACCTGGGCGAACATCGTCGCCCGTTCGCTGCGCGCCGCTGGCGGCTCGGCAAAGGATAAAATTCATGTGGCCTACGGCTACGGCCTGTTCACCGGCGGCCTGGGCGCGCACTACGGTGCCGAGCGTTTAGGGGCGACGGTGATCCCGATGTCCGGCGGCCAGACCGAGAAACAGGCGCAGCTGATCCGTGATTTTAAGCCCGACATGATCATGGTTACGCCATCCTACTGCCTGAACCTGATTGAAGAGCTGGAGCGCCAGATGGGCGGTGACGCGCGCGGCTGTTCGCTGCGTACCGGTGTCTTTGGCGCAGAGCCGTGGACAACGGGGATGCGCGCGGAGATCGAACGTCGCCTCGGTATTACGGCGCTCGATATTTATGGCCTGTCGGAAGTGATGGGACCGGGCGTGGCGATGGAGTGCATCGAAACGGGTGATGGTCCGACAATCTGGGAGGATCATTTCTTCCCGGAAGTGGTCAATCCGGATGACGGTACGCCACTGGCTGACGGTGAGCACGGCGAACTGCTGTTCACCACGCTGACGAAAGAAGCGCTGCCGGTCATTCGTTATCGTACCCGCGACCTGACGCGCCTGCTGCCGGGAACCGCGCGCACGATGCGTCGTATGGATCGCATTAGCGGGCGCAGCGACGACATGCTGATTATTCGCGGCGTCAACGTATTCCCGTCTCAGGTGGAAGAAGAGATCCTCAAGATTGATCATCTGGCCCCGCATTATCAGCTTGAAGTGGATCGCCGTGGCCATCTTGATTCACTTTCGGTACGCGTGGAGCTTAAAGAGAGTAGCCTGGTGCTAAGCCACGAGCAGCGCTGCCAGATTTGCCACCATCTGCGTCATCGCATTAAGTCGATGGTCGGCATTTCAACGGATGTCAGCATCGTCAATTGCGGCAGCATTCCACGCTCCGAAGGCAAGGCCTGCCGCGTGTTTGACCTGCGTAAAGCTGCCGCCAACGGCTAAGTCTCGTCGGCCTGATAAGCGTAGCGCCATCAGGCACAATGGCGCAACGCTGCCGGATGGCGGCGTTGCCTTATCCGGCCTACAAACTCCTAGCGTATCGCTGATCTATTCCTGTGCTATGATTCAAAAAGCACAAAAAAGACAACAGTATGAATCATATGGAAAAGCTCGATAGTTTTATTCAGCAGGCGGTAACCGCAATGCCGGTCAGCGGCACCTCGCTTATCGCCTCGCTTTACGGGGACTGTTTATCGCAACGCGGTGGAGAAGTCTGGTTGGGTAGTGTTGCCGCGCTGCTGGAAGGGCTTGGCTTCGGTGAGCGTTTTGTACGTACCGCACTGTTTCGCCTTAATAAAGAAGAATGGCTGGACGTGGTACGTATCGGCCGACGCAGTTTCTACCGCCTGAGCGATAAAGGGCTACGCTTGACGCGTCGCGCCGAGAGCAAAATCTACCGTGCCAGCGCCCCTGAGTGGGACGGTACCTGGCTGCTGCTGCTCTCCGAAGGGCTGGAAAAAAACATCCTGGCCGAAGTTAAAAAGCAGCTGTTATGGCAAGGTTTTGGCGTACTGGCGCCGAGTCTGCTGGCGTCACCATCGCAAAAGCTGGCGGACGTCCAGTCGCTGCTCCATGAAGCTGGGGTGGCGGAAAACGTCATCGTTTTTGAGGCGCATTCGCCGTTGGCGCTCTCCCGCGCCGCGCTGCGTGAGCGGGTAGAAGGGTGCTGGCACTTAACCGAACAAAATGCCATGTACGAGGCGTTTATCACTCTGTTCCGTCCGTTGTTACCGTTGCTGCGTGACGTCGGGCCGGACGAACTTACGCCAGAGCGCTGCTTCCAGATCCGCCTGTTGCTCATTCACCTTTATCGTCGGGTTGTGCTCAAAGATCCGCTGTTGCCGGAAGAATTGTTGCCTGCTCACTGGCTTGGGCAGACGGCGCGTCAGCTGTGTATTAATATTTATCAACGTGTTGCGCCCGGCGCCCAGGTTTTCGTCAGCGAAAAAGGCGAGAGCTCGGTGGGGGAACTACCCGCGCCAGGGCCGCTCTATTATCAACGCTTCGGCGGATTAGCCGAGGCGTAACAGGAGAAGCCATGCCGATTTACCAGATTGACGGGATGATCCCGGTAGTTCCTGCGGAAAGCTATGTTCACCCAACCGCAGTGCTGATTGGCGATGTCATTCTCGGCAAAGGTGTTTATGTTGGCCCCAATGCCAGCCTGCGCGGAGATTTTGGGCGTATCGTGGTTAAAGATGGGGCGAATATCCAGGATAACTGCGTGATGCACGGATTTCCCGGCCAGGATACGGTGGTGGAAGAGGACGGACATATCGGCCACGGAGCGATTCTGCACGGCTGTGTGATAGGGCGTAACGCGCTGGTCGGCATGAGCGCGGTGATTATCGATGGCGCGACCATTGGTGAGAACAGTATCGTTGGTGCTTCGGCGTTTGTGAAAGCGCGCGCCGAGATGCCTGCCAACCATCTGATTGTCGGCAGCCCGGCGAAAGCGATTCGCATGTTAACTGAGCAGGAGCTGGTGTGGAAAAAACAGGGCACTCGCGAATATCAGGTGCTGGTTGAGCGCTGCCAGAAGACGCTGGCAGAGGTGCAGCCGCTGACTGCGGTAGAACCCGACAGAAAGCGGCTGGAGTTTGATGAGAATTTGCAACCTAAGTCAGCGGGTTAGCAATTCTACGCAATACCTGGTGTCAGAACTGATAGCTTGCGGTGATGCTGACGTTGCGCGGCTCACCATAAACGATAGAACCGTCGATATTCGTGTCGTAGGTTTTATCGAACAGGTTATTGAGGTTACCCTGCACTGAGAAGTTTTTTGTTACCTGGTAACGGGTGAACAAATCTACCAGGGCGTAGCTTCCCTGTTCCGCGCGGAATGTGCCATAAGGCGTGACCGTATCGCTGTAAACACGATTCTGCCAATTGACTCCGCCGCCTACGGTCAGTTCCGGCATGGCTGGCAGGCGATAACGGGTGAACAGTTTTACCGTGGTCCGTGGCAGGTTAGGGTTTACAGCATTGCCTTCGTTGTCTTCAGCAACATAGCGTGTCGCGCCAAACGTCATCTGCCAGTTATCGGTGATCGCACCGTTAATTTCGAATTCGACCCCTTTGCTGACTGTACCATCCATCGCTTTAAAGGCCGTATCGCCATTGCTACCGGCGATTGGCACGCCGGTTGATTGCGCTACGTTATCCTGTTCAATGCGGAACACCGCGAGTGTGGTGGTTAAACGGCTGTTCATCCAGTCGGACTTCAGGCCAAGCTCATAGTTGTTGCCGGTAATCGGAGAGAGATATTTACCGGAACTGTCGCGCTTGTTCTGCGGCTGGAAGATTGAGGTATAGCTGGCGTAGGTAGACCAGTTATCGTCAATGTCATACACCAGGCCCGCGTACGGGGTGGTGTGGTTTTGCTCCATGCTGTAGGTCAGGGTGTCGATACGCCAATTGGTATAACGCGCGCCGACAATCAAATGCAGTGGGTCGGCCAGCGAAATACGCGTTGCGGCGTACAGCGATTTCATGTGCGTGGTATCGTCCTGAGCCAATGACTGCGGTTTCCAGTTAGTTTCCGGGAAGTTACCATCGTAGGTATAGAAGCTGCCGATTTCGTTGGGGAAAACGTTCGCCCACGAGCTTTCATAACGGTTATTCTGTTTACTGTAGCTGCCGCCCAGCATCAGATTATGCTGACGACCAAACAGATCGTAACCGCCGTCGGCAAATAGATCGACAGCATCCACTTTACGTTTACCGCTGTTCCAGCCGGTTCCTCCGACATAGTCATATCCCGGACCATAGTTGCCATATGGGCCAATCAGCGTGCCGTCGGCCTTATTAACATAGGCATCGAGGTACATCATTTTACTGTCGAACTTGACCTCGGAGTGGGTGGCGTTCATGGTCGCCTGCCAGGTATCGGCAAAACGTTGTTTGATGGTGACAAACACTTTGTTGAAGTCTTTATCGTTGTAAGCCCAGTCCGGCGCAGTGCTGCGCGAACGGTCATAGCTGTTTTTACTGCCATCGGTATTCCAGCGCGGTAATCCACCCCAGGTTGGGCTGTTGATATCAATGCGCTGGTATTCATAACCTGCAGACAGGCTGGTGGTGTCACCCAAATCGGCATCGACAATCCCGGAGAAGAACATTTTTTCGCTATTGTAGCGATCAAGCCAGGAGTCGTTATTCTGGTAACCCGCCACGATGCGACCACGCACATTGCCGTCTGCCGTAAGCGGGCTTTGCAGATCGGTCAAATAGCGTTGTTTGTTCCAACTGCCATATTCTGCAGAAACATTACCGGTGAACTCGCGGCTGGTGGCATGCTTACGGATCATGTTAATGGAGGCTGAAGGGTTACCCGTCCCGGTCATCAGTCCGTTTGCACCACGGACCACTTCGACACGCTCAAAAAGGGCGGTGTCGGAAAGGGCGTCACCGAGATTCCAGCGGGATTCAAAATAGGTCGGGATCCCATCGACCATATAGTTATCAATCTGAAATCCGCGCGAGTAATAGCTGCTGCGATCGGAATCCGCCTGGCTTTTGCTTATCCCCAACGTGTTGTCCATCACATCGCCCAGCGTTTGCAACTGCTGATCTTCCATGCGCTGCTGGCTGACAATGCTGACCGATTGCGGAATATCGCGCTGTGTCATCTGCATTTTTGTGCCCGCGGTCGTCGATTTAACGCTGTAATCCTGTTCGTCGCTGGATGCGGCTGGAGCAGAACCCTCCACGATCACTGTCTCTTCAGCAGGGGCTGCGAGGCTGGTGGAAGGTAAAAGCGCTAGCGTGATGCAGGCTGCCAGCGCAGAAGGGGCAAGCCCCGGTTGGCGTTGAATATTCCCGTTGAGTGTTGTGAAAGACATCGAAAAGTCCTTGATAATTATTAATATTAAGTTCGAATCACCGGTAGTTGTGATGAGCCCTTTGGTTGTAAATTATTAAATGCGCATGTAAATACAAATGCGAAATATACGCATTAGCACTTAATGTGTAAACGGATGCTACGACATAAATGAAATAGGATTTCAGTACTATGCTTAAGCAATAGCACAGGGAAATGGTTATAAGAGCAGCACTGACTGGGGTTTTCGCTTAAAAAATCGAGGGTTAAAGTTGAAAGAGCGTGAGTAACTCGCTCATACTCTATACTCGCAGAGTTACCCGGCGTAGCATGGCAAAACGCTTGGGCTGTTAATGAAAAAGGAAAACGTCGTGGCAGAAGAAACTATATTCAGCAAAATTATTCGTCGTGAAATTCCGTCGGATATCGTATACCAGGATGAACTGGTCACTGCGTTTCGTGATATTTCCCCTCAGGCACCTACGCATATTCTGATCATTCCTAACATCCTGATCCCAACCGTCAACGATGTGACGGCTGAACATGAACAGGCATTGGGCCGCATGATCACCGTTGCAGCGAAAATTGCTGAGCAGGAAGGCATTGCTGCAGATGGGTACCGCTTAATCATGAACACCAACCGCCACGGGGGTCAGGAGGTGTATCACATTCATATGCATCTGCTGGGTGGCCGTGCGCTTGGCCCAATGCTCGCGCATAAAGGTCTGTAGGCATGATCAGAGGATGCATTGCACTTTCACTGGGCTTGCTGCTACTGGCGGGTTGTCGAACACACCCAGAAATTCCGGTAAGTGATGAACAGTCGCTGGTGATGGAGTCAACGATTCTGGCGGCAGGTATAACAGCAGAACAGCCCACGTTAACCACGTCTGATATTCAGGCCTCGGCATCCTCGCGACTCTATAACGAAAGACAAGAACCCGTCACCGTTCATTATCGGTTTTACTGGTATGACGCCAGAGGACTGGAAATGCATCCTCTGGAAGCGCCACGCAGTGTGACTATTCCGGCTCATTCGTCGGTGACGCTGTACGGCAGCGCCAATTTTCTGGGGGCGCACAAGGTTAGACTTTATCTTTATTTGTAAGGGGTGAATCTTGATGATCAAAATGAATCGCTACGCACTGATTGCCGCGCTGGCGATGTTTCTCTCTGGCTGTGTGGTGCAACGAGAGCCCGCACCGGTAGAGGAAGTCAAGCCGGTGCCGGAACAGCCTGTGCAGCCGCAACAGCCGGTGCCGGTAGTGCCAACGGTGCCAACCATACCGCAGCAGCCGGGTCCGATTGAGCACGAGGACCAAACGGCGCAGCCGACGCCACGTCAACGTCATTATGACTGGAACGGGGCTATGCAGCCGATGGTCGGAAAAATGCTGCAGGCCGACGGCGTCAAAGCGGGCGGCGTTCTGCTGGTTGATAGCGTGAATAACCGCACCAACGGCTCGCTGAACGCGGGTGAAGCCACCGAAACCTTACGTAATGCTCTGGCGAATAACGGTAAGTTTACTCTGGTTTCCGCTCAGCAACTGGCAGTCGCCAAGCAGCAGTTAGGTCTGTCGCCGAACGATAGCCTGGGAACGCGCAGTAAAGCGATTGGTATCGCCCGTAACGTTGGCGCGCAGTATGTGCTTTATTCCAGCGCATCCGGCAACGTCAATTCGCCTGCGCTGCAAATGCAATTAATGCTGGTACAAACTGGCGAGATAATCTGGTCAGGTAAAGGTGCCGTTCAGCAACAATAACAGACTCACGCGCGGCGAAGTGTTGTCGCGCTATTTCCCGCAGTATCATCCCGTCGCAGCCAGCCAAACTGGCCTGAGCGGCGGGAGCTGCATCATTGAGCATCATTCTCACCGACTGGTACTGCGTTGTCATCACGACCCTGATGCGCCGGAATCGCATTTCTTACGCCAATATCATGCGTTAAAACACCTGCCAGAAAACCTTGCGCCACGTCCTTATTTTTATACGCGTGGGTGGATGGCCGTTGAGTTTTTTCACGGTAAGGTAGAATCCAGATTACCGGACGCCGACGAACTCGCAGGCTTACTGTATCATCTGCACCAGCAACCCCGATTGGGCTGGCGAATCAGTCTGCTGCCGCTACTTGAACAGTACTGGCAGTGTGGCGATCCGGCGCGTCGTACACCATGCTGGCTGCGCGCGCTGAAGCGGCTGAGGAAACGAGGTGAGCCTCGACCTTTGCGTCTGGGGCCGCTGCATATGGATGTTCACGGTGACAACATCGTACGCACAGCCTCAGGGCTGCGGCTGATTGACTGGGAATACGCCGGAGACGGTGATATTGCCCTGGAGCTGGCGGCGGTATGGGTCAGCGATGAATCCCAGCACCAACAGCTGGTTAGCACCTACGCCCAACGAGCGCACATTGAGCCAGACGTTTTGTGGCGACAAGTCAGACAATGGCAACCCTGGATAATGATGCTGAAGGCGGGGTGGTTTGAGTATCGCTGGCGGCAAACCGGCGATAGACAATTTATCAGGCTGGCCGATGAAACCTGGCGGCAGCTAACAATGAAAGGATAAGGAGAGCAGTGTGGGCCCAGTAATGTTGGATGTCGAAGGGTATGAGCTGGACGCAGAAGAGCGTGAGATTCTGGCGCATCCGCTGGTAGGTGGGTTGATCCTCTTTACCCGAAATTATCATGACCCGGAACAGCTGCGTGAATTAGTGCGACAGATCCGGACTGCGTCACGTAACCATTTGGTGGTGGCGGTAGATCAGGAAGGCGGACGCGTACAGCGCTTTAGAGAAGGCTTTACTCGCCTGCCTGCGGCTCAATCGTTTGCTGCGCTGCACGGTCTGGAAGAGGGCGGCAAACTGGCTCAGGACGCCGGATGGTTGATGGCCAGCGAAATGATCGCGATGGACATTGATATCAGCTTTGCACCGGTACTGGATGTAGGCCATATCAGCGCCGCAATCGGCGAGCGTTCTTACCACGCCGATCCGCTAAAAGCATTGGCGATGGCGACCCGCTTCATTGACGGTATGCATGCCGCAGGCATGAAAACGACCGGTAAACATTTCCCTGGTCATGGGGCCGTGACGGCGGATTCACACAAAGAAACCCCAACCGATCCTCGCTCAGAAGCCGAGATTCGTGCGAAAGATATGTCCGTGTTCCAGACGTTGATTACTGAGAACAAACTGGATGCCATTATGCCTGCGCACGTTATCTACAGTGATGTAGATCCGCGTCCGGCGAGTGGCTCACCTCACTGGCTGAAAACGGTGCTGCGCCAGGAGCTTGGCTTCGATGGTGTCATTTTCTCCGACGATTTGTCGATGGAAGGGGCGGCGATTATGGGAAGCTATGCGGAGCGTGGACAGGCATCGCTGGATGCAGGTTGCGATATGATCCTGGTCTGCAATAATCGTAAGGGAGCGGTCAGTGTGTTAGATAATCTGTCGCCGATCAATGCAGAACGTGTTACACGTTTGTATCATAAAGGTTCATTTTCACGTCAGGAACTGATGGATTCGGCACGCTGGAAGACGGTAAGCGCTCAGCTAAACCAGCTTCATGAGCGCTGGCAGGAAGAGAAAGCAGGTCATTAACGCAAGTTTGGCGAGGATGCGATGATTATCTATTTACACGGTTTTGACTCTAACAGCCCGGGCAACCATGAGAAGGTGTTGCAGCTGCAATTCATCGACCCGGATGTCAGGCTGATTAGCTACAGTACGCGGCATCCCAAACATGATATGCAGCATCTGCTAAAAGAAGTGGACAAAATGCTACAGCTGAATGTGGATGACCGTCCGCTGATTTGTGGTGTGGGGCTCGGGGGATATTGGGCTGAACGGATTGGTTTTCTGTGTGATATTCGTCAGGTAGTGTTTAATCCTAACCTGTTCCCGTATGAGAACATGGAAGGCAAAATTGACAGACCTGAGGAGTATGCAGACATCGCAACAAAATGCGTGACCAATTTCCGCGAAAAGAATCGCGATCGCTGTCTGGTTATCCTGTCGCGTCATGATGAAGCGCTCAATAGCCAGCGTTCGTCGGAAGAACTGCATCACTTTTACGAGATAGTCTGGGACGAAGAGCAGACGCATAAGTTTAAGAATATCTCTCCGCATTTGCAGCGCATCAAAGCGTTCAAGACGTTAGGTTAATCCTTATTGAGTGCGTAAAAAACCAGCCATCGGGCTGGTTTTTTTGTTCTTAAAGTTCCGGTTGTCTATCTTTTCAGCATCAAAACTTGATACACATCAATTTTGGTATGACCAATGCACCGTTCGTGTTATTCTCACTCTCGAAGAACATTTTCATTACTGTAACTTGTTGTTAATTAAGAGCTATATCAATAACTTTTAATTAACAATTGGTTAATAAATTTGAGGGGGTCACGTTGACTACACCATTGAAAAGGATCGTGATTGTCGGCGGCGGTGCTGGCGGACTGGAAATGGCGACGCAGTTGGGTAAAAAACTCGGGCGTAAGAAAAAGGCCAAAATCACACTGGTAGACAGAAACCACAGTCACTTGTGGAAACCGTTACTGCATGAAGTGGCGACGGGTTCACTGGATGAAGGCGTGGATGCGCTGAGCTATCTGGCACATGCCCGTAACCATGGCTTCCAGTTTCAGTTAGGTTCGGTGATAGATATCGATCGTGAAGCGAAGACCATTACTCTCGCTGAGCTGCGCGATGAGAAAGGGGATCTGCTGGTTCCTGAGCGTAAAGTGCCGTATGACACGCTGGTGATGGCGTTGGGCAGTACCTCCAACGATTTCAACACCCCTGGCGTGAAAGAAAACTGCATTTTCCTCGATAACCCGCATCAGGCGCGTCGTTTCCACCAGGAGATGCTGAATCTGTTCCTGAAGTATTCCGCGAATCTGGGCGCTAACGGAAAAGTGAATATCGCCATTGTGGGCGGTGGTGCGACGGGGGTTGAGCTCTCCGCTGAGCTGCACAATGCGGTAAAACAGCTGCACAGCTATGGTTACAAAGGGCTGACCAACGATGCGCTGAACGTTACGCTGGTGGAAGCTGGCGAGCGCATTCTGCCTGCGTTGCCGCCGCGTATTTCTGGTGCTGCGCATAATGAGTTAACCAAACTGGGCGTACGCGTACTGACCCAGACTATGGTCACCAGCGCTGACGAAGGCGGACTGCACACCAAAGATGGCGAATACATTAAAGCCGACCTGATGGTGTGGGCGGCGGGTATCAAAGCGCCAGACTTTATGAAAGACATTGGCGGTCTGGAAACGAACCGTATTAACCAACTGGTGGTTGAGCCAACTCTGCAGACCACGCGCGATCCTGACGTGTACGCGATTGGCGACTGCGCTTCCTGCGCTCGCCCGGAAGGGGGTTTTGTGCCTCCACGCGCTCAGGCAGCACACCAGATGGCGACCTGTGCGATGAACAATATTCTGGCACAGATGAACGGCAAGCCACTGAAAGCGTATCAGTACAAAGATCACGGCTCTCTGGTCTCGCTCTCTAACTTTTCTACCGTGGGTAGCCTGATGGGCAACCTGACTCGTGGTTCGATGATGGTGGAAGGGCGTATTGCGCGCTTTGTATACATCTCACTGTACCGCATGCACCAGATTGCTTTACACGGCTACTTCAAAACCGGCCTGATGATGCTGGTCGGTAGTATCAACCGGGTGATTCGCCCGCGTCTGAAACTGCATTAATATCGACTTGTGGCGCCGGATGATTTTACGCATCCGGCGCCTTCCTTCAGAGTTCTCCGAATCATCCTGCGTTCGTGCCTCATCCTGCTATTTTCATCCGTAATCTGATTGGCATTCCTTACCTTCTGTTGCAAAGTTGTTGCTAATAGCAAAAAAGGAGGAAGTCCCGTGAATAAATCAATGTTGGCGGGTATAGGGATTGGCGTAGCTGCTGCGCTGGGTGTTGCAGCAGTGGCCAGTCTGAACGTTTTCGAGCGTGGCCCACAGTATGCGCAAGTTGTCTCTGCAACACCGATTAAAGAGTCGGTAAAAACACCGCGTCAGGAGTGCCGGAACGTAACTGTCACGCACCGTAAGCCGGTACAAGATGAAAACCGTATTGCGGGTTCCGTATTGGGTGCGGTTGCGGGTGGCGTTATTGGCCATCAGTTTGGCGGCGGACGTGGTAAAGATATTGCCACCGTGGCCGGGGCTTTAGGCGGCGGCTATGCAGGTAATCAGATTCAGGGTTCGATGCAGGAAAACGATACTTACACCACCACGCAGCAGCGTTGTAAAACGGTGTATGACAAATCTGAAAAGATGCTGGGCTACGACGTGACGTACAAAATTGGCGATCAGCAGGGGAAAATCCGTATGGATAAGGACCCCGGCGCGCAAATTCCGTTGGATAACAACGGACAGTTGGTACTGAATAACAAAGCGTAAAATAGCATTATCCTGAACATTAGCCCCCCATTCGCTCAGGCTGGGGGGCTTTTTTTATCAGAAGGTTAAGGCATAGTTCAGACCAAAGGTGCGGCCCCGGCCCTTGTACTCATACAGTGACGGACTGCCGTAGGTTGGGCTGTACAGCAGTGGCGCACGTTGTCCCCACAGCGTGGTGTACTCTTCATTCAGCAGGTTTTCCACGCTAAAGGTCAGCTTACCCAACGGGAGCTGATAGCTGCCGATAAAGTCCATGGTGTTATAGCCATCCAGCTTATTGCCGCTGGCGTCGGTCAGATCAAATGTTTGCTGGCTCTGTACGCGTAAGGTCCACGGTTCTGGTGCCCAGCCGACCCACGCGGTTGCTTTCGACGGTGAGGCCAGAGTCACATCCCATTTTTGCCATTTACCGTTCTGTTTCACTTCCGATTTAATGACATTGAAGTTGCCGCCCAGGCTCCAGTCCGTATCCGCAATGAAATAATCCACCGCGCCTTCAAGGCCATAAATGCGGCGATCGTCGGGTTGAACGTTAATGGTCATATCGCTGCGGTTGATAACGATCGATTTATCCGAAGTCGAGTAGTAAGCGGCCAGTTGCGTGCGCAGACTATCGCCGGTGTAGCGCCATCCCAGTTCGTACGAGTTAACTTTAATCCCTTCCAGACGTGAATCCGCCACGTTGACGCTGCGCTGGAGCTGGTAATGATCGCCAACCAGCGAATAGGTGCCGTTACCGTAATATTTCCCTGGATCCGGAAGCTCCACGCCCTGAGAGAAATTAAACCACGTTTGCTGACGGTCAGTCAGATGGGCGAGGATACCGGCGTTGAACAGGAAATTATCGTAATCGGTTTTGCCGCCCGGAATGGTATCGGCAGAGTTCGCAAGCCCGGTCGCGATTCCCTGCTGTTGAGCATAGCCAACGAAATCATCAACCCTGTTTTCGGTCCATTGATAGCGCACGCCGCCGCTGAGGGTAAAGATGTCGTTAATGTCATAGCTGTTTTGCAGGAAAGGCGCAAAGTTGGTGATGCTGTAACCGGGGTAACGCCCGGTGGTATAAGCGGTGCGGTTATCCATGCCGCCGGAGGGCAGGGACCAGGCCAGATCGAAGAATTTCTGATTGGAATCGAAGGTCTCGTGATCGGCATCGATACCCCACGTTAGCTCCCAGTTATCCATCAACTGGCTGTTGAGGGTAATTTTGGCGCCAAACTGGTCTGTGTCCTGCTGAGATGCGGAGAAACTGGTGACCTTACCTTTGCTGAGCGTCGGGAAAGGATAGAATTTCAGCGATTCGTCGCGGTAATAGATTTGGCTGACCAGGTTCTGGCCGAAAAAATCCGCATCTGAATATTGCAGGCTGATCAGATGACGTTCGGTTCCGGGAATACGATCGGAATTCAGTCCGCTGCTGGTATAAGCTTTACCGTTTCCGGTCACGGCGGACATGTTCTCGCCGAGATCCAGCCCGTAATCATCATCCCCCTGGCTCTTGTAATACTGTGTAACCAGTTGCAACTGACGGTTGTCGTCAAGTTCAATCGTCCCGGTGCCCATCACGTCCAGACGATCGGAGTGCTGTAGCCCGGTTTGGGTGTTATCCAGCAGCAGGGCATCGTGATTACCGTCATACCAGCCGCCAAATCGTTGATACGCGACGGACATACGCCCGGAAGCGCGATCTGTTCCTCCACTCACCGCCGCGGCAACGCGTTCATCATGATCGTTACTGTTGTTGAAGCCGCTTTTGCTCCCCAGTTCGAGTTCTACTTCACGCTCCGGCTGGCCTTTTTTGGTGACGATGTTGATTAATCCGCCGGTACTGCCACCGCCATAAAGTGAGGTTGCGCCTGAAATGACTTCAATGTGCGCAATGTTAAACGGGTCAATGGAGTCAAGTTGACGGCTGTCGGTTCGCGAGGAGTTCAGACGGACACCGTCAATGAGCACGACAATGGCGCGACCACGCATGTTCATGCCGTAGTTTGTACGCCCCTGGCTACTGACATCGATTCCTGGGATTAACTGAGCAAGAACATCCTTGAACTCTTTCCCCCCCTGAACCTGTTGTTCAATCTCGCTTCCTTCAATAACCCAGGTCGTTTGCGCCATTTCTGCCACGGTGCGTTGGCTACGGTTGGCGCTGACGATAAGGTTCTCTTCCTCAGCCGCAATGGCCGGGAGGGTTAAAGACAACAGGAGAGGATTGAGCACCCAGAGACGCTTATTCATTTGTATTCCTTTTAAAAAGAGTCGATCTGTTTTTGTTATGGCGGTAGAGAAACCGATGGTTACATTGTGAAACAGGCATTAAAACAAATGCGAATATTGCTGATAACAATTGTCGTTATCAATACCTTTTACAAAAAATGATCGGATAACACGATGAAAACAATGAGAAATGTAGGGACAATGGAACGGGAATCTAACCGGGGGCTTTATCAGCTCCCGGGGGTGTTAGTACAGCGGGGGAATTGCGGGAAAGGGTTAAGCTTTGACGAGTTCGGGCCACAGTCGCAGGGTGGTACGTGCGATCTGCATCAGTTTTTCAAACGTTGCACCTTCACGGGCGCTGATCGACATACCTTGTAAAATACAGTTCAGGTATTCAGCCAGTTTTTGCACGTCACAGTAGGCGGGGATTTCACCTCGTTGCTGACGTTGATGAAGAAACTGAGTAAGCGTCTGTTCCTGCATTGCATGGCGGGATTTCACCGTGTGCGCAATATCGCGGGAAGAGGCTGCCAGCGTCGCAGAAGTGTTAATCATGAAACATCCCGCCGGGGTGTCCTTGCTGGTAAAGCAGGTCGCTACGGCGGTGAAATAGTCTTCCAGTGCGGACTCAAGGCTTTTTTCTTCACAAAACAGCTGAGCTTCGTGTTTCGCCGCAAAGCGGGTGATGTAGCGGTCCAGCACGGCACGGAACAACCCTTCTTTATTGGTGAACTCCGCATACAGCGTGGGCGCTTTTGCGCCGGTAGCTTCTACGAGATCGGCGAGCGAGGTCGCTTCATATCCGTGCTGCCAGAAGAGTGTCATGGCCTTATCAAGCGCGGCTTCCCTGTCGAACACTTTTGGTCGGCCACGGCTTTTTTTTGCACAACCTGTCGTTTCAGTTGTCATGGCGCCGATGTACCTTTGTTGGGTTTATTGAATAACCATTATAAAAATATTCGACTGCACACTCCAGCGGATTCACGATAAAAATAAATTATATCTATTGTCATGAAAAATAAGACCTTTATATTTTATATAACGATCATTATAAAAAAGTATTGACGTGTGACCTGGATCACATCTATGATTTACCTATCGATCGTTAAGTTAATCTTTCCGACACCCATTCATCTGCTAAAGGTCACTATCATGAAAAACGTAAAAACCCTGTTTGTTGCTGCTGTTCTTAGCTCACTGTCATTTGCAAGCTTCGCCGCTGTTGAAGTTCAGTCCACACCTGCGGGTCAAGAGAAAGTCGGTACTATTTCTGCGAATGCGGGGACTAACTTAGGTTCACTGGAAGATCAACTGGCGCAGAAAGCCGATGAGATGGGTGCGAAGTCTTTCCGTATTACTTCCGTTACCGGCCCTAACACCCTTCATGGGACTGCTGTTATCTACAAATAAGATTTAACCCATCGCAATGCCACTGCGAGTTAAATAAAAAACCCCCGCGGAATAAAATCCAGCGGGGGTTTTTTATGTGCGGAGTTTACATCGGCTGTTGAGCAACGTCGTGATGACGGGTCACATCGACCGGCATGCCTGAGCGAATCTCCATCGCATGATCCATGACGGCGGTATCTGTTTGCGCCGAATTTTTAAATGTCTGCATGGACGCGTTCAGCACGATTGGCAACAGTTGCGGGTCGTCATTGATTTTTTCGGACAGCGGCTGATGTACTTCTACTAGCCGCACGCCGTTAGGCTCAACGGATGCTTTGATCGGCGTATTGATAATATTGACCTTAGTTCCGGGCGTTACCTGACGGAACAGGGTTTCGATATCACCGTCGCGCAGACGAATACAGCCGGAACTGACGCGCATGCCGATGCCAAAGTCAGCATTGGTGCCGTGCAGCAGATAGACGCCGCCGTATGCCGCTAAGCGAATTGCATGATGGCCCATCGGGTTATCCGGACCGGCAGGTACAACGGCAGGCAGGTCAATTCCGTTTGCTTTGTATCGCGCGCGGATATTTGCCGTCGGCGTCCAGGTGGGGTTGGCGCGTTTATCAGAAATGGTGGTTACCATCGTAGGCGTCAGCGTGTCACCACCTAACTGGCCAATACCAATAGGATAAACGGTCACCGAATTGGTCCCCGGCTGGTAATAATAAAGACGCAGTTCGGCGAGGTTGATAACAATACCTTCGCGCGGGGCGTCAGGTAGCAGAGTTTGTAATGGAATAGTCAGCACGCTGCCTGGACGTGGTACGTAAGGGTCAACGCCGGGGTTGGCCTGCAGCAGCGCTAAAAAGCCGACATTATATTTTTTCGCAATCGCCTCCAGGGAACCGCCATTGTCTTCAACAACGTGAACGGTATTCTGGCCCACCAGACGGCTTCCCGGCGGCGGTAGCGGCCAGGTGTTTGCCTGAGCCGGAAGTGCTAACGCGAAGGTCGCTGCCAGCGTAAAAAACGCGAGCCAGCGAGAGAGTCGTTTATTGTTTAACATCACCATAAATCCATTGTTTTTACGTGGTTTTTATTATGTAAAAGTAAACGAGAATTATGGCGGTTTGCTGTGTCTGGAAGTGCAGGGAAGTGCAAAGAGTTTGTAAATTCATCAGGCCGGGTGAGTGGTGTGCTCACCCGGCCTGTTCACTATGCTACGGCGTTTTCTTCAAGCTGACGCATAAACTGGCGGACCCAGTCGATCCGCGTTTTACGCTCGCCCAGATCCTGCATAAATTTCAGTCGGGTTGGGCCGTCCAGACGGAAGTGTTGCGGTTGTTTTTGCAGTAAACCAATCAGCCAGACCGGGTTGACGTGGTTTTTCTCGGCAAATTCGATGGTACCGCCTTTGTCATGACCTTCGAGCTTTCTGATCCCCAGTTTCTGCGCCTGCTGGCGTAAACGAGCGATATCCAGCAACGTACGGGCCGGGTCGGGCAGCAGGCCAAAACGATCTATCAGCTCGACCTTAATCTCTTCCAGTTCGTTTTCGCCTTTCGCGCTGGCAATGCGCTTGTAGAACGATAGTCGGGTGTTAACATCCGGTATATAGTTATCCGGCAGCAGAGACGGCATACGCAATTCAACTTCGGTTTGCTGGCTGGTGAGATCTTCCAGTGACGGTTCGCGTCCCTCCTTGAGCGCATCGACAGCATTTTCCAGCAGCTCCATATACAACGAGAAGCCGATGCTTTCCATGGAACCACTTTGATCTTCACCCAGCAGTTCCCCGGCGCCGCGAATTTCAAGGTCGTGGGTCGCCAGCGCAAATCCTGCACCCAAATCTTCCAGCGAAGCGATGGCTTCCAGACGCTTTTGCGCGTCGGTGGTCATTGCTTTTGGATGCGGCGTCAGCAGCCAGGCGTACGCCTGATGGTGTGAGCGTCCCACACGACCGCGTAGCTGGTGCAATTGCGCTAAACCAAAGTGATCGGCGCGTTCGATGATAATGGTGTTGGCGGTCGGAATGTCGATCCCGGTTTCGATAATGGTGGTACACACCAGCACGTTAAAACGCTGATGGTGGAAATCGTTCATCACGCGTTCCAGCTCGCGCTCGCGCATTTGCCCGTGGCCGATACCAATACGCGCTTCCGGCACCAGTTCTGCTAATCTGTCAGCGGTTTTCTGGATATTTTCGACGTCGTTAAACAGATAATAAACTTGTCCCCCGCGCAGAACTTCACGCAGGATCGCCTCGCGTACCACCAGGCTGTCGTATTCGCGTACGAAGGTTTTGACCGCCAGACGACGAGCAGGCGGCGTGGCGATGATCGACAGATCGCGCATGCCGCTCATCGCCATATTGAGCGTACGCGGAATAGGCGTTGCCGTCAGGGTCAGAATATCGACATCCGCACGCATCGCCTTGATGCGTTCTTTGTGGCGAACGCCGAAACGGTGCTCTTCATCGACAATCAGCAGACCCAGATCTTTTAACTTCACATCCGCTTGCAGCAGTTTGTGCGTGCCGATGAGAATATCAATTTTCCCCTCGGCAACCTGTTCCAGAATCTGCGCTTGCTCTTTGGCGCTACGGAAACGGGACAACATCTCAATGCGTAACGGCCAGTTGGCAAAACGATCGCGGAAGTTGTCGAAGTGCTGTTGTGCGAGCAGGGTAGTCGGAACCAGCACGGCAACCTGTTTGTGGTTCTCTACGGCAAGGAAAGCGGCGCGCATCGCGACTTCGGTTTTACCAAAACCGACGTCGCCGCACACCAGGCGGTCCATGGCCAGCGGTTGACACATATCGCTGAGTACAGCGTTGATCGCCTGCGCCTGGTCAGGCGTGGTTTCAAACGGGAAGCTGTCGCAAAACAGCTGATACTGTTCACGGTCATGCTTAAAGGCAAAGCCTTCTTTCGCCGCGCGCTGGGCATAAATATCCAGCAGCTCTGCCGCGACATCGCGCACCTTCTCAGCGGCTTTCTGTCGGGCGCGTGACCAGGCATCGCCGCCCAGTTTATGCAGCGGCGCATTCTCTTCTGCACCGCCCGCATAGCGGCTGATCAGATGCAGTGACGACACCGGCACGTACAGTTTGGCGTCGTTGGCATAGGTGAGCATCAGATATTCACCGGTGATACCGCCCGCTTCCAGCGTGGTCATCCCGGCATAGCGACCCACGCCGTGTTCCAGATGCACTACCGGCTGACCGGGATGCAGCTCTGCAAGGTTACGAATTAATGTATCCGGGTTGATGGTGCGACGCGAATCCTGGCGGCGACGCGCCACGCGTTCCCCAAGCAGATCGCTTTCACAAATCAGTGCCAGATTGCGTTTGCTATCGATGAAGCCGTGCTCAGCTGCGCCAATCATCAGATAACGACCGTTATCTACGGCTTCATCGAGTCGCAATATCCGCTTCGGTGCCACTTTGATACGAGCGAGCAACTCGCCAAGCGCTTCACGTCGGCCTTCACTTTCGACCGAGAAAATCACCGGGCCGGTAAAGCCCTCAAGGAATTTACGTAACGCATCTAACGGTGATTTTTGCTGTGCCTGCACGGCGATGTCCGGCAGCTTCTGGAACCCGAGGTTGGTATTCGCAGCTTTGTTCGCCAGACTCTCGGTTTTCAGTTGAACGCGCGGCCAGCGTTTAAGTTCAGAAAACAGCTCATCAACCCGCAGCCACAGCGATTCCGGCGGCAGAAGCGGGCGCATTGGATCAACACCGCGATTTTCAAAGCGTGACAGGGTATCGGCCTGGAAGCGTTCTGCGCTGGTCTCGATATCACCGGTATTGACCAATAACGTATTGGCAGGGAAGTAGCTGAACAGCGGCGGCAGCGGCTCGCTGAAAAACAGCGGTTGCCAGTATTCAATACCCGCAGGTAACGTGCCTTTGCTGACCTGCTGATAAATATGTTCGGCGTCGCGTTTAACCTCAAAGGTATCGCGCCACTGACTACGGAATAGCTCGATGGCCGTTTTGTCAGTCGGGAATTCGTGCGCGGGAAGCAAATTAATGGCATCGACTTCTTCCAGCGTGCGCTGGGTGTCGGTATCAAACAGACGCAGGCTGTCGATTTCGTCATCAAAGAAATCCAGACGATAAGGCAACTCGCTGCCCATCGGGAACAGATCCAACAACGCGCCGCGCGTGGCGTATTCGCCGTGTTCCATGACCTGATCAACATGGCGATAGCCAGCGCTATCCAGCTGTTCGCGCAGGGCGTCGCGCGAAAGCCGCTGACCTTTTTTCATGACCAGCGCATGCCCGTGCAGATAGCTGTGCGGACAGACACGCTGCATCAGAGTATTTACCGGAACGATCAGCACGCCTCGCTGCATGGCAGGCAGTTGATACAGCGTAGAGAGACGCGAAGAGATAATCTCCTGATGGGGAGAAAAACTGTCATAGGGCAGCGTTTCCCAGTCGGCCAGGTTCATCACCATCTGGTCGGTAAACTGACGAATTTCATCATGCAGGCGCAAAGCATTTTGCATGTCCGGCGCGATCAGCACCACTGGACCGGCGTGATGTTCGGCGATTTCGGCGACCAGCGTTGCGCAGGCGGCACCGGTAAGCTCACCCAACTGGCGCTGATCGCCAGCTTTCGCTGGGAGCGTGTAACGATGTTGTTCAGGCATTCGGTTGTCAGGTTCTCGTTTAGATATACATCTGATAAGCAATGTTCTTTATTATCCGTGATCGTTTCTCATAAGCAAATTGATTCGCCCCCTGATGGGGGCAAAAAGCGCGTTGGGGTTAGCGCGAAACGACCGATAATGAAGGCGGGGAAAAGAGCAGGTCGGCCACTGTTTTTTGTGAAATTTTACGCACCAACAGGCCAAACAAGGTGCACAGCAGCAGGCAGGCGAATGGATACACCAGCAGCAGGGCCAGCTCTGCATATGCAGGCCAGGCGGCATGATTAATGTTTGGGATTAGCGTTAAGCTGAACAGCTCAACCAGAATACGGTGGGTGGTGTAGATGGCGATGGTATTGGCACCAATTACGCTTAACGGGCCGGACTCACGCATACCAAAGCGCAGCTCAAATTGATAAAACAGCTTCATGATCAGCACAATGGAAAGAAGAGAAAGTAATAGTGAGACATTTGCCAGCCACGCGACGATGGCGGCGATTGCGCTAACCAGAACAATGAGCGCATGGCGGCGCAGGGGCACCTCCTTAATCCATACCATCAGCGTTGCGCCAAACCATGCACCGAGGCTGTACCAGGGCAGATTGCGAATCACGCTGTTCATTCCCCACCACGGCGTCGGGACAAAGTTGATCGTCACGCTCAGCGCCACAAATAACGCCAACAGCGGTACTGCCCAACGGCTGAAAATTTTACACAGAACAAAATAGACAATCAGCGCGTACAGATACCACAAGCTGGTACTGGCCGTCAGCATCCCGTGGGTAAAACCTGCGATCGAACCAGCATAAGCGGCGTTGGCAGCATGGCTCAGATCGCGCTGTGGGGCCAGCCAGTTATTGAGCGCCACTAACGCCAGCCATTGCACCACACCCCAGAGAATCAGCACCCAGGCAATACTCCAGATCCGTTTATCCACGCAGGTGGTCCACGGGACGCTATCAATGTAGCGACGGATCAGATATCCCGAAATAAAGAAAAAGACCGGCATGCGAAACGGCGCCAGGTACAAATTGAGGTAAATCCAGCATTTGCTCAGCAGCTCTGAAAGCGGATGCTGAAAAGTAGTGAGGTGCGGGTAAAATGTGATTACCGAGTGGTAAATCACCACCAGACAAATACATAACCCTTTGATTTGATTAATCCATAGTTCTTTTTTATTCATCGAGACGGCGTATCCATATTGTTGGTTATAGCCTGCCATCCTGCGCAACCCGCTGTGCGCTGTAATGCGTAACTGTCTGCATTTTGATTTTTTAAGATAAAGATCAGGGTCCAGGATGGAAGGGAAGAGGGACAGCTTTAGCGAATTGATTTATTTATACTTTTAGGAATAGTGCTGACGAACACTTACGGTTCAGTCATTTACCCATTCCGCTTTCGCTTATATACTCGTGACTTTGCTAACAGCAACCAGACGGATTTCATGTACCAACCTGTCGCTCTATTCATCGGCCTGCGTTATATGCGTGGGCGTGCAGCAGATCGCTTCGGTCGCTTCGTTTCCTGGCTCTCCACCATTGGCATTACCCTCGGGGTAATGGCGCTGGTCACGGTGTTGTCGGTGATGAACGGTTTTGAGCGCGAGCTGCAAAACAATATTCTTGGCCTGATGCCTCAGGCCGTTCTCTCGTCTGAACAGGGTTCCCTCAACCCGCAACAACTGCCGGAAAAAGCGGTGGTGTTGAACGGCGTCAACCGCGTTGCACCCATAACTACGGGAGATGTGGTGCTGCAAAGCGCGCGTAGCGTGGCGGTCGGCGTGATGCTCGGTATCGATCCGGCGCAAAAAGATCCGTTAACGCCGTATCTGGTCAATGTGAAGCAAACAGATCTGCAACCGGGTAAGTATAATATCATCCTCGGCGAGCAGCTTGCCGGGCAGTTGGGTGTGAACCGTGGCGATCAAATTCGCGTGATGGTGCCTTCGGCCAGCCAGTTTACGCCGATGGGACGTTTGCCGAGCCAGCGTCTGTTTACGGTGATTGGCACCTTCGCCGCCAACAGCGAAGTAGACGGCTACCAGATGCTGACCAACATTCAGGATGCTTCCCGCCTGATGCGCTATCCGGTGGGCAATATTACCGGCTGGCGTCTGTGGCTGAACGAACCGTTAAAAGTTGATACGCTGAGCCAGCAAACGCTGCCGCAGGGCACCAAATGGCAGGACTGGCGCGAGCGCAAAGGGGAACTGTTCCAGGCCGTGCGCATGGAGAAGAACATGATGGGGCTACTGCTTAGCCTGATCGTGGCTGTGGCGGCTTTTAATATTATTACCTCGCTGGGTCTGATGGTAATGGAGAAGCAAGGAGAAGTGGCGATTCTACAAACGCAGGGGCTAACGCCGCGGCAGATAATGATGGTGTTTATGGTTCAGGGGGCCAGTGCCGGGATTATCGGCGCGCTGCTTGGCGCGGTGCTGGGCGCATTGCTCGCCAGTCAACTGAACAATTTAATGCCAATTATTGGTGTGCTGCTGGATGGCGCGGCGCTGCCGGTCGCTATCGAGCCGCTGCAGGTTATCGTCATTGCGCTGGTGGCGATGGCCATCGCGCTGCTGTCTACGCTTTATCCTTCCTGGCGCGCTGCCGCCACTCAACCCGCTGAGGCTTTACGTTATGAATAAGATCCTGTTGCAATGCGACAACCTGTGCAAACGCTATCAGGAAGGCACTGTGCAGACCGATGTCCTGCACGATGTCAGTTTTAGCGTCGGCGAAGGTGAGATGATGGCGATTGTCGGCAGCTCTGGCTCCGGAAAGAGTACGCTGCTGCATCTGCTGGGCGGATTGGATACGCCGACTTCCGGCGACGTGATTTTTAGCGGTCAGCCAATGAGCAAGCTCTCGTCGGCGGCGAAAGCGGAACTGCGCAATCAGAAGCTGGGCTTTATTTACCAGTTCCACCATTTACTGCCGGACTTTACCGCGCTGGAAAACGTAGCGATGCCGCTACTGATCGGCAAGAAAAAACCGGCTGAAATAACCGAGCGCGCACGGGATATGCTGAAAGCCGTAGGACTGGATCATCGTGCCAGTCATCGCCCGTCTGAACTGTCTGGCGGCGAACGCCAGCGTGTGGCCATCGCTCGTGCGCTGGTGAATAACCCGCGTCTGGTCCTGGCGGATGAGCCAACGGGTAACCTGGATGCGCGTAACGCGGATAGCATTTTCGAGCTTCTGGGCGAGCTGAACCGCTCTCAGGGCACGGCATTTCTGGTGGTGACGCACGATCTGCAACTGGCGAAGCGGATGAGCCGCCAGCTTGAAATGCGCGATGGTCGCCTGACGGCTGAACTGAGCCTGATGGGAGCTGAGTAATGGCTTCGCCTTTATCGTTATTGATTGGTCTGCGCTTTAGCCGTGGTCGGCGGCGCGGCGGTATGGTTTCGCTGATATCTGTGATTTCCACTGTTGGCATCGCGTTGGGTGTGGCGGTGTTGATCGTTGGTTTAAGTGCCATGAACGGATTTGAGCGTGAGCTGAACAACCGTATTCTGGCCGTAGTCCCACACGGAGAGATTGAAGCCGTAAATCAGCCGTGGAATAACTGGCAGGAAGCGCTCGACAAAGTACAAAAAGTGCCGGGTATTGTCGCCGCGGCGCCTTATATCAACTTTACCGGACTGGTAGAGAGCGGGGCGAACTTACGCGCGGTGCAGGTGAAGGGCGTTGACCCGAAACAGGAACAGCGTTTAAGCGCACTGCCATCCTTCGTGCAAAACCATGCCTGGGATAATTTTAAAGCCGGTGAACAACAAATCATCATTGGTAAGGGTATTGCCGATGCGCTGAAGGTGAAGCAGGGCGACTGGGTGTCGATTATGATCCCTAACGCCAGCGCGGATCATAAATTACAGCAGCCTAAACGCGTGCGTTTGCACGTAACGGGAATTCTGCAGCTGAGCGGTCAGCTCGATCACAGCTTTGCCATGATCCCAATGGAAGATGCGCAGCAATATCTGGATATGGGAACCAGCGTTTCCGGGATTGCGCTGAAGGTTAACGACGTGTTTAACGCCAATAAGCTGGTGCGGGACGCGGGTGAAGTCACCAATAACTATGTTTATATTAAGAGCTGGATCGGTACTTACGGCTATATGTATCGCGATATCCAGATGATTCGCGCCATTATGTATCTGGCGATGGTGCTGGTGATTGGTGTGGCCTGCTTTAATATCGTTTCCACGTTAGTGATGGCGGTAAAAGACAAAAGCGGCGATATTGCGGTATTAAGAACCCTCGGGGCGAAAGATGGGTTGATCCGTGCCATTTTTGTCTGGTACGGCCTGCTGGCGGGTCTGTTTGGTAGCCTGATAGGCGTCGTCATCGGGGTGGTTGTCTCGTTGCAACTGACGCCGATCATCAACGGAATCGAGGCGCTTATCGGTCATCAGTTCCTGTCCGGCGATATCTATTTCATTGACTTCCTGCCGTCGGAATTACACTGGCTGGATGTGATTTACGTGCTGGTGACAGCACTCGTGCTGAGTCTTTTGGCAAGTTGGTATCCGGCGCGTCGCGCCAGCAATATTGATCCTGCGAGAGTACTTAGCGGCCAATAACAACAATAATACACGACAGCATTCATGCTGCATCAAGGCGTAGCCAACGCAGAGGCATCTTGAAGGATGACGTGTATCAAGGAGCGGTGATGTATTACGGATTTGACATCGGCGGGACCAAAATTGCGCTGGGCGTGTTTGATAAGCAACGTCGTCTGCAATGGGAAACTCGCGTCCCTACACCTCGCGACAGCTACGACGCTTTCCTTGATGCGGTCTGCAATCTGGTGACGGAAGCTGACCAGCGTTTTGGTATCAAAGGTTCGGTCGGTATCGGGATTCCTGGCATGCCGGAAACGGAAGACGGCACGTTGTACGCGGCCAACGTTCCTGCCGCCAGTGGCAAACCGCTCCGCGCCGATCTTAGCGCTCGCCTTGACCGCGATGTGCGTCTGGATAACGATGCGAACTGTTTTGCTCTCTCCGAAGCCTGGGATGACGAGTTTACCCAATATCCGCTGGTGATGGGGTTGATCCTCGGTACGGGCGTTGGCGGCGGCCTGGTGCTTAACGGGAAATCCATCACCGGACGCAGCTATATCACCGGCGAGTTTGGTCATATTCGTTTGCCGGTCGATGCGCTGACGTTGATGGGCTTTGATTTCCCGCTGCGCCGCTGCGGATGCGGCCAACTGGGATGCATCGAAAGCTATCTTTCCGGCGGTGGATTTGCGTGGTTGTATCAGCATTACTACCATCAACCGCTGGATGCCCGTGAAATTATCGCGTTGTGGGAGCAGGGCGATGAACATGCGCGTGCACACGTAGAACGCTATCTGGATTTGCTGGCGGTGTGTCTTGGGAATATCCTGACTATCGTCGATCCTGATTTGGTGGTGATTGGCGGAGGCTTATCGAATTTTACCGCTATTACGACGCAACTGACGGACCGACTGCCACGTCATCTGTTGCCGGTTGCCCGGGTACCGCGTATTGAGCAGGCACGGCACGGTGATGCCGGCGGGATGCGCGGGGCTGCTTTCCTACATCTTACCGATTAATACAAAGAGGTTGTTATGCTGTCGCGTCGGGGTCATCGGTTAAGCCGCTTTCGTAAAAATAAACGCCATTTGCGCGATCGCCTGCGTCAACGAATCTTTTTCAGAGACAGAGTGGTGCCTGAATTGATGGAAAAACCAAGAGTGCTGGTACTGACGGGAGCGGGAATCTCCGCTGAGTCAGGAATTCGAACCTTCCGCGCGGCGGATGGTCTCTGGGAAGAACATCGGGTTGAGGACGTTGCGACTCCGGAAGGATTTAGTCGAAACCCGGAACTGGTTCAGTCGTTTTATAACGCCCGTCGCCATCAATTGCAACAGCCAGAAATCCAGCCCAACGCGGCGCATATCGCACTGGCAAAACTCGAAGCCGAACTGGGCGACCGTTTTTTACTGGTGACGCAGAACATTGATAACCTGCATGAGCGTGCGGGCAGCCAGAACGTTATCCATATGCACGGCGAACTGCTCAAGGTTCGCTGCTCGCAAAGCGGGCAGATTCTGGAATGGAAGGACGATGTGACCCCGGAAGATAAATGTCACTGCTGTCAATTTCCGGCACCGCTGCGACCACACGTGGTGTGGTTTGGTGAAATGCCGCTGGGCATGGATGAAATTTACATGGCGCTGGCAATGGCGGATGTATTCATTGCGATTGGCACATCGGGACATGTTTATCCGGCTGCGGGTTTTGTGCATGAGGCGCGACTGCATGGGGCACATACGGTAGAACTAAATCTCGAACCGAGCCAGGTTGGCAGCGAGTTTGAAGAGAAGTATTACGGTCCGGCAAGCCAGGTGGTGCCAGAGTTTGTTGAGAAGTTATTGAAAGGTCTGTGAGCACGGATGGCGTAGGCCCGATAAGCGCAGCGCCATCGGGCAGTGATGATGCGCCGGATGCGACGCTGGCGCGTCTTATCCGGCCTACGAGGAGGGCAATTAACGTCCTGCTTTTAGCTTCTGATAATACTCTTCATAGATAGCGCTGGCGGAACCGACGTCGTTCTGCCATTCCCCTTTGTTGATGGTTTCTGCGTCAGGGTACAGGGTTTTATCATTTGCGACTTCAGGGCTTAACAGCTTACGTGCTGCCAGGTTTGGCGTCGGATAACCAATAGTTTCCGCAACTTCTTTCGCCACGTCCGGGCGCAGCAGGAAGTTAATCAGCTTCAGCGCACCTTCTTTGTTTTTCGCGTTAGCCGGAATAGACAGGCTATCCATCCAGAAAATGCCACCTTCTTTAGGCCATACCACTTCCAGCGGTGTACCTGCCTGACGCGCAACATACGCGGAGCCGTTCCACACCATCCCCAGATTGACTTCACCTTCCATATACGGGTTGGCCGGGTTGTCAGAGTTAAACGCCGCGACGTTAGGCATCAGTTTCTTCAGCTCGTTATAGGCGGCTTCAATCTCTTTCGGGTCGGTGGTATTGCCGGAGTATCCCAGCTTGCGCAGCGCCATCTGGAACACTTCACGCGCATCATCCGTTAACAGCAGACTGCCTTTGTACTCCGGTTTCCATAGATCGGCCCAACTGGTGACGGTTTTCGGATCGATAGCATCGCTGTTTACGCCAATGGCCGTCGCACCCCAGATATACGGGATGGAGTAGTCATTGTTCGGGTCAAACGGCTTGTTGAGCATTTCCGGATCGAGGTTGTGGAAGTTGGTCAACGTCGACTTGTCGATCTTCTGGATCATGCCTTCTTTACGCATTTTATCGACGTAATAGGTGGACGGAACCACCAGATCATATGCGCCGTCTTTATAGGTTTTGAGCTTGGCGTACATGGTTTCGTTCGACTCGTAGGTCGAATAGATAACCTTAATGCCGGTCTCTTTGGTGAATTGTTCCAGCAGCCCTGGCGGGACATACTCGGTCCAGTTATAGAAATAGAGCGTGTTGTTGTCATTCGCGTGAGCGGCGCTCATGCCCAGTGCCAGAGCACCCGCCGCGAGCAGGTGGCGTGACCATTTTTTCATCATTTAACGTCCCCTGAATTAAGGGCCTCAGCGGCCCTTGGTTTTATCACGTGCAATAAGCTGGCTGGCGATCACCATAACCAGCGACAGAACCAACAAAATGGTCGCCAGCGCGTTCACCTCTGGTGATACACCGACTTTGACCATTGAGTAGATTTTTAATGGCAGAATTTCATAACCCGGTCCGGTAACGAAGGACGAAACGACGACATCATCCATCGACAGCGTAAAGCTCAGCAACCAACCTGCAGCCACCGCAGGCATAGCCAGTGGCAGTATAATCTTGCGCAGAATAGTTACTTCGCTGGCACCCAAATCTTTAGCAGCCTCAAGCATGCGTACATCAAAACCTTTCAGGCGTGAGTAAACTGTCACCACCACAAAAGGCAGACAAAAAGTGATATGTGAGAACAACAGCGACCAGAAACCCAGTTGAATGCCGATCAGCATAAACAGCACCAGCAGAGATATTGCCATCACAATATCTGGCGACATCATCACCACGAACAGCATACCACTGACGAACGGTTTACCGCGAAAACGGTAGCGGTACAGCGCAACCGCAGTGAGTGAGCCGATCAAGGTGGCAAACGTGGCGGATAGCACAGCCATCGTCAGCGAGTGCTGCGCCGCCTGCAACAGGCTGTCGTTATTCATCAGCAGGCCGTACCATTTGGTAGTAAAACCCTGCCAGTTGATGCCGAAGCGCGAGCTGTTAAAGGAGTTCACAATCAGAATGATGATTGGAATATACAGATACGCGTAGATAGCGGTCATAAAACCGCCGCGGAGCAGTCGACCGATCATTCGAGTTCCACCTTCTTGTTCAGCAAGCGCGAGGCACGCCAGTAGATCAGCAGCATCAGACCCATCACGATGGTCAGCGTAATGCTGGTGGCTGCACCAAACGGCCAGTCACGGATGTTCAGGAACTGAACTTTAATTACGTTGCCAATCAGCAGGTTTTTCGCGCCGCCCATTAAGTCGGAAACGTAAAACAGCCCCATTGCGGGCAACATGACCAGCAGGCATCCGGCGATAATCCCCGGCATCGTTAACGGAATAATGATGCGGGTGAAGGTCTGAAGTTTACTGGCGCCTAAATCGCGTGCGGCTTCCAGCAGCGGCTTATCGAGCTTTTCAATGCTGGAATAGAGCGGCATCACCATAAACGGGAGCAGGATGTATACCAGCCCGATAATCACCGCGCTGGGGGTAAACATGATGCGAATGGGTGTATCGATAACCCCGAGCCATAACAGAAACTCGTTGAGATAGCCTTTGGTACTGAGGAAAATTTTGAGTCCGTAGATGCGAATAAGTGAGTTGGTCCAGAACGGAACAATCAGCAGGAAAAGCAGCAGCGGGCGCACTTTTTCCGGCAGTTTCACCAAAAACCAGGCAAACGGGTAGCCGAGTACCAGACAGGCGAGCGTGGCAATCAGCGCCATATTGAGGGAGTGAACCAGCACCTCAAAATAGAGCGGATCGAGCAAGCGCGTATAGTTCTCCAGCGTAAAGACCATTTTGACGAAATTGGCATCGTCGCGGGTCAAAAAGCTGGTACCGATGATCATCAGGTTGGGCAGAAAGACAAATAACACAAGCCAACCGACAATGGTGACGATCACCACACTCTGGAATTTACTTGTGTTCTTCATCAGCCAGTACTACCTCCCAGCTTTCTACCCAGTTAATCGCCATTTTCTGGTCGAGAGAGTGGTCAAAGTCAGGATCGTCTTCATTGAAGAATTCGCTGACCATCACCATCTTGCCATTTTCCAGTTCCACAACCGACTCCAGCGTCATGCCTTTGTAGTTGCGTTCGCGCACGTAGCCGATCAGGCCTTCGATATGATTATCATCGTTGATTTCATCTACGCGCAAATCTTCAGGACGTAACAGGACGTGCAGCTTTTGTCCGGGAACCACCGCGAAGTTGACATAAATATTGCACTCGCGGCCTTCAACGTTAGCACGAACACGCTGTTCATCCAGACGTTCAATCACTGTGGCGTTAAACATATTGATCTCGCCGATAAACCCGGCGACGAACAGATTCTTGGGCTCTTCGTAGATTTCGCGCGGTGTACCGTCCTGCTCAATCTTACCATCGCGCATCACCACGATGCGGTCGGACATAGTCAGCGCTTCTTCCTGATCGTGTGTGACAAAGACAAAAGTGATACCAAGCTTACGCTGCAGCGCTTTCAGTTCATTCTGCATCTGCTTACGCAGTTTGTAGTCCAGCGCAGAGAGGGATTCATCTAACAAGAGTAAGCGGGGTTTGTTGACCACAGCTCGGGCAATCGCTACGCGCTGCTGCTGGCCGCCGGAAAGTTGATGCGGTTTTCGCTGGGCGAACTCTTCCAGTTGTACCATGCGCAGGGCTTCGGTAACGCGGGGAGAAATGTCGGCTGCGGGCGTTTTTTGCATGCGTAAACCAAAGGCCACATTCTCAAATACGGTCATGTGGGGGAATAACGCATAGCTTTGGAAGACGGTATTCACGTAGCGGTTTTCCGCTGGAACGTGAGTAATGTCCTCGTTGTCCAACATAATATGACCGGAATCAACCGTTTCCAGACCGGCAATCAGGCGAAGAACGGTTGTTTTACCGCAGCCAGAGGGGCCAAGCAGCGTAAGAAACTCGCCATTATTGATGGTCAAATCCAGGCTGGAAATCACCTCTTTGCCATCGAAACTTTTGCGAATTCCCGCTAATTGCACCAGTGGAGAAAGCGAACGCGGTTGTTTATTCAATTTTTTACTCTGTCCCATGTAAACGCAACGGATGGCTGACCGATGCGGGGTTTGTGGTTAACCACCTTGATGACTCTTAATGAGGGCCGTTATTCTACGGCAAACCATTGTAATCGCCAATCCTTGTTGCGAATTACTGACTTAGCCCTATAGTCAGAGGGGATGTCAGGGCGAAATATTCTCACTTGCGGGGATAAAAGTGACCTGACGCAATATTTGTCTTTTGTTGCTTATTGATAATGTTGTCACAAAAAGTGAGGGTGACTGCATGGATAAACTACTTGAGCGTTTTTTACACTACGTGTCGCTGGACACCCAATCAAAATCGGGCGTGCGGCAGGTACCCAGCACCGAAGGACAGTGGAAATTATTACAACTGCTCAAACAACAGCTCGAAGAGATGGGGCTGGTTAATATTTCACTGAGCGAAAAAGGCACGCTGATGGCAACGTTACCCGCTAACGTTGCTGGCAATATTCCTGCGATCGGCTTTATTTCCCATGTGGATACCTCACCGGATTTCAGTGGTAAAAATGTCAATCCGCAAATTGTTGAAAACTATCGCGGTGGCGATATTGCGTTAGGCATTGGTGATGAAGTTTTATCGCCAGTGATGTTCCCGGTGCTGCATCAACTTCTGGGTCAGACGCTGATCACTACAGATGGTAAAACGTTGCTGGGCGCGGATGATAAAGCAGGCGTGGCGGAAATCATGACCGCACTGGCTGTGCTTATCCAAAAAGATATTCCGCACGGTGATATCCGCGTGGCCTTTACACCGGACGAAGAGGTGGGTAAAGGGGCGAAGCATTTTGACGTTGCGGCATTCGATGCGCAGTGGGCCTATACCGTTGACGGTGGTGGCGTAGGTGAGTTGGAGTTTGAAAACTTCAACGCTGCGTCGGTTAATATTAAAATTGTTGGCAACAATGTGCATCCCGGCACCGCAAAAGGGGTGATGGTGAATGCGCTGTCGCTGGCGGCGCGTATTCATGCAGAGGTTCCGGCAGATGAAAGCCCGGAAAAGACGGAAGGTTACGAAGGCTTTTATCATCTGGCGAGCATGAAAGGGACGGTCGATCGGGCGGATATGCACTACATTATTCGTGATTTTGACCGTAAGCAGTTTGAAGCGCGTAAACGCAAGATCATGGATATCGCCAAGAAGGTCGGTAAAGGGTTACACCCCGACTGCTATATCGAACTGGTGATTGAAGACAGTTACTACAATATGCGCGAAAAAGTGATTGAGCATCCGCACGTACTGGATATCGCCCAGCAGGCGATGCGCGATTGCGATATTGAGCCGGTGCTGAAACCGATCCGTGGCGGCACTGACGGCGCGCAGCTGTCGTTTATGGGATTACCGTGTCCGAATCTGTTCACCGGTGGCTACAACTATCATGGTAAACATGAGTTTGTAACCCTGGAAGGAATGGAAAAAGCGGTACAGGTGATTGTGCGTATTGCTGAACTGGCCGCGCAACAAAAATAAAGTATGTGTAGTTGCCGGATGGCGCTTCGCTTATCCGGCCTACATTATTACACTCCAGTAGGCCTGATAAGACGCGTAGTGTCGCATCAGGCACACTTCGCATTACCCTTCGAAGAACCAGTACCCGCTGTTGACCAGCGCGGCAAGCATGGCAAGGAAAGAAGGATCTTCCAGCGCATCCTCAAAGTTCTCAGCCGTCAACACAATATGACTGGCCAGCGCTTCCAGGGCAGGACGATGCGGTGAATCAATTTTCTCACCGTTAGCGTAGACGTCGTCGCCAATACGCAATACACGCAATCCGCCCAGACGCACTAACACATCACCTTGCTTCAGGGCATCGTAAATTTCGTCTGGCTGATATGGTGGCTCCGGCGGGGCAATATCCAGTTCATGACGAGACTGAGAAATAAACTCGCCAAACCACTGCTGGAAATGTTCTGGTTGATTAATCAGCCCGAGCATCATTTCGCGCAGCTTATCCATCTCCTGCGGCAGAACGTCGGCCGGATGATCGCGTGGCGGCAGGTCAGGATCGCTGTAATAGGTACTACCCAGTTCACGTTGTAAAACGTAATCGGCGAACCCGCTGATCAGCTCGCGAGTGTTTGGCGCACGGAAACCGACCGAATAGTTCATCGCGTTTTCCAGCGCATAACCTTCGTGCGGGAATCCCGGTGGAATGTACAGGATATCGCCGGGTTCCAGCTCTTCATCGATAATAGCTTCGAACGGGTCGACCTGAAGGAGATCCGGGTGAGGGCAGTGTTGTTTCAACTGCAGTTTTTCACCTACGCGCCAGCGACGACGACCGGTTCCCTGAATGATAAATACATCGTACTGATCCAGGTGCGGGCCAACGCCGCCGCCGGGGACAGAGAAAGAAATCATCAGGTCGTCGATGCGCCAGTCCGGTAATTCACGGAACGGGCGCATCAGCGCGGCAGTTGGCTCGTGCCAGTGGTTGACCGCCTGCACCAGCAAAGACCAGTTATTCTCGCCAAGATGGTCGTAGCTTTCGAAGGGACCGTGGCTAACCTGCCATTTTCCGTCCTGGTGGCTGACGAGTCGGCTGTCGACTTCGCTTTCCATTGCCAGTCCAGCCAGTTCGTCAGGAGAGAGAGGGTCAATAAAATTGTTAAACCCGCGTTTTAAGACCACCGGGCGTTTCTGCCAGTGGCGTTCAAGAAAATCGGGCCAGTTAAGTGTGAGTTGGTATTCCATAATGAGCATCCCGCAGGCTGGTATCTGCAACCGATTATAACGGATACTTAACCTCAAGCGTGAAGTCAGTACATATTTATTACATGCGACGATTACTCGTCTTTCTGACCCGGCTGCTGGCGACCAAAAATAACCTCCATGCGCGCACCACCCAGCAGGCTATCACCGGCAATAATCTGCCCGTCATACTGTTCGGTGATTTCTCGCGCCACCGCCAGACCGACGCCTTGTCCTGGACGTAGCGTATCTACGCGCTGTCCGCGGTCAAACACCACTTCCCGTTTGCTTTGCGGAATACCAGGACCATCATCTTCAACCAGAATATGCAGCTGATCCTCAGACAGTTGCGCTGAAATCTCGACAAACTCCAGACAATATTTACAGGCGTTATCCAGTACGTTGCCCAACACCTCGACAAAATCATTCTGTTCGCCCACAAAGCTGATTTCAGGTGAGATATCGAGATTAATGTTGACGCCTTTACGCTGATACACCTTATTCAGTGCCGAGGTTAGTTTATCCAGCAACGGCGCGATCGGGTGCAGTTCGCGGCTGAGTAGGGCACTGCTGCCACGCATGCTCGCGCGATGCAGGTAATAGCCTATCTGTTGGGAAATACGGCTGATTTGTTCCAGCATGATAGGCTCTGCGTCGCTGACGCTCATCTTTTCATTACGCATTGAGCGCAGAGTACTCTGCAATACCGCCAGTGGTGTTTTCAGGCTATGGGTGAGGTCTGTTAACGTGGTGCGGTATTTGTCATAACGCTCACGTTCGCTTTTTAACAGCCGATTGAGATTACGAACCAGGCTGGTCAATTCGCGTGTGGTGGCGGGGTTTAGCATCTCACGATGATGTTCCTCAAGCTCACGGACTTCACGCGCCAGCGATTCAATCGGCCGCAGGCTCCACCACGCGGCCACCCATAACAGCGGAATGACCAGCAACAGATTGGCGACCAGCACATAAATAAACCAGCTCCAGACCATATACGAGCGCTTTAGCTCTATCGGAATGGTATCGACAACCACAATGGTCAGTTGCGGCATTCTGGCAGTAGCAGGATAGACGTTTACCGCCACGGAGTGGGTCATTTCGGCGTCGTCGTCATCTTCTCTGACTTCTTTTAACTGCTGCTGCGCGGAGTGATCTTCGCCAAGTAGTGTGCTGGTAGCGTCTACGTTGGCTTCAATCTCATGAAATCCGTTGGTTTTTAGCCAGTCCGGTTGGATACTTTTCGTCAGCCAGGGAACATTGCGCTGCGCCCACAGAAGTTCACCCGCTTCATTGTAAATCAGAGACATTGTTGGGCTTTGCATGTCGAGGTTCTCGGGCAGCTCGATGTTAATCTTGCCGTTTTCCCATTTCGCCAGGGTATAAAACAGATTACTTTCGCCCCGCAGCAGGCGGAACGTTGTCTTATCAAAGCTGACGCTATAGCCTACCAGGGCAACCATGCCGTAGGCCAGTGAAAGCACCAATACCACGCCCGCGGTGGCCAGTAAAAAGCGCAGCCGCAGCGATAACGGGAAAAAATGACGCAATAATTTGTTCATTAGCGCAGTTCGAAAAGATAGCCTTGTCCACGTACGGTAGTGATCACCTCATGCGGATATTGCGCCTGAATTTTTTTACGCAGACGCCCCATCAGGACATCAATAGTGTGACTTTCGCGCAGCTCGGCATCCGGATAAAGCTGCAGCATGAGCGAATCTTTACTGACCACTTTGCCATTATTACGGATGAGAGTTTCCATAATGGTATATTCAAACGCCGTGAGCTTGATAACCTCATCATTGACGGATAACTCGCGTCGGGAGAGGTCCACTTGAAAAGGCGGAAGGGAGATAATTTGCGATGCCAGACCGCTGTTTCGACGCATCAGTGCCTGCATGCGTGCAGCCACTTCTTCGATGTGAAACGGTTTGGTGACATAATCGTCAGCGCCTGCACTGAGAACTTCCACTTTGTCCTGCCAGCCTTCGCGCGCGGTTAATACCAGAATTGGCAGCGAAACCTCATTACTGCGCCAGCGGCGGATTAGCGACAAACCATCTTCATCGGGGAGTCCTAAATCAACGATCGCGATATCCGGCAGATGCTCATTCAGATAATAGTCCGCTTCCTTCGCATCTTCTGCATCATCCACCTGATGCCCTAAATCCTGTAACTGAACCTTGAGGTGGTGGCGTAATAAAGCATTATCCTCGACAACCAGTACGCGCATCATCGTTTCTCCCTAAAATAATGGTATGAATAGTTTAACGCTGATTATGTGGATTGAAAGCAGCGCTATGAAATTAAATAACTTTTCTCATGCTCCCCTGCCCGTGGGGGCGTCCTGGGGGCAGTGCTGTTGGCATCTGATTGTTCTGCATGTTGACCTGATCCTGGTTCATGTCGCCAATCCACTTGGAGTAAACCTCGTACACCATGCGCGCATCTTCATGTACCATCTGACTCGCTATGAATGACGGGTTCGCTCCGGCCATCAACGTCCAGCATGCGTAGGTATTCCGTGACCTATAAGGATTCCTTTCGCGGATATTTGCAAGTTAAGTGCCTCGCTTCCAGCCATAGGCAATCGAGTTCATGGAGAAGTAACTGCCTTTTTTTGACGAATATGCTGTCGGTGAAAAAACGAAGCGAAGAGATTGCTGCTCAGTTTTTCCGATCTCCCGATAGTGAAATCGAATTTCTTGCTTCGGATTAGCGCCGGTGACTTCGTATTGTTCCTTCAGTGCATCCAGAGCAGGTTTAAGCAACGTTATCGTCCTTATTCCGGCATCTGTCTTAGGGGGTACAAATACTCGCTTATTCGTCAAACTTCTGGATACGTGGATTTCACCTTTTACCAAATCAATGTCTTCCCATGCCAGGGCGCATATCTCGCCCGGCCTCATCCCCGTATGAACGGCAACAATGATGATTAATGCCTGGCTACGGGGAAGGGCGGCTATCAGTGCCTGGTACTCATGAAGTAAAAGTGGGTCGGGATCATTTTTAGATAACTTGAGTCGCGACACTCCTTCATAAGGAGCATGCAATATAAACTGGCTTCGGTTTGCGAGCTTAAGCATTTCTGATAAAACTGCCATCTGTTTATTGACTGTTGAGGGCGCGCGGCCCTGCCTGGCCAGATTCGGCATTGCTGGGTTAATAATTGTCCCGGTCAATAACTCCTTTCGGTAATGCAAAATGTCGGCATGCTCAATATCTACCAGACGGGTATTTTCTCCGATTACACGCAGTAACGTATTTACGACCGAAGTAAGCGATAGCAGTGTTGCACCAGATACCTCTAAGGCTTTGGTGTCTGTAAAAAAATCACTCAGTTCTTTAAACGTGATGATTTTTTTGGTTGTGATGAACTTCTTAAGCGCTTTGGATTCCGGGAAACGTTCCGCATAGTCGAACTTACCGAGCTGTATTTCGCTTGTGATGAGCGCGCGAAGATTGCCTGAATACACCCTAAAACCATATGGGATGGGTATGGGGGGACTGAAATGCCCTTATGATCATTACCGAGTAAATCATCACGGAGAGTTCGCCAATTGAGGAAAGGTGACACGGATTTACAGATCAACAACCCCTGGCGTTATAACAACGCAGGGGTTGAATATTTTACTGAATACTTTCCAGGTCTTTTGCTATATCGCGATGGCGTCCCTGGTCGGCAATCTCACGCCCCTGGCGAGCCGGTGCTTTAAGAGCCTTTTCCAGATAGCGTTTCCCTTCGCCAGTCTTTTTCTCTTTCAGCAAAAAGTCACCATAAAAATAGTTTGGATCGATGCCATCAGGATTTATCGCCAGTGCTTTTTTCAGCATTTCTTCGGCTTTGTTTTTATCACCAAACCCAATCGGCCAGCCGGGAACCTGATAATATAGCGCCCCAAGGCTGGTCCAGGCTGATCCTTGTAAAGCATTGGGGTCGATGCTGATCGCTTTTTCCAGATCGCTACGGGCCTGTTTGACCAGACTCAATGCACCCAGCCCTCCTTTAGCCCCCGCCCAGCTACTGTCGATAATCGCCGACCAAATAAGCAATGCTGCGTCAGCATTATTTTTTGCCTGACTCGCACTATGGGCCCGCTGACTTAGTGTGGTAAAGCAGCTCTCTTTTTTTGCTTCAAGGGTCTGATACTGACAAACGGACCAGTCGTGCTGGAGGTTTTCCAGCGTGGTAGTCGCCATGGCAGAGGCGGGAAAAGCTGCTGTCAGGAGCAACGTTTTCATAATTTTCATTTGTCTTCACCTTTGAATGTGCCCTGGGTATAGGACTGGATCACCGCTAATTTTTTACCCAGCGCTTTGTCTACCATACCGGGAAACCAGGCATTGATTTTAACGAACAGACGTTCCATCGCGCCGAAGCGGTAGCGTTTCTGCTCTGTCTCAAGGAGATGTACCAGACGTACGGCGACAAATTGTGGGGAGTCACTGCTGTTGCCCAGTTTGCGGTTAAGCGCGTAAACCTCGTCACTGTTGAGCGCCGTTTCGGTAGCACGCGGCGCGGCATACAGTACGCTGATACCATTCCCCTTTAATTCGCGCCCCAGCGCTTCCGACAAACGGTGCGTGGCCGCTTTGGTGGCGCTATACACGCTCCAGGCAGGGTGGCCAATCTCACCAAATATCGAACCAATGTTTAGGATGATGCCCTGTGGATTAAACTTATCCAGCATGGCGCGGGTCAACAGAGTGGGGATTTCGATATTGGTTCTAATCTGTTCCCGAATATCGTCAAAAGACTGTTGTTCAAACAGTGCAAAACGGCTGGTTCCGGCATTGTTGATCAGGATATCCAGTTTGTTCTCATCTTTGAATCTGCTGGCCAGCGCGACGATTTCGTCATCGGTATAACTGCTCATTAGCACAATATGATGCCGTTCCGGATAGGGAAGCATCTCTTTCAGAAGCGTCATCGCCTGTGCATTTCGTCCAACCAGGCAGAGTCTGGCTCCTTTGTGCGCCAGCCTTTGCGCCAGCTCTTGTCCGATACCACCGCTGGCGCCAGTCAGCAGAACGGTTTTATCATGCAGGTTCATACGTGGTCTGCCCCAGTTGGTTAAGCATCTCTGTGTACAGGTGATAGACGCGACGAGCGGCATAGATAATGGCTGCCTGATCGGCCTCGTCAGTCACGGTATCCATAAGTGAAGCGAAAAATTTAAGATGTCCTTGATCAAGTTCACCGTGTGAACGCAGGTAGGTTGTCGCCTGTTCTGGCAACCCCAGTGTCCGTTCCACCTGGGCTGCAATCGCGGTAGCAATAGATACGCTGGTTCCCTCCAGAACCTGTACCATGCCAAAAATACTCATAGGGTTGACCCGTTCAATGCGGTAGTAGAGCCAGGCCACCATCATTTCTATCGGTATCCCTGGGGTGCCATTGCGAACGCTTTCCGCATCACCGCCGCAAGCCTGAATATCGTTCAGGATCCATTCCTGATGCCCGTACTCTTCGTCAATATATTCAGCAATTGCGCCCCGAATGGCTTCATGTGAGGCTGGCAAACGGCTGCCAGCACTCATCAACAGGGGGACGGTATGGCTGACGTGATAGTAAGCCTGTGTCAGAAAAGCGATATACAGGTCGCGCGAGATGTCACCAGTCTGGCAGCGCGCGATGACAGGCGAGGAGAGTAAACTCCGGCGTTCGGCCTCAGTCTGTTGTTGTAATTTGTTATAAAAGCTCATGATGACTCCTCTTCACTACAGGTGAGAATGTGTTGCCAGAGGGATTGCCGGATGAGTTCCCGGCGTGGGCGGCCATTTGCAGTGAGCATGCCAGGCTCTGATATAGCTGAAGTGAATAACAGGCGATGGAACTGCGCATAATCAGGCAGGCGAGCTGAAAGGGCCAGCAGCTGCTCGCGGGCCTGCATCTGTTGCCCGTCGAAGACATCGACGAGTGCAACGTTATGCCTTAATCCTTCTCCAAAAATCACTATCCGGCGTACAGCTGGACAGGTCATGGCCTCTGCCTCAGGCCATTCAGGTGAAAAATTACGACCAAAAGCGTTTATCTGGACATTTTTCAGGCGCCCCTGAATACGAACAAACCCGTGTTCATCAACACTGCCAAGATCGCCGGTGGCAACTGTTGGGGAGGCTGGTGCGGATCCCAGATATCCCAAAGCGTTAGCCGGGCTGGTGACACACAATTGTTGCTGGTCATCAACATTGATCTGGATACCTGGCAATGGCCGACCGACGCTGTTCTCTTTTATAGCGTCGGGCAGATTGAGGGCAACGACAGAGCCACATTCTGAGAGACCGTATCCTTCATATACAGGTAAGCCACTCTTTATCGCCATTGTCAGCAATGAAGCCGGAACCTTGCCACCGCCTGCGGCGACAAACCGTAAAGATTGCGTACTGCCTGGTACCTGCTTGTGCAGATGCAGTAACACACGTAGCAACTCTGGTACCAGCACCAGACTTTGTGGGCACCAGGTGGTCAGCGCCTGAAGAAACTGGGCTGGATTAAAGCGGCTGGAACCTTCAAACCCAATCCGGGAGGGTGGGAGAATCACCGTCTCAGCGCCAAGTAGCAGAGGGATGTAAACGCCGCACAGATTTTCCAGCAGAATACTGAGGGGCAGTGTCACCAGGTGTTTTTCCAGTTTCAGGGGGTGCAATGCGGCCGCTAACGTTTGAGCCATCCATACCATACCATCCAGACTCAGACAGACGCCTTTTGGCTCTCCGGTTGTACCGGAGGTATACGTTATCTTTGCCGTTCCTGCCGGCAGAGTCACGGGGTCCTCTACTGCACGGATTTGCAGTCTCCCGAGTACAAAATCGTGTTCCTGCCAATCCGCCAGGATTTCTCCACCGATTTGTGCATCCACAGAGGCTGATGATCGTACCCAGGCTTTCTGTTGCCCGCTGAAAAAGGAGGGGACAGGGATGATCACCACTCCACTTATCAGGCATGCGAGATCGATGATGGCCCATTCAGGGCTGTTATCCATTTCAAGTGCCAGCCGTTTTACCTTGAGGGCAGATAATTGTTCGGCCACTGCTTTAACGGCATCATGGTATTGCTGCCAGCTCCACGAGCGAGAATCGCCCTGCAGGGCGATGGCATTTGGCTGAAGCGCAGCCTGTTTCTCAAGCGTGTTCAGAAGCATAAGATCCTCCGGAAGGGGTTATCCAGGGAGCAGAAGGCGGATCAGCAAACATTCCCAGCAGCAGGCTGGTCTGACTCAGTGTGGTTTGCCCACCATGTAACTCCCCCGCCATAATTTGCGGGTCATGTTCGTAATAGCTCCCCCATTCACGCGCAGCTTCGCCAAGCCTTGTCGAGTCAGCAGGCATCAATGTGACTGGTTGCAGATTCAGGCGGAAAAAGGTATTGCGTATTTTTTTAGTTCCGGTAAAGACAATCCACGAATAGCAGTATTGATTGAGAAGCAGGCATAGAGCCGCATACATTATTCGGGCGCTTGCCCCATCGCTCGCGGCAAAATTACCAATTTCAACAATCGAGTCGCGTGAAACGGGATGTGACAATCGTGCAGACAGCACGACTTCAACCGGGAAATCAAGATAGTGTTCGAGGTATATCTTGCCCATTGAGGCCGGTTGGACGCCACAGGCTGCTTTTAATTCTCCGTTGGCATCGAACATTCCAAGTAACCATGGCATGCAGCGAGGAAGAGAAGCATGATAAAACTGAGAATAACTTTCACGAATAAACTCTGAAATATCATTTTGCTCACGTTCACCTGGAAGCCAGCGCAACGTATAAGGAGATAAGATTCGCATAGGAAGACCTCTTTTAGCGTCTTACCAGTATGGCGAGTCAACATTATGTCAACATTAAGTTGAGCATGAGCCAGGTAATTTAAATCCAATGTCGCGACAAAAATGTGTAGGACCCGAAAAAACGGAATATCTGATGTGTAAATACATTACGTAAAAAAATTAATAATTTGCGCTCTTAAATCGTTGATCATTTCTGCTTACAGGGGTGCTGTATAAAAAAACAGTGTATACATCGGAGGTAATTATGAGAATTGAATTAGCCATTGATCGAACTAAAGAACTACCAAAAGGCGCGATACCAGCCATGGATAAAGAGTTGCTGAAAAAATTGGGTAATCAGTATGAGGACTGTAGCCTGAGCATTAGTCGAGCTGGAGCTGGCAGTTTCAGCGTTCTTGGCGGTGACAAGGACGACATAAAGAAAATTGAATCAATACTCCAGGATTACAGTAGGCATTCACTGAGTGCCTACTGTAATGTTAAACATTAAAATTTGTATTTATTTCTTATCGTTACAGTCAGGGATCATTCTCAAAAGAGTGTTATCTTTCTGGACGTAGTGATGAAATAACGCTGCACCTGCATGCGCTGCAATTAAAAAGTATCCGACGTTTGCCAGTGTTTCGTGAATATCTTTAATAAGTGATTTTGTTTCCCCGTCAGGAGTAACGAAAGGTGAAATGTTAAAACTTAAGAAGCTCCAGTCCTTCCCACCGTAAGCCATAATTGCAATACCTAATAATGGCAGAGCCAAAAAAGAAATGTATAGCAGGATATGCATTATTTTAGCAGCCATCATCTGCCAGGTCGGTGGGGGCGGAGTGATGGCTGGGTCATGATACTTATGTTTAATAATTAATCGTATTATCATTAAAAACCAGACAAATACCCCGGCATTGTAATGTGTTTCTTTCATGAGCAGGTAGGTGTTGCTGCCTTTAGGAAACCAGCCGCGTAGCTCCATAGCTGCATAGGTTATCGCTATTAACATCAGAGTCAGCCAGTGTAAGCGAATCTGAAGTTTTGAGAATTTCATCATTATTATTTCCTCAAAGGGTGTGTTGCATCAACCATAAAGCATGAAGCTTAACAAATCCTTATTTTCGGTGAGAGATTAAGAAATTGTTATTCCAATGACCCCACGTGAATGTTTTGATAATTATTATCACTTACGGGTCCTTTCCTGCAATCCGGGCTGTTTTTTGTTGCCTTCCTTTTTCCATTCGTACCAGCCATCAGCAAAGAAAATTGCGCGGCCATGCTGCCAGAGTGGTTTAAACATTCTGCGGGTGGCTACAGTTTCAGATCGTGCATAAATTAGTAGCAGCTTAGACCACCATAGATTGTTACTTTTTTGGGGCAAATTTGGGGGGGGGAAGGGATAATGTAGCGGGTGATAAAAAGCCGGAATCGCTTACGCTTATCCGGCTTCTGTTCAGCATCTGGGGAGTTGCTGATTACTTCAGTTCATCAACCATGGTGATGGCGCGGCCAATATAATTGGCAGGCGTCATTGCTTTCAGGCGAGTTTTCTCTTCTTCCGGCAGTGCCAGACCATCGATAAACTGCTTCATACCTTCGGCGTCAACGCGCTTGCCGCGGGTCAGTTCTTTCAACTTCTCATATGGCTTCTCAATACCGTAGCGACGCATCACGGTCTGAATCGGCTCTGCCAGAACTTCCCAGTTATGATCCAGTTCATCCAGCAGATGATCGCGGTTCACTTCCAGTTTGCTCACGCCCTTCAGCGTGGACTGATAGGCGATCAGCGCATAGCCGATACCCACACCCAGGTTACGCAGAACGGTAGAGTCTGTCAGATCACGCTGCCAGCGGGAAACCGGCAGTTTACTCGCCAGGTGCTGCAGAACCGCATTGGACAGACCCAGATTACCTTCGGAGTTTTCGAAGTCGATGGGGTTAACTTTATGCGGCATGGTGGAAGAACCGATTTCACCCGCGACAGTTTTCTGCTTGAAGTGACCCAATGCAATGTAACCCCAGACGTCGCGATCGAAATCGATCAGAATGGTGTTAAAGCGGGCGATGCAATCAAACAGCTCGGCAATGTAGTCGTGCGGCTCAATCTGCGTGGTGTAGGGGTTCCACTGGATACCCAGCGAGGTGACGAACTCTTCGCTAAACTGATGCCAGTCTACTTCCGGGTAAGCGGCAATGTGGGCGTTATAGTTACCCACGGCACCGTTGATTTTACCAAGAATTTCAACCTGGTTGAGCTGGCGATACTGACGCTCCATGCGGTACGCCACGTTTGCCATCTCTTTGCCCATTGTTGATGGGGTGGCAGGTTGGCCGTGAGTACGGGAGAGCAGAGGAATATCGCGATATTCAACTGAAAGCGCGGTGATGCCATCAATCAGTTGACGCCAGTACGGCAGAACCACTTCGTCGCGTGCGGTTTTCAGCATCAGCGCGTGAGACAGGTTGTTGATGTCTTCTGAGGTGCATGCGAAGTGGATAAACTCGGAAACGGCGTGCAGTTCCGGGATATCCGCCACTTTTTCTTTCAGGAAATACTCAACTGCCTTCACGTCATGGTTGGTCGTACGCTCAATGGTTTTGATACGCGCAGCATCTTCTTCATTGAAGTTAGCGACGATCGCATCAAGGAAACCGATTGCGTCGGCAGCAAAAGCAGGAACTTCCTTGATCGCTGCGTGCGCGGCCAGTTTTTGCAGCCAGCGTACTTCAACCTGTACGCGGAATTTCAGCAAACCGTATTCGCTGAAAATCCCGCGCAGCGCGCTGACTTTATCGCCGTAGCGTCCATCGACAGGGGAAACGGCGGTCAGTGAGGATAATTCCATAGATCACAACTCCGGGGTTAAATGAGCAAGAATTTGTTTTGCCTGAGTCGTCAGGCGATTACGAGAAAACATGAGTTGCAGACGGCCTCCACCAACCTGATGCCAGAGCACGGCAGCACGGATGCCAGCCAGCAGCGAAGCGCGTACTTTAGCCTGTACCTGCGGGCTCTGAAGGATGGCCGGGGAACCCGTGACCTGAATACGCGGGCCGAGTGGGCTGATGACGTCAACATAAATGCCAGCCATCGCACTCATCAACGTTTCTGACTGCAAATCAAAATGGTCAAGCTGGCGCTGCAAGCCGCTGATACGGTCTCCCAGCGTGTCCATAGCGCCCTTGGCCGCTGACAGCTTACGCTCCAGCACCATCAGGCTTAGCGTGTAACGAGTGAGTTCAGCGTTCAGTCCCTGGCGACTGCTGGCGTTCAGTACGCCGAGCATTGTTTCCAGCCCCAAACGCAGGTTGGCCTCGCTGCCGCCAAACACGCCCAGCGTAGAGCTGGGATTCATGTCGATGACACTGTTCAGTGAAACGTGTAATGCATCGGCATCACAATGCCCCTGGTGCGCCAGTTCCTGCACCAGGCGTGCCGACTGGCAAATGCCTGCCAGGGCGAGGGTGATGTCATAATAATTCTTTGCCACGTTCACTGCTTCCTTGTATCAAATGTGTAAGTAATTATACCGGCAGAGGCAATCGTTGTTCGATAATGCCGCCGCCGAGGCACACTTCGCCATTGTAAAAGACAGCCGACTGACCCGGCGTAACCGCCGCGACTGGCTCGTCGAAAATGACTTCAATACGCTCAGCATCCAGTGCCTTAACGGTGCACGGAATGTCGGTCTGACGATAGCGGGTTTTCACCGTACAGCGCATGGTACCAGTGAACGGTTCGCGATCGACCCAATGCAGCTGTTGCGCCACCAGGCCAACAGACATCAGACGTGGATGTTCATGACCCTGAGCGACAACCAGAATGTTGTTCTCAACGTCTTTATCCACTACATACCATGGATCTTCTGTCCCTTCTTTCGTTCCGCCAATACCCAGACCTTTACGCTGACCCAGAGTGTGGTACATCAGCCCCTGATGCTGGCCAATCTCTTCACCATCAACGGTGATGATTTTGCCTGGCTGAGCCGGCAGGTAGCGACCAAGAAATTCGCGGAACTTACGTTCGCCAATGAAGCAGATGCCGGTGGAGTCTTTTTTCTTGGCCGTAATCAGACCAAGGTCTTCGGCAATTTTACGCACCTGCGGTTTTTCCAGTTCACCGACCGGGAACAGGCTTTGCGCGATTTGCTCATGGCCGAGCGTATAGAGGAAATAACTTTGGTCTTTATTACCATCGAGCCCACGCAGCAGGCGACTTTTGCCGTCGACATCTGCGCGACGCACATAGTGACCGGTGGCGATGTAATCGGCACCTAAATCTTCGGCGGCAAACTCAAGGAAGGCTTTAAACTTAATTTCTTTATTACACAGAATATCCGGGTTCGGCGTACGGCCCGCTTTGTACTCTTCAAGGAACAGTTCAAAGACGTTGTCCCAGTATTCTGCGGCAAAGTTGACGGTATGCAGTTCAATGCCGAGTTTGTCACAGACAGCCTGTGCATCCGCAAGGTCGGCGGCCGCTGTGCAGTATTCCTCGCCATCGTCCTCTTCCCAGTTCTTCATGAACAGGCCTTCTACCTGATAGCCCTGTTGTTGTAACAGCCAGGCAGAAACGGAGGAATCGACACCGCCGGACATGCCGACGATCACTTTTTTTGGGCTTTCACACATAGGAATACTCACAACATTGAACTTCAAGGCGGCATATTCTAGCACGCAGCCCTTTACTTGACACCCTCTGTAAACGGCCAGTTAAATTCACCGATCATGGCCAGCGGGTAGCGCTGGCCGCTCTGATAACAGCGAATACTCTCTGCAACCAACGGCGAACGCAGGTTTGGCGCAGAGAAAATCTCTTCTGCGCTGACCCAACGACAGCAATCAATATCGCTGTCATGGGGTTCAGTAGCGCACATATTGGCAAGCTCGATAGAGAAAAGAAAACGCAAAAAGGGCGTTCTGTCCGGTGCAATCCATTGATGCATACGAACAAAATGCTGTGGCTGTGCTTTAATGCCCGTTTCTTCCCATAGTTCGCGTGCTGCGGCTTGCACCAGCGTTTCGTCGGCTTCCAGGTGTCCTGCGGGTTGATTCCACAAGGCTTTGCCATTGATCGTTTCTTCAACGACTAAGAATTTATCTTCTGCATGCACAATGCAGGCGACCGTGACGTGCGGTTTGAACATGTTTCCCCCTTATTCCTCAGCAAAACCTTCGGCAACATCTGGCCAACTAATTTCACCGCTGGTCTTGTCGATACTGATATAAGCCACAGGAGGCGACGTTTGTGGGTCGGCCCCTCCGCGACACAATGCAGTTTGATGATCCTCGCGTACGATAATCTCAATGGCCTTTTTAGCATTCCAGCTTTCATAAAAAATGCATTGATAGTCCGGGCGAAGGCTGAGGGTCGCGACTCGTGTAGCTTCGTCTGTCGATAATGGATTGATATCATAGCGGTAGTTATCACCGCTGTTTAAAGGCTGGAGTTGTGACTTTTTCAACCAGCCGCGTACGATATGGCGATCGGCGGTGTAATAAACCGCTTCAATAAAGTCATCTTTTGACTGCTCTTGTGTGGAAATAATGTCGCCGGGAACCAAAAAAACGGACTGGCTGCGGCACTGTTCCGTTGGCATGGTATAAAACCAGGCGCGATCGTTGCCTGTAACCTGATAATGATTATCAGCAACGGGGGGCATTCTTTCGCGTTGCGGCATCTCTTTGTGCGCCCATTTCTTACAGGCCGGATTTACGGATAAGGGAGTCGTCAGAGATACCAGACCTTCAGCCGCGACCCAGCCTGTGGCGAACATGCCTTTGGCATCACGGTATCGAACATAGCGAAAAGTATGAACGGGAGCGTCTGCTGATTGGGCCGATCGCGCTTCTCTTAACACCTCTACCGTATTGCCGTTGACCAGGAAAGCAGGGAGCTGGCATTCAACATCTGGTGCGGAGTTGAAGTGTAGTCGGGAGGTTGTTTTTACCTGAGCGGTTTCATAGAGATAATCAGCCGCGCCTGCTGCGATACCTGCTGCCGCCTCACAATTCTGCGCGGCATAACCCAATGGCGATACGCCACACAGAATGAGTGGCGCGATGAGTCGTTTGTCCATTTCTTTCATTCTTCCTTGTTAATGGCGCTGTAAAGGCCTGATGCTAGAGCTCTCGCCACTCGCCGTTGGCGAGATTATCCAGCGTGTAATCCCCCATAGCATAGCGAATGAGACGCAGCGTAGGATATCCAACATGTGCTGTCATACGGCGAACCTGGCGGTTGCGGCCTTCATATAAGGTGACTTTCAGCCAGGTGGTGGGGATATTTTTCCGCTCCCGAATCGGCGGATTTCTCGGCCACAGCCATACGGGTTCCTCTACTACCTCAATGCCTGCGGGTAGCGTGGGGCCATCATTGAGCGTTACTCCGGTACGCAGGGCGTCCAGCGCTTCTGCCGTCGGCTCGCCTTCAACCTGGACGTAATAAATTTTCCCAGTACGCTTCCCGGGTTGCGTTAACCGCGCCTGCAGTGCGCCGTCATTGGTCAGCACCAAAAGCCCTTCGCTGTCCCGGTCGAGTCGGCCCGCCGCATAAATTCCCGGCAAGGGAATAAAATCTTTTAACGTGCTTCTGCCAGCCTCGTCAGTAAATTGTGGCAAAACATCGTAGGGTTTATTGAACAAAACCACGCGTTTTGGCTGGTTTTCCTTACGCTGCTTAGTGACTTGTCGTGAGCTGAATCGCTCAACCCGGTGATTTCTAAAAGAAGTTTTTTGCATGGTATTTTCAGATTATATCAATTGCCGCATTATAGCCTAAGAACGAGTGTCTTTCATGGCGGCGAACATTAGGGTAGTATTGACATGCTCATTACAAAACATTAACAAAAAATTGCTCTAACGCATTCGTGCAGCAGGACGCAAACGCACATGCAGCGCGATGACAGACGAGCAGAACCAGAAGCGCTCGAAGGAGAGGTGAATGGAAAGCAAAGTAGTTGTTCCGGCGGAAGGTAAGAAGATCACCCTGCAAAACGGCAAACTCAACGTTCCTGAAAATCCGATTATCCCGTTCATTGAAGGCGACGGTATCGGCGTTGATGTAACCCCACCGATGATCAAAGTTGTCGATGCTGCTGTCGAGAAAGCCTATAAAGGCGAGCGTAAAATCTCCTGGATGGAAATCTACACCGGCGAGAAATCCACTCAGGTTTATGGCCAGGACGTCTGGCTGCCTGCTGAAACCTTAGATCTGATTCGTGAATATCGTGTTGCCATTAAAGGCCCTCTGACCACTCCTGTTGGCGGCGGTATTCGCTCTCTGAACGTAGCTCTGCGTCAGGAACTTGACCTGTATGTCTGCCTGCGTCCGGTGCGTTATTATCAGGGTACACCAAGCCCGGTTAAACACCCTGAACTGACCGATATGGTCATCTTCCGTGAAAACTCCGAAGATATCTACGCGGGTATCGAGTGGAAAGCTGACTCTGCCGATGCTGAGAAAGTGATTAAATTCCTGCGCGAAGAGATGGGTGTGAAGAAAATACGCTTCCCGGAACATTGCGGTATTGGTATCAAACCGTGTTCTGAAGAAGGGACTAAACGTCTGGTACGTGCAGCGATTGAATACGCCATCGCCAACGATCGTGATTCAGTTACCTTGGTACACAAAGGCAACATCATGAAGTTCACCGAAGGCGCGTTCAAAGACTGGGGTTACCAGTTAGCGCGTGAAGAATTTGGTGGCGAACTGATCGATGGCGGTCCATGGGTGAAAATCAAGAACCCGAAAACCGGTAAAGAGATCGTGGTTAAGGACGTCATTGCCGATGCGTTCCTGCAACAGATCCTGCTGCGCCCGGCTGAGTATGACGTGATTGCCTGTATGAACCTGAACGGTGACTACATCTCCGATGCGCTGGCCGCACAGGTTGGTGGTATTGGTATCGCGCCGGGTGCAAACATCGGTGACGAATGCGCACTGTTCGAAGCAACCCACGGTACTGCACCGAAGTATGCAGGTCAGGATAAAGTGAACCCAGGTTCTATCATTCTGTCTGCAGAAATGATGCTGCGCCACATGGGTTGGACCGAAGCGGCTGACCTGATCGTTAAAGGTATGGAAGGCGCGATTAACGCGAAAACCGTAACCTATGACTTCGAACGTCTGATGGACGGCGCTAAGCTGCTGAAATGTTCAGAGTTTGGTGACGCGATCATCGAAAACATGTAATCCACATCTTGGGTTGTATGAGAACGGGAGCCAGGTGGTTCCCGTTTTTTATGCCCTCGAAAATTCTTCCCCAAAACTTTCCCCAAAACTCTTCCCCAAAACTTCCCTCGTTTTACCCTGTTTTCACTCCAACAACGACCCAGTCTTTTCCTCGATCGTCATTGTATTTATCAGTCATTTTTCTGGACTTGTGCCCAAGCAGTTTCTGAGTATCCAGACCTTGTTCACGATACAGTCGCTCCGATAAAGAACGCTGTTCATGGAAAGTTGGTGGAGTACCGTTTTTCCACTCTAGGCCGCTTTTGTCTCTGGCTTTTTTAAAGGTGGATGTCAGGCAGCTGCTCGACACCCGATCACCTCTATTGGCCTGGGATGTGGTGTGCCTGAAATGAACAAGATATTTACTGACAACCGCATCCCTACATTTTGAAATAGCATCCCTGAGAGTGAGGCCCAGCACCTCGCATTTAAGATCTAACGGAATAGCGAGACGAGAACCTGTTTTTTCCTGTTCGATATGGAGCATGTCATCCCATACATCGGTGAACTTCATATTGCATATATCGCCCAGACGCTGGCCAGTGATTAGGGCTAATAACATGCCGCACTGAAGATAGGGCTGCTGCTGTTCCGCCGTCTTATAAATAACGCTCCATTCTTCAAAGGAAAGACGCTGCCTTGTTATTCGGTTTCTCGGTTGTTTAGTGGCTTGCGCCGGATTGTATCCGGGGGCAACGTGTCCGGCATGTTGTGCCTCTTTAAAAACATCTATGAGCACCATTCTGACGACCTGAGCCATGCGATTGTGGCCTTCGGCTTTAATGGCATCAGTTATTTCTGCAATATCAAGAGCTGAAATATCCTTTAGATGTTGCAGGCCGCAATGTTCTCTGAATAAACGAACAGGCTTACCTTTTTGAAGAAAGGAGTTTGGTTTGAGCTCGTTATTTTTAAGCCTTTCCTCCTGAATGCCTATGTATTTATCGAGCCACTCAGTAACCGTAATATCGGTGCGCCTGCCTTTCATCCGTGCCAGGCGATCGTTAACGCTCAGGATCTGCCTGGTTCGCTGTTCGGCAATGACTATGTTAGCTTCTGTGGCGACTTGTTTAGCCTCGGATTCATCGGTTCCAAGGCTGTGAAAACGACCTGAAAGAGGGTGTTTATATTGCCAATAAACCTTACCTGTGCGCTTATCCAGCTTGCAGTACAGGTTTGGGATTGGAATTTTGTGAGTGCGTGGTCTAGCAGCCATCAGCAATTATCCGTTGTAATCTTGGGCTGGCCGAAGTCGGAATTTTCGGTTCTACAAGCATCCCTACAAATCGGGCATTACGATCAACCATCCAGCAGCGACCAACCTTAATTGCTGGAGGTACCATCATTTTTCCCTTTGCATATTTTTTCAATACGCGTTCACTTGGTGCTTGCTCTCCAAATTCCTCTTTTGCCCAGTCAAGTAAGGGGATCATTCGCGACATAATTTTCTCCATACAGCCCGGCTGCACCCGGGCTTACAAAATTATAAATTATTGCTGGCTGGCTTAGGTGGGACAGCATAGAGCGGACCTGGCGCAACATCGAAACGACGCCAGCGAATATCACATGTTCTTTCTTCACCTTCTTTGTACCAGGCAACGACATCTGCCACTGGCTCGGCGTGCCTACCTGCCAACACCTCATCTACCACCTTCAACATATCCGCGAGAATGTAAGCTCTGTTCCCGCCGTTTGAGTACTGGTTATCATGCAGTAGGTGTTCACGTATCTGGTGCAGGCGATCGAGTGATACAGGACCGTGCGCTGGGTGGCTACTCTGCGCTTGTTTGTTGAGTGCTTTCATTGAGTGGCCCCCACAGCGAATGTCCCTGTTGTAATAGCCATAGCAAGCCTTTGTGCTGCAGCTTTCTGTGCCGGAACGCTAGCAATAACCGTAGCTCTTTCTTTGCTGGCATCAGCGCAAATACCATCCCAGAAAGATATCAGGAAGAAGTCTTCCAGCTCGGTCATTGTGGCTTTTGTCACCAGTTCTTCGATCATCTGCACGATGATGTGCGCAGGGCGATGCCTGAGCAGTTCCTGTATTGCGTAACCGAACGCATTGATCATCACTGCGTGAAACTGAATGTAATCTCGTTTGTATTCCGTGGGGGATACGCCATGTCGGATACCTTCTATAGCCGTCAGCTTCAGCCACGCTTCCCAGAGGTCATATATATCGCCAGTAGACAGAGCGTCGTCCCCGTTACCCGCGAATTTTGCAGTTGCATCACCAACGGCCTTAAAACTAATCCAGAGGTCACTTTTTGCCGGAACCACGCTGTGTTCAAAGTCGGTGATCTCGGAGAACACTGCATGAGTGGAGAGAAACGACACCATCGTCTGGGCAATCTTATCCCTTCCGTTATAGGCCATATTGATTGCGGCTGATGGCTTGGATACGTTGTTATTGATATCAGAAAAAAATTGCTGACGTGTTTTAAGTGGTAGTTGCAGAGTCATCATCAAAGGTACATACAGTGGTGTATCGTAATCTCTGCAGAACATGGATATTCCTGCGCCACGATGTTGCCCATCAAAAAGTTTAATTTCTGCGTCCATTGGGAACCGAACAACTCCGACGTTTGTATTGCCGAACTCTTCAAACTCAACATGAGAAGCACAGTTACCAACCAGTGGCGGGATGATGAAAGGCTCTTTATTTTTAGCAGCTGTCACCAGATATTCGTAAAATTTTTTTACGCGTGATTTGTTGAGTTCGCGCTGAGAACGCTCAAGCGTGTGTCCGTAATTATCAGATGCCAGTACGCGGGACAGGGTTCGTCCTGGAACGTTCATCAAAAGAATAAGCGTATTCCCCTGTAAGCCACGAGAGGCGGGGAATTCGAAGTAGTACTCCATGCTTGATTTGCTCATTGCGTGGCTCCCTGTCTGGCTTTTTTCAATAGCTGGTTAAACATCATGGTTAAGCTGTTACTGCACCCAAACGGCATATCGTTAACACGGTAAGTAGGAATTCCCTTGCGAACACCAGACTTCACGATCCGGCCGGTACCATAGAGTTGCGATAATGCGCCAGCGACCGCGGGTGTCTTTTTGTTCATACCTTTGGCGATTTCACCGCTGGTGGTATTCGGATGAGCCTGGAGATATTCAAATACGGTCATGGCTTTTTACCTTTACGTTCCTGTTCCAGTTGCACCAGAGACTCTTTTAATGCTGCGAACGTAGCCTCCAGTCTGGTGGCGACTTCGCGCATAAGCGGTGCATGCTTTGGTGGCAATTCAGCAACGGAGGCAAAAGCCTCCGCTACGAGTTCTTTTACTTTCATGCGGCGCATTGGCGCTGATCCACCAGTTCGTTAAAGCGATTTATGAACAGGCCATAGGCTTGGCCAGGACGGAGAGGGATAACCTGAACGAGATCAGAGCAGGGAATACCTTCGAGAATTTCCCACTTCGAACCGTCATCGATTTCCAGATCACGGCGCTCGGTGGCTAACATGGTGAGATCGGCATATTTCACGACGGCTGCTTGTTCAAGTGAGATACCGAATTTAAAGCGGATAAGACCATCAACATAAGTTTCCATGCGTTGGTAGTCTGGTAATAGGGCTTTGAGCGGGGCCGGAATATCCTGGCAATATGCCTCCGCAGCATCGTGCATTAGCGCTTCAAAGGCGAACTCTGGCGGCACAATCTGGCTTACAAGCACAGAGTGCTGGGCCACGCTGTAGAACTCTGGCAGATGCCCAGCGAATCGACAGATGTTGGAAAGAGCAGTCGCGATATCCTCAATATCGATATCGTCGATAGTGGCGGTGATGTAGTTAAATTTTTTACCGGATAATGTTTGAATGTAGCTCATGGTTTTCTCCATATTGGCGCGCTGCACCGCGCAGATTTTGGTTGCACGAATCCCTCGCCGATTGGCGATAATTAATGGAATTACGCTTCAATAAATCCCCGCGGCGCCGGGGATTTAATGCAGAGCAATTAGGCTTTAAAGTTACCGATGAAAGTTTCCACTGATTCACCGTCGAACTTGCTGATCAGCAGATCGCGGAATTCATTGGCGATCTCTTCTTCCTGGGCTTCAAGTTGGACGATGCGCAGAACAAAGCAGGGTTCATCGCTGGTCAGCAGGCTGTTACGCAAGTTAAAGCGGCGTTCGCCCAGACCTTCATACGGCACACATTTGAACTCGAACGCCACAGGCATTACGTCTTTGCTGCTTGCTTCAACGCTTTGCATCAGCGATTTTTTACCAGCGAAATCACCAGTTTCATGGTCCTGCTGTGTTGCTTGCTGAATAGTGATACGACGCACAGCCTGAGCCGCCTGGGAAATTTGCATCGTATTGCCATCAGCATCAAATGCCAGCAGGTAATCGCTCCAGTCTTCCAGCCATTCAGCAATTTGCTTTTGCTTCAGACGTTGACCATCGATCTGCAGTAACGCGCGGAACGGGGCGGTTTTCTTCAGGGTGATCGAAGCAACGTTATCGGCGTGACCGGGATTATCCAGGGTGCCGATGTTGAACACTGAACGAGCGGTCATGTTGTCAGCATCAATGAAGCAACGGGCTGGATCGCTGGCGCTGGCGTAGCCTTTAGAATAACGTGCGAAATCATCAATACTGGTTGTTGTCATTGCACCACGAAAGCGGAAACGCTCCAGAGAGAAGCGCTCGAGGCTTTCAACGCCAGTACCCTCTGGCAGTAATGCGGTCGGGCAAGCCAGGCCATGAATATCATTCAGGTGATAACCGGAAAGAACCAGGTCTTTGACCTGCTTGAAGGTACCGCTGTCTAACTGAGACATAGAAATTCCTTATTAACTGATGATCGAAGTGGTATCAGTGAGTTTGTTGTTGCGGATCACTGAGCCGCTTTAAGCTTTCCATCCACCGCGCCAGTGATCCCGAACAGCTGGCCCTGATCTTCCTGCAGGATGGTGAGCTTCCCGCCTTTGTTGACCCACATCGGGGTTTCGGTTGTGTCCTCCTCGGAGGCTTTACCACGCGGTGTTGGGGTGCTGTAGTTCAGCTTGTGCTTGATCTTGACGCGCTTCTCTTCAACGGAATTACCCATGCGCTCAAAATCAAATGTGAGGACTACTTTGCCTTTGTTGCCGTTGTTCAGAACGCCAAGCGCGGTGGTATTAAGTGCTGCCGCGATTTTGTTCATGAACACGCCAGCATCCAGTTCGCCAAGAAAATCTGGCACTACGGTCATGCGGTCATTACTCATGCTTTTACCCTCGTTAAGGCGGCTGCAACCGCCGAACTTTCTCCATACACAACAGAGAAGGGCACCTGCATTGGTCGGCGGCTTGCAGAGACCGCTTTCTTTTTGCCCGGGTGGATTGGGTTATGAGCCCGTCGCCCGGCGATGCCCTTTTCTGTTGTGCCCTGAAAAAGGCTGGCGGTTACCGGACAAGTGGGAAAACATCGGGCCGCCAGAACAGGGAGTTACTTGTTATTGCTTTGGCCTGCTTTTAACCACATCAGGCGCGGTGGTAGGTATCTTCGGGCGGGGTGCTAAGGGGGTGATTAGCCCTTGCCCTTAACACTCCTGCTGGTTTTGGTATTCCTGGCTTGGGTATCGCCACCAGCTATAGGAATTTGACTACGAGTTGCGGTTAATCAGACCGCGTCTCTGTTACCCCTCCCGAAGACACCTGTCAGCGAATCATCCGGTTATTCATATGCCACCGGCGGCTACTTCGTGGGCGTCCTGCCTGTTCGCTGTTGATGAATAAAATCTAACTTAACTTAGCTTTAAGATCAAGAAAAAACACCAAACTATTCTTAGCTTGATGTTAAGAGGAAGGTTAGAGGTGGGTTAAAGCTCGTACTGAACGCCTTTGACAACGCCGATGATCAGGCAATTACCGTTAATTGAAATGTTTGGATAGCGTGGATTTAAGGGAACTAAGAACTTTTGAGGCCCATCGATGACAAGTTTTTTTACAGTAGCCTCGTTTGTCCCATCAAGCCTGGCTACGACTATCTTTCCATGAATTGGCTCTGCATCTGGATCTACTATGACTGTTGCCCCTTCAGGGATTGTTGGGAGGCCATTAGGGTTTGTCATCGAATCACCTTTAACCTCCAATGCAAAGGAGCTATCCCCTATCCGGAGTGATGTCTCTATCCACTTATCTACTTCGCTGAAAACTTCTGCTGCTTTACATTCTGTAAACTGTCCAGCCTGAACCCAGGATATCACCGGAATCCTTCGCATCTTGGTTATCAGATTGCCTTCAAATTCAGTGCCATAAAGTATGTAATCAATTGATGTGTTGAAATACTTCGCAAGTTTCGCAAGTGACTCGCCGCCTGGCACATTAACGTCTTTTTCCCAATACCCAACCGCCACATCACTAACACCGCAAAACTTACCCAGTTCTTTCTGCGAGGTTTTGGTTATGCGCCTGAGAGCTTTGATGCGCTGACCGACAGTTTCCATTTGAACACCATAAATAAATTAAAAGGCTAAGCAATCTTAGTTTTTATTGACCAAAGTTAGATTTGTTATTAATATCTAATCAAACTTAGCTAAGGAGGCGTTATGACAACCGATGATATTGAAAACTACTTCGGCAGTACTGAGAAAGTTGCCGAATTTTTTGGAATCACAAGCGAGGCTGTTTACCAGTGGCGTAATAGAACTGGTCGCCTTATCCCAAAAGGGCGTGCAGCTGAAGCAGCCTATCGGACCGGGGGGAAATTGGTTTTTCATCCCGACCTTTACGAAAAGCGTAGCGATGCTTCAGTAAAACTCAAACCACAGGAATAAGGGGGGAGCTGTGGGTAACGAACCTATTTGGAAAGTCGAACGTCAGCCAGCCTGGCTGGTGGCGGCTATAAAAAAAACGATCACCGATCTTCCTGGTGGTTATGCCGAGGCGGCGGAATGGTTGGGCGTGACAGAGAACGCATTGTTCAACCGCCTTCGTGTTGACGGCGATCAAATCTTCCCGCTGGGCTGGGCAATGGTTTTACAACGTGCTGGTGGTTCAACTCATATCGCTGATGCCGTTGCGCGCCATTCTCAGGGCGTATTTGTACCGCTGGCAGACGTTGATGATCTGGATAACGCCGATATAAACCAGCGCCTGATGGAGTCCATTGAATGGATAGGTCGTCATTCTAATTTTGTACGTAAAGCCACGGCTGATGGGGTAATTGACGCAGATGAGTGTGCTCAGATTGAGGAAAACAGCTATCAGGTTATCGCGAAGTTCCAGGAGCACGTAACGCTTCTTTATCGAGTTTTTTGTGTCGCTGAAAAGAGTGACGCCCGCGAGTGTGCAGCTCCGGGCGCCTTGGCGAACAACTCTTCGAGTATGGAGAAATAATCCGCATGAGCAGTTTAACGGCTTTTAACCGTCTACCGCAACTCAGGATGATCCCGGTCTCGGGTACTCCGTTGTTTCGGTATGAACGCAGATTATCAAACCGCTGGGTTCCGTGTAACCACAGTAGGGCGGTTTCAATTGTGGGGGTCTACAACCGGAGGGCAAAACGCCTGTGCGTGAACTTAACCGAAGGTTCAAAGACCACCGCGGAGTGCCAGTCCGTGTTATCCGCTGGGAGCCAGAAACACGGCGCGTTATCTACCTGCGCGATGGCTATCCACACGAATGCTTCAGCCCACTTGAGCATTTCAGACAAAAGTTCAGGGAGATAACGGACGATCATGAGCACTAAATTAACCGGCTACGTATGGGATGTTTGCGCGGCGTCGGGCATGAAGTTGTCTAGTGTCGCGATCATGGCTCGTCTTGCTGATTTCAGCAGCGATGAGGGCGTGTGCTGGCCGTCAATTGAAACTATTGCTCGCCAGCTTGGCGCAGGGCCGAGCACTATCAGAACGGCAATCGCAAAGCTTGAAAAAGATGGCTGGCTCACGCGTACACAGCGCCGTAATGGTAACCGTAATGCGTCGAACGTGTACCGCCTGAATGTGGCGAAACTTCAGGCTGCCGCATTTTCTCAACTGTCAGATTCTGACACGTCAAAATCTGACGCATCAAATTTTGACGCCTCAAAAACTGACCCGTCGAAATCTGGCATAAAAGGCGGTTTTGACCCGTCAGAATCTGGCGGGGATCCGTCAGTAAAATCAACACAAGATCCACAAGTAACTTCAAAACCCTCTTGTCCGGTTGCGGCGCAACCAGACCCTGAAGTCGTGATTACTGACCAGGCGATTTTGGTTTTGTCCCATTTGAACCAGATCAGCGGATCCCGGTATCAGAAATCAAAAACATCCCTGGAGAACATTCGTGCCCGACTGCGTGAGGGGTACAGCGTTGCAGACCTGCAACTGGTTATCGACCTGAAGCATGGGCTGCCAGTGATAGTTCTGGCGTGGACTATTCTCCTATAGCTGCAGGATTTAAGGGGCTGTTGCCGCAAACTGGTAGATCCCGACCGTCATGTACTGACGATGATGCGCTGATCATCGAAGGTTGCCTGGCGCGATTGAAAAGCCGGAAACCATATGAGCATTCACTGCTTGTAGCTCACTATCTGTATGGAATATCCAAGAGGAAGATCGCAAAAGTGCGTAAAAAAGATGAGAAATTGATACGGATCGAGATACAGATGGCTGAGGGGTTTATTGATGGATGCCTTTCGATGCTGAATGTAACACTTGATATGGATTAATAAAGGTTGAGAAAGATAACTATACGGTATCTTTCTCAATTTTCTCAAATCCTGGCAACGGATTCGCTGTACTATTTTTTCCTATGTTGATCATTATTTCCACTGTGGCTTCCCGAGAGCGTAACAGCTTCTGTCTAAACTCATCCGTTGTATGTTTCGATGCTAACTGCTCGTCAATGGTCTTTAAATCCCGGAGGCACTGCTTTCGTTTTGCAGCATCTTCAGGTGATTCCAATCCATGACGAGCTATAACCCAGCAAAGTATATATGTCAGGCTTGCAGAAATAAGTGGTATGAATAGATATAGCAATTTTGCCAAGCCTGAATTGGCGTCGGGTACGCAAAACGCTACCAATCCTGACAAAATGATGCCAAAACCACCAGTAGAGAGGGTTGAAGTGACAGGGCTAGTTGATTTTTTATCATCAGACATTTGAACTGGCACCGTCCTTCGTTGCTTCTTCTATCAGCTGTACGATAGTTTTGCTTTTGTCTTTTGGCATGACAATAGTGACTGTTCGTTTGTCATTAGTGACCTTGTCGACAAAAACGAATTCAAACTTACGGACAGGGAATAATCTCCGCCATAGTAAAGCGGATGCAGCATACGAGAAGCGAAATAGAAGAGGTGATACCATGATCACCCCTATCCACATCGCGAATTCTATGATCTGCTGAGTTAACATCATTCCTGTCTAAGCTGGTCGTCTACGTTTAACTTTTTTGATAGCATAACGGTTTGTTACTCCCCGCGCAGTAAATGTTTTAGTTGTTTCTAAATCAACAACATACAGGTCTTCTTTCGAGAATTGAACTGTTGCAGCCTGAACCTGAGAAAGGAAAACATTGTCATCTAGGCTTACTGAGTGCTCATCACCGAGATAATCAATTCTCCACCCCTTATTCCCTTCAAAGTTGACTTGAATGAATCTGACGTTAACCTCATCAACAGAAATCTCTTTTTCAAGCAAAGTGCCACGTGGTAATGGTTTGATTTCTTCAGTTTCTTCACCTTCAAGCCTGAGAATCTCTTCTCCGTTATCATCGGTAATCTTGAAGATCGGGCGCTCTTTACCATCCAATGGCGCTCTAACAACATTAACTAAAGCTTGTCGTATCTCAGGGTCAGTCACTAATTTTGCAACAGCCTCATTACAAACAATTTCTTCGCCATCAAGCTCTAACACTGCTTCTTGTGTATCGACCCTTCTGGTAACAGAAATAACCTTTCTACTCCCCAATTGCCGAATCAATGCAAGAGCAGACCCCCCAGCTAAAGCACCACCAGCAACAGTTAGTCCAATGGCTTTGGCGACATTGACTGCATGAGGGACCAATTCCAGCATCGAATAAATAACGCCGATTGATCCTGGAGCAGCTGGGGCTGTAACCATCAACTTGACTGTTTCCTGCCCATCATTAAGATTCCGATCCGCTTTCGATATAAGGTCAGCCATCGATCCTATTGATAAACTTAGCGTTTTCGCATCAATTTTATGCTGTGCTAATTCTTCATCTTCTGCATCGTAGAAGACTTTGAAAGTGGTAGAGCTATCCAATTTCGCCTCAGTTTATTTTTAATCCTATCCTGTGGGCTTAAATTAGCGTGAAAGGGATAAAAAATCACTAACGCGGTCCGCATTTTCTCTTTTATTGTGTTAAGAGTGTTCACTTAGACACGAACTTAGAACATAAAAACCCGCCACTGAGCGGGTTTTTTATTATGATATAACCTACAGCAGGCTGGGGTCGATTCAGACTTTTTTAAGCCCTTTCCACGCCCGTCCTACTGACTCACTAACAAGTACTGATGGTGATTTCTGAACCCTGTTGGCAATTGCATAGGCTCTATCTAAAACGATACCGCGGGATACATTTGCACTGTAGTTGTACTCCGCATCCGGAAGTTGGTATATGTTTCCGGTATCACCCTTTATAGTTCTAAAAAAGTTAGCCTTCTCCATTTCATCGTGTAGTAATTGATAGTCTGGATCATCACCATGTAACTCGACTCGAACTGTAAATCTTTTCATATTTTTCCCTATTAAAAACTTAACCCTAAAAGTGACATTTTTTCACCGTAAGATATTAATATCATTTAATAAATAATCAATTAGTAATTCTTGGCCCGCTTTGCGGGCTTTTTTCATTCCCCTCATTTCAATTTCTGAGAGGACTCACAGTAATAAAGAGGGGGGCTAAATGTCCGATCCGATTTCCGGTACTGGGCTGGCTGGTGGTGTCCTGACGGGGGCCAGCGTCTATGGATTTCTTTCCGGAACCGATTACGGCGTGGTGTTTGGCGCATTTGCCGGGGCTGTATTTTACATTGCAACCGCCTCTGACCTGAGCGCAGCGCGCCGGCTGGCATATTTTCTGGTGTCGTATATCGCGGGGATCCTTTGTTCCGGGCTGGTGGGTTCAAAGCTGGCTCAGGCGACCGGATACAGTGATAAACCACTGGATGCCATTGGCGCCGTAATCGTTTCTGCTTTAGCCGTAAAAATCTTGACGTTCCTGAATAATCAGGATGTCGGCTCGCTGGTGGCGCTGATAACGCGCCGGGGAGGTTCAGGTGGTACAAAATGACCCATCGGCAACTTTAAATGCATTGCTTTGCGCTGGGGTAGTGCTGACCCTGATGTTTTATCGCCGTGGCGATTCGCGACATCGACCATGGATATCTCGCCTGGCGTGGCTGCTTACGGTCATCTACAGCGCAGTTCCGCTGGCATATCTGTGCGGTATCTACCCTTATTCATCGTGGGCCACTATCGGGGCCAACATTATTTTCCTGTCTGTGCTGGTCGCCGTCAGAGGCAACGTGGCACGCCTGGTTGATCATCTGAGGCAATAATGAACCAATCACAATTTCAGCAGGCGGCTGGTATCAGCGCCGGGCTTTCTCCGCGCTGGTTTCCGCACATTGATGCGGCAATGAAAGAGTTTGGCATTACAGCTACGAACGATCTGGCTATGTTCATCGCCCAGGTTGGGCATGAATCGGCTGGTTTTACCTCGCTGGTCGAGAGCTTCAACTACTCGGTAGAGGGGCTGAAGAAAACCTTTGGTAAACGCCTGACGCCTTATCAGTGTGAAATGCTGGGGCGTGTCGATGGTAAGCAGGTGGCCCACCAGCCGCAAATAGCCAATCTGGTTTATGGTGACCGCATGGGGAATAACAGCCAGGGTGACGGCTGGAAATATCGCGGTCGTGGCCTGCTTCAAATCACCGGCCGCGAGAACTACGCCAAATGCGGTGCGGCGCTGAAGCTGGATCTGATCAGCACACCAGAGTTGCTGACACAGGAGAAACATGCAGCCCGTTCTGCTGCATGGTATTTCACATTACGTGGTTGTCTGATGTATTCAGGTGATGTTGTCCGTGTAACGCAGATCATCAACGGTGGCCAGAATGGACTGGCTGACAGAAATAGTCGTTATAATAAAGCGCGGGCGGCGTTGCTGGTATGACAGCGGCCTTTGCTTTAGTTAAGGCGCGGTGGAGAACAATCATTGTTTTGCTGATGTTGGCTGGTGCATTTCTTGCCGGGAACATCTGGAGTGAGCGGGGCTGGCAAAAGAAGTGGGCTGACCGCAATAGCATGGAATCTTCACAGGAAGCGAACGCGCAGACTGCCGCACGCTGGATTGAACAAGGGCGCATAATTGCCCGTGATGAGGCTGTAAAAGATGCACAAGCACAAGCCGCTAAATCTGCTGCCACTGCTGCTGGCCTGTCTGCCACTGTTAGCCAGTTGCGCACCGAAGCAACAAAGCTTGCCGCCCGCCTGGACGTCGCAAAGCACACCTCAGATCTTGCCGCTGCCGTCAGAAGCAAAACAACCGGAACCGACGCCGCAGTGCTCGCCGACATGCTCGGACGCCTTGCAGAAGAAGCTCGATATTATGCTGAGCGATCTGACGAAAGCTACCGGGCTGGAATAACATGTGAGCGTGTTTATTACTCGGTGAGAGAGTCAAACAACAAGCCTATCGCCTCGCAATAGCGGGGCTTTTTAACAACTGAGGAATAAGCATGACAGTAGTTCTTACAGCTAAGCAGATTGAAGACCTGGCAGCCTTCGCGAAGGAAGATGGTCAGCCCCAATACACCATCACAACAGGGACAATCCTGAATTCGAAGCGAATGATGGAGAGGTTATCCCTGAATATACGGGGCTGATCGCCTACTCAGAGTCACTGGAGCACGGTGTGTTGCAACTCGACGACTAGCGGCATTACAGCAGGCATTCACTGAGTGCCAGTGGTTACTCTATGCGTTATTATCTCCTAAAACTATATGAGGGGGATAGATTGTGGGAACGTTAACCATCGCAGCAATAGCATTATTTATCGGTATCTGGCATGAAATAAATCGATTTCCTGCAACGGGTAAAAGCATATTATCTCTACAGCAAGAAGTTATGGATCTCAAAGACGAAAATGAGAATTTGAGATCAGAAATTGATGCTTTAAAAGACGAGCTATTAGATATATCTAACCAGATAGAGCGAATAAAAGATCCTGAGTATTATGCCTTGTTGGATGCTGGTGATGGTGATGGTCTTTATGCTCTTGACAAGTTACGTGGGAATATTTGAAAACCGCCTTAGGGCGGTTTTTTATGCTGGGTTCACAGCAGGTATTCACTGAGTGCTTACGATAATGCTTTTGTTTACAATAGCTTCAATATAATGAGGAGCTAAAATGAATACCGAATACATTTCTTATGAATCGCTGGTTGCGGCGAGAGAATCAGCTTTGTGGGCTAAGTGGGCAATGTATGGTACGTGGCTATCCGCTATAGCAACATTAATTGCGGCATTAATAGCCTGTTTTGCAATTTTTGGATGGAGAAAACAGGAAGAAGCGTCTGAGCTAAAGACACTACGGATATCGGTTTATCATTACAATATGGCCTTGATTAGAGCACCTGAATTTTATAGGGATAATTTTGAGCAGTTTGATTTTATACGTTTTAATGAAACTTACAACGCGCTAGCAGAAGTTTATAAAGCGACATTGATGATGCACAGATTCAAGACCAGAGGGAAAGCATCTGAGTTATATTCAGAACTTGCTGATATTCAAAGAAAATATACTAGCGGGAAGATAAGCAATTCTGAAGCTGAGTCTAAGGTTTCCAAAATACGGAACTCAAATTCAATGCTAATTGAATCTAACTAACTGAATATAAAATCAATATTTAGGGTTGATTGCCAATTTGTAGACTATCTTGCTCTATGTGGCACCAATGCTATTGGTTTTTATTATCGTTTACGGGTCCTTTCCGGGGATCCTGCCTATTACGGGGCGGCGACCTCGCAGATTCTCGCTATTTATGAAAATTTTCTGGCATTTGCCGTTTCCGTTCTTCTTCTCGCTAATTCATTGTTTTAACTGCAAACATCCCTGAAAAGAAAGGAAACGATAAGCCTTAAAAACGGCTAAATAACCAGAGGTCGTTTCCTTTCTCTGTTTTCGTGCATGGAGTGAGCTATGGAGGTCAACAAAAAGCGTCTTTCTGAAATATTTGGGGTCAGCGTGCGAACCATTCAGAACTGGCAGGATCAGGGAATGCCTGTAGTACGTGGTGGCGGAAAAGGTAATGAGGTCCTCTATGAATCTTCCGCTGCTATTGAATGGTATTCCGCACGCGACGCGGCGATTGAGAATGAGAAATTACGGAAGGAGGTGGAAGACCTTCGTCTTGCCTCGGAATCCGACCTCCAGCCAGGTACGATTGACTATGAGCGTCACCGCCTTACCCGGGCGCAGGCAGACGCCCAGGAACTAAAAAATGCAAAAGATTCCGCTGAGGTGGTGGAAACCGCATTCTGCACGTTCGTGCTGTCGCGGATGGCCGGAGAAGTAGCCAGCATTCTTGATGGAGTTCCTCTGTCGGTTCAGCGGCGCTTCCCGGAGCTGGAAAACCGACATATTGATTTCCTCAAGAAGGACATCATTAAGGCCATGAACAAAGCAGCTGCGCTGGATGAAATAATACCGGGGTTGCTGAGTGAATATATCGAACAGTCAGGTTAAGGGGCTGCAGCACTCTGCGCGCGCAGGGCTACTTTCGCTGTACCGACCTGAGCCGCAAACGGCGGTTGAATGGGCAGACGATAATTACTATCTCCCCAAAGAGTCGGCCTACCAGGAAGGGCGCTGGGAAACGTTGCCGTTTCAGCGCGCGATCATGAATTCGATGGGTAACGACTACATTCGTGAAGTTAACGTTGTTAAGTCTGCCCGTGTTGGCTATTCAAAAATGTTGCTGGGTGTTTATGCGTATTTTATACAGCACAAGCAGCGAAATTCCCTTATCTGGCTGCCCACGGATGGTGACGCCGAAAACTTCATGAAGTCGCATGTTGAGCCGACAATTCGCGATATTCCGTCACTTCTGGCGCTGGCCCCCTGGTATGGCAAAAAGCACCGGGACAATACGCTCAGTATGAAACGCTTCTCCAATGGTCGCGGGTTCTGGTGTCTGGGTGGTAAGGCGGCGAAAAACTATCGTGAAAAGTCAGTGGATGTTGCCGGCTATGACGAACTCGCTGCTTTTGATGAGGATATTGAGAAAGAGGGTTCCCCGACGTTTCTGGGTGATAAACGTATTGAGGGCTCTGTCTGGCCTAAATCTATTCGTGGTTCAACGCCAAAAACAAAGGGGACCTGCCAGATTGAGCGTGCTGCCAGCGAGTCCGGGCATTTCATGCGTTTTCATGTTGCCTGTCCGCACTGTGGTGAAGAGCAGTACCTTAAATTCGGCGACAAAGAGACCCCGTTCGGGCTGAAATGGACACCGGGCGAACCCTCCAGCGTCTTTTACCTGTGTGAACATAATGCCTGCGTCATTAAGCAGCAGGAGCTGGATTTCACTGAAGCTCGTTACATCTGCGACACCACCGGGATCTGGACGCGCGACGGTTTATCCTGGTTTTCATCAACAGGCACCGAAATCGACCCGCCAGACAGCGTGACGTTTCACATCTGGACGGCATACAGCCCGTTTACCACCTGGGTTCAGATCGTTAAAGACTGGCTAAAAACGAAAGGGGATACAGGAAAGCGTAAAACCTTCGTGAACACCACTCTGGGCGAAACATGGGAGCCTAAAATTGGTGAACGGCCTGACGCGGAGCTCATGGCCGAACGCAAAGAGTTCTTCGGGGCATCCGTACCGGAGCGTGTTGCTTATCTGACAGCCGGGATCGACTCCCAACTGGATCGATATGAAATGCGCGTCTGGGGATGGGGGCCCGGTGAGGAAAGCTGGCTGATTGACCGGCAGATCATTATGGGCCGTCATGATGATGAAGCGACCCTCGTCAGGGTGGACGAGGCGATTAACAAAACCTATCTCCGAAAGAATGGCGTGGAAATGTCGGTATCCCGTATCTGCTGGGATATCGGCGGTATTGACCCCACCATTGTCTACAATCGCTCAAAAAAGCATGGCCTGTTTCGCGTGATCCCAATTAAAGGGGCTTCCGTTTACGGCAAGCCTGTGGCGAATATGCCGCGCAAACGCAACAAGAACGGCGTTTATCTGACGGAAGTGGGGACTGATACCGCAAAGGAGCAGATTTATAACCGCTTCACACTTCAGCCGGAAGGGAGTGATCCTCTTGCCGGTGCCGTGCATTTCCCCAATAACCCCGAAATTTACGATCTGGCTGAGGCACAGCAGCTTACTGCTGAGGAGCAGGTTGAAAAATGGGTGGACGGGCGTAAGAAAATCGTCTGGGACAGCAAAAAGCGACGAAATGAGGCGCTGGACTGCTTCGTGTACGCGCTGGCTGCCCTGCGGATAAGTATTTCGCGATGGCAACTGAATCTTGATTCACTGCTCGCGAGCCTGCTGGAGGAAGAGGGGAACCGGACCAATAACAAAACCCTGGCTGATTATGCCAGGGCATTATCTGGAGATGAATAATGGCGACACAGACTGATCTGGATGCCGCCCGCGCTGCGTTGCACGATCTCATGATGGGAAAGCGGGTGGCAACGGTGCAAAAAGACGGCCGGCGGGTTGAGTTTACCGCGACCTCCGTCAGTGACCTGAAAAAATACATTGCCGAACTTGAGTCACAGGTTGGCACCACTCCACGACGCCGGGGACCGGCAGGATTTTACGCATGAAAACACCTGCTTTGTTAGGACCGGACGGTAAAACCGCTCTGCGGGATTATGCCGGATATCATGGCGGTGCTGGTGGCTTTGGCGGTCAGCTCCGCGCCTGGAATCCACCGAGTGAAAGCGCAGATGCTGCGTTATTGCCTAATTTTTCCCGTGGTAACGCGCGCGCTGACGATCTGGTCCGCAATAACGGCTATGCGGCAAACGCGGTACAGCTCCATCAGGACCACATTGTCGGGTCGTTTTTCCGGCTCAGTTATCGGCCCAGCTGGCGTTTTCTGGGCATTGGAGAGGAAGAGGCCCGGGCGTTCTCCCGTGAAGTTGAGGCTGCCTGGAAAGAATTTGCGGAGGATGATTGCTGCTGCATTGATGCGGAACGTAAGCGTACATTCACCATGATGATCCGTGAAGGTGTTTCCATGCATGCGTTTAACGGTGAGTTATGTGCACAGGCCACCTGGGACAGTGATTCCACGCGTCTTTTCCGCACACAGTTCAAAATGGTGAGCCCGAAACGCATCAGCAACCCCAATAACGCCGGAGACACGCGAAACTGTCGGGCTGGTGTCAGAACAAATGACAGTGGCGCCGCGCTTGGATATTACGTCAGCGAAGATGGCTATCCGGGGTGGATGGCGCAGAAGTGGACCTACATCCCGCGTGAGCTGCCCGGCGGGCGGCCTTCCTTTATCCACGTATTTGAACCCCTGGAAGATGGGCAGACACGCGGTGCTAACGTGTTTTACAGCGTCATGGAGCAAATGAAAATGCTCGATACACTGCAGAATACGCAGCTCCAGAGCGCGATTGTCAAGGCGATGTATGCCGCTACGATTGAAAGTGAGCTGGATACGCAAACCGCGATGGACTTTATTCTCGGCTCAGACAGTAAAGAGCAGCAAAGCAAGATGACTGGCTGGCTGGGGGAGATGGCCTCGTACTATACCGCGGCGCCGGTTCGTCTCGGCGGCGCGAAGGTGCCGCATCTGATGCCGGGCGACTCCCTGAATCTTCAGTCAGCGCAGGATACTGATAACGGCTATTCGACGTTTGAACAATCTCTGCTGCGCTACATTGCTGCAGGGCTGGGTGTGTCGTATGAGCAACTCTCTCGCAACTATTCGCAGATGAGTTATTCCACCGCCCGCGCCAGTGCTAACGAGTCCTGGGCGTACTTTATGGGGCGCCGCAAATTTGTTGCCTCCCGCCAGGCCTGTCAGATGTTTTTATGCTGGCTGGAAGAGGCCATTGTTCGCCGGGTGGTGACACTACCGTCTAAAGCCCGGTTCAGTTTTCAGGAGGCGAGAAGCGCCTGGGGAAATGCTGACTGGATCGGCTCCGGGAGAATGGCCATTGACGGTCTGAAGGAGGTGCAGGAGGCTGTCATGCTCATTGAGGCGGGGCTGAGCACTTATGAGAAGGAATGCGCCAAACGCGGGGAAGATTATCAGGAAATCTTTGCCCAGCAGGTTCGCGAAACGATGGAGCGCCGCGCAGCGGGACTTAAACCGCCAGCGTGGGCGGCTTCGGCCTTTGTGTCTGGACTGAAAAAATCGAATGAGGAGGGGGCCGATGACGCCAGAGCTGCGTAATCTCCCGCACATTGCCAGTATGGCCTTCAATGAGCCGCTTTTACTTGAACCCGCCTATGCGCGGGTTTTCTTTTGCGCGCTCGCTGGTCAGTTAGGTATCACCCGTCTGACCGACACCGTGTCGGGCGTTACGCTTGGCGCAGAGCAGATGGCTGAACCGCTGGCACTCTTTGGTGATGATGAGGAAATGGGGCCAAATCCGGCGCGAAGCTACCAGGTCACTGATGGTATCGCGGTGCTGCCTGTTTCCGGGACGCTGGTCAGTAAAACCCGCTCACTCCAGCCGTATTCGGGGATGACGGGGTACAACGGCATCATCGCCCGCCTCCAGCAGGCAATCAGCGATCCGGGTGTAGACGGCATTCTTCTGGATATGGATACGCCAGGTGGAATGGTGGCGGGTGCCTTTGATTGTGCGGACATCATCGCCCGCATGCGGGATATCAAACCCATCTGGGCGTTAGCCAACGATATGAACTGCAGCGCTGGCCAGCTGATTGCCAGTGCGGCATCACGTCGGCTTGTGACCCAGACGGCCAGAACAGGATCCATCGGGGTCATGATGGCCCATAGCAATTACGGCGCCGCCCTTAAAACCAGCGGTGTTGAGGTCACGTTGATTTACAGCGGCGATCACAAGGTGGATGGGAACCCCTACGAGAAATTACCCAAAGAGGTACGTGCAGATTTTCAGGCGCGTATTGACGCTACCCGGCAGATGTTCGCTGAAAAGGTGGCGGGTTATACCGGCATGTCGGTTCAGGCCGTTCTTGATACTGAAGCGGCTGTGTTTTCAGGCCAGGAATCAGTAGACAACGGCCTGGCGGAGCAGCTGGTCAACAACATGGATGCGCTGAACGTTATGCGCGATGCAATTAATAAACGAACGATGATTTCCCGAGGAGGAAGCATGAAAGGTACTACTGCATCCGCAGATACCACTCAACCAGCAGCATCTGCTGACCAGACCGTGACCACCGTTGACGCGCCTGTCTTTGTTTCTGGCGGTGTTGGCGCTGCGTTCGCTGCTGGTGGCTTGACGGGGTTTACCGCAGCCACTGGTGCTTCGTTGGTCCTCGGCGGGGTTATTCAGCTTCTTTCACCGCAGCCTTCCGGCATAGCCAGCAAACAAAGTACAGACAACCGGGCTTCGTATGCGTTCGTAGGAGTAACCAATACAGCCGCGCAGGGGTATCCAGTTCCTCTTTTATACGGTCGGCGACGTATTGGCGGCGCTATTATATCGGCAGGTATTTACGTTGAAGATCAGCAATAACCGTGTTGTAATATACGCTATAGGTAATAAGCCTAATATCAAGGTGATAGGGTATATGAATAAAATATATGTTTTGTTACTCAGTACAGTTTTGATTTCTGGGGTGAGTCACGCCGAAAATGGTTATATCCCTGTATTATATAATCTATCAACTATGTTCGATTTTAATCCTGTTAAAGGACCAGTGAAATCACTTAGTACTATAGTGGAGAGTAATGGTAAGGCTACTTATAAAGCATTATTAAAACTAAATAAAAAAGGTTGTATTGAAAGCCTGAGCTTGGATAATATTTCAAATGGCTTTAAAACAGAACTTAATAATGATGGGGTAAATCTTGTAGGCAAGAGAGGTGAAAACCCGTACTTTGTTGGTCTAACGGAAGATTGTAATATTCTTTCTCAGAATGATAATGGTGAGAAAAGTACATTCTCTCTCACAGCAAGTGGAATGATTAAAGATACTTATTATTTAGGCCAAAAAATAGCAACGCATTTTTATGATGATAATGATAATTTAATACGCTCTGAGTTTTATGGCTCAGATAAAATTTTGTCCAGTAATGAAGTTACTTATTTAGATAAAAATACTAAACCTCTTGACTACAAGATTATAAACAAAAGTAGCTATGCACAAGGATATACTGCTACAACAACTTGTAAATACAACGCGAAACTTGTTCCAGAGTTATGTAATCTGATAATACAGAATGCAGGGAATCCGCTACCTAAACCGACAGTAATTACAGCACATACAAGCGTGGAATTTTATTAAATATCCACCTTCATATATACCGCCTACGGGCGGTTTTTTTATGGGCGCGAAATGGCTAAAGCAACCCTTATCAAAGGCCGCAAGGGCGGCAGTTCCAGTTCAAGAACCCCTACCGAACAGCCTGATGATCTGCAATCTGTAGCGAAGGCCAAAATCCTCGTTGCGCTTGGGGAAGGGGAATTTGCAGGGCAATTAACCGGAAAAAATATCTACCTGGACGGCACGGCGTTGGAAAACTTCGACGGCTCCCAAAACTTTAGCGGCGTAACGTGGGAGTTTCGCGCGGGAACGCAGGCACAAAATTACATTCAGGGTATTCCCGGTACCGAAAACGAAATCAATGTTGGAACTGAAGTATCAAGCGCTACTGCCTGGACGCGCACCTTCACCAACACCCAACTATCAGCCGTTCGCCTCCGACTGAAATGGCCTTCACTGTTTAAGCAGGAGGACAACGGCGATCTGGTAGGGTATTCCATCAATTATGCGATAGACCTGCAGACTGATGGTGGGACCTGGCAAACCGTTCTTAATACCAGCGTAACCGGCAAAACGACGTCTGGTTATGAGCGCAGCCACCGTATTGATTTACCGCAGGCTGGCAGCACCTGGACAATCCGACTGCGTAAGATCACCGCTGATGCAAACAGCGCGAAGATCGGTGACACGATGACGCTGCAGAGTTTTACCGAGGTGATTGACGCCAAGCTGCGCTACCCGAATACCGCGCTGCTGTACATCGAATTCGACTCGAGTCAGTTTAACGGTTCAATACCGCAGATCTCCTGCGAGCCTCGCGGGCGCGTGATCCGTGTTCCTGATAATTACGACCCTGAAACGAGGGCTTACAGCGGTACATGGCAGGGCGCGTTTAAGTGGGCCTGGACTGATAACCCGGCGTGGATATTTTACGATCTGGTGATTACCGATCGCTTTGGTCTGGGTAATCGCCTGACTGCAGCCAACATCGATAAATGGACGTTGTACCAGGTGTCGCAGTATTGCGATCAGCCGGTACCGGATGGAAAGGGTGGAAGCGGGACAGAGCCACGCTATACCTGTAACGTCTATGTTCAGGACAGGAATGACGCTTACACTGTGCTGCGTGACTTTGCGGCTATATTCCGGGGTATGACGTACTGGGGCGGTGATCAGATTGTTGCGCTTGCCGATATGCCGAGAGATGTGGATTACGCTTACACCCGCGCTAACGTTATCGACGGACGCTTTACCTATTCCAGCAGCACGACAAAAACGCGGTATACCACGGCGCTGGTTTCCTGGTCTGATCCGGGTAACGCCTATGCAGATGCGATGGAGCCGGTGTTTGAGCAGTCTCTGGTGGCCCGGTACGGATTTAATCAGCTGGAAATGACAGCCATCGGCTGTACCAGGCAATCAGAAGCGAACCGAAAGGGGCGCTGGGGTATTCTCACCAACAACAAGGATCGCGTTGTTTCGTTTGATGTTGGCCTGGACGGAAACATCCCGCAGCCGGGATACATCATCGCCGTGTCAGACGAGCTTCTGTCCGGCAAAGTTATGGGCGGCCGCATCAGTGCTGTTAACGGTCGCGTGATTAAACTTGACCGCGTAGCTGATGCAGCAGCAGGTGATCGCCTTATTCTCAATCTTCCCTCCGGTGCGTCACAGAGCAGGACTATTCAGGCGGTTAACGGGGAATCAGTCACAGTCACCACGGCATACAGTGAGACACCACAGGCCGAAGCTGTATGGGTGGTTGAGTCAGATGAACTCTACGCCCAGCAGTATCGTGTTGTCAGTGTCTCCGATAACAATGATGGTACCTTCTCGATTACCGGCGCATGGCACGACCCTGATAAATATGCCCGTATCGATACCGGAGCCATCATTGACCAGCGGCCGGTGAGTGTGATCCCGCCGGGTAACCAGTCGCCGCCGGCTAACATTGTGATCAGCTCGTTTTCAGTGGTTCAGCAGAATATCAGCGTTGAGACCATGCGGGTGAGCTGGGACCAGGCGCAGAACGCCATCGCCTACGAGGCACAGTGGCGCCGCAATGATGGTAACTGGGTAAACGTGCCGCGCAGCTCCACCAACTCATTTGATGTATCGGGTATTTATGCAGGGCGCTACCTCGTGCGTGTGCGTGCCATTAATGCCGCTGAAATTTCCTCTGGCTGGGGCTATTCCGAAGAAAAAACGCTGACGGGTAAGGTGGGAAATCCGCCAAAACCTGTCGGCTTTGCGACAACGCCGATCAACTGGGGGATTCGCCTGAACTGGGGATTCCCGGCTAACACCGGGGACACGCTGAAAACGGAAATTCAGTACACCGCGAACAGTGATTTCTCAAATCCTCTGCTGTTGTCTGATGTGCCTTATCCTTCTGCCGAATACACTCAACTGGGATTAAAAGCGGGGCAGGAATTCTGGTACCGCGCGCAGCTGGTAGACAGAACGGGTAATGAATCAGGCTGGACCGACTGGGTTCGTGGCGAATCCAATGCGAATGCTGACGACTACCTGGGCGATATTGCTGATGACTTCCTGACGTCTGCCGACGGTGACCGCCTGACAAGCGACATTGATACTAACCTCGAAGCCGCATTGCAGAACGCGCTGGCCAACCATGGATCAGTAGAGCACCAGTGGGCGCAGTACGGTGAAGTACGTGCGGATAGTCTGGTGGTCAAAACGACCATTGCGCAGGTGGATAAGGCCATGGCTGAAATGTCGACGCAGGTGCAGGCGCAGTTCAATGATGTGACTGCCGCGCTGGAAGATAAGCTCACCGCCGTGGTTGATGCGACCGGGGCATCTGCAATTTACACCCTTAAAACCGGAGTTCGAATAAACGGTGTGATGTATAACGCCGGGATGTCGATCGCGGTGCTGGCGGAAGCGGGTAAGCCGGTAGTCACCCGCGTCGGGTTTAACGCTAATCAGTTCGTCCTGATGAGTGGCAGCGGTAATGCGCAATATTCACCTTTTGCTGTGGTGAATGGTCAGGTATTTATCAGCGATGCGTTTATTCAGTATGGCCAAATTACGCTGGCAAAAATTGGTGAGTTGCGGTCCGCTAATTATGTCCAGGGACAAACCGGCACCATCATGAAATCAGACGGGACGTTTGAAATGAATGGGGCGGTTGCCGGGGAGGGTGCAACGAAAATGACCAATCTCAATTACAGCGTTAAAGATGGCAATGGCGTTCTCCGCGTGCAGATTGGAAAATTAACAGGGGTGTTCTGATGACGTGGGGAATTCAGACGTGGGACGCTAGCGGCGTCCCGAATAACTATGGCATTAAACCTGTAACCGTGGTGGGCATCATCGATCTTGCCCTGGGTCAAAAAACGGGAAGCTACCAGTTCAACCTTGAGCCTGGCTTAAAGGTTGGGTTTGCAGTTGGTACTCTGGAGGATAAAGGGACAATAAGTTACACAGATAAAAGAAACATTGTTGCATCTGGAAACACCATAACTATACAGCCTTCAGGTAGTGATGGGATTAATGATTATCCGGCAATCAAAGTGCAGTTAATCGTGTTTGCGGAGACGGCATAGATGGCAAAATATGGCGCATTAATTTCATTACCTAACGGGAACCCTTTTATCACCCCTGATTCCACACCAATGACGCTTTACCGAAAAGTAACGGTAAACTCAACTTTGGGGGGGGATTTTAACAGTACTTCGGCGTCAGTGACTATCGACGGTCAGAAGGGAGGGATTGCATTTGCAAGAACCAGCGCCCCGGCGAAAATATCAGCTTCAAAAAGTGGCAACACGTTCAGTGTTGATGCGTCTAATTACAGAGGTTCGGCTTTCGTTCTGGAGGCGTATTTTTTTGCTATATATCCGCTCACCCTTCCTGCCTGGGGTGTGGCTATATGGGATGCCGAAGGGACACTGGTACTTACGAATGAGTCCCGGGTATTAAGCGACCTTACAACTATAGGCTCACCCGGCGCTGCAACGGGTGGGCTTAACATCGATACATACATGCGAGGCAAATGGGCTGTAAATCCGATGGGGCTGGGGTCTGTTCTTCTGCATGCTGGTTCAGCACCTGGCGGACAACCAATAATCCAGCCTGTGGATGTGGGTACGGGGTGCTTCAATGACGGTGCGGGAACGAGAATAAAAGGACTTTCATCAACAACAGCAAGCGGCTCTTCAATCGGAACGACGAATAGCGGAATTGTGATAACGGCGATAAACACAGCCGCATATGACTAAACCGATCGATTTAAACGAACAATTTAAGAATATTGATCTATTAAAACTATTTTTACTATTCAATTCCATTGGTTATTTTTTGTTTAAATAATTAACTCTGGTGTCGAAATGAAAAATATAATTATTCCAGTTATTGCCTGTCTGGTGCTTTCAGCATGTTCAGGACCTGTTCTGGAGAAACAGAAACCTGTTTGTCAGGCTGAGTTAGTGGCTGGTGGGCTGCCCCAGTCAGTGCAGATTTACGGTGTGCGAAAAGTTGCTAATCAGACTGAGTACAGAGCCGGTTATCCATTTAACTGGCGATGGGTGAATAAAAATAATTTCACCAGTTCGAATTGTCCTCAATGAAATACCAAAAATAACCCGCTCCGGCGGTTTTTTTATTATCTGAATTCAGGAGATATCCATGTCAGCAGGAACCTTAACCCTGACGAATAATTCCGCTGCGGTATCAGGGGAAGGAACGTCATTCACCATAGAGCTGGCGGCCGGAGATTTTATTGTTGTTACTGTAGGTGGCATTCCCTATACGCTCCCGGTTAAATCAGTGGAAAGCGGTACAGCGTTGACGCTTGTCAGTAACTTTACCGGGCCATCACAATCTGGCGCGGCCTGGTCAGCTGTTCCCCGCGCGGCGCTGAATATGGTCACTGCGGCGTTGGTGGCACAAAGTGCAGAAGCCCTTCGCGGACTTAACTACGACAGACAGAACTGGCAGCAGCTATTCAGCGGGACAGGAACCATTACTGTCAGGCTCCCTGACGGTTCGACATACACTGGCCCGGCATGGGGCGGCATCACGAGCGCACTGAATGACAAAGCTGATAAATCTTCACTGGGTACAGCTGCGGGTAAAAATGTCGGGACAGCAACCGGTGATGTGGTGACCGCAGGAAGTATTCAGCCAGTGTATTTCACAACGGTCCCGGCAGTTGGATACCAGGATTTAGGGACATACGGGTATAAATCGAATGCCACACTACCGTCTGACAGCGTAGCTAAAGCCAGTACATTATATGTGAGTGCCGAGTCCTGGGCTCTTGGCTTTTCAGTAGGTGTCTATAACGGTGCATCGGGAGGTGTATTCGACGCGGGGCATTTGCTGATGTCAGCGGATGGTGGGGGATTTACACGCCGATGGTACTTGCTCAATAGTGGCGTTTTAGAGGGGCCTGTGGGTAAGTTCTATTCAGAGGGCAACACCACCAAAGCGGCAGACGGTACGCTGAAAGCGGCATCACCCGTAGTCAGGTTGTTCTCTGACGGACGTGCTGAAACAAACGCGGAGTCAGAGGGCTGTACGGTTACCCGCCTGTCGGTCGGCGAATACCTGATAAACGGATGTACAGGTCTGAATGCTGATGCGGGGTGGGGAGGGCCTGATGGTGGTTTTGATGTCCCGACAGACCGGAACAAACAACCGCTTATCTGGCTGGATTATGAGGTAAATGCAGATGGTTCAGTCTTGGTGAAAACCTATCATCGGACCCATCCTGACGCTCCAGTTTTTGCACGTAACGAGCGGGGCGGATACGCCAGTGGTGACCCGATAGATATTCCTTCCGACCAGTTCGTTTCCGTACGCGTGGAAATGCCGGAAAACAGTATCTGGCACCAGAAACAGAGGGAGGAACGGGAATCGATGGAAAAAGCTGAACGCGGGCGCCAGCAAAATCAGCAAGATACCCAGCCATAAAAATGGAAGAGGTGTAGCTCCCACCCTGACGTTTCAGTTTTTGCACGTAACGAGAGGGGCAGATACGCCAGTGGTGACCCTATAGATATTCCTTCCGACCAGTTCGTTTCCGTACGTGTGGATATGCCGGAACACAACATCTAGCACGAGAAAAAGAAGGAGACTCCGCAGTCGATGGAAAAGTTGGTAGCCAGAGAGGAAAAGATCAAAAAATTACTCAGGATTGAAAGGATAATGATTACATGAATAATAAGCAGTGAACCGATAAAACAATGACAGAAAGATTGACAGATTTTGAGTGAAAAGTGTGTTTAATCTCTTTTTTATCCTGTACCTTAGCGGAATTCGATACCTTAAGTGAACCAGATGTTGTTGAATGACAACACTAGTAATATTAAATTAAAATGTTGAATTAAGATAATAGAATTATAATTTAAATATGCTTGTTTTTCAATGATAGTCGTTGTTCTGTAAATTTCTACTTACAGAGGCTGAGATTACTTAGTAATGTCATGATTACATTGCATAACCATGACAAAGTTATAGGTATAATCTTGTTATGTTACTGGTATCTTACCTTTAGAGATTTATGAGAAAGAGACTTTCCGATCTTCATGCTTGGTCTTTCAATAAAGATACAAGAAATAAAACCAATAACGATGCTTATTGATATACAGAGAAATTGATTCATGTGTAATCCCAAGTTTGGCATGTAAAAATATACAACTTGTTGTATTAAGAAACCCCATAAGTAAACGCCATAAGAGATATCATATTTTATGTTTAATTTGCATATAAAAGTCAGTGATGCCAAGTATAACATAGTAATACATATGGAAAAATAAAAAAGCATCAGCCTGGCAAGCTCATTTGAAATGAAGAAATATAGAGAAATCATGCCAAGTGGGAGATGAGGCGATACTCTTATTGTATCTTTATTAATTGCGAGTAATGCACCGAGAGCGAAACATGGAGCCATTAAAAAAATATCAGGGTTATCTGAATTAATAAATAAAATCTTATTCCACCCCATTAATGGAGTTACTATTATAAAAATACACAGTATAGATGATATTTTTTTATTTCCAGATCCAAAAATCATAAAACATGAAAGCAAAAATAAGTAAGACGCAGCCTCATAATAAATTGTCCACAGGGAACCATTAACGGAATATTTATATATGTTGTTTTCAAACACACCAGGTAATAAGAAAGCTATTTGAAATAAAGCATTATCTTTAATGTAATGAATCGTTGCTTTATCAGAAAAATAACTTGAAGGATCTAGTTTGGTGACGATTGGGCCGACAACAATTGCTGCGAATACGACAACAAAAATAAATGCAGGGTATATTCTAAAAAATCTTGATATTAAAAAGTGTAGGGTGCTTTTATTTGTAATTAAACTATTTGTTACTAACAATCCACTTATAAAAAAGAATATTTTTACTGCAACCGAACCCATGTTTGTGAATGGAAGAAGTGTTTCCAATGGGTCTTTTAATCCATTAGAATTAGAAAGGAGGTAGCTATGAGAAAATATAACCATAATTGCGCATAAAATGCGCAATAGATCAAAGTTATTATTGTTCCTTTTCAAAATATCAGAAATAAATTTCATCTTATACCCATAAAAATTAAATTCAGAAAGCAATTATAGAGTAGATTGTAAACTTAAAAAACTAGCTAGAATCATGGTATGGTAGCAGAGATAAGCAGTTACTTGTTCATAAATACAGAAATTTAGTATAAACCTTACGTTCCCCGTAGACCAGTCAGCAGTGTTTACTTAACTTCAGTGGCCTGAATGATGTCCACTATCATAAGAGGGCCACGAGGGGCAGATCTAGGGAGAATTGATTGAGAACACTTGAGGAACGGGGGAGATGTGTCGATTGATAAAAAGTGGTATGAACTATAAGCAGACAGCGAACATATACGATGTTGGGGCTTCAAGGCAGTAAAAGTAATTTCAAGCAGATGAATAATGACTTATCTACAGCACTTTTTGAAAATCATGTCATAACGGGCATAACTTTATTCCCTGACTAACCAGAACTCCGCCTCTTCAAACATTTCCTGAACAGTACGGCTTATCTGTTCCTTCTGATGCTTGCTGGCATCAGTGTTGATCGCCGGCAGTGTCATCATCGGTTTAACCCGGACATCAGCATCGGGGAAGATCCGGTGAACCCTCTTGGTCAGTTCGCCCAAAATGATATCTTTTGCACCGGGCAGACCATCAAAATTCCTTTTGTCATAAACGAGTTCCACGAACATTGATTATTGCTCCTTTACTGTATGGATATACAGTATTTATACTGTGTTTTTATCCGGTGTTCAAGAGGGGTTAAATAATGCCACGACGTAGCGATATTGAAATAGCCTGGTATGCTTCGATACAGCAGGAACCAAATGGCCGGAAGACCGTCACCACACAGCGGTTTGTCCAGGAACTGAGCAAGGTTAACTGGAACTGGACGATGAAGCAGGCCAACGAATGGATCGAGTGGTATGTGACAACATTCCGCGATGTATCAACGCAGGAAGGCGAGAATCGTACTTTTCAGTTGTTCAATCCAAACGGAGGGCTGTAGCTATGGGCTTCCCTTCACCTGAGGCAGATTACGTTGAAACAAGGATCTCCCTCGATCAGCAGCTAATCAGTCAGCCCGCAGCGACTTATTTCATGCGGGCATCGCGTTCACATTTCAGGAAAGGGATAATCCAGGGGGCGCTGCTTGTTATTGATGCGTTACTTTCTCCCCGTGATGGCTCGCTGCTGATATGCGCGATAGACGGGGAATTCAGGATCAAGCGATTTCGGACTCATCCTCAGCCCCACCTGGTTAATCTGGAGAACGAGAGAAGGGAAGCGCTGCCAGTAGATGATGATGGTTATAGTTCTGCACCCGGTATATTCGGGGTGATCACATACATTATTAATGATGCCAGGAACGCGGAGTTTAATGACTGCCCGGTTATGTGAATAGCTGAAACTTTACGGTAAAGCCGATGTTTTGTGTCGGGGTTTTTCCCCTATTATTCCTCATAGCTTCCCCATTCAGAAAACAGGCATAAAAAAACCAGCCGTAACAGGCTGGTTCTTAGAGGATTTTTGGTCGCCGCGAGAGGATTTGAACCTCCGACCCCCGACACCCCATGACGGCGAGTTACCGTCTGAAGGGCTGCTATGTGCCATTAGCGGAGGTTGTCAATAACAAGTCTTAGTTGAACAACGGGGAGCTGGTCAGTATTTCTGCTCATCACTTTCGCAGACCAAACCGTATATAATTATGAGGGAATAAAGGTTTAATCATTATTTTATCATTAAAAATAAATAGGTTAGGTGATATGGCGATGACGTCGTAGATATTATCGACAATGAGTTGTAGATGGGTTCTGAACACGGGTACATTCGCATCATCCGCTATGACAAATACAGTTTCATTGCCTAAACCGCCCCCGTTAAACATATCATGACTAAGTTCATAATCGCTGAAGTCCATTTCCGACCATCTGAGATTACCGCTATGCCATGGATATTGATGAAAAATATCCATTATCGCGCTCAAATCATCCCCTTCCACAACATTAAAATCTGTCTTGAGCAGTTCCTTACATTCCTCAAACAATGTCATGTCCACTCCCTTTATGCTTTATGGCTGTATCTTTTATCATAACCTCCCTGGAGGATTGTCTAAAGGGATTACGAACTTCTGCTCCTCGCTCACAGCGGACCTTCACCTCAGTGACCTAGTCCGCTCACAGCGGACCTTCACCTCAGTGACCTAGTCCGCTTCGTGCCATAAGCGGACGTTGCTGTCAGTAGCTTGTGTTAATTTACGGAGAACAGGTCACACTGGCTCTGAAAAAGTATAAAAACAAGCAAGTTAAGCCGCTTGTGAGCCCACTGTAAGGAAAATTGGCGGTTGAGTTAGACGAAGATTGTATCAGTGCATATTGTTGAACTGCGATTTTACATATTTGAAATAACAGATATCGTCAGAATACTATGACATAGTGTTAACGATGTATTTGCTTACGCTTGAAATTTCTTCTTATGGTTCAGGTGTAAGTTTAGCTTATAATGCGCCATGCCCGGGATAATGCACCTTTACTTTCCACATTCAATAAAAAACTTTAAATCCTTCATTATATGCTGTAGATTATAAATAAATATACCCTTATCACTTATAACCTAAAACTGTCAAAGGAAATGAAAATGGAAGGAAATACCGCCACATTCGTTAGAATGGTAAATGAAGTAATGGAGGAAAATAAAAATTATTTTAATTTTTTGACAGAGAAAAAATCAGAAGGCATTGAGGTAATCCAGAGAGAGATTTATAGAACCCTTGATTTACCCAACCCAAGCACGCCCTCATATACATTAGAGAAACTCAAAAGCAGCATTCAAGAATACATCAAAGCTTACATTTCTGAAAATAAAGACAAAGAAAAGATGGATTCAATCGTGCTCGAAAAAATATCCAGTCAACTAGAAATTGAATTCTTACAAAAAAAACTATTAAAGCAAAAAGCTCTATTCTACTGTTCTTTTTCTGATGCACTTACTCATTACGGAATTTATCGAGAAAGTAAAATAATATCATTTCTGTATGTTGATTTTTGGAAAGACCTTCTTCGAATGTTACATATCTTAAATTTAGTTAACCAATCCAATTACTCCACTCGCTGCGATGAGAACGCATACAACATGCCAGGATTTGGTAGACTTCCTGAGCTAGTGGCATCGGCAAAGTTGATAAATGAAAAACTGAAGGAACATATAGATATAATAGATGGAGAGGTTGTTTTCAGAAAAAACCAAGAAGATGCAATTATAAAGAAAATTGAGATTAAACTTTCTAAATTGGATTTATTTGAGGCATTAAAGCTCATCTTTGCCATTTACGAAGACGACAAAAAGAATCTTAGATTTGAAAAAACAATACCTTACAAATACATCATAAATATTTTAATAAAGAATATATCACAATCCAGCCATAAGAATAATGATAAGAAAAAATGTATATATGCTGTTGAATTACTAATTTCTTTCATATCACTCTATCAATTAAAAGAACATAAGTTTGCAATTGCAGGCATCTCCGGCGAAACCATAGTTAGACACTTAAAAAATCAAGTGCTTTATTCTAACTTCTACCCTATGTACTCGTTAAAAACTTCGACGTTAATTAATTACATTAATTATATTATCAAGTCGAGCATAAATGAAGAGTCATTTTTTAATTGTTTTGGATTTAGAATTAACGATTTGATTAGATTTTTTAATTACTTAGATAATTGCAATAGCGATATTATTAAAATCCCTACACAAAGCTTAATCAAGAGTGACCATAAGATCTTAGAATCATTCTCTGTTGAAGCTGAAAGTGTAAATAGAAATTACTCATCTATCGGAAACCTCGTTAAAAACAGTAGCATCTTCGCCATGAACCCTATAATAAGGTATCAAGGATATTATTATGTGATTGGGTTTAGATATTTCAAACTAAACTTTTACAATTCACTCGTAGATAGAATAAGAAACACAATCGATAAAGATGTAAATTCAAAAATTGGCTTGAATGTTGATTTATTTGTTGAGAATTTATTTGGTTCAATTCAAAGGAAGCATGGTTATGAAATTTTCTCTGGTAATTACACCCCGCCCAAAAAAGATAATCCTGAAAGCGATTTGATAATAAAAACTAACAATGAACTTATATTTATTGAAAATAAGAATAAATATTTAAATCACGCTTCCTTTTCTGGTTCAGAATCGGAAATTTTAAAGGATTTCGCTTTATCATTTGCTTTCTCCCAAACTCAACTATTAAAACATGAAAGAAACATTAGAACCCACAAAAAAATAACATTCAAAAATGACAAGCGAGACCTGGAGTTCGCAGGTCAAAACATCATAAAGATATCGATATCGACGAATAATTGGTATAACATAATGAATAACCCATCATCAATTGTCCTGCAATCATTAAAAAATCTGAGATTTAATGTATCGAAAGATGACAAAAGTGATTTTTCTAAAGCAAACAAATATTTCAGTGAACTCAACTCTGTGATTGATGATATAAGTAAAGGCACAAAAGTCAATATGGCGGAAGTTCTAACTCAAACGGTGTTTTTACCTTTGGAATTACTGGTGGATAAATATCAAGATGAAGATTTTTTAATTATTCTAAAGAAACTGGTTGTCGTTAAGATGAATACTGATAACGTTTTAAATGTATATGACTACTGTAAACAGTTGAACTCTGCATCAACAAGATCTCCAGCTTAATCAACGAACTGAAATTGGTGACCGTATTAATTACAAGTTTCTGCATACTAAAAATGGGTGGTTACCCTAATGGATAGCATGGTCTAGACAATTTAGACCATGCTTACTTAATATCAACTCTGCTTCGCATTCAAGCAGATGCTCCAAAGGTATAATTACAATTCAACTCTTAAGGTCCTAGCTCCTCCATGCGTTGAATAATGAGCCATCAGACTCCATCCAAAAGGCCGAACCGCTTCTCTTCGCGGTTCGGCGGAGTCTTCCAGTCACCCAGCATGAGCCACCTCGGCAACTGCTGGGATAATGCCGTGGCAGAATCCTAGCTCAGCTTGCTAAAAAAAGAGCGCATCAAAAACAAATATATAAACCCCAGGCATGGCCCTGATAACATTGATAATATCTAAATGTTCTACAACCGGACCCGACGCCGCTGCCACCAGGGAGGCGTCAGTCCAGAGGCCTTCGAAAAGGCCTCGTCATGAGGACAGTGAATATCTACTGGAACGGGGTGACTCAATAGTCCATATTCCAATGAATGTCCGTTTCTCGCTCAAATCGGACCTCAGTGGCAGTAACTGCTTTATCATCGAGGTTTGCCAGCAGCGATAGCGTGTTGAATGTGCTGGCGTGAATAACTTGGATTCTTGGTGAGAACTCTTCCCCAAAATTAAAATCAAAGTTTTGATAATCAATGAGTTGTAAAAGGTAGTTATTGGCAGTTTTTGATAGTGGAAAACATGATAATTTCAATTTTATCAAATAATTATTATGATTTTAGCAATGTAATGCTGCGCCACATGGGTTGGGTTGAAGCGGCTGACCTTATCGTTAAAGGTATGGAAGGTGCAATCAACGCGAAAACCGTAACCTATGACTTCGAACGTCTGATGGACGGCGCTAAACTGCTGAAATGTTCAGAGTTTGGCGACGCGATCATCGAAAACATGTAATCCACATTCTGGGTTGTATGATAACGGGAGCCGGTTGGTTCCCGTTTTTTTGTGCCTGATAAATTCTTTCCCTGTCTTTTTATCCGCCCAGTACCAGGGGGGATCAGGGCTTGTTGTGGTCTATTTATGTTTGGTTTAGCTAAAAAAAGGCAAAACGAGACTAAAGCCTCCGACATAAAGCGCTGACCAGGTCGCCGCAGAGATCAGACTGACTGCATACACTTTCACTGGATGAAGATGCAACACTCCAGCAACTAATGGCACAATGTAACGCAGCACGGCAATAAAGCGCGAAGTAAAAAGTATCGGTACAGAACTGTTTTGCAACCGGCGTCGAACCCGTACTACTGTATCGGCATGACGCGACATGATGCGTGCCAGCCAGGGTAGATGTCCCATCATCATTCCAAGGTGATAATTAACAATTGTCCCGCACCATGCGCCAATCATTACAGCAATTCCCGCTTCCCATGGCGCAATAGTCGCCTTGCCGACGGAAATTACAGCAACCAACATAACAGATGCTGGCGGTAATACAGCTGAAATGAGGAACGTAGATTTTGCGAATGCTATTCCAAAAAGCAGGCCCCACAGGCTGAAAGGATGAAGCGCGAAATGGCTCATCAACGCGTTTACCCACTCCATCAATGCTTCTCCAGTTAAGGTTCCTTGGCTATTTAACCGCGATACGGCTTAATCAGGCCTCAACACAGATGAATTACTGACTGCTGCACTTAATCCCGGCTGTGACAGTTGTCTGCGTATAGCAGCAGAATACAGTTGAGCGGGATAGGGTAAAGGAAGATGAATCGAACGCACTTAATCTGAAACCAGCCACATATCAGCCTCTTCAAACATTTCCTGGACAGTACGGCTTATCTGTTCCTTCTCGTGCTTGCTGGCGTCAGTGTTGATCGCCGGCAATGTCATCATCGGTTTAACCCGGACATCAGCGTCGGGGAAAATTCGGTGAACCCTCTTGGTCAATTCGCCCAGAATGATATCTTTTGCACCGGGCAGACCATCAAAATTCCTTTTGTCATAAACGAGTTCCACGAACATTGCTTATCGTCTCTTTGCTGGATGAATATACAGTATTTATACTGTGTTTTTATCCGGTATTCAAGAGAGGGCATAAACATGGGCTTTCCTTCACTTGCGGCAGATTATGTTGAAACACGAATCTCCCTCGATCAGCAACTAATCAGCCAGCCCGCAGCGACTTATTTCATGCGGGCATCGCGTTCACATTTCAGGGAAGGAATACTTCAGGGGGGCTGCTTGTTGTGGATGCGTCACTTACTGCCTGCGATGGCTCATTGCTGATATGTGCAATTGTAAGTAGCCCGCATAATCGTGCCATTCACACTTAGAGATCATCCGGCATAATCAATCTGCCAAAGCGGACATTGGTAAGCTCATGCAGTATGGATTCACGAAGAACATACGTTATATTTTGTCCTGATTGACACGGGATGAAAGCTCCTGATGGCTCTCTTTTCGCTCGCTGTAACGATCTGCAAGATAACTGGTTTGTCCCTTAAGCAGCAGCGTGATTTTAAACAGCTCCTCGGCTACATCGACGATGCGGTCATACCATGAAGAAGGTTTCATTCGTCCGTTTTCGTCGAACTCTTGCCATGCCTTGGCTACAGAGGACTGGTTGGGGATCGTAAACATCCGCATCCAGCGACCAAGTATACGCATCTGGTTCACGGCATTGAAGGACTGTGAACCGCCGCAGACCTGCATTACCGCAAGTGTTTTGCCCTGCGAAGGACGAATCGCTCCTTCACTTAAGGGTATCCAGTCAATCTGCGCCTTCATGACTGCGCTCATAGCACCGTGCCGTTCCGGAGAACTCCACACCATCCCATCACACCATCTGACCAGACCGCGCAGCTCGGTGACTTTGGGATGCGTGTCCGGCGCATCATCCGGCAGGGGTAAACCGGAGGGGTTAAACAGTTTCACTTCCGCGCCCATCGCCGTCAGCAGGCGACCGGCTTCCTCCGCGGCAAAGCGGCTGTAGGAGCGCTCTCTCACTGAACCATACAGGATCAGAATCCGTGGTGGCTCCTGCACGTTCAGGCGTTCAGCGATGTGTTGATCAAAGCATGCAGTATTCAGGGCAGGAAATTGTTCCATTTTTCTCCTCCAGAGAGAGCAGATGATTTCAAAGTTAATACATATGATTTACCATATGTGTATTCTAAAGGGAACGGAGAGAAAAATGCTACAACCTGTTCAGCTTTTCAAAATTCTGTCAGATGAAACACGGCTCGCCATTGTCATGCTTCTGCGGGAGTCCGGAGAACTGTGCGTGTGCGATATCTGTGCAGCTACCGCCGAATCACAGCCCAAAATATCACGCCATATGGCCGTCCTGCGCGAGGCAAAGCTTGTTATTGATCGTCGGGAAGGGAAATGGATCCACTATCGTCTGTCACCTCATATTCCGGCGTGGGCCGCTGAGACAATCACGACATCCTGGCTGTGCCTTCGGGAGTATGTGCGGGAATGGTTGGCAAAGTCGGCTTGTACCTCCTGCTGAGGCAGGAAAACATATTTACATAATCATATATAATTGAGTCTGAAATGTTTTTGGCAGGGAGTATATTTTTACTGACGCTGGTACTGGTTATCTGGCAACCCAGAGGCCTGAGTATTGGCTGGAGCGCGAGTATCGGAGCTGCGCTGGCGCTGGGAACCGGAGTCATTCATATCGCAGATATTCCCGTTGTCTGGAATATCGTCTGGAACGCGACAGCGGCATTTATTGCGGTCATTATCATCAGCCTGTTGCTCGATGAGTCCGGCTTCTTTGAATGGGCCGCACTGCACGTCTCCAGTTGGGGTAACGGACGTGGCCGCCTTTTGTTTACCTGGATAGTCTTGCTTGGTGCCGCTGTTGCTGCGTTGTTTGCCAATGACGGCGCTGCGCTGATCCTGACGCCGATTGTAATTGCGATGCTGCTCGCACTGGGATTCAGCCAGGGCACGACACTGGCGTTTGTCATGGCCGCAGGATTTATTGCAGATACGGCCAGCCTGCCGCTAATTGTTTCTAACCTGGTGAATATCGTCTCGGCGGACTTTTTCGGTCTGGGCTTTACGCAGTATGCCTCCGTTATGATCCCCGTAGATGTGGCAGCGATTGCGGCCACTCTGGTCATGCTGCATCTCTTCTTTCGCAGGGACATTCCGGCGACGTATGACGTTTCGCTGTTGAAGACGCCTGCCAGTGTGATAAAGGATCCGGCAACGTTCAGGGCGGGCTGGATTGTCCTGTTATTGCTGCTTGTCGGTTTCTTTGTTCTGGAGCCTCAGGGGATCCCGGTCAGCGCGATAGCGGCTACTGGCGCAGCAATACTGTTTATAGTGGCGAAAAGAGGTCATGCCATCAACACCGGAAAAGTCCTCCGCGGTGCACCATGGCAGATCGTTATTTTTTCGTTGGGTATGTACCTGGTGGTCTATGGCCTGCGCAATGCAGGGCTTACGGAGTATCTGTCTGACGTGCTGAACCTACTGGCAGAAAAGGGGTTATGGGCAGCAACGTTCGGCACCGGCTTCCTGACCGCGTTCCTGTCGTCGGTGATGAACAATATGCCGACGGTGCTGATTGGTGCACTGGCGATTGACGGGAGCACGGCGACTGGCATCGTCAAAGAGGCAATGATTTATGCCAACGTGATTGGCTGCGATTTAGGTCCGAAAATCACCCCGATTGGCAGTCTGGCAACCCTGCTTTGGCTGCATGTGCTTGCCCAGAAAAATATAACGATTACCTGGGGATATTACTTCCGTACGGGTATTATCATGATTCTGCCCGTGCTGTTTGTCACTCTGGCCGCGCTGGCGTTGCGGCTCTCCATCACTTTGTAATGAGATACAGATATGAGCAACATTACCATCTATCACAACCCTGCCTGCGGCACTTCTCGCAACACGCTGGAGATGATCCGTAACAGCGGCAACGAACCAACGATAATTTATTATCTCGATACGCCACCGACCCGTGATGAGCTGATTCAACTTATTTCAGATATGGGAATTACGGTGCGTGCATTACTGCGTAAGAATGTTGAGCCTTATGAACACCTGGGTCTTGATGAAGAGAAATTTAGTGATGAGCAGTTGATTGATTTCATGCTTCAACATCCGATCCTGATTAATCGGCCGGTAGTCGTTACGCCGCTTGGCACTCGTCTTTGCCGCCCTTCAGAAATAGTGTTGGATATTCTACCGGAAGGTCAGAAAGGAGCGTTTACCAAAGAGGATGGCGAGAAGGTCATTGACGAAACGGGTAAGCAGATTAAGTAATCTGCCACTTCAAAATACCGGATGTCTGTTCACGCTATGCGGGTATCCGGTTTTTGCTCAAATCGGACCTCTGCGGCAGCAACAGCTTTACCATCGAGGCTTGCCATTAGTGGTAGTGTGTTGAATGCGCTGGCGTGAAAAACTTGGATTCTTGGCGAAAACTCTTCCCCAAAACTAAAACCAAAGTTTAGATAATCAATGAGTTTAAAATGGTAGCTACTGGCTGATTTGAAAGTAGAGAGGATGATAATTTCGACTTTATCAAATGGTTGCTATGATTTTAGCAATGAAATGTTGCGCCACATGGGGTGGACCGAAGCGACTGACTTAATTGTTAAAGGTATGAAAGGTGCGATCAACGCCAGGACCGTAACCTATGATTTCGAACGTCTGATGGACGGCGCTAAGTTGCTGAAATGTTCAGAGTTTGGTGACGCGATCATCGAAAACATGTAATCCAGATTCTGGGTTGTATAAGAATGGGAGCCGATTGGTTCCCGTTTTTTTACCTGCAAAGTGCTTTCCTGTAACTTAGACTATTAAACTCATTTTAATAGCACTAAAGATTAAATTTTTATATTTGTCATTACAATTCTATTTATTGATAAAAGATATCCATATCTTTCAATATTTATTTAATTCTATCCGGGTATGAGAACTAACTATAATTGAGTGGTGTTGGTATATTATTGATTGTTAGATGCAAAACAGTCGTTTTAAAAACAAGAAAATATTGGGAGTATATTAAAGGTGGTGGCGTTTTAATGTTGTTTTACTCTAATTTTAAGTCCATTTTTATCAGCATGCTATGATAATTTATTATTCTGAATGCTAATAATGTCCAAAAAAGAACATTTTTCCCGATTGATTTTTTATTACCTTTCTGTTTTTATCTTGGCGACATGTTTGAGACATAAAATTCAAAGCATGACTCCTTATTATGTGTGTAACTTACTATTAGTTGATGATGAAAATGGTTATTAAAATGCTAAGTTTAAAAACGGGTTTAGTGGCTGTTACATTATGTTTTGCTATGACAGTTTATGCAGGAGAAAGCGTAGTCACCGGCGGTTATGTACATACCCGGACAGATGGACAGAACCTTAACGGTCTTAACGCTAAATATGGTTATACCCCAGATGAAAGTGATTTAGGCGTTATAACATCCTTAACTATTTCGGCAAATGACGATAATGATATAGATCGTGGTTATGGTTCTGCATTAGCCGGTGCAAGTTATAAAGTAAATGATGTGATAAAACCTTATGTAATGGTGGGTATTGGGAGAGGTGCGATCAAAGCTAATGGTGAAACTGATACTTCTACAGGTTTTGCCTATGGTGCTGGTATTCAGTTTACCCCCATTGCAGCTTTCACTGTTGATGCAGGCTATGAAGGTTCTAAGGTCTTTGGCGCGCAAGCTAATAGTATTGTAGTCGGCGCCGGCTGGAAATTCTAAGGTTATTTATATGAATAAATTAATGATAATACTGGTTGCATTTTCTACTGTTTCTTTGATGTCTGGTTGCGTATCAGAAGAACAACGCTTAGCTAAGTGCGAAGCGAAGGGAATTAGCCGTGATGTTTGTTATCACGAAGAAAAAGAATATTGGAATAATTACAGTGCTAACATGAGTCGACTGCAGGCTGCTAATACACAAGCAGATGCTTTTAAAGAGTCTATGAGTGATCGCAAGAAGCATAAGCATTATGATGACGATTAATATTTTAGACCACGTACTTACTGTCTTGAGCGCTTATGCTCTTAACATTATAATCATTTATTAATTATTCAAATGCTTATGCTCAGGAATCACTCTCAAAAGCGTATTTTTTCTGTATATAGTGATGAAATAATGCAGCGCCAGCATGGACTGCAATCAGAAGTAACAGATATTGGCGAGTTGACTCCCCCCAAGGCCAGAGGTATTTATGATAACAATGGCCTTACTTTGATTTCAGAAAAACGCTTCGCCTGCTGTATGCAATCATTCTTTTGATGAAAGTTTGTACGGGAATACGTGCAGGGCATTGGCTGCAATGGGGTAAACACCAAGGCCTTCTGTTCGAGCTTTAATTTCCTCGAATGAGAGTGAAGGGGAAGGTTCTCGTCCTCCCCACAGATTAATACCTTCAGGAACATCGTCCCGACTGTACTCCTCGGCGATCTCAATAGTTCCGCCGCTATTCAATTCGATCACGACGCTTTTTCCGTCAACAGGAATGAGATTCCCTTCATTGTCAGTGATAAAGATTTTCATTTGCTTACCTCTTATTAGTACATTCATATGATAGCAAAATTGGAAGGAGGGATGTCATTATCGTTATGATCTTTCCAGGGGTTATTTTTTATAAAAATCAATTTCTTATGTTGTAGCTTTGGAAGTGTGACTGGGCGCATGGCGACTTTTGATTCTATCTACCATGCTCTGTAGAGATAAATTAGAACACGTCAATGCTCATCGCAACGACTGATCAGTTTTCACCACGGGACATGAGAATGCGCAAAGTACTTTTACCGGTAACCGCAGCGGTGTGTCTTTTTTTGATAGGTGTTTTTATTCTTAATATGCAGCTGTGGTATTCCTCTTCGACAGAAATCCTTGGAGGAGCCAGATATGCCGCGAAAAATATGGATAACATACTGGATGAAGCTTTCCAGGCAACTCGAACCGCTATGCACATCGCCGAAAAAAAATGCGATCTGGAGGGTCAATACCAACTTGGAACTGAAGCTGCACTTCGCCCTCATTTGCGAACGCTGATCATTATCCGACAGGGGAAGCTTTGGTGTACGTCACTGCCAGGTAATCGGATCTTGCTTAAGCAAATTCCGGTGATTACTGATACAAATTTGCTGCTTACTCCCGCAAGAAATACGGAAAATGAGATACCCGTTCTGCTGTATCAAACTCGTTTTCAAACCAACCACATCATTGTCACTATTAGCGGGGTGCATATCCGTGGAGCATTGAATGTTCCGTTAAAGGGGGTGACATATTCACTACTCGTAGGTGACGAAGTGCTTGGTTTATTGGGTGATGTGAAAACCGTTACAGCAAGCTCACAGATGTCTGGTCAGGTGAATTCCGCAAAGTATCCGTTCAGCATTATTTATAATGAACCGCCATTGTTTAGTGCAAAAAGGCTGGTTACACAAGGTTCAGGGATTCTGGTTTTTATCCTGTTAATATCTTTCGCAGCCGCTTATGCCATTGATAAATATCTAAATAAGAACGATACCCCAGAAGAAACGTTGCGCAGAGCGATAGTAAAAGGAGAGATCGTGCCTTTTTATCAACCTATCGTAAATGGTCGTGAGGGGACGTTACGCGGTGTTGAAGTGCTGGCCCGATGGAAACATCCAACAGCCGGATATATCTCTCCTGCCTCCTTCATTCCCGTCGCCGAAAAATCAGGCCTGATAGTGCCACTAACTCAAAGTCTGATGAGGCAGGTTGCGGCGAATATGAACGCCATTGCCAGCAAACTGCCATCTGGATTCCATGTCGGTATTAACTTCAGCGCATCCCATATCACTACCCCTACATTTGTTGAAGAGTGTCTGAAATTCAAAGATAGCTTCAGCCGCCATGATCTCAACCTGGTGATTGAAGTTACTGAGCGTGAGCCATTACATATAGATGAAGAACTTGTGCAGAGGCTCAATATCCTGCATGAAAATGGCTTTGTGATTGCGCTTGATGATTTTGGTACGGGCTATTCTGGGCTTTCTTATTTGCATGACCTGCACATTGATTACATTAAAATCGATCAGAGCTTTGTGGGAAGGGTTAATGAGCTTCCCGATTCAACCCGAATTTTGGATTGTGTTCTCGATCTGGCGCGCAAACTGTCTTTAAGCATCGTTGCAGAAGGAGTTGAAACGAAGGCTCAGCTCGATTATCTCAACAAAAACAACATTGTTTTCCTACAAGGGTACTATTTCTATAAACCAGTAACCTTCACTGAGTTCGTCATGATTCTGCTGGCAAAGCCTAAAGTGAAGGTTTTTGTCGAATAAGTACATGATAACCCTATTGATGAAAAGGGAGCATGAAATCTGCTTCGGGAGTAAAAATCCGATGATTATCTTTATCGTGAGACAAATCTCAGATTCTGTTATTTAAAACCTATACCCTTATCGATGTGGTGGTTATTTGTGTTTTCATATACAGCAACTGGATAATGGCATGGCAGATATAACATTCGCGATGGAGCGTGATTCAAGTCACAGTGCAGCGAAAAAAGAGTTGGATGTACGAAACAATACGAAGTACACAAACCGCAACCAGCTTGTGATTGCCGCAGCACTGTTTTTAGGTGGTATCGTCGGGGTTATTGTTTTGGCATTGTATCTAATGGTGCATGAAGGGGTGTTTCTGTATTAATCATTTAAATATTCTTATCGTTGGTGTATTGCTAGTAGGAGGTGGAACAAGCTACTTCTTCTGTATTGATGAACGGAATAACATCGTAGGGAATAGCTGTTTGTGGAGAAAGATTGTAGATCTTACCGTCATAGTGGCTACTTACATAAGAAAATGATCTTAATATAAAGCTAAGATCAGCGGGTAGAGTCGTGGGTTGAGCGTTAACTTCATTGTAAAACCGTTTACAGCTACCTTTCAAATCTAAACCTGAAAAAATTATTCTTTCAAATTTTAGACTAATGGCTATTTGTAACGCGCTAAATGCGACCGTAGCACTACCAAAATGACCATGTGTTACATCAGTTGAAAATGCAATTGTTTTCACTTTTCTGAATGCAGAGCATTTAATTCGAAGATTCTTGTTAGTCATTGTTTTTATTTTATAGCGAATCTTTCTACCGATACCACCTCTGGATTTGCAAATGTCCTTTAACAGAAAACATGTGTTGAGCAAGTTCTCTGCCTCTGTTGAATCAGCTCTTTTAACAACATCTTCACTAATAAAGGTATGCTGAGCATAGGCGGAATACTTATAAAATAAGTCTTTATTGTTTTCATAAAAAGAACCGTCACAAACAACATAAAGAAATACAGGGATATTGTTGTTAATTAAATAGCCTGCGCTACCATTTACGCAAATGCAGCTTTTACTACGCATTATCTCAAGGGGTGTATCTAATGATGAAGGTCCAGACAAGTAAATAATACAATCATCGGAAACTCTTTCACCCATTATTCCATTAAGTATTTCGTGTGTGATGAGCATGGCGGTTACCGTGGATGTTATTTTTGAAATAATAACATTGAGTATCCGTTCCAAATAAAAGAAGATGTTTCTTTTTGTTTTTTAAACTTGAAGGATTGATTATGTGAATGTATTTTTATTATTATTTTGACAAATGTTTTTTTGAGAGTAAGGTCTGGTAACTCAGGAAAATATGATGATGTTGGCTTTTGTTTTTCGGTTTTAAAATCCAGGCATTTGTTGTGTGAATAAATCTGATTCTGGTGTTCTTGCCTGGTAAGAATTTAACATGAAAATCAGTTACTTTTAGTTACAGGTGGCTGAGGGTGTTTTAATCATATCCTTATAAAAAGTGCGATTTTATAACATCATCCGCCTGTTATTTGATGTGACATAATTCCTGACGGGCTATCAATTCCAGTCCGTCAGGAAGGGAAAACAACATTAGAACTGATAGTTTAACGATACCCAGTAGTTACGGCCCGGGTTTACGTATCCGGTAGTGGATTGTGCAGTCTGATAATAATCACCTGCGTAGGTGCTATTACGGCCCACCTGGTAAAGTTTAACCTCGCTAAAGTCTTTATCCAGCACGTTATTAACTGCCGTATTAAGTGTCAGATCTTTGGTCAGTTTGTAAGACATTCCCATGTCCAGGACGGTCCAGGCTTTTAAATTAGCACCTTTATCGTCATAGACGGCTTTTTGTACTGCGCTGAGATTGTCGTAATTTTCCGTGAAGCGTGGGGCCTTACCGCGATAACGTGCGCTCAGCCAGGCGTTCATATCTTCCGTTGCCTGCCAGTTCAGACGGGCGTTAGCCATATGCTTTGGCGTGTAGCTTAACGGCGCGCCTTTATTGTCACCGTCTTTTTGCTTACTCTGGGTGTAGGTGTAATTGAGGGATAGGGTCAGTACATCCGACCAAAGAGGGAAGGTGCTGGCAAATTCAATGCCATCGGTTCTCGCCTTACCGCTATTGGTATAGCTATTGGTATTGTCATCGATAGAATACGAGACAATTTTATTTTTATATTCGGTATAGAAACCGGTTATGTTGGCGTTCAGCCCGGCGTCGTTCTCATAATACAGCCCGGTTTCGTAGCTGATACTTTCCTCCGGTTTGAGGTCCGGGCTACCGACCGTATTCACCGTTCCTTGTGCGGTTACGCCGCTGATCCCGTTATGTAACTGGCTCAGTGATGGCGCTTTATAACCGGTCGTTACGCCGCCTTTGAGCGTCCATTCCTCAGATACGTCCCAGACCATATACGCACGCGGGCTGAGATGACCACCGAAGATATCGTTATGTTCATAGCGTGTCCCTGCGGTTAAGGCCAGCGAGTCGAGAATATGCCATTCATCTTCGGCATAGGCTGCCCATGTTTTTTGATGGAACGTCTCGCCGGTATTAGCCAGCACCACACCATCTTTCATCCGCGCATCCCAGTATTCTCCGCCGAGGGTTAACAGATGCGAATCACCTAGTGGCGTCAGCAGTACGGAGTCCAGAATGACGTTGGTGTTTTTAAGCTCACGCGCATCACCGGCCCGGCCAGCGTTTTCTGGCGTGAGTGCGGAGGAGACCAGTTGTCGGCCCTTGTTCTCGGTTTCGTTCCAGCCAAGGGAGGATTTCCAGGTACCAAATGTTAAGGCGGTATCGTGACCGAGGGTCACTTTGTTACGCTCATAGCGCAGCGTTTTATCATAACCTCCCGTCAGGTTACCCAACTGACCATCATCGTTGTCATAACGCTGTCTGGCGGCGTCGAGATCCAGCCACAGCGTATTGCTTTCATTGGCTTTCCAGTCGAGTCGCGTGCCGATATTGTAGTTTTCCGACTCGGTTGGATAAGGTATGCGGGTGGAAGAGGTATCGCTCAACGAAGTGATACTGGAACCCTGACGTTGGGTGGTGCTTCCTCGCACCTGCATATCCAGTACGCCTGCGATTAATGGGCCGCTTGACCAGAAGTTGGCGACCGTGCTGTTACCCCATTTATTGCTCTCTTGCAGGTTAACGCCGGTATTGATGGAAGTGCTCCATTTATCGGTGCTTTTTTTGGTGATGATATTCACCACGCCACCGATTGCGTCGGAGCCATAAAGCGTCGACATCGGGCCGCGGATAACCTCAATATGATCGATCGCCGCCAGTGGAGGCATAAAACTGGTATTCATGGCAGAGAAGCCGTTTGGCGTCACGTCGCTACTGCCATTCTGACGAATACCGTCAATCAGAAGCAGGGTATAGCTGGCGGGCATGCCACGAATGCTGATCTCCAGACCACCGGTTTTACCGGTGCTACTTTCAACATCGACCCCTTCAACAGAACGCAGGGCTTCACCTAAATCATTATATTTATTGGTTTGTAATTCTTGCTGTGAAATTACAGAGACGCTGGCGGCGGCATTGGTGATTTTCTTTTCGTAACCGGAAGCGGTTACCACCATGACATCTTCGGCGAAAACAAAGGGGCTGGAAAACCCTAAACAGGACAGAACGACAGAGGCAACAGGTTTTAAACGCATAGTCAAACTTCCTTTGTTAAAAATCAAAGGCAGTAAGATAAGTGATCGAAATGATAATACAAATAATTATCATTACAAATTTACATAACTTGTCACTTCTGGTGATTTTCTTGAATAAATATACATAAATTGTCATGAGTTTTAGATAAAGGAAAATCGGGGTGGCCAATAATCCTTATTGATAACTATTAGTCTGTGATTAATATGGCATTGAATACATGGCTAAGGTTTACTCAATTTTCTGAGATTCAGGTCGTACTCATAACGGAGTATCAGAAAAAAGTATGATAATTTTAGAAAATCGTCATACTTTTCTGCGCCGCATCATTTTTTTCGTCATTTCTGTCCGCCATAATCCCTTCCCCAGGAGGCCGTTAAACGGCTATCAGTCGTTCGGCGGTATAAAAATAACGCAAATCTGGAAAAAATAATGATCAAAGGCAAGCTGGCACTGCTGACGTGCGCATTGACTCTCGCATTAACCTCACCACTCTTTGCTGCACAAAATGCCAGCGAAGGACAGACGTTAAAGCTGGCAATTGGACCAGAGCCAACGGAGGGGTTTGACCCGATGCTGGGATGGAGTCATGGCAGCTATTTGCTTTTGCATGCACCATTATTAAAACAAAATGCTGATATGAGTTGGGGAAACCTGCTGACGGAAAAAGTAGAGACCAGCGCAGACGGCAAAACCTGGACGTTGACGTTAAAACCTGACCTTAAATTCTCTGATGGTTCGCCGCTAACCGCTGAAGACGTGGTGTTCACCTATAACAAAGCAGCAAAAAGCGGCGGCAAAATCGACATGGGAAACTTCACCCATGCCAGTCTGAAAGATAACCGCACGGTAGAAATTACGTTGCGTAGCCCGCAAAGTACCTTTGTGAACGTGCTGGGGTCATTAGGAATTGTTCCGCAAAAACGGTATGACGAAAAAACATTCGCTAAAAATCCGATTGGCGCGGGTCCGTATCGACTGGTGAGTTTTCAGCCGGGGCAGCAGTTGATCGTTGAGGCTAACCCCTGGTATGCCGGTAAGAAAAATGATTTCAGTAAGCTGGTGTTTGTCTTCCTTGATGAAGATAACGCTTATGCCGCAGCGCGTAGCGGCCAACTGGGACTCGTACGTATCGCGCCGTCGATGGCGGTCGCTCCTCAGCAGAAAAATTTGAAACTTTGGGTACGCGACAGCGTGGAAAACCGGGGCATTGTGTTCCCGATGGTTCCTGCAGGTAAAAAAGACGCCAATGGCTATCCGATTGGGAACGATATCACTGCCGATGTTGCCATCAGGCGCGCCATCAACTACGCCATCGACCGTAAGCAGCTTGCCGATCAGGTCATGGAAGGTCATGCGATTCCGGCGTATAGCGCGGTTCAGGGTCTGCCATGGCAGGGACAATCAGTTGCGTTCAAAGATGGCGATAGCGAAAAAGCGCGAACGATTCTGGAAGAAGCCGGCTGGAAGGTGGGTAAAGATGGCGTACGTGTGAAGGACGGTAAAGAGGCTCGCTTAACGTTGTGGTACGCCAGCGGTGACAGTACACGCCGGGATTTAGCCGAAGCCGTACGTGCGATGCTGGAGCCAGTGGGTATTCAGATTTCTCTGCAATCCGGGAGCTGGGAAACTGTTGAGCGGCATATGCATGCCAACCCGACGCTGTTTGGCTGGGGAAGTCTGGATCCGATGGAGCTTTTCCATCACTACAGTAATCAGGCTGCGGGCGTGGAATATTACAATCCAGGCTATTACAGCAATCCTGTCGTTGAGCAGCATCTTAAACAGGCAATTGACGCTCCGGACTGGCAAAAAGCGTTGCCGTTCTGGCAGCAAGTTGAGTGGGATGGCAAGCAAGGGGCTGGCGTGCAGGGCGATGCTGCCTGGGCATGGCTGCTGAATATTCAGCATACCTACCTGGCAAATCCGTGTATTGACTTAGGTAAAGGCGCACCGGAGATTCACGGTAGCTGGTCACTGCTCAATAATCTGGATGAATGGACCTGGACCTGCCGTTGATGAAGTCTGTTGTGGGCCATTTTCTACGGCTGATAGTGTTATTAGTGCTGGTTGCGGCTGGCACTTTTGTGCTGCTCAGCTTTTCTCCGGTCGATCCGATTCGGGCTTATATCGGCAACGATCTCCTGCATGTGCCGCCGGAGCAATATGCGCGTATCGCGGCTCGCTGGGGATTGGACCAACCGCTATGGGAGCGTTTTGGTCACTGGTTTGGCCGTGTATTACAGGGCGATCTCGGCTACTCAATGTTGTTTAACGCGCCGGTTGCCAGCGTGATCAAGGAGCGCTTTGCGACTTCGTTTGCGCTGCTTGGTGGCGCGTGGCTACTCTCTGGCATATTGGGAACGGCAATGGGGTTTGTCGCGGGTCGCTACCTGAATCGCTGGCCGGATAAAGTAATTTGTCGCCTCAGTTATCTGCTTTCTTCGCTGCCGACCTTCTGGATTGGCATGCTGTTGCTGGCATTATTTGCCGTGCGCTGGCCGGTATTTCCGGTCTGCTGCGCGTGGGAGCCGGGCAATAGCGGCGATATGGCGACGCTGACTGAGCGTCTGCGCCATCTGGTGCTTCCCGTTTGCGCGCTCAGTTTGCTGGGACTGGGACAAATTACGCTTCATACGAGGGAAAGCATCGCCAGCGTGATGAAAAGCGATTTTGTCCGTTTTGCGCGTTCTCAGGGAGATAAGGGCTGGTCACTGTTACGCCATCAGGTTCTGCGTCATGCAATTACGCCTGCGCTGTGTTTGCAGTTTGCCTCGCTGGGGGAGCTGTTGGGAGGCGCATTATTGGCCGAAAAAGTCTTTGCTTACCCGGGACTGGGGCAGGCCACTATTGATGCCGGATTACGTGGAGATCTGCCGTTACTGATGGGAATTGTATTGTTCAGTACCGTATTGGTTTTCATTGGCAACTCGGTGTCTACCTGGCTTGTTCATGCGTTGAACCGTGCTCTGGAGCGACCTGATGCTCTATAACCCGACGCCGACGCTGATTCGTCTTTTGTTCTCTTTTAGCTGCCTGCTGGGCATTGCGGTGTATGGCGCGACGACGCTGGATAACCCATTAAGCGTTAATCTGCTTGCCCGGCATTTACCGCCTGATGCGTTGTACTGGTTTGGCACCGATAATCTCGGTCGTGATCTTTGGATCCGTTGCTTTCAGGGCGCGTTAACCAGTCTGCAAATTGGTATTGGCGCGGCCCTGTGCAGCGGTTTCATTGCATTAATGATGGCGGCTGTTTCGCGTATGCATCCGCGTCTGGATGTGTTTATGCGCCTGATTACCGATGCCATGCTGTCGATGCCGCATCTGCTGTTGCTCATTTTGATCTGTTTTACGCTAGGTGGTGGGAAAAACGGCGTGATTATGGCAGTTGCGCTGACCCACTGGCCGCGTCTGGCTCTGATCCTGCGTGCCGAAGCGCAGCGCGTGGCGCACAGTGACTATCTGACGTTGACCTGGCGTCTGGGACACGGACATTTTTACTGCTGGCGACATCACTATCTACCCGCTTTGTTACCCCAATGGCTAACGGGAACACTGCTGATGTTTCCCCACGCGGTGTTGCATAGCGCGGCGTTAAGCTTCCTCGGTTTTGGACTGGCGCCTCATGAACCGTCACTGGGACTGCTGCTGGCGGATGCGCTGAGATTTATCAGTCATGGCGATTGGTGGTTGGTGCTGTTTCCGGGACTGATGCTGTTCAGTCTGGTGATGTTATTCGATCAGCTCGCAAGGGCGGTACATCGTTTATGGTTACGAGGTGACGCATGTTGAGTTTAAGACAGGTCTCGCTGGAGGTGGCGCGTTATCGCTGGTACGGCGCGAGAAACTGGTCTTCGCTGTTGCAGGATATCTCTTTCGACGTGGCACCGGGTCAAATGGTGGCGTTAGTGGGAGGAAGCGGGGAGGGTAAGAGCCTGCTGCTGCAATGCCTGCTCGATCTCTTACCGGAGAATTTGCGCTTCCAGGGCACTATCACGCTGGAGGGCAAAACGCTGAACAGCGATGATATTCGCAAATGTCGTGGCGATACCTTCAGCTATGTCCCGCAAGGCGTTCAGGCGCTTAACCCGCTGCTCTCGATTGAAAAGCATCTGCGCAGGGCATGCCAGCTTTCTGGCCAGCAATGGAATGCCGGAAAAATTGAACGATTGCTCCAGCGTAGCCGACTGGAAAGCCGTGTATTAGATGCTTTTCCGCGCCAGCTTTCAGGCGGTATGGCGAAACGTGTCCTGGCCTGTCATGCGTCTCTGAGTCAGGCTCGCTATATTCTGGCGGATGAAATTACCGCCTGGCTTGATGCACCTCTGGCTGATCAACTCCTTGAACAGTTGCGTGAGCAATGTGAGCAAGGGGCTGGCGTTTTATGGGTAACGCATGACCTCACGCTGGCGGCCCGCCATGCGGATCGTATTGTCGCGCTGCATCAGGGAAGGGTGTCGGATAACGTCAGCCGGGAGCAGCTGTTACGCGGAGAGATTAGCGAACATCTGCAACGACAATGGCGGGCGCTGCCTGAAAGAAATCAACTTTTTGGAGAGCGCGATGTTGTGCTGTCGTGATGTAACAATCCGTCAGGGAGAAAAGGTTCTGTGGCAAAATCTAACCTTCTCTCTACACCCTGGAGAACGTATTGGGATTTGTGCGCCAAGTGGGACGGGCAAAACGACGCTGGGACGCGTGCTGGCGGGCTGGCAGAAACCAACTTCGGGTGACATTCTGGTTGATGAACAACCGTTACCGATGCACCAGTATTGCCCGGTGCAACTGGTGCCACAGCATCCGGAATTAACTTTTAACCCCCGACGCAGCACCGGTGATGCGGTTCATGATGCCTGGCGACCGGATGCTGAAATGCTTACCCGTCTTCACATCAACCCAGAGTGGTTAACTCGCCGCCCCGGACAACTTTCTGGCGGTGAACTGGCGCGAATTGCTTTACTTCGTGCGCTGGACCCGCGGACACGTTTTCTTATTGCTGATGAAATTACCGCCCAGCTCGATCCTTCCATTCAACGGGATATCTGGACGCTGCTGCTTGAAGAATGCCAGCGTCGGCCATTGGCTATGCTGATTATCAGCCATCAACAGGCCCTGCTTGAGCAGCTTTGTTCCAGCAAACTCCTTGTAACGTGAAATGAGATAAGGCTTGTAGCTGATCTATTGATTAAATTGATATGTTATATTATAACATTCACTCGCAAATGATTTGAGGGTGAAATTTTGGCTATTTGTATTAAAAAACTGACAATTGTTCTGGGGATGCTTGTAGTCAGTGGTTCGGTTATGGCGCACGGTCATCATTCCCATGGTGCGCCGATGAGCGAAGCAGAACAAAAGGCGTCGGAAGGGGTTTTTGATGATAACCAGGTGCAAAATAGGGCGCTGACCGACTGGGATGGCATGTGGCAATCTGTCTATCCGTATCTGGTCAGCGGCGAGCTTGATCCGGTCTTCAAAAAGAAAGCGGAGAAAGACAAAAGCAAAACGGCAGAACAAATTAAAGATTACTACCGTAAAGGTTATGCAACCAACGTAGACACCATCGGCATCGAAAATGACGTAATGGAATTTCACACCGGTAATCAGGTTGCATCATGTAAATACGACTACGCCGGTTATAAAATTCTGCACTATAAGTCAGGCAAGAAAGGTGTACGTTATCTGTTTGAGTGTAAAGACGCTAACAGCAAAGCACCTAAATACGTGCAATTCAGCGATCATATTATCGCGCCGCGTAAATCGAGCCACTTCCATATTTTTATGGGAAATACATCGCAGGCAGCCTTGCTTGAAGAGATGGAAAACTGGCCTACCTACTACCCTTACCAGTTGAAGGGAGAAGAGGTTGTGGATGAGATGCTGCACCATTAATCCGGGCTAACCTTATCTGTACACACCCGTCACCAGTGGCGGGTTTTTTAATTCATAACCTTCTCTTTCCATCACCCGATGCATTCGTTAGCATATTGTCTCGCAGCAAGTGCATGTGTTTTTTCAGGAAGAGGTTAACGTGTTCGCAGAGTATGGAGTTCTGAATTACTGGACGTATCTGGTGGGGGCTATTTTTATCGTGCTGGTACCGGGGCCAAATACGATATTTGTGTTGAAGAACAGCGTTGGTCGGGGAGTGAAGGGCGGTTATCTCGCCGCAAGCGGTGTGTTTATCGGCGATGCCGTGTTAATGTTTTTGGCCTATGCCGGAGTTGCCGCATTGATCAAAACAACGCCCGTTTTGTTCAACATCGTTCGCTATCTTGGCGCGTTTTATCTGCTGTACCTCGGTGCGAAGATCCTGTATGCAACACTGAAATCGAAAGCTGGCGATGCCGCGCCTGAAGAAGTCCCGTTTGGCGCTATTTTTAAACGTGCGTTAATTCTGAGCCTGACGAATCCTAAAGCTATTTTGTTTTATGTGTCGTTCTTCGTGCAGTTTATTGATGTCAATGCGCCGCACTCAGGGCTGTCATTCTTTATTTTGGCTATTACGCTTGAGATAGTGAGCTTTTTCTATCTGAGCTTTCTTATTTTCTCCGGCGCGTTCGTGACGCAGTATATCCGTACGAAGAAAAAGCTGGCCAAAGTGGGTAATTCCCTTATTGGTCTGATTTTTGTTGGTTTTGCCGCTCGTCTGGCCACGCTTCAGTCGTGACGCCATTGGCCCGTTGGTTACGGCGGGCCTTCAATATTACACCCTGCAATTCATTTATAATTGTATTGTTATAACCAATAAATGGTATTTTAAATATATATTATGAGGCGTACCCTGTGTACAGCAGCGGTTCAGTAAGAACTCGCTGGTTGTCGACTGGAAAAGGGAAGAAAAATGCTTCAAATTCCACAGAACCATATCCATACACGCTCTACTCCATTCTGGAACAAAGAAACGGCGCCTGCCGGAATTTTCGAACGCCACCTTGATAAAGGAACCCGTGCCGGGGTTTATCCTCGACTTTCGGTTATGCAGGGGGCGGTCAAATATCTCGGATACGCAGATGAACATAGCCCGGAGCCCGTAGAGGTGATGGTTATTGAAGCCGGTCAGTTTGGCGTTTTTCCACCGGAAAAATGGCATAACATCGAAGTGATGACCGACGACACATACTTTAATATCGATTTTTTCGTTGCCCCGGAAGTTCTGATGGAGAGCGCGAATCAACGAAAAGTCGTGCGCACCGGCAAGGAGTAAATCATGGGCAAAGCAACCTATACCGTAACAGTGACCAATAACAGCAACGGCGTGTCAGTCGATTATGAAACTGAAGCGCCGATGACGCTGTTGATTCCGGATGTGGCCGCTGAAGTGGTTAAAGACCTGGTCAATACGGTACGTTCATACGATACCGAGAATGAGCACGACGTCTGCGGCTGGTAGATGTTAGCCTCTGCCTCTGATTGCATATTTTCGTTTTTGATTTATAAACCGCACTGCGTTTCTCTGGCGCAGAGCGGTTTTTTTATCCGTGTTAAACCTGGAAATATCCGGAAAAAGATTTCTTAAGAATACCTTAAGAAATCCGCATTGATTGCTAATGTTGGATCATTCACAGGGGTTATGATCGTGAAACAGTCACAATACAGAACCTCGCTTATGAAACTGAATACCCGACTAACATTACCCACTTTCATTCTTGGGCTGATCATCGTAGCGATCCCGTTCACTGCGAACTGGAATCTACCTTTGCTCAACGGTACTGTCGTCAGATGGATTGAGAATGGCCAAGCGTTATGGCTGCTGTTTGGAGCGCTTTTTACTCTCAGCTACATCCGGCCTTTATCACGTCCTGAAGGCGAGAAACAATTTTGGCTTTGGGCGGCTGTGTGGTGGTTGGTGTTGCTGGGTCGCAGTACCAGTTGGGGCCGTGATTATTTCCCCGAGCACCCTAAACTTCTGTTCAGAGTTATCTCAGTGGTATTGATTGCAATGATTATTCTGCCTGTCCTGATATCAAAACGCTTACGCCAGGATATTGCCCGTCGCTTACGCAATGAACCGCTGCCGCTATGGCTGTTAGCGATCACCACCTGTGCATTTTTGATCTCCGATACGGTAGAGCATCATCGTCTGCTGGCCCCTGTCTTTTTGCACAACGCGCAGTACGGCGATCTCATTGAAGAGCTGTATGAACTCCCGTTTATGGTAGGATTGTTCCTGATGAACCTCGGTTTTATGCAGCGGGATAAGCAGGAAGAATCTGCTGCTATTCGCTTTAGTGAACCACAGCTGGCGAAGTAACGAGAAAATACCTGAGTCTGGATGACCAGACTCAGGCGGTTAGCGAGGTGACTTACGCAATGGCCTCGCACAAGCGTGATTTCATGTCGCTATACGTCTGTGCGGCATACTTTTCAGCCCATCCCTGATCGCTAATGTGCTCAATACTTACGGCGCAATATTTGGTTTCCGGCGTTTTCGAAATAGGATCGAGATTATCCTGAGTTAACTCGTTACACGCACCAATCCACCATTGGTAGGTCATATACACCGTTCCGGCATTGATACGCTCGGATACATCGGCGCGGCTGATGACCTTACCACGACGCGAGCTGACCCATACCAGGTCACGATGACGAATACCCAGTTTTTCTGCATCATGAGTATTGATTTGCACATACCCAGGCTCATCTGCCAGGGCTTGCAGCGCTGCGCAGTTGCCGGTCATTGAACGACAGGAGTAGTGCCCAACTTCACGCACTGTACACAGGACCAGCGGATACTTTTCATCAGGAACTTCTGCGGGCGCTCGCCATTGTGCGGCAAACAGTTTGCCTTTGCCATTGGCGGTATCAAACTGGCTGTTCGCGTAAAGGTAAGGTGTGCCGGGGTGATCGAGCTCCGGACATGGCCACTGAATATGCCCCATTTCACCCATTTTCTCATAGGTTACGCCGTAGAACAGCGGGCACAGCTCGCGCATCTCATCCCAGATTTGCTGGTTACTTTGATACCGCATGGGATAGCCCATTTCACTGGCCAGCAGGCTGATGATCTCCCAGTCACGCTTGACATCACCTGAGGGTTCAATCGCTTTTTCAAAACGCTGGAATCCACGATCGGCGCAGGTAAAGACACCACCGTGTTCACCCCAGGAGGTGGCCGGCAGGAGGACGTCGGCCATTTCCGCTGTCTTGGTCATGAAGATATCCTGCACGACAATAAAATCGAGCGCGTTAAACCCTTCGCGGACCAGACCTAAATCGGCCTCGGTTTGCAACGGATCTTCCCCCATGATGTAGTAGGCTTTAATTTTGCCTTCAATAGCCAGATGCGGAACTTCGGTGATGCGCGTTCCAACCTTGTCATCCATCTGATTAACGTCAATGCCCCAGGCGTTGGCGAATTTCTCCCTGACGGTGAAATCGGTCACGTCCTGATACCCAGGGAACTGGTTAGGCAGTACCCCCATATCGCACGCGCCTTGCACGTTATTCTGCCCACGCACCGGCCCAACGCCGACGTTAGGGCGTCCCAGATTGCCGGTCAGCAACGCTAGGCTCGACAAACCACGAACCACGTCAACGGCCTGGCCAAACTGGGTGACGCCCATTCCCCACATCACGGTTGCCGATGGCGCTGCGGCAAATGTACGCATCGCCTGACGAACCTGCTGTGCGGGAACACCCGTTAAATGTTCAACGGCTTCAGGCGCATAGTCCTTCACGGTTTCCCAGTATGTTTCCAGTCCTTCCGCATGCTTTTGTACATACTCGCGATCGTAGAGTTGCTCTTCGATGAGGACATGGCCAAAGGCGTTAACCAGTGCCATATTACAACCGTTTTTTAACTGCAAATGTTGGTCAGCGATACGAGCAGTTTCAATACGACGTGGGTCACAGACAATGATTTTTGCGCCATTCTGGCGAGCTTTAATTACCCTGCGAGCCACGATCGGGTGCGAGTCGGCGCAGTTATAGCCAAAGATCAGCAGACATTTTGAGTTTTCAATGTCGCTGATGGAATTGCTCATGGCGCCATTGCCTAATGTTTCCTGTAACCCGGCAACGGAAGGGCCGTGACAGACACGGGCGCAGCAATCGACATTATTGGTATGGAGAACGCCACGTGCGAATTTTTGCATCACGTAGTTGGTTTCATTCCCTGTTCCACGTGAAGACCCAGTGGTCATAATGGCGCGGGGGCCATAGGTATTTTTGATTTCAGATAAGCGTTTTGCGGTGTAACGAATGGCTTCATCCCAGCTAACGGGAGTGAATTTTCCACCTTTTTCATAACGGATCATCGGGCGAGTCAGACGGGGAGTCAGAAGGCGAGTGTCGTTAAGAAAATCCCAACCATAGTAGCCTTTCAGGCATAACTGATTTTGGTTCGTTACACCCTCTGCGGCCTCGGCGCGGATGATTTTGTTATTCTCAACAACAAGCTTGAGCTTGCACCCGGCCCCACAGTATGGGCATACACTGGTGATTTTTTTCATCAATAACAGACCTGTTAAATGCTGAAATAGCGCGAATTGTAAACGGAGCCGCGCGATACGCATCGCGGACTACGATTTGTCATAGTGACCGGTTGTTTAAGCATAAATCGTGCCAGAAGTGAAAACCCAGTAATTGCAGGGACTGAGGGCGAATGAGTAAAGCAGAATGACTGACGATTCGACATTAATGACGAGCTACGTCAGGGAAAATGTCGCATCGAATGGTTTAACCTTATGAAAGATCAGAAAAAGATGAAAATAGCAGGTGATACCGATCACAAATTTTAATTTTTCAGCGCTATGCTATGCTTTTATACAACGAGCGAATCGTTAACTTAAAAACATAAGTGAGGGATATTATGGGCATTATTTCATGGGTGATTTTCGGTCTTATCGCTGGGATTTTGGCAAAATGGATTATGCCGGGTAAAGATGGCGGCGGATTCTTTATGACCATCATCTTAGGGGTTGTCGGTGCGGTAGTAGGTGGCTGGATAAGTACCTTCTTTGGTTTTGGTAAAGTTGATGGTTTCAACTTTGGCAGTTTTGTCGTAGCGGTTATCGGTGCGATTGTGGTGTTGTTTATCTATAGAAAAGTCAAAAGTTAAGTAAACATGCAGACAATAGAGGCCACTGATAAGTGGCCTTTTTCTTTGGTTACCACCACCCCAGTTCCGTGCCCAGAACCACGATGATAGCCACGCCAATCATAATAAGCGTTGTTTTTTTCATCGTTATGCTCCAGGCGCAGCGTAACCGCCAATAAAAAACCAGGATAAGAAAACGACAGCGGAAATGAAAATAATGACAGGGAAAATAATACCGAGTCGCATACGATTATCTACCAGAGTTATTTAAAGACGAGCCAGCATAGCAGGGGTTAATGTACGACAAAAGCGGTTTTATCCTGACGCTTTTTATCCTTGTACATTGCGCTGTCTGCGAGATGAAGCGCACAGTTTACATCAGTCTCCAGCGGATCAATTTCCACCACGCCCAGACTGGCACCAGGATAAAACAGATGAATATCGCCCAGCTGGTAGTCGCCGCAAATTTGCTGCTGCAACTGATGTTTCACCTGCTGCAGACGAACGCGTTGCTCCCTGTCATTTTCCGGCGACAGGCGAGCGACTAAAAATTCGTCACCGCCCAGTCGACCGAGAATGTCATTATCACTACATTTACGCAGCAGGCGGTGGCCAATCTGGATCAGGAACTGGTCGCCAACCTCGTGGCCAAAGCGGTCATTGATCAATTTGAAATCATCCAAATCGATATAGGCGACAACTATCTTCTGCCTGAGGTGGCGGGCGAGCGAAAAAAGGGTCTCTACATTTTCAAAAATTGCGCGCCGATTCGGTAATCCGGTCAGGGCATCGGTGTAGGAGTGAGCAATCAGCGCAGCGTTCGCTTCACGTAACTGAGCAACCAGCGACTCTTTTTGAATAGACTGGGCGATTAGTCCGGCAAACAGATGCAACACCTGTTCACCACGTTCGCTTAACGCATGCTGGCGGCGACTGGTGGCGCAGAGCGTACCGTAAAACGTTCCGTCCGGAAGATGAACGGGAGTACTCAGAAAAGTGGTGATGTCCAGTGCGCGAGCGGTGGTACATTCCGGCCATCGTACGGGCACGTTGTCGCTGTACAGACAGTTTTCCTCAATAGCGCGTTTGCACAGCGTCTCATCCCACGGTACGGACAGCCCTTCGGGGATCTGCATTTGGCAGCTATTACGCGCATACAGAATATGCTGCAGACGGGCATCCAGATCGACCTTGGTCAAGTATGTAGATTCCATCTCAGTCACTACTTCCAGCATTTCCAGAAGTTGGCGTACCAGACTCTCAACTGACTGCTCCGTGGCTAAGGATTGTGAGACTCTGGCAAGGATCATGTCCGACATGAGGTGTAAATACTCCTGAGTGATGACAAGGCTGGCGTGGGCGCATGATAGAACATCAGGGAGCAAGATGAAACACGTGTTTCTGGCTGAAATGTAATCATAAAATTGAAATTAGAACGTAAAACATGGAGATAGAAGGGAAGTCGGGGTAACCTGCCGGAATAATGCTTTTAAACAGGAGTAGAGATGAAACTAGCGTCTATTATTTTGCCCGGCTTGCTGGTGCTGGCGGGGTGTACCGCGCAGCCTGATGCCCCTAAACCACCAAAAATCGGCATGGCGAATCCGGCATCGGTGTATTGCGAACAAAAGGGCGGTACGCTGGTTGCGGTGCAGACTCCGCAAGGCGTAAGGTCAGACTGCAAACTACCCGGAGGGGAAGTGATTGATGAATGGGCGCTCTGGCGTAGAGATCATCCGACAGCGGGCAAGTGATACGCGGTCAGCATTGACGTAGCCACTCAGCGAGCACCAGCGCGTGGTTTTGCTGGGTATTTTTCGCCGCATACAGTAGCGTTAAGGTTTGCTGTCGGGCAATCTCTGCGAGGCGCTTTCCTTCTTGCTGCTGTTGAGCCAGTTCAGCGCGATATTGCTCAGAAAAATGCGAGAAATCAATCAACTCTGCGTGGAATGCCTTACGTAAATCAGATGACGGGGTAAGTGCTTTATTCCATTCGTTGAAAATAAGATCGCTCTTTTTCACCCCGCGAGGCCATAACCGGTCGACCAACACGCGGTAACCATCGCTTTTTTCTGCCGGGTCATACACACGTTTGCACTGAATATTCATCTCTTCATCCGCTCCATTAAGCTATCGCTATTACGGTTAAATAAGATCGTAAAACGTGACCATTATAGCATTCCGCCAGCCCTGACTCCCAATTTAAGGGATTGTGATACCAACAAAAAATCGGTAGGCTGAGGCTCCTTATAGTGTCCCTCATTGTCTGGACATAAGGAACGTTTAATGGAAATTTCCCCGATTAAAGATACGCTTCGCATTGCGCTGGTGGGCGATTACAACCCCGATATTGTGGCGCATCAGGCTATTCCTCTTGCCATTGATGATGCCGCTGCCGTCCTGGAATTAGTGGCTGATTATGACTGGCTAACCACATCTGATATCAGCAGCAGTGAGGACCTGGTAGGTTATGATGCCATTTGGGTCGTTCCAGGCAGTCCTTATCGCCACCTGGAAGGGGCGCTGATCGCGATACGCTATGCGCGTGAAAACAGCATCCCATTCCTGGGTACCTGTGGCGGCTTTCAACATGCCATTCTGGAGTATGCCCGCAACGTGCTGGGCTGGATCGACGCCGCCCACGCGGAGACGGACACCACGGGTCGGATGGTGATAGCACCGTTGACCTGCTCGCTGGTAGAAAAAACGGATGATATTGAGCTTCGGGCCAATACGCTGATTGCCAAAGCCTACGGACGGGATGTTATCTCGGAGGGATATCACTGCAACTACGGCGTATCGGAAGATTTTGCCGCTGAGCTGGAGCGCGGCGATCTCCGTGTGACCGGTTGGGATGAGGCTGGTGATATTCGTGCCATTGAGCTGGTGACACATCCATTTTATGTCGGCACGCTCTTTCAGCATGAACGCGGAGCGCTGGCGGGAAAACCCGTACCTCTGGTTCAGGCGATGCTGCGCGCCGCGCGCGGATAAATATTGGGCAGGTTGTCCGCGAACCTGCCCTCTGCATTATGCGCTCGCGATCTCCCGATTGCACCCCGCGCACAAACCAAACACCGCCATCAGCATCGCTAACACGGCGACACCCGTTAATGGAATCAGCCAACTACCGTTGAGGTCGTGAATTTTCCCCATCAGCGGTGGCCCGCAGGCGGCCAGTAAATATCCGACAGACTGTGCCATGCCGGAGAGCGCTGCAGCCTGATGCGCTGAGCTTGCGCGCAGGCCAATAAAGGTTAAGCCGAGGATCATCGTCGCGCCTGAGCCAAAGCCAAACAGGATGGTCCATAGCAATGCCTGTTCGGGCATTATGGCGAATCCCGCCGCGCCGACGGCGCACATTAACGAAACCAGAGCGGCGATGGCGCGCTGATCCTTAAATCTGTTCAGGACGAGAGGGATCAATATTCCCGGCGCGGCAGTCGCCAGCTGCAGTAAACCATGCAACGAACCGGCCTGAGATTCACTGTAGCCATGGCTAATTAAAATGGCGGGTAGCCAGCCGATGATGACGTAATAGACAAGGGAGTTGATCCCCAGAAACAGCGTCACTTGCCAGGCTAGGCCAGAGCGCCAGATCGCGCGGGAATGCAAGGCGCGCGAGTTACTCAGGCTGGCATGAGCAGTCTGGCGGCATTGGGGCAACCAGATAATCAGCGCCAGCAGCGGGAAGGCCATCAGCACCATCAACGCACCGCGCCAGCCAAATCCATTTAGTGCCAATGGAACCACAATTGCCGAGCCCAGTGCCGCCGCCGCGCCCATGGTCAGCGAGTATGCGCCAGTGAGTTTCTCCACATGCTGGGAAAAATCTCGCTTAATCAATCCGGGTAACAGCACATTTCCCAACGCGATTCCGCAACCAATGATGGCGGTACCGCTAAACAGGAACCCTGACGAAGGCAGCGAACGAATCGCAATACCTACGCAAATCAACAGCATCGCGGCAAACAGGCTACGTTCGATGCCCCAGCGGCGCGCAACGGCGGCAGCCAGGGGTGATACCAGCGCGAAGGCCAGCAGCGGCAGGGTAGTCAGAAGTCCAGTCTGGGCGGTACTCAAACCGTAGTCGGCGCGAATGGCATCCAGCAACGGGGCTGCGCCGGTAAAGGTGACGCGCAGTGTGGTGGCAATCATCAGGATCCCCGCGATCAGCAACGCTGCATTTTTGCCACGGGAGGAAGGTGTAGTAATCATTTTTTTCTCATATCGTCAGGCGAGGCGATACTTTAGCGTTTTTACACTATGGATGAATCAAGCTAAAATGACAGATTATCGCTAAAATAGGACATTCTTATGTTGGGGCTGAGACTGGATGGATATGAGCCCGATTTGTACCACGATGCGGCGGTCGCATTTTGTATTCATGCTCGGGAAGATGAACTTTTCAGTCCGCTGCATCAGCATCGTAAGGGACAGTTGATCCTGGCGCTGCATGGTGCGATCACCTGTGAAGTTGAAAATGCTATGTGGATGGTGCCTCCGCAATATGCTGTGTGGATCCCTGGCGAAATTCCACACAGCAACCACGTTACCGTGGGCGCGCAATTGTGTTTTCTGTTTATTGAGCCGCAGGCTGTCGTGATGCCTGAACGTTGCTGCACGCTGAAAATCGCCCCGTTATGTCGGGAACTCATTCTGGCGCTGGCGTCCAAATCGGATGCTCAGCGACTGGAGCCGGCAACCCAGCGGCTGACGCAAGTGTTGTTTGATGAACTCCCGCAGCAACCACAGGAGCAGATGCAGTTACCGGTTTCCGATCACCCGAAAATTCGCAGAATGGTCGCAACGATGGCGAAAGAGCCAGCACAATGGCAGACGTTGGGACAATGGGCCAGCGTATTTGCGATGAGTGAACGTAACCTTGCTCGTCTGGTCGTCAAAGAAACGGGGTTGAGTTTTCGCCGTTGGCGTCACCAGCTCCAGCTGATTCTGGCGCTGCAGGCGTTGATCGATGGCCGCAATGTACAACAGGTCGCGCAAATGCTCGGGTACGATTCGACCACGGCATTTATCACTATGTTCAAAAAAGGCCTGGGGCAGACGCCAGGCCGTTATCTGAACGGGCTGGCTACTGCTTCCCAACAATCAACGAGACCAGGCCTGCCGCAATAAGCGGCCCCACCGGCACACCGCGAAACAGCGCCACGCCCAGTACCGTGCCCACCAGTAATCCGGCAACAAGCTGGGGCTGACTGCCCATGAGCGTAACGCCGCGTCCGCCGAGCCATGAGACAAATACCCCGACGGCAATAGCGACCAGTGATTTCCAGTTTACAAAGGAGTGGATGAGCGTGGAGGGCGGTAGCGTTCCGCTGGCGATCGGTGCCATGACGCCAATGGTCAGAATGATAATCCCGACGGTCAGGCCCTGTTTTTCAATCCAGGGGAAGAAAGTATTCAGAGGGGTAACACGGACAATGATCAGCACCAGAATTGAAACAGCGACAGTGGTGTTGTGGCTGACAAAGCCCAGAGCTGCCAGTCCGAGGAGGATCAGCAGAGTGACATCAAACATCGTAGTTTCCTTGCCAAAAGAAAAAATAAGCCTGCTTACTGTACGCGTAAATGCGTGACGGAACAGGCTTTTTTTAATGATTATGATTTTTTTTGGGCTAACGCACGATGCGACGTTTTTTACTGCTAACGCAGACCATTATTGTTCGCGGCGGAAAGGGATTAATTCAGGTTGCGCGATACGCAGGTAATCTGCGGTATCCATGATCACGGATTTTTCCAGCAACCCGGCATTAAACGCAATTTCATGAAAACGCTCAAACAGTAGCGGATCAGCGACCAGCTTGAGATTAGGATGAAAACTGAACGGTGGGATAGCGCCAAATACGCAGCCTGTTAGTTCATCTACCTCCGCCGGGCTGGCAAGAGAGGCTCTCAACCCGCCAATATGGCTGGCTAACCGGCTCAGGTCGGCCTGCTGATCGGCAGAGAGGATCGCCAGGACATGCTGATTGACGCCGTTGCCTTTTACTTTGCAGACCAGCGCTTTTGCTCCCTGGCCCAGTGCGGTACCACGAATTTCAGAAACTGCCTCACATTTGCCGACGGCTTCATGGCTTACCACGCGGTACGTTGCGCCTTGCTCTGACAACAGCGAGATTAAACGCTGATGCGTTGCGTTACCTTTGTTCACTTCCGTCATGACTTACTCCTGGTACAACAATGAAAATCCTGCAGAAAAATAATCACGCACCGGCGTGTTTTTTCTGTTTGTTCAGATAGAGCTGTGCATCAGATGCTTTGTAAGCATCATCAATAGTGTCGTTCGGCTGCATATTATAAACCCCGGCGGAGAAGCTGATGGATATATCATGCGCAATAATTTGTAAGTTATAGCGAATTCTCTCCAGCAGGCGGGGTGTTAAATCACTGGGGTGGTCGATGAGGATAATACAAAACTCATCGCCGCCGAGGCGGATGGCGTAGTCGCTTTTGCGAATAGAGCTTTGAATGGCTTTGGCCAGATGGGTGATAATCCGATCGCCTTCTTTATGCCCTAACGTGTCATTGATGACTTTCAGTTTATCGCAGTCGATGGCGATAAAGGTGACGAGCGTTCCCGTGTTCACCAACTGTTGCAAACGCTGCTCAAGCGCCGGCGTTAAAATTTTACGGTTGTAGAGCCCGGTCATCGCATCACTGACATTTTCCCGCGTGACGTTGTGATACAACCGAAAATGCGTTCTGACCATATTCAGCAGTAATATCGTTGCCAGTAAATAGAATGCGAATATCTTCCAGGACGAGACAATAAAATACATAACATCGAGTGAGAGTGTGATGCGTATACCACCGGGTATGTCCTTCTCATAGTGAACATAGCGGAACAGATCGGTTTCACTTTTATGAACGAGAATCTCTTTACCGGAGCTGGTATCCGAGACCGTTACGTTAAGATAGCGCCAGACGAGAGGGCGGTCGCTGGTATAGAAAATATTCTGTAAATTCTCTTTATTAATATCTACCATCACCACACCTTTTAACTTACCGGTGTAGTAGACCGGTGTTAAAAAGCTCATCACTTTTTTCTCGGTCAGGTTATCTTCATAAATACTGGAAATCACCGTGCGGCCGGTGAAAATACCATCAATATCATTTTGGTCGATTCCCAGCGTACCTTTTTGCAAAAACGACCAGTTGTGTATCGCAAATTTCCGCGAGTCGATCAAATCATAGAAATAGACGTAGTTATTTTTGAGATCGACGTAATATCGAAATTTATACTCTAACGTCCCTAATCCCTGACCGTAATCTTTCTGCTGACGATTAACATTGACCGCCCGGTCAAAAGAAGGCAGCAGAAAAATGTCATCAAGCTGTTCACTACATTTTGTTGAGGTGGTCTGCAACGTACCGTGCAATGGCAGATAGTTGTGCTTAGTAAGGTTGAGCCCATGAGCGCCGTTAACGCTGTCGAAAGCGGTGCAAAGTGCTTTTTGCTGTTCGAGAGAGGCTGGCTCATGGGGGGACGAAAATGTGCGCATCAGATGGGCTGCGATGCTCTGATTTGTGTACTTATCATAGAGGAACGATGAGTCGGCTTTCTCATTGATATAGCGCATGTACGCATTCATTGCTTTATCGCTGGCAATGAGCTCATAAACCAAAAAAGAAGACGTCAAAACAATTACGCTGACGGAGATAAAGAGCCTGAGCGCTTTATGATGCAATTTCATAATGATTTACAGCCCTGTAAGTCTGATAGTTCAGTCTATCACACGGCATACATCCGCTCTAACGCTACGGGCAAGGACATTTTGTAATAAAAATCATTCGCGCGCTTCACCTTTAACTCTTAATGTTGTATTTATAATGCAACTTATAAAAGGAGACAGGCCAATGAGCGCGACTGAAAAAGCGGGTCATACATTTTTAGCCAGCCTGGGCAAAACCCGTCTGCGTCCGGGCGGCGTTGAAGCAACAGAATGGTTGTTTAGCCAGTCACAGCTGACGCCCGGCAGCCAGGTGCTTGAAGTGGCGTGCAACATGGCCACGACGGCGATAGAGTTAGTTCAACGCTTTGGTTGTACGGTCTACGCTATCGATATGGATAAAACCGCGCTGTCTAATGCCAGAAATAATGTGGCAGCAAATGGGCTGGAAAATCACATCCATGTGATGGCTGCGAATGCCAGTACCCTGCCTTTTGCGGATAACAGTTTTGATGTTGTGATTAACGAAGCCATGCTGACAATGTATGCCGATAAAGCGAAGGCGAAGTTAATTGCCGAATATTATCGTGTGTTGAAGCCCGGTGGGCGCCTGCTCACCCACGATATTATGTTCACCGCCCAAAAACTGGGCGCGGGCGAACAGGGCCAGCTTGTCGATGTGGTGAAATCAAACGTTAGCCCAATGACCAGACAAGGCTGGCGTGATTTGTTTCTTAACTGCGGGTTCGAACAGGTCTTGCAGCAGAATGGCAACATGTCGCTGATGTCACCGCGCGGATTAATTCGTGATGAAGGGCTTACAGGGGCAGTTAAAATTGTGTTTAACGGCTTACGCACGAGCGAAAATCGTCGTCGGTTCCTGAAAATGTTTCGCTTCTTCCGTTCGCAACGTCATCAGTTAAACTACATTGCCTGCTGCTCTGTTAAGGGAAAATAAAAACAGGATGGGGCACTATTTATAAAATCAGTCAGCACATCTACGCGCTGACTGATTTGTTTAGATTAATTGTTACTGGTCGTACTTTGCTTATGAAACAGTTCGCGAAATACCGGGTAAATATCATCCTGGTCGCGGATATGCTGCATCGCAAAGTTATCAAAGGTTGATTGCAGATGTTCGTATTCACGCCATAAGGTTTGGTGAGCGCGGCGAGTGATTTCGATATAGCTGTAATAGCGTACCACTGGCAGCAGCTTTTTCGCCAAAATCTCATGACACAGCGGTGAATCATCTGCCCAGTTATCACCATCCGATGCCTGTGCAGCATAGATGTTCCACTGGGCAGGGTTGTAGCGATCTTTCACCACTTCATCCATTAACTTCAGCGCACTGGAGACAATGGTCCCCCCGGTTTCCTGAGAGTAGAAGAACTCGTGCTCATCCACTTCTTTCGCCTGGGTATGGTGGCGAATATAAACCACCTCCACGTTCTTATAGGTCCGGCTTAAGAACAGATACAGCAGGATATAAAAACGTTTAGCCATATCTTTGGTCGACTGATCCATCGAACCAGAGACGTCCATCAGGCAGAACATTACCGCCTGGCTGGAAGGGTCGGGGCGTTTTTCATAATTTTTGTAGCGTAAATCAAAGGTGTCGATAAATGGCACGCGTTCGATTTTTGCCCGCAGTTCGGCAATCTCTTTGCGTAACCGTTCCTCTTCCAGCAACTGCGCTGGTTCGCTTTTCGCGATGGTTTCCAGATCCGCTTCGAGAGCATGCAGTTCGCGACGCTTACCCGCTGTCATCGCCGTACGGCGCGCCAGTGAGTTTTGCAGGGATCGCACCACGCTAATGTTGGCAGGCACACCGTTAGAGGTAAAACCTGCCCGGTGTGTTTTATACTCCGTTAACTGACGCTGCTGATTCTGCTTCAGGTTAGGAAGTGCTAAATCTTCGAACAACAGATCAAGATATTCATCTTTAGAGATCTGAAAGACGAACTCATCCTGACCCTCACCATCCTGGCTGGCCTGGCCTTGTCCACTTCCTGAGCCGCCACCGCCGCCTTGTGGGCGTTCAATGCGGTCATTCTGCACAAAATGGTCGTTACCCGGATGTACGCGATGGCGCAGGCCACCACGTCCCTGATGAAACATTGGTTCGCTAATATCATCAGTCGGAATAGAGACAGATTCGCCGCTATCCACATCAGTCACCGAACGCTTGTTAATGGCCTCGGAGATCGACTGTTTAATTTGCGATTTATAACGGCGTAAGAAGCGCTGGCGGTTTACCGTGCTCTTGTTTTTGCCGTTAAGACGCCGGTCAATAAACCAGGTCATAAGCCCCCCGTACTGCCAACTGTTCGCCATGTCTGTAAGTGCCGGATGGCGCTGTCGCTATCCGGCCTACGGAACATTGTTTTGCAAGCCCGGTAAGCGCATGCGCCACCGGGCACTTATGTTAAGACGATTTACGTACGCGCAAATACCATTCGCACAGTAAACGCACCTGTTTACGCGTGTAGCCTTTTTCCATCATACGGTCGACAAAATCGTCGTGTTTTTTCTGCTCGTCAGTCGAGGTTTTAGCATTGAACGAAATGACCGGCAGCAGCTCCTCGGTATTGGAGAACATTTTCTTCTCAATAACCGTGCGTAGTTTTTCGTAACTGGTCCAGTTTGGATTGCGACCGCTGTTATTCGCTCTGGCACGCAGAACAAAGTTGACGATCTCGTTACGGAAATCTTTCGGGTTACTGATACCCGCCGGCTTCTCAATTTTCTCCAGTTCTGAGTTCAGTGACTCGCGATCAAACAGCTGACCGGTATCTGGATCGCGATACTCCTGATCCTGAATCCAGAAATCCGCATAAGTGACATAACGGTCGAAAATGTTCTGTCCGTATTCGGAATAGGATTCGAGATAAGCTGTCTGGATCTCCTTGCCGATGAATTCAGCATATTTCGGGATCAGGTAGCCTTTCAGGAACTCAAGATAACGCTCAGCTTGCTCCTGCGGGAACTGTTCACGCTCGATTTGCTGCTCCAGTACGTAGAACAGATGAACCGGGTTAGCTGCCACTTCGGCATGGTCAAAGTTAAAGACGCGAGAGAGGATCTTAAACGCGAAACGCGTGGACAGACCGTTCATTCCCTCATCAACCCCGGCGTAATCCCGATACTCCTGATAGGATTTCGCTTTTGGATCGGTATCTTTCAGGCTTTCGCCATCGTAAACGCGCATCTTCGAGTAAATGCTCGAGTTCTCAGGTTCTTTCAGGCGAGAAAGAATGGTAAAGCGAGAGAGCGTTTCCAACGTGCCCGGTGCGCAAGGCGCATGGGTCAGCTCACTGTGGTTAAGCAGTTTTTCGTAAATTTTGATCTCTTCAGAGATCCGCAGGCAATAAGGCACTTTGACGATGTAAACACGGTCAAGGAACGCCTCATTGTTTTTGTTATTACGGAACGTTACCCATTCAGACTCGTTCGAGTGGGCAAGAATAATCCCGTTAAACGGCAGGGCGGAGATACCTTCTGTCCCGTTGTAGTTTCCTTCTTGGGTGGCGGTCAGCAGAGGATGCAGCACTTTAATCGGTGCTTTAAACATCTCAACGAACTCCATAATCCCCTGGTTTGAGCGGCACAGTGCGCCCGAATAACCGTAGGCATCAGGATCGTTCTGGGCGTGGTGTTCGAGTTTACGAATATCCACTTTCCCGACCAGCGCAGAAATATCCTGGTTGTTTTCATCACCAGGCTCCGTTTTAGCGATTGCGATCTGCTCCAGAATAGACGGCCAGACTTTGACGACGCGGAATTTTGTAATGTCCCCGCCAAAATCATGCAGACGTTTAGCAGCCCACGGCGACATGATCGTACCGAGATAACGACGCGGGATCCCATACTCTTTTTCCAGGATCTGCGCGTCTTCCTGCGGATTAAACAGGCATAACGGATGATCGTTGACCGGGCTACGTTCGCCATTGGCGCTCAGGACATAAATCGGTACTCGTTGCATCAGCGACTTCAGCCGCTCAGCAAGAGATGATTTCCCCCCTCCCACAGGCCCCAGCAGATACAGAATCTGCTTCTTCTCTTCCAGACCTTGAGCCGCATGCTTCAAATAAGAAACAATCTGCTCAATGGCGTCTTCCATGCCGTAAAACTCTTCAAAAGCGGGATAGCGTGCAATTACCCGATTCGAAAAGAGTCGAGAAAGTCGAGGTTCATGGGCAGTGTCAACCATGACAGGCTCACCAATAGCCATTAATAGCCGCTCTGCCGCGTTGGCATAAGCACTGCGATCTTGCCGACAAGTGGTAAGAAACTCCTGCAGCGTGAACTCTTCGTCCTTGGCAGCTTCATAACGCTGGCGATAGTGATCGAATATATTCATGGTATGCCGTCCTTTCGTTTTTTAGCACATGTTAAGAGCCGTTCATATGAATAGTAGAGGCCCCTGAAGAGGTAAACTGAACGACGTCGCTGCTGAAGAAATAAGCAACTCTCATGCCATTTTAGTGGTCAGGAGATCAACGTATTCGGTGATACACCTTCTAAAATTAAGCGTAGATGGCATTTGCAAAACTTGCCTGTGTGCGCAAATGAATTTCAATGGCATATCAATAACTCATCAGCAAAAAAAGCACATCTTATGTAAAGAATTGGAGCGGGATTCATGCGGTGTTCACCGTGCTGCAAGCAAAATGTCATCACTCGCTGAGAAATTAGGGGGTTACATTCTGGGGTGAATACGTAAAATAGTTGGGCTGAAGCGTATTGGCGGTTACACTTTGACCGCTACACATTTGAATAAGGAATTATGGATTGTGACCAAACTCAAACTTCTGGCACTTGGCGTCCTTGCCGCAACCGCAGTTAGCACCGCACAGGCGGAAAGTCAGTGGACTGTTGGCGCGGGTGTTGGTGTGATTAACAGCCCGTACAAACAGTATGACCGCGATGTTTACCCTGTTCCGGTTGTCACCTATGAAGGCGATAATGTGTGGTTCCGCGGCTTGGGTGGCGGTTACTATTTGTGGAATGATACGGCAGATAAGCTTTCCATCATGGCGTACTATGATCCGACGCATTTCAAGCCGGGTGATAGCGATAGCCATGCTTTACGCCAACTCGACAAGCGTAAAAGCAGCTTGATGGCTGGCCTATCATATGTACATAACACCCAGTATGGTTTCCTGCGTACCGCACTGGCGGGTGATACCCTGGATAACAGCAACGGCTTTATCTGGGATCTGGCCTGGCTCTACCGTTACACCAATGGTGGTCTGACCCTGACGCCGGGTATCGGTGTGCAGTACAGCAGCGAAAACTACAACGACTACTATTATGGTGTGTCCAATCACGAGTCTCGCCGCAGTGGTCTGAATAGCTACAACGCTGACGATGGATGGGATCCGTACCTGGAGTTGACCGCGAGCTATAACTTCCTTGGCAACTGGAACGTGTACGGCACTGGCCGTTATGTGCGTTTGAGTGATGAAGTGAAAGACAGCCCGATGGTCGATAAGTCCTGGTCTGGCATCTTCTCGGTGGGTGTGACCTACAAGTTCTGATACTACTCGGTGTCAAACACTAGCCCGCATCTCTGCGGGCTTTTTTACGTCATTAAATTTAAGACAACCCCCAGATCATGATGGTGCAATTTGTGCACCCTAACAGGACACATGCACGTTGTTTTGCTTTACTGTGGTGCATTAACACAGGAGGGTGCGATGACAGCGAAACAGGTGACGTTTACAAACCAGGTATCGCTTCCTGCTATTGGGCAGGGAACATGGTACATGGGCGAGGATCCAAGCCGACGCCGGGATGAAGTGTCTGCGCTGCAGGCCGGACTGGATTTCGGCCTGCGATTGATTGATACCGCAGAAATGTACGCTGATGGTGCAGCGGAAGAGGTGGTGGGTGAAGCATTAACGGGACGGCGTGATAGCGCTTTTTTAGTCTCGAAAGTTTACCCATGGAATGCCGGTGGAGAGAAAGCCATTGCCGCCTGCGAAGCCAGCCTGCGTCGACTGAAAACTGATTATCTGGATCTCTATTTGCTGCACTGGATGGGCGATTTTTCATTTGCAGAGACCGTCGATGCCATGGAAACACTGATTGCGCAGGGGAAAATCCGCCGTTGGGGCGTCTCAAATCTCGATTATGATGATATGCAGGCGTTATGGCAGGTACCCGGTGGACGGGAGTGTGCGACTAACCAGGTGCTTTATCATTTAGCCTCGCGCGGTATTGAATATGATTTACTGCCGTGGTGCCAGCAGCAGCAGATGCCGGTCATGGCATACAGTCCGCTGGCCCAGGCGGGACGGCTGCGTGGCGATTTGCTTTCTAATTCCGTGGTGAATGACATTGCGCGCGTGCACAATGTTAGTGCTGCGCAGATTTTGCTGGCGTGGGTGATTCGTCAGTCGGGTGTAATAGCAATTCCGAAAGCCGCAAGCGTAGCGCATGTCGAACAAAATGCCGCCGCGCTGCAGATAACGCTCTCTGTAGATGAGCTGAAGCAGTTAGATAAGGCGTATCCGGCGCCAAAAGGTAAAACAGCGCTGGATATGGCCTGATTTGCCAAATGACGATGCTCACGCAGCTTATCAGGCCAACGGCTGCGTGTGGTTTGCATGCCGCATCCGGCATGTTGCACTGATTTGCCTGATGGCGCTGCGCTTATCAGGCCAACGGCTGCGTGTGGTTTGCATGCCGGATAAGGCGTTAGCCGCATCCGGCATGTTGTGCAGAGTTGTCTTAGCGTTTAGCAACACGAATAGTCTGCGCGAGGCGAGATGGTTTTTCTTCGGTGGTTTTCTGCGGAGCGGTCGCGTAAGCCGTTTCTACACAAACAAACGTTTTGTAGCCATCATCCGGCATGTCGCCCATACTGACGGACAGCGCCGGGCCAGGGTTCCAGCCCACGACATTCAGGTGGTGGTGGTGGACAACGTCGATATTGCGATTCAACGCATCATCATGAATCACGCTGCACGCTTCCGGATTCAGATAGACACGATCGGTGCGGTCCGGGAAGGTCTGGATACCATCAGCCAGCACATCTTCTTTAGCATCATTCACTTTATCGATCAGGCGATCGCCGAGACCACTAACTTTCACTGCCGCAATGTCACCAACGTTGAAATAGGTATGCAGTGCCGAGGTGGTTTCAAACTCACCGTGAGCTTCCAGCTCCATCTCACAGGTGGCTCCCACTTTGAAACGGGCCAGCAGGCAAAACTCGTGCGGCCAAAGCTGACGCGTTTCGGCATTGCTCTGCAGTTCAAACGTCAACACCACGCCATTGTCGTCTTCGTTGTGCGCTTTCAGCGTCCATGGCAAGTTACGGGCAAAACCATGCGAAGGCAGGCCCTGCTGAGCAGCCGGACCAAACCACGGCCAGCAAATTGGTACGCCGCCACGCAGCGCTACGCCGGTTTTAAACGGGGTATTGTTGCTTAACCACAGGACTTCCTCTTCGCCGTTTGGTTTCCAGGAAAGAAGATGTGCGCCCTGTAGCGCGAAAGACGCTTTAACCTGGGGGTGATCGACAACAAGAACCTCAAGCTCATCAAGCTGACGGCGGGAGAGGACAGGGGTAAGCTGTTCAATGACCGGGAGAGCGAAAATTTTGTTAATCATGATGCAATCCTTGGTATGTGAATATTTTGGTCATAAAAAAAGGCGACCGAAGTCGCCTTTTTGGATCAGATACTCATCTCAACTTATTTGGAGATGTGAGCAATCAGGTCCAGAACTTTGTTAGAGTAGCCGGTTTCGTTGTCGTACCAGGATACCAGTTTCACGAAGTTGTCGTTCAGTGCGATACCAGCTTTAGCATCGAACACGGAAGTGCAAACTTCACCGTTGAAATCGGTAGATACTACGTCGTCTTCGGTGTAACCCAGAACGCCTTTCATCGGGCCTTCGGAAGCAGCTTTGATTGCTTTCTTAATTTCTTCGTAAGAAGCAGCTTTTTCCAGACGAACGGTCAGGTCAACAACGGATACGTTCGGGGTAGGAACGCGGAACGCCATACCAGTCAGTTTGCCGTTCAGTTCTGGCAGTACTTTACCTACAGCTTTAGCTGCACCGGTAGAGGACGGGATGATGTTCTGGGATGCGCCGCGGCCGCCGCGCCAGTCTTTGTGAGACGGGCCATCAACGGTTTTCTGAGTAGCGGTGGTCGCGTGAACAGTAGTCATCAGACCTTCGATGATGCCGAAGTTGTCGTTGATAACTTTAGCCAGCGGAGCCAGGCAGTTAGTGGTGCAGGAAGCGTTAGAAACGATGTCCTGACCTTCGTATTTGTCAAAGTTAGCGCCTTTAACAAACATCGGAGTGTTATCTTTGGACGGACCAGTCAGAACCACTTTTTTCGCGCCAGCAGTGATGTGCTTACGAGCGGTTTCATCTGTCAGGAACAGGCCAGTAGCTTCAGCTACTACGTCAACACCAACTTCGTCCCATTTCAGGTTAGCCGGATCACGTTCAGCGGTAACACGGATTTTTTTACCGTTTACGATCAGATGACCGTCTTTCACTTCAACGGTACCGTTGAAACGGCCGTGAGTGGAGTCATATTTCAGCATGTAAGCCATGTAGTCAGCGTCTAACAGGTCGTTGATTGCAACGATCTCGATGTCAGAACGTTCTTGAGCAGCACGGAAAACAATGCGACCGATACGGCCAAAACCGTTGATACCTACTTTGATAGTCATATATTCCACCAGCTATTTGTTAGTGAATAAAAGGTTGCCTGTAAAATTACAAAAACCTTACGCAGCGTCAAGCGGAATCGTGTCAATCATTGCGACAAATCAATCTGCTGCCTAAGCTTTGCGCAACTGACTCGCCTCACTCTTCCTTTGGGCTTGAAACCACATGGGGTCGGCGGCCCGAATTTTAAAGGGCAATCAAGATAAAAACGTGATTCTGATCACGAATTGCAGGCTGCCATTTCGCAAGGATCAAGTTTAGAACAAAAGTTCGCACTCCGGTGTTAATGTTTTGTTAGAATCTGTCTCGCGATGTGAGTTTAGATAAAGCGAGATGTGAGCAAATGGCTAATCAACCTTCTCCAGAAGAACTGAAAAAAAATTTAACCGAAATGCAGTTCTACGTGACGCAGAATCACGGGACAGAACCGCCATTTACCGGGCGTTTGCTGCATAACAAGCGTGACGGCATCTACCACTGTCTGATCTGCGATAAACCGCTATTTCGTTCCGAGACAAAATATGACTCTGGCTGCGGCTGGCCCAGCTTTTACGAGCCTGTCAGCGATGAGGCTATCCATTACATAAAAGATACGTCACACGGCATGCAGCGCATAGAAATCCGCTGCGGAAACTGCGATGCGCACCTGGGACACGTCTTCCCGGATGGTCCGAAACCTACCGGTGAACGGTACTGCGTTAACTCAGCGTCTTTGAACTTCACTGATAGTGAAAACGGTGAGCAAACCAAGGGTTGAAGAAACGATTCAGCAAATTATTCTACGGAGAGTGGATTTAACATGAATCTTGATGAGATGATCAACAGTATGACGCCGGAAGTTTATCAGCGCTTATCGACTGCCGTTGAGCTCGGAAAATGGCCGGATGGGGTAGCGCTAACAGCAGAACAAAAAGAGAATAGCTTACAGTTGGTGATGTTATGGCAGGCGCGTAACAATATTGACGCGCAGCATATGACGATTGATACCAACGGTGAGATGGTGATGAAGAGCAAGCAGCAGTTGAAGGTTGAGTTTGGTATTACGCCCGAACCGATTGCGACGTTTAAATCCTGATTACCCTGGCCCGGCAGACATCGATGTCGGGCCTGCAGTTGATGTTATTTCTTATTCATCATCGCTTTCAGATCGGCGAACGGGTTGTATTTCGCTTCGCCTACGGCCTTTTGCGCATCTTCTCCTGCAACCACCGTTGAACCATACTGGTCCGCTTCCGTATATTTGGAATGCTCGTGATCGTGGCAGTACAGGCACAACATTTCCCAGTTGCTACCATCTTCTGGGTTATTCGAGTGATCGTGATCGATATGGTGTACCGTCAACTCGCGCAAATTTGAATACACGAATTCACGGGAACAGCGTCCACAGACCCAGGGAAAGAGTTTAAGCGCCTTTTCCCGGTAACCGACTTCCAGACGGGCGTAATTTTTAGGGATAAAAGCCATAAAGCTCATGCCTCCAGTAGAAAATGAAGAGCTGCGCCAAAAGCTGGCGCAGCAGAATGTGCTAATCATAACCTATTGTGTCAGGCGTTGGGATCAGTGTTTGATGCCTAACGAATCGGCTAACTGCTTCGCCAACTGGTTTTGGTCATCTGCACCGTATTCCCAGAACATGGCGCCTCCCAATCCTTTACTTTTGATGTAGTCGGCTTTGATCGCCACCGAACGCGGATTTTCATAGGAGAGGGCAAAAAGTGCTTTTCCATCTGCAGACTGCACCGACAGCCACGGCACTTTCGCTTCATCATCCCAATGTTGGCTAAAGCGTTTTTGCGGATCGTTGATCAACTTCGCCACGATATCGTTGTACTTCACGTAGGTATCTTTGCTCAGGTCGACGCCCAGTGATTTGAACAACTCAATTTGCGCAGGCTCGAAATAGGGCTGGGTAACAGGATTTTTCTGCGCGTCAGGTTTGCTCCAGTCAATGCCTGGTTCAACGGCGCGTTTTGGTACGCGTCCATAAAAGCCAATGCCCAGATTCATTTGGCTCGGTTTCAGACCGGCTGCGAGATAGTTACTGACCACAAAATCGGCGCTGTATTTATCCGCCGCGGCGACCGTCGGCCATTGCGTCGAATCATACAGGTTCGAGTTAAAATACTGGGTGCCGTAAGCCATGTCATAGGTCATCAGGTTGATGTAGTCGAGCGATGGTGCAATGGCTTTTACATCCACCCAGCTTTTCGGACTTTCTGCATTTGCGCCCACGGCGATGGTCAGCAGTTTTTTATGCCCCAATGCGGTCCGCAGTTCTGTTAGCAGCGCGGTAAAGTTAGCTCGGTCAGCCGGTTGGCTTTCGACCAGTCCCCAGGCTCCGTTAACCGGATATTCCCAGTCGAGGTCGATGCCATCCAGACCATATTTCGCAATTATCTCTTGCGCAGACTGAATAAACACTGCGCGCGTATCCTTCGTTGCCGCCGCACCAGAGAATCCACGCGCTCCCCAACCGCCGACGGAAAGTAACACTTTCAGGTTTGGATTTTGTTTACGCAGCTGTGGAATTTTCAGCAAATCATCCTGCACTTTCTGTGAAAGCCAAATTTGATGCAGTTTGCTGGCGTCTTTTAAGGCGTCATTGGTCTCGTCTTTTTCGTTGTTGTAGACAAGGCCAAACGAATAGTTGAGATGAGTTATCTGGCGAACATCCAGTTTATTGATGTCGCCGCCAGGACCGGCAGTGACGTCGCCACCGCCATTAAAGTAGCCAACTGACATCAGTGAATTGGCGGAAACAACGCTGGCGCAGAGCAAGGGTAATGCTGCCAACAAAGGCAATAGTTTCATCGGTGTTCCTCTTTGACATTTAAACAAGTAAACACGCCACGGAAATGGCGTGGCGAAAAAAACAGCACCCGCAGGTTAACAGTTTCATAACAGGAAAAATGCGAAGGGGTTCACGCCATTTTAGCGAAGCGGCTGCCAGGTTCACTTGGTTTTCAATTCATCTTTGCACTTATTTGTGATCTTGGTTGTGAAATGCAGATAATAATCTGTGTTTTAAAGATTTGATGTTGACCTCAAAAATTATATGGATAAGTATGATTGTCACTGATGCAAAACTGAACACAAAGGAAAATTCAATGAAAGCACTGGCAAGATTTGGCAAGGCCTTTGGCGGCTATAAGATGATTGATGTACCGGAACCAGTTTGTGGCCCGGATGACATCGTGATTGAAATCAAAGCGGCGGCTATCTGCGGCGCGGACATGAAACACTACAATGTTGATAGCGGATCTGATCAATTTAACTCCATCCGCGGCCATGAGTTCGCCGGTAAAATTGTCCGCGTTGGCGACAAAGTTAAGGACTGGAAAGTCGGTCAGCGGGTGGTTTCTGACAATAGTGGACATGTCTGCGGTGTTTGCCCGGCCTGCGAACAAGGCGATTTTCTGTGTTGTACAGAAAAAGTGAACTTAGGTCTCGACAACAACACATGGGGCGGAGGGTTCTCTAAATATTGCCTGGTGCCGGGAGAAATCCTCAAAATTCACCGCCATGCGCTGTGGGAAATCCCACAAGGCGTTGATTATGAAGAAGCGGCGGTGCTGGATCCTATCTGTAACGCCTACAAATCTATTGCTCAGCAATCCAAATTCCTTCCCGGCCAGGATGTCGTGGTTTTCGGCACCGGCCCATTAGGGCTCTTTTCCGTGCAAATGGCGCGCATTATGGGGGCCGTTAATATTGTGATGGTCGGGCTGGAAGAGGATGTTGCCGTACGCTTCCCCATCGCCAAAGACCTGGGCGCGACAGCTGTCGTTAACGGTTCGACCGAAGATGTGGTTGCACGTTGCCAGGAAATCTGCGGTAAAGACAATCTGGGGCTAGTCATTGAATGCTCTGGTGCCAATATAGCTCTGAAACAATCGATCGAAATGCTGCGCCCGAATGGTGAAGTCGTTCGCGTCGGCATGGGCTTTAAACCTCTCGATTTCTCCATCAACGACATCACCGCGTGGAACAAAAGCATCATTGGCCATATGGCCTACGATTCTACATCCTGGCGCAACGCCATACGCCTGCTGGCCAGCGGAGCGATCAAGGTCAAACCGATGATCACTCACCGTATCGGCCTGTCGCAATGGCGCGAAGGATTTGACGCCATGGTCAATAAAACCGCGATTAAAGTCATCATGACTTACGACTTTGATGAATAACATGTTTATTAAAAGGACGTTATCGCATGGAACAAATAGCAAAACCGCACTGCGGCGCCAGACTGGACAGGCTACCTGACTGTCGCTGGCATACGTCAATGTTTGCGATGGTTGCCTTCGGATTACTGGTTTGCTGGAGTAATGCCGTCGGCGGATTAATTCTCGCGCAGTTAAAAGAACTTGGCTGGACTGATAATTCCACCACCGCCACGTTCTCTGCCATTACGACGGCTGGAATGTTTCTCGGCGCGCTCGGTGGGGGAATTATTGGCGATAAAATCGGGCGTAAAAACGCATTTATTCTATATGAAGCGATTCATATTATTTCTATGATCGTGGGTGCGTTTTCACCCAATATGACCTTTCTGATCGCCTGCCGTTTTGTAATGGGAGTTGGATTAGGCGCGCTGTTAGTGACCTTATTTGCCGGGTTTACCGAATATATGCCTGGTAGAAATCGTGGTACATGGTCGAGTCGGGTCTCGTTTATCGGCAACTGGTCTTATCCACTCTGTTCGCTGATTGCGATGGGGCTGACGCCACTTATCAGCGCGGAATGGAACTGGCGCGTACAGTTGTTGATTCCTGCGGTGCTGTCGCTCATAGCAACGGTTATTGCCTGGCGCAGTTTCCCTGAGTCGCCTCGCTGGCTGGAGTCTCGCGGGCGCTACCAGGAAGCCGAAAAGGTGATGCGGGCAATTGAGGAAGGTGTCATTCGACAGACCGGTAAGCCGCTGCCACCAGTCGTAATAGATGATGATGGCAAACAACCGTGTTCTGTTCCGTACTCCGCATTATTAACAGGGGTGTTACTGAAGCGGGTTATTTTGGGTTCCTTTGTTCTGATTGCCATGAACGTCGTCCAGTACACCTTAATTAATTGGCTACCGACAATATTTATGACACAGGGCATTAATCTGAAAGACTCCATTGTCTTAAATACCATGAGTATGTTCGGCGCGCCGTTTGGGATTTTTATCGCCATGCTGGTAATGGATAAAATTCCGAGAAAGACCATGGGTGTAGGGTTATTAGTGTTAATTGCCGTGCTGGGATATATCTATTCACTGCAAACCAGCATGCTGCTGATTACGCTAATTGGTTTCTTCCTGATTACTTTTGTCTATATGTACGTTTGCTATGCCTCGGCAGTCTATGTTCCGGAAATATGGCCAACCGAAGCGAAACTCCGCGGTTCTGGTCTGGCGAATGCGGTAGGGCGTATCAGTGGTATCGCTGCGCCTTATGCGGTCGCGGTATTGCTTAACGGTTATGGAGTGACGGGTGTATTTGTACTGCTGGGTGCGGTCTCCATTATTGTCGCTGTCGCCATTGCTACCATCGGAATTGAAACCAAAGGCGTCTCTGTCGAAAGTCTCGGTATTGATGCAGTTACCAGCAAATAATATTGATGGGAAATAAAATGAAAAATTCAAAAGCGATATTAAAAACGCCGGGCACGATGAAAATTATTGCCGCCGATATCCCGGTGCCAAAAGAGCACGAAGTGCTGATTAAAGTGGAATACGTTGGAATTTGTGGGTCAGATGTTCATGGTTTTGAATCGGGGCCTTTTATTCCGCCGAAAGATCCCAATCAGGAAATTGGTCTGGGGCATGAATGCGCCGGTACGGTGGTGGCAGTAGGGAACCGTGTGACTAAATTTAAACCCGGCGACCGGGTGAATATCGAACCGGGCGTGCCGTGCGGTCACTGCCGCTACTGCCTGGAAGGGAAATACAACATCTGCCCTGATGTTGACTTTATGGCCACGCAGCCTAATTATCGCGGCGCGCTAACCCACTATCTGTGCCATCCGGAGAGCTTCACTTACAAGTTGCCCGATAATATGGACACCATGGAAGGCGCGCTGGTAGAGCCCGCGGCGGTAGGGATGCATGCCGCAATGCTGGCGGACGTTAAACCGGGCAAGAAAATCGTCATTCTGGGGGCGGGCTGTATTGGTTTAATGACCCTGCAAGCCTGTAAATGTTTGGGTGCTACCGACATTGCGGTGGTTGATGTCCTGGAAAAGCGTCTGACCATGGCCGAGCAACTTGGTGCGACGACCGTGATCAACGGGGCGAAAGAGGACACCGTTGTCCGCTGCCAGCAGTTCTCCGGAGATATGGGGGCCGATATTGTTTTTGAAACCGCAGGTTCAGCGATCACTGTTAAGCAGGCTCCATATCTGGTAATGCGCGGCGGGAAAATCATGATCGTGGGTACTGTACCTGGTGATTCAGCGATTAATTTCCTCAAAATTAACCGTGAAGTGTCTATTCAGACCGTTTTCCGTTATGCCAACCGCTACCCGGTCACGATTGAAGCCATCTCCTCAGGGCGTTTTGATGTGAAGTCGATGGTGACGCATATTTACGATTATGAAGATGTTCAGCGCGCGTTTGATGAATCCGCTAATAACAAATGTGAAATTATCAAAGGCGTTATTAAAGTAAATTATTAATCTATTGAAAAGGGAGAAATAACCATGCTGGCAGATATTAAATATTGGGAAAATGATGCTCAAAATAAACATTATGCGATTGCCCACTTTAACGTGTGGAATGCGGAAATGCTAATGGGAGTGATTGATGCGGCGGAAGAATCTAAATCGCCGGTAATTATCTCCTTCGGTACCGGCTTTGTGGGTAATACCTCGTTTGAAGATTTTTCGCATATGATGGTTTCTATGGCGAAAAAAGCCTCGGTGCCGGTTATTACCCACTGGGATCACGGACGCAGCATGGAGATAATCCATAACGCATGGGCCCACGGCATGAATTCACTGATGCGTGATGCTTCCGCTTTTGATTTCGAGGAGAATATTCGCCTGACCAAAGAGGCGGTCGATTTCTTCCACCCGCTGGGTATTCCGGTCGAAGCAGAGCTGGGCCATGTGGGTAATGAAACGGTCTACGAAGAGGCGCTGGCGGGTTATCACTACACTGACCCAAGCCAGGCGGCTGAGTTTGTCGAGCGTACCGGCTGTGACTCGCTGGCGGTAGCGATTGGTAACCAGCACGGCGTCTACACCTCCGAACCGAAACTGAACTTTGACGTGGTTAAACGAGTGCGTCAGGCGGTATCCGTTCCGCTGGTGCTGCACGGCGCGTCCGGCATTAGCGACGCGGATATCAAAAAAGCCATTTCATTAGGCATTTCGAAAATCAATATTCACACCGAACTGTGCCAGGCCGCAATGGTGGCGGTGCAGGAGAACCAGGACCAGCCGTTCCTGCACGTTGAACGTGAAGTACGTAAAGCCGTAAAAGCGCGCGCGCTGGAGAAAATCAAATTGTTTGGTTCAGACGGTAAAGCGGAATGACAATATGGATAATATCGAGGCTATTTGTATAGGGGCGGCAATTGTTGATATTCCCTTGCAACCAGTGAGTAAAAATATCTTTGATGTTGACTCTTATCCATTAGAACGAATAGCTATGACCACGGGAGGTGACGCTATTAATGAGGCGACGATTATTTCTCGCCTCGGCCATCGCACGGCGTTAATAGGCCGGATAGGTGACGATGCTGCGGGGCATTTTATTGTCGACCACTGCCGTCGGGAGAATATTGATATTAAAAGCCTGAAGCAGGATGCTGATATTGATACTTCCATTAACGTGGGTTTAGTCACCGCTGATGGTGAACGTACCTTTGTGACTAACCGTAACGGCAGCTTATGGAAACTGAATATAAACGATGTTGATTTTGACCGTTTCTCTCAAGCAAAGCTGCTGTCGCTGGCGAGTATTTTTAATAGCCCGTTGTTGGATGGTGATGCACTGACGGCAATTTTCACTCAGGCGAAAGCGCATAAGCTCATTATCTGCGCGGATATGATTAAACCGCGACTGAATGAAACGCTGGACGATATCCGTGAAGCGCTGAGCTACGTGGATTATCTGTTTCCCAATTTTGAAGAGGCAAAACTGCTCACTGGGAAAGAGACGCTGGATGAGATTGCCGACAGTTTTCTGAACTGTGGCGTGAAAACCGTCGTGATTAAGACCGGCAAGAGAGGCTGTTTTATCAAGCGTGTTGACATGAAAATGGAGGTCCCGGCGGTGTCAGGAATTACCGCCATCGACACCATCGGCGCGGGGGATAACTTTGCTTCAGGATTTATCTCCGCGCTGCTAGAAGGCAAACCGCTTCGCGACTGCGCGCTGTTTGCTAATGCAACGGCGGCAATATCGGTACTGAGCGTGGGTGCCACGACGGGTGTGAAGAACAGAAAGCTGGTTGAACAACTTCTTGACGAATACGAAGGGTAATAGCGGCAGATGAAAATGATTCCTTTAGGAAGTACGGATATTACGCTTTCCCGCATGGGATTAGGCACATGGGCTATTGGCGGTGGTCCGGCATGGAATGGCGATCTCGATCTGCAGATTTGTATCGATACCATTGTTGAGGCGCATCGCTGCGGTATCAATCTGATTGATACCGCGCCAGGCTACAACTTTGGCAACAGTGAAGTGATTGTCGGTCAGGCGCTGAAAAAGCTGCCGCGCAGCGAGGTAGTGGTTGAAACCAAATGCGGCATCGTCTGGGAGCGAACAGGCAGCCTGTTTAACAAAGTGGGCGATCGCCAGCTGTATAAAAACCTCACGCCTGAGTCTATTCGCGAAGAGGTTGATGCCAGCCTGCAAAGATTGGGTATCGACAGTATTGATATCTATATGACCCACTGGCAGTCGGTCGAACCCTGTTTTACGCCGATTGCGGAAACCGTAGACACGCTGAACGCACTGAAAAAAGAGGGGAAAATCCGTTCGATTGGTGCGGCAAACGTCAATGCCGGGCATATCAGGGAGTATCTCAAACACGGTGAGCTGGATATTATCCAGGCCAAGTACAGCATTCTTGACCGGGCGCTGGAAGCTGAACTGCTGCCGCTATGTCAGCAGAATGGCATCATCGTGCAGGTATATTCACCGCTTGAGCAGGGGTTGTTGACCGGTACTATCGCCCGAGATTATGTTCCTGGCGGCGCGCGGGCTAACAAGGTCTGGTTTCAGCGGGAAAATATGTTGCGGGTGATTGATATGCTTGGGCAGTGGCAGCCGCTTTGTGAAAAATACCGCTGCACAATCCCCGCACTAGCTCTGGCGTGGATTTTAAAGCAAAGCGATTTGATCACCTTACTGAGTGGCGCAACCGCACCTGAACAGGTTCGCGAGAATGTCGAGGCGTTAACCATTCCCCTGACAGATGATGATTCATTATTGATGAGGCGAATGGCGGAAGCGTTGGATATAAATTAATTCAGATAGGATTGACCTCTGTTTCTGTGTAAAAGAGTATTAAAATCTGTGATTCAGACATGTTCTTTTGAAAATAAATATAGCCTGTGAGATACTAGGGTCTTATTATTACTTTGCAGGAAACAGAGGTATCATCGTGGCGGCAAAAGACAGGATTCAGGCCATTAAGCAAATGGTGGCTAACGATAAGAAAGTGGTGGTATCTAATTTAAGTTCAATCTTTCAGGTGACTGAGGAAACGATTCGCCGCGATCTTGAAAAACTGGAAGATGAAGGTTTTTTGACCCGAACATATGGCGGTGCAGTGCTCAATACCACTGCGTTGTCCGACAATATTCATTTTTATAAGCGTGCAAAATCTTTCTTCGAAGAAAAGCAGATCATTGCACGTAATGCATTACCGTTTATTAAAAATAAGACCACAATGGCTGCCGACTCCAGCAGTACCGCGATGGAATTATTAAAGCTGTTGAAGGAAAGAAACGATCTGACGTTGCTTACCAATTCGGCTGAAGCATTTCATGAGCTGGCGCAGTCAGAAATTAACGTGGTCTCTACTGGCGGTGAGCTGAATAAGAATACGCTGTCGCTGCAGGGAAGAATCACCAAGGAGATTATCAGCCGCTATCATGTTGATATCATGGTGATGAGCTGCAAAGGTTTGGATATGCAGAGTGGGGCGCTTGATTCTAATGAAGCGGAAGCGGAAATCAAAAAAACCATGATCCGCCAGGCGACTGAGGTTGCCTTGTTAGTTGATCACTCAAAGTTTGATCGTAAAGCTTTCGTTCAGCTAGTGGACTTTAGCCATATTAATTACCTAATAACCAATAAGGCACCGGGTGCAGAGTGGATTGCATTTTGCAAAGAGAATAATATTCAACTCGTTTATTAACTATAGCGAGGGTTGTGTCGATATTATTTTAGTTTGCACCTGGGAAATGCCATAAGAATCTAATGATGATGGATGGCGCGGCAAAATTGCTTCTGCCGCGATCGCCATACTTTCTATTTAGCTGAATTTGAGGCATCCAGATGGAACAATGTGACCCTATCGGCGCAAGATTAGATCGCTTACCTTTATCTCGATTTCATTTTCGTATTTTCGGCATTATTAGTTTTAGTTTGTTAATAACCGGTTTTCTCAGCTATTCCGGGAATGTGGTATTAGCAAAATTAGTCAACACTGGCTGGTCAAACAATTATCTAAATGCCGCGTTTACCTCAGCGCTGATGTTCGGCTACTTTATCGGTTCACTAGCCGGCGGCTTTATTGGTGATTATCTCGGTCGACGCAAAGCGTTCCGCATTAATTTGTTAATCGTCGGGGCCTCAGCCTGCGCTGCAACGTTTGTGCCCAACATGTACTGGCTTATCTTCTTCCGCTGTCTGATGGGGATTGGAATGGGGGCGCTAATTATGGTGGGCTATGCCTCATTTACAGAATTCATTCCACCCGCGGTACGTGGGAAATGGTCTGCCCGTCTGTCATTTGTCGGCAACTGGGCACCTATGCTATCTGCGGCAATTGGCGTCGTGATCATTGCACTTTTAAGCTGGCGGGTGATGTTTCTGCTCGGTGGCATGGCAATGCTGTTGGCCTGGTATCTGTCGGGAAAATACTATATTGAATCCCCACGTTGGCTGGCTGGTAAAGGGAAGAGAAGCGAAGCTGAAAAACATCTTATGCAGGTTGAATCGCAAATTGAGCTAGAAAAAAACATCACTTTACCATCCTGCCGGAACGAATGCCCGTCGGCGGATTTAAGCACGGCAAGTGGTTCATTTTGGCTATTGTTTAAGGGGCCAATGTTGCGCTGTACACTGGTGGCGATCACGGTGCTTATCGCAATGAATATTTCGCTCTACACCATTACGGTATGGATCCCGACTATATTTGTTAATTCGGGAATCGATGTAACGAAATCCATATTTATGACCGCGATAATTATGATTGGCGCGCCAGTTGGGATATTTATTGCCGCGTTAATTATCGATCGCTTTCCACGGCGATTGTTTGGCTCATTCTTGTTGATTATTATCGCATTGCTCGGGTATTTCTATTCACTTCAAACTGAAGAGTGGGCCATTCTGAGCTACGGGCTGGTGATGATTTTTTTTCTGTATATGTATGTCTGCTTTGCCTCTGCAGTTTATGTCCCAGAACTATGGCCCACGCACCTAAGATTGAGAGGATCAGGTTTTGTTAATGCGGTGGGAAGGATTGTCGCTGTGTTTACGCCCTATGGCGTCGCTATTTTGTTGACCCGCTATGGCTCCGTTACGGTCTTTATCGTGTTAGGAGTAATGTTGGTTCTATGCGCGCTGATTCTTTTTTGTTTTGGCATCGAAACACGCAAAGTATCGCTGGAAGAGATTTCAGCGCTGGCCTGAGATAACGCGCCGACAGGAGTGACCCTGTCGGCATCGCTTACGGTTGGGTTTCCAGCCAGTCATCCAACGTATACAGCGTTGCACCCGCCGCCGCCATTTCTATAAAGGCGTTTTCACTGTCCTGGGGTTGAATATTAACCCCACGGCAGCCGTCGGTAATAACGCTGACGGTGTAGCCAAGATCGAGCGCATCCAGTACGGTGAATTTAACGCAATAGTCGGTTGCCAGACCCATGATGATGAGCTCGGCAATGCGGCGTTCGAGTAGCCATGCATTCAGCGCGGTAGCCTGACGACGACCGTTATCAAAAAACGCACTATAGCTGTCGACCAGCGGGTTCTCACCTTTAGTGAACGTTTGAGTTATCGCACGCTGGTTCAGCAGCGGATGCAGGGCTGCACCTGCGCTGTTTTGTACGCAATGATCGGGCCAGAATGTCTGCGCCAGTCCATCGAGTTGTCCCTGGCTGTAGGGCTCGACCTGATGCTGGCTGGCAAAACTGCCGTGATTAGCCGGGTGCCAGTCCAGACTGGCAACGACCATGTCGCCGCGTAAGGCACACCAGTCAATCAGACGGTTGGCAATATCGATTGTGCTGTCACCTTGTGGGACCGCGAGGGCACCACCGGCACAAAAGTCATTTTGTAAATCGACCAACAGTAAGGCTCGGGCCATGGGCATAGACTCCTTTAATCGTCAGGCGTGAGCTCACCACGCAGATTTTGCGTCATCGCTTCACGGATCGTCTGCGTATCCAGTCCCTGACTCAGCAAATAGTGCAGTTTGGTGAGTGTGGCTTCGACGGTCATATCCGCGCCGCCAATCACGCCAGCATGCGCTAGCGCATTGCCTGTCGCGTAGCCCCCCATGTTCACCTTGCCGGACATACACTGCGTAAGGTTCACCACCACAATGCCACGCGAACTCGCATCTTCAAGTTCTTTCAGGAACTCTTTATTCTGCGGCGCATTCCCCACGCCGTAGGAGCGCAAAATTAATGCTTTTACAGGTTGGCGCAGGAAGTTGCGTACTACATCAGCGGAGATCCCAGGATAAATGGTGACCACGCCAATCGGTTGCGGAGTGATAGGATGCACAATCAACTCACCTGTACCGTGAGGTGCGGGCGGAGTTCCCAGCCGACGAATGTGGATCCCGGCTTCCAGCAGTGGTGCAAGGTTGGGTGAGGCAAACGCGTCAAAACCATCAGCATGCGCTTTAGTGGTCCGGTTGCCGCGAAACAATCGATTGTTGAAAAACAGGGTAACTTCATTGATCGGGTAATTTGCTGCAACGTACAACGCATTCAGCAAATTGATTTGTCCGTCAGAACGTAGTTCTGCTAATGGGATTTGTGACCCTGTCACAATGACCGGCTTGCCCAGATTCTCCAGCATAAAAGAGAGCGCCGAAGCCGTAAACGCCATGGTGTCAGTGCCGTGCAGAATGACAAAACCATCGTAATCGTCGTAGTGCGCTTTAATGTCTTCCGCAATATGCTGCCAGTCTTCCGGCGTCATATCGGAGGAATCCATCAGCGGGGCGTATTCGTGGATGGTGAAGTCTGGCATCTCCGGACGGTGGAATTCAGGCATCAATGCCAGCTGGCGCTGCAGATGACCGGAAACGGGAATATAACCCTGTTCTGAGCGCTGCATACCAATGGTACCGCCGGTATAGGCAACGTAAATTGATTTTTTCTGCATGACTTTTCTTCTGTCTCAAAGAAAACCCCTCTTCATCCCGAAGAGGGGTCAATAGTTAGCGAACGTTGGCGCAGGTCAGGCAAAACGCATAGCGGTTTTGCGGATCGTTGAATGCGGCCAGCTTATCGCTTTCGGCTTTTACTGCACTGGCCGCAGAGGCCAGCGGTGGTGGGATCATAGCCTGAATGGCGTCAGGTAGCATGGCACGAACGGAGCCTGACATGCTGTCCATCACCATATCAACGAATGTCGGTTCGTCCTGATAATACGCAATGTGCCATTGTTTCAGTTTGGCCAGCTCAGCCGCTTTCGCCACGGCGTCATCAAAATCACCCAGACTGTCTACCAGACCGTTGGCTTTTGCATCCTGTCCGGTCCAGACGTGGCCCTGCGCGATTTTGTCAATCTGCTCAGGTGTTGTTTTACGCGCATTTGCGACCAGCGTGATAAAGCGCTTATAGCCGTTCTCGATGCTAAGTTGCATCATTTGCTGCACTTCTGGTGGTAACGCTTTGGTGATGGAGATATCCGCCAGTGGGGATGTCGCCACGCCGTCGGTGTGTACGCCAATGGAATCCAGACTGTTTTCCACGGTGTTGATCACGCCAAAGATGCCGATTGAACCGGTCAGCGTGCTGGGGTTCGCCACAATGTAGCTTGCTGGGGTGGAGATCCAGTACCCACCGGAGGCTGCCATGCCGCCCATGGACACCACAACTGGTTTACCCGCCGCTTTTGCCGCAGCCAGCTCAGCACGAATGACTTCGGAGGCACTGACGCTGCCGCCAGGGCTGTTCACGCGCAGAACAATTGCTTTCACTTTCGGATCAAGACGGGCTTCGCGGATCTGCGCGGCAGTCGTGTCACCGCCCACATTCCCAGGAGTTTCTTCACCGTCCATAATCGCGCCATTGGCGAAGATAACACCAATGCTGTCTCCAGTATCCGCTGGCGTTTTCAGTGAGTAATCGTAATAGCTGACAGCGCGATAATTTTTATCCGCTTTGCTCCAACCAAACTGTTTGGTCAGCATTTTTTCGACTTCGGCGCTGGAGGCCAGTGCATCCACCAGTTTGTTGTCGAGCGCATATTTCGCGGTATCACCATCGACTTTTGTCAAACCGTCCAGCATGGCCTGTGCGCCAGGGAACACCTGCTGAGCAGGGATCTGGCGATTGGCAGCAACCGTGTCGAGATAGTTCTGCCACAGCTCGCCGATCCAGCGGCTGTCAGCTTCACGCGCGGCAGGAGACATATCATCACGGATAAACGGTTCTACGGCAGACTTATAAGTCCCGACACGGAACACGTGTGTGGAAACTTTCAGCTTGTCGAGCAGGGATTTGTAGTACAAACCGTTGGTGGCAAAGCCGTGCAGATCAACGGAACCCTGTGGAGAAAGATAAATTTTATTGGCGAAACTGGCGAGGTAGTACTGCCCCTGGCTGAAGTTATCGCCTACGGCAAAGACCGGTTTGCCGCTGTCGCGGAATTCCCGCAGCGCTTTACCGATATACTGCATGGAAGGCTGGTCGGCCCCGGCAAAATTTTTCAGATCCATCACAATGCCGGTGATGTTGCGATCATCTTTTGCCTGGCGAATAGTATTCACGATATCGAACAGGGAGTTTTCCTGCAGGCGATCGGAACTGGCACCAAACAGCTGACGACCAATAACGCTTAAGCGACTGGTGCTCGACGGCTTATCGACAATCACCCCCGAGATATCCAGCAGCAGTGCGCCTCGCTCAGCGTGTTCACTGGTATTGCTGCTGCTGACCTGCATCCAGATACCCACGCCCACCAGCACCAAGAAGATGAAGAACAGGTTAAGCACAAATTCACGGACGAAATTAAGTAATCGCCATGTCCATTTAAAAAATCCGGCAATAAATCGCCACAGGGTTCGCATGTATTCTCCCTACCGATTAACAACACGCCATCCCGAAATCCCGGAGAAAGGCGATAAGATGAGGCTATCGTAATGACCAGACAGGCACTTGTCAGCAGGAATCACCGCCTGTGCTGTAACAAAATCCGCTCACGTGTTAATTTTGTGAACAAATCTCATTGTTGGAGTTAAGCAAATGGATGCACTCGAATTACTTATCACCCGTCGTAGCGCTTCTCGTCTTGTCGAGCCGGCCCCGGCCGGAGAGCAACTGCAAAACATTCTGCGGGCGGGAATGCGCGCACCGGACCATAAAACGCTGCAACCGTGGCAATTCTATGTCATTGAGGGTGAAGGGCGTGAACGCTTTAGCACCGTACTTGAGAAAGGCGCGATTGCCGCAGGTAGCGATGAGAAAGCTCAGGAAAAAGCGCGCAACGCACCGTTTCGCGCGCCGCTGATTATTACCGTGGTGGCGAAATGTGAAGAAAACGACAAGGTTCCTCTATGGGAACAAGAAATGTCTGCCGGTTGTGCGGTGATGACTATGCAGATGGCCGCAATTGCCCAGGGCTTTGGCGGTATCTGGCGAAGTGGTGCATTAACCGAAAGTGCGGTCGTTCGTGAAGCATTCGACTGTCGCCCGCAAGATAAAATCGTCGGTTTCCTCTATCTGGGCACACCGCAGCTAAAAGCATCCACGACGATCAACCTTGCCGATCCGAGCGCATTCGTCCGTTATTTCTGATATCAACGGCAAAACTGTCTGGATTCTGAGCAAAGACACTCGAATTCAGACAGTCACTCTTACCACATCATGGAATGAGCGCTACCATATCCGGATTGCAATGACAGGAGATGTCCATGAGCGAGCAAGCTATTCGTTTAACGCAATACAGCCACGGAGCCGGTTGCGGTTGTAAAATTTCCCCAAAAGTGCTGGAAACCATCCTGCACAGCGAGCAGGCGAAGTTTGTTGATCCGAACTTACTGGTGGGTAATGAAACTCGCGACGACGCGGCCGTATACGATTTGGGAAACGGCACCAGCGTTATCAGCACCACCGATTTCTTTATGCCGATTGTCGATAATCCGTTTGATTTTGGCCGCATCGCCGCCACTAACGCCATCAGCGATATATTCGCTATGGGCGGCAAACCGATTATGGCAATTGCTATTCTGGGCTGGCCGCTGGATAAGCTGGCGCCGGAAATCGCCCGCGAAGTCACCGAAGGCGGACGTTTTGCCTGCCGTCAGGCGGGTATTGCGCTGGCGGGCGGCCACTCTATCGATGCCCCAGAGCCTATCTTTGGCCTTGCGGTAACCGGCGTTGTGCCGACCGAACGCGTGAAGAAAAACAGCACCGCAGAGGCAGGGTGTAAGTTATTCCTGACCAAGCCTCTGGGGATTGGCGTTCTGACGACAGCAGAGAAAAAATCACTACTGAAGGAAGAACACAAAGGACTGGCGACAGAAGTGATGTGTCGGATGAACATTGCCGGTGCGGCATTCGCCGATATCGACGGCGTGAAAGCCATGACCGACGTTACCGGTTTTGGTCTGCTGGGGCATCTGAGTGAAATGTGTCAGGGCGCAGGCGTTCAGGCGCAAATTATCTACCAGGATATTCCTAAGCTGCCTGGCGTTGAAGAATACATCGCGCAGGGGGCGGTACCCGGCGGTACCCAACGTAACTTTGCCAGCTACGGACACCTGATGGGTGAAATGCCGCAATCGGTACGCGATCTGTTGTGCGATCCGCAAACTTCCGGTGGCCTACTGCTGGCGGTAACGCCGGAAGCTGAAGCCGAAGTGAAAGCGGCAGCGGCGCAGTTCGGTATCGATCTCACCGCCATTGGTGAGTTAGTGGAAGCTCGTGGCGGTCGCGCCATGGTTGAGATTCGTTAACTCGATGCGGTTGTTTATTGCCGAAAAACCAAGTCTGGCGCGTGCTATCGCCGATGTGTTGCCAAAGCCGCATCGCAAAGGCGATGGTTTTATCGAATGCGGAAATGGACAAGTGGTGACCTGGTGTATTGGTCACCTGCTTGAACAGGCGCAGCCGGATGCCTACGACAGTCGTTATGCTCGCTGGAGTCTGGTCGATCTGCCGATTGTCCCGGAAAAGTGGCAACTGCAACCGCGCCCCTCGGTGACCAAACAGCTCAACGTCATTAAGCGCTTTTTGCATGAGGCCAGCGAAGTTATTCACGCCGGTGACCCCGATCGTGAAGGGCAACTGCTGGTGGATGAAGTGCTGGATTACCTGCAACTGGCGCCTGAAAAGCGCCAGAAGGTGCAGCGTTGCCTGATTAACGACCTCAACCCGCAGGCCGTTGAGCGGGCTATTGAGCGGCTGCGCGCCAACAGTGAGTTTATTCCGCTGTGCGTGTCGGCACTGGCGCGAGCGCGTGCGGACTGGTTGTACGGTATCAATATGACGCGCGCTTACACCATTCTCGGACGTAACGCAGGCTATCAGGGCGTACTTTCGGTCGGGCGCGTACAAACGCCGGTGCTCGGGCTGGTTGTGCGTCGTGATGAAGAGATTGAGAACTTCGTCGCCAAAGACTTCTTCGAAGTGAAAGCGCATATCGTAACGCCCGCCGATGAGCGGTTTACCGCTATCTGGCAGCCGAGCGAAGCGTGTGAGCCGTATCAGGATGAAGAAGGGCGCTTGCTGAATCGCACGCTGGCTGAACACGTGGTGAACCGAATTAACGGTCAACCGGCGATAGTCACCAGCTATAACGATAAACGGGAATCAGAATCCGCGCCGTTACCGTTCTCGCTGTCGGCGTTGCAGATTGAAGCGGCGAAGCGCTTCGGTTTAAGTGCGCAAAACGTTCTGGATATCTGCCAGAAGTTGTATGAAACCCATAAGTTGATTACCTATCCGCGTTCGGATAGCCGTTATCTGCCGGAAGAGCACTTTGCCGGACGTCATGCGGTACTGAACGCGATTAGCGTCCATGCACCGGATCTGCTCCCGCAACCGGCGGTCAATCCCGATACGCGAAATCGCTGTTGGGACGACAAAAAAGTGGATGCGCACCACGCCATCATTCCTACCGCGCGCAGTTCGTCCATCAATCTGAATGACAACGAAGCGAAAATTTACAACCTGATTGCCCGTCAGTATCTGATGCAATTTTGCGCAGATGCGGTATTCAGGAAGTGCGTTATTGAGCTGGATATTGCCAAAGGCAAGTTTGTCGCTAAAGCGCGTTTTCTGGCGGAAGCCGGATGGCGCACGCTGCTCGGCAATAAAGAGCGCGACGAAGATAATGACGGGACGCCGCTGCCGGTGGTGGCAAAAGATGACGAACTGCTGTGCGAAAAAGGCGAAGTGGTTGAACGTCAGACTCAACCACCACGTCACTTTACCGATGCCACGCTGCTGTCAGCGATGACCGGGATTGCGCGATTCGTGCAGGATAAAGATCTGAAAAAGATCCTGCGCGCAACGGATGGTTTAGGTACGGAAGCGACGCGCGCCGGAATTATCGAACTGCTGTTTAAGCGCGGATTCCTGGTGAAAAAAGGGCGGTATATCCATTCGACCGACGCGGGAAAAGCGCTGTTCCACTCGTTGCCAGAAATGGCGACGCGCCCGGACATGACCGCGCACTGGGAATCTATACTGACCCAAATCAGCGAAAAGCAATGTCGCTATCAGGATTTCATGCAGCCGCTGGTGGGGACGCTGTATCAGCTTATCGATCAGGCGCGCAGCACACCGGTACGACGCTTTCGTGGAATTGCTGCACCTGGCGGTAGTGGTGGCGATAAGAAAAAGAGTGCGCCGCGTAAACGTCCGGCGAAAAAAAGCCCGCCATCTGAAGAGGCGGGTCTGTAAGTTTGTAGGCCGGATAAGCATAGCTTATCCGGCCTACGGGCCTGCAGAGACAATATTAAATCACACCCTGACCCAACATCGCGTCGGCAACCTTTACGAAGCCTGCGATGTTGGCGCCACGTACGTAGTTGGTCTGCTTGCTTTCGCCGCCGTATTCAACGCAGGCATGGTGAATGTCCAGCATGATGTGGTGCAGGCGCGCATCCACTTTCTCCGCTTTCCAGCCCAGACGAGCGGCGTTTTGCGCCATTTCCAGACCGGATGTCGCTACACCACCGGCGTTAGCTGCTTTACCCGGTGCGAACAGTACACCTGCCTCGAGGAACAGATCGGTGGCCTCGATAGTGGTCGGCATGTTTGCCCCTTCGGCGACAGCTTTCACGCCGTTGGCGATCAATACGCGTGCTGCATCGACATCCAGCTCGTTCTGAGTGGCACACGGCAGGGCGATATCGACCGGAACCGACCACGGCTGTTTGCCTTCCAGATAGGTCAGGCCAAACTCACGGGCATAATCTGCTACGCGACCGTCGCGGCTGTCTTTGATTGCGCACAGCCGCGCCAGTTTTTCTTTGGTAAATCCACTTTCGTCAACTACGGTACCGCTGGAATCGGAGGCGGTAACCACCCGCGCGCCAAACTCCATGGCTTTCTCAATGGCGAATTGCGCCACGTTACCGGAGCCAGAAACAGCCACGCGCATGCCTTCAAAGCCCAGACCATGGCGTTTGAGCATCGCTTCGGTGAAATACACCAGACCGTAGCCGGTGGCTTCCGGGCGGATCAGACTGCCGCCGAAAGAGAGACCTTTACCGGTAAAGACGCAGGCGCTGTTGTTGGAGAGTTTTTTCATCATCCCGGCCATAAAGCCGACTTCACGGCCGCCCACACCGATATCGCCCGCCGGAACGTCGGTATCGGGACCTAAATGGCGGAACAGTTCGGTCATCAGCGCCTGGCAGAAACGCATGATTTCGCCTTCGCTTTTCCCTTTCGGATCGAAATCGCTCCCGCCTTTACCCCCGCCCATTGGCAGGGTGGTGAGGGCATTTTTAAACGTCTGCTCGAAGCCAAGGAATTTCAGGATCGACAGGTTCACGGAAGGGTGGAAACGCATACCGCCTTTGTATGGGCCAATGGCAGAGCTAAACTGCACGCGCCATGCGCGGTTGACCTGCACCTGATTGCGATCGTCCAGCCATACTACGCGGAACTGGATCACGCGCTCCGGTTCAACCAGACGTTCCAGCAATGACATCTGGCGATAACGCGGGTTTTGCTCAAGGAAAGGCCACAGCGTGGTCATTACCTCACGAACGGCTTGCGCGAACTCGGTTTGATTCGGGTCGCGCTTTTGCACATGGTTAAGGAATGACTCCAGAGAACATGTCTGATCCATAGATATAAGAACCTCTTATGTATTGATATGGTTATATTTTTGATTTTTGTGTTAAGTGTTGTGCAGTTTTTGACTATACCATCAGCACTGTGACGCGACGCAAGAAAAAATTAACCCCGCTAAGTAAATTAATATTGCGTCGTGGGTCATAACCAAAAACGATGATCGAAGAGGCTAAAGTTTCTGCCGATTTATACCGTTATACTGAGCATAATTGTCAGTTAAAAAGGAAAGAATATGCGCCGTTTAATCGTGGCAGGCGTGTTGGCCCTGGTGTCCGGCGCGACGCTGGCAAATCAGCCTTATCGCCCGGATGTGCAGGTTAACGTACCGCCGGAAGTGTTCAGTTCCAGCGGTCAGCGGGCGCAGCCCTGTAGCCAGTGCTGTATTTATCAGGATCAAAACTATTCAGAAGGGGCAGTGATTAAAGCTGACGGCGTCTTGCTTCAGTGCCAACGCGATGAGAAAACGATCAGCACAAATCCGCTGGTCTGGCGTCGCGTAAAAGAATAAACGCTTCCAGTAGTGGGATATCGGCAGGCGCCAGCGGATAACGCAGCGCCTCTTCGGGTGAACACCAGACGATATCCTGATGTTCATACGCCTTCAGTTCCCCCTGATATGACGGTACATGCCAGGCATGTAAGTGGATCAGTCTGCCCGAAACCTCGCGCTGATGACTGGCAATGTAGCGCCCCACGACTGCTTCAATGCCCAACTCTTCACGCAGTTCACGGAACAGCGCCTCGGGTTGACTTTCGCCCGGTTCAACCTTACCGCCGGCAAACTCCCACATGCCTGACTGATCCGCCTGTAGCGGACGCTGAGCCAGTAAAATTTTGCCATCACGTTCAATGATAGCGGCGACCACATCAAGGGTTTTCATTATATTCATCAAGATCTAACAGCAGAAAATGACATACTATCGTTATCTTTGTTTTATCTAAAGTATTCAGGAGCCACCGTTGAACGAACCTCAGTCGTGGGTAAAGCCGTTAACGCGTATCCCTTCCAGTCTAAAACCGCTCGTTGCTACGCAGAAAAAACATTATGGCGATGTGCTGCATCCCACGCGCTGGTGGGGGCGGATGCCGTTTCTGTTCTGGCTGGTGGCGCTGTTTGTCGGGTTTCTGGAGCGTAAAAAGGCGCGTTTAACGCCGGTGATGCGCGCGCTGTTGATGACCCGCGTTTCTCAGGTGTGCCACTGCGCTTTCTGCGTTGATGCGAACAGTCTACGGCTGGCTGAACGCTGTGGCGCGCTGGATAAAGTCTTACAGGTTGCCAACTGGCAAGAATCGGCGCTATTTAGCGCAGAAGAGCGAGTAGCTCTGGCCTATGCCGATGCGGTGACCGCAACGCCCCCACAGGTTGACGATGCGCTGAAAGCGCAGATGAAGCAGCATTTTAGCGATGATGCCATTACGGAAATGACCGCGCTGATTGCGTTTCAAAATCTCTCGGCGCGTTTTAATGCTGCTCTCGATATTCCTTCCCAGGGGCTGTGCGACAGCTTTAAAGGACGCCCGCATGCTTGATCGTCATATTCATCCGCGATTAAAACCGCTTTTGCATCGCTGCGTAAGCATTATTGATAAACCGGCGATTACCCCGGACGGGCTTACGCTGGTCGGTTTTGCCATTGGCGTGTTGGCCTTGCCATTTCTGGCGTTAGGCTGGTATCCGGCAGCGCTGGCGGCCATTGTGCTCAATCGGCTTTTTGATGGGCTGGATGGGGCTCTGGCGCGGCGCAGAGGACTAACCGACGCAGGCGGATTTCTTGATATCTCGCTCGATTTTCTGTTTTACGCCTTAGTGCCATTCGGTTTTATGCTCGCCGATCCGGCGGCTAACTCGCTGGCTGGCGGCTGGCTGCTGTTCGCCTTTATGGGAACCGGCAGCAGCTTTCTGGCCTTTGCTGCGCTGGCGGCGAAACATCAAATTGATAACCCGGGCTACGCGCATAAATCGTTTTATTATCTGGGGGGACTGACCGAAGGTACTGAGACGATTTTGCTATTTGTGTTGGGGTGTCTGTTCCCGGAATATTTTGCCGTGATGGCGTGGGTCTTTGGCGCGCTGTGCTGGATGACGACGTTTACCCGGATCTGGAGCGGATACCTGACACTGAAAGCGGTCCAGCGTCAGGAGTAAGATATTGCGTTGCCGGATGCGCTTCGCTTATCCGGCCTACAACGATGGTATATCCAGGCAGAGTAAAGTGTTCTTGCCGCATCCGGCAATAATGACAATCTTACTTACTGGCGTCCGGGCCCCGTTCACCGCTGGCAACCGGATTTTTTGGATTGCTGCTCCACTCATACCAGCCGCCGTCGTAGACGGAGACGTTTTTCCAGCCCATCGCGCGGGCATACATAAACGTTTCTGAAGCGCGCCAGCCGGTACCGCAATAGAAAGAGACCTGTTGATTCGGCAGGATATTCCATTGCTGCCACATGGCGGCGATGTCATCCGCGCTGCGCATGGTGCCATCCGGGTTATGAAAATCTTCCATATGCGTGGAGTCGCTGCCTGCGTGGCCCCAACGTGCACCTGCAATCTCACCTTTTGGCTTAATGTAGCTGTAGCCACTGGTGGTACCGACAAATTCTGGCCATGAACGAATGCTCACCAAAGACGCATCCTGGCGATGCAGCAGACCGCGTGCCTGTTCCATATCGAGCATCAGTTGCGGCTGGGCAGGGATTTTCACGCCGAAATCAGGTTCTGGTTTCACTGTTGGCGGAGTTCCGCGTTCGACCGGTAAACCTGAGTCGGACCAGGTTTGCCAACCGCCGTCGAGCAGACGAACATCTTTCACGCCTGCGTACAGCATAATTTGCGCCACGCGAGCGGCGGCATAGACATCGCGACCGTATAAAATCACCGTGGTGTCGTGGCGGATACCGTGTTTCGCCAGCATCGCTTTGAGCTGCGCGTCGGAAACTTTATTCCACAGCGGTTCGCTTTCAACTTCGTTGGTATCAATGTAGCCCGCACCAGGGATGTGGCTGAGCAGATACAACTTCGGCGCGCCCCAGGCGGCCTCAATCACTTTCCAGTCACCCGCCGGTTTAGCGGTTACGTTTTTACCCTGCTGCAGGTCGTGCAGCCACTGCGGGTACACCAGCTGTTCGAAGTGCGGCAGACGTTGCAGGCGGGCTGGGTCCGTAAGCGCATCGCTGAGGGTGGAGATATGGTTAAAGCCAACTTTTTGCAGGCGGGCTTTGACAGCCTGTATGTCGTTATCGTTACCATACAGCGCTACTGGCGCATCAGTTTTCAACTGATGTGACTGAATCCAGGCGCTGAGTTGTTCATCATTCATCTTGTCGAGCCAGGCGGCAGACAGGTTCAGTGCGGAAGGTTCGTGTCCTGAAGGACCATTAAGCGACTGCGGCCAGCCGTTGTAAAAAGCGCTCTGACGGGTATCGATCGCCGCGCCTTGCTTTTGCTGTAACTGGTCGAGGGTGAGCGTCTGTGCTGTTTCAGCTGCCCAGGAAGAAGCGCAAGCGAGCCCTAAAGCCAGTGCCAGCGCGGTCATTTGAGAAACACGTTTCATCGAATAGCCCGACGTTGAAAAAAAGAGGACGACATTCTGTGCCGCCGGTTAAGTAAAAACCTTGCGTTAACGCAGCATATCGCCACATTCACGCCCAGTTTTCCATCTGAAGTACGCGGCCTGATGGCGGAACGTCCTGCGCGTCATGGGTCACCTGTACCACCGGGATCCCCAACTTACGCACCTCGGTGAAGACCCATTGGCGAAAGGTGTCGCGTAGCGACGCATCCAGCCGACTAAAGGGTTCATCAAGTAACAGTGCCTGGGGCTGAGCCAGTAGTGCGCGGAGCAGGGCGACACGCGAGCGTTGTCCGCCGGAGAGCGACGCCGGATCGCGCGAATAAAAACCGGCCAGGTCAGCGCGCGCGAGAGCACTTTCCACCGCATGTCGTCTGGCGGAACCCTGCAGGCTGGCAGGTAGGGCCAGCAGTAAATTCTGCCCAACGCTGAAATGGTCAAACAACAACGCATCCTGGAACAGAATGCCAATCTGGCGCTGCGCCGTAGGCAGCGCGTCAACGCGTCGTTCGTTGAGCCACAGCTCGCCTGATGCCTGTAACTGAGGCGACAACGCCCCGACCATCCACGAAAACAACGAGGACTTTCCGCTGCCGGAAGAACCCATAATCGTGACAATGTCACTTTTATCAACCTGAAAGGTAACGTTCTTCAGCAGCGCAGTCGCACCCTGGTACAACGAAACGTTTTGCACAATGAGCATTAGCGGAGTCCTTGTCGAAAGCGGCCAATCCACGCGGCGAGAAAGGCTGCGAGCGCGAAAACGAGCAGTGGTAGAAGAAGCTGCCACAACGCTTGTGTTGCCAGAATCTCGCTGCTACCGCCGCTGCTTAATGCCACCGCTTCGGTGGTCAGCGTGGAATAGCGTCCGGCACCTAGCCACAGCGTCGGCATATACTGGGCGATACTGACCGAGAAGCCAACCGCGAAGGCAATCAATGCCGGACGCACCAGCTGCGGGCATTTCACCAGCCAGAATATCCGCCCCTGCGACCAGCCCAGCGTTTGTGCAATCAAAATTAATCGCGGGTCAATGCGCTGCCAGGCCGGTTTAAGCACAAATAGCATCCAGGGCATCACCCACAGCAGGTGGCCCCAGATAATGGTCGTCATCAGTCCATCCTGTCCGGCATATAACGCCAGCAGATATTGTCCGGTTACCAGTGGTAGCGCAGGCAAAATGAGCGGTAGCCAGACCCAGCGGTGCCCGGTTTGTGGACCCCATTCCAGCCAGACAAAAAGTATCAGTAGCGCTAACACGCTGGAAAGGAGCCCTAGCTGCAGGCTATTGCTGAGCGCCTCGTGGTTTAGTGAGGAATAGCTGGCGATAAGCGCCAGTACAAGCGCGCATACCACACCGCTGACGGGCAAGATCTGTACCAGCGGGCGTGCGATTGTTATAGGTGAAAAATGCAGGCGTTCACCATTTACTGCCGGGATAGTACGTCGCCAGGCGCGCCACAACAGATAACTCACCAGCGCGATAATGAGGAGTAACAGCACCAGCAACAGGCTGGCGAGTGCGCCTTTCGCCTGCTGTTCGACATCGCCCTGACTGAGCCATTGCCAGCTCAATACGGCCAGTGTTGGCGGATTTCCGGGACCGAGGATGATTGCCACATCCACAACGGAGAGTGACCAGGCAACAATCGCCAGCATAGCTTTACCTAATGCCGGGCCGATAGCGGGCAGTACCAGCCAGTTCAGGCATTGCAGTCGGCTGTAACCCAGCGAATCCAGCACGATAACCTGCTGCGAAAGTTGTTTTTCACTCAGTAGAGCCGAGAGGATCCATAACAAAAAAGCGCTCTCTTTCGCCGCCAGCGTCACGCCAAGCCCAATGCCGTAACGGTCTGGTTGTGGGCTGAGGAACGGTAGCCATTGCCAGATTTTACCGCCTTCAGCAAAAACCAACAGCACGCTGGTGGCGAAGGCAACATGCGGGATCGCCAGCAGCCACGGAAGACGGGTGCTTAGTCGCGCCCAGCCTGCACCGGGCCATAAAGCGAGGATCGCCAGCAGCGCGATGATCAGTGCACCGCCGGCAGCCAGTACTGTGGAAACAAGTGTCGCCAGTAACGCCTGCGGAAGTTGAGGGTCGGCAAAGAGAGCCAGCCAATGGGGTAGGCTAAGGGCTGGCGCTATCAGAGAGAAAGCCGCTGGCACCAACGGCAGATAAACTGCCGCCATGATGGCCCAGAGTAGCAAAATTAATGCGTACCGTAGCGGCGTAGCCATTCTTGTTCCAGAGCGTTTACCCAGGCAGCATGCGGTTCCGGCAGAACGGCAGGGAGTCCTTGTGGGATCCGCGCCAGCAGCGCATCACGCTGTTCGACAGGTAATTTTTGTGGATCAAGCACCGAAGGATCTCCCCAGACAGTTGAGTCGGCTTTACGCAGTTGTGCTTCGGGCGAAAGCAGGAAGTTTGCCACGACTTTTGCTCCGGCGCTGGCGCGGGCATTCGCCGGAATGGCAACAAAGTGCACGTTGCCGAGCATGCCCTGTGAGAAACCAAAACTGTAGCTGCTTTTAGGCAATTCGCCGCTGGCTACTTTTTGCTGCGCGTGGGCTGGGTTAAAGGTCAATGACAAACGCAGGGTGCCGCTATTGAGCAGTACATCCATTCGTGCTGGCGTGGGCGGAAAATCTTTGCCTTCACGCCAAAGTACAGGGTGCAAGGTATCAAGATAATGCCACAATGGCGCGGTAACGTCGGCGAATGTCGCTGCATCTGGCGCAACTTTCAATGCTTGTGGTTTGGTGGTGAGCGAAATTAACAACTGCTCCAGAAACGCCGTGCCGGTAAAGTCTGGCGGGCGCGGATAGGTCACCGTGCCAGGGTGCGCCTGCGCAAATTCAAGCAGTGCCTGCGGAGATTGCGGCGGCTGTGCGGTGAGATCGCGCCGGGCAATAAAGGTGAGTTGGGCACCGCCCCACGGTGATTCAGCCCCCTCCGTTGGAACGGAGAAATCTTCGGTCACCGGTTTCTGGGTATCAACATAGCGCCAGTTAGGCAGCGTTTGCGCCCACTGAGTTTGCAGCAGCCCGGCTTCTTTCAGGGTGCGGAAGTTTTCGCCGTTAACCCACAATAAATCGACAGAACCCCCGGTTTTTCGCCCGGATGCTGCTTCTGTCTGGATACGTTTTACCGCGTCGGCGGCATCTGCGAGACGTACGATTTTCAGGCTAATGGCATAGTGCGTTTTCATCTCGCCGCTAACCCAATCGAGATACTGGTTAACTGCATTGTCGCCACCCCAGGCGTTGAACCACACCGTCTGACCGCGGGCATCATTTTTGATTTGTTGCCAGCCGTCGTCCTGGGCAAACGTCGCCAGCGGACAGAGCATTAAACTCAGGCACAATAAGCAGTAACGCATAGTATCTCCATGGCTAAAAATGGGGGAAGTCTCAGGTTTTTTTTCGCTGATGTTCAAGATAAAGGCTTCTCGCCACTGAAATTATTATGCTCAGAGCGAACAGGATGAACAGGCCGGTTACAAACCAAAATGTACCGCCGGTTAACAGGCTACCCGCCCATGAATAGACGATAGTGGCGGGTAACTGACCGATGCCGGTGGCGATGAAAAAATGGCGAAACCGAATCGAGGTCAGGCCTGCTGCGTAGCTTACCGGATCGAACGGTACAAAAGGTAACAGGCGACAGACCAGAATGGTGTGCTTGCCATAGCGCTCGAAAAAAGCGTCCATGTTGTTCAACACCGTTTTTCCGGTCAGTTTCTCCACCGCGCCACGGCCTAAAACGCGGGCAATAAAAAAGCACAGCGCCGCGCCTGCCATTGCGCTGCACCAGGACAATATGCCGCCCCAAAATGCACCAAACAGCGAGGCGTTGGCAAAGGTGATCACAAAAGCGGGAAGCGGGGCGACGATGGCCTGCAAGATCATCAGGAAGAATGAAACGACCGCCGCCTGAGTTCCGTAAGAACGAATAAAATTCTCAATTGCATGCTGATCGAGCGTGGCAAATGCCGCCAGGCTGCTGTGGAGAAAATCGCTCACGCCAGGTATCCACGCCCACGCTATCAGCGCGAGCAGCAGCAGGATTATCGCTCCTGCGCGGTAGTAATGGATGCGTCGTTTTATCATTTATCTGCGCACTCGTGAGGAGCTGATGGATCGACATGCTTATAACGGGCCCAGGCTTTGGTTGCCTGTACGAGGGCGAATAACGCCAGCCCCGCCACGCTGAGCTTACCGATAAATGCCCAGCTAATTCCTTCGCTGGCCAGTTCGTGCGACATCAGCGTATAAATAAAAATGCCTGGTAAAGTGGTTGCCGCAGATATCACGGTAAATGACCAGAACGGAATAGCCGTCAGCCCATAGGCGTAATTTTGAATGTTATAAGGGAACAGCGGCACGAGCCGGGTGAGGATCAGAAAGTCAACTCCGCTATGGGCAATACCTTTTTCGATAGCCTGAAACATTGTCGTATGCCCAACGTATTTCAGGAGCAGATCCCGTCCAAGCCAGCGAGCCAGCAAAAACGACAGCGCCGAGGCCACGGTTGCTGCCACTAACGAGATAAGCGTCCCTGCCACGGGGCCAAACAGCACACCGCCGACGATCACCAGGATGCTACCGGGGATCAGACACAGCGCCGCAACAATAAACAGCAGGATATAAAGCGTATAGCCGAACATACCGCTTTGGCGGATGACGTCTTGCAAATGATGGAAATTGGTTATCAGGTCGGTCAGACCATAATGATGGAAAACTCCCGCCAGAACGCAGAACAGGACCGCGACAATCAGCAGCCGGTATTCTGCTTTATGCGAACTTCTTTTTCATGGGGGTTCTCCTGTAAAACCGAGTGCAATGGAGCATTTTCGTCAGCGAAAAGTGCGCGCGAAGATATAATAAATTCCCGGCCGCAACAATGTATTACCGTCGCTTTATTGATTTTGCACAGAATAACAGACTCTCCAGGCCGGGCCCGGAGAGTAACAAAACATAGAAGATCATACGCGGAATTTAGCCCATACCGGCGCATGGTCGGACGGTTTTTCCATACTGCGAATTTCATAGTCGATGCCGGTTTCTTCGCAGCGTTCCGCCAATGGGTTGCTCGCCAGCAACAGATCGATACGCAGGCCACGGTTATCGTCAAAGCCTTTTGAGCGGTAATCAAACCACGAGAACTGGTCATTCTTTTCAGGATTTGCGTGACGGTAGGTATCCACCAGACCCCAGCCCAGCAGGCGTTCCATCCACTCACGCTCCTCCGGCAGGAAGGAACATTTTCCGGTACGCAGCCAGCGTTTACGGTTCTCTTCGCCAATGCCGATATCGAGATCGGTTGGGCTAATATTCATATCGCCCATGATCAATACCGGATTGTCGTGCTTCAACTCTGTCTCAAGATAGTTTTGCAGGTTCTGGTAAAACGCGGCTTTGGCCGGGAATTTAGTTTCATGGTCGCGGCTTTCGCCCTGCGGGAAATAGCCGTTGATCACAGTGATGCTGCCCAGAGGGGACGGAATTTCTGCCATGATAATACGACGCTGCGCTTCTTCGTCATCGCCCGGGAAGCCACGACGTACCGCAATTGGCGTTTCTTTCGTTAACAACGCGACGCCGTAATGGCCTTTCTGGCCGTGATAAAAGACGTTGTAACCGAGCTTTGCTACCTCTTCGAGAGGGAACATATCGTCGTGGACTTTTGTCTCCTGTAAGCCAATAACATCCGGTTGATGTTTTTCGACAATGGCTGCCAGTTGATGGGGACGGGCACGCAGGCCGTTGATATTAAAAGAGACAAATTTCATAGTCACTGCCACTTTGCAAGATGAATAGTGCAAGGATGGTAGCAGAATTTCTGCAGACTGACTGCTTCTTGTCACCTGATTCCAACAATGATTGCTAATGGTGTTAACGATGGAGCAAAAACTGCACCGTTTTGGCGCGAAGCGCGCCGGAATGGAGCAATAATTTCCGAAAAATTTCGTATACGATCACAATTCCAGAATTATATTTGGCGACTGAATAAAACTGCGTTTTTTCCTCTGTTTAGTCACCTGATGCGCAAACATATTCACTTTATATGCACGTATAGTGAATATCGTCACGTTGTAACCTGTTGATATTCCGTCCTCGACCTCCGTTTATGCACTTTTTTCGCTGGCTGGCACGAACCCTGCAATCTACATTTACACCGCAAACACTATATTTATTAACATATAAATAACCTTTTATTTACCGTTGAGGTCGCTATGTCTCTGTCAATTACGCGTGAAAATTTTGATGAATGGATGATGCCTGTATACGCTCCGGCCCCTTTTATTCCGGTGCGGGGTGAAGGTTCACGTCTGTGGGATCAGCAGGGTAAAGAGTATATCGATTTCGCGGGAGGCATTGCGGTTAACGCGCTGGGTCACGCCCATCCGGCATTGCGCGAGGCATTAAACGACCAGGCGAGCAAATTCTGGCATACCGGAAATGGCTACACCAACGAGCCGGTATTGCGTCTGGCGAAAAAGCTGATTGACGCCACCTTCGCCGAGCGCATTTTCTTCTGTAACTCCGGCGCAGAAGCCAACGAAGCGGCACTAAAACTGGCGCGTAAATATGCCCACGATCGTTTTGGCAGCCAGAAGAGCGGGATTGTGGCGTTTAAAAATGCCTTCCATGGCCGCACGCTGTTTACCGTCAGCGCCGGTGGTCAGCCCGCCTATTCACAGGATTTCGCGCCGCTGCCGCCGGATATCCGCCATGCCGTGTATAACGATCTCGATTCTGCCAGCCAACTGATTGATGACACGACCTGTGCGGTCATCGTCGAGCCTGTCCAGGGCGAAGGCGGCGTGGTGCCGGCAACAAACGCGTTTTTGCAGGGGTTGCGTGAATTATGCGATCGCCATAATGCGCTGCTGATTTTTGATGAGGTTCAGACCGGGGTTGGCCGTACTGGCGAGCTGTATGCCTATATGCATTACGGCGTTACGCCGGACCTGCTGACGACAGCTAAAGCGCTGGGCGGTGGTTTCCCCATCGGCGCACTGCTGGCGACAGAGCATTGCGCCAGTGTGATGACGGTGGGTACGCACGGTACAACGTACGGCGGCAACCCGCTGGCGACGGCGGTGGCGGGTAAACTGCTGGAAATTGTTAACACGCCGGAAGTGCTCAATGGAGTAAAACAGCGCCACGACTGGTTTGTGGAGCGTATTAACGCCATTAACGAACGTTTTGGACTGTTTAGTGAAATTCGTGGACTCGGGCTGCTGATCGGTTGCGTGCTGAACGCGGAATTTGCCGGGAAAGCGAAACTCATCTCGCAAGAAGCGGCTGTTGCCGGGGTGATGGTACTGATTGCTGGCGCTAACGTGGTGCGTTTTGCGCCAGCGCTCAATGTCAGCGAAGAAGAAGTCGCCACTGGACTGGATCGCTTTGCGCTGGCCTGCGAACGCATTAAAGCAGGAGGTTCATCATGATGGTGATTCGTCCCATTGAACGTGCTGATATCACCGCGTTGATGCAGCTTGCCGGTAAGACCGGCGGCGGATTGACCTCGCTACCGGCGAATGAAGCGACGCTAATGGCGCGTATCGAACGTTCGCTACAAACCTGGCGCGGTGAGTTGCCCAAAAGTGAGCAGGGATATGTGTTTGTGCTGGAAGACAGCGCCAGCGGAACTGTGGCCGGGATTTGCGCCATTGAGGTGGCGGTAGGACTTAACGATCCCTGGTACAACTATCGGGTCGGCACACTGGTCCACGCCTCGAAAGAGCTGAATGTGTATAACGCGCTGCCGACGCTGTTTCTGAGTAACGATCACACGGGTAGCAGCGAGCTTTGTACGCTGTTTCTCGATCCGGACTGGCGAAAAGAAGGCAACGGCTATTTGTTGTCAAAATCGCGCTTTATGTTTATGGCCGCGTTTCGTGACAAGTTTAATGAGAAGGTCGTGGCTGAGATGCGCGGCGTGATTGATGAACACGGTTACTCGCCGTTTTGGCAAAGCCTCGGCAAACGCTTTTTTTCAATGGAATTCAGCCGGGCGGATTTTCTCTGCGGAACAGGGCAAAAAGCGTTTATTGCTGAATTAATGCCCAAGCATCCTATTTACACCGATTTCCTGTCTGATGAAGCACAAAGCGTGATTGGTCAGGTTCATCCGCAAACGGCGCCCGCGCGGGCGGTGCTGGAGAAAGAGGGCTTTCGCTATCGCAACTATGTCGATATTTTCGACGGCGGGCCGACGCTGGAATGCGATATTGACCGGGTGCGGGCGATTCGTAAAAGCAGGCTGGTGGAAGTGGCGGAAGGTCAGCCAGCAACCGGCGATTATCCGGCCTGTCTGGTTGCCAATGAAAACTATCAAAACTTCCGCGTCATGCTGGTTCGCGCAGACCCGGATACCCAACGTCTGGTACTGACGGCGGCACAACTGGATGCCCTGAAATGCCACGCGGGCGACCATGTACGTTTTGTGCGTCTTTGTGCAGAGGAGAAAACAGCATGACACTATGGATAAACGGTGACTGGGTGACGGGACTGGGCGAGCGTCGGGTGAAAACCAACCCAGTAGGTGGTGATGTGCTGTGGCACGGCAATGATGCCGATGCCACGCAGGTGACGCAAGCGTGTCAGGCTGCGCGTGCAGCTTTTGTCGGTTGGGCTAAACAGCCCTTCAGCGAACGCCAGGCGATTGTTGAAAAGTTTGCTTCATTGCTGGAAAGCAATAAGTCCGAGCTAACCCAGATTATCGCCAGGGAAACCGGCAAACCGCGCTGGGAAGCCGCGACTGAACTGACGGCGATGATCAATAAAATCACCATCTCCGTCAAAGCTTACCATGCGCGTACCGGAGAGCAGCACAGTGAACTACCGGATGGCGCGGCAACGTTGCGCCATCGCCCACACGGCGTGCTGGCAGTTTTTGGTCCGTATAACTTCCCTGGTCATTTACCCAATGGCCATATTGTTCCGGCATTGCTGGCAGGCAATACGTTGATTTTCAAACCCAGCGAGTTGACGCCGTGGACCGGTGAAGCAGTAACTAAGCTGTGGGAACAGGCGGGATTGCCGCCGGGCGTGCTGAACCTGGTGCAGGGCGGACGTGAAACAGGGCAGGCGCTGAGTGCGCTGGAAGACCTCGATGGTCTGCTGTTTACCGGCAGTGCCAATACCGGTTATCAGTTGCATCGGCAGTTATCCGGTCAACCGGAAAAAATCCTCGCCCTCGAGATGGGGGGTAATAACCCGCTGATTATTGAGAATCCGGAGGATATTGATGCCGCGGTACATCTGACCATTCAGTCCGCATTTGTCACCGCCGGACAACGCTGTACCTGTGCCCGCCGCCTGCTGGTAAAAAAAGGCGCGCAGGGTGATGCGTTCCTGACGCGTCTGGTGGAGGTTAGTCAGCGTTTAATGCCCGGCAACTGGGATGCGGAACCGCAGCCGTTTATGGGCGGACTGATTTCCGAACAGGCCGCGCAGCATGTCTATGATGCCTGGCAGCGTCTGGCGTCGTTGGGGGGACGTACGCTGTTGGCGCCACGTCTGGTGAAAGCCGGAACGTCACTGCTGACCCCTGGAATCATTGAACTGACCGGGGCGGCGAACGTACCTGATGAAGAGGTTTTTGGGCCGCTGCTTGGCGTATGGCGTTATGACAGTTTTGATGAGGCGATTCGTGTGGCGAACAACACCCGCTTTGGACTGTCGTGTGGGTTAGTTTCGCCCGATCGCGGCCAGTTTGAACAGCTACTGCTGGAGGCACGAGCAGGGATCGTCAACTGGAATAAGCCGTTAACCGGCGCTGCGAGTACCGCACCGTTTGGCGGCGTTGGCGCTTCCGGGAACCATCGCGCCAGCGCGTGGTATGCCGCAGATTATTGCGCCTGGCCGATGGCAAGTCTGGAATCACCGGCCTTAACGCTGCCAACGGCGCTTAGCCCCGGGCTGGATTTTTCTCGCGAGGATAATCTATGAAAGCCCGTGAGGTAAATTTTGATGGTCTGGTGGGATTGACTCACCACTATGCAGGATTGTCATTTGGTAATGAGGCCTCAACCAAACATCGATTTCAGGTGTCGAACCCGCGTCTGGCGGCGAAGCAAGGTCTGCTAAAGATGAAAGCGTTGGCGGATGCGGGTTTTCCTCAGGCGGTGATCCCCCCCCACGAGCGGCCTTTTATTCCGGTTCTGCGTCAGTTGGGTTTTAGCGGCAGTGACGAACAGGTGCTGGAGAAAGTGGCGCGTCAGGCACCTCACTGGCTCTCCAGTGCCAGCTCCGCATCGCCTATGTGGGTAGCGAATGCGGCAACGGTTTGCCCTTCAGCAGATTCGCTGGACGGGAAAGTGCATCTGACGGTGGCGAATCTGAATAATAAGTTCCACCGTTCGCTGGAAGCGCCTACTACCGAAGCGTTGCTACGGGCGATTTTCCGTGATGAGAATAGTTTTGCTGTCCACGGTGCGTTACCCCAGGTTGCGCTTTTCGGTGATGAAGGGGCGGCAAACCATAACCGCCTCGGTGGAGATTACGGCGATCCCGGTGTACAGCTATTTGTTTACGGTCGTGAAGAAGGCAATGCATCCCAGCCGAAGCGCTATCCGGCAAGGCAATCCCGTGAGGCCAGTGAGGCGGTCGCACGACTGAATCAGGTTAACCCGCATCAGTGTATTTTTGCTCAGCAAAACCCGGATGTCATCGATCTTGGTGTGTTTCATAACGATGTGATTGCGGTGTCGAATCGCCAGGTGCTGTTTTGTCATCAGCAGGCGTTTGTCAGACAGCAGGCGTTATTAGAGCAGTTGCGTAGCCAGGTGGCAGGTTTTACCCCGCTGGAAGTCCCGACTGCGGAAGTTTCGGTGCAGGATGCGGTGACCACCTATCTGTTTAACAGTCAGTTGCTGAGTCGTGATGACGGTTCGATGATGCTGGTCCTGCCGCAGGAGTGCCGGGAGCATGCTGGTGTGTGGCGGTATCTGAACCGTCTTCTCGAGGAAGACAATCCGATCGATGATCTGCGGGTATTCGATCTGCGTGAAAGTATGTCCAACGGCGGCGGTCCGGCATGCTTGCGCCTGAGAGTGGTGCTCACCTTGCAGGAACAGCAGGCGGTGAATCCGGCGGTTATCATGAACGATATGCTGTTTAACACGTTGAATAACTGGGTTGACCGTTACTATCGCGATCGTCTTACCGCTGCCGACCTTGCCGACCCACAACTGTTGCGCGAGGGGCGTGAAGCGCTGGATACGCTGACGCAATTGCTTAACCTCGGCTCTGTGTATCCTTTCCAGTTGGAGGGGATGCGCCATGGATAACTTTCTGGCTATCACGCTCGCAGGCGCCACTCCAGAGAAAACGCAAGGAACCATTCATGGTTTTGACTGGCAGTGGATCGGTCACGGAATTCTGGAACTGACGCCGCTTGCACCCGTTGAACATTCTCTGGTGCTGTCTGCGGGGATCCATGGCAATGAAACCGCGCCGGTAGAGATACTCGACTCATTGTTGTCCAGGTTATTTAGCGGCGAGCTGGCACTAACATGGCGGCTACTGGTGATTCTGGGAAACCCGCAGGCGCTTGCTGCGGGAAAACGGTATTGTCATAGCGACCTGAATCGTATGTTTGGCGGCCGGTGGCAGATTTTTACCGCGAGTGAAGAAACGCGCCGAGCCCATGAGCTTGAGCTGTGTCTGGAAGATTTTTATTCGCGGGCGAAAGAGCCAACACGCTGGCATCTGGATCTGCACACCGCGATTCGCGGTTCACTGCATCTGCGCTTTGGCGTGTTGCCACAACGCAACGTTGCCTGGGATGAGGGTTTTCTTGAATGGCTGGGAGATGCGGGACTGGAGGCGCTGGTTTTTCATCAGACGCCTGGCGGCACGTTCACCCATTTTAGCGGGGAACATTTTGGCGCACTGGCCTGTACGCTGGAACTCGGTAAAGCGCTGCCGTTTGGACAAAACGATCTGTCCCAGTTTGCGCAAACGGCAGACGCACTGGCGCAGTTGCTGCGAGGCGAGCGAGTATCGACGGGAGAAACATCTCCGCTGCGCTACCGCGTAGTGTCGCAAATCACGCGACGTAGCGACGATTTCATTCTTCATATGGATAACCAGACGCTCAACTTTACCCCTTTTAAAGAGGGAACCTTGCTGGCGCAGGACGGTGATGAACGTTTTATTGTCACCCATGATGTTGAATACGTTCTCTTTCCGAATCCCAACGTGGCCTGTGGTTTACGTGCCGGGCTGATGCTCCAAAAAATGTGATAAATAATATATGCCTTGCAGGTTTATCCTTCAGGGCTTATTTTTGCGTGCTGTTTTTATTTATTACGGATTATTCCTGGTGAATTGCTTTCTTAATAATCAGGTTTCAGGTATAGTTCTTCATAATCCTTTCAAAATCATCCTGTTGTAATTTTTTATTGCAACTCTGCGCAATTTATTCTTTTTTTCTTCATAATTGATGAAAATTTGTTTTTTATACTTTCATTGTTTTACCGTTGCTCTGATTAATTGACGCTTAAGCCGGTAAAGTTAATCTCGTCAACACGACATCACATTGCATAAGAGTCGCATGAGTGTCGTAAAAATAACTGAAAGAAAGGATAGAAATTATGCGTAAACTGACTGCTCTGTTTGTTGCCTCTACTCTGGCCCTGGGTGCTGCCAACCTGGCTCACGCCGCTGACACGACAACAGCTGCGCCAGCTGATGCCAAACCGATGATGCACCACAACGGTAAATTCGCCCCGCATCACGACATGATGTTCAAAGACCTGAACCTGACCGATGCTCAGAAACAGCAGATTCGCGAGATCATGAAAGGTCAACGCGACCAGATGAAACGTCCGCCGCTGGAAGAGCGTCGCGCGATGCACGACATTATTGCCAGCGATAGTTTCGATAAAGCGAAAGCCGAAGCGCAGATTGCGAAGATGGAAGAACAGCGCAAAGCCAACATGCTGGCGCATATGGAAACTCAGAACAAGATTTACAACATTCTGACCCCGGAACAGAAAAAGCAGTTTAATGCCAATTTTGAGAAGCGTCTGACAGAACGTGCAGCGCAGAAAGGTAAAATGCCACAAGCTGCCGAGTAATCGATCAGCGTCTACACTAAATCATTCATGCTGTGTTGCACTGATTGCCGCACAGCGTGAAACCAAACTCAAGACCGCCGCTCTTGTCCACAACACGTTTAACGATGTGGGCAGGATCGGCGGTTTTTTCTTTCCTGCCTATTGCACCGGACACACGACACGCTATTCTCCTGAAGCCCGTGAAAATTCTACCTGGATCAGCGCGTTATTCTTTTTTGCAAAACACCGGGTTCATCGCTAAGGCAAATCAACTCTGCTGCCGATAACAATAATCTGCAGGGTGAACATACCAATGATGATTTATGGCTGCCTGTTTACGGCGGGTTGCCGTGCTGCGTCTTTCTGGAGGGATGATGGAATACTTTGATATCCGCAAAATGCCGGTCAATCTGTGGCGAAATGGTGCGGGAGAAACCCGTGAGATTTGCTGTTTTCCGCCAGCAACACGAGATTTTCACTGGCGGGCGAGTATCGCCTCCATTGCAGCCAACGGAGAGTTTTCTCTCTTTCCCGGCGTAGAACGCGTGATTACTCTACTGGAAGGTGGAGAAGTGACCCTGGAAGAGTCAAACACCTTCACACATACTCTGAAACAGCATCAGCCTTTTACCTTTGCCGGTGACAAGGTGGTAAAAGCGAAGCTGACAGAAGGGCAGATGTCGATGGATTTCAATATCATGACCCGACGGGATGTCTGCCAGGCGAAAGTCAGAGTTGCCGACCGCACGTTTACGACTTTTGGTTCGCGCGGCGGCGTGGTATTTGTTATCAGCGGTGCCTGGCAACTGGGCGATAAGCTACTGACCGCCGATCAGGGTGCAAGCTGGCACGACGGTAAACACACCTTACGACTGCTGGAGCGCGAGGGAAAACTGCTGTTTAGCGAGATTAACTGGATGCCGGGCCATTCTCCGGACGCAGTTCAATAATGTCATATTGACCAGACAGAACAGGCCGACAGAGAATTTTGTAGCCATCATGGTCAAAGCCGGCCGGCATACGCGCCAGGGTAGCCGCTTCATCCAGCGTTGAAACGGCTCCCAGCCACAGCCAGTTGTTGATGATATGGTACTGTGTCATTTCAGCGCGGGTTTCCTGCAGCGCAATGGCATTGCTCCATGGCCAGCAAATCACTCTCACTCTTTCCAGCGCCTCTAACAGACGCAAATGATGGGCTTCATGACTCTCTTTCCCGCAGCACGCTCCGGCGCATCGCTTAAGCGCGGAGCGAAAACAGGCGCGCCCGCGACTCAGGGGTTCCAGCCCCAACAGGCCGTAGCAGAGCTGCTGTTCATCCGCGAGGCTTTGCAACGCTTGTAGCGCTGTGCGACGATTGGCAAACAGGCCAAACAGATTGGGGGCATGGGAGAAATCAATATCTCGTGCGTAGACAACCTGAACAGTTCGGTCGGTAAGCTGCAAGGCGCAAAGCTGACGATTGCGCCGCAGTCGTTTATTAAACAACGGCTGCTGTTCTTTGATCAATCGCGCTTCCAGCAGCAGGGCACCAATTTCTCCCGCGGTACAAATCCAGCTAATGCGTTTGGCCTGACGCAGCATTGCTGCTTCGTTTGCGGTACGCAGGTGTGCCATCACGCGGCTGCGAATATTGACGCTTTTACCAATATAGAGCGGCATAGTGTCACTTTCACTGTGAAACAGATAGACGCCTGGCACGGCGGGAAGCGCATTCAAAAATGGACGCAGGTGCTCAGGATATTCATAGATTGCCGCTGCCTCAAATGTCAGGCGCGGGGCTGATTGACGCCGTACCACTTCTCACTCCGGATGCTGGTTATCCATCCAGTATAACAGTTTGGAACCGATTAAAAAAGCGGCATCAGATCAGGAAAAGGGACCGGACAGCGGTGATCCCAGTGCTATCCGGCAATATGTGACTAAAAGGATTACGCTTTTTTCCAGAAGTCATCAAACACCGTAATCGGTGTGCGACGTTTGTGCTCGGTCTTCAGATACCAGCCTTCAATTTTTTTCGCGATGTCGGCAGCCAGCGTTTTTCCTTCCAGATAATCGTCGATGTTGTCATAGGTGACGCCTAATGCGGCTTCATCCGGCAGAGAAGGACGATCGTCTTCGAGGTCGGCGGTTGGTGCTTTCTTATATAAATGTTCCGGGCAACCCAGCGCGGCAAGCAGTTGCTTACCCTGACGCTTGTTCAAACGGAAAATAGGGTTAATGTCAGTACCGCCATCGCCGTATTTGGTGAAAAATCCGGTGATGGCTTCTGCTGCATGATCGGTTCCCACGACAACGCCGCTGGTCATACCGGCGATACTGTACTGAGCCTTCATACGTTCACGGGCTTTTTCATTGCCACGGACAAAATCGCTCAGTTCAATACCCGCTTCACGCAGGGCCTGTTCACTGGCCAGTACCGCACCCTTAATATTGACGGTGAGTACGCGGTCCGGTTGGATAAAGGCGATGGCATCCTGACAGTCCTGTTCATCAGCCTGAACGCCATATGGCAGACGTACGGCAATAAACTGCAGCGCGTCATTCCCCGTTTCTTCGCGAAGCTCGGAAATAGCCATCTGGCATAGTTTTCCCGCGAGCGTTGAGTCCTGCCCGCCGCTAATCCCTAATACCAGTGATTTCAGAAAGGGGTAGGTCTGCAGATAAGATTTAAGGAAATCCACGCTGCGGCGAATTTCTTCTTCTGCATTGATGTGCGGTTTTGCGCCAAGCGCCTGGATTATCTCTTGCTGCAGAGTCATTTAACCCCCTATGGAAAATAAAATGATCAAAAAAATGATGTGTTAAAATTATCGCGTTGAGGCCCAAACGACAAGGGATGCGAGCATCATTTTGTTTTAATAGAATTTTCCGAAACCGCCTAAGTATCATCTGATTGCTTGAAAAATGCGTTGTTGTGCTCCAGGCTTATATAACACGCTGAAATACAAGAGGACGGAATATGAACAAGAACCTAACAGGAATTCTGAGTGCAGCGGCTGTTTTGACTATGCTGGCAGGGTGTACGGCTTACGATCGTACCAAAGACCAATTTGTTCAGCCCGTGGTGAAAGATGTGAAGAAAGGGATGAGCCGGGCGCAGGTGGCGCAGATTGCCGGTAAACCTTCTTCTGAAGTCAGCATGATTCATGCGCGAGGGACATGCCAGACCTACATCCTGGGTCAACGAGATGGTAAAGCTGAAACCTATTTTGTTGCTTTAGATGACACCGGACATGTGATTAACTCCGGTTACCAGACCTGCGCAGAGTACGACACCGACCCGCAGGCGGCGAAGAAGTAACAACTGCTTATTGCCTGAGCATTCAGACGAACCGGCCATCGTGCCGGTTTTTTTGTGCCGAACGATCTTATTTATTGCCGCGAATTATTTGCCCGAAATGTGAGGGGGGTCATAACGACAGGTCAAGGAGAGACAATTTAGTTGGTCAAGGAAATACCATCCACTGGTGCAATCCCGTATACTCATTTCAGCCACCTAAAAAAGTAATTTAGCTGACGCAAGTTACCCAGAGCATGGATGCAGGTTATGGCTTGCGGAGTGTCTGGTTGACAGATAATCGCATATGAGGATCGTTTTAATGGAAAAGAAACACATTTATCTGTTTTGTTCTGCGGGCATGTCGACTTCATTGTTGGTTTCGAAGATGCGTGCTCAGGCCGAAAAATACGAAGTGCCGGTTATTATTGAAGCGTTTCCTGAAACGCTAGCCGGAGAAAAAGGTCCAACGGCCGATGTCGTGTTATTAGGTCCACAAATTGCTTATATGTTGCCCGAAATTCAGCGTTTGTTACCCAACAAGCCTGTGGAAGTGATTGACTCGCTGCTGTATGGCAAAGTCGATGGTTTAGGCGTGCTTAAGGCTGCTGTTGCAGCAATTAAAAAAGCCGCAGCAAATTAATTATTTTATTTTAATTTTTCCCGTCAAAGAGTTATTTCATTAACATTCACCGCAATTTTTAATTGCGGTATTTAAGGGTATTTTTCTATGAGTAACGCTATTGCTTCACTTGAAAAGGTACTCCTTCCTTTTGCTGTAAAAATTGGAAAGCAGCCACACGTTAATGCAATCAAGAACGGTTTTATTCGTTTAATGCCGTTAACCCTCGCAGGGGCCATGTTTGTATTAATCAATAACGTTTTCCTGAGCTTTGGGGAGGGGTCGTTTTTTTATTCAATGGGCATTCGACTTGATGCTTCAACTATTGAAACGCTGAATAGCTTGAAAGGCATTGGTGGAAACGTCTATAACGGTACGCTGGGTATCATGTCATTGATGGCACCGTTCTTTATCGGCATGGCGCTGGCAGAAGAACGTAAAGTCGACTCACTGGCTGCCGGGCTGTTATCTGTCGCCGCGTTTATGACCGTAACGCCTTATAGCGTGGGTGAAGCCTATGCCGTTGGTGCGAACTGGCTCGGCGGTGCCAATATTATTTCCGGTATCATTATCGGCCTCGCGGTCGCGGAAATGTTCACCTTTGTGGTTCGTCGCAATTGGGTCATTAAATTACCTGATAGCGTACCGACATCTGTATCGCGCTCTTTCTCTGCGCTGATTCCTGGCTTCCTTATCCTCTCCATTATGGGGATCATCGCCTGGGCATTGAACACCTGGGGTACGAACTTCCACCAGATCATTATGGATTCCATTTCAACTCCGCTGGCGTCGTTGGGCAGCGTGGTGGGCTGGGCCTACGTGATTTTTGTTCCGCTGCTGTGGTTCTTTGGTATTCACGGTTCACTGGCGCTGACTGCGCTGGACAGCGGTATCATGACGCCATGGGCGCTGGAAAACATCTCTATCTACCAACAGTTTGGTTCCGTAGATGCCGCGCTGGAAGCCGGTAAGACGTTCCACGTCTGGGCGAAACCGATGCTCGACTCCTATATTTTCCTTGGAGGTAGCGGGGCAACGCTGGGTCTGATTATCGCTATCTTCCTGGCATCGCGTCGTCCTGACTATCGTCAGGTTGCTAAACTGGCACTGCCATCAGGTCTGTTCCAGATTAACGAACCCATCCTGTTCGGTCTGCCGATCATCATGAACCCGGTGATGTTTATCCCGTTCATCCTGGTTCAGCCGATTCTGGCGGCGATTACGCTGGCAGCTTATTACTCAGGCATTATTCCACCGATTACCAACATTGCACCGTGGACCATGCCAACCGGTTTGGGCGCGTTCTTTAACACCAACGGTAGTGTCGCTGCTCTGCTGGTCGCGCTGTTCAACCTCGGTATCGCAACGCTGGTTTACCTGCCGTTCGTGGTGGTAGCCAACAAAGCGCAGAACGTTATTGACCAAGAAGAAAGCGAAGAAGATATCGCTAACGCATTGAAATTCTAAATTTAATCCGGCATGGCTTCACGGTCATGCCGGACTGAACCAGAGGAAAAAAGTATGTTGGATATCGAGAATATCGTCGACACGCAGTCCGAAGCAGAAGAACTTGAAGAAGTGGTGATGGGCCTCATCATCAACTCCGGTCAGGCGCGTAGCCTGGCGTACGGCGCACTTAAAATGGCCAAGCAAGGCGATTTCGAGTCGGCCAAGGCGATGATGGACCAGTCTCGTCTGGCGCTGAACGAAGCGCACCTCGTGCAAACGAAACTGATTGAAGGCGATCAGGGTGAAGGTAAAATGAAAGTTAGCCTGGTGCTGGTCCACGCGCAGGACCACCTGATGACATCAATGCTGGCGCGTGAGCTGGTGACTGAACTGATTGAACTTCACGAAAAACTGAAATAGCGAGGAGTGCATAATGCAGCTACAGATTAACGCACCGGAAATCAAAACTGTTTATGAACAGCAACTGTTTAATGGCAAAAATTTCCATGTGTTCATCTATAACAAAACTGAGAGTATCAGCGGGCTGCATCAGCATGACTACTATGAATTTACCCTGGTTTTAACCGGGCGCTATTATCAGGAAATCAACGGTAAACGCGTACTACTCGAACGTGGAGACTTTGTCTTTATCCCGTTGGGATCGCACCACCAAAGTTTTTATGATTTTGGTGCGACAAGGATCCTTAACGTCGGCATCAGTAAACGTTTTTTTGAACAGCACTATCACCCGCTACTGCCATTTTGTTTCGTTGCATCGCAGGTCTATCGGGCGAATAACTCGTTTCTTACCTATATTGAAACGGTTATTGCATCACTTAACTTTCGCGAGAGCGGACTGGATGAATTTGTAGAAGTGGTCACCTTCTATATTATTAATCGGTTACGTCATCATCGCGAAGAGCAGGTGTTGGATGATATTCCGCAGTGGCTTAAAACCACCGTTGAGACCATGCATGACAAACGGCAGTTTAGCGAGAATGCGCTGGAAAATATGGTACACCTGTCCGCGAAATCCCAGGAGTACCTGACCCGCGCAACCCAGCGTTATTACAGCAAAACGCCGATGCAGATTATTAATGAAATCCGCATTAACTTTGCTAAAAAACAGCTGGAAATGACGAACTATTCTGTAACGGATATTGCTTACGAGTCTGGCTACAGTAGTCCAAGCTTGTTTATTAAAACGTTTAAAAAGCTGACGTCGTTTACACCGAATAGCTACCGTAAGAAATTAACTGAATTTAATCAGTAGATATTATTTGCCAATAACCCATTTTTTATAGCTTGCCCAAAATAGCGTCGGGACAGCCACGCTATACCTGACATACGGGTTGAGCATAATACACGTCAGTGTTTTGACACTGAAGGGAGAAAGTATGAGCCAGAAATTAAAAGTCGTCACTATCGGTGGCGGGAGCAGCTACACCCCTGAATTACTTGAAGGCTTTATTAAGCGCTATCATGAATTACCGGTTTCTGAGTTGTGGCTGGTTGATGTCGACGGTGGAAAAGAGAAACTGGACATTATTTTTGACCTATGCCAGCGCATGATCGATAAAGCCGGCGTGCCGATGAAGTTGTTTAAAACGCTGGATCGCCGTGAAGCACTGAAAGATGCTGATTTCGTTACCACCCAGCTGCGTGTAGGGCAACTGCAAGCCCGTGAAAAGGATGAACGCATTCCGCTGAGCCACGGGTATCTGGGGCAGGAAACCAACGGCGCTGGCGGGTTGTTCAAAGGCCTGCGTACCATTCCGGTTATCTTTGATATTGTTAAAGATGTGGAAGAACTGTGCCCGAATGCGTGGGTGATCAACTTCACTAACCCAGCCGGGATGGTGACTGAGGCGGTTTATCGCCATACGAATTTCAAGAAATTCATCGGCGTATGTAATATTCCGATCGGCATGAAAATGTTCATCAGCGACGTGCTGGCGCTGAAAGAGAGCGATGACTTATCTATCGACCTGTTTGGTCTGAACCATATGGTCTTCATTAAGGATGTTCTGGTCAACGGTGTGTCACGCTTTGATGAACTGCTTGACGGCGTTGCTTCGGGTCAGTTGAAAGCCTCTGGCGTGAAGAACATCTTCGACCTGCCGTTCAGCGAAGGATTGATTCGTTCGCTGAAGCTGCTGCCGTGCTCGTATCTGCTGTACTACTTCAAGCCAAAAGAGATGCTGGCGATCGAAATGGGCGAGTACTATAAGGGTGGCGCACGTGCTCAGGTAGTACAAAAAGTTGAAAAACAACTGTTTGAACTCTACAAAAATCCTGAGCTAAACGTTAAACCGAAAGAGCTGGAGCAGCGCGGCGGGGCCTATTACTCCGATGCGGCCTGTGAAGTGATCAATGCCATCTACAATGACAAACAGACCGAGCACTATGTCAACGTTCCTCACCATGGGCATGTTGATAATATTCCTGCGGACTGGGCGGTTGAGATGACCTGTACGCTGGGGCGCAACGGTGCTACGCCGCATCCGCGAATTACCCATTTTGATGAGAAAGTGCTCGGCCTTATCTATACCATTAAAGGTTTTGAAGTGGCGGCGAGCAACGCAGCGTTGAGCGGTGAGTTGAATGATGTGCTGCTGGCGCTGAACCTGAGCCCGCTGGTGCATTCTGACAGCGATGCCGAAATTCTGGCGCGTGAACTGATTCTGGCGCATGAAAAATGGCTGCCAAACTTCGCCGGGTGCATTGAGAAACTCAAAAGCGAACAACACTAACTGAGGTCGGCTATGGAACGCGTACTGATTGTAAATGCGGATGATTTTGGCCTGAGTAAAGGACAAAACTACGGCATTGTTGAAGCTTGTCGCAATGGTGTTGTCACCTCGACAACGGCGCTGATTAACGGTGCGGCAATTGACCATGCGGTACAGCTGAGTCGCGACATACCTGAACTTGCCGTCGGAATGCACTTTGTTCTGACGCTGGGCAGGCCGTTGACGGCAATGCCGGGCCTTACTCGTGACGGGGTACTGGGGAAATGGATCTGGCAGATGGCTGAGGAAGACACTCTGCCGCTGGATGAAATTTCTCAGGAACTGGCCGCACAGTATCAGCGTTTTATTGACCTGTTCGGGCGGGAGCCGACGCATCTGGATAGTCATCACCATGTGCATATGTTCCCGCAAATTTTCCCTATCGTAGCAGGGTTTGCTGCCCAGAAGGGGATTGCGTTGCGTATCGATCGTCAGGCCGTATTCCAGGCGTCTGACTTACCGGAAACCTTACGGACTTCCCAGGGATTCAGCAGCGAGTTTTACGGTGAGGCGATTTCTGAAGCTCTGTTTTTGCAGATGCTTGATGCGTCAGCCGATCGCGGAGAATCCTCTCTGGAAGTGATGTGTCATCCGGCTTTTATCGATGACATTATTCGTCAAAGTGCCTACTGTTACCCCCGCTTAACTGAGCTCGACGTGCTGACGTCTTCGTCACTGAAATATGCTATTGCGGAGCGCGGTTATCGTCTTGGCAGTTTTCTAAACGTGTAATTCCTGAGTTTGCGGCGCTTGATGCGCCGCATTTTTTTAGGCCGGAATCGTGTCTATTTTTCCGGCGCGTGACCAGACGCGGTGCGCGGTCATCAGCGTCAGCAGGGTATCCATGAACTGTGTGTCTGCACTGTCCGCTTCCACCACGCCTTCTTCTCCTTCCTTTTTGATATTCAACGTTGCTTTAAACCGACGAGCATCGCCAGCCAGGGCGATAGGTTTTAAGTGTTTATACGCTTCGAGTAAGTAATATCGGGCATCTCCGTTCATTGCGATATCCGCAATATTCCCACATGGAACAATGACTGCATCGACCGTCAGGGATGGCGAACCCGCAAAGGTACCGGCGATTGTCAGAACGGAGCCATCGTCGGCAACCACATTCCCCATTCGGGAATAGAGCAGTTTTGCATGAACACCTTCGCCCTGTAGGGCTTGCATGATGGCGAGCAGATCGGCCGATTTCACCTGGTCATTAAGTAAAATGGCGACCACACGGCCCTTAATCTCACCTTGCGCACCTGCATATAAACTGAGTGACGGCGCATTTTTCAAACCGTTGACGTTGGCCGGCGGCATAATTTTGGTTTGTTCCTCAGTGAGTTCAAAACCGAGATTCCCGGCAACCGCCGTGGCGAGGGCAGTATCAATATGAGCTAACTGTTCGACCACTCTTTCTCTGATATAGGGGCGCGTAACTTTGCTAAGTTCGAAACTGAATCCGCCGATAATATGCTGCTGTTCAATTGGCGTCTGACTTAGCCAGAACAGACGAGGCTGCGCATAGTATTCGCCGAAAGAGGGGCTGCGTTCGCGGATTTTGTTTCCTTCAATCCGTTCCTGATACGACTCAAATCCACCGCGTTTTGGCCCCGGAGGTGTTTCACGCGGCCAGTTATCATTGATGGAATTCGGTTCATAGTTGGCCGGGTTGGTATCGATGTCCATGCGATGCATGCCGTCACGCTGGAAATTATGATACGGACAGGTTGGGCGATTAATTGGGATTTCATGGAAGTTGGGCCCGCCCAGACGACTGATCTGGGTATCGGTATAGGAGAACAAGCGGCCCTGCAACAAGGGATCGTTAGTAAAATCGATGCCCGGGACGATGTGTCCGGGATGAAAAGCCACTTGCTCATTTTCGGCGAAAAAATTGTCCGGATTGCGGTTTAGCACCATTTTACCGACGAGTTGTACCGGGACCAGTTCTTCAGGTATCAATTTCGTTGGATCGAGCAGGTCAAAATCGAACTTGAATTCGTCCTCTTCAGGAATGAGCTGTAGCCCCAGTTCATATTCCGGATAATCGCCCGCTTCAATCGCCTCCCACAGATCGCGGCGATGAAAGTCGGGATCCCGACCGGTAAGTTTTTGCGCTTCATCCCATACCAGCGAAGCTTTGCCTGCCAGCGGTTTCCAGTGGAAACGGACAAAGGTGGCTTTCCCTTGCGCATTAATCAACCGAAATGTGTGAATACCAAAGCCTTCCATCGTGCGATAGCTGCGCGGAATACCCCGATCGGACATTGCCCATATGACGTTGTGCAACGTTTCAGGCTGTAATGAGACATAATCCCAGAAGGTGTCATGGGCGCTTTGGCCCTGCGGGATAGCCCAATGTGGCTCCGGTTTAACCGCATGGACGAAATCTGGGAATTTATGGGCATCCTGAATAAAGAAGATGGGAGTATTGTTTCCCACCAGGTCGAAAATGCCCTCTTCAGTGTAAAACTTGGTCGCAAATCCCCGTATATCTCTGACCGTATCCGCAGAGCCTGCGCCGCCCTGAACCGTAGAGAATCGGACAAAAACCGGGGTGATTTTATTTTCATCACTCAGAAAGTCCGCTTTCGTCGTCGCGCTGAGACTGGCATAGGGCTGAAAGTAACCGTGAGCGGCAGAACCTCGGGCATGTACGATCCTCTCCGGGATGCGTTCATGATCAAAATGGGTGATTTTTTCCCGCAGGATGAAGTCTTCCAGCAGAGTTGGCCCACGGTTTCCGGCGCGCAGAGAGTTTTGATCGTCCGCAATGCGCACGCCCTGATTGGTGGTCAGGGCAAAATCCTCGCTTCCTTTGCGAAAACTGTCCAGCGCGTTGAGTTTGTCACTTGTGACGTCAGGCGCTTTTAAGCTGCCGGATGTGGTGGGTTGCATGCCTGGTGGCGTGGGTTCAGGCGCTGGCTGATGTGAACCGTCTGCTGGCGCCAGTGAGTCAAGTCCTGGCTGGGATTCGCTGGCATCATGAACCGGCGCTGAGTGATGGAGTGGGTGCTTATCGTTCTGTGACATTAAACTCGTCTCCTGTTTTCATCGCTGAAAGGGTCGTTGTTGCTGTCAAAAACTTTAACTATAGACCACTCATTCAGCGGCGCAGGTACAGGCCGATGACGTAAAGCGCGATGAACCAGGCAAACAGCGCACGCAAGGCAGGACGTCAGGAGGCAAAATCGGCTAAGATAGCGGTTTTCTGATTTTTAGAATTTGTCTTTAGTGAAGCAACTGATTATGAAACCTCTTCGCCAACAAAATCGTCCGGTTATCAGCTATGTTCCTCGCGTGGAGCCCGCTCCACCAGAGCATGCGATTAAAATGGATGCGTTTCGTGACGTATGGATACTGCGCGGAAAATATGTCGCTTTTGTCTTAATGGGGGAGTCGTTTCAACGTTCGCCTGCATTTACGGTCCCGGAATCAGCGCAGCGCTGGGCTAATCAGGTTCGTCAGGAAAATGAACTGAGCGATTAATGGATATAAAAAAACCGCCGGAGCATGATACTCCGGCGGTTTTTTGTTTTTTAGCTGACAGACTTAGCGATGCGCCAGTTCGGCGTTATCGTCGCTGTCCAGAATAGTTTTATCGGTCTGCTTCAGCCATTGACTGGTCAGCGTACCGGCAGTCATGGAACCGCTTACGTTCAACGCAGTACGACCCATGTCGATCAGCGGTTCAACGGAGATCAACAGCGCAACCAGCGTGACCGGCAGACCCATAGCAGGCAGAACGATCAGCGCGGCAAACGTTGCACCGCCACCGACACCCGCAACCCCTGCGGAACTCACGGTCACGATACCAACCAGCGTGGCAATCCACATTGGGTCCAGCGGGTTGATTCCAACGGTCGGCGCGACCATTACTGCCAGCATTGCCGGGTACAGACCCGCACAACCGTTCTGGCCAATCGTGGCGCCAAAAGAGGCGGCGAAAGAGGCGATGGATTCAGGCACGCCCAGACGACGGGTTTGCGCTTCAACGTTCAGCGGAATTGAGGCCGCGCTGGAACGGCTGGTGAAGGCGAAAGTCAGCACCGGCCACACCTTACGGAAGTATTTCAGCGGGCTAACGCCGTTAATACCCAAGAGGATCCCGTGAACCACGAACATAATGCCCAGACCGAGATAAGAGGCCACGACGAAGCTACCCAGCTTAATGATGTCCTGAAGGTTGGAACCGGCAACCACTTTGGTCATCAGCGCCAGAACACCGTACGGCGTCAACTGCATCACCAGACGAACCAGCTTCATCACCCAGCTTTGCAGGGTATCGATAGCCACCAGAACGCGCTCGCCTTTTGGTGCATCATCTTTTAGCAGTTTCAGTGCGGCTACACCCAGGAATGCTGCGAAGATAACTACGCTGATAATCGACGTCGGGTTGGCGCCAGTCAGATCGGCAAACGGGTTTTTCGGAATAAACGACAGCACCAGTTGCGGAACGCTGAGGTCAGCCACTTTGCCAACATAGTTGGTTTCAATCGCGTTCAGACGGGCCGTCTCGGCACCACCTTGCACCAGACCTTCGGCGGTCAGGCCGAACAGGTTGGTCACCAGAACCCCAACCAGTGCGGCAATCAGCGTGGTAAACAGTAGCGTTCCGATGGTCAGGAAGCTGATTTTACCTAACTGAGAGGCATTGTGCAGACGCGCAACGGCGCTGAGAATAGATGCAAATACCAGCGGCATAACAATCATCTGCAGCAACTGGACATAACCGTTGCCGACAATGTTGAACCACTGTACGGAATCTTTAAGAACCTGGCTGTCGGAACCATAAATGGTGTGCAGGGCAAGGCCGAACACGACACCCATGACCAGACCGACCAGTACTTTTTTGGCCAGACTCCACTGTTTGTGCCGGGCTTGCGCCAGCACGAACAGCAGCACTATGAACACGATAATGTTCGCGATTAAAGGAAAGTTCATCCCCGTTCTCCTGATCTTATTATGCGTATCACCGTTTAAAGGTGATTCTGTTGGCGCAAGATTAGCAGAACTGTGACATGCCTCTTATATTCAAATGGAATTGTTTATACCGAAAATGACTTTTTGGCTGATTTATTAGTCAATCTGATGCGTTATGAAACGATTGAACTGCATTTGTAGCGTATTAATCATCTGCGAAGACCAGCGTACAGCGCTGTTCTCTTGTACGGTCTGCGGCATCCAGATTGCCCATGCGAACAGTGCCATGCACAGAAACCGCTCCAGTTGGTTGCCTTTTTGCGGCACGAGGATGGGCAGACGAAAACGCCAGCGGCAGGGCCAAAGCAGGGGAACGCCCGCCGGGGTCAGCATATCGGCCAGAATATGGCTGAGATAACCGAGAACCATACCTTGTAAGGCATCAGCCGGTATTATCCAGGTGTCCGGGACTTTCAGGTAAAACGTGGTCAGCAGGGCAAAGACTGCAAGCAGGCTATGCGTAAACCCGCGATGACCAAATGCCCGGGCAATGGGTTTTGATATCCACTTCAGACGCTGCCCCAGTAGGGATTTGGGATGATCAATATCCGGCAGCAGGCACGTTAAAATGGCGGAAGGAACAATATGCCACCAGTCACCCTGCGCAAGAACGGGCGTTAGCTCGGCATTCTTGGCAAATACCGCACAGGCAATAGAAAAAAGAAGGTGGCCTTCCGCCGTCATGATAAAACCCAATAAACTGTCGATTCATACAGTATAGGGGTTTTATACAGTAGGCGGAAGAGGTGACGTTGTAACCCTTTGTCACAAGTGCGCCATTACCGCGCCAGCCAACCGCCATCCACGGCTAGCGTATAGCCATGAATATAGTCAGAGGCGGAACTTGCGAGGAATACGACCGGGCCTTTCAGATCATTTGGCGTGCCCCAGCGCCCTGCGGGAATACGATCGATAATCTCCTGATTGCGCTCGCTGTCTGCGCGCAGCTGCTGGGTATTATTGGTCGCCATATAGCCGGGTGCGATAGCATTGACATTAATTCCTTTGGCCGCCCATTCATTGGCGAGCAGGCGAGTGATGCCGAGCACGCCGCTTTTTGATGCTGTATAGGAAGGGACGCGGATTCCGCCCTGAAAAGAGAGCATCGAGGCAATGTTAATAATTTTTCCGCCATTGCCCTGAGCCAGAAACTGGCGCGCCACGGCCTGTGACAGAAAGAAAACAGATTTGAGATTCAGATTCATCACGTCATCCCAATCCTTTTCACTGAAGTCCAGCGCATCCTGACGGCGTATGGTTCCCGCATTGTTGACCAGAATATCGATCCGGCCAAACGCCGACACCGATTGTGTCACGATGCTGGTGAGAGCATCTTGTTGGCTGAGGTCGGCCTGAATAGCCATAAAACGTCGACCGAGGGCGTTAATTTTCTCTGCGGTTTCATGTGGTATTTTACGATTCACGCCGACTACATCGCAGCCCGCTTCAGCCAGCGCCACTGCCATACCCTGCCCAAGGCCGGTGTCACATCCAGTGACGATGGCTACTTTACCTTCGAGACGAAAAGCTTCCTGAATCATGTTTACCTCAACTATTTATGTCATTAACGCTTGCTCTATAGGGCAAGGATAGGAGAGGTTAAACAGAAACACAATTAAAAATGAAACGGTGTTTTAAAAATAAAAAATCTGAGAGGGCGGGCAATACGATCATTGCCCGTTACAGGATTAGCCGCGCAGATGAACGGCAGTAAGTTCGGTGAGCGAGGTTAGTTTGACGTCGGCAAGAACGAAGCGGGGATCTTCCTGATTCTCATGCGCTGGTACGACGATGGAACGCATACGGGCGGCTTTCGAAGCAATCATGCCGTTTACCGAGTCTTCCAGTGCTACGCAGTTTAACGGATCAATGCCCAGTTTTGTGGCGCAATCGAGATAAACCTGCGGGTGTGGTTTGCTGTAGGGCAGTTTTTCTGCAGAAGCCAGCGCGTCGAAGCTGCTGCGCAGATCAAACATGGTCAGCACTTTTTCCAGCATATGCAGCGGCGAGGCGGATGCCAGTCCTACTTTGATTCCCTGAGATTTGCACAACGCCACGGCTTCACGCACACCCGGCAGCAGTGGTTTTGTTTCTTCCACTAACGCAATGGCCCGGGTGATGATGCGCTCGGCGACTTCCTGACGTGAGGGACCGTTCCACGGTTGCTGCGCAAACCACAAATCGACCACCATATCGATGCGTAAGCCAAGAGTATCGGGAAGTTCATGGCGGCGGGAGATATCAACGCCTAAACTTGCTATCACATCCAGTTCAGCCTGATCCCAAAGCGGTTCAGAATCGACCAGTAACCCATCCATATCGAAAATTGCAGCAAGAATTTGACGCGGGGTTGACATTACAACCTCTCCTTTACGGTGATAAAAGGGATTAAGAGCCAGTAATAACAGGCTCTGAGCGTTCATTATGGCTAATTCAGCAGTATACCGCCTTTAAAGATCAGGCGAAAACGGTTATCAGCGGGTAAACTTAGGCCAAAATGACACGTCTTTATCAAGGGGAACTCATGACGTATCAACAAGCTGGACGCATTGCCGTCTTGAAAAGGCTGGTGGGATGGGTAATTTTCATTCCCGCGCTGATTTCAACACTGGTTTCTGTACTGAAGTTTATGTATGCGCACAGCGAAAAGCAGGAGGGAATTAACGCGGTCATGCTCGATTTTGCTCACGTGATGATCGATATGATGCGGGTTAATACACCTTTTCTTAACGTGTTCTGGTATAACTCGCCAACGCCCGATTTTCAAAGTGGACTGAATCTCGTTTTTTGGCTGATATTCATCCTGATTTTTATCGGTCTGGCGTTGCAGGATTCAGGCGCTAGAATGAGCCGCCAGGCACGTTTCTTACGCGAAGGCGTTGAGGATCAGCTGATTCTGGAACAGGCAAAAGGCAGTGAAGGATTATCCCGCGAGCAACTTGAGTCGCGAATTGTGGTACCGCACCATACGATCTTCTTACAAATTTTCCCGCTTTATATTTTGCCGGTGATCGTTATCGTGATCGGCTACTTCTTCTTCTCATTGCTGGGCTTTTTGTAAGTGCCGCTCTATCGGGCCTGCCACGTTGCGAAACGGCAGGCCTGATAAGCAACGCGGTACGTAGTTAAGCAGCGAGTAATCTATCCAGCGCTTTCTGCGCCACAACCAGATGCTGTCCTCCGAACAGAATTGCTCGATTCAGCAGCGTATAGAGCTGGTAGATTGGCTGCCTGTCAAGAAAGTCCAGCGGTAGTGGTGAGACTGACTGGTAACCGTCATAAATTTGCGGCGGCTGATCGGTATGTAACGGCAGCATTGCCAGGTCGCACTCTCTGTCCCCCCAGTAGCAGGCAGGGTCAAAGATGTACGGACCGTTAGGACCGAGGGCGCAGTTCCCGGACCACAAATCACCGTGCAGGAGAGACGGCTGCGGCTGATGAGAAGAGAGACGTTGCTGGACATGTTCGACGATGGCATCAATATTGCCAAACGCAATGCCTTTTTCAGCGGCGAGTTCCAGTTGCCAACCTATACGCTGCTCGGCGAAAAAGGTTGACCAGCGACGTTGCCAGGTATTGGGCTGCGGTGTGGTAGAGAGCGCGTTATCGAAGTCGAGACCAAACTGAGGCTGGTCGCTCCATTCGTGCAAATGCGCAAGCTGTTGACCGAGGATAAACGCGTTATGCGCATCAAGCGGACGGGGAGGGAGGAAATCCATCACCAGAAAGCTGTAATCTCTGTCTGCGCCTACTGCCCAGACTTTCGGTACCGATACAGTTTGACTGCGGGAAAGTAGCTCCAGCTGATCGGCTTCTGCCGTAAAGCCGGTTAACAACTCTCTTTCATCGCATTTGACGAAAAAATCTCGCCCCGCATAGCGTAAATGCCATGCGGCGTGAATCTCTCCGCCGGGCAGTTCATTACGCAGTTCGATTTCGCCTTCACCTAATTGCTCGCTTAAAAGACGACTGATAGCCTGCCACATGATGTCTCTCCCCATGTTGTCTGCCAGATCATAAGGTTAGCGCAAGAATGCGGTTAAAAAACACGAACTGACGCACACCACGGACGCGTCATCGCTGGAAAGGCACTTAATGTTTGTCGCTCTTCTTCACCCCGTACCGTTGTGGAGACGTCTGACTGCACATGATTCACTTCTTTGTAATAACGTGATTTTTTATCATAGTCGCATAACACCCATGCTGACAGTTTTACGCGAGAATCCCCCTTTGTCTTCAAAAGAGGGACGGTGTCGTTATTGAGTGAGATACGAATAAATTTTTTGCGTGTCGTCCAAAGAGCACAGGCGCGTACCCTGATTTAGTGTTGCTGCGCTACCTGCGGCGACGCCGTAACGGACAATATCCTCAAAAGGTGCATTCTCAGCCAGTTTAAGCGTCATGGCCCCGACCATACTGTCGCCCGCGCCTACGGTGCTTTGACTTTTCACCGGTGGCGGAACCACCTGAACGCAGGTATCTCGATCTACGCCCAGCGCCCCTTGCGGCCCAAGCGAGACCACAACGCGGTGCGCTTTTCCACTATGTACGATTTCCTGTGCGGCCTTGCGCACATCATCGGGCTGTGTCAGTTCTCGATTTACCAGCGCACTCAGTTCTTTGAGGTTAGGTTTGACCAGTTCGATATTGCCGATGGCTAACGCCGCCGTCAGTGCTTCACCTGAACTGTCGACAATACAGCGGATCCCTTGTTTTTGTGCGGTGGTAATCAGTCGGGTCAACTTCTCAAGCTGTACGCCGGGCGGCAAACTACCGCTGATGACCAGCAATGCACCAGATTCAATTTCCAGCACCTGATCCTGAACTTGGTAGAACTCGTCATCGGTCAGCGCAGCGCCAGGCATGACAAAACGATACTGTTCGCCGCTGGACTCAACGTGGACATGAAGATTTTGTCGGGTCCAATCTTTGGCTTCGACGGTGGATACGGGAACATTTTCGTCGGCGAGCAATGCAACAAGATGCTCTCCGGTTGCACCCCCCGCGGGGAAAATCGCCGTTGCGGTTCCGCCAAGATGGGCAATTGCGCGAGCAACGTTGATGCCGCCGCCGCCGGGTTCAAAAACTGGCGAGGTACAACGAAGCTTACCTTCCGGGTAAATTTGCGGAGTGATTGTTGCGCTATCGAGAGAGGGCGCAAGTGTTAACGTATAGATACGTACCATCTTTACCTCCTGTTAGGCTGTCCTCAGTCTGGCACTTAACCTCCCGAAAGTGAAGTAATTAACAACATGATTTTTCATATCTTTATTTAAAATTATCGTCATAAAGTTATATAAATAAAATAAAGGTTTAGGAACGCTCTTATTCAAAAAATGAAATAAGAATTTATTGCTATGTTATTCGAGTCTTTTTATAATTTGTTACCTTTCAAGGGTCTTTTGTCATTGATCCATATGAAAGTTTCCGAGACCGTAATGGTCTCTTTTTTTGTTGTACGGACTCTTAATAAATGAAGCTTTTGAAGACAGTGCCCGCAGCATTACTGCTGACGGGAGGCCTGCTTGCGTCAATGCATGCTGCCGCCGATGATTCCGTTTTTACTGTCATGGATGACCCTTCCAGCGCGAAAAAACCCTTTGAAGGTAACCTGAACGCGGGATATCTCGCCCAGTCAGGCAACACAAAAAGTTCTTCTTTAACCGCAGATACCACCATGACCTGGTACGGCCAAACGACCGCATGGTCTCTGTGGGGAAATGCCAGTAATACCTCCTCAAATGATGAGCGTTCATCGGAGAAATATGCCGTAGGTGGCCGTAGTCGTTACAACATGACCGACTATGACTATCTCTTTGGACAGGCAAGCTGGTTGACCGACCGCTACAACGGCTACCGAGAGCGTGACGTGCTGACTGCGGGTTATGGTCGTCAGTTCCTCAACGGGCCTGTGCACAGCTTCCGTTTCGAATTCGGTCCTGGCGTGCGCTATGACGAGCACACGGATGGCACCACCGAAACACAGCCGCTGGGCTATGCGTCCGGGGCCTATGCATGGCAGATGACGGACAATACCAAGTTTACTCAGGGTGTGTCGGTATTCGGCGCTGACGATACCACACTCAACTCTGAAACTGCCCTGAACGTTGCCATCAACGAACACTTTGGGTTAAAGGTGGCTTACAACGTGACCTGGAACTCTGAACCACCGGCAACAGCGCCGGAGCATACCGATCGCCGCACGACAGTTTCCCTCGGCTATCGGATGTAGTGACAAGCCGGGTCAAATAAATGGCCTGGCTTTTCTAAATTAAAGTTAAGTTTATTTAATATTTAATTTGCGTTTTATTTTTCTACCTGGCCATAACGCGTTATTTTCAGACGAATTCGATTAATCGATAAATAAACGAAATCGGAACAGCGGGTGAGCGTCATTTAGCCCCAGATCATCGCAGCCCAGCGCAGCATCAACATGGCCGTACAAATAACGAGCAGAATCACAACCATCTTCCAGTGTTTCTTCGCAAAGCGATTTGTGGGCATTGTTTTTTTCCTGCACAGATTAGATGACTTGAATCGCCACGGGTTTAACAGACACCTCGGAGTCATTTAAAATGACTTAAAGAGAGGTGCACATGAGCAGTAAGCGTTATCCTGAAGAGTTTAAAATTGAAGCAGTCAAACAGGTTGTTGATCGTGGCCATTCTGTTTCCGGTGTCGCAACACGTCTCGATATCACTACCCACAGTCTTTATGCCTGGATAAAGAAATACGGGCCGGACTCTTCCTCCAACAGAGAGCAGTCAGACGCTCAGGCTGAGATCCGTCGACTCCAGAAGGAGCTGAAGCGGGTTACTGACGAACGGGACATATTAAAAAAAGCCGCGGCGTACTTCGCAAAGCTGTCCGACTGAGGTACGCCTTTATCCGTGACAACTCCTGTTGTTGGCCTGTTCGTCTACTCTGTCGGGTTCTGAATGTTCATCCGAGTGGGTTTTACACCTGGCTTCAGCAGCCGCATTCACTACGGCTTCAGGCGGATCTCAGATTGACAGGACAAATCAAACAGTTCTGGCTGGAGTCCGGTTGCGTTTATGGCTATCGCAAAATCCATCTCGACCTGCGAGATAGCGGGCAACAATGTGGGATTAACCGGGTCTGGCGACTGATGAAGCGTGCCGGGATAAAGGCTCAGGTCGGATATCGAAGCCCACGAGCGCGTAAAGGTGAAGTCAGTACCGTGACACCCAACAGGCTCCAGCGACAGTTCAACCCGGAAGCTCCGGATGAACGTTGGGTAACGGACATAACTTACATCCGAACCCACGAAGGCTGGCTGTAGTTGTTGACCTGTTCTCGCGCAAAGTTATCGGCTGGTCAATGCAACCCCGGATGACAAAAGATATTGTTCTGAATGCGCTTTTGATGGCCGTGTGGCGACGTACTTCCCAAAAACAGGTGCTGGTTCATTCTGAACAGGGTAGTCAGTACACAGTCGTTCCTGAAATCACACGGTCTGGAGAGCAGTATGAGCCGTCGTGGTAACTATCACGACAACGCAGTTGCAGAAAGCTTTTTCCAGCTACTGAAGCGTGAACGGATAAAGAAAAAGATCTACGGAACACGGGAAGAAGCACGCAGCGATATTTTTGATTACATCGAAATGTATCAAAGCAGACTTAACATTATCATTATTACTAAGCAACCAGTATGACTCATTCTGGTTGCTTAGTACTTTTAAACAAAATTCTTTAATAAAGGTATTTTCTTTAAAGCTGCACAAATGCAAAATGATATTATAAGAGTTAATGGTGGTATTAAAATTAAATACCAAACATAACCATCACCTTCTTTATGTATGTATGTAGTATATATAAGAGACAATCTTGAATAGATAAACATGTGAATGCAATAAATTCCTAGCGAAACCGTTGATATCAATCCAATTAACTGTGATATGTTACTTTTCACTTTAGTCTTGTAGCGCATCAAGATAACACAAAAAAATGATATTGCTGATGCTGCAACCAAAGGCGACGTGTAACTATAAAACTCTTGGTATGTGAATCCAGATAGTTTACTATTTGATATGGTAAACAATGTCGTTGCTACAGTAGACAATATAAAAATAATTGAATATTGATATGTTTTTATTTTTATACTATCAATGTGTCTTAATCCAACGCCTACTATAGCGTATCCTGCAATTCCAACTATCTGTGATATATTATATGATGTTGTTATTGGGGTGCTGAACCCTAATATAGCTGATAGCCATGGTAGTGTTGATCCAAATACAAGCCAAATAAAAAACAGAATCAACATTCCTTCTTTCCCATAGCATTCATTAAAAGAAGATATCAACGGTATTAATAAATAAATGCCTATTATTGCATACAAGTACCATAGATGAAACATGGTTGGCCCAGATATAATGTCTAGCGCAAATGAAATGCTGAAGATATCTTTATTATTAAGGTAACCATAGAAATATGACCATGCAATAATTGGTGGTAATATTTTCACAATTCTTTTCTTAACAAACTCCATGTAGCTTTTGTACTTTCGAGCCATTAAGTATGCAGAAATTATTATAAATACTGGAACTGCTATTCTGGATATAGAGTTCATAACAACAGATAAATACCAATCAGGATCAAGGCTATATGGTATATTGCCAGCTACATGAATAATAATTACAAATATACATGATATTGCTCTCATTAATTCAATTTGTTGGTTTTTATTGTTTTCCATTTTGAAATGCTCATATGAAATCTAATTCAAGTTTATCTTAGCATTGTAGTTTAACACTAAAAGATAATTGCATTGCTACTTGATCGCGAACTGAATACAAAATATTTTTAGCTTCTATGTTTCCATGCAAGACGGACAAGTCCACTCAGGTGGGCTTTTTGATAGGCCTGGTGAGACAAAAACGGGACACACAAAGCTTTGCGTCGGTTTGCAGGGCTTTGTGCTGCTCTCACTTAGTCGATCGTATCTATCGTTGCAAGGCAATTTGAATCAATGTGAAACAGAGTGGTGCAATCACCACTTTTTTAGTGTTACCATCATTTTACCGGGTGAGGGACTGAGGATGTCAGTTTTTCATTTGTGTACCAGATTGTGTACCAATTTAGCGATTGTTGGTTAGATGGTTGCACAACTTACTGTAAACAAATAAATTTTCTCTTTGTATGTGATCTTACGTGTGGGTCACCACTGCAAATAAGGATATAACATGCCTGTTATTACTCTTCCTGATGGCAGCCAACGCCATTACGACCACGCTGTAAGCCCCATGGATGTTGCGCTGGACATCGGTCCAGGTCTGGCGAAAGCCACTATTGCTGGCCGTGTTGACGGTGAGCTGGTAGATGCTTCCGATCTGATTGAGCATGATGCGAAGCTCTCCATCATCACCGCGAAGGATGAAGAAGGTCTGGAGATCATTCGTCACTCCTGTGCGCACCTGTTAGGGCACGCGATCAAACAACTCTGGCCGCACACCAAAATGGCGATCGGACCGGTTGTTGATAACGGTTTTTACTACGATATCGATCTTGACCGTACGTTAACCCAGGAAGACGTCGACGCGCTTGAGAAGCGGATGCACGAGCTCGCTGAGAAAAACTACGATGTCATTAAGAAGAAAGTCAGCTGGTACGAAGCGCGTGAAACCTTCGTGAAGCGTGGCGAGACCTATAAAGTCTCCATTCTTGATGAAAACATTGCCCATGATGACAAGCCTGGCTTGTACCATCATGAAGAATATGTCGATATGTGCCGTGGCCCGCACGTGCCGAATATGCGTTTCTGCCATCACTTCAAACTGATGAAGACCGCTGGGGCATACTGGCGTGGCGACAGCAATAACAAGATGCTGCAGCGTATTTATGGTACTGCATGGGCAGATAAAAAAGCCCTGAATGCCTACCTGCAACGTCTGGAAGAAGCGGCCAAACGCGATCACCGTAAAATCGGTAAACAGCTTGACCTGTATCACATGCAGGAAGAAGCGCCGGGTATGGTGTTCTGGCACAACGATGGCTGGACTATCTTCCGTGAACTGGAAGTCTTTGTTCGCTCAAAACTGAAAGAATACCAGTATCAGGAAGTGAAAGGTCCGTTCATGATGGACCGCGTGCTGTGGGAAAAAACAGGTCACTGGGACAACTACAAAGATGCGATGTTCACCACCTCTTCTGAGAACCGTGAATACTGCATTAAGCCAATGAACTGCCCTGGCCACGTACAGATCTTTAATCAGGGTCTGAAATCCTATCGCGACCTGCCGCTGCGTATGGCTGAGTTTGGTAGCTGCCACCGTAATGAACCGTCAGGTGCGCTGCATGGCCTGATGCGTGTTCGTGGCTTCACTCAAGATGATGCGCATATCTTCTGTACTGAAGAGCAGATTCGTGATGAAGTTAACGCGTGCATTCGTATGGTCTACGATATGTACAGCACCTTTGGCTTCGAGAAAATCGTCGTCAAACTGTCCACTCGCCCCGAAAAACGTATCGGTAGCGATGAAATGTGGGACCGTGCTGAAGCTGACCTGGCCGTTGCGCTGGAAGAAAACAACATCCCGTTTGAGTTCCAACTGGGTGAGGGCGCGTTCTACGGTCCGAAAATTGAATTTACCCTGTATGACTGCCTCGATCGTGCATGGCAGTGCGGTACTGTACAGCTGGACTTCTCCCTGCCGTCCCGTTTAAGCGCCTCTTACGTTGGCGAAAACAACGAACGTCAGGTGCCGGTTATGATTCACCGTGCAATTCTTGGGTCGATGGAACGTTTCATCGGTATCCTGACCGAAGAGTTCGCTGGCTTCTTCCCGACCTGGCTTGCGCCGGTTCAGGTTGTGGTCATGAACATCACCGATTCTCAGTCTGAATACGTTAACGAATTAACGCAGAAACTACAAAATGCGGGTATTCGTGTAAAAGCAGACTTGAGAAATGAGAAGATTGGCTTTAAAATCCGCGAGCACACTTTACGTCGTGTCCCTTACATGTTGGTCTGTGGCGACAAAGAGGTAGAAGCAGGCAAAGTTGCCGTGCGCACCCGTCGTGGCAAAGACTTGGGCAGCCTGGACGTAAATGAAGTGATTGAGAAGCTGCAACAAGAGATTCGCAGCCGCAGTCTTCAACAACTGGAGGAATAAGGTATTAAAGGCGGAAAACGAGTTCAAACGGCACGTCCGAATCGTATCAATGGCGAGATTCGCGCCCTGGAAGTTCGCTTAACAGGTCTGGAAGGCGAAGCTTTGGGTATTGTGAGTCTGAGAGAAGCGATCGAAAAAGCTGAAGAAGCTGGAGTAGATTTAGTTGAAATCAGCCCTAACGCCGAACCGCCAGTTTGTCGTATTATGGACTACGGCAAGTTCCTTTATGAAAAGAGTAAGTCTTCTAAGGAACAGAAGAAAAAGCAAAAAGTTATCCAGGTTAAGGAAATTAAATTCCGTCCTGGCACCGACGATGGCGATTACCAGGTAAAACTCCGCAGCCTGGTACGCTTTCTGGAAGATGGCGATAAGGCTAAGATCACGCTGCGTTTTCGCGGTCGTGAGATGGCCCACCAACAGATCGGTATGGAAGTGCTCAACCGCGTCCGTGACGATCTGAGTGAACTGGCAGTAGTCGAATCCTTCCCTACGAAGATCGAAGGCCGCCAGATGATCATGGTGCTCGCTCCTAAGAAGAAACAGTAAGGCCTTCAAGTAGCAATGTCTGTGGAGCCTACGGGTTCCACAGCCGTTGTTCGCCTACGTTTCGTTTATTAACAATGCGAAGTGGAAGTTATTAAAATGCCAAAAATTAAGACCGTACGCGGTGCTGCTAAGCGTTTCAAAAAAACCGGTGGTGGTGGATTTAAGCGTAAGCACGCAAACCTGCGTCATATTCTGACCAAAAAATCTACTAAGCGTAAACGTCACCTGCGTCCAAAAGGCCTCGTGTCTAAAGGCGATCTGGGTCTGGTTATCGCGTGCCTGCCGTACGCATAAGCCGTTAACGTTTAATTCATTTTTTTACTAAGAATATAGATACAGGAGAGCACATATGGCTCGCGTAAAACGTGGTGTAGTTGCCCGTGCACGTCACAAGAAAATTTTGAAACAAGCTAAAGGCTACTACGGTGCGCGTTCTCGCGTATACCGCGTTGCCTTCCAGGCTGTTATCAAAGCTGGTCAGTACGCTTATCGTGACCGTCGTCAGAAAAAGCGTCAGTTCCGTCAACTGTGGATTGCGCGTATCAACGCAGCAGCACGTCAGAACGGTATTTCTTACAGCAAATTCATCAACGGCCTGAAAAAAGCCTCTGTTGAAATCGACCGTAAGATCCTGGCTGACATCGCAGTATTCGACAAAGTAGCGTTCACCGCTCTGGTCGAAAAAGCGAAAGCAGCTCTGGCATAAGCCGGTGAAAAGAGGGAGCCTGGCTCCCTCTCTTTTATTTGCAGTACAATCAATTAGTTGACAATTTATCCGTAAGCCTTTTCAATAAAGGTTGTCCGGTTTTTACCACACAAGGTAACGCAAGCATGAATGCTGCTATTTTCCGCTTCTTCTTTTACTTTAGCACCTGAAATCAGGAGGCTTGCGCGTGAAAGAAGAAACGGAAAACAGCGCCTAAAAGCCTCCCTGGTGGAGGCTTTTTTTATACGCGTCATCCTTCAAGTTGTCTCTGTATTGGCTGCATTCGCTCTTTTGCTGCGTTGATACAACTTGAATGATTTTGCGTATATATGAGCGACTAGTGAATATCGCAACATAACGAGGAAAACCATGTCACATCTCGCAGAGCTGGTTGCCAGTGCAACGGCCGCCATTAACCAGGCTTCAGATGTTGCCGCGTTAGACAATGTCCGCGTCGAATATTTGGGCAAGAAAGGGCACCTGACCCTTCAGATGACAACCCTGCGCGAACTGCCGCCAGAAGAGCGCCCGGCAGCAGGTGCGGTGATAAACGAAGCCAAAGAGCAGGTGCAGCAAGCGCTGAACGCGCGTAAGGCCGAATTAGAAAGTGCTGCCCTGAATGCCCGTCTGGCAGAAGAAACTATCGATATCTCCCTGCCAGGGCGTCGTATCGAAAACGGCGGTCTGCATCCTGTAACGCGTACAATTGACAGGATTGAAAGTTTCTTTGGTGAGCTGGGCTTTACCGTGGCGACTGGTCCGGAAATCGAAGATGACTATCATAACTTCGATGCGCTGAACATTCCTGGCCATCATCCGGCGCGCGCTGACCACGACACTTTCTGGTTTGACGCGACGCGTTTGCTGCGTACGCAGACTTCCGGCGTGCAGATCCGCACCATGAAGGAAAAACAGCCGCCGATCCGTATTATCGCCCCGGGCCGTGTATATCGTAACGATTACGATCAGACTCACACCCCGATGTTCCATCAGATGGAAGGGCTGATTGTTGATACCAACATCAACTTCACCAACCTGAAAGGCACGCTGCACGATTTCCTGCGCAACTTCTTTGAAGAAGACCTGCAGGTTCGTTTCCGTCCTTCCTACTTCCCGTTCACTGAACCTTCTGCGGAAGTAGACGTGATGGGCAAAAACGGTAAGTGGCTGGAAGTGCTGGGTTGCGGGATGGTTCACCCGAACGTGCTGCGTAATGTTGGCATCGATCCGGAAATCTACTCGGGCTTTGCATTTGGTATGGGGATGGAGCGTCTGACCATGCTGCGTTACGGTGTTACCGATCTGCGTTCTTTCTTCGAAAACGATCTGCGTTTCCTCAAACAGTTTAAATAAAGGCAGGATAAAACAATGAAATTCAGTGAACTGTGGTTACGCGAATGGGTAAACCCGGCGATTGATAGCGATGCTCTGTCAAACCAAATCACAATGGCAGGTCTGGAAGTTGACGGTGTGGAACCTGTTTCCGGCGCGTTCAACGGCGTTGTGGTGGGTGAAGTGGTTGAATGTGGCCAGCACCCGAACGCTGACAAACTGCGTGTCACCAAAGTGAATGTAGGCGGCGACCGTCTTCTGGATATCGTCTGCGGTGCGCCAAACTGCCGTCAGGGGTTGAAAGTGGCTGTGGCAACCGTTGGTGCCGTTCTGCCGGGCGATTTCAAAATCAAAGCCGCGAAACTGCGCGGTGAGCCGTCTGAAGGTATGCTGTGCTCATTCTCTGAGCTGGGTATTTCCGACGATCATAACGGGATTATCGAACTGCCGGCCGATGCGCCAATTGGCACCGATATCCGTGAATACCTGAAGCTTGACGACAACACTATCGAAATCAGCGTCACGCCGAACCGCGCCGACTGCTTAGGCATTATCGGTGTCGCACGTGATGTTGCTGTGCTGAACAAAGCTCCGCTGGTTGAGCCGGAAATCGCGCCTGTAGCGGCAACCATTAGCGACGTCCTGCCGATTCAGGTTGAAGCCGTGGAAGCCTGTCCACGCTATCTGGGCCGCGTGGTTAAAGGCATCAATGTTAAAGCGCCGACCCCGCTGTGGATGAAAGAAAAACTGCGTCGTTGCGGTATTCGTTCAATCGATGCCGTGGTTGACGTGACTAACTATGTGCTGCTCGAACTGGGCCAGCCGATGCACGCATTCGACAAAGACCGCATTGAAGGCGGAATTGTTGTCCGTATGGCAAAAGAGGGTGAGACCCTGGTATTGCTGGATGGCAGCGAAGCGAAGCTGAATGCGGATACGCTGGTGATTGCGGACCATAACAAAGCGCTGGCGATGGGCGGCATCTTTGGTGGCGAACATTCCGGCGTGAATGATGAAACGCAAAACGTCCTGCTGGAATGTGCATTCTTCAGCCCGCTGTCTATTACAGGTCGCGCACGTCGTCACGGTCTGCACACCGATGCTTCTCACCGCTATGAGCGTGGTGTTGATCCGGCTCTGCAACATAAGGCCATGGAACGTGCAACGCGCCTGCTGATCGATATCTGCGGCGGCGAAGCGGGTCCAGTCATTGACGTGACGAACGAAGACACGCTGCCAAAACGCGCAACCATTACGCTTCGTCGTAGCAAACTGGATCGTCTGATCGGACACCATATTGCGGATGAGCAGGTGAGCGACATTCTGCGTCGTCTGGGTTGTGACGTGACGGAAGGGCAGGATGAGTGGAAAGCGGTCGCGCCGAGCTGGCGTTTCGATATGGAAATCGAAGAAGACCTGGTCGAAGAAGTCGCCCGCGTATACGGTTATGACAATATCCCGAACACGCCGATTCAGGCGGGTCTTATCATGGGTACGCATCGTGAAGCGGATTTGTCGCTGAAACGTGTAAAAACCATGCTGAATGACAAAGGCTACCAGGAAGTAATTACCTACAGCTTCGTCGACCCGAAAGTCCAGTCGCTGCTGCACCCGGGTGAAGAAGCACTGCTGTTGCCAAGCCCAATCTCTATTGATATGTCGGCTATGCGTTTGTCCCTGTGGACCGGCTTGCTGTCTACGGTAGTGTATAACCAGAACCGTCAGCAGAACCGCGTACGTATTTTTGAAACGGGTTTACGTTTCGTACCGGATACACAGGCCAATCTCGGGATCCGTCAGGATCTGATGCTGGCGGGCGTGATCTGCGGTAACCGTCATGATGAACACTGGAATCTGGCAAAAGAGACCGTTGATTTCTATGATCTGAAAGGCGATCTGGAAGCGGTTCTCGACCTGACCGGCAAACTGGCAGACATTAAGTTCAAAGCTGAAGCGAATCCAGCACTGCATCCGGGTCAGTCTGCGGCGATTTATCTGAAAGGTGAACGTATTGGTTTCATTGGGGTTGTTCATCCTGAACTGGAACGTAAACTGGATCTGAACGGTCGCACTCTGGTGTTTGAACTGGAGTGGAATAAGCTCGCAGACCGCGTGGTGCCTCAGGCGCGTGAAGTTTCTCGCTTCCCGGCGAACCGTCGCGACATCGCGGTTGTTGTGGCCGAAAACGTTCCCGCTGCGGATATTTTATCCGAGTGTAAGAAAGTTGGCGTAAATCAGGTAGTTGGCGTAAACTTATTTGACGTGTACCGCGGTAAGGGTGTTGCGGAGGGTTATAAGAGCCTCGCTATCAGCCTGATCCTTCAGGATACCAGCCGTACACTTGAAGAAGAGGAGATTGCCGCTACCGTCGCCAAATGTGTAGAGGCATTAAAAGAGCGATTCCAGGCATCATTGAGGGATTGAACCTATGGCGCTTACAAAAGCTGAAATGTCAGAATATCTGTTTGATAAGCTTGGGCTTAGCAAGCGGGATGCCAAAGAACTGGTCGAGCTGTTTTTCGAAGAGATCCGTCGTGCTCTGGAAAATGGTGAGCAGGTAAAACTCTCTGGTTTTGGTAACTTCGATCTGCGTGATAAGAATCAACGTCCGGGCCGTAACCCGAAAACGGGCGAAGATATTCCCATTACAGCACGGCGCGTGGTGACCTTCAGACCCGGACAGAAGTTAAAAAGCCGGGTCGAAAACGCAACGCCCAAAGAAGAGTGATTTAACGATCCGTTAAGTCACTTGCTCTGCCATCAAAGCGGCAGCGCAAACCATGATATATAACTAAAAAGGCCGCTCTGCGGCCTTTTTCCTTTTCACTACCGAATCAGCACCGTAGAATCACCTTCATCTCTTTTCAGCAGAATGGAAAACATGCTGACTTTCGCCCATCAACAGCAGCGTCGAAATGTGCGCTGGATACTGTCACTGTCAGTACTTATGCTACTGGCAACGATTCTAAGCTTGTGCGCAGGAGAACAATGGATCGCTCCCGGCGACTGGTTCAGCGCCCGCGGCGATCTGTTCGTCTGGCAAATCCGACTTCCCCGTACCCTTGCCGTTTTGCTGGTAGGCGCTGCGTTGGCCTTATCAGGCGCAGTGATGCAAGCTCTCTTTGAAAATCCGCTCGCCGAGCCGGGATTATTAGGCGTGTCTAACGGTGCGGGAGTCGGGCTTATCGCGGCGGTGCTGCTGGGGCAGGGGCAACTTCCCGGCTGGGCATTGGGCCTTTGCGCCATTGCCGGGGCGCTGATTATCACGCTCATACTGCTACGTTTCGCCCGCCGTCATTTGTCTACCAGCCGTCTGCTGCTGGCAGGGGTGGCGCTGGGGATTATCTGTAGCGCGTTGATGACATGGGCCATCTACTTCTCCACATCATTTGACTTACGACAGCTGATGTACTGGATGATGGGGGGCTTCGGTGGCGTAGACTGGCATCAGGCCTGGCTCATGGTGGCGTTGATTCCGGTACTGGTGTGGATCTGCTGTCAGTCGCAGCCGATGAATATGCTGGCATTAGGAGAGACGTCTGCTCGTCAGCTGGGGCTGCCACTATGGTTCTGGCGCAACCTACTGGTGGTCGCCACGGGCTGGATGGTCGGCGTGAGCGTGGCTCTGGCAGGGGCGATTGGTTTTATTGGGCTTGTGATCCCGCATATTTTGCGTCTGTGCGGCCTCACCGATCACCGTGTTTTATTGCCAGGTTGTGCGTTGGCTGGTGCAATCGCATTACTGTTTGCTGATGTTGTCGCGCGTCTGGTGCTGGCCTCGGCTGAGTTACCTATCGGCGTGGTGACGGCCACCATGGGCGCACCGGTATTTATCTGGCTATTGTTAAAAGCCGCGCGCTAGAACGCGTTGGTTCGGTCTATGATTAAAAACTGAAAATCCACCTGTTGTTCTGGAGATGCTATGCAAAACACTATCCTCGATACAGAAGTGACGACCATCGACGGCGAGCTTACCTCACTACAGCCGTATTCCGGAAATGTGCTGTTAATCGTCAACGTTGCTTCAAAATGTGGACTGACGCCGCAGTACGAGCAACTGGAGAATCTGCAGAAAACCTGGCACCAACAGGGCTTCAGCGTTCTTGGTTTCCCTTGCAATCAGTTTCTGGGCCAGGAGCCGGGCAGCGAAGAGGAAATAAAAACGTACTGCAGTACCACCTGGGGCGTAACTTTCCCGATGTTCAGCAAAATTGACGTCAACGGCGAGGGACGCCATCCGCTGTATCAGAAGCTGATTGATGCCGCGCCAACGGCCGTTGCACCTGCGGATAGTGGGTTCTATGAGCGAATGGCGAGCAAAGGTCGTGCGCCGCTCTACCCGGACGATATTCTGTGGAATTTCGAGAAGTTTTTAGTGGGTCGCGATGGAAAAGTGCTGCAACGATTCTCACCGGATATGACGCCTGAGGATCCCATTCTGGTGCAAACCATCAAGCAGGCGCTGGCAAACTAATGTCTCGATTGATGCAGCTACAGGACGTCGCGGAATCGACCCGTCTTGGCCCGCTTTCTGGTGAGATAAAAGCAGGAGAGATCCTGCATTTAGTGGGACCAAACGGTGCCGGAAAAAGTACGCTGTTGGCGCGTATGGCGGGTCTGACGAACGGAGAGGGCAGCATCACTTTTGGTGATATGCCGTTGGAGGAATGGCCGGCTGCCAGGCTGGCGCAATATCGTGCCTATCTTGCGCAACAGCAAAATCCGCCGTTTGCGATGCCGGTCTGGCATTTTCTGACGCTGCATCAACCCGACAAAGCACGTACCGATCTGTTACAGGAGGTCGCCGATGCGCTCGGCTTGGGAGATAAACTGGGGCGCGGCGTGAACCAACTCTCCGGCGGTGAGTGGCAGCGTGTGCGCCTGGCTGCGGTTATCCTGCAGATTTGCCCACAAGCGAATCCATTAGGTCAGCTTTTACTCCTGGATGAGCCGATGAACAGTCTGGACGTCGCGCAACAAAACGCACTGGATCGATTGTTGAGTCAGCTGTGTTTGCAGGGCATAGCGATTGTGATGAGTAGTCACGACCTTAATCACACCTTACGCCATGCGCATAAAGCCTGGCTACTCAAACGTGGGAAACTGCTTGCCAGTGGTTCTCGAGATGCGGTACTGACGCCGGCCAATCTGTCTGCGGCCTATGGTGTCAACTTCCGACGTTTGGATATTGAAGGGCATAGAATGCTCATATCAACCACTTAAGTTAAATGGGTTCTTGAAAATCATATAATTTCCACGCTAAATTGGTATAAAAATAAAATTCAGAGGATTCGTACTGAATGCGCTTTTGGCTCCTTTTAATCACAGCATTGTTTTTGGCGGGCTGCAGCAGCCATCGTGCGCCTGCGCCAAATGCCCGCTTGTCGGATTCAATCGCCGTTATCGCCGGTCTTAATGATCAGCTACAAACCTGGCATGGCACACCCTATCGTTATGGTGGTATGAGTCGTAGCGGGGTGGATTGTTCTGGATTTGTTTTGATGACGATGCGCGATAAATTCGATCTGCAACTCCCACGCGATACGCGTACGCAATCAAAGATTGGTACCGAAATTGATAAAGACGATTTGCTGCCCGGTGATCTGGTTTTCTTTAAAACCGGGTCTGGGGAAAGCGGTCTGCATGTCGGTATTTACGATACCAATAATCAATTTATTCATGCTTCAACCAGCCGTGGAGTGATGCGCTCGTCTCTGGATAACGTTTACTGGCGTAAAAACTTTTGGCAGGCGCGACGTATTTAATCCTCACAACTCCGAGGCTGCCATCGAGTGGCAGCCTCGACATCACCGTTTGAAAGTTAACTTTTATTTCTGCTTTTGGTTAGACAATACCCATGAACATTAAGAGCGTATCTTGCTAAAAATATGATTTATTCCGAGATATTAAAAAGTGCAAAGCTGGATATTCGCTTATAATCAGGATAAGCTAAAAAAAAGGATTCGATTTACCGGCTAAAAAGGGAAAAATGAAAGGGCCTCTACTTGCATCAGCAGTAACGTATTTCTTCATCCTTTGCTACAGGATGCCGGATAACACCCATGCAGCGGGGCTGGCACGATGATTGTTTCACTGGATAATCTTTACCATTCTGAGTTCTCTTTTCTTCCTGCGAGAAGCGAAAAAGGCGATCTTGAATTCGTCGACATCATCACCAATTTCGCCAGTGCACATGGGGATGTGCGTATACCCACCGAGCTGGTCCTACCTCGGATGTCAGACGACGAACAATGTCGTTTATTTGTAGAAAAACTAGAATTAATCGAAACGTGCCAACATTTTTTTATTCAGCGAAAAGTATTTGCCTGGATTAATTTAACGCCAGCAATTGCTAATACTTTATTATCAGATACTGAACTTGCTTCACAAGTTGAACGATTTTCATTTCTGGAGCTGACTATTAATGAAAGCTATCCGGAGTTAAACAAAGGTAAAGATAATCCAACATTAGCCGCACTTGCTGCGCGATTTCCATTAGTCCTGACAAACTATGGTGCTGGCGGTATATCAACCCGGGCAATTTTTGACGGCCTGTTCAAACGCGTCGTTCTGGATAAAAACTTTGTTCAACAAAGGATTGCACATATTTCGTTTGAGCCGTTTATGCGGGCTATTCTGGCGCAACTATCTCCCAGCTGTGAGTCAATAATCATTAGCGGAATTGATACACAAGAGATGCTGGAGCGCGTTTTGCCTGTAGGATTCAGTGCCATGCAGGGAGGATTGTGGCCTGCAGTGCCTCCTGCGCAGATAATTTCGCTTGCTAAGATATAACCCTTTTATTTGCTGGTGTTTAACAGGCTATTAACAGTCTACACTAGAGGCAGGAGGCCCTATGACCCTGTCTTTTACCACTCGCTGGCGTGATGAACTACCAGCAACTTATACCGCGCTTTCACCCACCCCTTTGAAAAATGCGCGCCTTATCTGGCATAACGATGCGCTGGCGGAGCAATTAGCTATTCCTGCGGCGCTATTTGATATTTCAACTGGTGCGGGCGTTTGGGGAGGCGAATCGCTGCTTCCCGGGATGTCGCCTTTAGCCCAGGTTTATAGTGGACATCAGTTCGGCGTCTGGGCAGGTCAGCTTGGCGACGGACGTGGGATCCTGCTGGGCGAACAACAGCTCGCGGATGGTTCAACGTTTGACTGGCACCTGAAAGGCGCCGGACTCACGCCGTATTCCCGCATGGGTGATGGGCGCGCCGTGCTGCGCTCGACCATTCGCGAAAGCCTTGCTAGCGAAGCGATGCACTACCTGGGAATACCGACCACGCGGGCATTGTCGATTGTCACCAGCGACACGCCGGTGTATCGCGAAACGGTCGAAGCGGGAGCGATGCTTATCCGCGTGGCGCAAAGCCATATGCGGTTTGGCCATTTTGAGCATTTTTACTATCGCCGGGAGCCGGAAAAAGTGCGCCAGTTGGCTGACTTTGCGATTCGCCATTACTGGCCGCAATGGCAGGAAGACGCCGATAAATATCAGCTGTGGTTTAACGATGTTGTCACGCGTACTGCGACGTTAATCGCTGACTGGCAGGCGGTAGGGTTTGCGCATGGTGTTATGAATACGGACAACATGTCGATTCTGGGTCTGACGATGGATTACGGTCCATTCGGTTTTCTTGATGATTACGTGCCCGATTATATCTGTAACCACTCTGACAACCAGGGGCGATACAGTTTCGATAATCAGCCGGCCGCCGCGTTGTGGAACCTGCAACGTCTGGCGCAAACCCTGTCGCCGTTTATCCCGGTCGAGGCGCTCAATGATGCGCTGGACAGTTACCAGCTGGCGCTGTTAACTCGCTACGGTCAGCGGATGCGGCAAAAGCTCGGCTTCTTTAGCGAGCAGAAAGACGATAACGAACTGCTTAGCGAGCTGTTTAGTCTGATGTCGCGGGAAAGAAGCGACTATACGCGAACGTTTCGCATGCTCAGCCAAACGGAACAACACAGTGCGCAATCTCCGTTGCGCGATGAGTTTATCGACCGCGCAGCGTTTGACGACTGGTTCACGCGGTATCGCTCGCGCCTTCAGCAAGACAATATTGCCGATGCTGTCAGACAAACACAGATGAAGGCGGCTAACCCGGCGATGGTATTACGTAACTGGCTGGCGCAACGGGCGATTAGTCAGGCAGAGCAGGGGGATTACGCCGAGCTGCATCGGTTGCACCAGGCGTTGCGTACCCCGTTTGCCGATCGTGATGATGACTATGTCAGCCGTCCACCTGACTGGGGCAAACGGCTGGAAGTGAGTTGTTCAAGCTAAGGGGCCAGAAATACCTGCGGGGAGGCGTTGGCCGGATGCTGGACAACGTGTACCTGAGCACCGTACCAGCGCTTCAGATCATCGGCCTGTAACACAGTTTCCGGTGTTCCCTGCGATACCAGTCTGCCGTTGTGCAGCAGCACTATTCTGTCTGCCCACAGTGCGGCGAGGTTCAGATCGTGAAGCACAATGCACACATGTAGCTCTCCCGAAGAGGTAAGCGTTTTTAGCATGCGCAACAGATGTTGCTGGTGGTAAAGATCCAGCGCGGAGGTCGGTTCATCAAGGAATAACCAACCGCGAGGCGCACCGTCGCACCAGAGTTGTGCCAGCGCACGGGCCAACTGTACTCGCTGTTGCTCACCGCCGGAAAGCGCGGCGTATTGCCGACCCGCCAACGGTGTGCATCCGGTCATTTCCATCACCTGAGCAATAAGCCGGGGCTCCTGCTGTTGGGTCCACGGCGCGCGGCCCATCGCGATGACGGCCTCTACCGGCCAGTCGAATCCCAACTGTGTTTGCTGGCGCATCACTGCCCGATGCCGCGACAGGGTCTGGGTAGACCATTCATGCAACGGTTTGTCCGCCAGCACGCAGCGCCCGCTAGCGGGCTGCAGAAAACCGGTCAGCAGGCGTAGCAGGGTGGATTTTCCCGCACCGTTTGGGCCGATGAGCGCAACCAGTTCACCTCTTGTAAGGGCGAGCGATACGTCGTCAATCACCGGTCTGCCAGCTACGTGATAATGAAGCCTTTCAGCGATGAAATGTTCAGCCATGCGCTCCTCGCTGACGAAAAATAAGCCATAAAAACCACGGTGCACCGAGAAGACTGGTCAACAGACCGACCGGCATCTCCGCAGGCGCAACCGCCGTACGAGCTAGGGTGTCGGCAATCAGCAATAAAAACGCGCCCGCCAGCACGGAGCCCGGAATAACGGCCCGATGGTCTGAGCCGAGCCACATACGTATTAAATGTGGGATTACCAACCCGATAAAGCCAATCACGCCGCTTACCGCCACGGCTGAGGCAACCAGTAATGCGCTACAAAGCAGCAAAATACGCTGGATTGTACGTACATCAACGCCGAGATAATGCGCCTCTTCCTCACCCAGTTGCAGAAGATTCAGCGCCGGAGCAAGTCGCCAGATGATCAGCACTGTCGGGATTGTCAGTGAAGTGACAGCCAACAGCGTGGACCACTGTGCGGCCCCCAGACTTCCCATTCCCCATAGCGACAGCTGGCGCAGTTGCGCATCATTACTGACCCACGACAGTACGCCAACCGCCGCCCCGCAGAGCGCGTTGATGGCAATGCCGACCAGCAGCAGGCGGGAGAGCGAACCGTCGCGCTGTTGGCTGAGGATAAAAATCACTACTGTTGCCGCTAGCGCGCCGAAAAAAGCGGCCAGCATTGGAGCATACAACATCATCAGCGCGGGCAAAGAGACAGGCAGCACCACCCACAGGGCCACAGCGCAGGCGGCGCCGCTGCTTATTCCCAGTAATCCAGGGTCTGCAAGCGGATTGCGAAACAGCCCCTGCATCACGCAGCCAGAGAGCGCCAGAGAGCCGCCAATCACCAGTGCCAGCAGGACGCGGGGAAGACGAATCGTGAGCCAGATTTGACGCAGTGCCTCATCGCCATCACGCCAGAGCAGACTTACTGGCAGGCGCAACGCGCCAAAACCGGTAGCCAGAACCGTCATTGCAACCAGCATCAATGCCAACATCCACAACGAACAGGTGATCCGCCGGGACATCAGGGCAATTGCTCCGCTTTAGCACGAAGCTGCAAAATAGCCTGTGGCGTGCGAACGCTGAAGCCCAACAGCGCCATATCGTCAACCTGCAATACCTGTTTATTCCTTCCGGCAGGTGTTTGCGCAAGTCCCGGTAGCGCCCACAGGTTATCTTCGCCACCCATCGCCTTAACGCCGTCCTGCGAAATCACCACCAGATCGGGTTGGCTGGCAATGACGCCTTCTTGTGACAGCGGCTGATAGCGATTAACGCCCTGCATAGCGTTGCGTAGACCTGCGGCACGAATCGCCGCATCGGCTCCGGTTTGCTGGCCCGCCGCCATTGCGGTCATCCCGCCATGATTGAGAATAAACAGCACACGTTTATTAAGTTCAGACGACGGGAGCGTCGCCAGTTCCTGACGTAACGTTGCGCGCAGCGTTTCGCCGTCGGCCTCCCGATGAGTAGCCGCAGCGATAACCCGAACTTTTTCATCAATCGCGTTAAGATCGTTGCTTGCTGGGATCGTGACAACCTTGACGTTGCTCTGCTCAAGCTGTTTTAGCGCTAAAGAGGGCTGTGCCTGCGCGCTGGCAAGGACCAGCGTAGGGCGGGTAGCCAGGATCCCTTCGGCGTTGAGCTGGCGCAAATAACCAACATCAGGTAACGCGGTTGCCGCAACAGGCCACTGGCTGGTGCTGTCTCTCGCCACAAGGGAGGGTTGTGCTCCCAGTGCGTAGACAATCTCGGTGACATCGCCACCGAGCGCAACAACCCGTTCCTCGGGCGCAGCCAGCGCCGCGAAGGGCAGCAGCGCGATCAGGGCCAGCAGTTTTTTCATGCGGCCAGTCCTTTCGGCGTCAGTGCGTCAATCTGTGCGCGCCATTGTGTCTGCTCCGGCTCGCCTTCCGTACGTTGACCATACAGCTGGGCGATTTGCGTGCCGTCGGCAGCAAACAGCTCCAGACTGGTGACGTGACCATCGGCGGTCGGTTTACGCGTCACCCACGTTTCCGCCACGCTCTCTTCCAGTAGATGCAGGGTAAATGTTGGGTTGAAGATGTTCAGCCAGCCTTTCATCGGTACCAGTTTTTCAATCACGCCGGTAAATATCTGTACACAGCCGCGATTACCCACAAAAACCATAATTTCGTTGCCATCCTGACGCGCGGTGTCGAGCAATTGCGCCAGTGCGCTATTAGAAACCTTACAGGCCAGGTCGTCGCCAACCAGATTAAACGCCTGTTGGCGGGTGAGATCGTGGCGTTTCAGCAGACCGAAGAACTGATGGACATCGGTCATCGCTCGCCACTCTTGATCAACAGTCTGTGCGTCGACAGTGACGGCGGCAGGCACAGAATTGTTGACGGGTTGCAGCACCAGCGGCGGGTTTTCTGCAAAGATGAAACGGGTCAGCAACGCCGCCCATTCCTCAACGAAGGTATTTTGTGTGGTATAGACCTTCAGCAGTGCGTCTCCCTGATGGTCAAAGAATTGAATGCTCTGACGCTCGCCGTGGGCGGTAGTCTCACTGATATGAAAAGCGCTTGCCCACTGATTGAGGAACAGGCGCAGGTCGAGGGCACGCGGATTAAGAACTAGCCCGGCATGGCCGTTCAGGTGCTGATTGGTAAAAGCGCCAACCTGTTCATGCACCGCATATTCGTTGCGGCAAATGCATTTGGTTTCACCTACGGCTTCCAGTGCGCCGAGGATTTCGCGGACTTCGCCACGTAAGCGCCAGGCGTCATGGCCGACGCGCGCAAAGGTCAGTTCGGCTTCACTAATATTCATCAACCCTGCAATGTCGCGTGCGTATTTGCCGGGATTTTCTTTCTTCAGTTCCAGCCAGCGTGTGTAATGATTCATTGTCTCTTCCTTCCAGATTGCGGCCCCGGCGAACCGGGGAAAAGTGATTACCACTGATAACTCACGAAAATTTTGCCATTACGACCATCCTGCGGAATGCCTTGCGGCGACCAGTACTCTTTGTCGAAGGCGTTGCCCAGTACCAGCGTGGTGGTCATGCCTTTCAGTGCTTGTTGGCCCTGATAGCTCACGTAAAAATCGTTTACCGCATAGCCAGGCTGTTTAGCGTAGGTGCTGCTGATATGCGTTGAACGGTCAGCAAATGTCCCAATCCAGCCTACGGAGAAACCGCTGTGCGCAACCGGCACATTCAGTTTGCTGGTGACGGTGTCGGGGTTAATGCTGGAAATGTATTCACCTGTGTCAGTATCTTTGCCGCGTGTGCGGTTATAGGCCATGTCGAGGCTGAACAGGTCGGCGGTATATTTCGCCATCACGTCCCAACCCCAGATTTTGGCATTGGGAACGTTATAGGACATGGTTGTCGCAGCGGCGAAGTCGACGCTGGTGGAGATGTAATCTTTTGCTTTGGTGTCGAAATAGCTGGCTTTAAATTCGAACGCATCGCTCGCCATCAGCAGATCGTCAAAGCGCAGGCCAAATCCGTATTCCTGGGTTTCGTTGGTTTCCGGGCGCAGGTTAGGGTTTGGCACCCAGTAGTTAGTGTAGAAACGACCAATCGAGAAGTGTTTCGCATCGTTATACATCTCGCCCATGGTTGGCGCACGGAAGGCCTGAGCGTATGAACCGAACAGCATCAGCCAGTCGGCTGGCGTAACGGTGAGTCCGGCGCGGGACGACCATTTGTCAGCATCAACATCTTCATAGCCGTCGCTGCTGCCGCGATAAGAGTCATAACGGGTACCGCCCAGCAGCGTAACCGGCAGGTCGCGCAGGGTGATTTCATCCTGTAGCCAGCCGGAGCTGAAATCGATCTTTGCCTCCGGGAAACCGGTTGTTGAACCACCCGGTTGTTGTTCCTGGCGATAGTATTCACCGCCGTAGGTCAACAGGTGAGATGCAAAAGAGTCGGTAAACAGGCGGCTGCGGTTGTCGATCTTCCCGCCTTTGGTGGTTTGCTTGCGAAATTCGCCAGTGTTATCTGCGTTCTGAGCATTAATGCGCGCTTCGGACCAGTAGATACGGGCATCCGCGTTCAGCCAGTCATTGTCTGCCGGAGCGAGCGAGTAGGTCAGTTGCGCATCACGCTGGATCGTTGAACGGTTGGTCATCGGGTTGCTGGCATCCGCCGCACTGGTCTGCGGGTTTTTAGGTTCCCGGGCGTCATTGTTGTAGTATCGCAGCGAGCCGGCCAACGTCTGGGCGCTGTCAATTTTCCAGCTACCTTTCGCCAGCATATTGTTGATCGCTTCATCGTTTGGCGCTGTAGTACCGTCGCTTTGGCGCAAATCACCGCGATCGCGACTCGACCATGCAAGCAGTCCGTCCAGCGTATCGGTGCGCCCAAATGCGCTGGCGCCCATACCGAGGCTGTGATCGCCGGTTGCCGCGGTACCGAACACGCGGTAACCGCTGTTTTGTCCGGCTTCCAGCAGATCTTTGGCATCCGCAGTGTCATAGGCGATCACGCCGCCCAGCGCGCCGCTACCGTACAGTAGTGCGGAAGGGCCACGAACGACTTCGATACGTTTGATAAGCGCCGGGTCGAGGAAGGTGCTGTTCAGGTGTCCGGTGTCAGTTCCCTGACGAACGCCGTCAACCAGTACCAGAACGCCACGTCGATCGTAGCCGCGCAGATTCACGTCCTGGCCGTTGGTACGACCCGTTCCATCGAGGGTTAGACCCGGAACCGTCCGCAACAGATCGGCTGCCGAACTGGCGGTCTGGTTTTCCGGGGCGGTGGCATCAATCACGCTGACCATCATCGGCGCTTCAAAGGCACTACGGGCATTGCCGGTGGCGGTGACGGTCATATCCTCGACCGCCGCATAGGCTACGGTGGGCAGGTTACTGACAATCGCCAGCGCCAACAGCGATGGGCGCAGGGAAGCGGTGTGCAGGTAAGGCATAGCAACTCTCCATTAGGAAATCGAAAAGCGCTGGCTGCCTGGGTATGACCTGGGTGGCTGGCGAAATGTGTTGTTTATTTAGTCAGAATGAGTTTTCCGGCTTGCGTCTGGCGCAGCAGGTAGTGCTGACCATCATGTTCTATGATCACGCGTCCTTCGTTACCCAGCAGGGTTTTACTGTCAATTCGTCGCTCGTTTGGCGCGACGGAAGGCGGTGTTGTGTCTTTTGTAGGCGTAGCCGTTGTGTTATCCATACGTGACATAGTGTTTAAAAATAACAATCAATGTAACAATGATAATCATTATCATCAAACTGCAAATTTGCGGCAAGCGTTTTTGTGAAATAATTGTGACGAGAACGTTTTTTGCACAACAATCGGGGAAAAACAAAGGATTAGCACCGGGCAAAGTGATATTGCCCGGCGAACAGCATTAAAAACGGCTATCAACCGCAGAGGCGAGTTTTTCAACCAACAGTTCAGTATCTTCCCAGTTCAGGCACGGGTCGGTAATGGACTGACCGTAAACCAACGGCTGGCCGCTAACGATTTTTTGAGTACCTTCACGCAGGAAACTCTCCGCCATGATCCCGGCAATTGCCGTCGAACCGTTACGAATTTGCTGGCACACGTCGTCACAAACGTCCAACTGACGACGATGCTGCTTCTGGCAATTGCCGTGGCTAAAATCGACCACCAGATGCTCAGGCAGGGAAAATTCGTGCAGGGTATCGCAGGCGGCGGCAATATCTTCAGCATAATAATTCGGCTTTTTACCGCCACGCATGATGATATGCCCGTAAGGGTTACCGCTGGTCTGATAAATGGTCATCTGACCGGTTTTATCCGGCGAGAGGAACATGTGACTGGCGCGGGAGGCGCGAATCGCATCGACGGCGATGCGCGTGTTGCCATCCGTTCCGTTCTTAAAACCTACCGGGCAGGAGAGCGCGGAGGCCATTTCACGATGGATCTGACTTTCGGTGGTGCGCGCGCCAATAGCTCCCCAACTGATTAAATCGGCAATAAACTGGCCGGTCACCATATCGAGGAATTCAGTCGCCGTGGGGACGCCCAGTTCGTTGACCTGCAACAGCAGTTTTCGCGCCAGTTCAATACCGTGGTTTACACGATAACTGCCGTTCAAATCCGGGTCGGAAATCAGGCCTTTCCAACCCACGACGGTGCGTGGCTTTTCAAAATAGGTACGCATCACGATTTCCAGACGCGCCTGGTGCTTTGTGCGCAGCGCCTGTAATCGTGTCGCGTATTCCATCGCGGCATCAAGATCGTGAATCGAGCAGGGACCTACGATCACCAGTAAACGGGGATCTTCACCATTTAAAATTTTTTCTATCCGACGTCGGGAGTCCGTAACATGACGGGCGACGGAGGATGAAACAGGATGCCGTTGCGCAAGCTCTGCTGGAGTGACCAGGTTGTCAATACGCGCAGTACGGAGTTCATCGGTTCTGTTCATTACTTGTCTCAGAAATTTGTTGCTTCAACGGCAGGACTACCGGGAAGTGATGTACATCACAATATCACACTCATCCTGCCTGGTGGCGAGCATAATAACAAAAAATCGAACCAATGCACTAGCATTCTAGTACATGCGGCGATTCAGTCCCATGATATCGAGGATCTTGGTAGCAATCTCTTCTACCGAATAATTGGTACTGTTCAGCCATGGGATCTGGTTTTTCCGGTACAGCGCTTCTACCTCAGCAACTTCCATTCGGCATTGGCGCAGCGAAGCGTACCGGCTGTTCTCACGGCGCTCTTCGCGGATGGCCGCCAGGCGCTCAGGGTCGATAGTCAGACCGAACAGCTTATGCTGCAACGGCTTCAGGGAGGCGGGCAGCACCAAATTATCCATATCATCGGCAATAAAGGGGTAGTTGGCGGCGCGGATACCAAACTGCATGGCCAGATACAAACTGGTCGGGGTTTTGCCGCAACGAGAAACACCAAGCAGGATCACCTGGGCCTGATCGAGGTTGCGCAACGAAATACCGTCGTCGTGGGCGAGGGTGTAGTCAATGGCGGCAATGCGCGCGTCGTACTTGTTGAGGTTACCGGGATTCAGACCGTGCGTGCGATGGGCGATAGGTGTAGGGTCGAGCTTCATCTCGTGTTGTAGTGGGGCAACCAGTGCCTGCACTATATCCTGACAAAATCCCTCGCTTTGCAGAATGATTGAGCGAATTTCTGGCAGGACGATGGAGTAAAACACCAAAGGGCGCACGCCAGTTTGTTGGTAGATCGCGTCAATCTGGTCTTTAACCGCGCGCGCACGACTCTCATTTTCCACAAACGGCAGCGTAATGCTGCTGATCGTGACCGGAAATTGCGACATCACCGCGTGACCCAAGACCTCGGCGGTGATGGCCGTACCATCAGAAATATAAAATACGTGACGATCAACAGCATTATCCATTTTGCTTATCCTGGGCAGATATAATTATCTGAAAGCATAAATTAAAATTCGCCAGAAGCGAATATTGCTGCATCTTTTTTATAAAATGAAACGGTATTTTTATAATTAATGAAAAGTACATTTCATTTTTCGGAACAAATGTTTATACCGGTAGTTTTTGTGGAGATCCCCTGTGGCTCGCGGGTTTGCGCAAATGCGGAAACAATCTGAAAAAATAAAAAATAAAGTTGCTTGAACGATTCACCGTTTTTTTCGCTGGAGTAAATATGCAAAGATAATTACGCAAAATTGAGTTTCCTAACCTCGTTCAAATATAAGGATTGTTCGATGTCCAACAATGGCTCGTCACCGCTGGTGCTTTGGTATAACCAACTCGGCATGAATGATGTAGACAGAGTTGGGGGCAAAAATGCCTCCCTGGGTGAAATGATTACTAACCTTTCAGGTATGGGTGTTTCCGTACCGAATGGTTTTGCAACGACCGCCGACGCGTTTAACCAGTTTCTGGACCAGAGCGGTGTAAACCAGCGCATTTATGAGCTGCTGGATAAAACGGATATTGACGATGTCACCGAGCTTGCAAAAGCCGGCGCGCAGATCCGCCAGTGGATTATCGACACTCCTTTCCAGCCGGAGCTGGAAAATGCCGTCCGCGATGCCTACGCGCAGCTGTCAGCGGACGATGCCCATGCCTCTTTTGCTGTGCGATCTTCCGCAACCGCAGAAGATATGCCAGATGCGTCATTTGCCGGTCAGCAGGAAACCTTCCTCAACGTCCAGGGATTTGATGCCGTGCTGGTTGCCATCAAACACGTATTTGCTTCGCTGTTTAACGACCGCGCGATCTCTTATCGTGTCCACCAGGGTTATGACCATCGTGGCGTAGCGCTCTCTGCGGGTGTGCAGCGGATGGTGCGTTCTGACCTCGCGTCTTCCGGCGTCATGTTCTCCATCGATACCGAATCCGGTTTCGATCAGGTGGTGTTTATCACCTCTGCATGGGGCCTGGGCGAGATGGTCGTGCAGGGGGCCGTTAACCCGGATGAATTCTACGTGCATAAACCGACGCTGGCGGCTAACCGTCCGGCTATCGTTCGTCGCACCATGGGTTCGAAAAAAATCCGCATGATCTACGCGCCGACCCAGGAACACGGTAAGCAGGTAACGATCGAAGATGTGCCGCAGGAACAACGCGACATTTTCTCCCTGACTAACGAAGAAGTGCAGGAACTGGCCAAGCAGGCGGTGCAGATCGAGAAGCACTACGGTCGTCCGATGGATATCGAATGGGCGAAAGACGGTCATACCGGCAAGCTGTTCATTGTGCAGGCGCGCCCGGAAACCGTGCGTTCTCGTGGCCAGGTGATGGAGCGTTATACGCTGCATGCGCAGGGTAAAATTATTGCTGAAGGTCGTGCTATCGGTCACCGCATTGGCGCGGGTTCGGTCAAAGTCATCCAGGACATCAGCGAAATGAACCGTATCGAACCAGGCGACGTACTGGTTACCGACATGACCGACCCGGACTGGGAACCGATCATGAAGAAAGCAGCGGCGATTGTCACCAACCGTGGCGGTCGTACCTGTCACGCGGCAATCATTGCCCGTGAGCTGGGGATCCCAGCCGTGGTGGGCTGTGGCGATGCGACCGAGCGCATGAAAGATGGTGAGAAGGTTACTGTCTCTTGTGCCGAAGGCGACACCGGTTATGTTTACGCTGACATGCTCGACTTTAGCGTGAAGAGTTCCAGCGTGGAGACCATGCCGGATCTGCCGTTGAAGGTGATGATGAACGTCGGTAACCCGGACCGCGCTTTCGACTTCGCCTGCCTGCCAAACGAAGGTGTCGGTCTGGCGCGTCTGGAATTTATCATCAACCGCATGATTGGCGTACACCCGCGTGCACTGCTGGAGTTTGATGACCAGACGCCTGAGCTGCAAAATGAAATCCGCGCCATGATGAAAGGTTTCGATTCTCCGCGTGAATTCTACGTTGGTCGTCTGACGGAAGGGATCGCGACGCTGGGGGCGGCATTTTATCCTAAACGCGTCATCGTGCGTATGTCTGACTTTAAGTCCAACGAATATGCCAACCTGGTCGGCGGTGAGCGTTATGAACCGCATGAAGAGAACCCGATGCTGGGCTTCCGTGGGGCGGGCCGTTATGTTGCCGATAGCTTCCGCGACTGCTTCGCGCTGGAATGCGACGCAGTAAAACGTGTCCGTAACGACATGGGCCTGACTAACGTTGAAGTGATGGTACCGTTTGTACGTACCGTTGCCCAGGCGAAAGCGGTGGTGGAAGAGCTGGCACGCCAGGGGCTGAAACGCGGTGAGAACGGACTGAAGATCATCATGATGTGTGAGATCCCGTCTAACGCCTTGCTGGCCGAGCAGTTCCTCGAGTACTTCGACGGCTTCTCCATCGGCTCAAACGACATGACGCAGTTGGCGCTGGGGCTGGATCGTGACTCTGGTGTGGTTTCTGAACTGTTTGATGAGCGTAACGACGCGGTGAAAGCCTTGCTGTCGATGGCGATTCGCGCAGCCAAGAAACAGGGCAAATACGTGGGTATTTGCGGTCAGGGCCCATCTGACCATGAAGACTTTGCGGCCTGGCTGATGGAAGAGGGGATCGACAGCCTGTCGCTGAACCCGGATACCGTCGTGCAGACCTGGCTGAGCTTGGCTGAACTGAACAAGTAACATCATGCCGGATGGTGGCGTAAGCGCCTTATCCGGCCTACGGTGAGTATCATTCGTGGGCCGGATAAGATGCGGCAGCATCGTCATCCGGTATTCTATCCTTCCACGCTTAAGCCTGATGCAATATTGTCAGTACAGTGCGCAGATCGATCACTGCGATTTGCCCTGGAGCAGATGCTTTTTTCACCGCACCGAACGTGGCTGCTGAACCAAAAACCTCGCCAGCTAAACGAGAAATCACCCCGTTTTTTGCCATCGACATCGTGATAATTGGACGATCGGCATAGCGTTCATGCATTTCCAGCGTTGCGCTGAGCAGCGTCAGCACATCCGTTTTGCATTGCGGCATCAGCGCAATTTTGGGGATATCGGCGTCCAGTTCCTGCATTTTACGCAGACGCTGAACAATCTCCTCAGCGGCCGGCGTTTTATGAAAATCATGATTCGACATAATAACCAGGACGTTTTTGGCGTGAGCTTGCTCAACGGTTGCTTTAACCTGCGCATCACCAGTGAATAGCTCGAGATCGATCATATCCACCAGGCCACAGTCTATCGCTGCACGGTTTAGTGCGAAATAGTCTTCGGCAGGTAAGGCCTGCTCGCCGCCTTCCTGCGCAGTACGGAAGGTAAAAAGTAACGGCTTGTAAGGCAGAATCTCGCGGATGGCGCGCGCAGCGTCCAGTACTGCGTCAATGGATGCGACATCGGCAAAATGGTCAACGCGCCATTCCAGAATATCGAAATCCGCTTCGCGATAGGTCAGCGCTTCACTTTTTACCATTGCGATGTCTTTAGCCATCAGTGAGACAATGATCTTCGGTGCACCCTTGCCAATTACGACATTTCTTACAGTTACGGTTTTCATTGATTACCTTATAAATATTGGCTGATATCTGTCCGTCAGCCCCCTGAGCCTTCAACAATATCACGGTTTTGTGCTTGATATCGAAACCACTTTTTTTAATTGGTACAGACCGTTGAATGGTGGGAAAGTTAAGAAAGGAGAGTACGGCGATTAGAATGGTACGAAGGACAAAAAAAAGCCCACCGTGGGAGATGGGCAAAGACTACACACAGCAATTCGTTGTTTCACTCAGGGGATTTCCATGCTTATAAATCAATGTGTTGATCTAAAGCCATGGGCTAATAGTAGGCATACTGATTTTTTACGTCGATCAGATTCATCTCAATAGTTTAAAAACTGTAAAGAATTTGCGACACAAATGAGTATTGAAAGAGGGATGAAGTTGGTTCTAATCCCGTAAGAAGGAGGGATTGATTAGTATTGTTAAACAATCAGGCGGCGTTGCCGCCTGATGTTGGATTACTTATTGCGTTCGATTTCAGCAATTTCTTCGAGGATTTCATCCGGATTGGTACCTGGCGCAGGGGCTTCGTTTACCCAGGCGGAGAACAGACGCCAGGAAACGGCCAGTACTACTGGACCGATAAACAGACCAATCATGCCGAAGGCAATCAATCCGCCGATGACTCCGGAGAGAATCAGGAGCAGTGGCAAATCGGCACCCATGCGAATCAGCATCGGTCGAATCACGTTATCCAGTGTTCCGACCACGCCGCTCCACACCAGCAGCACGGTGCCCCAGGTTGAATCCCCCGTCCAGTATAGCCAGATAATGGCCGGAATCAGTACCGGTAGCGGCCCCAGTTGCACCAGACATGACAGGATCATCAATACCGCCAGCAGTGTGGCATACGGCACACCGGTTACCGCCAGACCAATACCCCCGAGCACTGCCTGTACCAGAGCGGTGACCACAACGCCTAATGCGACGGCGCGAATGGCTTGTGCTGCCAGCAGAATGGCAGCATCTCCACGTTTTGAGGCAAGACGGCAGGCGAAGTGACGAATACCTAATGCGACTTGTTCACCGCGCCAGTACAACAGGGCACTGAACAGCAGCATCAGGCCACAGTGCATCATAAAGCGGCCGATATGCGCGGCCTGACCGACGAACCAGGTGGTGGTGGTGCCGATATAAGGACGAACCTTGGCCATAATCGCCGAACCGCCCATATCCAGTAAGCTGTGCCATGCGCCATACATTTTGGCACCCACCAGTGGAATGCTGTTCAACCATGCCAGATCCGGTAGTGTCATATCACCTGCGGTTACGGCATGGATCAGCGGCCCACTGCCATCGACGATGCTGTTAACCAGCAGCGCGATGGGGATGATGAACAACAGCACCAGCAACAGCGTCATCACCAGTACGGCAAGTGAACGGCGTCCCCAGAGCAATTTTTGTAAGCGTAGCAGGATAGGCCAGGTTGCAATGACAATCGTGCCTGCCCAGGCAAAACCGAGGATAAAGGGCTGAACAATCCAGAGACAGGCCACAATCAGGATGGCTAAAAACAGCACCGATAGCAGCACTTGTGCAATATCCCTGGGCTGACGGAAATTTACCATAAATACTTTTCACCTTTGTCTTTGCGCCAGAACGTTGACGCGACGTGAATACTTAAATGACACCCTGTAATGATGAGCAATTTCAGCGGTTTTGAACAGGCGGATTCTGCCTGTAAATCTGCTGAGCGTATTAGAAAAAAATGTGATACAACAAACAAAGCAACACGCAAACGATTAAATTCACAACACAGACCGCAGGAAAGGGTCACTATAATGATTCCACAAATTTCTCAGGCACCAGGTGTCGTTCAACTGGTGCTCAACTTTTTGCAGGCGCTGGAGCAGCAAGGATTTACGGGCGATACGGCAACGAGCTATGCCGATCGTCTGACAATGTCGACGGATAACAGTATTTATCAGCTGCTACCTGATGCTGTCGTTTTCCCTCGTTCAACCGCAGATGTGGCGCTAATCGCCCGTCTGGCGGCAGAACCGCTTTTCTCGTCGTTGATTTTTACCCCGCGCGGCGGCGGCACCGGGACCAACGGTCAGGCGCTGAACCAGGGCATTATTGTTGATATGTCCCGCTATATGAGCCGCATTATTGAAATCAACCCGCAAGAAGGTTGGGTGCGGGTAGAAGCCGGGGTGATAAAAGATCAGCTCAACCAGTTTCTGAAGCCTTACGGCTATTTCTTTGCCCCGGAATTATCCACCAGTAACCGGGCAACACTCGGCGGGATGATCAACACCGATGCGTCCGGGCAAGGATCGTTGGTTTACGGTAAAACTTCCGATCATGTGTTGGGCATTCGTGCGGTGCTGATGGGCGGTGATATTCTTGATACTCAGCCAATGCCGATCGAGCTTGCCGAAATGCTGGGGAAAAGCAATACCACCATTGGCCGCATCTATAAGACCGTTTATGAACGTTGTCGCGATAACCGACAGCTGATCATGGATAAATTCCCGAAACTTAATCGCTTCCTGACCGGGTACGATCTACGGCACGTCTTTAACGATGAGATGACCGAATTTGATTTAACCCGCATTCTCACCGGCTCTGAAGGTACGCTCGCGTTTATCACCGAAGCCCGTCTGGATATCACCCCGCTGCCAAAAGTCAGACAACTGGTTAACGTCAAGTACGACTCTTTCGACTCGGCGTTGCGTAATGCCCCGGTGATGGTGGAAGCACGCGCATTGTCGGTAGAAACTGTTGACTCCAAAGTACTCAATCTGGCGCGGGAAGATATCGTCTGGCACTCGGTAAGTGAATTGATTACCGATGTACCTGATAAAGAGATGCTGGGTCTGAACATTGTAGAGTTTGCCGGTGACGACGAAGTATTGATTAATTCGCAGGTCAGCGCACTGTGTGAACGTCTGGATGGCTTAATCGCTCGTCAGGAAGCGGGTGTCATTGGCTGGCAGCTGTGTACCGAACTGGCGGGAGTCGAACGAATTTACGCCATGCGCAAAAAGGCAGTCGGTCTGCTGGGCAATGCAAAAGGTTCCGCGAAGCCAATTCCGTTTGCCGAGGATACCTGCGTTCCGCCGGAGCATCTGGCGGACTATATTGCCGAGTTCCGCGCGCTACTCGACAGCCACGCTCTGAGTTACGGCATGTTTGGTCATGTAGACGCAGGCGTGCTGCATGTCAGACCGGCGTTGGATATGTGTGACCCGCAGCAGGAAGTGCTGATGAAACGCATTTCTGATGATGTTGTGGCGCTGACGGCGAAATATGGCGGTTTGCTGTGGGGCGAGCATGGGAAAGGTTTTCGTGCAGAATATAGCCCGGCGTTCTTCGGCGAGGAGCTGTATCGCGAACTGCGCAAAGTGAAATCGGTGTTTGATCCGCAAAACCGGCTGAATCCTGGGAAAATCTGTCCACCGGAAGACGTAGATGCGCCGATGATGAAAGTGGACGCGGTGAAACGCGGAACGTATGACCGTCAGATCCCTCTGGCCGTACGCCAGGAGTGGCGCGGGGCAATGGAGTGTAACGGCAACGGGTTATGCTTTAACTTCGATGCGAAAAGCCCTATGTGTCCGTCGATGAAAATCAGCCTCAACCGTATTCATTCGCCAAAAGGGCGAGCCACGTTAGTGCGTGAATGGCTGCGTTTGTTAGCGGATCGCGGGATTGACCCAATACAGCTGGAAAAAGAGCTACCGGAAAAACGCGCCAGTTTACGTTCGCTGATTGCCCGTACCCGCAACAGCTGGCATGCGCGCAAGGGTGAATACGATTTCTCACACGAAGTAAAAGAGGCGATGTCAGGTTGCCTGGCGTGTAAAGCCTGTTCCACCCAGTGTCCAATTAAAATTGATGTACCGGAGTTCCGTTCGCGCTTCCTCCAGCTGTACCACACGCGTTATCTGCGCCCGTTGCGCGATCACATGGTGGCGACCGTTGAGAGCTATGCGCCGTTAATGGCACGAGCGCCCAAAACGTTTAACTTCTTCATCAACCAGCCGCTGGTGCGAAACCTGGCTAAAAAGCACATTGGAATGGTTGATTTACCTCTGTTGTCTGCACCGTCGCTGCAACGCCAACTTGTGGGGCATCGCTCCGCCAATATGACGTTGGAACAGCTCGAATTACTCAGCCTTGAGCAAAAAGCCCGTACGGTGCTGGTGGTGCAGGACCCTTTCACCAGCTATTACGATGCGCAGGTGGTTGCTGACTTTATACGTCTGGTAGAGAAGCTGGGCATGCAGCCGGTACTGCTGCCGTTTTCGCCAAATGGCAAGGCGCAGCACATTAAAGGCTTCTTAAACCGTTTTGCCAAAACGGCGAAAAAGACATCCGAGTTTCTTAACCGGGTAGCGAAGCTGAATATTCCGATGGTGGGTGTTGATCCGGCGCTGGTGCTTTGTTATCGCGATGAATACAAGATGGTGCTGGGTGAACAACGGGGGGATTTCCATGTGTTGCTAGCCAACGAATGGTTATCGAAAGCTGTGGAAGCACAGCAGCCAGTCGCTGTTGGCGGTGAACCGTGGTACTTCTTTGGCCACTGTACCGAAGTGACGGCCTTGCCGGGCGCTCCTGCACAGTGGGCGGCTATTTTTGCTCGCTTTGGCGCAAAGCTGGAGAACGTCAGCGTGGGATGCTGTGGTATGGCTGGCACCTACGGCCACGAGGTAAAGAATCACCAAAACTCATTGGGGATCTATGAGTTATCATGGCACCAGGCAATGCAACGATTGCCACGTAACCGTTGTCTGGCTACCGGGTACTCCTGTCGCAGTCAGGTTAAACGCGTTGAAGGTACGGGCGTTCGCCACCCATTACAGGCACTGCTGGAGATTATAGGATGATCTGGAAACGTGAAGTCACACTCGAGGCGCTCAATGCCATGGGTGAAGGAAATATGGTTGGGCTGCTCGATATTCGTTTTGTGCACATTGGTGACGATACGCTGGAAGCTACAATGCCGGTGGACCATCGCACCAAACAACCCTTTGGGTTGCTGCACGGCGGCGCATCCGTGGTGCTGGCGGAAAGTATTGGTTCGGTAGCGGGATACCTGTGTACTCAGGGTGAGCAGAAAGTGGTGGGCCTGGAGATCAACGCCAACCATATCCGTTCTGCGCGGGAAGGGCACGTCAGGGGCGTATGTCGCGCGTTACATACCGGCTCTCGTCACCAGGTTTGGCAAATAGAGATCTTCGATGAGCAGGGACGATTGTGCTGTACGTCGCGTCTGACGACCGCAATTTTGTGATGCATATTGCTTTTGGTCATTATCTGCACAGGGAATGGTGTTATACTGTGCAGGTTTTGAACACAAGCGAGGATGATATGTCTACCCAATTAGACCCTGCCCAACTGGCAATAGAATTTTTACGTCGTGATAAAACCGATCTTTCACCGGCTCAGTACCTGAAAAGGCTAAAACAGCTTGAGCTGGAGTTTGCAGATCTGTTGGCGCTCTCTTCAACTGAACTGAAAGAAGAGATCTATTTTGCCTGGCGCATGGGCGTTCATTGATTCCGGTATGCTTATCGTAACGAAACCCCGACACGTGTTCGGGGTTATTTTGGCCTTAAATCTTCATTACCACTTCATCTCACCGCTGTTAACCTTCGCACTTAGTTCCAGCGAGCTTGCGTCTGCCAGACCTGGCCATGCTGCCGTCATGGTTTTAATCACATAATCCGATCCTTTCTTCTCTCCTAACGCCTGCTCAAACGACTGCAAATAGTCCTGGGTGAAGCGAATAGCTTTATCGCCGGTTGGGCGTTCGCCAATGTAATGACCCGGGACCACTTGAGTGGGCTGTAAGCTCTGCATTTCGCTCAGTACGTTACGCCATGCACTACGCTGTTCTTCAGACTGTGTATCCGCCGTCCAGACATGAATACCTGAAGCCACGCCTGTGCCGCCAATAATGGCCCGATTCGCCGGGATCCAGATATACGCTGCATAATCGTTGGAGTGACGCAGTTCCAGCGGTTCACCATCAACCGTGAACTGCGTTTGCGTCGTCGCCTGCGGAACGGTGAGCGATGTTGGCGTGCCGTCCTTCATTTGCGGGCCCCAGAATTGCAGTTTGGCCTCTTTGGTGGCGCGGATATGGTCTACCACCTGCGGTGTTGCCAGAACTTTTACCTGTGGGAAAGCGTTGACGATGGGTTGCAGACCGAAATAGAAATCCGGATCGCCGGAAGTGATCACGATAGCCTTCAGCGTTTTGCCGCTGGCGCGAATCATCTGCACCAGCTGTTCGCCATCTTTGGTGCTGAACTGGGCGTCAAACAAAATCGCCTCTTTGGGGCCAGACACCAGCGTCGAAGAGACCGGGAAAATACCCTTCTCCTGCGGATTATAGACGTCCAGCTGTAGCGGTGCGGCGAAAGCTGAAGACGCAAACAGAGGTAACAGCAGGGCCAGAGATTTAACTTTCATACCAGGTAACCTTATGCAGGGAATTGTCTTTTGATAGTTCCCGTATTTTAAGCATATTCGTATCTGTTAGAATTCCCTCATTAGGACATGCTGAGTTTCATAAAACGATCGGATGGGATGCAATGGACAGAGTGATGGCGGCAACGGTATTTAACCATATCTGTGATTTGGGCAGTCTGAGCGCCGCTGCACGTGCATTGGGGCTTTCCCGTCCGATGGTCAGTCGTTACCTCGACGAGATGGAAAAATGGGCAGGCGCAAGGCTTATCCATCGCTCATCGCGTCGCTTAACGATCACGCCAGCGGGTGAAGAGGCATTACTGAAAACGCGTTCTCTGGCGCAACTTTCGCTGGATATTGGTGCCGCCAGTGGCGCGCAAATTCCCTCGGGCACGCTACGTGTGGCCTGCGCCCATTTTACCGCCATGCATATTCTTGCTCCGGTTCTGCCGGCGTTTATGGAGCAATATCCGCAATTACGTATTGAGGTGGAGATCAATAATCAACCGGTAAGCCTTGTGGGGGAACGCATCGATGTGGCGATCCGCATAACGGATAATCCCGAGCCAGGAACCATCGCCCGTCGGTTGGGCGACTGTAAATCGGTACTTTGCGCGTCCGCAGATTATCTGCATCAACATGGCACGCCTGAGACAGTCGACGATCTCACTCGGCACAATTGCCTGTACTACAGCGGTTTTGCCGGACAATCCTGGCACTTTTTGGATGCCCAGGGGCAGTCTGTCTCCGTTGCAATCAAAGGGAATTTGAGTGCAGGGATCTCTTCGCTGCTCTGCGAGTCGGCGGTGGCAGGAATGGGGATCGCGTTGGTGCCAGAACTGGAAGCGCAGGAAGGGCTGGCGCAGGGAGCGTTAATTCGATTACTGCCAGAACTTCAACCTAAATGCTTACCAATTTATGGCTTATACCTTTCTCGGGAGCATCAGCCTGCGGGGCTACGTTTGCTGCTGGATGCGCTTAGTGGGGCGGCGCAATGCTAAAAAGGTAGCTAAACGTGCTCACAAAATAGTCAAACCGCAAGTTGTGTTAAAAAAAACTTAACGGTGTATGAGATTATTCTTATCGCCCCTTCAAGAGCTAAGCCATCGTGAGTGCCGGAGATAAGCGCCGGATGGGGCCGGAACCCTTAAGCCTGCCAGCAAGTAGACTTAAGGGTTTTTTGTCATTAGCATATTATTTGAATAGTTGTTTTCCCTGTTGTTATCCCTACCTATCCCTTAAATAGACATTATCTATACATCTTTTAATCTTTGACCTGCCTGAACGATTAGATTTCTATAATCCATTATTAATCAATGTATTGAACAAATAATTCCATTCCTGTAAACCCTCGCTGCAGGGTCTATGCTTAGTAAAAGTAGCCAAAAAGGGCGGTTAACCCGAATGCCCCTGCTGTTGAGGGGTTGAAGTGATAATCATTATCACTAACATGTTGTTATAGCTTAAAAGCTAGTGACTCGAGGTAACCCTATGGAATTGCATTCAGGAACATTTAACCCGGACGATTTTGCCTGGCGTGGACTGACGTTAACACCTGCGGCTGCGGCGCATATCCGTGAACTGGTGGCAAAGCAACCCGACATGTTGGGCGTACGCCTGGGCGTGAAGCAAACGGGATGCGCGGGATTCGGCTATGTGCTGGATACCGTGCGCGAGGCCCAAAAAGACGATCTCCTGTTTGAAAGGGATGGCGCCAGACTGTATGTGCCTTTACAGGCGATGCCGTTCATCGACGGCACAGAAGTCGATTTCGTTCGCGAAGGATTAAATCAGTTATTTAAATTTCATAACCCGAAAGCCCAGAACGAATGCGGCTGTGGCGAAAGTTTTGGGGTATAGGCGGTACTATGTCTCGTAATACTGAAGCAACTGACGATGTCAACACCTGGGCTGGCGGGCACCTTAATTACAAAGAGGGCTTCTTCACCCAACTGCAAACCGATGAGCTGGCGAAAGGGATCAACGAAGAGGTCGTGCGCGCGATTTCGGCAAAACGTAATGAACCCGACTGGATGCTGGAATTCCGCCTGAATGCCTTTCGGGCATGGCTGACCATGGAAGAGCCGCACTGGCTAAAAGCGCACTACGACAAGCTGAATTATCAGGAGTACAGCTATTATTCCGCACCGTCCTGCGGTAACTGCGATGAAACCTGCGCATCTGAGCCGGGAGCCGTGCAGCAAACGGGGGCGAATGCGTTTTTAAGCAAAGAGGTTGAGGATGCCTTTGAACAGCTTGGCGTACCGGTCCGTGAAGGCAAAGAGGTGGCGGTTGATGCTATTTTTGACTCGGTATCGGTGGCGACCACCTATCGCGACAAACTGGCGGAACAGGGCATTATTTTCTGTTCGTTCGGTGAGGCGATTCACGATCATCCTGAGCTGGTAAAACAATATCTGGGCACCGTGGTTCCAGGTAATGACAACTTCTTTGCCGCGCTGAATGCAGCGGTGGCATCTGACGGCACGTTTATTTATGTACCGAAAGGTGTGCGTTGCCCCATGGAACTGTCGACCTATTTCCGTATCAATGCGGAAAAAACCGGGCAGTTTGAACGCACTATTCTGGTCGCGGATGAGGGCAGCTACGTCAGCTATATCGAAGGCTGTTCGGCTCCGGTGCGCGACAGCTACCAGCTGCATGCCGCGGTGGTAGAAGTCATCATCCACAAAGATGCCGAAGTGAAATACTCGACGGTGCAAAACTGGTTCCCCGGGGATGGCAACACCGGCGGCATTTTGAACTTCGTCACCAAGCGCGCTTTGTGCGAAGGTGAAAACAGCAAAATGTCGTGGACGCAGTCGGAAACCGGCTCGGCCATTACCTGGAAATACCCAAGCTGCATTTTGCGTGGCGACAACTCTATCGGCGAATTCTACTCCGTGGCCCTGACCAGTGGTCGTCAGCAGGCCGATACAGGCACCAAGATGATCCACATCGGTAAAAACACCAAATCGACCATTATCTCGAAAGGGATCTCCGCCGGACACAGCCAGAACAGCTATCGCGGTTTAGTGAAAATCATGCCGACCGCCACCAACGCCCGCAACTATACCCAATGTGACTCGATGCTGATCGGGGCGGATTGCGGAGCGCACACATTCCCATATGTGGAGTGTCGTAACAACAGCGCCCAGCTCGAGCACGAAGCCACGACGTCGCGCATTGGCGAAGATCAGCTGTTTTACTGCCTGCAGCGCGGTATCAGCGAAGAGGATGCCATTTCGATGATCGTGAATGGTTTCTGTAAAGACGTGTTCTCTGAACTGCCGCTGGAATTTGCCGTGGAAGCGCAAAAACTTCTCGCCATAAGTCTTGAACACAGCGTCGGTTAAAATTTAAGGAAAGCACATGTTAAGCATCAAAGATTTACAGGTCAGTGTGGAAGATAAGGCGATCCTGCGTGGGCTGAGTCTTGAAATTCGCCCCGGAGAAGTGCACGCCATTATGGGGCCAAATGGTTCCGGGAAAAGTACGCTTTCCGCCACCCTGGCCGGACGTGATGACTATGAAGTCACCGGCGGGACGGTAGAATTCAACGGTAAGGATTTACTGGAACTGTCACCGGAAGACCGGGCCGGTGAAGGGATCTTCATGGCATTCCAGTATCCGGTGGAAATCCCCGGCGTCAGTAATCAGTTTTTCCTGCAAACGGCACTGAATGCGGTACGCACCTACCGTGGCGAAGAGTCACTGGACAGGTTTGACTTCCAGGATCTGATGGAAGAAAAAATTGCGTTGCTGAAGATGCCGGAAGATTTGCTCACGCGTTCGGTCAACGTTGGTTTCTCCGGCGGTGAGAAAAAGCGTAATGACATTTTGCAAATGGCGGTGCTGGAGCCTCAGTTGTGCATTCTGGATGAGTCGGACTCCGGGCTGGATATCGATGCGCTGAAAATCGTCGCCGACGGCGTGAACTCGCTACGCGACGGGCAACGCTCATTCATTATCGTCACCCATTATCAACGCATCCTGGACTATATCAAACCCGATTATGTTCACGTTCTCTACCAGGGGCGAATAGTGAAGTCCGGTGATTTTACGCTGGTCAAACAACTTGAGGAGCAAGGTTATGGCTGGCTTAGCGAACAGCAGTAACGTGCTGCAACAGTGGCACCATCTGTTTGAAACGCAAGGTAAGACGCGCTCGCAACATGCCCAGCAGCATCTGCAGCAGATGCTGCGTCTGGGGCTGCCAACGCGTAAGCATGAGGACTGGAAATACACGCCGCTGGAGGGGTTAACCAATAGCCAGTTTGTCAGTCATGTCACTGAGATAACGTCAGCCCAGTGTGAAGCGTTAGCGCCGGCAATTGATGCCATACGACTGGTATTTGTCGACGGGCAATTCTCTCCAACGCTGAGCGACAGAGCGGAAGGTAGTGGTTTTGACATTACCATTGACGATGCGCGCCAGATGCTGCCAGCGGCTATCCAACCGGAAGTGTTTCTGCACCTGACCGAAAGCCTGTCGCGTAGCGTCACTCACATTCAGGTGAAGCGTAACCAGCGCCCAGCGAAACCGCTGCTGCTACTGCACATTACCCAGGGGCTGGCGGGCGATGAGGTGAACACGGCGCACTATCGCCACCATCTGGAGCTGGCGGAAGGCGCAGAAGCCACCGTTATTGAACACTATGTCAGCCTCAGCGAGCTTCGCCATTTCACCGGCGCACGTTTAACCATGAATGTCGCGGCGAATGCGCACTTGCGCCACATCAAACTGGCGTTTGAGAACCCACAGAGCCACCATTTCGCGCACAATGACATTCAATTGGGGGCGGATGCCACGGCCGCCAGCCACAGTTTTTTACTCGGTGATGCGGTGCTGCGTCATAACACCAGCACCCAGCTTAACGGCGAAAACACCACGCTTCGGCTCAACAGCCTGGCAATGCCGGTGAAAAATGAAGTCTGCGACACCCGCACCTGGCTTGAGCATAACAAAGGATATTGCAACAGCCGCCAGCTGCATAAAACGATCGTCAGCGATAAGGGGCGGGCGGTATTCAATGGCCTGATCAACGTCGCTCAGCACGCTATTAAAACTGATGGCCAGATGACCAACAATAATTTGCTGCTCGGTAAACTGGCGGAAGTGGATACCAAGCCGCAGCTTGAAATCTATGCCGACGACGTGAAATGCAGTCACGGGGCGACGGTAGGGCGGATCGACGACGAGCAGATGTTCTATTTGCGTTCGCGCGGGATCGGCCAGCAAGATGCCCAACAAATGATTCTCTATGCGTTTGCCGCTGAGCTAACGGAAGCCCTGGGCGAGGAAACGCTGAAACAACAGGTACTGGCACGGATCGCCCAACGCTTGCCGGGAGGCGTAGCATGACATTTCCCATTGAAAAAGTGCGGGCCGATTTTCCGGTTCTGACGCGTGAAGTGAATGGTTTACCGTTGGCGTATCTGGATAGCGCGGCCAGCGCGCAAAAGCCGAACCAGGTGATTGATGCCGAAGCCGAGTTCTACCGTCACGGCTATGCGGCGGTCCACCGCGGTATCCATACGCTGAGCGCTCAGGCTACGGAAAAAATGGAGAATGTGCGCAAGCTCGTTTCGCTGTTTATTAACGCCCGCTCCGCCGAAGAGCTGGTGTTTGTTCGCGGTACGACGGAGGGCATCAATCTGGTGGCGAACAGCTGGGGCAGCAGCAATGTGCGGGCGGGCGATAACATTATCATCAGCGAAATGGAGCACCATGCCAATATTGTGCCCTGGCAGATGCTGTGTGCCCGCGTAGGTGCAGAACTGCGCGTTATCCCGCTCAATGACGATGGTACGTTGCAGCTGGAAACGCTGCCGACGCTGTTTGACGATCGCACGAAGCTGTTGGCGATTACCCACGTATCTAACGTGCTGGGCACGGAAAACCCGTTGGGAGAGATGATCGCGCTGGCGCATCAATACGGCGCGAAAGTGCTGGTGGATGGTGCGCAGGCGGTGATGCATCATCAGGTGGATGTGCAGGCGCTGGATTGCGATTTTTATGTTTTCTCCGGGCATAAACTTTACGGTCCAACCGGTATTGGCGTTCTGTATGCCAGAGAGTCGCTGCTGCAGGAGATGCCGCCGTGGGAAGGCGGTGGTTCAATGATTGCGACGGTGAGTTTGAGTCAGGGAACGACGTGGGCCAAAGCGCCCTGGCGGTTTGAAGCCGGAACGCCAAACACCGGGGGCATTATCGGACTCGGCGCGGCTATTGAATATGTTTCAGCGCTGGGGCTGACTGAAATCAGCGAATATGAACAGTTCATGATGCGCTATGCGCTGGAACAGCTGGCGGATGTGCCGGATTTAACAATCTACGGACCGGATAACCGTCTGGGTGTGATTGCGTTTAACCTCGGCAAGCATCACGCCTATGACGTCGGGAGTTTTCTCGATAACTATGGCATCGCCGTGCGGACGGGGCATCACTGCGCAATGCCGCTGATGGCCTTTTATAACGTTCCTGCGATGTGCCGGGCGTCGATTGCAATGTATAACACCCATGAAGAAGTGGATCGCCTGGTAACGGGCCTCAAGCGTATTCACCATTTACTGGGCTAACAGGGAGGCGTTATGGCTGCGCTACCGGATAAAGAAAAGTTGTTGCGTAATTTTCTGCGTTGCGCTAATTGGGAAGAGAAATACCTGTACATTATTGAACTGGGTCAGCGTTTACCGGAACTAAACGATGACTTACGCTGCCCGGAAAATAGCATTCAGGGATGCCAAAGCCAGGTATGGATTGTTATGCGTCAGAATGGCGAAGGGATTATTGAATTACAGGGCGACAGTGATGCGGCAATTGTGAAAGGGCTTATTGCCGTGGTATTCATTTTGTATGATCGCATGACGGCTCAGGATATTGTGAATTTTGATGTGCGCCCGTGGTTTGAAAAAATGGCGCTCGCACAGCATCTCACACCGTCTCGTTCACAAGGGCTGGAGGCGATGATTCGGGCTATTCGCGCCAAAGCCGCAACTCTTAGCTAAACTGATAAAACACGTCAACTTTCAGACCGACTTGAAAGCGTTCGTGTAAGGCAACGCAGTGACTCGTAGGCCGGATCGGGCGCTCGCCGCCGTCCGGCAAGAACGCCAGGGGGGTGAGTGAGTATGAAACGCGCGTCTGTTATTACGTTAATGCTAATCGGCGCCTACAGCGCTATTCAGGCCGCATGGGCGGTCGATTATCCTTTGCCCCAGGCGAACAGCCGCCTTGTTGGGCAAAACCAAACCTACACCGTGCAGGAAGGCGATAAAAACCTACAGGCGATAGCCCGTAAGTTTGATACCGCTGCAATGCTGATCCTTGAAGCCAACAATACTATTGCCCCCGTACCTAAACCCGGAACGCTGATCACTATTCCCTCACAATTACTGCTACCGGATGCACCACGCGAAGGCATTATTGTGAATCTGGCGGAACTGCGTCTGTATTACTTCCCGCCGGGAGAGAATATTGTTCAGGTATTCCCGATTGGTATCGGTTTGCAGGGGCTGGAAACGCCGGTAATGGAAACCCGGGTTGGGCAGAAAATCCCGAATCCAACCTGGACCCCTACACCAGGCATCCGTAAACGCTCTCTGGAGCGTGGCATCACATTACCGCCTGTTGTACCTGCCGGACCAAATAACCCGTTAGGACGCTTTGCACTGCGTCTGGCGCATGGAAACGGTGAATATCTGATCCATGGCACCAGCGCACCGGACAGCGTGGGCCTGCGAGTGAGTTCTGGGTGTATTCGCATGAACGCGCCGGATATCAAAGCGTTGTTTGCTCAGGTCCGCACAGGCACGCCGGTCAGGGTGATTAATGAGCCGATAAAATATTCGATAGAGCCAAACGGCATGAGGTATGTCGAAGTGCATCGACCGCTGTCGCCTGAAGAGGAACAAAACGTCCAGACCATGCCGTATGTGTTACCAGCCGGCTTTACCCAGTTTAAAGACAATAAAGCGGTGGATAACAGTCTGGTGGAAAGGGCGTTGTATCGTCGTGCAGGTTATCCGGTCACCGTCACTGCCGGGCAAGCATCGGTCGCGAGCAATGGGCCGGAAGTGAAGTCTGCGCAAAATGGTGTGCTGGGAGAAGATGCTGAGGTGCGCGCTACGCAATAACAGGGAAGGGGAATTCAGAGAAAAAAAATGGCGCACAATGTGCGCCATTTTTATTACACAGATACTATTACTTGCGGTATTTAGTAGCTGCGTTGTCCAGACGCTGGTTAGCGCGAGCTGCGTCATCTTTAGCAGCCTGAACGTCGGAACGCATTGCGTTCACGTCGTTGCTCAGCTGGTCAACTTTAGCGTTCAGAGTCTGAACGTCAGAAGACAGCTGATCGATTTTAGCGTTGCTGGAGCAACCTGCCAGCAGAGTAGAACCCAGGATTACCGCGCCCAGTACCAGTTTAGTACGATTCATTATTAATACCCTCTAGATTGAGTTAATCTCCATGTAGCGTTACAAGTATTACACAAAGTTTTTTATGTTGAGAATATTTTTTTGATGGGAATGCACTTATTTTTGATCGTTCGCTCAAAGAAGCATCGAATTGTGCAAAAACGGCTAAAAAACCGAGTGAAAACAGAAAGCTTCCATCGGATTCATCTTAGATAATCACGGATTAGATAGTGAAATCCGATTTGATTTTTTATTAATTGTGGCTATCGATTAAATAAAAAAAGCGCCACAAGGGCGCTTTTTTAAGCAAATTAATTCGCGATGGAATTATTACAGCACGTGAACGGATGCAGTGTTGGTGGTGCCGCTCGGAACCAGTGCACCAGAAACCATAACCACAACGTCACCTTTCTGAGCCAGACCGCTTTCCAGAGCAACTTCTTTGCCCAGGCGGTAGAAATCATCGGTAGAGCTGATTTCTTTAACAACTTGTGCAACAACACCTTTGCTCAGCACCAGCTGACGCGCGGTAGTTTCATTGGTGGTCAGCGCCAGAATGGTGGCATCCGGGAAGTATTTACGTACTGCGCGAGCAGATTTACCACCCTGGGTTGCGACGACGATCAGCGGAGCATCCAGTTTTTCTGCAGTTTCAACCGCGCCACGGCAAACGGCTTCGGTGATGCGCAGTTTGCGGCTGTCGTTGTTGAAGTCCAGACGGCTGGTCATCACACGGTCAGTACGCTCACAGATGGTCGCCATGATGGTAACGGCTTCCAGCGGGTATTTACCTTTTGCTGATTCGCCAGACAGCATTACTGCGTCGGTACCGTCGAGGATGGCGTTCGCTACGTCACCGGCTTCTGCACGGGTCGGACGCGGGTTTTTGATCATGGAGTCCAGCATCTGGGTCGCAGTGATAACGACTTTACGTGCACGGATACATTTTTCGATGATCATTTTCTGCGCGAAGATAACTTCTTCAACCGGGATCTCAACGCCCATATCGCCACGCGCAACCATGATGCCGTCAGACGCTTCGAGGATTTCGTCGAAGTTGTTCAGGCCTTCCTGGTTTTCGATTTTGGAGATGATCTGGATGTTTTCGCCGCCGTGCGCTTTCAGGTGCTCACGGATTTCAACGACGTCAGAACGTTTACGGATAAAGGACGCTGCAACGAAGTCAACGCCTTGCTCGCAACCGAAGATCAGGTCTTGTTTGTCTTTTTCAGCCAGTGCTGGCAGTGCGATGGAAACGCCCGGCAGGTTAACACCTTTATTTTCGCCCAGGTCGCCGTTGTTCAGCACTTTACAGATAACTTTGTTACCTTCGATGGCGGTAACTTCCATGCCGATCAGACCATCGTCAACCAAAACGGTGTTGCCGACGGACAGATCTTTCGTGAAGCCTTCATAAGTAACAGCAACGATTTCGTTGTTGCCTACGACAGATTTGTCGGTGGTGAAGGTGAAGGTCTGGCCCGCTTTCAGGGAAACGTCGTTACCGCCTTCCAGTTTGATGGTACGGATTTCCGGACCTTTGGTGTCGAGCAGGATTGCTGCTTTCTTGCCGGTTTTGCTCATGACGTTGCGCAAATTCTTGATGCGCTGACCGTGTTCTGCGTAATCACCGTGAGAGAAGTTCAGACGCATGACGTTCATGCCCGCGTCCAGCATTTTGGTTAACATCTCTTCGGATTCGGTTTTCGGACCGATGGTGCAAACAATTTTCGTCTTTTTCATGACAGTCTTAGTCTTTAAGTTGAGAAGGATATGGAAATCTGGCTCCCGCCGCGCACGGACGGGAAGCTAAACCTGAGTTACGAAAGTTGTGATGCCTCGCTCTAAGGATAGGTGACATCGAAAGAGCGTGCAGAGGAATGTGTGCTTGTGTTTCAGCCCAACGGGATGGTGAGTTTTGTAGTCGTTGAGTTTTACAGGTCAATGTGCTGAAACCATTCAAGAGACAATTGGCGCGCATTATACGCTGAAAATTATCAAAAAGGAAAATGGAAACAGCGTTTCAAAACACTTCTGTGCAGTTTTACAAAGAATCAGCATTAAATTGTTTCGGGTTGGTTAACAAAACACCGCCCAACTTCAGACGGTGTTGCGCAACAAGAAAAAAATAACGTGTTGCAAACTCAGCATTCAGCCTTAGTCGAGCAGCTTTCGCCCCTCAAGATCGATATGGATGTCCTGCTTATGCGCTTTCCGATACCACAGAACCGCCAGACCGATTACAGACCAGATAACCCCGAGCGTCAGCGCGTGAATGTTCATATTCATACAGACATATCCAATGACGACCATCCCCAGCACAGGAGAAATCACATGAGGGACAAAACGACGATGCTGTTTCATCTTTACGTTGTAGAGCACGAAGACACTCAGGTTCACCATAAAGAATGCGAAAAGCGCACCGAAGTTGACAAGGGTGGATATGGATTCAATTTTCCCGGAAAACAAGTAACTAAGGAATAGTGTCACAGCCCCGGTGAACAGAATTGCATAGTCAGGTGTTTTTCTTTTATTGTGCACATGCGCCAGAAATGTGGGTAACATTTTATCTCGCCCCATAGAGAACAGGACGCGCGATACGGCGGTTTGCGCCGTAATGATATTCCCGACTGCGCAAACGAACGCTACGATGATAGAAAATGCAACTTTAAGCCAGATGCCGCCAATATCGCCTGCAATCGTGAAAAAGGCCTCGTTAGTTTCTGTACCTTCCGCAAAACTGTCGATTTTACCCGTAGCGAATGCGGCAAAGGTCACCACAATAATAAACAGCACGGTGGCCAGGATAAGGGCGAGAAGGGTTGCCTTACTGACTGCTTTCCCGCCGCCTTCGCTTTCTTCACTTAGGGTACTAATGGCATCAAATCCGAGGAAATTGAGCGCCGCAACAGAGATCGCGGTAGCAATTAAGCCAGGGGTAAACCACTGAGAATCAAAAAAAGGTTTGAAAGAAAATGACACATGGCTGCTATCAATCATCAGCAGTCGCAAAATCAGCACCACAAAAATGGCCAGAATACCGAGTTGAATAAAGACCAGCAGTTTGTCGAATTTAGCTGTTTGTTGTATTCCCAAATAATTTATGCCCGTTCCGATAGCCACATAAATTAACGGCCATACCCAAATCGGTATTTGCGGAAGTATTGCATGAACAGCAACACCGCCCAGGACGGCAACCAGCGTAGGGAATAACAGATAATCCAGCAACAAAATCCATCCGGTGAGAAAACCCACAGCGGGGTTGATGCACACGCCTGCATAGGTATAAGCCGACCCGGAGGATGAGATGTGCTTTGATAATGTTGAATAGCTGTGGGCGGTAAAAAACATCGCGATAGCGCCAATAATATACACGAGCGCGACCATGCCATGAGATAAATTATATACGACGCCATAGAGAGAAACCGGCGCGATCGGCACCATAAATACCAGCCCGTACAGCACCAAATCTGTGAGAGATAACTTTTTTATTTTACTCATAGTAAACACCTCAATTCGTGTTAATCAAGGCCTCGTAAAAACTCACGGACAGCAGTGAGGCAAGGCTCGGTATTTTCTTCATGTGGGTTATGGCTGCTGTCAGGAATCGTGACACCCCGACAGTGGGTTATATGGGTAATAAGCGGTTGAACGACCTGTGATGTCGCCTGATCATACTCACCATGAAGGACTAATCCTGGGCATCGAATCTTATGCAATGAACGGGTGATGTCCCACTGCGCCAGCAAGCCATTCACCGCAAGTTCATTGGCGCCCCATAGCACATGGTAGGCGGTGGGATCGGCGGCAAATTGCGCATCAGAACGCTGAATATGCAGCGGTTCTTGCGCCAGGGAGTAAACATGTTTTTTGTAGTAGGCAATAAGTTGTTCAGGCGGATGCTGATAGATTTTTGCCTGCATAATGGCATCGTCTGGCATTGCATCAGCGCCAGCCGTGAGTTCTTTCAACAATCGCAGTACTTCGCTTTGCCAAAGTGGGATGCTGGCGGGAGCGCTGGCATATATCACACCACTCAACCCTTCCGGTTGCGTGCAGGCGTGCTCTGCTGCCAGCATACCTCCCCAGGAATGTCCGAGTAATGAATATCGCTGACCAATATTCAGATGGCTGATTAATTGGCGAAGTTGCTGAAGATAACGTTCTATTGTCCAGAATGAGGCATCCGCCAGCGGAAAATGCGTCGAACGACCACAACCATATTGATCGTAAAATATCACCATGCGTCCATCATCAGACAGTTCATGATAATTTAATAGATAATCAAAACCGCCTGATGGACCGCCGTGTAAGATAATTAATGGCATTAATTGAGATGCCGGGTCGCCATAAATACGATAGCTGGTTAATATGCTATCGCAAAACATTTCACCATATTTGTAGTGACTTTGCATATTTTTAACCGATACAGAGGGGAAAGGGCAGGTGATTCAATAATCACCTGCAGATTGGCGTTTATTTTTTAATTGCTTGCAGAACGTTACACCAGAATGACTTGTAATGTTCCCATTGCATAAATTGCGGACTTCCCCAGTGCGGTGCGCAATCACTGGCAAAACAGCCGACTTTACCTTTATTGTACTCACCGAGAACTAATAGTGGGTCGTCATTTATTTTGACCAACGTGATGCTGTTTACCTTGGAACGCAATTTGTTATAACCGAGCAAGGGGGGCCACTGTGTCAGGTCTTGCGTAATGACATGCTGTTCCTCCGTGTTGATTGGGTAGCATCCTTCCGGAATTTCAACGCGATCATCATGCTCCAGCATTTCGACAGGCAAAACTTCGGCCAGCAGGGTGTTTTTATAATTTGCTTTCGCTTCAATGCCGGTGAAGGAAAGGTATCCGCCAATCATTAACAGACCGCCGCCATTTGAGACATATTCTTTAATCAGCGCTAACGCATTCGGGATGATATTCATCTGATAAAAAGTTTTGTTTTGCAACAAAAAGGTATTGCTGCCTATATCGCTAATCACGATAGCATCGTATATATCAAGTTCCTCTACCGTCTGCGGGAAGCGGGTTTGTACAATATGCGCTGGCATGTAGTCGATAGTGATATTTTGCTGGCGCAGACAGGATAAGAGATAGTCAGCGCCTTCTTCGTATTTACTGGATGTGAAGCTGTCATATCCCTTAGAATGAATCATATGAATATGCCATGACTCACCGATAAATAAAATTTTCATACTGAGATCCTATTATTTGATATTAATAATATCATGCGATTGAGTGCGCATCCGGTGTAGTACCAGCTCATGCTGCGGCATGCTCGATGCGCCTTCTTGTTCAACTGCCAGTGAAGCAAAGGCAGAGGCATACTGAATGGCTGATACAAGGTCTGATTTACGGGCAAGTGAGGCGGCCAGTGCGCCATTAAATGCATCACCCGCGCCCGCAGCATCTTTGACGACGGCACTCCAGGCTGGGATAAACAAAGTACGGTGGCGTTCGCACAGTAATGATCCTTGTGCGCCGAGAGTGATGATGACCTTCTCAACGCCTGATTGCAGAATGATATTCCCTGCTTTTTGAGCATCATCAATATTTAATATTGTAATACCCGATAAAAATGATGCTTCTGTTTCGTTAGGTGTTAAAATATCTATTGAAGGTAATAAACGGCTAACATTTTTGGTATAAGGTGCCGGATTCAAAATAATTGTCTTGTTTGCTAATTTACCCAAGCGAACAAATTCTTCAATAGCATCGATATTAGTCTCCAGCTGCATTAGCAAAACGTTAGCTTCAGATATATGCCCCTGCTGTTCATTAATTTCGTGCCTGGTTAGCATCATATTGGCACCAGGATAGATAGCAATGATATTATCACCATCCTGCTCTGAAACATAAATTAATGCACTTCCGGTGGGGGCATCATCAGTCTGATAAGCACAATATGAATTTATACCAGATTGGATAATATGATTGAGGGCAAAAGAGCTAAACTGATCTTTACCTACTTTAAAAATAAAATGGACGTCGGTGACAGCATTATTTGCGGCCAATGCCTGATTAGCACCTTTACCTCCTGGATAAAAACCGAACTGGCTTGCGAGGATTGATTCACCGCTTTGCGGAAGCCAGGGGACGGTAGCCGATACATCAATATTAAATGAACCTAATATACAAACTTTTCCCGACATTTTCGTGCCTTCTCTATGTAATCGAAAATCTTTGTTTGCCGGAGTTGAAATTGTGCCGGAGATATCAATTTTATTTTCTGTTATCAACTTGCTTAATGCCTGGCGGTTAACAATACCACCACCGTAACAACGCAAAAGCATTCCTGTTTTCTGAAAATAACAAAGATCTGAACGTATAGTCTCCTGGCTAACATTAAAAAGAACGGCGAGTTTGCTCACGCTGACACTATGATCTTTGATGAGTAAGTTAAGAATAGATGTACGCCTTTCTTCTTTAAACATTAAAGCCTCCGTGTATTTTGCTGAATTGTATTTATAGTAATGTTGCCATGTGGTGAAATGAATCACAGATCATGCTGTAAACCGGAAGCAAAACCAAATTATTGAGAATAATAAAAAGTGGATTACACGTTCTTTATTTTTATATGTTTACAATTAACGCAAGATATCTTGTGAGCACAGTCATGTATTAGTTTTGCAATTTCCTATGTCTCATTTAAAAGATGCTGGCTTGCTCGATTCAGTTATAAATTGAGATGGGTTGAGATAAAAAAACAGTGAACAAAAATGTCAGGAGTTTTTCCATCATCGTGGCTGGGATAGGAAGGGTATCTGTTCAGTGTTCGCGACATATATATCTAAATGTTATATCAAATACTTTTTAATTCATTTTAAAAGACAATTCCGCTGATTACACTCGTTTGGACATCCATACTGCTAAACAGCCAAAAGCGATAGCAGAAGAACAATAAGCAGCAGCGGATACCCAAACGACATGATTGTCCTGAAAAATATTTCGAAAGTGTTTACGCCAGGAAGGCTTGCCATCACCGCTGTCGATAACGTCAACCTGACGGTTGAACAGGGACAGATTTACGGCATTATTGGTTACAGCGGGGCAGGTAAAAGCACCTTAATTCGTTTGCTCAATGGGCTGGAAAAACCGACTTCCGGCAGCGTGATGATTAACGGCCACGATATCTCTGCCGCCCGTGGGGAATCGTTACGCCAGGCACGACTGAAAATCAGCATGGTGTTTCAACACTTCAATTTGCTGTGGTCACGGACCGTTAGCGAAAATATTGCTTTCTCTATGCAAATCGCTGGCGCGTCCAAAGCGTCAATCAAACAGCGGGTTGCTGAACTGATTACGCTGGTTGGGCTGAGCGGTCGTGAAAATGCGTATCCGTCCCAGCTCAGCGGCGGGCAAAAACAGCGTGTAGGAATTGCCCGCGCGCTGGCGAACAATCCGGATGTCCTGCTGTGTGACGAAGCCACCTCGGCGCTGGATCCGCAAACTACCGATCAGATCCTCGATTTACTCCTCGATATTAACCGTCGCTTCAAATTGACCATTGTGCTGATCACTCATGAAATGCACGTAGTACGCAAAATCTGCGATCGCGTGGCGGTAATGGAAAATGGCAAAGTTGTTGAGGAAGGCGACGTACTCAGCGTCTTTACCCATCCACAGCAGCCGATCACCCGACAGTTCGTTCGTCAGGTGAGTCAGTACACCGAGGAAGACGAGTTTAATCCGCAGTTGGCAAGTGAGCTTGGCGGCGTAGTTATCAAGCTTACGTTTACCGGGCAACGCACGCACCGGCCTGTGGTTGGCGAGTTGACCCTGCGCTATGGCCTGCCATTCAATATCTTGCACGGCAAAATGACGCAAACCGCACACGGTGTGTTTGGTCAACTTTGGGTGCACGTGGTGGCCTCTGAGGAACAATTGAACAATATTTTGGCCGACCTGCGCCAGAGCGACATTGAAGGCGAGGTGATTCAACATGGCTGAAGAACTGTTTCCCCATCTGAAGTGGGAGCAACTGTTAGCGGCAACCCAGGAAACGCTGTATATGACAGCTCTTTCGGGTGCTGCGACCTTTATTCTGGGCATCGCGCTTGGTCTGGCATTGTTCCTGACCGCGCGCGGCGGATTGTTCCCCAACCGAGCGGTATATAGCGCTATTTCGCTGGTGGTGAATATCTTTCGTTCAATCCCATTCATCATTTTGATCGTGCTGCTGATCCCGTTTACCAAAGCGATGGTAGGCACCATTCTCGGCGCCAATGCCGCGTTGCCTGCGCTGATCGTCGGTGCTGCGCCGTTTTATGCACGTCTGGTCGAAATCGCTCTGCGTGAAGTGGATAAAGGCGTTATTGAAGCGACCCGTTCGATGGGCGCACGGCTGAGCACGCTTATTTTTCGGGTTTTACTGCCGGAATCCTCTCCTGCTCTGGTGTCCGGGATCACCGTGACGCTAATTGCGCTGGTTAGCTACAGCGCGATGGCAGGGGTAATTGGTGCCGGTGGTTTAGGGAATTTGGCCTATCTGGAAGGATTCCAGCGCAACCACAGCGACGTCACGCTGGTGGCGACGGTGACGATTTTGCTCATTGTCTTCATCATCCAGCTTTGCGGCGATGTGATCACCTCTCTGTTAGATAAACGCTAATAAAATACGGAAACCATTATCATGAAAAAATCACTGACGTTACTCGCCGCAGCAACCTTAAGCGCTCTGAGCTTTGCCTCCTGGGCAGACACTCTGACCGTTGGTGCATCTAACGTGCCGCACGCGGAGATCCTTGAACAGGCCAAACCGATTCTGGCGAAACAGGGGATCGATCTGGAGATTAAACCGTTCCAGGATTACATTCTGCCGAACACCGCGCTGGCTGGTCGTGAGATTGACGCCAACTACTTCCAGCATATTCCGTACCTGAACAGTGTGATTAAAGATCATGCGGGCGATAAAACGTATGACTTCGTCAGCGCCGGAGCAATTCACATTGAGCCAATTGGTATCTATTCGAAAAAAGTGAAATCGCTTAAAGAACTACCGGAAGGCGGCAAAGTCATCATGCGCGATGCGGTATCTGAGGAAGGCCGTATTCTGTCGATTTTCGAAAAAGAGGGTGTTATTAAGCTGAAGCCGGGCGTGGATAAAGTAACCGCGCGCATTAGCGATATCGTCGAAAACCCGAAAAAGCTGAAGTTCCTGCCAAACGTGGAAGCCGCGCTGTTACCGCAGATGTATAACAACGACGAAGGCGATGCGGTGGTGATTAACGCCAACTACGCCATCGACGCCGGGCTGGATCCGGTGAAAGATCCTATTGCCGTTGAAAGTGGTGAAAACAACCCGTATGCCAACATCATTACCGTGCATCGTGGCGACGAGAAGAAGAAGGATATCGTCGCATTGGTCGATGTCCTGCACTCCAAAGAAATCCAGGACTGGATCCGTACTAAATATAAAGGCGCGGTGATCCCGGTTAATAACTGATCCGCTTTTTGCCGAGTGGCGGCAGTGCCTTATCCGGCCTACGACGTCTTGTAGGCCGGGTAAAACGCGTTCACGCAGAGCTAAACTCGCTCAATTCTCGCTGGCAACCCCTGGCGCACTGCGGCTCCCGACACCCAGTCAAGCCAGGTATTGGCAACCTGCCGGGTAGGATCCGCAAAGCCCAAATCATTGAGATTAATCCCTGACTTTATCTGTGCATCAAATGCCATTGGCTTGCCGTCGAGCGTATGCTGAGCTGCGCCCATCTCTTTATGCCCGTAACCGTGTTCAATGGCGATGACACCCGGCATGACGCCATGCAGCAGACTTATCTGCGCTTGCGCCTGACCGCCAGGGGTGGTGATACGCACGATATCGCCATGTGCTAAACCATACCGCTGACCATCCTGCGGATTGAGCGCCACCAGATTAACCGGTTTCAGATGATGAAGGCGTGGGATAACCGCCGTGGCGCTGGACATGGTATTGGATTTAAAGGAAATTAGTTTCAACGGCCACTCTTGTTCCGGGAACAACTCCTCGACCGCACGTCCATCAGACAGACGTGAAGGATACCAGGCCGGGCAACCGCTGTAGCGCTCGCCGGTAATTGCATGACGGTGCGCGGCGACGTTCGCATTCCAGATTTGGAGCGGTTTTTCCCAGGCATTGCCGACGCGGTTATCAACTCGTCCGCTGATGTCCGGCGCAAAGCGCCCGCCGCGGGAGTAGATAAACGCAACTCGGCTGATTTCATCGGGTTTCAGCGTTTGGGTCATCACAGGCATGATCCGCTGTACTCCGGTCAGCGCTATGTCTTCCGGCTGTGCCTCTGCAACCGGGGCTTTGCCCATAAACGCAATATTGGCGGCGAGGCGCAGGTAGTAATCTTCCGCACGATTCAACGGATAGTGATTACCTTGCGGATCGGTAATCGCATTGTCGCCGAATCCAGGTAGCCCAATGCGCTTTGCCACTGCGATACAGAAAGATTCCATCGAGGCCGATTGACCGTCAGCCGTGAGGCTGGTCGCAGGTCTGACGACAGGCCAACGCGCGGTGGTGGCTTTGCTGGCCACGCCTGCCCACGGAGCGCTAAATCCCCAGCTTTCGAAGTTGTGGGTATCCGGCACGATGTAATCTGCCAGCGCCGTGGTTTCGTTCATAAAGGCGTCAATCGCGATAAACAGCGGCAAGCGAGCAGGATCCTTGAGCTTTTCTTCCGCCACGCCACGTAATCCCGCAATGCCGTAAAACGGGTTGGTCATGTTTGAGATCCAGGCTTTCAGCGGATAAGGGTAACCTTCAAGCGCCGAGACGAGGAGTTCGGTAAGCTGACCTGCGACAAACGGGTACCACGGGGCCTTAGCCGGGAAGGGGGATTGTCCGGCAGCTACCTTATTGCGGTACTCTTCGGAAGACTCATAAGCGGTTTTACTGCGCGCGATGCTTAACCCTTTCGGTTTTACCTTCCCGGCGAAGCTGTCCATGTTGTAGCGCGGACCGTCGGTGGCGCCATTGAATTTGCCGCCACCAACAAACACACCGCCTTCAAGACTGAGGTTGCCAATCAGCGCATTGAGCATCATTACCGACCAGGCGTTATAAAATCCATTGCCTGCCATCATTCCGCCGTGCGTAATTACTGCCGCTTTACGTCCGTGGCGGGTGAATGCGTCGGCCAGAGCGCCAATGTCTGTTTCTGACACCCCACACTGCTGGCTGTACTGCGTTAGCGACAGTTTCTCTGCGGACTCTCGCAGACACTGGAAGCTGCTTTTTACCGTTACCGTCTGCCCGTCAGCCAGCGTCACCTCGCGGGTAACAAACAGCTGCGCACGCGGGCAACTGTTGGCGGCGACAATCTCACCGGCCTCGTTGACGACCACCGGCTCCTGGGCGGCGTTTGTGCTCAGATGGGCGAGGGTCAGGTGTTGTCCGGCAAGCGTTGGAATTTCATCGGTAATCACAAGATGAGTGGCGTTAGTCCAGCTTTTTTCTCCTGCCTGCTGCATGGCCTGTACGCCGGGAATGGCGAGATAATCAGCGTTATAGCGTTGTTTATCGATAATCCAGCTTATCATCCCCATCGCCAACGCGGAGTCGCTTCCCGGTCGTACGGGCTGCCAGTGGCCGCGATCGTCAGCCAGCACCGTGGTTAATGGCAGGGCGGGCGCTACCACAACATAGCGGAAGTCGTCACGTAAACGGGCGCTGGCCAACTGGCGGGCCTGGCGCTTAAACGGGTTGCCGGATTGCGCCGGAGAGGTGCCCATAAACAGCGCGAATTCGACGTTATCCCAGTCGGGTTTCACGTGGGTATTTTTATCCAAATCGCCCATTAACGCGCCGGAACCGGCCCGATAGGCCAGACCGCAGTAAGCGCCATGAGCACCGAAATTTTTACTGCCGAAACTGTTCAGTGCGAAGCGACGTAAAAAGGTATCACGTCCTTCATCGCTGGTATTAGTGACCAGCAGTTGATTGGATTTTGGGCCAAAGCCGGGATGTTTCGCATCAAGCGGTGTAGCGGGATCGTGGATGGCTCTCAGACCATCAACGTGGCCTTCACCAAACAGATCTCCGCCTTCCACCACCTCTTTGATCAGCTGTTCGAAGCTGATGCGCTGCCATTTTCCCTCACCGCGCTTACCGACGCGCTTCATGGGCTCCAGAATACGTAACGGGCTGTACAGACCTTCGAGTAAAGTTGCACCACGGGCGCAGGCGGTGGAACGTGCGTCAAGACCTGACTCCCCGGCCAACTGTTCCATTGCCGTGGTAAAGGGGACGGAGGCGTCTATATGGTGCTCGTGCGACAACGGATGATAAGGGTTGCCCGCAATGCGCAGCACCTTGCCTTGCTCAGTGTCAACGCGAACCCGCACGCCACACTGCGTCCAGCAACCAAAACACTGTGTCATGGAGATCACCTGCTGCGGGTTTTGCTGCCAGTGCGGCCGGGCGTTGGCTTCAGGGATGAGCGCGTTTGCAAAGATGCGGTCACGGGTAATTTTGCCCGAGGTTCCGTCCAGCAAACCGTCTATCGCGCGCTTTGCCACATCCCGATAACTCAGGCCAAAAGTCACCATGCCACCTACGGCAAGGCCCACTTTAAGCCACTGACGACGGGTTAAATTAGCCATGTTGCATTCTCCTTGCGATCGCGTTCAGGGCTTCACGAACAATAATAATCAGTGCTATCCACAGGCCGAAGGTACCCACAATGGCCAGCCAGCCATCGGTGCCGCCGGGCAGGGTGTAGGGATTAAACTGCGCGTTAAATTTCGGTACGGTCTGCACCTGGATGAGTAACGTCCAGCGCATTAGCCAGCACAGCGCCATGGCGCTAAAGGCGAGTAATATGCGCAGCGGTAGCGACAAGGGGTAACGTACAACCAATCCGCAAAGAACAAGTGAAACAAGCCATAACGCAACCCAACCGATAGCGTAGTGTTGTGCTGAAGAAGCAACATCCAGCCATTGGCGGATAGCCGAACCGGAAAGCGTATTACCGCTCACCCAGATCAACACCACAATAGCCAGTGCGATCAACGTGTCCATTTGCCCCCACGCTAGCTTACGCGGCAGTACGTCCTTGCTATTTGTCGTGGCAATAAGCAGGGCAAGAAACGTTTGCAGCGCGCTGAGGAACATCGCAATCGGAAAGGCGTAACTGAACCAGATGGGACGCGCCTGCACCGCCGACACTTCACGGCCGGTGTAAACCAGCAATCCGATGGCGGACAGCGCGCTACCAAGTGCTAACCATTTTGTGACGTTGTAACTTTTTAGCGTTAGACGTTTAACGTGCTGCGCCAGAAACCACAGACCTAAAAAACCGGTAAACAGCGGTAAGAACAGTGCGCCCCACGGCATCCAGGACCAGGGCGTCGGATACGCATAGAAATGCCAGACGCGGGCGGTTTGGTGTAGATCAGCGGTCAGCGCCAGCGGTGCGGTAATCGCGCAGGTCAGGGCGATTAACAGCGTCAGATTCTCCAGATCTGCCGTTTCTTTTTTGCGCCAGTGGAGAACGCAGGCGAACAGTGCGGCGCAGGCGGCAATGCCGATGAAAAAGAAATATTGTACGGCCCAGGGTAACCAACTTACGTCCTGGGGATGGGCCAGAACCTCGTCGATAATTAGTGAATGGTTCATTTAAACCTCCTGCCAGAGAGCGGGTTGAGCACGTCCAATCAATGGGGTGACAAACGCCTCATCCAGTCCCAGATAGAACACGTGAGGAGACGTACCGCTTTTCGGCTTCAGGACTTTGATGGTGTCATGGTGTTCATGCAGCATTTGTGAAATGCGGCTGTGTGGATCTTTAATATCGCCAATGATGCGCGCGCCGCCGACGCAGGATTCTACACAGGCCGGGAGCAGCCCCGCTTCGAGGCGGTGAACACAGAAGGTACATTTATCGGCGGTTTGCGTTTCATGGTTGATGAATCGCGCATCATAAGGGCAGGCCTGCACGCAATAGGCGCAGCCAACGCAGCGTGTGTTGTCGACCACCACGATGCCGTCTTCGCGTTGGAAAGTGGCCTGTACCGGGCAAACGGGCACGCAAGGGGGATTATCACAATGGTTGCATAGTCGCGGCAGCAGGACGTTGGTGACGCTTTGCTGACCTTCAATCTGTACTTGATACTGGTTGACGAGGGTACGAAATTCGCCCTGTGGCGTCTGGTTTTCAATGGCGCAACTGACGGTACATGCCTGGCAGCCAATACAGCGTCGCAGGTCAACCAGCATGGCGTAGCGATGCTGAAGTGAGCCTTCATGGCGTTCAGGCGAAAAGGGAAATTTCGCCTGAGCCAGCGGAACCAGTGATGCGCCAGCGGTCAGGACGCCCAGTTGCTGGAGAAACTGCCGTTTACTGCTGTCCATATTTTCTCCCGTCACGATGCAACAACGAAACATTGGTCACGCCGTTGATTTGCGTGTGATGAATAAAGAATCTCAATGATTTACAGTGTAAAAATCGTGACGGGGTATACTCTATTGTGGTTAACCACATACCCGGCTTGTTGTTGATCTAAAACAACATAATTGACAGGGACAATTGAGTGGGACGCAACGTAGTAAGATGTCTGACAGTGCTGGCGTCGCTGTGGATGCTAAGCGGCGCGGTCAGGGCGCAGACATGGAACATTGGCGTTTTGGCGATGCGCGGGGAGGTTTCTACACGTAATCACTGGCAGCCGCTGGAAACATTGTTGAATCAGCAAATCCCCGGCGAACAGTTTCATATTCAACCTCTGGATCTGCACCAGATGCAGGAGGCGGTGAATCGTGGAACGGTGCAGTTTGTTGTTACTAATCCGGCGCAGTTTGTTCAGCTAAACAGCCGTTCTGCGCTGCGCTGGCTAGCGTCGCTACGCTCCACCCGTGGTGGGAAAGCCACCAGTAACGTGATTGGCAGCGCGATCCTCGTCAGACGCGACAGCGGGATAACCTCCCCACACGATCTGATCGGCAAAACGGTTGGCGCCATTGATGCTCAGGCTTTTGGCGGCTATTTGCTGGGATATAAAGCGCTCAGTGATGCCGGTCTGCGTCCTGAACGCGATTTACGACTGACGTTTACCGGATTTCCCGCCGATGCCTTACTCTATTTATTACGTGAAAAAGCCGTGCAGGCGGTGATCGTGCCGGTGTGTCTGCTGGAAAAAATGGATGAAGAAGGCCTCATTCGTAAAACCGATTTTATGACCGTGTTGAACCATCCGACCTCAATTCCCTGTCTGACCAGTACACCGCTCTATCCTGACTGGTCATTTGCCGCACTACCTGCAGTGAGTGACGAGCTGGCCGATCGCGTCACGCGGGTGCTGTTCAATGCACCGCAAAACGCGACATTTCGCTGGGGAGCGCCCGCCTCGACCCGCGAGGTGGAAGCGTTGTTGCGCGATGTCCGCCAGCATCCGCAGCAGCGTCAGCTGTGGCTGGATGTCAAAAGCTGGTTTATTCAACACCGACTGGCAATGGGGGGCGTGGCCATCGTGTTGCTGTTGCTGACGCTCAATTACATCTGGGTAATGCTGTTGGTTCGCCGACGCGGCAGGCAGCTAGAGCGGAACAACGTGTTGTTGCACAAACAGGAACAGGCGCTGGAGACTGCCCGACAAATGAGCGTGCTGGGGGAGATGACCTCCGGTTTTGCCCATGAGCTCAATCAGCCGTTGTCGGCTATCCGCCATTATGCCCAAGGCTGTCTGATTCGCCTGCGCGGTCAGGATGAGCAGCATCCGTTGCTGCCCGTGCTTGAGCACATCGACACCCAGGCAGAAAGGGGGGCCGATACGCTGCGCAATCTCCGGCAGTGGGTCAGCCAGGCACAGGGCAATCCGGTACTTCCCGATGACTGGCAAGCCATCAACGTTCACGATGCTATCCATCACGTCTGGCAATTACTGCGCATGCCCCAGCAATTCCCGGCGGTAACGCTGCACACACAGGTCAGCAAGGCGTTAACATTGACGCTGCCAAGCGTTCTTCTTGAGCAGGTGCTGGCCAATCTGGTACTCAATGCCGCCCAGGCAGGGGCTACCACAGTTTGGTTTAGCGCCCTGCATAAGGATGGTGGTGTGAGTATTCAGGTGCAGGATAATGCCGGAGGCATTGACGAGACGCAGTTGTATCAGGCGTTTCAGCCGTTTATGACCACTCGCAAAGAAGGCATGGGACTAGGACTGGTCATTTGTCAGCGACTGGTGCGCTACGCAAACGGAGATATTGAGATCAACAATCAGCAGGCCCCGGACGGAAAAGCGGGGGCGAGAGTGACATTATATTTTAAACCAAATCGGGAAGGAGGCCGTAGTGGCGATAATTCATCTGCTGGATGACGACATTGCCGTCACCCAGGCCTGTGCGTTTTTATTGGAAAGTCTGGGATATGAAGTGTCTTGCTGGGAGCAAGGTGAGAAATTCCTCGCTGAGGCAAATCTGCACCAGGTGGGTGTACTGCTGCTGGATATGCGTATGCCGGTACTGGATGGGCACGCTGTGCATGAAATCATGCGTCAGAAAGCAAGCACGCTGGCGGTGGTCTTTCTCACCGGGCATGGCGATGTGCCGATGGCGGTTGAGCAAATGAAACGTGGCGCGGTCGATTTTTTGCAAAAACCGGTGTCAGCCGTGCCGCTTCAGGCAGCATTAGAACATGCCTTGCAGGTCTCGGCAGCGGCGTTCTCGCGACAAGAGATCATCTGCTGCTATCAACAGCTTACGCCAAAAGAACGGGAACTGGCGCATCTGGTAGCAAAAGGATTAATGAATCGGGAAATTGCTGATGCCATGAATATTGCCGTGCGTACTGTTGAAGTGCACCGGGCGCGGGTGATGGAAAAAATGCAGGCGGGAAGTCTTGCTGAGCTTGTAAATCGACTTCAGAGAGTTCAGTAGAATGATGACATTTCTTTGATTTTCATTGAATTTTGTCTAAATCCTCAGAGTGATATATGCTGTTGGTTTGAGTTAATGACGAGCGGGCAAAAATGGGAAATCAGACGAAAGACGACGAGTTGTACCGTGAAATGTGCAGAGTAGTCGGTAAAGTAGTGCTGGAAATGCGCGATCTGGGACAAGAGCCTAAGCATATCGTCATTGCGGGAGTACTGAGAACCACCCTTGCGAACCAGCGTGTGAAGCGCAGTGAGTTAGAAAAACAGGCTATTGAGACCGTAATTAAAGCATTGGCCGGATAATCCACAAAAAGAGGGCGGTAGTTTCTCTCGCCGTCCTCTTATTCTCATTACGTTAATCTATCAATAATTATAATTTAGCGTTGCAATTAATGTTATCAAACTCGCTATATATTTAATTGTATATCGGATGATATATAAAAATATATATGAGAGTGGAGTCACAAATATTTGCAATACATATGAAGTGCTATTTCAATTTATCTTAATGATAATAAATCTCACTCCGCATTAATTATATCCCTTCCGTTTTTTAATTGATGACGATCAAGACTATGCATGCTGAATAACCACATTATTTCTGTGCCTAACCCTAAAGGATTAGATTCATTCAGTTTAACCACCGTCATTTATGCGATCAGGTTAGGGCAAAAATTTACGTGTTGTTGGCAACATTAACCGCCCGATATGGCTTGACCTGCGCTGGTTTAAATTAGCCTGAAGGTGTTGCTACCACAGCATTTGCGAAGAGGATGCGAAATAAATGAACCAGGTTGATCGTCCATTTTTAGATTGTGGTTTAACGCGACTAGAATTTCTGCGGATATCAGGAAAAGGACTGGCGGGATTAACGATTGCTCCCGCGCTGTTATCCCTTTTTGGTTGTAAGCAGGAAGATGTCGATAGTGGGACTGTTGGGCTTATCAATACGCCTAAAGGGGTTTTGGTGACCCAGCGAGCTCGCTGTACGGGCTGTCACCGCTGCGAAATTTCCTGTACCAATTATAACGATGGTGCGGTGGGTACCTTCTTTTCCCGGATAAAAATCCATCGCAATTTCTTCTTTGGCGATGATGGTGTCGGGTCCGGTGGTGGGCTGTATGGCGATTTAAACTATACCGCTGATACCTGCCGGCAATGCAAAGATCCGCAGTGTATGAAGGTCTGCCCGATAGGTGCAATTACCTGGAAGCAGGAAGACGGTTGTATTGCGGTGGACCACAAACGCTGTATTGGCTGTAGCGCGTGTACCACAGCCTGCCCGTGGATGATGGCAACCGTAAATACCGAAACGAAAAAGTCCTCAAAATGTGTGTTATGCGGGGAATGCGCCAATGCTTGTCCGACTGGGGCATTAAAAATTATCGAGTGGAAAGATATTACTGTTTGATAGATAGCAGGCATACCTGATTCGCGCCATTAATTGCCAAAAATACCGCAGTTTTGGATAAAAAAGCTGCCTGAAGAATGGCGGGTATATCTATTAAACCTTCTTGCAAAGGAAAACATGATGGCTAATGGTTGGACAGGTACTATTTTACGGGTCAATCTCACCACGGGTAATATCACCCTTGAAGATTCCAGTAAATTTAAAAAATTTGTCGGTGGGATGGGCTTTGGTTATAAAATTATGTACGACGAAGTCCCGCCAGGCACCATGCCTTTTGATGAAGGGAATAAGTTGGTTTTTGCCACCGGACCATTAACGGGTTCTGGCGCTCCCTGTAGCTCCCGCGTCAATATCACCTCCTTATCGACATTTACCAAAGGCAATTTAGTCGTGGATGCTCATATGGGCGGTTTCTTTGCTGCACAAATGAAATTCGCCGGTTACGACGCCATTATTATTGAAGGCAAGTCCGCATCGCCGGTCTGGATCAACATTAAAGACGATAAGGTTAGCATCGAAAAAGCCGATTTCCTGTGGGGTAAGGGGACGCGCGCCACAACTGAAGAAATTTGTCGCATCACCAGCCCGGAAACCTGCGTCGCCGCGATTGGCCAGGCGGGGGAAAATCTGGTGCCGCTCTCCTGCATGATCAACAGTCGCAACCACAGCGGCGGAGCTGGTACTGGCGCAGTAATGGGCTCGAAAAACCTGAAGGCTATTGCGGTAGAAGGGACCAAAGGCGTCAATATTGCCGATCGCAAAGAGATGAAGCGGCTCAATGACTACATGATGACCGAGCTCATCGGCGCTAACAACAACCACGTTGTGCCAAGCACCCCGCAGGCCTGGGCAGAATACTCTTCGCCAAACTCGCGCTGGACAGCCCGTAAAGGGCTGTTCTGGGGCGCAGCAGAAGGCGGACCAATCGAAACCGGGGAAATCCCGCCGGGCAACCAAAATACGGTAGGTTTCCGTACCTATAAATCGGTGTTCGATCTGGGGCCAGCCGCAGAGAAATACACGGTCAAAATGAGCGGCTGTCATTCATGCCCTATTCGTTGTATGTCACAGCTCAATGTCCCGCGGGTGAAGGATTTTGGCGTGCCGAGTACCGGCGGCAACACTTGTGTGGCGAACTTTGTACACACCACCATTTTCCCCAATGGCCCGAAAGATTTTGACGATAAAGACGATGGGCGTGTGGTGGGAAACCTGATTGGTCTGAACCTGTTTGACGATTACGGTATCTGGTGTAACTACGGCCAGTTGCACCGTGATTTTACTTATTGCTATTCGAAAGGCGTCTTTAAGCGCGTACTGCCGGCTGAAGAGTATGCGGAGATCCGCTGGGATCAGTTGGAAGCGGGTGATCCTAATTTTATTAAAGACTTTTACTATCGGTTGGCGCATCGCGTGGGAGAACTCAGTCACCTTGCGGACGGCTCTTATGCCATTGCTGAACGCTGGGATTTGGGCGAAGAGTACTGGGGTTATGCCAAAAATAAACTGTGGTCGCCGTTCGGTTTTCCTGTTCACCATGCGAACGAGGCTTCAGCGCAGGTGGGGGCGATCACCAACTGTATGTTTAACCGTGACTGCATGGCGCACACCCATATCAACTTCATCGGCTCCGGTTTGCCGTTGAAATTACAGCGCGAAGTGGCGGGCGAGCTGTTTGGTTCACAGGATGCCTACGATGAAACCAAAAACTACACCCCGATCAATGCAGCCAAGATCAAATATGCCAAATGGACGCTGCTGAAAGTCTGTCTGCATAACGCGGTTACGTTGTGTAACTGGGTTTGGCCGATGACGGTTTCACCACTCAAGAGCCGTAACTATCGCGGAGACTTGGATCTGGAGGCGAAGTTCTTCCAGGCAGTCACCGGTGATGAAACCACGCAGGCGAGTCTGGACCTTGCCGCTGAACGCATCTTTACACTGCATCGCGCTTATACGGTCAAACTGATGCAAACCATGGATATGCGCAATGAGCACGATCTCATCTGCTCCTGGGTATTCGATAAAGATCCGAAGATCCCGGTCTTCACTGAAGGAACCGACAAGATGGACAGGGAGGATATGCGTCAGTCATTGACGATGTTCTATCAGGAAATGGGCTGGGATCCAGAGCTGGGTTGCCCAACGCGTGAAACCCTGAACCGACTCGGACTTGAAGACGTGGCAGCTGATTTGGCGGCGCAAGATCTGTTGCCAGCGTAAGGAACGTGAGATGACTAACGTGAGCAACGTTCTGGCACCCGTAGAGGCGCTTCCTGACGAGGTTGATAGTCAAAAGAGACACTGGCTACAGGCGTTTCACCCGCCGGTAGAACAGGTGACTGCGCCGCAGGTTCAGGATCCTGCCAGCCCGGAGTCGATTGTGGCAGATTTTATCCGCCAGCATTCGGCATCGGGGCAATTGGTGGGGCGCAGCGTGTTTCTGCAGCCACCTTATTCGGTCCCTGAAACCGATCTATCCGCACTGCTGGATGCACTGTGTCAGGACGCAATTAACGCGGATATCACCCGTGTGCAGGGCGCGGAAGATGTCTATTTCTACTCAACGCAAACCATGACGGCAAACTACGCCGACATGTGCGTGCAGGTAGTGGAAAACGACATCTGCCGTGCGATTGCCGAGGCGGTACGCTTCGACGGCCGCACGTATCCTCGCCCCTATAAGGTCGCCATGTTGACGCAACCGCCGTATAGCTTTGAATCTCAGCAGATTACAGCGGCGCTAACGGCTATGGAAACGCATCCCGATTACGCAGATATACGTACTGTGGAATCGTCAAATGCGGAACCTTATCTGTTTAGCGAACGTTTTATGAGTTATGGCAAAGCGTACGGCCTGTGTGAATGGCTTGAGGTTGAGCAGTATCAGAACCCATGAATTATTCAGGTTGATGTCATGGAACGTGTGGACGACCACTGTCACAGTTTAGAGGATAACCCGATGTCCTTCACCCGACGAAAATTTGTCATTGGCATGGGGACGGTGATTTTTTTCACCGGCCCAGGTCAAAATCTGTTAGCGAGTACCAGGAGCCCTAAAGCCGTTCGTTACGTCATGATTCACGACGAATCACTGTGTAACGGATGTAATATCTGCGCGCGGGCCTGCAGGAAAACCAACCATGTTCCTGCCCGGGGCAGCCGTTTGTCGATAGCGCATATTCCAGTCTCGGACAACGACAACGAAACGCTGTATCACTACTTCCGTCAATCCTGCCAGCATTGTGATGATGCGCCTTGTATTGAGGTGTGTCCGACCGGTGCCTCCTGGCGGGATGAGAACGGTATTGTGCGAGTAGATACGTCTTCCTGTATCGGCTGCAGTTACTGTATTGGTGCGTGTCCTTATCAGGTTCGTTATCTCAACCCGCATACCAAAGTGGCGGATAAATGCGACTTTTGCGCTGAATCACGCCTGGCGAAAGGTTTTCCACCGATCTGTGTTAACGCTTGCCCGGAACATGCGCTGATTTTTGGCCGTGAAGATAGCCCGGAAATTCAGACCTGGTTGCGAGAAAACAAGTATTACGAATATCAACTTGCAGGCGCCGGGAAACCCCATCTGTATCGTCGGTTCGGTCAACATTTGATTAAAAAGGAAAATGTATGAACGCGTCGCAAAATGCCGAACAGTTTCACGCCCAGCTTGCGCAGTATGTTCCCCTGTTTTCACCGGACTACTGGCCCGTGTGGTTAGTCGTTGCCGGGTTAATGCTGGTGGGAATGTGGCTGGTGCTGGCGCTTCACGCCATGCTGCGCTTTCGGGCGGTACATAAAACGTCGGCAGGGCACGGTGAGAAGGTCTATTTATATTCGAAGGCTGTTCGTTTGTGGCACTGGTCGAATGCGCTGTTGTTTTTGCTACTTCTGGTCAGTGGCCTGGTCAATCACTTCTCTGCCGTCAGCGCACCGGTAATGAAAAGCCTGCTTACCGTTCATGAGGTTTGCGGCTTTTTGCTACTCGCCTGCTGGGTTGGTTTTGTGCTGATCAACCTGATTGGCGGCAACGGACATCACTATATTATTCAACGTCAGGGCTGGATCGCTCGCGCGCAAAGACAAACACGTTTTTACCTGTTTGGCATTATGCAGGGCGAGTCACACCCATTCCCGGCATCACCGCGTTCTAAATTCAATCCGCTACAGCAGGCGGCCTACGTTGGCGTGATGTATGGGTTGCTGCCACTACTGCTGATTTCTGGGTTGTTATCGCTTTACCCGACGGTCGTCGGAGATCTGTTTCCTGGTGTGCGTTACTGGCTGCTTCAGGCGCACTTTGCGCTGGCAATTGTCAGTCTGTTTTTCATTTTTGGGCATCTTTATCTTTGCACTACGGGCCGCACGCCGGGCGAAACCTTCAAGTGTATGGTGGATGGCTACCACCGGCATTAAGCGATGATGATTACACGAAGTGACTTACGGGCCTGGCGTGTTGGGCCCGTCATGTATCGCTGGTTTCTACGCGCGTTTCCCGCAGGAGGAAGCTATGCCGATGTTCATCGCGCGCTCCAGCGGGAAGGGTATACCGATTGGGCAAATAGCCTGGTGGAATACGGCTGGTCGAAATGGAGGGAAGAGGCGAGTTTTGCTCAGCAGGATATTGACGCAATGGGGAATATTTCCTGTGAGCAAGCCGCGGAGGAAACCAGTCGTCCGTTGGCGAGTGCGGAAGATTATGCCCGATTTAGCAGTGCGGGTGACAACGTTAAAATTGCCAGCGCCGGGTATGCCGCACAGATCGCCAGTGCCGGTTACAGCGCACGGATTGGCAGTGTAGGCTATAACACGCATATCGGCAGTTCAGGCGATCGTGGGCGAATAGCGATTGCGGGAAATTCGGCGCGTATCAGCAGTGTGGGCGACGGAACGCGTATCGCCAGTACCGGCATGCGCGTACGCATCAGTTCGCTTGGCGACCGAAACCGGGTTGCCAGTAGCGGTGATTTAACCCAGGTAGCCTGTTTTGGCGCAGAGGCAAAAATCGCTAACTGCGCGGATAATATCCACATTATTGCCAGCGGAGAGAACGCCGTTGTTGCCAGTACCGGTACTGTAGATTCGATAACGCTCGGTCCCGGCGGATGTGCGGCGCTGGCTTATCACGATGGCGAGAGAATGCGCTTTGCGCTTGCCGTTGAAGGGGAAAAAAACATTCGGGCGGGCGTGAAATATCGGCTCAACGAAGACCATCAGTTTGTGGAATGTTGAGCCGAGAGGTTATTTTAGTGCGAAGCGGCGCTGGGTGATTTTCTCCAGGCTAAAGCACAGCAGGTAATAGACCAGTCCGGTAAAGATAAAAATGGCTGCCGGGTAGATTTGCACCCGGCTGTTAACCTGACCGGCAACCGTCGTGAGTTCCGGTACGTTAACGATAAATGCCAGTGACGTGTCCTTCAGTAGCCCAATGAAAATCCCCGTCAACGACGGCAGTACGTTACGCAGCACCTGTGGCAGCAAGATAAGCCACAGGGCCTGATCCGGGCGAAATCCCTGAACGACTGCCGCTTCATATTGCCCACCAGGCAGTGCGCTAATTCCAGCATACACCGAGTGCATCACCGAAGCGGCGGTGAACCATGCCAGCGCCAGCGTCACGGTAACGGCACCGGGCAGATCGCTTCCGGTCAGCATGGGTAGCAAATACCACATCCAGAAAATCACAAAGATGAGCGGAATGCCGCGAATAAATTCCGCCCAGATAAACAACCCGTTGCGAACTGCGCCTGGAAATCGCCAGGCGCTGCAGGCAAGAACGATCCCGCCAGGCAGCGCCAGCAAAGCCGCACCGATAGCCATCAGCAAAGTGAGCAGTACACCGCCGGGTTGCCCCTCAGCTACACGTCCCCACAGGAGATAGTCAAGATTGTCGGTAATGACCGAAATATTAGCGATCATGCAGTATGCTCCTGACGCTGAAGATGCGCATTCTTACCTTTGACGATTTACCCGCCGCCGGCCGCGGGCCAAGACGCGTAAGCAACATACCCAGCACGATGCCGGTAAACAGATAGAGTGCGGTGCCAACGGCAAAGGCTTCCAGCGCGTGCGCGTTGTAGCTCTCAATTTGCCGTACCTGGTAGGTGAGCTCAGCAAATCCAATACCGCTGGCAAGCGAGGAAAGCTTCATCAGGTTGAGATATTGCCCAACAATGGGTTGCCAGGCGTTTGCCAGTCCCTGAGGCAGTAGAATGTGACGAAATATCGCCCAGGATGAAAACCCCTGCGCCACGGCAGCCTCGCGTTGTCCGGCAGAAACTGCCTGTAAACCTGAGGCGATCTCTTCGACCAAAAATGCTGAGGTAAATACGCCCAGTCCCCATGCTGAACAGATAAACTCCGGCGTTAACCACCAGACATCACCCGGCAGAATTGACCATGGATGATCAGCATTGATGAAGCTAATGACGTCACGGGGAAGCCAGTTCCATGCGGCAAAATACCAGAACATCAGTTGCACCAGTAAAGGTGTATTGCGAAACACCGAGACCCACACCCCGACCATCGTTTTAGCGAGAAGATTGCCCGTCAGTCGCAGGCTGAGCAGTGAGATGGCAATGAGCGTGGCGAGCACGATACCTGCCAGCGTCACCCAAAGCGTGGTAAGAAAACCAGAAATTATCCATTGCAGGGGTTGCCCGCTCAATACTCCCTGCCAGTCCATTGCATGCATTATGATGATGACTCCTGGTGTAACGGGTCGAGCACTTTTTTCAGGAAACGCTGGGTTCTCGGGTGCTGTGGTTGGACGAAAAAATCCTCCGGCGGGGCCACTTCAAGAATATCGCCACCATCGATGAAAACCACACGATCGGCAATCTCGCGGGCGAAATGCATTTCGTGGGTCACGACGATCATGGTGATACCGCTGTGAGCGAGATTTTTCATCACCTGCAATACCTCGCCGATCATTTCAGGATCCAGCGCGGAGGTGGGCTCATCAAACAGAATAATTTGCGGTGATGAAGCCAGCGCGCGGGCGATGGCCACGCGCTGCTGCTGTCCACCGGACAACTGTGCGGCATAGGCATTGGCTTTTTCCGCCAGTCCCACCTTTTCCAGCAACTCAAGTGCCCGACGATCCGCTTCCGTCTTATTCCAGCCGTGAACATATTCCAGCGCCAGCGCGATGTTTTGCAGTGCAGTCAGATGCGAATAGAGATTGAATTGCTGAAATACGAAACCGATACGGCTGCGTAGCTGGCGTAATGCCGCCCCGCGCAACTGGCTAATTGGTTTACCATCAATGAAGATTTCGCCATCGCTGAGCGACTCCAACTGGTTGATAAGACGTATAAGAGTGGACTTTCCAGAACCGGAAGGTCCCAGAATGGTCACCACTTCACCGGGCTCAACTGCCAGGTTGACGCCGTTAAGTACAGTTTGAGCGCCATACTCTTTAACCACATTGCGTAGTTCGACGCTCGCCTGACGCAAATGGGTAAAATCCGCAGCCGAAGCTGCGGATCGATGAAAAAGGGCTGAGAGCATATTATTTGGCTTCTATTTTAAAGGCGCGGGCTTGTGGATTTTTGGTTTCAGGACCAAACCAGACATCATAAATTTTGGCCGCCTGCCCGGTAGATTCCAGCTTCAAAAGTTCATCGTTGACGGCTTTTAACAACGCTGGCTCACCTTTTTTCACCCCCACGCCAATCTCTTCTTTGCTCAGCAGGTCCGGTAGAATTTTGAAATCTGCTTTATCCGGCGCACCGCCTAATAAACCGGCCAGAATCGTACTGTCCTGGGTGATGGCCTGAACATTGCCGTTGCGCAGTGCAGTTAACGCTAGCGGGATATCGTCATAGGCCAGTACGCGCGACTGCGGGAAGCGCTGATGCAGTGCCTGTTCACCAGTAGTGCCTTTTACCGCGCCGATGCGTGCTTTGCTGTATTGTTCGAGCTTATCCGGAGATTTTGCTGGCACAAGAAACTGCTGGCCGGTAACAAAATAGGGGACGGAGAAATCTATTACCTGCGACCGCTCAGGCGTGATCGTGATATCCGCAACGATTAAATCGGCTTTACCAGATTGTAATAACGGAATTCGGTTTGCCGGATTGGTCGCCACCAGTTCCAGTTTTACACCAAGAGATTTGGCCAGCGCTTCGGCAAAATCGACGTCGTAGCCGACAATCTTATGCGTTTTGGCATCGATGGAGCCAAACGGCGGGTTCGCGTCAAATGTTGCGACTTTTACTACGCCTGCGGCTTTGATATCGGCCAGTTGGTCAGCCTGAGCCTGCGAGACGGTAAGTCCAGAGGCCAGCAGCACGCCGAATGCCAGCAGTGTTTTTTTAGCGCGGTAAGTTTTCGTAGCCATCATTGTATGAAATCCCTGTAGTTTTTGGTTTGTGCTTTTTACGCTCCCATAACTTACGGTTGGGACAAAATAAGAAAAAATTCTTATCTATATACAAAATGTTATTAGTGAAGGATGTGTTAATAGCGGGTAAAAATAATGCATGAGTGAAAGGTAAAATAGTGCATAAGCCTGATAATAATTTGCATTTTGTTTATGTTTGAGGGCACGCTTGAATAAGATTGAGCTGTGCTAATGTCCAGAAGGTTTACTGGAATACCCTCCAGACCTGTACCATATGTCACAACAGGTTTGGATTGGGGATAAGCATGCTGCGTGATAATTTTAACGATCTCTATTATCTCATTATCGTTGCGCGCGAGCGTAGTTTTACCCGGGCAGCGGCAAAACTTGGGGTTTCGCAATCCGCGCTAAGCCATGCGATTCGCGGGCTTGAAGAACGGCTGGATGTACGGCTTCTCACCCGCACCACGCGCAGCGTTGCGCCGACCGAAGCCGGAGAACGGCTTATCAACAGTATCAGCCCGCGTTTTGATGACATTGAAACAGAGCTGCTGGCATTAACCGATGTCCGTCAGCGGGTGGCTGGTAACATACGGCTGACGCTGGGCGAACATGCATTGCAATCTACCGTCTGGCCCGCGCTGGAGCCGTTTTTGCAGACATACCCTGATGTGAATGTGGAAATAACCATCGACAATAGTCTGACGGATATTGTGACTGGCCGCTATGACGCGGGTATTCGGCTTGGCGAGCAGGTAGCAAAAGACATGGTCGCCGTCAGAATTGGCCCGGACTGGCGCATGGTAGTGGTGGGGGCACCGACGTATTTTGCTCGCCATGGCAAACCGCAAACCCCTCACGACCTGCAAAACCACAGCTGTATTAACATGCGTATGCCGACGCTGGGCGGATTATACGCCTGGGAGTTTGCTAAAGACGGACAAGATTTGCGCGTGCGGGTTGAAGGACAGCTTATTTTTAACAATCTACCCCCGCGAATTAGCGCAGCGATTGCCGGAAGAGGGCTGGCTTTTGTGCCGGAAGATACCGTCGAGCAGGCTGTTGCAGAGGGGGCGTTGGAAAAAGTTTTGGAGGACTGGTGTGAACCTTTTTCTGGCTATTATTTGTACTATCCCAGCCGAAAACAGCATACCGCTGCCTTTGCGCAATTGATTGAGGCCTTACGGTATACGGGCTGAAGTGGGGGGGGGGGAACAGGCAATAAAAAACCGGCATTGCGCCGGTTTGGAAATCAAATTTTGCAGGCGTCGCCGCAGTCATTATCAGCAATAATTTCCTGCGCTTTCTTGTCTGCATCTTCCAGACGTTCAGCGTTACGCTCTTGCGCTTCTTCCAGTCCATCAAAGACCAGATTATCGAGATCAATTTCCATCATTCGCCTGCTCAGGTTCAGCGTTTAACATCACGTTATTATATTGCAAAAATGTTGCTTAACAGCAGCGATTCTTGCTACTTAGCATCGAACGCAATCCGCTGTGCGTATTTATCCGCCAAAGTGGCCCACGGTTCGCAATTGCTAAAGAATTGTTGGTTGTAAATACCGCAAAATTCTCGCTCTCTCTACCGTTTTATTCCCACTTTTTCATTAACGTGATGCGCGATCATTTTTAACAAATCTGCGACAAAATCACTATACATATAATTTAATATCTTTTATACATTAATTGTTCAACCCTGCGACTATTCCACAAAAGAGAAAGCTATATGGAACAGACACCTGATAAGAAAAACGATAATTTTCAAAAAGATGGCAAAGAACAGTTCAATAGATCGATCGGTTTAATTTCAAACTTTGCGTTGGGTTTTACCTACCTGTCGCCGCTTACCGCCGTCTACTCGCTGTTTGCGCTGGCCGTAACGCTGGCGGGGCCGCCTGCAGTATGGTGGATTTTAATCGTCGCATGTGGGCAACTTTTGGTGGCGCTGGTGTTTGGTGAGGTCGCTTCCCAGTATCCGATAACCGGCGGGCTTTACCCTTGGGCCAGAAGGTTGTGGGGCAAGAAATATGCGTGGATCGCCGCCTGGATCTACCTGTGGGCACTGGTGGTCACCATTACGTCGATCGCGGAATATACATCAACGTTTGTTGAATCACTCTTCCATTATGGTCAGACTCCAGCCACGATGTTGGTGACTTCCGTTCTGCTGCTGCTGTTGATGATGGCGGTTAATATGTCCGGGACTAAAAATCTGGCCCGGGTGGCGAAAATTGGTTTCTGGTGTGAAATTGTCAGCGTGATCGCGCTGGGGATTTATCTGCTGATTTTCCACCGTTCGCAGCCGTTCTCTGTAATTTTTGACTCGATGGGTGTGCTGGCTCATGACGGCAGCTATTCCACCGCATTTATGTCTGCTGCGCTGATGGGACTGTTTATGTTCTTTGGCTTTGAGGCCTGCGGTAACGTTGCGGAAGAGGTGCAGAATCCCAGTAAAAAGATCCCAGTGGCGATGATTTTAAGCATCGTATTCGGCGCGATTTCCGCCATTATTTCTGTTATGGGTTATCTGTTGGCTTCACCGAATCTGGTCAGCATCGTGAATGGCAAAACGTCCGATCCGATCCCGGCAATCCTTAATGAAGCTCTGGGTGAAACCGGCGCGACTGTCTTTATCGTCGTCGCGATTATCGCCATGTTGTCGTGCATTTTGTCTCTCCAGGCTGCGTTAAGCCGTCTTATCTTTTCTTTCTCCCGCGACAGAATGCTGCCGGGAAGTGAATGGATGGACAAAATCTCTAAAAATGGTGTTCCGGATAATGCCATGGTCGTCAGTTGCCTACTGCCAGTGATCATCTGTGTTTGGGTTTATTTCCAGCCAGATAACCTGTCGCGTATCACCGCGTTTGCTGTTATCGGGATTTACATCTCGTTCCAGATGGTTGTGCTGGCCGCGCTGCGTCAGCGCCTGAAAGGCTGGAAACCGGCGGGGGAGTGGACCATTGGCGGTTGGGGCGTAATCGTGAATGTGCTGGCGTTAGCTTACGGATTGTGCGGGATCTGGTTACTGGCGCAACCGGCAGACAGCAGCGACTTCATTGACCGTTGGACGGTCCTGTTCGGCCTGGCGATTGTCGTTGGCTCGGGACTTATTTATATGTTCCTGACCCGTCCGTTTGGTCGTTCAGCGGCGCCGGAAAACGACGCCATTGCGTACGCCAGTAAGCTCAATATGGGGCAGGATAACTAAAAACTAAGGGCCTTCGGGCCCTTAGTTTTGATAGTGATAAAGGATAAAGTAGTCGCTCTGATACACCACGGTACTATTTGCAGGTGACAGCAATTCACCCACGCGAAAACGTGGCCAACTGGAGAAAATGATCCTGTTTTCCAGATTGGTCAGAATCACATAATCAGGATGAGCGCAGGAGAGCAGTTCGGCTTCTATCTGACTGACCAGCAAATCGACCGCGGCAACACCGAGAAACTGGTCGTTGTAGTAGACCGGGACGGCTGACGTTAGGGTATAGGAGATATTGCAAATATAGTCGACGTAGGGACCGTGGATATAGGCTTTGCCAGCCGGAGGAGAATGCTTAAACCACTCAAAGGTTCTGAAATCCAGTCGTTGTTGCGTGGCCTGATCCAAATCCAGATGCGCCTGGCTCAAACCATTATCTTTCTTATACCACCACTCCAGCAACCAGTACTCTTTTGTGTTTGCGGTGCTCTCAATATGGCTGGCGAATCCCGCCCCTGAACAGTAATGGTTGTCACTGAGCGTGCGCTTGATGTGCTGTTGAACGGTGGATCTTACTGATGGGTCGAGAACGACCTCGGCTGAGGCCTTTTGTACCCCTGAAATCGCCTCATGGATGCTCCTCGCTAGCGCAACGGTAGAATCTACGGTAGAAACAGTTATGTCATCAATTTTACGGATTAATGCGCTTAGGGATGTCGAAGAGCTCATTGTCTGTCCTGCCTTCACTGATTGTCAGTTCGAGTTATATTTCAGCTTTTTTTCAATAAGGTAGTAGGTAAACGTGTCGATGATCCGTGTAGCAAACTGTACTGACTCTGCCTCGTTGTGAGCAGCCAGTGCATCGGCCAGCGCTGAATAAAGCGCGATAATTTCCGCATGAATACTGTCTGTGCGATAAAGTATCGCCACAAGTGATGCCCATTCAGCCTGAACTTGCAGCTCCTGATTGGCCAGTCGCGCTGAATGCGAACTGGCGGCAATCGCCAGCAGACAACGCATATCGGCCTGGGTCATCAGCTCAGGTGAGTTTGCCTTTCTGAGTACCTCGACAAACTCGCGAAATTTGGCGATATCCGCACCGGTCATCCGTCGGGAAGCCAGCCTCGCGCTATGGCTAATAATGGCGCAATGCATTTCACCTAGATCAGACAGATAATCCGTACTGATCGCTTTGAACGGGTGCAGGGCGCTATTTTTGCCATCGATATTTTCGCAAACGAAGCTCCCGCCATTACGACCACGAACCGTATGGATAAGATTATTAGCCCGAAGCGTGTTTAGCGCTTCTCTGATAGTGATATGTGAGACACCCATCATTTTTGCCAAATCGGTTTCGTTGGGAAGCTGTTCTTTTGGCTCCAGCAACCCCGTGATAATGGCATTCGAAAGGCGCTGGACTATCTGGTCTGAACGACTGACCTGCCCGATAGGCGCAAATATGACCGCGTGAGTAATCATAATCTTTTCTGTACTCAATTCCCTGAAACAACGACCATTTTTAACACATGCCCGTCGGGCAAGGAAGGTAAGAATGGCCGAGTTATTTTACATGCCTGGGCGCAACGTCACTGCACAAGCGGATGTGTGTCCCGATAACCTCATGATGAGCTGAGCATAACGCGTCAGTTGGCAATGAAAAGCCTTACCTTGCAAATGTGAAAATTAAGTTAAAAATGCGAGGCTTATCATAGTGTCAATGTTGCGCATTTGAAAAAATTTTACAATATATATATTACATAAGATTCTTTATGTATTAATTGGCAGGAGACAAACATGAAAACCCTGAAGCATTTTATTAATGGGCACTATGTAGCAGGCAGTAGCGAAGATAGCTTCGAACTGGTGAGTCCGGTTGACGGTGAAACATACGCAATTTCTCCCAACGCTAACGAGGCGGAGGTTGAGCAAGCCTACTCAGCAGCGGAGGCGGCGTTTAGCATCTGGAGAAAATCGACGCCAGCACAGCGGCAAAAGGCGTTATTGCTGCTAGCTGATGAGATTGAACGCAACGTTGAGCGACTGGTAACCGCGCAGAGTCAGGAAACCGGTCAGCTTCGCCATTTTATTGAGAAAGAGGAGATTGCGGCATCCTGCGATGCCATCCGTTTTTTTGCTGGCGCGGCGCGCTGTCTTGAAGGGAAGGCGGCCGGAGAATATTCCGCCGGGTTTACATCGACCATCCGTCGTGAACCGCTGGGTATCGTTGGGCAAGTTACGCCGTGGAACTACCCGTTCATGATGGCGGTGTGGAAGATTGCACCAGCGCTGGCGGCAGGCAACACGGTCGTGTTAAAGCCAAGCGACACCACACCAGTCAGTACGCTGCTGTTAGCTGAACTGGCAGCACCATTGTTCCCGAGAGGGGCGTTTAATGTCGTGTTGGGCAAAGCCAGCACCGGTTCGCTGGTGGTTTCAAACCCGAAGGCTTCACTGGTTTCGATTACCGGTTCGGTCCGCGCGGGTTTGCAGGTTGCGGCTTCGGCGGCGGCAAACCTGACCAGAGCACACCTGGAATTGGGTGGAAAAGCGCCTGCAGTCGTGTTCGCCGATGCGGATATGGATAAGGCGATTGCGACAATCACTACGGCAGGCTTTTTCAATGCCGGGCAGGATTGCACAGCGGCTACGCGGATCCTGGTAGAGCAATCCATCTATGCTGAGTTTCTGGAAAAACTGATCCAGAAAACAAAAAGTATCAAATTTGGGCCGCCAGAAGATCAGAATGCGCTGTACGGCGCATTGAATAGCCGGAATCAACTGGAGCAGGTGAAAGGTTTTATTGAGCGTTTACCGGCACATGCAAAAATTGAAACCGGTGGGCTCGCCGGGCCAGGTCCGGGCTTCTATTTTGAGCCGACGATTGTCTCCGGATTGCATCAAAATGATGAAGCTATTCAGCATGAAGTATTTGGTCCGGTAATGACCATTCAGTCGTTTTCTACTGACGAAGAGGCACTACACAAAGCGAATGATGTGGAGTATGGTCTTGCCGCCAGCGTCTGGACCCGTAACCATGGTCGCGCGCAGCGCTTCAGCATTGACCTCGATTTTGGCACGGTGTGGATTAACAATCACATTCCTCTGTGTGCCGAAATGCCGCACGGCGGGTTCAAAAAATCGGGTTATGGCAAAGATCTCTCATCCTATTCACTCGAAGAATATACTCGGGTGAAACATATCATGTGTGACATTTCTGAATAGAGAGGATTACGATGAAAACAGTAAAAATTGCGGTGCTTTCGTTAGTGATGCTCTCGGGCTATAGCCTTGCAGAAAGTACATCACTGAATACCGTAAAAGAATATATGGCGGCGTGGAATGCGCATGATGCTTCGCGAGCCGCTCAATATCTTGCGGATGATGCGGTTTATTATGATGCCGCCGCGGGTGAACCGGTAAACGGGAGAGAAAAAGCGGAAAAAGAGGTTATCGGCGCTTTTATTAAGGCGGTGCCAGATCTGAACTGGAAAATGGTTGGCAAACCCGTCTACGACGAAGACACCGTGGCCTTTCGTTGGGAATTTTCAGGCAAAAATAGTGGTGAATGGGCAGGGAGTCCGCCGACAAATAATCCGATCAAATTTGAAGGCGTAAGCTATATTCATGTTAAAGCAGGAAAAATCACCTGGCAGGGTGATTATTATGATTCTAAAAAACTGGATGAAGAGTTAAAGCCAGTGAAGTAGTCGGTTGTACCCCTTTATAAATAAGAAGGGGGTATTTCTCTTATTTGTGTCGTATTAAAGGCAGTGTGTAGCAATAAGGAAAAAAGTTAATGGCAATTACCAGACGTGATTTTCTCAACGGCGTCGCGGTGACTATTGCGGCGGGACTTACCCCGCTGGAGTGGGTCAGGGCGACAGGAAAGGGAAACGCATTTATAGATGGAAATTATTATCCTCCTGCGCTGACAGGGCTGCGGGGTAATCATCCTGGATCATTTGAAATGGCGCATGCGCTAGGCCGCGAGCAGAAGCATTTTGATTTAAACGCTCTGCCCGTTGAGGAAGAGTACGATCTGGTGATTGTTGGGGGCGGGATTAGCGGGTTAGCTGCCGGTTGTTTTTGGCGTCAAGTTGCCGGGCAAAATAGCCGGATCCTGATCCTCGATAACCATGACGATTTTGGCGGACACGCCAAACGTAATGAATTTACCAGCTCGGGCAAGAAATTACTCGGTTATGGCGGCAGCGAAGCATTCCAGTCACCCGCGCATAATTTCAGCCCTGAAGTACAAAAACTGATGGAAACCGTGGGCGTCAGCGTCACGCGGTTAAAAGAGAGTTTTGACGTAAACTTCTACCCCGACTTGCAGCTCAGTCGCGGGGTTTTTTTCGACAAGAAGAATTTTGGCGTAACAAAAATCGTCAGCGGCGATCCGGGCCGCGCGGTATCTGATGATATTCCGCCGGACAGGCTCAATGGCCGTAAAATTGAAGACTTTATCAATGATTTTCCGCTAGGTGAGAACGACAGAAAAGCGCTGATCGACCTGCATGTACGCCCTGGCGATTACCTTCCGGGGATGACGGTCGATGAGAAAATGGAATGGCTGGATACCCACAGCTACAGTGAATTTTTAGCAACAAAAGTGGGTTTGAGCAAAATGGCGCTGCTCTATTTTCAGCAGCGTTCCAATGACTTCTTTGCCATCGGCATTGAAGGCATCTCCTGCAGCGATGCCAGGGCGTGCGCCTTACCCGGCATGGAAGGGATGGGGTTACCGCCGTTGGACGGAGAGTCGCTGGCCGACCTCGAAGAGCCGTATGTTTACCATTTCCCGGACGGTAACGCCGGTCTGGCCCGACTGTTAGTCAGGTATATGCTGCCGGATGCGCTACCGGGTAACACTATGGAAGACTCTGTTCTCGCCAGATTACATTATGAAAAGCTGGATCTACCAGAAAACACCACGCGCCTGCGCCTGAACAGCACAGTGATTAATGCGGCCAACGTGCAGGATGGCGTTGTGGTGACCTATCTGCGTGACGGTAAAATGCACCGTGTGCGCGGTAAGAACACCATCATGGCAGGTTATAACATGATGATCCCGTATCTGGTGCCTGAGATGCCGGAACAGCAGCAGGCCGATCTCAAACTGAACGTCAAGGCTCCGCTGGTGTACACCAACGTGATGGTCAAAAACTGGCAGGCGTTCAAACAGCTTGGCGTACATGAATTTTATTCTCCAGCTGCACCTTACAGCCGGGTTAAGCTCGACTATCCGGTCAGTATTGGTGGGTATCAACATCCGGCCTCCCCGGACGATCCGATGGTCATTCACATGGTCTATGTGCCGACCTATCCGGGCAGTAACCTATCGGCCAGAGAGCAGTTCCGCCTGGGACGAGCCTATTTGCTGGGGACCACTTTTGCGGCGCATGAGGAGATGATTCGCTCCCAGTTGCAGGAGATGTTTGGCTCAACAGGCTTTTATAATCAACGCGATATCTCCGCCATTACCGTTAACCGCTGGGCGCATGGCTATGCGTACTACGCCAATTCACTGTTCGATGATATGGATAAAATGCCAGAAATTATCGAGCGGGCGCGTCAGCCAGTCGGTCGCATTGCTATCGCTAACTCCGATTCTGACTGGAGTGCTTATGCCCACACAGCAATCGATCAGGCATGGCGTGCGGTTAATGAACTCAAGGATATGGGGTGATCTATGCGTAACGAAACCATTCTCGCCGCCTGTTTATTTACCGCTTCGGTAAGCGCTGCTGAATCTAACGGTGAATACATCGCGCGAATTTCAGACTGCGTCGCCTGTCATACCGCTGAAGGTGGTGCAGCGATGGCGGGGGGCAAAAAGTTTCCTACTCCGGTGGGGGATATTTATTCGACCAACATTACCCCGGACAAGGCACAGGGTATTGGTAATTACTCATACGAGGATTTTGAAAAGGCGGTACGCCAGGGAATTGCCAAAGACGGTCATCCGCTCTATCCGGCCATGCCTTATCCCTCTTATGCAAAACTTTCTGACGAGGATGTTCAGGCGCTGTATCGCTATTTTATGCATGATGTCACACCGTCTGCGCAACCCAATAAAGAGAATGCCATTCCGTGGCTACTCTCCGCCCGCTGGCCACTGCATATCTGGAACTGGCTGTTTACCGACGCGCCAGCGACGACAGTAGATAGCGCGAAACCAGATGACAACGCAGCCCTGGTAAAACGGGGCGCTTATCTGGTGGAAGGTCCCGGGCACTGCGGTTCTTGCCATACACCGAGAGGTATGGCGATGAATGAAAAAGCCTATACCCATGCAGATGCCGAGTACCTGAGCGGAGCGATGATTGACGGCTGGTATGCACCTTCGCTGCGGGGCAGCGGAATGTCTGAGCAGGCGTTAAAATCGCTGTTGCTGACCGGTAAGAGCAAGCATGCTGCGGTTTCAGGTTCGATGGCTGAAGTCGTCACGCAGAGTACACAGTATCTGACCGACGAAGATGCCACGGCGATCGCCCAATATCTGCTGAGTCTGAAAAGCGCGAAGCCTGAAACGGTGCGTGCTGCTGCGACTACAGCATCCTGGTCGAATTCACCTGAGGCGGGCAAAGTGACCTATAACCGTTACTGTTCGACTTGTCACGGTCTGGAAGGGAAAGGTACGGATGATAACGCACCTTCTTTGGTCAACAATCCGCTGGTCATGGTTGATGACCCGACGCCGCTGTTCAGAGTGATTGCCCACGGCGCAGAAACACCGACAACGCGCGGCAGCATCTCCTTCAAGATGCCCGCCTACGGAGGCATGTTAAGTGACAACGAAATGCGCGACGTGATTAATTACGTGCGTAAGACCTGGGGTGAAGGGAATGGCGAAGTAAGCCATGAAGATCTGGCTGGGATTAAAAAAGCGTCACATTAAACAGTATGCCGGATAAGGTGCTTGCACCACCATCCGGCAGTGCTTACACGGTGTTTACCCTGATAATATCCGCGAGTCGGGTAAACGCCGCCGTCATTTCATGCTCTTCAATACTTGCAAACCCCAGCAACAGGCCGCTGCGTTTCTCTTCATTCACGTAGTAGCGTGACAGCGGGCGCACCAACAACCCTTGCGCATTCGCCTGTTGGGCAATGACCGCGTCATCGCTCCCTGCGGGTAACTGTAAGATCATATGCAGCCCGGCGTTGCTGCTGAAGGAACCAAGATAATGTTCACCAAGCTGGCGGTTGATAAGCTCTACCAGCATCTGGCGACGACGACTGTATAGTTGGCGCATTTTCCGAATGTGCGCTGCGTAATAACCCTCGCGAATAAACTCCGCCAGCGCGGCCTGAATCAACAGATGTCCACCACGATAGAGGTCGTTATGAACCTTTTTCAGCGGAGCGGCTAACGATTTAGGTAGCACGACATACCCGAGTCGCAGTGCGGGATAGAGTGTCTTACTGAATGTCCCGATGTAGATGACCGGTGTCTCTTCTTCCAGCCCCTGCAAAGAGGGGATCGGCTGGCCGGAAAAGCGGAACTCACTGTCGTAATCATCTTCCACTATCCAACTTCGCGTTTCACGTGCGCGAAAGATAAGTTGCCGGCGGCGACTGAGGCTCATCACCGAACCGAGAGGGTATTGATGTGACGGTGTCACAAAAATAAGTTTTGGCGGTGTTTCGCCTGCATCCGGCGGGACCATACCTTGTTCATCAACAGGAATAGCCGAAAAATTTACCGCATTGATACGCAGAATATTTTTGATTCCCCAGTAGCCCGGCTCCTCAATCCAGGCGTGATCGCCCGGGTTGCATAACGTTCGGGTCACCAGATCCAGCGCCTGGTGAATACCTTCGGTAATCAGAATTTGCTCCGGCGAACACCGCACGCCGCGAGCGGTGCGCAGATAGTCTGCCAGTGCTTCTTTCAGCTCATTCACACCGCCTGCGGCATCGTAAGTGAGAAACTCCGGGCGCAATCGTCTTGCCAGCCTGTCCTGAATTTTTTTGAGCACCCGGTGCGGAAAATGCTCTACATCAGGTACGCCTGGAATAAACGCGCCCCACTGACGGGGACTGGCGCTGGCATTACCTAACAGCTCAAGGCAGCGGGCAGATAAGCGGGTGTGATCCTCCAGAGCGGCAGCAACAGGTTCTTTATTGGGACGCAGGTTGAGATTGTCCAGCACGCTGTCAGTGACAAATGTGCCGCTACTGGTACGCGCAGAAATATAACCTTCGGCCTGCAACTGCTCGTAAACCCGCAGGACGGTATTGCGCGATAGCGCCAGCTCTCCTGCCAGGTCACGCGACGGAGGCATTCGGGTAGCCGGTTTCAGGCTACCTTCGAGGATGCAACTACAAATGGCGGCATACAGGCGGCGATGTAGTTTTTCGTCAGTCTGCTGACTAAATGCCTGCTTGATCACATCTCCGGCAAGTGAACGCATTTGGATCCTTAAAATAAAACGATTTGGCTCTCGATTAAAGTACCAGACGGCGTCTAAATTTAAAGGGTAATTCAACCGAAATGTATTAATGGACAAGGTGTAGAGAATGAACAATAAAAACCTGCAACAACGTCGTCTGGATGCCACCCCGCGTGGCGTGGGTGTGATGTGTGATTTTTATGCCCAGTCGGCAGAAAACAGCACGATTACCGATATCGAAGGCAATCAGTACATTGATTTTGCCGCCGGGATTGCCGTGCTGAACACCGGACACCGCCATCCTCGCCTGGTGCAGGCAGTCGAAGCGCAACTTCAGGCTTTTACCCATACGGCTTATCAGATTGTCCCGTACGAAAGCTATGTGTCTTTGGCTGAGAAAATCAACGCCGTCGCGCCAATCGATGGCAAGCGTAAAACCACATTCTTCACCACCGGGGCTGAAGCGGTAGAAAACGCGGTGAAAATTGCACGCGCACATACCGGGCGTCCTGGCGTTATCGCATTTGGCGGTGGTTTTCATGGTCGTACTTACATGACGATGGCGTTAACCGGCAAGGTGGCACCCTATAAAAAAGGTTTCGGTCCGTTCCCTGGCTCTGTTTACCATGCTCCGTATCCTTCTGAATTGCAGGGTATTTCCACGGCGGACTCCCTAAAAGCGATTGAGCGTCTGTTTAAAGCCGATATCGATCCAACCCAGGTTGCGGCGATTATCTTCGAACCCGTCCAGGGCGAAGGGGGCTTCGTGGTGGCACCGCCGGAATTTGTGGCCGCCATCCGCCGTATTTGCGACGAGCATGGCATCGTGATGATCGCCGATGAAGTACAAAGCGGGTTTGCCCGTACGGGCCAGCTGTTTGCGATGGATCATTACGCCGATAAAGCGGACCTGATGACCATGGCGAAAAGCCTCGCGGGCGGTATGCCGCTGTCTGGCGTCGTGGGCAAAGCCGAAATCATGGATGCACCTGCGCCGGGTGGTCTGGGTGGAACTTACGCCGGGAACCCGCTGTCGATCGCGGCGGCCCATGCAGTACTGGACATTATTCATGATGAACAGCTGTGCCAGCGTGCGGCGGCCCTCGGCGAACAGCTGCGCGCCGCTCTGACAGATGCGCAAGCAGGGTGTCCTGAACTGGCCGAAGTGCGTGGTTTAGGTTCTATGATTGCTGCTGAATTCTGTGATCCAGTGACAGGGGAACCCAACGCTTCCGCCGCACAACGCGTGCAGAAGAAAGCCCTTGAGCAAGGACTGCTGCTGCTGACCTGCGGTCAGTATGGCAACGTTATTCGTTTCCTTTACCCGCTGACGATTCCGCAGGATCAGTTCGCCAAAGCGCTTCAGATCATCAAAGCGGCGACGAAATAGTCCCGTATACCGCAGAAAAGACATAAAGCCGACGGTTGTCATCACCGTCGGCTTTATTATTGCCGGCATAAATTGATCTTCCTCGTGTGTAGTGCGGTATTTATCGCGAATGGGTTGCCAGTTATTGCGTTATATAATTTAATGCATATCGTTTTTACTCCTCTATTCAGATGGTATCCCATGTTAACTTTCCGCTCTTTTGTGCTGGTATGCGCCAGCATGTTGTTTGCGTTTTCTGCTCAGGCCGACCGTACGATCACCGATCAGCTTGGTCGTCAGGTCACGATCCCTGACCATGTGGACAAAGTCGTCGTGCTGCAACACCAGACGTTGAATATTCTGGTCCAGCTCAATGCCCAGCAGGACATTGTTGGCGTTATGTCGAGCTGGAAAAAACAGCTCGGGCCTGAATTTGCGCGCTTTATGCCGACGATTACTACATTGCCGACGCCGGGTGATCTCACCAGCGTGAACATCGAAAGCCTGCTGGCAATTCATCCACAGGTGGTGTTTGTCGCCAACTATGCGCCCGCGGAGATGATCCAGCAGATTCAGAACGCCGGTATTCCGGTCGTGGCTATCTCATTGCGCAAAGATGCCGGCGGGCAACAGAATAAAATGAACCCGACTATGGCCGATGAAGAGCAGGTCTACAACGAAGGGTTGAAGCAGGGTATTCGCCTGATTGCGGATGTCGTGGGGCGTAAACCGCAGGCTGAAACGTTAATCGACTACGTTTTTGCGGCACGAGCAAAATTCAATGCGCCGGTCGCAAACATCCCGGATGCGCAAAAAGTCCGTATTTATATGGCTAACCCCGACCTGATGACTTACGGCTCCGGGAAGTACACAGGACTGATGATGCAGCACGCGGGGGGATTAAACGTGGCGGCTGCCAGTGTGAAAGGGGCCCGTCAGGTTGCGCTGGAGCAGGTATTAGCGTGGAACCCGCAGGTGATTTTTGTCCAGGATCGCTATCCGCAGGTGGTAACTCAGATCCAAAACGATCCGAACTGGCAGGGGATTGATGCGGTGAAAAATCATCGTGTCTGGTTGATGCCTGAATACGCCAAAGCCTGGGGCTATCCGATGCCGGAGGCGTTGGCGATCGGTGAACTGTGGATGGCCAAAAAACTGTATCCGGATGCCTATAAAGATGTGGACGTTGATGCGCAGGCGCAAGATTACTATCAGCGTTTTTATCGTGTGAACTGGCAGTCTGATGCAGCTAAGTAACCGTTTTTTGCCCCAGCAACCGCTCTTAATCGTTGTGGTCCTGTTGCTGGGCGTCAGTTCGCTATGCCTCGGACAGTATCCGCTGTCGTTAAGCGAGGTGTTTTACCACCTGACGCACTATAGCGACGTTGGGGGAATAGCCAGCCAGGTGATCTGGACGGTCAGATTACCGCGTATTCTGATGGCACTGCTGGCGGGGGGCGCGCTGGGGTTATGCGGGGCGACGTTGCAAGGAGTATTTCATAATCCGCTGGTCGACCCGCATATTATCGGTGTGACGTCGGGGGCGGCCTTTGGAGGAACGCTGGCCATCCTGCTCGGTCTTTCACCCTTGCTGATGATGGGGTCAACGTTTTTCTTCGGTCTGACGGCATTGATCCTGGTGTATGTCATTGCTGCGTTACAGGGGCTGGAGAATACGCTGGTGTTGATCCTGTCAGGTATCATTTTGAGCGGCTTTTTTGCCGCGCTGGTGAGCCTGATCCAATATCAGGCTGATACCGAAGAGACGTTACCTAATATTGTGTTCTGGCTGCTGGGCAGCTTCGCGACGGCCAACTGGAATAAAGTACTGCTATTGGCGGTTCCGGTCGGTATCGCCGCGACGGTTTTGTTCCAGCTACGCTGGCGGATAAACCTGTTATCGCTCAATGACAAAGATGCCAGAGCACTGGGTGTGGCGGTAGTTCCTCTGCGACGCAGCGTTTTGGTGTGCTGCGCATTTTTGGTCGCCGCTCAGGTGGCGGTCAGCGGCAGCATTGCCTGGGTTGGGTTGGTTATTCCGCATCTGGCGCGTTTGCTGGTGGGCGTTGATCATCGTCGTCTACTGCCGTGTGCCTTCTGGTTGGGGGGCGGTTTTATGATTGTCGTGGATGATATTGCCCGCACCCTGATGCACGCGGAGATACCGCTGGGGATCATCACCGCATTGTTCGGTGCGCCGTTGTTTGCTTTCTTGCTCATTCGTACCAGCTGTCGGGAGAATTCATGATACCTGCCGCACTGCGCGTAAATCAGCTTTCTTATGGGTATCGCGCGCCGCTATTTGAGCCGCTAACGTTCTGTTGCCAGAAAGGTGATATCTGGGCCGTGCTTGGACGCAACGGTCTGGGCAAAAGTACGCTGCTCGATACGCTAACCGGCACGCTGCCTGCTTTAGACGGGAGTATTGAAAATAACGGTGGGATAGGAATTGTGGCACAGCATAGCCATCTGCCGTTTCCTTATACGGTCAGCGATGTGGTGCTGATGGGGCGAGCACAGCACGTGAAGCTTTTTGCGCAACCCAGCCAGCAGGATCAACAAAGAGCAATGCAGGCATTAGAGCAGTTGAGTATTGCGCATCTTGCCTCCAGCTCATTTGGCTCACTTTCTGGCGGGCAGCAACAGTTAGTGATGATTGCCCGGGCTCTGGTGACTGAGTGTCAAACGTTGTTACTTGATGAACCGTGTTCCGCGCTGGATCTCGCCAATCAGCAGGTGGTGCTCCAGCTCATCAGCGATTTGGCCCATCAACAGGGATGCAGCATTCTCTTTTCGACCCACGATCCGCTTCATGCGTTACAGGTTGCTTCCCATACTTTGCTGCTACTCCCTGAAGGTAAATGGCGGGCAGGGCCAACGGACAGCATTGTGACCGAAGAGAATCTGTTTCTGGCCTATGGCTTACCGCTGCGAAAACTTAGCGTGGAGAATCACCCTACGCCATTTATCGCACCGTTGTTTTCTATTCGTCGTTAAGCGGTAAGAATCCTGCGGCGGTAAGGAACGCCTGACCGCTGCGGGAAAGTATGAATTCAACCAGCGCCATGACTTCTTTGGAGGCTTCAAGCACCGCCAGTTGGTATTCGCAGCGAATATTGTGCTCGTCCGGAATAGCCACGTAATGTACGTCGGTCATCGCGTGCAGCGCGTGTGCGTAATGCGCGTAACCGATAAACAGATCGGCCAGCCCCTGGCGCAGGATCCAGGCGCTCGCCAGTTCTCCTTGCGGGATTTTTATCGTATCACGGCCACCAACCAGTGGGATAGCGCGCGCCCGAAGTTGCCGCCCGAGTCCTGGTTCCAGTACATCTATATTGTCGAAAAATGCCCAGGTATAGTCTCCGGAAGGGTCGCAGCCGGGCATTGATGTACCTGGTCGCAGCGTTGGGTCGCGGAGTAAATCCAGCCAGGTTCCGATTCGGTTGCTGACAAGGCTCAGTTTGTTCCAGCAAAAGGTGTGCGTTGAGACGGCTTTATTACGTACCAGCAGGTTTTGCGGATGTTCCCGGTTGGCGGAGGCAAAGAGCGCACACGGTTCACCCGTTTCAATACGCTCGCGCAGTAAACCGGCCGGACCATATTCAATCTTGACGTCTATTCCACTCATGCGCGTGAACTGGCTTATCAGCGGGGTAAATGCTGGGCGTAAACTGCCCGCGGCGAACAGGAGAATGGAAGAGGGCATGGTATCCGGGCTCTGACGAAAGACATTATACGAAGAAGATGAATGATACGCGTTGAGCATGGAATTTAGAATGATTTAACGCATTGCTATTGTAGCAACGTAGGAAATGATAAAACCGAAGATAAAACGATAGTTTTGAAGGGAAATAGCACCAAATCGAAGAGATGATTTGGTGCGTCCGAGTGGACTCGAACCACCGACCCCCACCATGTCAAGGTGGTGCTCTAACCAACTGAGCTACGGACGCAAGATGGTGCGTTCAATTGGACTCGAACCAACGACCCCCACCATGTCAAGGTGGTGCTCTAACCAACTGAGCTATGAACGCAACGTTGTAGGTGACAACGGGGACGAATATTAGCGGCACAGACCGAATGAGGCAAGAGGGAAATGGCATTTTTCTTCCTGATCTCACGCGATTGCAGAGTAATTAAGCAAGTTGATTATATTTTGTTGATTTTGCAGCGTGTTTTTTATTCAGGCTGTGCGCTGGGGGCATAATGGGGGCATTTTAGTCGGCATCCTGCTGTTCAGCATGCTTACCTGATCCTGATTCATTTCGCTTATCCACTTCGAATAAACCTCATAAACCATCTTTGCATTCTCATGCCCCATCTGACTGGCAATGAACGATGGGTTAGCTCCTGATGACAGTAGCCAGCATGCGTATGTATGGCGAGATTGATAAGGGTCCCTCACTCTAACGCCTGCCCGTTTCATGCCACTTTCCCAGCTGTAGGGAAAAGACCTTTTAGAAAAGTACTGTTTCTTTTCCCTCGACTGCTGTCCTGGAATGAAGACAAACCGGACAGAAAGCTGTTCTGTCCGTCCATACTCGCGATGATGGAGAACGATATCTGTTTTCGGTTGGTTTGCGGTCAGTTGATGGATTTCATTCAGTGCTTCGAGTGCAGGCTGTAAAAGTGTGATTGTTCTGATCCCCGCATTAGTTTTAGGAGGAACAAATAGCCCTTTTGCCGTAAGGTTCCTGCATACATGGATTTCCCCCTTTTTGAGATCGATATCTTCCCAGGCGAGCGCACAGAGCTCACCGTGACGCATACCGGTGTGAATCGCAACAATCCAGGTGAGTGCAAACCGGCGGGGCAGAGCATTGATGAAAGCCTGATATTCATGAAGTAGCAGCGGATCGGGATCCCTTTGAGAAACTCTCAGGTTTTTAACATTTTCATAGGGGGCATGAGTGATGAACTTACTATGGTTAGCCAGTTTCAGCATACTGCATAGTGTGCCCATCAGGTTGTTTACAGTCGAAGCCTTGCGTCCCTCCTTATTGAACCAGACCACTTTTTTGTATGTAACTTCACCAGTCAGTAATTCCTGACGGTATCTCAACAGATCTGTGTGTTGAATTTCGGCAATGTGCGTTCTACCTCCGACAATGCGAAGTAGTGTACTTATCCTGGATGTCAGTGAGTCATGCGATGCCGCAGATAATTCGAGCTTTTTTATTTTTAGGAAAAGGTCACAGAGCTCGTTGAAGGTTGTTATGCGCTGTGTGGTGGTAAACTTTTTGATTGTCTTTGACTCAGGGAATCGTCTCGCATAGTCAAAAGTTCCCATCTGTATATCGCCAATAATTCCAGCACGAAGATTTCCCGCTTTGCGGATGTTCGCTGCGGTGACAGCCCAGCCGTGCAGTACTTCTCGACACCTGGAACCACGGTAAACGAACCAGATCCTTATTTTTCCATTGTGTATTTCTACACCGGTCGGTAATGCTGCCATTAAGCCTCCTGAACAAATTTATTAATTCGGGGGTAGTTGTACCAGAGGACACCATTGCTGCTGCTGGTCTCTCCCAACGCGGTCAGATGTTTAAAGTGAACACCCTCGATCCACACTCCCAAACGATAGTTTTTAATTTGCCCTTTTGAGAGGCCAGTTCTTTCGCTCAGCCGGGTTTCAACTACCCATTCTTCATTGAAGACGATATCTGGCATGGTCTGTATCTCGTGTTTGCCCGCTGAATGCGCGCAAAAGCCCGGCCCGCCGGATATGGTCTTCTCCGGCGGAGTTTAATCAGGCTGGTGGCGGTAGGGCGGGACAGTAGTGTTTAAATGTTAGCTGCGAAAATTGATGTAAAAAAAAGCCTGCTCGGGCACGGACTCGAACAGGCACAAAGAAGAGATTTTGAACTTTTTATAATGAGGCACAAAATAAGATAGTTATATCTTACTATCTATTAATTGCGGTCATATCATTGAAAAACTTAAACATCAGTATAATTTATGCGATTCCACCGCCGAGCTACATGCCATCCTTATTGTTACCTGTATGCTCAAATTCCCACTCAACATCCCGCCCCTGGTACTGAGGCATCACTTCCCCCTTATCCACACTTGTAACAACCTTGTATGACTCATTTTTCCATAAACCCGTCTGAGGGCAGATTTGACCTGATGTTGACTTCGATGCTGGAGGTGTCGCTTTATCATTAAGGTAGTTAAAGCTGTCAATGCAACCAAAACCAACACGATTTACCGAAGAAATCATAATAACTCCATATAATTATCCATAACATGCATATAAACGCGGCCATAAACTCTGTAAATTAACATTGTGAAGATAATTAGTTGATGTGCGTCACAAAAACTTGTCCGCTCCAGCATTCAGTAATGAGTGAGCACCTTATAGGTATGAGCGTTTTTCATCAGTAGTTGGGGGAAGCAGTAACAGGCCATTCTTAATCTTTTATTAGTGGTCTCCTGGTAGCTGGGCTCAAGTAGATATCCGAATCAAAAAGGGGGTACGCTGTTATTTATGTGTCCGCTCCCCTAATGCCGAAAAGTTTTTAGGGAGAAAAAAGATATGTTCTCTATGGGGAAAATGGTCGCTATCCATCCTGATGGTTTACTGTATGTCGGTTTTAACTTTGTGTTCCCAGACTGCAGCGCGACCGCTTTCCTCTTTCACGAGGTTATTGGGCGGACAAATTCGGCATAGACGCCGTCTTCGCTGTCAAAGATAGAGAACAGAAACCAGCCATCACCGTCCGGCGGAATCGGCTCCCATTCATTCAGGGCCTCAAAATTCTCCAGACAGCGTTCGTACAGGGCATCGTTCTGATCTTCCAGAGTAACAATCTTCTGCTCCAGAGCGTGTGACATAAACCAGTCGGTTATCTCGGCTGGTGGTGTGCTTTCATCCCAGTCAGGTTGAAGAGCCGCTGCCGGGTGTGTCCAGTAGCCGACTTCATCGCGTTCCACCGGGGCGGGGCCAATAGGCAGGTAAAGCAATTCTGCCAGCCTTTGTGATATGACGGAGTCAATGCAGTGGGATAGCGCCATCAGGTCGAGATTATCCAGTTGCTGAATGCGGCCTGATTCTGAGAGTTTATTGGCGAGGCCTGACTGCAAATCTACAACCTCAGTTGCCCTGAGTTGGTTAACAGCGTTGTCCAGCATCAGGGTTGGGACCAGCTTTTCTATGCTGACAGCCAGGGTAACCGGGGAAACAGGGGCGGAGTTATCTGACAGCAACTTAATTACTTCGGAAACGGCATCCGACTGTTTCCTCGCATGCTGCCGGATTAGATCGCATTCTGCGGCCAGCGTGAGTGACTGCTGGTGCTGCTGCTCTGATAGTTCGCGTTGAACCTGCCAGCGTTTGACCAGTTCCTTCAGTACAGCACCGGCTTCACTATATCCAGCCAGTTTCTTCGCGGTTTCGATGATTTCAGCGTCAGTCTTGTGTTGTAAGCTCATAATGCCTCTTATGCTGCGTTGGGTTTAGGCCAGTTTTCAGCCTGCCAGTCCTTAACTACGTTCATGCAGGCGGCATGCACCTGGCGCGCCGTGGCAATGCCGAATCCTTTAACCAGGTTGGAGAGTTCTTCCGGGGTATGGCTTACTACAGTCCACAGGCTGTAAAGACCGGAGGCGTTTAGCAGATCAAGCCACTTGTCCTGCAGGGGAAGATTGCTAAGAGGGGTCGCCATTGCCCACTCAGTACGCTTAACCAGGTGAGGGTGGGTATCGCCCAGCAGATCAATGATCCGGCGATTTAACGCAATCCCCAGAGCAGAGGGCCAGGCTGATTTGAACTGGTCAAGAATCGGATACCGCGCACGACACCACTGCGTAACAGATACCAGAACGGATATGCCGGAGTTGCTCCGAATTTCGATATGCCAGTCAATATCCTGAAGCAGGTCGAGATGCAGATCCCGGTTGGTGGATCCCAGCGTCAGTCGCCAGCCGAAGGTGTAAAAGTAAAACTGGAGACCGCTGTCGTCGGCAGCCGGGTACCAGATAAGTTCAACGTCACCGTCAATACGCTGGAGCCGTGTCCGCAACTCTTCGTTTTCAAGACTTAATTCGGCGTTCTGCTGGATGGCGACCGCCAGATTGGTTTTCGTCGTGGCCAGTTCGCCGCGGATCTTCCGCATCTCTTGTTTTTGCTGGTCGAGAAGCGTGGTTTTACTGGCGATGGTTTCTTTGAGGCTGACTATCTGTGTTTTTTGGCGTTCCGGGTTCATCGACTTGAGCTGGTCATTCTCAGTCTTCAGTTGTCGCTTATCACCCTGCAGAACAGCAATCTGTGCTTTTGCGATTTCCTCTGCGGCCCGCGCTTCTTTTGTTGTTAACTCCATATCAGCCAGCTTCTCAGCGAATCCTGCTGCCTGAAGTCCCAGCGTGGTGTTTCGGTCATCCAGTGCTTCGCATTGCTCAACGACAGCGTTGAACTCGTCAACCTGTAGGTTGTATTGCTCGATAACCAGCACTTCTAACTGGTCAGTCAATGCGAGGGCACTTTCGACAGATGCCCGGGAAATGCCGGCAGTCTGTTCGATGGCCAGCTCGAGCTGGGAGCGAACAGGGCGCAATGAGGTTGCCAAAACTGTTGCTACCGTAGAGTCAGAAATAGTGGTCATTCTGACACCTCCTGGCTTCGACGCTGGCAGATGTCAGCGCGAACGTTACGATAATGCATATTTGCTTCTGAGCAGGGGTATTCAGTCGATTTCAGCCAGAATACCTGTGCTGTTTTGTAGTTCCCGCGTCTCTCTTCGCTGGCGGCGCGTTCGGTGATCATCTTGCCTTGCACTTTCATCTTTTGAGCCAGTGTTTTCATAGGTGCTAACCTTTGTATTCTCGAAATAACAGGTAATGACGCGGCTGTAGCCGATAACGAATAACAGCCGGTCAGTTGTGCGCAGATACCGGTATCCGCGGCGTCGCTGCAATCCCAGTTTCCGCAGCCTTGCCTTGGTCAGGGGCTTTGCCTGCAGAAGATCGTCGATGATGAAACAGGGAAGGGATTGCCGCCGTTCGGTGTAACGCCGTATGGCGTGGTCAGTAATGCTGTTAACCATCGCCAGACGTGGGATGGTAATGTCGGTCATTAGCGGGATTTAAACTCCGTAATGGCCTTAAGAAGGCGGATTTGCCAGAGACAGTCGTTAAGGGGCATATGTATGCCGGTGGGAAGTTGTTTAAGTGCAGAGGCAACAAATCCGTTGCGTTCGGCATCATTAAGCAGTGACTGGACATCATTCACATTACGGCGAAACCAGGGAACCTGAACGCCAGCATGCCGGAAGGCATTTTCCCACTGGGGGATATCGAAGCGCGCTGGCTTTGCCCAGATGTGCACTGACTGATGTAAATCACTGAGGCCCGGCGTCTCGTCTTCCTGCCAGGTACGGCGGCAGGAATCAATCACGAAGCGGTAGAACTCGCAGCATGCCGAACGAATGGAAATACGGTCTTCCTCGCCGTAGAACACGGATTGTTGTGTTTCCTTATCCTGCGCCATCCACCAGGCCACGGTGCTGGCGTCAATTACCGTTCCGGGCTGACGATCATGACTGATGCTGATAATTTTCTCAGCGAGCGGGGTGAAGGTGTGTGGATCGAACTGAACTAACCCAACCTGAGCAATATGTGCGTTGGGCAGAACGGATAACGTTTCGTTATCGATCATGATATGAACGGGTTCTTGCATAATTACCTACATCTGCATTGCGAAGTTGAGAAAGGCCAGCGCAAAGGCGCACAGCACCACGGCGAAAAGCACCGGCCAGCGCAACTGACTATCTGGCGGCATCACAGTGACAGGCTCGGGATGCTTGTTAAAACGCGCCTGGCAGCGTGGGTGAGGCCGGAAAGGATCATTGATAAAGATGGTTTGACGGGCGTTACGGGCCGCCATGGATTTTGTTAACACCTGAGATTTCATGTATATTTCTCCTGCTCCTTACTCTCCGTTAGGGGCAATACCATTCAAACTGCTAACCTTGTCTGGTATCTCGTGTAATCAGCGGTTTGGTCGCTGCTGATTGGGATAGCCCCGGTTTGGTCGCCGGGGCTTTTCTCTTTGTGAGGTGCCTGCTTTTTTCCACTTCAGGCGAGGTGGTACTCTTGCTGTCACCACAACAAGCGAGAGTAATTCGATGGAAGAACAACAAACTGGCGAGTGTCCGCTCTGCGATACTGGTGCGTCTTTCAACTTCACCGATCATGAAAACTACAAACTCATTCAGTGCCCTGAGTGCGGTATTTTTGAAATAAGCGTGGGTGCTGAAAGAACGCTGCGGGACAGGCATATGGAACAAAGGCTGGAATACGCTGAGTTATCCAGAAATGCACCGAAGGGGCAGATGCTGGTTATCAAACTCAACGTTACAGTGGATGGAAATTTTCTTGTTTACGGATACGCTGCTCTTCGGTGAGCATTGCGTCCGGGATTTCACGAATTGAGACCATGTATCCGTTTTTATTGATCACTTTATTCAACGTCTGAAATACCTGCGTTGGCCATTCGTATACCAGTTCATTTATTTGCGACAACGTTTCAGGAGATGGTGATTCGTTTTCAGGATTGGATTTCGACATGTTGATTCCTCAAAAGTCCGGCATATTCAGATACCGGACTTTTACGAGAGATGTACAGGTTAGAGTTCCAGTTGGCGAATAATCTCGTCCAGCTGCGCATTGGCAGTAGCGACAGATGCCCCGAACCGGTGAATAACATCGGCCAGTGGAGAAAGGGGTTCATTTACTTCACTTGCACCACTTCCTTTAACTTCCGGGCAGGGGGTAACTACCGGGATCAAGCGGTCATGCAAATTGCTGATTCGTCCGTGAAGACTATCAAGCTGATCCCACACCTGATTGACCTTTACATCGATTACAGAACGCTTGGGTTCGGCACATACTGCCATGCCTGTTGTCCCGTTTTGTCCATTCATAGGGTGCTAACCTCTTTGTTGTGAGTAGTGACGCTGTGCTGCGTCATGATTTTCAGGCCTAATTTGAAAGCAAGGTGATATTCCGCAACTGCACCGTCGCTGCTTTTCCAGCCATTAAGCATGTAGATAGCATCAGCACGCTGAAGCATGGACATACAAATCGACATGTAATCGGCCTGAGACAGACCATCGGGAAGAACGGCAGGATTGAGAGGAATATCACCAGCTTCTTTCAGCCTGTCAGCCGCGGCAAAGAATGCCGGGCGATTGAAGAGGGGCCGGTTGGTCATTGGCCCCGCTATATACACCTTCATATGCTAACCTCGTGAAATTCAGGCATGCACACCCAACAAACCACCCTTGGTTCATCGGAAGAGGATGTGCATGCCTCAACTGGTTATCAGATTCAAATTGTGTTTGAATAATGGGCTTCAAATGGAGGTGTTATGTCTAACAACGCATTGATGATCGCGAGAGCTATCTTGGATTTAAAGCAAGAGTCTAGCGTATTTAAGGATTATGTATTTCCGTTACTATCTACTGTAGTATCTGTACTACTTGGTTATTATATATCTCAAAGGTCGTTTGAGAAACAAGAGAAATTAAAGGCGGAGCTTGAAAAGGTAAATCGTTATAATTCATTTATTGTTGGTATGGATGGGGTTCTTCAAAGTCTCATTGGAATAAAAAGCATATATAGAAACGGACTTGATAATGATCCTTGGAGTAGGATGGTTAAAATCCCTAAAATAAAAATTCATCTTTTTACACCTCCGGATGTTAGTTCTATTGTTTTCCTGGCTTATGCAAATGAATATAAAAAGCTCATCCAGTTGATGAGGGGTGGAATAATCTCCCTCGTTTTAATAAAATGCTTGGTAATTATTCTCAACTTAACGAACTAATACAGCGTAGAGACAATTTGATAGAATCATTCATTCAGATTGTCCGGCAGAACGAAGAGGAACAGGTTCCATTAGGTGTTGATGATTTTATAAAAAAAACATTCGAAAATAGTTGTGCCACTAATTGATGCTACTGAAGCACTTATCAGCAAAGTTGATGGGTTATTACAGGAGGTAGATTCTTGTGTGCATAATTTACACTTGGCAGCTAACAAGTCTATTGATAATGCAAGAATAAAAAAATATACTCGTATCCTTACTTATAAAAATGAAAATGATGACTATGAAGATATAATTAAGCCGAGCGTACCTGTTAATTATTTAACTCTAAGTTTATTATTGGATCTTACTGTGGAAGAGGCTAAAAATCTATACAAAAATGGCTATGAGGGAGTCAATTATCTTAAATCTAAATAACATTATTTAGATATTATAGCTGCTACTTTTATTACCCGCATTTCGCAATCCGGCGCAGTTTCTCCGTTAACGTGGGAAGGCCGTGATCCCCTTACTTGCAATGAACCTGGCGCTGGAAAATCTGGTTTATCAGATGACCAGTTGCGATCCGGAACTTGCCGAAGAAATCCGTCGCGCGCTTAAAGCCGAGGCACTTCCAATCGATCACACATGGCTTGCTGGTGGAGAAGATGAATAACAATGCCCGTTCTCTTGAAATTGCTCGTCAGGTGCTTATCCGGCAGGCCCGCGCAGCTGGTGGAGAACCAGCTGTTCAGGCGCTGCTTGATCGCCTGACTGCAAACTATTCGCTTATCCGGAACAACGGTAGCGATAAAAAACACTAAGCGTGCCGGGCTTTCACCGGCACCGTGCTGCGACCAACAGCACTCGGTTAGCAATTGAATGGTAACTCTGTCCCTGTCTGCGAGAAGGGACAGTAGGGCGAACTATGAGCCGAATATTCGATATTGTTCAGTCACTGACTGGGCAGAAAAACAATCTGGTTGTACCCAGGCAGTTTCTGCGCTTCTTTGCCGGAGACCAGCAGGCGTATCAGCTTGCGGCAATTCTGAACCAGATCATCTTCTGGTCCGGGCATTCAACCCGTGACGACGGCTGGTTTTATAAGACCCATGAAGAACTGGGAGAGGAGGTCGAACTCAGCTCAGATCAGGTTCGTCGTGTCGTCGATAAGTTATCAAAGGCCTACCTGGCCGGTATTCTCAGTACGGCGAACAAGCGCACGGCCAACGGCGATAAGGTCAAACATTACCACCTTGATGGTGACGCTCTTATCGAAAAACTGTTCCCGGCAACACTATGTCCGAAGGAGAAAAAAGTGCCTGATTCGCCAGACGGGAATGGCGAAGTCGCCGAACCGGAACCGCATAACCGCCAGTCCGGAACGGCGGAAGCGCCGCTCCCTGGATCTGGCGAAGTCGCCGTTCCTATTCTCTATACAGATCAATACACAGATCTAAACATACAGATCTTAAATTATCGTCCGCGCACAATTTCTGAGCAGACGAAGCGATTTCTTGAACGCCATCCGGATGCGGTCGACGGGGTCTATACCGCCGGTGGTCGCTCATGGGGCAACCAGGACGATGTTGTCGCTGCGTCGTATGTGTTTAAGCGCGCGCTCAACATCAACGCATCCCTCGGCGAACCAAACTGGATTGAGTGGGCAAACGACATTCGCCTGCTGCGCAATGCCAGAAACGTCACGCACAAACAGGTCTGCGAGGTGTTCCGCTGGGCCAACAAACATCATTTCTGGAGCACCAACATCCTCAGCCCGTCCGGACTACGCCGCAAATGGGACAACCTTGTCGCACAGATGGGATGCCGATCAGCTGGCGCCGGTTCCGGCGGCCTCGACTGGGATAACACTGACTGGGCTGAAGGAGTGCTGGGATGAAAGACCTGATGCAGGCAATATAGAACCATGACGGCAGGGCGCTCAGCCAACTGGCCAGTGGCGCGCCTCAGCACACCCAGCGTGAAGAGCAGGCCGCTCTGGTATTCAACGATCTGTTTCGTCAGTTGCGCGCCACTTTCCCGGCACTCAGCACGCACATCAAAACCCAGGATGACCTCGACGAATTTCGCCGAACCTGGATGCTGGCATTTGCCGAGAACGGGATCACTACCATGGCACAGGTGAACGCCGGAATGCAGATTGCCCGCCAGCAGGAAACGCCGTGGATTCCGTCGCCGGGTCAGTTCGTTGCCTGGTGCAGGGAAGGGAGCCTGCGGGTTGCCGGTCTGCCTTCTGACGAAGAACTGGTCGAGATTGTCCGGGACTACTGTCGCCAGCGTGGGTATTTGTCCTCTCCGGAGGCGTATGACTGGAAGCACCCGACGCATTACTGGATGGTTACTGCGCTGTATGGCGGTATGCGTGCCAGCAACTGGACGGACAAAGAATTGCTGGAAGCAGCACGCCGGGAACTGACCACCATGGCCGAGAAAATTCGCCGTGGAGAACCGATCCCCGAGCCGATTCTGGTACTCACTGAAAAAACGCGTCCGGCATTGTCGCGTGAAGAGGGGTTAAAACGCATTACAGATATTCGCAATGAGTTCGGCCTGACCAGACGAACGAAGTAACACGAGAAACCGCGTCTGACCAGCACACTTAAACAAACAAAACATGAGGTTAGCAATGTTTAATCTGAAGAACCTGCGGTTATACCGCTTAAGCCGTGACGTTAAATTTGATACTGACTCGCTGCAGGAAAAGTTAAGCGCTATGTCATTCACACCTGGTGGTGCAGGGGGGATCTGCTGATGTATCAGATTATCTATGCTGATCCTCCATGGTCATACCGTGACAGTGCTGCAGATGGTAAGCGAGGTGCTGGGTTCAAATATCCGGTAATGCGGTTTGATGACATTTGCCGTTTACCTGTATGGGATCTGACGAACCCTGAGTCTTGCCTGCTCGCTATGTGGTGGGTACCGACTCAGCCCGAAGAGGCGCTGGCTGTCATGAAAGCCTGGGGTTTTCGTCTGGTCACGATGAAAGGTTTCACATGGCACAAAACTAACCGGATTAAGGGTAACAGCGCTATCGGAATGGGGCATCTTACTCGCGCTAATTCCGAAGATTGCTTGTTTGCCGTGCGTGGGCGTCTGCCTGTTCGACTGGATGCTTCGATCTGTCAGCACATTACAGCTCCGCGTGGAGAACACAGTGCCAAGCCTGTAGTATTTCGCGAAATGTTACAGCGTCTGGTTGGCGATATTCCCCGGATTGAATTATTCGCGCGCGGCGACATACCTGGTTGGGATTGCTGGGGAAATGAATGTGACAGTAGTGTCCAGTTGATATGTGGTGGATGGAAAGCCGATGCGTGCACTGCTTAACCCAATCATTATTCGCGAACTGGATCAGGTGATTCTGCGACCGGGTCGTTCGCTAATGAGCTTGTTTTACGGGCCAGTGATTATTGCTCCGGCTGGTGAGATGGAAGCCGGGCGTAAGCCCGGTTTACTGCCACAAGAACAGCCCTTACTGTTGGATCCCGCATTTTCATCATTCTGGATGGAGCCTGAAGTGCTGCGCGCCGCAGGTGGCTCAGTCCAGAGTTGGGTCAGAAAGTTTAACGTCTGCCAGTGGAATAATGGGGCAGATGAATACCATCACCCTGAACTTACCACGGCCAAGTACGAGCAATCAGGCCTTTGCCTGTGCTGGCATCATGACCGCGTGCTGGTGGACCAGCCTCCAGCGCTGGTTGCTGATATTGCCCGTCAAAATGCGACGCATTACATTCTTGAATCAGTTCGCTCGCATTTTCGGTACCCCGATCATCACATCGTTACTATCAGTGACCTGGGGTGCTGGGCGTTGGTGAAACGTGTTGCTAGTCTCCTCCCTGACACGGTTATTCGTAAGTTGCTGTGCATGCCTTCAGCTGAGCCAATTAAACCTATCTACCGCGAGAGCGAACTGGTAATAAACCCGCCAGATCCACTAGCAATAATTACAACTGCTGTCGAGGATACGCCGGCTCTGGTTGTCGTGATCGATGCTGACGCGCCAGCGCAGTACATGCGCCGTCCGAAAATTCCTCGTTGGGAATGTCAGGTGTACACTGACTGGGTCAAAATACAGGCGTGCTGCGGTTGCGGTGCACCGGGAGACGATCCGCACCATCTTATTGGTCACGGGTTCGGCGGTACCGGCATGAAAGCAGGGGATTTCCACGTTATGCCCATGTGCCGTATTTGCCACCGGGAACTGCACAACAACGTAGCTATATGGGAGAGTCAACACGGTAGCCAGCTGGAGCATATTTTTAGGTTACAGCACCGTGCACTGGGGTTGGGTGTGATTGTGACAGGATGCTCATAGGTAAACCGAATGATATTGCTGCATTATGATTCGGTACGATATGTCCATGGTCTGAGTAAGTTAGAAGAGAGACAGCTTTGTGCCAAGAGCGGACCTTACGGACATACTACTAGTTAACCGAAAGGTAAAGCAGCTATATCCAGTAGTTGTTTCCCTCATAAATATTAAATCCAATGCCTCAAAGAGGCGTATTGAACACATTTTTGGAAAAATGATTACTGAAATCTATGAAGTGATTGTTTTTTTTAATACGATACATACACGTTTAGTCGTACATCTTAAAGGAATAAATATTTTATGTTTGAAAGCAATATAGGGATCGAGGATAAAATAGAGCTTATAGAGTCAAGCTCTACAAAACATTATTTTAAAGAAGTATACAGCAGTTATTTAAATGGTAATTATCGAGCAGCTGTAGTTTCTTTATGGTCTGTGTTGGTTTGTGATGCTGTATACAAAACCCGTCGCTTAGTTGATCTGACTAATGATCGTTGGGCCGCACAGCAAATTACCTCAATTGAAAACTCTCAGCGTCAAAATAGTACTAAGTCCGATTGGGAATTAAAGCTATTCGAAGGGTTTTATGAGCAAAAGAAATTCATTGGTATTGGTGAAATAACTAATATTAGAGATATACAGCAGAAAAGGCATCTATGTGCTCACCCTATTCTTTCTGAGGATGATGTACTTTACACACCAAATAAAGACTTAGTGAAAAGTATGATTATAAATGCACTTGATGATTTTTTATTACGCAAGAATTATTATGGGAAAGACCTGTTTCCGATAATAAGAGACACTCTTGTAGAGAACAGTGAGTATTATGCCACTGTGAAAAATATAAAACCACTAATATATAAATACTGTCAAAGAGTAACTGCGGGGGCAATCTACCAAATATTTAAAGAGTTTTGGAAGTTTAGCTTTAGATTAGATGATGAAGAGTCGTCAAAACACAGAAGAATTCTCCATAATGCCTGTATGCATTTATATTCTGAAGTAAAAAAAAGACCGGAATTATTAGAAAAAATTAAAGATGACTTAGATTATTTTGAAAATATATCATTCAAATCAAATGCGTTAACTTACTTATTTTCATTTTTATGCAAACATCCTGATTTTTACAAAAAATTATCACCTGAATTGCAGGCGCGCATAAGAGAATATCTTGACAGAGATGATGAAGATGATAGTCAGTACGTATATAAAATCGCAACAATGTTTTTGTTTAATAACGCTGAAGAATATTTAAAACACATTCAAAAATGTATTGAAGAATATGAAATAAAAAGAATTACTCTTTTGCAGATCAAATTCATAATTGATATCTACCATGATTATCAATGTGAAAAAGATGTCTATGATATTGCAATTCTGTATGCTTCTAAGTCCATGGGATTCGACGATGCAGATAACAGATTCGATCTTATTTTTAATAGCGAAATATTTGAAAAACTGTCAGTTAACCAGCTCGAGAAATTAATTAAATCTTTTGATGAAAATGGACAAATAGGCAGCAGAAGACGGAGCGATGCTGATATGAGAAAGATCAAGGCTAGGCTTGAAAAAGTAAAAGAATAATATTATTCCTAGGAAAATCCCGTTAGTATGTGAGTTTGTATGTGGATTTCATTATGTTTTTGTGAGAATGGAATGTTTTTTTTGATGTGATAGCCAATAAATAAGATTAGTTCAAGCACCAGTCATTGATTAAATAGCTTTACCATTATAGGTTGTTTATCTGTAAAAAATGGAACCACGGCCGCACCTCTCTCTCTTTACGGCTATGTCTGTCTCCTGAGCGACTGGTTCCTGCCAGTAGCGGGCATTGCAAAGCCTGCTACTGCATTAATGCTTCTGTGTCGTGCTTGTCGTACTGAACTGCAATGCCGCTGTTTGGGAACAGAAACACGGTAGTCAGCTTGAGCGAGTACTTGAATTCTCTCTTCGTGATATACGAAGAGAGAATAATTTTAAAAGGTTATCTCGGAGGCAATATTGGCCGCTTTTTGGTTTCTTAAGTATGCAACTTGAATAACTGCTGGTATTGTTACTCTATATGCTGTGCTACCAAGGTCTACAGCTGTCCAAAGACCAGTGATTGCCCAACCTACAGGTCCTGTAAGTACGGACATCGTCCTCATCAGTGATCCAGCGGCTACAAAGCTAAGTCCTCTTCCAAATATTGCTTTCATAACTAGGTTTACGATAATTGCCGTAAGTTGATAAGATTTGAAGCCTCCGGCTTTAAATATTGCCTGAAAACCAGCAGTTAAGGTTTGAGGTGTCAGTCCAGAAGTGTTTTTTATTCCAAGTTCTGAGCCTAGTTCTCTTATTTGATCTGGTGACATACTCTCTAGTGCATCAGTTATAATCTTCATTAGTAAGTTGTTTTCAATGACTTCTGTTTGCGCGTTTTTATTATAATTTACTTTGATCTTATCACAGACATCGCATAGAACTTCTTTGTATAGAACACCTTTCCCGCCTCGAAACATCGTTGCAAATGTATTAGCTCCAAAACATTGCAATTCTGCCGCGATTTCTTCCCAATATTTGCTATGTTTGGGATGGAATGATTTATACCTTTCGTTTGAGGTAAGCTCCTCTGTCCATCTGGTTTCCCCATCCTTATCATGAGTAAGGATATACACCAGGTCTTCCAATTGCTCATCCGAACAATCTTTTAAAAAGTGTAAATCTTCATCATAGCGGTATGCCATTTATTGCTCCTTTATGTATTCTTTTCCGAAAGTTATCTAACAAATAGCTGTGAAAAATTTGATGCTTATGGGCTTGACACTAAATCAATCCTCCAGGTCTGCGTTAACCTTTTCGCAGAACTGATAATGCTTTTATGCTGGATATTCAGTTAGAAAATGAACTTATCGGCAAAATTTACTCAAACTTGAGTTGTAATTTACAGGAAGCTTATCTGGCATTCCTGTACGCGGTGAACTTGACATTAGGCATACAGTGTCTGGAGACAAGATTTTGTTACGGTTAGAATGCTGAGAAAGTGACAATAAGAAGATATATTGGTTACCACAAATATTGCATACGATGAAAAAGATATGATTGATTTGGCGTATTATGTGAATGCTATTAAAAACGGAAAGGAAGTAATTTGCATTCAAGAACAGTGGGTGCAGGATGATTTGGCTGAAGTTGAAACTATCGCCATGGAATGGCTTCATGATAGCGGTGTGGTAATCCGATGCACTAATGAGCTTGAAGCAATACAACATCCCAATGATGTTTGCCCTGAATGTTGGATTTGTTGGGAGGTGATAGATGCAGCTGGGCAGGAAATCAGGCCAATGAAGAAAAATTTTCATAATGTTTGTCAGGAGTCATTCTGGTTGAATATGAATTGACAGCCTGTACTGCATTTCACTTTTTGCAACACTACAAGCAATTGCTCCTTTTTATGAGATAATTCCCGCGACCAAAGCAGGTTAGCGAGACATACAAATGAGCACAGAAACAGCTATCAAAATCTTCGATCCCCGGACAGCAAAGCTGGAACCACGCGGCGGTAAGTCGTCCATCCACTGGGATGATATTGCGGCAATGCTGGCAACACTGGAGCGTGAAAATCCAGTGGGTTATCAGATGATAATGGTGAATTACAGAGATGATAAGCAGCAGGAACGCGCGTTGCGTGACAATGTCACAAAGTGGGCGAAAGCTTTCTGCTCTAAAAGCCAGTTAGCTGACAGACCGCTGGTGGAAAGGATGTGCCAGACGGTTGTCGACCTCCAGTTTCATCGGCCACTGAGCAGTCAGCATCGATCTCTTCAGCACCTGCATCGCCTGTATGGTCCGTATGCTCAGCGTGAAACTACACGGATGAAGAAGCTGAAAAAAATGCTCAGTAAAGAGCTGCGTGATGACCGAATTAGTTACCTCGAAGATCAAATTTCGGCAGCCAGGCAGAATATTAATAACTGGGTAGTAGCCCATGCTCAGGCATCCACTCATTGCCCGCGCTGCCGCGGAACTGGAATCATTAACCAGCCTCAGCATGGTACTTGCCCCGTCTGCAATGGCGATCGACATATCGCTCCGACGCATCGGGAAATCGTGCGTCACATCAGTAGCAATACAGGCCAGGTTGAAATGTACTTGTTTGTGATGGATGAATGTCGCTGGTGGTTGTCAGCCAGCGCCAGTGCAGCGACAACGCGACTCTGTGAACTATTTGAAATGAATCGCGATGGTTGACACAAAACGATGTCAGGATGAAAATCCCAACAATAGCTGTATCTCTCATAACCCGCCTCGTGCGGGTTTTTTTGTGCCCGTTTCCGGGCAAGGAAAACACAAATGGTCGAAAAAGAACCCGGCATTCTCGGCTGGATCGCATCGCTTGCACCATGGGCAGTCGGGCATGCCTACGCAACATGGGGAAGTATCACTGCCTTCCTCGCTGCGTTGTGGTCGAGTCTGAAAGATGGACGGGGATGGGTGTCATCTTTGTTCGGTGGTGTGCTGGCAGTTCTGATAACACTCAGCGTTCTGGCAGTGATGAGGAAAAGCGGGCTTCACGAAGAGTGGATGCCACTTGTGGGCCTGGTTGTTGGCTTCGTTGGTGCTGACAGGATCCGCGCTGCAGTTCTGGATGCGTGGGAATTACGTAAAAATAAACTGGTGAAAAACGATGAATCAGAAAAGTGAAATTATACCGCTACTGCGGCAGGAAGAAGGTGTCCGGTATTCGCCGTACATTGACAGTCTTGGTTATCCGTCGACAGGCGTGGGTTTTAAGCTCGGTCCTTCAGGTGCGCCACTTTCACACTACACATTTACGCTGGACGACGACACTATTGACGCATGGCTCTACAGTTACGTTGATGCAACTCATGAGGCAATGACTGATAACGATGACATTGCTCAGGCCTTAACGCATTGTAATCAGCCGCGGGAGGATATTCTGACCAGCATGGGTTATCAGATGGGAGCCTCGGGTCTGGCGGGTTTTCATCACATGCTTTCAGCAATCGTTGACGAGAATTGGGATGAAGCTGCAGCCCAAATGCTGGACAGTACCTGGGCAAAACAGACGCCGGAACGTGCCAGTCGTCATGCTGTAGTAATGCGTAATGGCCTGTGGTCACCAACCTATGATTTTTGATTTATAAAATGCTGATAATTGATGTCTCGCTACGTCAAAAAACAGCATAAACGATCTGATTTTCATCTCCACGTTCAACCATTTCCCGAGGGTTTTATTTTCAAACCCAGCATAAAACTCTGTTAGGAATTCTCATGAAATCGACAATCGTCTTAACTGGCGTGACATTGTGCTGCCTGTTGTTGTCCGGTTGCTCTGGTGCCAGAGTTGTGGAAACCACCACGTCCACGGGTACAACGCTGTCTACAGTCAGGGTTTCTGGCGGTACTGAGCTGACCTTTAATCAACAATCCGGCTTACTGTGCATTGATGCAACCGGAAATGCTTAAGAAGCCAGTCAGCCATATCGAGTTCTTCTGCCAGAATTGACTTTATGGCAGGTATGGACGCGGTGTCACCCGCTTTCTCAGCAGCAGCCAGCAGCGAGGTATAACAAGCTATTTCAAATTGTTCAAATACATAGCCGCTGATCGCTCCCTTTACAATCTCATCGGAGGGTAACATGCCTCCAATCGACTGGCCAAACGCGACCATTTTACTCATGGAGTCTTTTAGTACAGAACGCGAGATATCATTTCGCTTAAGGATCTCTTCCAGCACGGTGATCTGGCGTTTTGTCTCGGTCATGTGTTGCTCTATTCTGGCACGTAAATCAGGATAATTATCGATACGGCCTGCCATTGATTCCAGCATGGATTCCGCTTGCTTTTCCATGGCATGCGCATCCCGTAACCAATCATGGTAATGCTCAATATGATTCATCGTGATTTCCTCGAGTCAGTAATGTTATTTTTTCCCGGCCTTTTTATTGATATTGCCTACCGCAAGGTCGGTGAGTTTCAGGTCGGTATCTTTTTCTTCCTTAAGTGTTTCCGCGAGAAGTTTCACCGCTTTTTTATAACCCAGTTGTTCCGCAAGGGTGGCCAGAGTGCCGTAACTGGCTATCTCATAATGCTCTACTTTCTGTGCCGCAGCGATTAATGCCGCATCGCGAACTTCATTTTTATCAGTGCTTTCGATGGCTTCATTAGCTTCTTCAATCAGCCCTTCCATAGCCACGCATTTGATGCGTTTAAGCTTAATTTCCGGCTCATGTTCAAGGATTTGGTCTATACGCTCTATTTGCCCCCGAGTTTCTTCCAGGTGTGCATTAAAAGCCGCACTGAGTTTTTCATCTGACGCCGCTCTGGCAAGTTTAGCCAACCCACGAGTTAATTGTTTTTCAGCACTATAGGTGTCTGAAAGCAGGTGAATAAATACATCTTCAATAGTTTTCATATTCATAGGGATTCCTTCTGGGCTAGAGAAATACTGCGAGTCTAATGCAGACCCGCAGGACACTCTTTTTATTAAAAGATGAGACTGAAGCTAATAATCAGGAATTGTCAGACTTACGTCCACCACTGTGACTGTTCTGCCCACCTTTCTTACCAGCTTCAGATGCACGTTGCGGATCATTTTTGAAGTTACCCCCGCTGTGCTGACCACCTTTGCGGCCTGCTTCAGATGCTTTATCTCGGTTTTCAGCGAAATTACCGGAACCACCACGATGCTCTGCCATATATCACCTCATATATCGGTTATGTCAGTCAGATACAAAAGTGTATTTCGTACCTGTCGTTGTTCAGTGCTTAACGTTAGAGGTAATCCTGACTTAGTCAAATTTAATTCCGGCATCCGTCTTTTTTTCCACCTTTGTTTTTCAACACATTACAAATCTCTCGCTTGGCTTATTTTAAGCCTAACATGATATTAATACACACTAACTCACCGACCACGCCCCCAAAAAAACAAAAACATTCAAACCAGGATTAATCTTACGCGGAAATTATCAAGATACAAGCTGTGAAATTTGAACTACGCTTATTAGTTCTTGCAAATAAATATAGTGAGGTGACGGAATGGCGAATAAATATAATGAGAAACAGGGTACGAATATGACAAATTCAGAACGTTTTCCTGTTCCACCTTTTCCACACCAAAAACAACCTTTTCCGGGACTTGCCGGAAAAATGCAACCACGTCCAGATCATGGTGAAGAAAGTTATCAGGGAAGCGGTCGCCTTACTGACCGAAAAGTGTTAATTACCGGAGGTGATTCAGGAATTGGACGAGCAGTCGCAATTGCTTTTGCGCGTGAAGGCGCGGATGTGGCAATCAACTACCTGCCTGAAGAAGAAGAGGACGCTCGTGAGGTCGTCGATCTGATTCAGAAAGCAGGAAGAAAAGCCGTGGCACTCCCTGGTGATATCCGTGAAGAGACATTTTGCCAGCACCTGGTTAGCCAGGTGGTTAAGACCTTAGGTGGGCTCGATATCCTGGTCAATAACGCGGGTCGCCAGCAATTCTGTGAGTCGATTGAGGAACTTACAACTGATGCCTTTGATGCAACATTCAAGACTAATGTCTACTCGTTATTCTGGATTACTAAAGCGGCAGTTCACCATTTACCTCCAGGGGGCGTAATTATAAACACCTCATCGGTTCAAGCCTACGAGCCCAGCGAGATCCTGCTGGATTATGCTCAGACCAAAGCGGCGATCGTAGCTTTTACAAAATCGCTGGCAAAACAACTGGCACCGAAAGGGATCCGGGTAAATGCCGTTGCCCCCGGTCCCTATTGGACGGTTCTTCAATGCTGTGGTGGCCAACCACAGGAGAAAATTGAGCAATTTGGTGCCAGTTCACCGCTCGGTCGGCCTGGTCAGCCTGCGGAAATTGCACCACTTTATGTCACCCTGGCTTCCCCAGAGAACAGCTATACGTCCGGGCAGGTCTGGTGCTCTGACGGCGGAACCGGGACGTTATAACGAGTGATTACACGAAATGACTAACGGGAAAACTGCTGATGAAAGCTATGACTTATCATAGCCGTCTTCATGTCCGCAACGGCACACTTCCTGAAACCGGTTTATAAACGCCGTAAGTTATTTTTATTCGCTTAACGGAAAGTGTTATCTGTGGTTCGTGCCCGCATCTTTATCGGAGTAAACCCCAGTACATTTCATGGTGGCATCTTTGGTCATGAGTTTATGGCAGAAGCCGTAGAGACAAAACCGGGAAGCGACAGCGGCCAGTATTGGCGATTGGGTAGTAATACCCTTCTTCCCAGACACCCAGGAGATTAAATGGCTGACTTAAATGAACGCGTTGAAATCCTTGAGAGAAATCTTGACGATCTGAGACTCGACCTTCACGCTTCGAAGATTGCTATTAGCGTTTTATCTACTGTGATAAACAGCATGAGTGCTGAACCTGGAGTACTTGAAAGATCTTATGATCAAGCCAAAAGTTCTGGTCCTCTTGTAAAGTTCAATCACCCAATAGAGGACGGTTATGAGGATAAACTCACGGAGAGAATATTAAATATACTCTCGTCTACCTAAAACAAGCTTAACTAATCCAAAACTACCCAGGAGGATAAGCGGAATATCCTCTTAGGATGAACGCATTACGGACTTCCCCTGCCGGGGACAAATCGGCCATAGCGATGGGGTTCAGATATGCGCAATAATCCCCTCAATGAAAAATCTGAGCGCAATAGTTACGTACGCACAGTCTGCTCATGGCACGGAGCGGACGAGTTAACGAAGATGAGGGTCCGCTGTGAGCGAGGAGCGGACATTCCGGTAAAGTGCATTTTTTTAAATTCATTCTTCATAACATTTTTTTGACGTTGTCTAACCAGTCTGGAAGATGCTCTCTATACCAGTTTAGATAAATGGGAAATGCAGTCTTTTTCCGCTTTTGAAGTAGGGTAATCACTTCAGTGACAATCCAGGCTTTGGCTATAGCAATTTCTCTGGCCAGATCTATGATATTTTTGTGGGAGGATAGCTTGCAATAGCGTTCTGAAAGGGCCATAAACATTTGTTTTTTCCCCATTCCCTTTATAAGGGGAGCTAGGTCGATAGCAGGACTCCCTTTGCCAAATCTTTCCCAGTCAAAAAGAACTAAATCACCGTTTTCTCTCATTCCCCAGTTGCCTGCGTTGCTGTCGCCTGAAACCAGGCTTTGGTAGCCAAATAACTCATTACTACATTGCTGAAATCGTCGTAGCTGCTGTGCACTTTTTTCTGGTAACGCCAAAAGCACGAGAGAGTTTTCTAACGCTTTTTCTGTCCATGTATGAGTGTGATAAAGCCATTCAGAATGCGCAGGATAACGATGCAGGCGGCCCAGCATAGCTATGGCATAATCATTTGCCACATTGGCTTGTTCAACCGAATAAGGAATATACTCCATACTTAATTGGCGTAAGGCTGCATCAGCAGACAAGAGCTTAGGAGTTGCAACCTCTGCCTGATTAAGCTCTGTTGCCACGTATTTATAAAAGGCCCATTCAACTTCGCTGACAGGCCACTTCTCTATAACTATATGATCACAATCACTGGTATTCAGAGCCACTCTGGCAGTGCCCATTTTGGATAAATCCATGGCAGACATGCACTATCCCTTCAAAATTAGCGGATTGGTTGTTCTTGTTTATTAAGTGTAATGCAAATAGGTAGTGGTGCGGATGAAGTTATAAGGCACCATTCCTAATTTGCGCGTATGGCAACGTCCGCTCCTGGCACTAAGCAGTCGTAAGAGGGGGCACTGTTTTTCACGTGAGATTTGATTAGTTGAAGGTCATAAGTACGGATGATTAAATCGGTGATGAGAATGTGATGTGCAAAAGACAGGCACACAACAACTCGAAGACTGAACAATGTGAGATGGCTCGAAATGAGCTATGTGAATATGTAAATGAGAGGAATGAATGAACTGTGTGGTTATGGAGCGGTTTTTCCACACTTGAGGGCGTGATTTTGGGGGCAGATTTGGGGGCATTTTTAGGGGCAGGGACATGAAAAGGGACACATTAATAGCTGCTATACCCCGCTATTAACTGTCCCTGCAATTTCTTATCTTACTGATATATATGTATGTATTTGAGTTTACGACTGATTGTTTTTTTCCTGTGTAATTGCAGAGTAATTAAGCAAGTTGACTATATTTTGTTGATTTTGCAGCGTGTTTTTTATTCATGCAGCAGGCAGGGGCATAATGGGAACGGTTTGAATGACATGAGCACTCAGTCTTTTAGCGTTGCAAGGATCGTGGCTTCTATTTTCTCTTGAGTCGTGTAGGGGGCAAAACGCTTAAGCGGCTTACCGTCGCGCCCGATCAGGAATTTAGTGAAGTTCCACTTGATCCACCCAGCACGCCGGGTAATTCATCTTTCAGGAAACGAAACACCGGATGCGTCCCAGCGCCGTTGACGTCCACTTTCTCAAACATCGGGAAGCTCACACCGTAGTCGATGTGACAGGTTTGTGCGATTTCATCGGCTCCACCAGGTTCCTGTTTACCGAACTGGTTGCAGGGGAAACCCAGCACCGCCAGACCCTGTGCGGCGTACTTCTTATAGAGCACTTTGAGGCCTGCTATTGTGGCGTGAATCCACAATGACTGGCGGTATTAACCACCAGCACCAGTTTTCCAGCGTAATCGGCCATCGAGATGGGTTGGCCATTGAGACTGGTGGCAGTAAGTTGATGAAAGGTGGTCATACCGGAATCCTCAATTAAGTTCACATTACTCATATTGCCTGCGGGTTATAGGCTTCGCTTAGTGACTTTTTATTATGGTAGCAACCGTAAGATTAATAAAATGACTAAGTTGAGAGGAATTGCTCCGCCATCAAACTCACATTTAATCTGCCGTGGCAGAGTTAAAACATCCACGCCAGGCGTGGATTTTAAGAGGGCGTGGGAAGCAGGAGTTAGCGCTCGTTTTTTGCCATTAACAGCGCCAGGTCGACGAGCCGATTGGAGAATCCCCATTCGTTATCGTACCAGGCGAGAATTTTGACCATATTGCCACCAATTACCAACGTTGACAGGCCGTCGATAATGGATGAACGCGGGTCACCCTGGTAGTCGCTTGAAACGAGCGGTTCATCGCTATAGCCCAGGATCCCTTTCAGCGGCCCCGTCGCGGCGGCGTTACGAAATGCATTATTGACTTCTTCTTCCGTTACATCCCGCTCAAGCGTGACGGTCAGGTCGACAATTGACACTACCGGAACTGGTACGCGCAGCGAATAACCGGTTAAGCGACCATCCAGCTCAGGGATGACTTTGCCAAGCGCCTTTGCAGCACCGCTTGAGTAGGGCGCTATCGACAATGCAGCGGCGCGGGCGCCACGAAGATCTTTTTCCGGTTGGTCGTGCAGCGCCTGGCTGTTGGTGTAGGCATGGGTGGTGTTCATCAGACCATGCTTAATACCGAAATGTTGGTGCAAAACCTGCGCGGCAGGTGCCAGACCGTTGGTGGTGCAGCTACCGTTGCTGACGACAAAGTGTTTATCCGCCGAGTAGAGATGATCGTTAACGCCCATCACGATGGTTAAATCATCGTTTTTACCTGGAGCAGAGATAATTACGCGCTTTGCGCCACCGCTGTGGATATGTACTGCCGCCTTGTCTCGTTCAGTGAAGAAGCCGGTTGCTTCAATGACAATATCGACTTCACGTTGACGCCAGGGGATTTTGGCTGGGTCGCGTTCGCTAAAAACAGTAATGGAATTACCGTTAACGACCAGTTGCCCCTCACTGGCGGCGACGTCGGCATCGAGTTTACCCAGCAGCGAATCGTATTTCAGCAGGTGCGCCAATGTTTTACTGTCAGTCAGATCGTTGATTGCCACAATCTGAATATCCGAGTTACCCAGTGCAGCGCGCAGTACGTTACGTCCGATACGGCCAAAACCGTTAATACCGACCTTTACCATGATCAACTCCTTATCTGTTGTCTCTGGCATAAATTTAGGCCGATCACTGCTTGGCGTAAACGACAAAAAAGGATCACTTTAGGCCATTTTACGACAATGAAAACGCTGGCGATATTCGCCCGGGGTCAGGTGAAGCTGTTTTTCGAATAGTCGTCGCAGGTTGATGCTGCTGCCGAATCCCGTTTGTTCGGCAATACGCTCCAGCGTCTCGTTGGTCAGCTCCAGACGCTGCCGGGCGGCGGCCAGACGAGCTTCAGCTACATAGCGCGCCGGTGAAGCTCCTGTTTCCCGGGTAAACACGCGGGTGAAGTTACGTGGACTCATGGCGACTTTTTCCGCCAGTTTATCCACGCTGAGGTCGGCGGTGAGGTTCTCAAGCAGCCAGACCAGCAGATCGTTAATCGAGCCCAGAGTACTGGTATGCTGAAGGTTGTAGCGGCTAAACTGCAGCTGGCCCCCAGGACGGCGCAGGTACATGACGAAGTCTTGAGCGACGTCGCGCGCCAGACTGAAACCATAATCCTCTTCAACCAGCGCTAGCGTTAGATCAAAGCCGGAGCTCACGCCACCCGATGTCCAGATGTGTTCGTCCTGAATATAAAGCGGACCGCTTTCGACGCGCACCTGAGGGAATTCTGCCTGCATGGTTTCAAGTAGTTTCCAGTGGGTGGTGGCTCGTCTGCCGTCCAGCAGCCCGGTTTGTGCCAGCAGCATCGCACCGCCGCAAATGGATGCAATGCGGCGGGCATGGGGAGCGGCAAGGCGCAGCCAGTCAACCACAGCAATTCCTTCCTGCGGATTTTGACCTCTGCCGGTGATAATGATGGTATCGAGAGGTTCGCGAGGATCTATCTCATGCAGGCGATGATCTGCCAGTAGGTTCAGGCCGGACTGACCATGGATCACCTGATGTGGTTGCGTTGTGGCTAACTGAACCTGATAACAGGTTTCCGTAACGCTTTTGGGATGCAGGCGGTTGGCCTGCATCATGATGTCGGCAATACCGGCGGATTCAAACAGCATACCGCCATCGGGAACAATGATGAGTATCTTCTTCATGTCCTGAAAAGTAGTCTTTTTACAAAATAAGTCAACAGACATGTGTTGCGGGATACTATTCTTGTCCCAATATTACAAATAAATCAGGCTGATTGTGGCCTCGCCCTGTAACTCAGTCTCATCCTGTAAGCTCAGGCCATCGGAGGCAATGGCGGCAGAGATCCTGAGGGGGATTGTCAACTGACGAATTGCCACGGGATTATTTTTCGCATCCACCGGAGTCAGTCTCATGATGCCTGAAATCAGTGTTAGTGCTGTCCCGGCTGATTGCCACATGCTCCGTTCTTGTTCCCCCGTCTGATACCCCCATGACGCGATATCGCCTTCCACGGCGCTCTCCCCGGCTAATGCGGTTATCAGGTAACCACCAATCGGTTTTTGACCTGAGGTAACACCCAGTCCAAAGAGGGTGTCAGATGAATGCCGACCAGATGTCTTATCATCGTGAGAGTCAATTATCAGGTTACGGACCCGGGTTTCCGCTTTTTCATCATTGACCATCCATGCCACCTGTCGCAGGCTCTCGCACTGTATATGCAAGCCGATAACACGTGGCGTCAACAGATAGGGAGATGAAGAACGGATCGATGAGAGACTCAGCGTACCGTAATCCACAGTGCCGCCATTATCCAGCGATACCCGGCATGCCGCCGGGATCATTTCAGCTGAAAAGCTCACATCCACCGTATTTTCCGCATACGCCTTCGTAATCAACAGGCAAAATATCCCCCCGGCACAACAAAGCCACCGATGTATCCGGCTTTTAATAAGCGAAATCAGGCGCATCTTTCCTGTAACACTTGACTGGTGGTATATAACACGCTGAAAAATTTCCTTGAACCAAAATGAAATCATCGAGTTATTCTCTCTCTGGTACGGTCATACGTAATGACAATGTTGACGCCTGCTGATCTGAAACCTGAAAGCTGCGGGCCTGTACACGGGGAATAACCGTAAGCAGGAAAGTGGCCGACATCCCGTTCACGGGCTGATGATGCTGCTGGAGCTCAACTGTGTCTCCGTTGAGAACAGCAATAGGGGTCTGCGACCGTGATTCAGACGATTTATTAAGCTCGTGGTGAACAACGAACTGGCTGCTCTTATTATCGACAAACGCTTCACTGAACATCACCGTTGCCCGTCCCTCCTCACCGAAACTGAAGTCGAGTCCTCGACGGTCATTGTCATCAAACCGGATATGTATGGGTTGAGGAACATCACACCGCACCTGTACCTGTACCTGACGGGCGGGCAACTGCTGCCATTGTACCTGCCCGGTGGGCTCAGTATCCTGAAACCGGACTTTGCCGTATTCGTGGCGCAACTGGCTGGCAATAATATTGCACTGCGCTTGAACGACCGGACTGACAATAAAATAGATGCCGCAACATAATGATATTAAACGAATCATTCGCATACTCCCGTTAACTCTTCATATAAACCATCCTGAGGTGGTGTTGGGGGCAGGGAATACTGTAGCTGGCACATGGGGCTACCGTTGTCATCCCCCACAAAGAACGACTCACCGGGCTGCAGGTTGCTAAAGAAAACCAGGCCTTTTTCCAGAGAATTCGTCACGTACTGCCCATCGCTGTCTACGATCCCTTTTCCTTTAGACAGAAGCTTTCCGTTAGTACGTCTGACTGTCATGAGTACCCTGCGGGTGTCTGATACCCTGAATTGTGTGAATGCGACGGCTCCTCGCGAAACGGTAAGCTCCGCGGCACCATTGGTTAAGTCGACATGTCTGGGCAACGTTTTAACATCAATATTGAGACGAGAGGGCTGCCACGGTGTTAAGCCGGGAACCAGCGCTTTGCCGCGATAATCAGTCCAGACGGGGCCCTGCGGGGTAGATACTTTGATCCCGGAAAGCGGAGAATTTAATGAAAGCGCGCCGTATGATTCCTGAATCGCATAAGGTGAAAAAAGTATCCCTTCCTGATTAACGGAAATCCCACCGCTTAGCGAACCGCCATACCCCCAATAATTGGCGGTCTGGCTGGCATACCCACTCATCTGGGCATAATGCAAATTCTGCCCAAAACTGCCGCTGATGGTATTTTGGGCATTTTGCCAGTCCCGTCCTGCCGATAGCGAATATGACATATCGTCCCATTGTCCGCTGGTCTGAACATCGTTATAAGTCCGGGAGCCCTGTCGACGAAGGGACAGATTTACGCGATCGTGTCCCAGAGGCAGCCCAAATCGGATATAAAAAACATCATCGTCACGTTGCGTACTCGTCCGGGAGCCAGAAACACGTTGCCATGTGGCCGAAAGGTTAATCTGACCATGTCCAGCCCAGCGCCAGTTTTTTGACCATGAGGCATACCATGATTTCGGTGTGGCGGCATGGTCACGCGCGGAGGAGGTCGAGTAACTCAGCGAAAACAGACCTAAATGTTCATGAGCCCAGTTACCTCCCACATTGTAGTAACTGTTCGCGGTGGAAGTCGTATGATTTACAGCGTCGCTGAGCTCACGAAATCCCGCAGATGTTGTGGTCCAGGCCGCCTGAATACTGGCGGAAGGGTTAAGCTGGTAGCGGAGACTGAGGCTTTCCTTGCTGCCCGCATGATGCGTGTACTGTTCCTGTGCCATCGTGGTTTGCAGCGACAGTGACCATGCCGGTATCGGAATAAAACTCAGGGATGCCGCCGCGGATTGATACTGTGCTGAGGCCAGAGCGCTACCGCTTAGCGTTGCCTGTCGGGAAATCCGCATTCCCTGACTTCCGGTAATGAGCCAGGGGGCCGATTCATCGCTGGCAACTGTCTCGCGCACTTTACCGAGTGCCACAGAACCATAAAGGGGAGCGTCGGCCGGAGTTTGTAAGGCCGTGACAGGTACTGAAAACGTTGTTAACTGACCATCCTGTTCCGTCACTTTCACATCCAGCGGAAACTGCGTGCTGAGCATGGAAATGTTATCTAATGAAAACGGTCCTTCAGGAACCTGTGTTGCCTCGATTAACTGTCCGTTTTGATAAACCTCAACACGAGCCTGCGCGGAACGCGCTATTCCCTGAACAGAAACGCCGCTACGAGCAGGACGCAGTGCACTATCAGGAAACAGTTGAAGTCCCGTTAATCCAGGAATGGCGAGTAGCGTCTGACGAGCGTATATCTCTCCTGCCTGAAAGGTCTGTTGTAGCGACTGAAACGTCTTCTGGACATAAGTATATAGTCGCTGAGAACGACGTGTTCCGTCACTGTACGATACCGTATGACGACTGCGAAGCAGCCAGTCATTCAGATTCAGTCCTGATTCAAATAGTCCCAGTTGATAAGTTTCGTGCTTTCCGGACTGAACTGTGGTTGACGACTGCAGATTATAATTAAGCAGCCCCGATGTGCCTCCCTGAATAATATCCTTCCGTAATAAGATGCTTTCTGGCGTCAGCGCAGATGTCGGAACTGTAAAACTAATCTGATTTTTATACGGGTCTGCCGTTAACTGTGCTGCGGGATAAAGCGTCTGATAATCCAGACATCCTTGATTAAACTCATACGCAAGTCCGAGATTTCGGGATGTTTCAGGGGTTATACAGGGTTCACCCTGCGCATTAAATCGCGTCATAAGCTGACTTTTATTGCGCCCGTTAATCACCCAACTAACAGGATATTCGCCTGGTGAAAAACGTGCAGCGTGAGAAAAATAATGACTCAGGCCAGCATCCAGTCCACGGTTTTTTAATCTTCCGTCATCAAATAGTAAAGGTTCGGCGGATGACATCATACTGTAACTACCAAATAGACCGAGAAATAAATAATATGCACACCTGTGAACAGGCAACATTCTGATTAAATTAAAGGGCATTTATTAACCTTATAGCTATCCTTGCAGGAACTAGGATATAAATCGTTCTGATGCGAAATAGGTTTTTTATAATAAATATTCAGCGTTGAAACCTGACATCCGGTCTGGCGCTAAAGTTTCTTTCAATTTAGCGAAGCAATAAACTCCGACACCTGAACACCGTAACGGCTGACTGGAACAAAACGTACTTCGTTATCAGCCGTAAGCGAGGATGCTGATGATAAGGTTATATGCTGGCCCGGCAGTAAATACGTTCTCCCGAGGTCAAATTGTGTCTTCGACGGTAGTGTGACAAACTGCTGGGCCAGGCGGACGACATAGGGGCCTGGATTAGTGACTTTCAGCTGATTACCTTTTTTATGCCATGTAAGTAACGTCCAGGGATCTTTTCGTTCCGGTAATCCTTCTGGATGAATAAGTACGGGTAAATTCTGACGTATGGTAATACCAATTTTGTTACTACCGGGAATTTTTGGGGGGATACCTTCGAAAATGACACGTTTAAGATGCTCAGTAATTAGCGGCTTTTCCGTTTTAAGAATAAATCGAACTTGCTGAGTCTTACCTCCTTCAACCCGGACTACCGGCTGAGTCGGCAGGAGTTTAATCGTGTCATCCTCACCGTCAACATTAATGACCTGTGTGTAAAGTAGGGAAGGGATATTGTCTGTATTGGTGACATTCATGCTGCCTCCACTTTCCTTTTCCTGGATCAGTAAAAGGGAACTGTCAGGCTGCATTCCGGTGGCCATACTAACCTGTGGGACGCATATCAGGAAAAGTGAAAGAATGAAAAGAACTTTCCAGAAGAAAAATGGCTGACGCATTGTAGTTATTCCAGTATATTTACCGGACCATTAGAACATGGCCCGGTAATAAACAGAGTCGATAAAATTAATTTTTTCGTATTAATTTACGGGAGATTATCAGAGATAAACCAGAGAAATCGTTGCCTCACCGTCGAGATTCGTTTCATCCGTAATCTTAAGGTCTTCCCCTTTGCGAAGAACTCCTTTAATAGATAATGGAATTTTCAATTCAGAGAAAGCTGCCGGGGTTAATGTATCAGGATTTCCTAAGGTGTGTAATCTGGCCGCAACATCCACGCCGTTTACGGTGCTGCCAGAAGTCGTGCGTGACCAGTCGTCGCTGTTACCTTTACTTCCGATAAACACCAGATTGTCAGCGCTACCCGAATAAGTCATATCAGGGAACCAGTTAATAACAGTATATGCCCCCAGTCTTGCTTCACCGTCGTTCGTAAGCCCCAGACCAAATTGATTGCTGCTTGCGGGTATATCGCTGCCATCAACGGTGGCATTTTTAATCACACCATTATAAAGAGAATCTCTACGTTCATCATGAAGGGTATACGCAACAAGTCGTTCGGAATTGCATTTAATACCCATATTAATACGTTTTTCCGGCAGTTGATTGTCTTCAGTTGCAGACAGGTTCGTCATTAACATTGTTCCGTAGTCAACAATACCGGCGTTATCCAGATTGACGGCGCATGCGCCCGGCACTAATTTTCCTGTGACTTTAAGCGTGGCCGTGTCTCCACCTGCCGCAAGGACTGAGCCGGAAATAAAAGTAAGTGATAAAGCAACCAGTAGTTTATTTAATTTCATTTAAGTAATATTCCTAATTATGGATTTAAAAATACAACGCCTGTGCAGCGCCATGTTCACTTTATTCAAGTAAACATGGCGATGCGGAGCATGACTTTCTTCACGTAGCAGGTTTTAGATATTCACACCTGGTAAAAATTAGAGAAATACAAAAGCAATATGTTGTATTTAGTTTCTCTTGAAGAATATTGTCCAGTAAATGCTGTTTTTAAAAAATCAAGCTCGTTAATTAATGGTCTTAGTCATTGAATTGTTTTGGATAATGTTTCTGGCCTTGCTAAATACCTGTGAATCCTCATAGAAAACTTCACTGACAAGATGACTCAGTCTTATGTTAAAAACGTTCAGAATTCGCAGAATAAACTCTAACGTAAAAGCGCACTGCCCCCGTTCAAACCGTGATACATGCTGCTGACATATATTTAACTCAACAGCTAACTCTTCTGCGCTCATATTCATTTTTTGTCGGTTGCTACGAACGAATCGACCGATTCTGGCGTTAACGTTAGATATATTGTATTTCAAGTGCATTAGCGACTCCGTTTACTATTTGTTTATGTTGATTTATTTGTTGACATATATTTCGGCCATAAAAGTATTGCAAACATCCTTTACTCTTAAAACAAGTTAATATCGATCGGTCAGTAAATCATCAATAGAATAAAGCTATCAAAACAGGTTAAACGATTGTTTCAATAAATTAAATGAATTTGAGGTTTGGTTGTATCTTCATGAAATATAAAGATAATATATGATAACGATCTACTTATCTCACAGTCATGAATACACTAATAGTTTCACGCGCAATCATAATTACTATTATTTGGTTACTCCGTGAAATATATAGTTACACGTTACACCAATAAGGAGTAAATTACAGATGTGTTCTATAAATATCAGAGGGTATCTGGTGCTGAAAATTAGAAATAAAGCCTGTAATGACCATTGTCAGGTCTCAACAATAATATTGATGATTAAAGGGGACTCATAATTTATAGTTCAGAGTAAAAATTGCGGTGATATCTGCCCGTTGCCTGAATTCACTCACACCCACAGCACGATATACTATCCGAAAAGCTTTACGAATGTTTTGTAATGACGCCTTGCGGTTCCATGTCCACATCGCGTGATGCGTAAGGATATCCATTGTTGGCTCCAGTGTACCGCGCCTGAGTGGACACAGGACGGGCTGCTTTTCCGCTTCTTTCCGGATCGTGCCGTTGATTTCATCCCCCACAGATCCCCCGCAGTTGGTCGGAGTCCGTGGCCTTTCCGACACAGTATTGCCGGCGACAAAAGCGATGAATGGCTACAACCCACCTGCAATGAGATGAAATGTGTCCTCAAAACAGACGCACTGATGAACGCATTACGAACTTAGCGCGGTATCAGACCTTGGGGCAGTTCAACTTAGCCATCTACACTTGCTTTGTACTAAGATGCTTATCTAATAGATGCTTTAAGAAATCGTCTCAGGATCATGATGGATTTATCACTATGACTAGAACAGAAAGGCTTCTCGAATTACTACAGATATTAAGGGCACAAAGATATCCGATCACTGCATCCACACTCTCAGAAAGATTAGGGATAAGTGTGCGTTCCCTTTACAGAGATATAAAAACGCTACAGCATCAAGGGGTATGCATTGAAGGTGGTGCTGGAATTGGTTATATCGTTAAATCTGATTTTCATTTGCCACCCTTAAACCTGTCTCATGAAGAAGTCAATGCTATTACGCTTGGATTGAATTGGGTCTCTCATAATACGGACCATGATTTCAAAATTATCGCTAAGAATGCACTTGCCAAAATACATACCGTCATTTCCGGTGAGTTGAAAAATCTTATTGAAAGTCAATCCTATCTGATTGGTCCTTCAGAAAAAAATGAGATGTTTTTTGAAGATATTCGAAATGCTATTAAAAAGCGAAAGAGAATCAAAATAAAGTATTGTGATAAGAAAGACTCTTACTCTTCTCGAGTCATATGGCCCATTGGGTTGGTATACATGGAGTCATGTTGGCTTTTGGTTGCATGGTGTGAGATGAGAAACGATTTTCGCCACTTTAGGACTGACAAAATTAAGGAAATTGAGCAACTGGATTCCTTTTATAGTGAAAGCAGGGCGGTTTTATTGAAAAAATGGAGAGTAAAAGAAGGGATTAGCGAGGAGAAAGAGTACTGACAAAAACTGTCACAGCTCATTTGTATACTAACCCAGATGAAAGGTTCAATTCTACATCTTTGGGGGGAGTATGAATTTCCAAAATAAAATTGCTGTGATAACAGGAAGCACTACAGGAATAGGTGAGGTCGTCGCAAAGCAATTACACATACATGGTGCTAAGGTCATTATTGTCGCCCGTTCGTCAGAGCAGGCTAAACAAAAAGCGAAACAATTATCTTCACAGGGTCAACAAGCGATGGGGATCGGATGTGATGTATCACAGCCCGAACAAGTACGACAAATGATCGATGAGGTTATCGAACGCTTCGGCAGACTTGATTATGCTGTAAATAATGCAGGCTTAACAGGTGATCATGGTAAAAACATAACAGAGCAAACAGTTGAGAACTGGGATAAGGTTATTGCCACCTCATTGAGCGGAGTTTTTTACTGCCTAAAATATGAAATACCTCAGATGATGAAGTTTGGTGGCTCAATAGTGAATTTATCTGCCGTAAATGGCCTGGTTGGCATTCCTGGATTAGCGCCTTACACCGTGGCTAAGCATGGTATAATTGGTTTAACCCAAACCGCAGCGCTAGAATTTGCATGTCAAGGAATTCGAGTAAATGCAGTCGCTCCTGGTTATGTCCAGACCCCGCGAATGAGTGCACTTCCTGAAAATATCGTACATAGCTTCGCCAATAGCCACCCTATGAAAAGGATGGCAAAAATGCAAGAAATAGCAGACTTCATATTGTTTTTGCTATCAGACAAATCCGCATTCTGTACCGGAGGAGTTTATCCAATTGATGGTGGATATTTAGCCGAGTAAATTTCTCTAACGTTTTAAACTATAAGCATTACCTAACCAAAGCGGTAGGTTCAATAGGAGCGTTATAATATATTTAATGCTCCTATTATAAGGGTAATGATAACAGCATCTCCAGTTTGAACTAATATGAGAATAAATGATCGACTTTCCATTGGTTTAACTCACATTGAAAAACGGGCATCTTTGTCTGTAGATACAGATGAAATGCTTCCTTTTGCCACTCGTTGAGTAGCATAGTCTCTTCGGCGACAATCCATGCCTTTTATCAGAGGGGCCATCGCCTGAAATGAGGTTTTGATTTCGAAATAAAACATTAGTGCATTTTGCTGATAACACGTGGGGAAGATTCTGAAAGCTCCCGGCGAAGGTAACTCGTTGGGAGCTGTCTTTATTTATTGGGCCGACTGTAATAGGTCGAGTTCAGAACACCGGCAAACCCAGCCCTTGCTTCACTTCTCTTAATGTCTGCTGCGTGATCTCGTGCGCCTGTTCGCTGCCTTTTTTGAGCATTGCCATCAGCATGCCTTTATCCTGAATGTAGGTTGCCCGCAGCTCGCGCATTGGGGCGATGAGTTCCTGCAAGCACACCTCCAGCTCGTTTTTGCATGTCCGGTCACCCAGTCCACCCCGTTGGTAATGCGCTTTCATTTCCGCCACTTTTGCTTTATCCGGATGAAAAGCGTCGAGGTAAATGAATACCATATTGCCGTCGATTTGCCCCGGGTCGGATACTTTCAGATGATTGGGGTCGGTGTACATTGCACTGACCGCGTGATGAATGGTTTCTTCGCTGGCTGACAGGAGCAATGTGTTACCAAGCGATTTTGACATTTTGGCATTCCCGTCGATCCCTGGTAGGCGGCTGGTTTCACTCAGCAGCGCTTTGCAGTGCGATAAGACGGGGGCCGGTAACAGGCTATTCATCTTGTGCACGATTTCATTAGTCTGCTCAATCATTGGCAACTGATCGTCGCCGACGGGAACCACTTCGGCTTTGAAGGCCGTAATATCTGCCGCCTGACTGATGGGATAAACCAGAAAACCAACCGGTAACGAGCGGGCAAACCCTTTCTGCGCAATTTCGTTTTTAACCGTAGGATTACGCTCTACGCGAGCCACGGTGACGATATTCATATAAAGCGCGGTCAATTCTGCAAGGGCAGGCAGGGCCGATTGCAAACAAATAGTGGTCAGTGAAGGATCTATTCCTGCGGCAAGATAGTCGGCAAGTACCTCCGGAATATTGTCGCGGATCTTTTGCGGTGTGCTGCCGTTATCGGTTAGCCCTTGCAGGTCAGCCACCAATATAAACTGCCGATAATCATGTTGCAGTGCGGCGCGCTGGCGCAATGACCCCACATAATGGCCAAGATGCAGCGGGCCGGTGGGACGATCGCCAGTGAGGATGATGGTTTTATTGTTCATGTAAGACTCCTTAGTCATAAAACCGAAAGGGGTCTCTAAATGCAAATAACCGCCTTTCGGCGGTTATCTAAAAATGGGAAAAACACATTCTGACCGCCTTTAAGTAGGCAGCCACCACAGGTTGTGATTAAAAGCGGTGATATCGTGTTTTGTGTTCATTGAAATAACATATCACCGCCTGGCGTCGAGGTAAAGCCATGTTCAGCTCGCTTCCAGCATGCCAAAGCTCACGATGCGCGAACGTCCCAGCTCTTTAGCGCGATACAGCGCCACGTCTGCAGCACGCAGCAGGCTGTCGCTCTGGGCGTGCTGCGGATAGCTGGCTACGCCAATAGAGACATCGACGTGACCAATTTCAGAGACGCCAAAGCGCAGCGACAGTTCGCGTACGCCGTTATAAATATCCGTCGCAAGGCGGTTGGCGGCCTGTTCATCCGTATTGGCCAGCAGCACCAGAAACTCCTCACCGCCATAGCGGAAGGCCATGCCGCTGTCGTGAACCACGCGCTGAATGGTGGCGGCGATACTTTTTATCACGCTGTCTCCCGCCTCGTGACCAAAGCGATCGTTAATATTTTTAAAATGGTCGATATCGATCATCAGGCAACTGATCGGCTCCTTGTTGCGTACGGCCTGGCTCATCTGAGTGCGTAAGGTATCTTCCAGATGATGACGGTTACGCAGACCAGTTAGCGGATCGTAGAGCGCTTTCTCCAGCAGGGCGTCACGCAGACGCTGGTTGGCTAATGCGAGGCCGAGTGCTTCTGCCATTAGCTCCAGATACGCACGAGAAGGGGTGGAATCATCGCTAAGGTTCTGGAATGAGAGCAGACCGATGGCTTCTCCTTGGGCAATCAGCGGAACGCACAGGGTATGTTGCTGGCATGAATCCGGCAGATGGTAGCAGGCGATATCTGGTTCACCTTGTACCGGAGGGTGGCTCTGGCCGCGGCGCACAGCCCAGCATTCGTCCGGGTGGAACGCATCCGCTTTACCCTGCGGTGAGAGCCATTGTGCAACGCAGCGCATTTGCCAGGGTTCCCGGTCCAGTATGTAAAGCCGCCCGGCAATACCTGGGGCAATATTTGGTGCAAACAGTTCCGCCACATTGATGACATCGGCAAAATTCTCGCAACCCTGCAGGCGCTGCGTCATACGTGCCAGCAGATCGCGGATTGCCCAGTCGGCATCTCGCTCCTTCTCCAGTCTCTGACGAGCCAGACCGTTCTCGCGGAAGATCCGGATCGCCTGTGCCATGTCGCCTATTTCGTCTATCTGGTTAAAGCTGGGCGTCTCAACGGCATAATCCTGCGATGCGAGACGGTTTACGACATCGCTCAAACGCACGACGGGGCGCAGGACACGACGCTTTAAAATGAAACCGAGAACGAATAAAAACAGCAGCGCCGTCAGACCGACCATCACTTCGGAAGCCGTCCGCAGCATGCGGGATGACTGGGTTGCATCTTCAATCGTGTTGCGTACGCGGCTATCGAGTAACTGGCGGAAATGATCTATACGGTCCTGGGCTCGCTCCAGTTCCTGTTCATAGGCTTTCCCGTACAGCAGGGTGATGGCCTGCGACTCTTCTCCACGCGCGACGCTGGCAAGCGCCTCGGCCTGCTCATCCTGCAGAGCATCCACAATCTGCAGCCCTTCGTGCAATAGCGCCAGCTCTTCATCCGTTGCACCAAGGTCTTTGAGCTTCGACAGACGATGCTCAACGGCTTTCATCGACGCTTCTTTCTGACGATAGGCGTTGAGCACCTCAGGATCTTTTGCAATGACATAGTCGCGCGCCAGGTCGGACAGCGACCAGGCATCGAGTTCGACTTCTTCGGTCAACTGATCGAATTGATAACGCTGCTCTACCACCTGGCGTTCGGTGTTATCGGCGCTGGATGCCATCAGCATGACAATACCGGAGGCGATGGTCAGACATACCGTCGCGCTATAGGCCCAGTTGGTGATTGTGGCTATTCGCACTGATTAGTTCCTTCTGCGACGATTAATGAATACGCATGATTGAAATTATAGAAAACGTATGATTTTGCGTGAAAATAAAAAAGGCGGTCCGAAGACCGCCTTTTGTTATCGTCCGGCCATCACAGATCTGGAGGATTTTTTCCTTCTTCCATAAAGGCTTCGTCAATTCCTTCCACGTTACCTTCATGGTCACGCCCGGAAAACAGGTTCCAGCAGGTAATGAATAGCGCAGCAATCAGTGGGCCAATCACAAAGCCGTTGATACCGTAGATCTCCATTCCACCGAGGGTGCTTATCAGGATCAGGTAATCAGGCATTTTGGTGTCTTTACCTACCAGCAGCGGGCGCAGGATATTGTCCACAAGCCCAACGATAATCACAAAGAAGCCAACGATAAACAGCCCTTGCCATAGCTGATGGGTGGCGAACAGAAATATTGCTGCTGGTACCCAGACGATCGCTGAACCGACGGCGGGCACGAGGGAGAGAAACGCCATCAACGCGCCCCACAGAACGCTACCGTCGATATCTACAATCGCAAACGCGATGCCGCCAAGAATACCCTGAACCAAAGCGACGACCGCCGTGCCCTTGACTGTTGCCCGCGTCACGCCGACGAATTTTGCAAACAGGTGCTGTTTGGCAAAATCAGAAAGCGGTAATGAGTCCAGAATCTGGCGCACCAGGTACGGTCCGTCCTTCAGTAAGAAGAACAGTAGATACAGCATGATGCCGAAGCTAATAGCAAAGCCGAATGTTCCTTTACCAATCAGGAACGCGCTGCCGGCGAGGTACTGTCCACCCTGCAGCACGACATCGGACAGTTTTTTCTGGATCTGCGCGACATCATCCAGATTGTGTTCTGCCAGAAAACCTCTGGCCCAGTCAGGAAGATACGAAAGAACAGAAGCGACGACCTCCGGGAACTGCGTGTCATTCTGTTGCAGTTTGGTGTACACCACGTTCAGTTCAATGGCCAGCGATGACAGGATTACCATCAGCGGGATAAAGACAATCAGACAGATAATGACGATGGTAATCAACGATGCCAGTCCGTTGCGTTCGCCAAGCGCACTGCGCAGTCTGTTTTTTACCGGGTTAAAGATAGTCGTTAGTATCGCGGCCCACAAAATGGCGGAAAAGTAGGGGGACAGCACATCGAAGAACGCCCAGGTCACGAGGGCAAGTATGAAAATGAAGAAACCTTTAGTCAGTCCGTTAAATCGCATTAGTGAACCCTGTAATGAAAAGCAGTCCAGACTATAGAACCGTTCAGGGGATTTACCAACTTTAGCTGAAGATTGCCGCTTATTTTGGCTAAAACGGTGACTTACTGAAGATAAAAACCAATGAATATCCACAGTATTAATGTGATAATCGAATGACAGCAACCATTAGATTTTTAGTGCATCAAGGATGACGGTTTCTATTTTTTCTGGAGTGGTGAAGGGGGCAAAACGCTTAAGCGGTTTTCCGTCGCGTCCGACCAGAAATTTAGTGAAGTTCCACTTGATCCTCCCACCCAGTATGCCGGGTAATTCATCTTTCAGGTAACGAAATACCGGGTGTGTAGCGGCACCGTTAACCTCCACTTTCTCAAACATTGGAAAACTCACGCCGTAGTTGACGTAGCAGGTCTGCGCGATTTCGTCGGCCCCACCGGGTTCCTGCTTACCAAACTGGTTGCAGGGGAAACCAAGCACCACCAGGCCCTGTGTGTCGTATTTCTTATACAGTGCTTCAAGGCCCGCATATTGTGGCGTAAAGCCACAATGGCTGGCGGTATTAACCACCAGTACCAGTTTGCCTGCATAGTCGGCCATTGAAATAAGCTGACCATTCAGGTTGGTGGCGGTAAGTTGATGAAAAATGTTCATTTTTTAAGCCTCAGGTCAGGGTGAGTTTAGCGTCGACATTGCCACTTAGCGCGTTACGGGCAGTTGAAGCCTGATAGAAAATCTTCATGGCATCGTTTTTCTGTTGTTTATTGGCACAACTTGACCATTTCTGATTTCCTCATTGACACAAGGTTGAGGTTTACCAAACAGATATCCTTGGGCGAAATCGCAGCCCAGCGCCTGAAGGCTTTTTAGTTGCTCCTGAGTTTCAACACCTTCAGCAACAGCCTTCATATTGAGTGATTTCGCCATGCCCGTGATCAGTTTGATGATATTAAGCGCATCTTCATGTGTGGATATTGAATGCACAAAAGATTTGTCTATTTTAATTTTATCGAAGGCAAGCTTGCTCAGGCGCGAAAGAGAAGAATATCCGGTACCAAAATCATCGATGGAGATTTTTACGCCCAGGGCTCTGAGCTTATTAAGCGTATTCATCGGCGTCGTACTCTCAGTGAAGAGAGAGGACTCTGTTACTTCCAGTTCAAGACGATCGGCTGGGAGTCCAGTTTCTTTCAGAATAGACAGTACGATACCGACAAAGGCTTTGCTGCTTAGCTGGACAGGAGAGACATTTACTGAAATTTTAGCAGGAACCGCCCAACAAGCAGCTTCCCTGCAGGCAATTTCAAGCACTGCTTTCCCCATCTCATTAATCATTCCGGTTTTTTCAGCAACAGGAATAAAGTTATCCGGCGACAGGAGGCCCTTTAGAGGATGGAGCCAACGAATTAGGGCTTCATAGCTATAAATTTCCTGGCTGAAGGAGTCAACAATGGGCTGATAATAAACCACGAATTCTTTGTTCACTATTGCCAATGCCATATCATGCTCAAGCGTTCTGCTTTCTTGTAGCTTTTCTAACATTCGTTGTCGGAAGACTTTTATCTTACCTGAGCCTTCACCTTTGGCTTCATAAAGGGCCAGATCGGCAAATTTATAAAGATAGTCGGAACGACGTTCAGTGTCTGAGATAACAATGCCAACACAGGTGGTTATGTTGATAATCGTGTTATAAATAGTGTAGGGCTGGCTGATAAATTCACATATTTTCTGGGCCCGCGAAACGGCGTGGCTTTCTGTCAGGCCACTTGAGAGAAACGCAAATTCATCTCCACCCAGGCGATACAGCGTATCCGAAGTAAGGCTCATTGAAACCAGTCGGTCTGATATCTGGCGTAGCAACATATCACCGGCATCATGACCATACGTATCATTTACCTCTTTGAATCGATCTAAATCAAACAACATCACAGTCACAGAATCGTGATTTTTTTCTGCTTTCTCAATTGTTTTATTTAAATCGCTCCAGAATAGTTGACGATTATTCATCTCAGTAAGAGAGTCATGGTAGACGTCATATTCCAGTTTAGCATTCTGGATTTGCAGCTTTTCTTTTGATTTCTGCAGTTCTTCGGCAAGACTCTTGACCTGCAGGTGCGCCCGCAGAATATTTCTGTTTTGATAGAAAATGAGCACTCCCAGAATCGCACTCAGTATTATCAGCAGCACCGAGGTTGCTGAGTAAATATAGTACAGCGTTTGAATTTTTTGGTTGGCGTTATTGATCGAGTTAACATCTTTGTTTAACGCGCCAGATGAAAGACGACCCAGTGGCACATCCAGAGTATGCATTTTTTTCAGATAAGCCTGGAGTGCTGAACGGTTCATTTTCTCTAGATTAACATCCAGAAAACTAAGGGTGTTTTCAAGTTTTACCGCCAGCTCACGGTGGGCTATATTGCTTTCTATGTAGCGCCCCAGGTCACCTTCTTTTATTAAATCACTCTGGCTGAGCATAATGTCGAGGCGCATGCGTACATCATCGAGATTTATCGTATCATCGATAGTGTAAAGACCCAGCAATGACTCGAATCGGTAATATTGTGATACCAGCTGAGCAGCAGACCAGGAATCGGTGTAGTGAGTCAGTTTCTGTAACTCTTGTTGCCGTTCATGCACGAGGAAAGAGATATATCCGGTAGATATAAAAAGAAAAAAGATGATGCCAGCCAGTATTCTGTTCATGATGTTCCTCTGAACGCTTACTCAATATCCATACTACTGACCTGCCATGCAGACCTTGAATAATAAATCTGATTATTCAGTTCCGGCATGCTGTCATAGGGGTACACAATGAATAAAGGACCTTTATCACGGATGCGCATATATTTTCCGTTGATTTTTAACGCAAGGATGGCATTGTATTTTTTGAAATCACTGAGAGGGATTACGGTGGTGTAGTCATTGAGCGCAGTGACCTTTACAACCGAGCCGCTCGCGCCGACGTAATCCATGAGCTTTTGTAGTGGAATACCCGTAAAAGTAGTGCGTCCATTATACCAGGGGGAGGTGGTCTGGAAACTGACCATGCCCAGCTTCTCAAGGCTGGCGGTATCAAAAACGGCTTTCCCGTCTGCATTTGTATTTTCAATATTACCGGACAGCGTTAAAAGAACTGTACCGGAAGGCTGGGGAAGTTCACCTGCCCAGAGCTGGGTGGTGAGCACAAAGCTTACTAACATTACGATTAACCGCATTCTTACCTCACCAATCAGCCGGATGTAAAAGAATTATAATTTAGATATCACTCTATTTATATATATTGCATAGGTATTATTGATGCAATAAATTCAGCTTTATTTTTATTCCTCTAAATCAATGGGTTAGATTTTGTCTGTTTTATTATGATGTTTAATCAATGCTGATGGTGTTATTTGAGGAAAACGTAATCTCACTATGTATGTACAAAAATAAATCATTTATTGACTCAGTGCCAATAAATGCCTACGAAAATAAAGGTTTATTTTTTCCCAGCGGCGGGGCGTTGTTTACTGGTTGGTGGCTATATCGGATACGAAGCGGGCCAAAGTATAGCGGGAGCGCTTCGTGTCGGTAATCAAGATCAGACTTTTTATGCTGCGGCTGGTGCAGTTCAACTGAACCCGTTTATTCACCCGCCTGAACTGACTGGCGGGCATACAGGTAGGCGGTGGCCCTTGATACGCCCAGATGCTGTGCCACCGTATCCATAGATTTGCGTACGTTCAGCAAACCGTCCTGGCGTAATTGTTGAATCAGCAGCTTACGGTCTTGAGGTTTAAGGGCTCGGGCCGTCGTAGCGCGTTTAGCGGCAAAGTCATCAATACGCTGGCGGATGACTTCGTTACTGCCGGGATCGATATGTTCCTTAATGGGGGAGTTTTCGGTTTCAGTAAAACGCGCAAGAGCACTCTGCATACCACGAAACAGCGTCATATCTACATTCAGACAGAGAGCTGCTACGTATCTGCCTTCTTCATCCTTGATGCCAATTGAGGTACTTTTCACCGGGCGACCATCGGCAAACTGATTACTGTAGTTCGCAATGATGCTGGGAAAGTCAGGCGATGCGATTCTCGCCAGGCCAAGCTCGGTTGCTGGCTGGCCGGGTTGACGTCCGGACAGATTATTATGGATGGATAAAATGGCATGTTCAGGATTTTTGAGGTCATGAACCACCACTTCGCAAAACGGAGAGAAGGTCTCACTCAATCCCCTGGCGATAGTATCAATTTGGCTGAGAAGCGAGTTATTGTCGGTTTTTGGCATGCCAGTCTCCTGCGGTGATGCCTGTTGCCATGATTGCGAGCAGTTTACAGTGACCTGGGATCGTTTTTCCAGACGGCAATGTACAGACAGTAACATTAGGGTATCTGCATGACAGATACCCTGTTTATCATCTGGCCAGAAATTCACTGTAGCGGCTGATATCCACGTTTCCGCCGCTGATGATAATGCCGACTTTCTTGCCGCGAAGTTCAGCTTTGCGCGCTCTGGCGGCAGCAAAACCCAGACACCCGGTCGGCTCAACGACGATTTTCATGCGTTCAGCGATAAATTTCATTGAGGTGATTAACTCAGCGTCTGAAACCGTCAGAATATCGTTCACGTTTTGCTGGATAATCTGAAACGTATAGTTCCCGAGATGTTGGGTCTGAGCACCGTCAGCAATGGTTTTGGGCGTATCGATATGAACAATTTTTCCGCTACGAAACGACTGTTGACCATCGTTCCCCGCTTCAGGTTCGACACCATAGACGATGCAGTCAGGAGACAGATGTCTGGCCGCCAAAGCGGATCCTGAGAGCAGGCCGCCACCGCCCAGACAAACGAAAAGGGCGTCTAACTGACCCACTTCTTCAATCAGCTCTTTTGTGGCGGTGCCCTGGCCTGCAATCACGTGCGGATGGTCGTAAGGGGGGATCAGCGTTAACCCCTGTTTCTCTGCCAGGCCCCGACCAATTTTTTCACGATCTTCAGTATAGCGATCGTAAGTTACCACCTTTCCGCCATAGCCTTTTGTTGCTGCAACTTTAGCTACCGGAGCATCATGCGGCATGATAATTGTTGCTGGAATCCCCAATAATTTTGCCGACAGTGCAATGGCCTGCGCATGGTTACCGGAAGAAAACGTCACGACGCCCGCAGCACGTTGTTGTGGTGTGAACTGGCGTAGCGCATTCATAGCGCCGCGAAATTTGAAGGCGCCCATTCTCTGGAAGTTTTCGCACTTAAAGAAGACTTCCGCGCCAAATTCTTCATTAACCGTTCGGGATGTCATCACCGGCGTTTTGTTAGCATAATCTGCGATGCGCTCTGCCGCAGCGGCAACATCGTTATAATCAGGCAGTGTCATTTCAGTCATTGTTGTTCACCTGTATGTTGTTAAATGTCACGCTTGCGGGGCCAACGCCATAGCTTCAACTTCCAGCGCAAAACCATAATGAAGTTCCGCAACACCGGCTACAGCACGGGATGGACGGAAATCACCGATCCACTCCCCATAGATTTTGTTAAACGTCGGCCACTGATTCATATCCGTCACATAGACGCGAACTGACACCAGATGCTGGCGGGAAACTCCAGCACCCGCCAGACAAGCATCAATATTCTGTAGCACCAGCCGGGTTTGATCTTCAAAAGAGGCATCCGCTTTTTTCTCGCCGTCGAAAGTGACCGGCAATTGCCCAGAAATGAAGACGAAACCGCCAGCCGTTGTACTGTGCGAGTAATGACCTGCTGGCGGGAAGCTTCCAGCAGATGAGTTCAGTGTAATGTCCGCGGACATAATAAACCTCCTGTAGCTGATGATTCACTTTGTATAAAATAATACAGTTTGTATTATTTTATACGCCTATATGCCACTTTCGGCTAGAGATAATTTTCGCGGGTGATGATTTTGTGAACTATTGCAAATGTGGCTAACGTAAATCGCTAACCTGGGTAGGAACGAAGAGGGGAAGGCAGGAGAGTGAAGAAACGCCCCGGGCGGGGCGTCTAAGGCAAAATACTAGCCGATGTGACCGTGGTTAATTTTAGTTAACGGTTCATTGATATCGAAGATTTTGAACGTCACGTCTTCCACACCCAGATGCTTCAGACGGGCGGTATGCTTTTTGATATAGGCCTGAGCGGTGTCTTCGTCCCGGAACAGGTAGATGCCACCCGCTTCGTGATTTGCTTCGTTCTCGGTCCAGATTTTCCAGATAAACCCCGGCTCCTGGTTGATTGATTCGGCCAGTTCAACGAGCTGACTCGACATCTCAGCCCCAAACGGACCATGAAAATCAAAGTGTATCTGCACGAGTTTGTTCGACATAAATCCTCCATGGATTGGTTATTTCGGGTAAGGCTGCTAGCGCAGCAGCACTTTACCGGTCAGATAAGTTATTGCCTGTCCACTGATATAAACACGCGTTCCTGCTAACTGACAGCGTAAATCCCCGCCGCGCTCAGAGACCTGGCGCGCCAGCATCTGTGTTTTATTCAGTTTTGCAGCCCAGTAAGGGATCAGCATGCTATGTGCCGAGCCTGTGACCGGGTCTTCAGCGACGGCTTCACCCGGGCAGAAGAAACGGCTGACAAAATCGTATTCCCCGTCACCCGGCGCGGTGATGCACACCATTTTCCCCAGCGGAAGCATGGCGTGGATGTTTGGGCGAACAGCCTCAACCTGCTGTTGATTTTCCAACACCACCATGTAATCGCGTGCCACGCGCATCTCCTTGTATTCGGTGATGCCTAATGTTTCCAGCAGTAAAGTGGGCGGCATGGCAGATTCGCTTTGCCAGGCTGGAAAATCGAGCGTCAGCCATTCACCGCTGCGCGTGACCGTCAGCGGTCCCACAAAGCGGGTAGCAAAATGGATTTTTGTATCCGGGTAATCCAGATGTTCAAAGATGACATGCGCGGCGGCAAGCGTGGCATGCCCACACAGATTGATTTCACCCTGAGTGGTAAACCAACGCAGCTCAAAACCATTCTCATTGGCGACAAAAAAAGCGGTTTCTGACTGGTTATGCTGCTGCGCCATCTTTAATAATGTTTCATCGGGCAACCAGTCCGTGAGCGAACAGACTGCTGCGGCATTACCGCCAAACGTCGTGGTGGTAAAAGCATCCACCATGTAAAAATCGATTTGTTGCACAGAATAACCCTCTCATCGCACTCAGGATAAATCACACTCTACCATGCCAGCCATTGGGTCAGCGCTCCGATTCGCCACTGCGGTGAAAATTCGTTATCATCCGTCCCCACACCTCATTCTGGCCGCCTGATGTCTACGATCCTCGATACCTTTATTGCCCCGCCTTGTCATGACGAGATAGAGATCCTCTATCGGGACGAGCATCTGGTGCTAATCAATAAACCCAGCGGGTTACTTAGCTTGTCGGGCAAAAATCCGCAGAATCTCGATTCGGTACATCATCGGCTGGTACAGATTTACCCTGGCTGCACGCTGGTACATCGGCTTGATTTCGGCACTTCTGGACTGATGGTGGTCGCCCGTAACAAGGCTATCAACGCTGCGCTTTGCCAGCAGTTCAACCAGCGTACGGTCACTAAGGTGTACAGCGCACTGTTATGCGGGCATCTGGAAAACGACGAAGGAGTTATCGATGCAGCGATTGCCAAAGACCCGGCGCTGTTTCCATTAATGTCAATTTGTGCTCTCAACGGCAAACCCGCACGTTCGCGCTATCAGGTTGTCGAGCGCTTTTATCATCGTCAGGAAAAGGGGGCGTTGCTCCCCTTGACGCGGGTACAACTAATGCCTGAAACCGGGCGAACCCACCAACTGCGGATCCACTGTCAGCTGTTGGGACATCCGATTTTAGGCTGTGATTTGTATGGCGGGCGTCTGCTGCCTGGCACTGAAAGGGTGCCGCGACTGATGCTGCATGCCAGTGAACTGCATTTCAGGCATCCCACTAGTGAAGCGTGGATGAACGCCCAAAACGCCAGCCCGTTCTGAGGATGTAAAAAAAGCCGCCAGACGGCGGCTATTTGGGCATTATCGTGCAGCTCGTTGCAATATAACCGCTGACGGCTGGCGTTGCAGAAAGCGCATCCGCAGCATCATCAGCACCGCCGCAGAGGTCAGGCCGATAATAAAGCCCATCCAGAATCCTGCTGGCCCCATTCGGTCAACCACCAGATCGGTCAGCGCCAGAATATAGCCGCTCGGCAGACCCAGCACCCAGTAGGCTGTAAAGGTTATAAAGAAAATGGAACGCGTATCTTTATAACCACGCAGGATCCCGCTGCCAATAACCTGGATAGAGTCCGATATTTGATACACTGCGGCCAGTAACATGAGCTGCGCGGCCAGGGCGACGACTTCCGGATTATTGTTGTAGAGCAGGGCAATATGCTCGCGGAATGTCACGGTGAAAATCGCCGTTACGACCGCCATGCAGACACCGACACCCAGACCCGTTCTGGCTGCAGTTTGTGCATCCAGCGTGGAGCCCTGGCCCAGACGATAACCGACACGAATGGTGACGGCAGCAGCCAGAGACATCGGCAGGACGAACATTAACGAACTGAAGTTCAGTGCGATCTGGTGTCCGGCCACGTCGACAATCCCCAGCGGGGAAACCAGCAGAGCGACCACCGCAAACAGCGTTACCTCGAAAAATAACGCCAGCGCGATAGGTAAACCCAGTTGCACCAGACGCTTCATTACTGCGGTGTCAGGTTTCTGGAAACCACGCTCATTACGGATATCGCGCATTGAGCGCGCACGTTTGATGTAAGAGAGCATGGCGATAAACATCACCCAGTAAACAGCCGCCGTAGCCACGCCGCAGCCTACGCCGCCCAGTTCCGGCATGCCTAAATGTCCATAAATGAATACGTAGTTCACCGGAATGTTCACCAGCAGGCCGAGAAAGCCCATCACCATCGCTGGTTTAGTTTTGGCTAATCCTTCGCACTGGTTACGGGCTACCTGGAAGAACAAATACCCCGGAGCGCCCCACAGCAAGGCACGCAGGTAGCCAACGGCTTTATCCGCCAGCGCCGGGTCAATGTTATGCATAGAGCGAATAATGTACCCTGCGTTCCATAGCACAACCATAATCAGCACGGAGACGCTGCCCGCCAGCCAGAATCCCTGACGTATTTGATGGGCGATACGGTCGCGGCGTCCGGAACCATTGAGTTGCGCAATGACAGGCGTCAAAGCCAGCAGTAGTCCATGACCAAACAGAATGGCAGGTAACCAGATGGAGGTACCAATGGCGACTGCCGCCATATCAGTAGCGCTGTATCCGCCCGCCATGACGGTATCAACGAATCCCATTGCGGTTTGAGCGATTTGCGCAAGAATCACCGGTATTGCCAGAGCTAATAACTGACGCGCTTCACTTACATACTTTTGCACGTGTACACCACTATATTGTTGTTATTTGAGAGACTAAAAAAGCCGCCTTATATGGCAGCAAGGAGAAAAAGCAGGGGAAATTTCAGTCTATTGTAGCGAGGAATACGTAATTCTCCAGTGAAAAAACAGGCGCTGGTGGCGCATTGCTGGCAACCTGAATTTCCACCTGCTATTGTGCTGTGCAGAGATGTCTTAATTGAGTTCAGGAGTAGGAAGTATGTTTACGGGTATTGTGCAGGGCACCGCAAAATTGGTGTCCATTGATGAAAAACCAAATTTTCGTACGCATGTTGTGGAGTTGCCTGAATATATGCTGGATGCGCTGGAGACCGGCGCATCGGTTGCCCACAATGGGTGCTGCCTGACGGTCACCCAAATTAACGGTAACCAGATAAGCTTTGACCTGATGAAAGAAACGCTGCGTATCACCAATCTGGGCGATCTGAAGGTCGGTGATTTGGTTAACGTTGAGCGTGCGGCAAAATTCAGTGATGAGATTGGCGGACATTTAATGTCGGGCCATATTATGACCACTGCCGAAGTGTCGAAAATTCTTACCTCGGAGAATAACCGTCAGGTGTGGTTTAAAGTCCAGGACCCGTCGCTGATGAAATATATCCTGTACAAAGGATTTATTGGTATTGACGGTATCAGTCTGACGGTCGGTGAAGTGACGCCGACGCGTTTCTGTGTGCACTTGATCCCGGAAACGCTGGAGCGTACGACGCTTGGCAAGAAAAAGCTGGGCGCAAGGGTTAATATCGAAATCGATCCCCAAACGCAGGCGGTGGTTGATACTGTTGAGCGTGTACTGGCGGCGCGTGAAAGCGCCATCAGCAACATAACGGGCGAAGCGGGAGCCTAAGCCTGAGAGTTAAGCCCTCGTTGATACGGGGGCGATAACGATTAACGGGGAACGCGCAGGCCGTGTTCAACGCCGCGAGAAAATACCACCTGCCATAACTGAATATCGCGAGCTCGAAACGCTCCGGCACAAGCGTTCAGATAATAGCTGAACATCCGTTTGAAACGTTCGGTATAGTTATCGGCGATTTCAGGCCAGGAGTTAATGAAACGTTCGTGCCAGGCCATCAGCGTCGTGTCGTAATCCGCGCCAAAATTATGCCAGTCTTCCATTACAAAATGTGGCTCGCTGGCGTTGGCAATCTGGCGAACTGATGGTAAACAGCCGTTCGGGAAGATATATTTATTGATCCACGGATCAACGTTATTGTCGGTCTTTTTGGAGCCGATGCTATGCAGTAAAAAGAGACCATCCGGTTTTAAATTGCGATCGACCACGTCAAAATAGGTGGCGTAGTTTTTCGGCCCTACATGCTCAAACATGCCGACGGAAACAATACGATCGAATTTGTCATTCAGGTCACGATAATCCTGCAGCAAAATTGTGACATCAAGCCCCGCACACCGTGACTGCGCCATTTTCTGCTGTTCTGCCGAAATGGTTACACCCACCACGCTTACGCCATATTGCGATGCCATAAACTGGGATAAGCCGCCCCAGCCGCAGCCTATATCGAGCACCCGCATCCCTGGCTTCAACTGCAATTTTTCAGCAATCATTTTTAGCTTCGCCTGCTGGGCAGATTCCAGGGTGTCGGCATCTTTCCAGTAGGCGCAGGAATACTGCATATAGGGGTCCAACATGCGAGTAAAGAGATCGTTGCCTAAATCGTAATGTTCTTTGCCGACAACCCATGCACGCTTTTTGGTCTGCAAATTGAACAAGCGAGCAGCGGCAATTCGTAACGTATCTTTGAAGTGGCGGGGGAGTTGGTTTTCAAGACCGGCGCGCAGGACTTTACTAAAAAACATATCCAGCCGGTCACATTCCCACCAGCCATCCATATAACTTTCACCCAACCCTAACGATCCTTCCTGCAATACTCGTTTGAAAAAATCGGGGTTCTTTACGCGAATATCCGCCGGTGCCGGACCATTAATGGTAATGCCTGCACGGCTCAATAATTCATTGGTGATGCGGTACCAGTCATCATCCGGTACGCTGACGTCTTCTATACACGATGAACTCATAGCTTCTCCATCACTGGTCGGTGATCAGAACCTTAAAACAGCGTAGACGCTTTTTTGGGCTTTGTGAGAAATCTCACGGAATTAATCCGTGAATCTATAATCCGACGTAGAACAGAGGAAGGGAGGAACCCTTGCCGAAAAGACCATCCGTGGGAATACGGGAACATTCTTGTCCCCGTTAACACATAAAAATTATCGTTTTTTTAACATCCGGAAATCAGTATAGGCCTGAATTTTTGACGATTCAACCGATAATTCTTAGCGGGCTAATTAATTGCCCGCGACAATTATTAGTGAGACTCTCCGTGGGCAATTTGCGCGCGGTCATCTGTTTGCGGGGCGTCAGTTTTCTGCGATTGCATTTTGTAACCCACAGCAGCCAGCAATACCGTGGTCAGCATAACGCTGGTAGTGGTGAGCAGCGGGGTAGCAATCAACCAGGAAACGACAAGGCTTGCCAGGAAGCATAAACCCAGTTGCAGCGTATTCTGCAATGCGGCAGCGCGTCCAGTGGCCTGTGGGAAAGGGCGTAATGCCTGCGCGACAACGATAGGGTAGATTGCGCCGTTCGCAATCGCCATAACGCAGAATGGGATCAGGATTTCAGCCAATGCGACATGATGAATAAAGCCGGTCGCCCAGGTGCCCACAACGCTGAAGGCATACAGAATGAGTAACCAGGGCAGCAGCTGACGACCCTGCCATTTTTGCAGCGCAGCACGACAGCCGTAACCACCGATTAAAAAGGCGATAGTTTGCGGAACATAGCTCAGACCAATTACCGCTGGGCTATAACCCATTTCGCTAAGGATGAACGGGGAACCCGTCAGCCATGCAAAAAAGCTCGCGGAGCAGGCGGCATAAATCAGCACGTTTCCACGGTAAGTTTTCGAGCGCAGCAAGGTGGCGAAAGTCAGTTTATCCTGGCTGTCATCGCGTGCTTTAGCTGTAGGCTTTAAACGCAGCGCCGGAAGCATCAGAATCAGAGTAATGGCGAACAGGGTGGCAAAAATGGCCTGCCAGGAAAAATGTACCAGGATCCAACTACCTAATAACGGGGCGAGGGCAGGTGATAACCCGACCAGCGGCATAATGGTGGCAAAGATGCGGTTTACTTTTTGTGAAGGATAATAGTCGGTAACCAGCGCTTGCCAGATAACCGATGCTGCACAGACGCCAACGGCCTGAACAAATCGCAGTACCAGCAGGCCTGTGGCGTTTTCAACCCACAGCATGCCCAGACTGCCCAGTGCGAAGATAGATAAACCCAGCAGCAAAATAGGCTTGCGACCATAGTGGTCAGAGAGCGGTCCCCACAGCAGTTGTGCGACGGCAAAACCGGCTAAGAACAAGCTCAGGCTAGCGCTGACGGCAGATGCAGGCGTTTGCAGATCGGACTGAATTGCGGCGAAGGCGGGCAGATACATATCTGTTGCCAGAAAGCCGAGCACGCTAAGGCCCGCCAGCCAGACTAAAAACCCTTTCCCAGGTTGCATCATCATTTCTCTTTTTTTAGCAGTAGAACAATGCCGCTGAGTGTAGTGAGTGTAATTCTCGCTGTGAAACGCTAATATTTGCTTACTGATTTCAAAATTTTTGCAGGCAGAATATGTGGTCGGAATATTCACTTGAAGTGGTTGATGCGGTTGCGCGTAACGGTAGCTTTAGTTCGGCCGCGCAGGAGTTACACCGTGTACCTTCGGCGGTAAGCTACACTGTGCGCCAACTGGAAGAGTGGCTGGCGGTACCACTTTTTGAGCGACGCCATCGGGATGTGGAATTAACGCCTGCCGGGGCATGGTTTTTAAAAGAAGGTCGCTCTGTTATCAAAAAAATGCAGATCACGCGCCAGCAATGCCAGCAAATTGCCAACGGCTGGCGCGGGCAGCTGGCGATCGCAGTCGATAACATTGTCCGCCCGGATCGTACCCGACAGATGATCGTGGATTTCTACCGTCACTTTGATGATGTGGAGTTGTTAGTTTTTCAGGAAGTGTTTAACGGCGTATGGGACGCGCTGTCCGATGGACGCGTGGAGCTGGCCATCGGCGCCACACAGGCGATTCCGGTAGGGGGACGCTATACCTTCCGCGATATGGGAATGCTGAGCTGGAGTTGCGTGGTAGCCAGCCATCATCCACTGGCATCAATGCCCGGACCGCTAAGTGATGATACGTTGCGCAACTGGCCGTCACTGGTACGCGAAGATACCTCCCGTACGCTGCCAAAGCGTATTACCTGGCTGCTGGATAACCAAAAACGCGTCGTCGTGCCCGACTGGGAATCTTCTGCGACCTGTTTGTCCGCGGGATTATGCGTGGGCATGGTACCGACGCATTTTGCCAAGCCGTGGATCGATAGCGGCAAGTGGGTTGCGCTGCAACTGGAGAACCCCTTTCCTGATGCTGCATGCTGTCTGACATGGCAGCAGAACGATACGTCACCGGCATTGAGTTGGCTGCTGGACTATTTAGGGGATAGTGAAACGTTGAACAAGGAATGGCTGCGGGAGCCAGATGAGACTCCCGCACAACAGGCTTAACGGCGGTAATCGCGGAACGGACCGTCGGCAACGGAGCGACGCTCAACCAGACGTGGATGCACCTCGATAGACTGTGACTCTTCACGTTTATTCACGATACGGTCTAACAGCATGTTGAAGGCCGTTTCACCTAGTGAATCCTTCGGCTGGTGAATGGTCGTTAAGGCCGGCGTGAAGAAGCGGGCGTTGCGCACGTTGTCGTAGCCGATGAGTGAGACATCCTGTGGTACGCGCAGACCCATTTCGTCAGCGGCGCACAGCGCACCCATCGCCATAATATCGCCACCGCAGAATACAGCGGTCGGACGATGCGATTGCGAAAGAATTTGCTGCATGGCGCGATAGCCGGACTCAGGCTCGAAATCGCCCTGGACAATCCAGTTATCAGGCACTTTAATCAGCGCTTCTTCCATCGCTTTCATAAAGCCCGCCAGACGCCCGGCCCCGGTGTTACGTTCCATTGGACCTGGGATCACGCCAATTTCACGATGACCGCGTTCTACCAGATACCGACCCGCCATGTAACCACCTTCGAAGGCGTTATCAATGACCGTATCGGTAAAGTCGGCTTTAGCTTCGCCCCAGTCCATGACGACCATCGGAATATGGCGATACTCTTCGAGCATTGAAAGCAGCGACTCCGGATACTCAGAACACATCACCAGCAGACCATCAACGCGCTTTTGCGCCATCATCGACAGATAGGCCTGCTGCTTTTCGAGACTGTTCCATGCGTTACCCAGAATCAGCGTATAGCCTTTCTGGAAACAGTTTTTCTCCACGGCTTCGATAATTTCTGCGAAATAGGCCGCTTCGCTGCTGGTCGCCAGCAAGCCAATAGACTTGGTGTGATTCACCTTCAGGCTGCGGGCAACTGCGCTCGGAGAATAGTGCAGTTCTTTGATCGCTGCCCAGACAGCATTACGCGTTTCTTCCGCGACAAAGCGCGTCTTGTTAATTACGTGTGATACGGTTGTAGTGGAAACGTTTGCTCGCTTCGCTACATCTTTAATTGTTGCCATTACATCTCACTCCAGACCATATCCTAAGTTCCTGAGAATACTCCAGGTAAACGTTTGCCTTTACACACCCTTAGCGCAACGTAAGGGTTGCGGCACGCCGGGAAAACGACACGGAACGTCAGGAAGGGGTCAATGGCCGGTACGCTAATCAAGTAAGCGTGGAATTTTGTCTGATCTTAACGAAAAGGGGAAGAGTTAAAAGCAGTTATCAATATAAATCGTGAGAGATTTTTGCTTTCAAGTGTGTAAAAATGCGCAATATCACTTTTTGTGTGGGAATAAAAAGGAGAAAACTTGATGAGCACCGATCTGAAATTTTCGTTAGTGACTACCATTATTGTTCTGGGTTTGATCGTCGCGGGTGGCCTGACCGCAGCGCTGCATTGATTTCCCCGAGGGAGTTAGCTCTCCCTCACTCTTTCCGCTCGTCTATCTCTTCTATTGTTTGCGAATAAGCAAAAGTCTTTTGCAATTTTGTTAACTTTATTAATTTTGCGATCAATGTCATGCTTTTGACTCTTATTTTATGTCGCGCCACGGCTCGACGTTACGGAGTCGCAATATGAAACTCAATTATCCTTTACTGGCGCTGGCGATCGGAGCGTTTGGCATTGGCACCACCGAATTTTCGCCAATGGGATTATTGCCCGTCATAGCCAAAGGTGTGGATGTCTCGATTCCGGCGGCCGGCATGCTGATCAGCGCCTATGCGGTAGGTGTGATGATAGGTGCACCGCTGATGACATTGCTGCTGTCTCATCGCGCGCGACGTAATGCTTTGATATTCCTGATGGCAATTTTCACGCTGGGTAATGTGCTTTCGGCTATCTCGCCGGATTACACCACGCTAATGCTATCGCGTATTTTGACCAGTCTTAACCATGGCGCCTTTTTTGGTCTCGGTTCAGTGGTTGCTGCCAGTGTTGTACCCAAACATAAGCAGGCCAGCGCCGTAGCAACGATGTTTATGGGGTTAACCATCGCCAATATTGGCGGCGTTCCGGCGGCGACATGGCTTGGTGAAACCATCGGCTGGCGCATGTCATTTATGGCCACTGCGGGTCTGGGCGTCATTGCTATGGTCAGCCTGTTCTTCTCCTTACCCAAGGGTGGAGCCGGAGAGCGCCCGGATGTTCGCAGCGAACTGGCGGTACTTATGCGCCCACAGGTGTTGTCGGCATTACTGACTACCGTACTGGGTGCTGGGGCGATGTTCACGCTTTATACCTACATCTCGCCAGTTCTGCATACTATCACTCATGCCACTCCGGCATTTGTTACCGGGATGCTGGTGTTGATAGGCATTGGTTTCTCGATCGGTAACTACTTTGGTGGCAAGTTTGCTGACCGTTCAGTCAACGGTACGTTGAAAGGCTTTTTACTGCTGCTGATGGTTATTATGCTGGCCATTCCTTTCCTTGCGCGTAATGAGCTGGGTGCGGCGATCAGTATGGTGGTCTGGGGCGCGGCGACGTTCGCGGTCGTTCCACCGTTGCAGATGCGTGTGATGCGCGTTGCCAGTGAAGCGCCAGGATTATCATCGTCAGTCAATATTGGCGCGTTTAATCTGGGGAACGCTCTGGGTGCAGCGGCCGGTGGGGCGGTGATATCAGGCGGCCTGGGCTACAGTTTTGTACCAGTGATGGGGGCGATTGTGGCAGGTCTTGCGCTGCTGCTGGTGTTTATTTCCGCAAGAAGACAGTCAGAAGAGGCTTTCACGACCGCGAATTAATGCAAAAACGCAGAAGGAAGCCCTTCTGCGTTATCTTTTTTATGCTGCGAAGTTCTTCGCAACAAATTCCCAGTTCACCAGCGCCCAGAAATGTTCCAGGTAGCCAGGACGGGCATTGCGATAGTCGATGTAGTAGGCGTGTTCCCATACGTCAACGGTCATCAGCGGAGTCGCGTCGGTAGTCAGCGGAGTACCTGCGTTGGAGGTGGAGACGATAGCCAGTTTGCCATCAGTTCCTTTAACCAGCCAGGTCCAGCCAGAACCGAAGTTTTTGATAGCGGCATCGGTGAACTGCGCTTTGAAATCTGCAAAGCTGCCAAAGGAGGCGGCAATTGCATCGGCCAGTTTACCGGTTGGTTCGCCACCTGCGTTCGGTGCCAGGCAGTTCCAGTAGAACGTGTGGTTCCATACTTGTGCTGCGTTATTGAATACACCGCCTTCAGAGCTACGAACGATCTCTTCCAGTGATTTGCCTTCAAACGCCGTGCCTTTAATCAGATTGTTCAGATTGGTCACGTAGGTTTGATGGTGTTTGCCATAGTGATATTCCAGCGTTTCGGCAGAAATGTGCGGTGCCAGAGCATCTTTGGCATACGGTAATGCAGGTAATTCAAACGACATTGCTTCTCTCCTTATTATTTATATTGAGTACACACAATAGCCTCATTGTGAGTAAGGATAGGGTAGCAAATTGAAAGGTTATGCAAAAGAAGAACTTACCCTACAGCATGTTCTGTAGGGTAAGTTTTTAGCGAATTGTTTTTGGCGTCATTACCCGACGAGCGCCCACATAGTGGCGCTGCCAGTAATCTTCGCTCAGAGAGGTGATTTGAATTTCCTGCCCGCTACGCGGTGACTGAATAAACTTACCGTTTCCGACGTAGACGCCGACGTGATCGGCTGTTCCGCGACCCTGGGTACGAAAGAAGACCAGATCGCCATTTTTCAGTTCGCCACGTTCAATCGGTGCGGCATCACGCAGATGATACATTTCGTTCGCGGTACGCGGAATGCGGAACTTCACCAGATCTTTATAGGCGTAATAAACCAGACCGCTGCAGTCAAACCCGGTTCTTGGCGAGGAGCCGCCCCAACGATAAGGTTTACCGATTTGGTTCATCAAGGTGGACATAGCGGTTTTAGTCGCTTTCTGAACTTTCACTTTATGGGCGTCAGCAAGCGTAGTTGGTGCAGTGGTTTTCACCTTCACGCAGCGTGGTTTATGACCTTTGCGCGGTGTGCATTTTTCAGTCCAGGTAACGGCTGCGGTTTGTGCTACGGCAGTTTTACCACGACGATTTGCAGTTTTAGTCGACTTTGCCGGAGTGGCAGTGCGTTTTTTAGAAGAGGAAGCGGTTTTGGTGCTGGTTTTACTGGTGGTTTTTGTCGCCGTTTTCTTGCTGGTCTTTGTTGTTTTTTGGCTGGTTGTTGCGCTTTTCTTTTTATCTACCGTTTTGATGGTGTGAGAATTGGTAGGTGTCGTCCTGGCCTGCTTGGAAGCATGAGCCATAGGCGTAAAGGGCAGTGTAGTAAAAAGTAAAGCACAGAGCGTGATCGAGATTCGGTTTATCCGCGCCACTGAGCAGTCCTCTGGTAAGGCAGGTCTATCGTGCCTGCGTGTGATTTTCAAAACTTGACGATTCTAATCTATAGAAAGAGGGAAAGTTAATAGCTTTTTTTGTTTAAAACTATGTTTCGTAACCGACCGCAAAAAAAAACATCAATTAACGTTGGAGTTGGTGAACAGATAATCAAATCCACATGTTTGAAGGGGATAAATGAGATTATGAATGCAACTTTTAGCGTCAGGGGATAAAATAATAACGCGTAATGAAAATGTTATTTTCCGTTGCCTGTCTGACCCGTTACAATGTCAGACTACTGCCGTAAAAGAAGTTTAAGGAAGCAAGATAATGAGCACCACTATCGAAAAAATCCAGCGCCAGATCGCTGAAAACCCGATTCTCCTGTACATGAAAGGTTCTCCTAAACTGCCAAGCTGCGGTTTCTCCGCTCAGGCTGTGCAGGCGCTGTCAGCCTGTGGTGAACGCTTTGCTTACGTTGATATTCTGCAGAACCCGGATATTCGCGCCGAACTGCCGAAATACGCAAACTGGCCAACTTTCCCACAACTGTGGGTTGATGGTGAGCTGGTTGGCGGTTGTGACATTTTGATCGAAATGTACCAGCGCGGTGAGTTGCAGCAGCTGATTAAAGAAACAGCTGCGAAATACAAAACCGAAGAGCCGGACGCTGAGTAATATCAGCAGAAGTAAAAAAGCGACCTGAAATGGTCGCTTTTTTTATGTCGCCGTTACGCTTCTTCAGGCACGGGAAGAGGCCAACCACCGAGACGTTTCCATCGGTTAACGATTTCGCAAAACAGCACGGCCGTACGTTCGGTGTCATACAGTGCCGAGTGTGCCTGATTCCCGTCAAACTCCATTCCCGCCGCCAGGCACGCTTTTGACAACACCGTTTGCCCCAATGACAGACCGCTTAATGCCGCTGTATCAAAGGTTACAAATGGATGAAACGGATTCCGTTTCAGCGAGGCGCGTTCTGCTGCTGCCATCATGAAACTGTGGTCGAACGTAGCGTTATGCGCCACCATGATTGCCCGATTGCAGCCGCTGTCTTTAATGCCTTTACGCACCATTTTGAAGATGGCATGCAGAGCGTCATATTCGCTGACCGCGCCGCGTAGCGGATTGTTCGGATCAATACCGTTAAAGGCGAGGGCCTCCGGCTGCAGATTCGCGCCTTCAAACGGCTCTACGTGGAAATGTAACGTCGTGTCCGGCATCAGCCAGCCTTGTTCATCCATTTTCAGTGTGATGGCTGCAATCTCAAGCAGCGCATCGGTTTTGGCATTGAACCCTGCGGTTTCGACATCAATGACGACAGGATAAAAACCACGAAAACGGTCACACAGACCGGAAAGTTGAGCGTTATCGGACATCTGGGTCTCTTAATACGGGAAAATTGCAGCGCGTATTATGGCAAAATGATGAGTATAAAACTACGGGCACAGACGATCTGCGCCCGAGGGGAGGTTAGTCGCCCAGGCCGCGCCCGGCGTCTTTCTCTTCGATCAGCTCAATTTTATAGCCGTCCGGATCTTCAACGAACGCAATCACTGTGGTGCCGCCTTTTACCGGACCCGCTTCACGCGTTACGTTACCGCCATTCTGGCGAATACGTTCACAGGCTTCAGCCGCGTTGTCTACGCTCAGGGCGATATGGCCATAGGCAGTACCCAGCTCATACTTGTCGACACCCCAGTTATAGGTCAGTTCGATTACGGCTTCACTGGTTTCAGGACCGTAGCCGACAAAAGCCAGAGAGTACTTGTATTCAGGGTTTTCGCTGGTACGCAGCAGCTTCATGCCCAGCACGTTGGTATAAAACTCGATGGAACGCTGCAGGTCACCCACGCGCAGCATGGTATGGAGTAAACGCATCTTTTTCCCCTTCGAAAATGGCTAATACATTCAAAATGTTGTTTTAGTATAGCGGCGTTGTTACGCCGCTATCAATGGCAGAACGGAGATTGTGACGTTAGAGGGTAGGATAGTCGGTGTAACCTTCCGCGCCGCCGCCGTAGAAGCTCTCAGCACGTTGTGGATTCAGCTCCGCTTTGCGTTGCAGACGCGCCACCAGATCCGGGTTAGCAATATAGGCACGACCAAAAGCAACGGCGTCGATCAGACCTTTCTCGATCAGCGCTTCTGCCTTTTCAGGGGTGTAGGCACCAGCACCAATGATAGGACCGTGGAAGCGCGCGCGAACTTTTTCGCGGAACGCATCGGAATACGGCTCGCCACCGGCCCAGTCCGGCTCAGACATGTGCAGGTAAGCGATTCCACGCTTGCCCAATTGTTCAATCAGATACAGCGCATCGGCTTCTTCGTTCGGACCGTTGTCAACGTTCTGGAATGAGCCAATCGGGGAGACGCGAATACCAATACGATCGGCACCCCATTCTTTAATACCGGCATCAACCACTTCCAGCACAAGACGCGCACGATTTTCGACGCTACCGCCGTACTGATCGGTACGCTGATTAGAGGTTGGCGACAGGAACTGGTGCAGCAGGTAGCCGTGGGCAGAGTGCAGTTCAACCATGTCGAAACCCGCTTCGCGCGCGTTGGCTATCGCCTGACGGAAGTCATTAACGATGCCCGGAATCTCTTCGGTTTCCAGCGCACGTGGCATTGAGGTATCGGCACGCGTTGCCAAGCCGTTTTCATCGCGCAGCGAGGTGCGGGTTCCAGCACTAATCGCGGAAGGTGCAACTGGAGCTTGACCATTTGGCTGCAGACTGGCGTGAGAGATGCGTCCGGTGTGCCACAACTGGACAGCAATATGACCTTGCTCAGCGTGTACGGCAGCGGTGATTTTCTTCCATGCGGCAATTTGCGCTTCGCTGTGTAAGCCGGGTGCTCCGGCATAACCTTTCGCCTGTGCGGAAATCTGCGTCGCTTCGCTGATAATAAGACCCGCGCTGGCGCGTTGACGGTAATACTCGGCCATCAGCGGAGTAGGGATGTCGCCAGGCTCAATACTGCGCAGACGCGTCAGTGGCGCCATGAATACGCGGTTTGCTGCCGTAATGGCACCCACTTTCAGTGGGGAAAACAGTTTTTCAGATGACATGTGGTACTCCTGAATAGACCGGTCGTCTAGTAATAAGGGAAATAAAAACGCCTGTTAAACGGCAGGCGTTGTGATGATGTTTTGAACGTGCGCCAGCGCATTTTCCAGCGGAGTGGCGCTACGAGAAATCTTGGCCTGCAGGTTGGCGCCAAGCCACAGCGCATACAGTACCTGCGCCTGCTGTAACGGCTCGCCAACAAAGGACAGACAATGGCTGGCCTGACCTTTCTCCAGTGCCTGCGCTAACAGCACAATAATGTGCCGCGCGCCTTTATCCATCGCTGTGCGCATATCTTCTGACAGATCGCACACTTCGGCAGACAGTTTTACAGTTAAACAGCCGCTAATAATGCCGTGCTGGCTAAACTGGTTCAGGGTTTCCTGATAGTAGGCCAGAATGCGGTCGCGGTAGTTTCCCGCTCCCGTATCAAAGTGCGTAGCCAGTCGCCGATGATAGGCCGCATAGTGGCGTTCCAGCATCGCGACACCGAACGCTTCTTTAGAGCGAAAGTAATGATAAAACGAACCTTTGGGTACTTCAGCGGTTTTCAGTAGTTCGCTTAAACCCATGCCGGTGAAGCCGCGCTGCATACACAGCAGTTCGCCAGTCGCCAGCAGATGTTCGCGTGTATCGTGTTCAGTGATTTTGTTCATGAAAAGGAGTGTAATAGACCAGTCGGTCTAATGCAATAGCGCTTGCGAGAAATTCAGTTAACGTCTTCAATAAGTATATCAATCTTACTAAAGGAGGGGATGTGGCCGAACAGCTGGAGTTTTTCCCCGTCCAGAGCCCATGCCGTGGAATATGTCAGTCTGACGAACGCGGATTTTGCCGTGGCTGTTTTCGCAGTCGGGATGAACGTTTTAACTGGCAAAAGATGAGCGATGCCCAAAAGCAGGAAGTGCTACGGCTTTGTCGTCAGCGCCTGATGCGTAAATTACGAGCGAACAAAGCCAACCCTTCGGAAGAACCGCAACAACCTTCACTCTTTTAAAAGCGTAATTGCGTATACTCGAGGCACATTCACTTAAAAGGAAGCTGCTATGGTTCAGCGTATTACTATTGCGCCGCAAGGCCCGGAATTTTCTCGCTTTGTGATGGGGTACTGGCGCCTGATGGACTGGAATATGTCCGCGCGCCAGCTAGTCAGCTTTATTGAAGAGCATCTGGATCTGGGCGTGACCACCGTCGATCACGCCGATATCTACGGTGGATACCAGTGTGAAGCGGCGTTTGGTGAGGCAATAAAACTGGCTCCGCATTTGCGTGAAAAAATGCAGATTGTGACCAAATGCGGGATCGCGACGACGGCGCGCGCGGAAAATGCGCTGGGCCATTACATCACCGACAGCGCGCATATTATTGCCAGTGCGGAAGAATCGCTGAAGCTGCTGGCGACCGATCATATTGATCTGTTGCTCATCCACCGTCCCGATCCGCTTATGGATGCTGACGACGTCGCCGACGCTTTCAAAAAATTGCACCACAGTGGCAAAGTGCGTCACTTTGGTGTCTCTAATTTCACCCCGGCACAGTTCTCATTGTTGCAATCGCGTCTGCCGTTTACGCTGGCGACCAACCAGGTTGAAATCTCTCCGGTACATCAGCCGCTCCTGCTGGATGGCACTTTAGATCAACTGCAACAGTTGCGTATTCGTCCAATGGCCTGGTCCTGCCTCGGCGGCGGTCGCTTGTTTAATGACGATGCGTTCCAGCCATTACGAAATGAACTTGCCGCGATCGCAGAAGAGTTAAACGCGCAGTCTATTGAGCAGGTGGTGTACGCCTGGATTTTACGTTTGCCGTCTCAGCCGCTGCCGATTATTGGCTCAGGAAAAATAGAGCGCGTACGCGCCGCCATTGAGTCTGAGACGCTGAACATGTCTCGCCAGCAATGGTTCCGCATTCGTAAAGCTGCACTGGGTTACGACGTACCTTAATCGTGTTTTTGGTGCATCTCCGTTCAAAATTGCGTCACTGGTTTACACTTAACAATCAGACACCTTTTGGACGGAGGTCTTATGAAGCGTTTGAGTTTGGCCATCATCACTCTACTCGCCTGTGCAGGTGCGCAGGCTGCCATTGAAGAAAAAGTGACGATGAATCTGGTCACGTCGCAAGGCGTTGGCCAGGCGATTGGTACGGTCACTATTGCTGAAACCGCAAAGGGGCTGGAGTTTTCGCCCGATCTGAAAGCGTTGCCGCCGGGAGAACATGGCTTCCATGTGCATATGAACGGCAGCTGCCAACCGGCGATTAAAGAAGGGAAAGCCTCAGCCGCGGAATCGGCTGGAGGCCATTATGATCCGCACCAAACCGGCAAACACGAAGGCCCGGAAGGCGCAGGTCATATGGGTGACCTGCCGCTGCTGGTGGTGAATAACGACGGAAACGCCACAACACCGGTCATTGCGCCGCGCCTCAAAACCCTCGATGAGGTTAAAGGCAAAGCGCTGATGATCCATGTGGGCGGCGATAATATGTCCGATCAACCGAAACCGCTTGGCGGTGGCGGAGCGCGCTACGCCTGTGGTGTTATCAAATAATCAACTACTGAGAGTGCCCGGCGGTGGCGCCTGTTCGAGTTGTGAAAGCGAGCAGTGTAGCCGCCAGACCAATGCCGATAACTCCTGTGCAGCAGGTTGATGATGGTGGGCAAGCGTATCGCAGATGCGTTGTAGCTCACTCAGCGTGGCATTCAGTGGTCGTTGCTGGACGCCACGTTCGCTCATTACATCGCGCAGCAGAGAGATACACACGTCCCTGACGCGAGCCAGCGGATCCGAACGCGCCTCCCAGGTGCGCAGTTGCCACACCACGTGCGAGCAGTTCAGCAATACGACCCCCCAACGTAATAACCAGCGTCGAGCCAGCGCATCCTGACTGCTGCTGAGTTGGCTGACGTGATGATAGGTCAGCGATTCAAATTCGTTTTCACTGAGTGATGGGTGTCGGCTGAGCTGATCGACAAAATCCCGGCGCAGGGCGCGAATATGGCGGCGACTTTTCCGTGCATCCGATCCGGGCCGCAGAATGGCGAAGGCCAGCCATGACAGCGCCACACCAGTTATTTTCGCCATATTGTCATTCAGGAAATCAGCAAAATCATATACCGGCGGATTGGTCACCGCGATAAACGAACCCATAAATACAATCAGTTGCCCCCAAAGACCTGCCAGGGCTGGCATTTGCAGCTTTAACAGTTGCATGGTGGCGAGTAGCGGGAAGAGAAAAAGAATGAATTGCCAGAGGTCGGAAATTTGCACCATCAGGCCAAACTTAACCACAAAGCTAAACAGCGACAGCAGAACCAGTGTGCGCATCAGCAAAGAAAGCGACTTGAACGGCGTGGCAACGGCGGAATACAGCACGCTGCTGATGGCGGCGAGCGTGAGGGCGCCAGAGCCTGATTCCCATTGTGCGCCAATGCTCCATGCGCCGATAAGCATCAAAGTGCAGAACGTACGTAACCCGCTCCAGATAGCTTCCGCATTATCGGTATGACGGGCAAGCCCCGGCGTGCGGACGATATTAATACGCTCGGCGGTAACGCCATTTTCCAGTAAATGCAGATAATGACTGCTGCGCAGGTAGAGCCGACAAAAATAACGCAGTCGTTGCCAGAAGGCGACGTGTCGATAGTCGCGTGCATCGACACGTCGCAGTGGGGCAATAATACGTGCGACGGTGTAGCTATTAGCATTGGATTTTATCAGTTCGCTGAGCAACTGCTCGATAATTTCCCGGGTATTGGACGGGGGATTAGGCCAGTTCAGCAGCATCCTGCGCAGACTGGAAATCACGCTGGTCATCCTTAACTGCTGATGCAACAGTGAATTGAGCAAAGCATTTTGTCGGCGAAAACGGTAGTGGCTCCAGAACGCCTGAATACGCAGCAGGTTCATGGTAAGAATCTGACCGATAACACCTTCATGGGCTGTGCGAATGGCGTCCGTGGTTTCTGGTTGCCAGAGTAGGCTGGCATGTTCCAGTAAACGTGAATGCATGTTTTTCAAAGCAGTCAGTAACGTGATGCCATCGGAGGTGCTGGGCAGGATCATCATCATCACACCGCCACACAAGATACCGACGATGACTTCACACACGCGTGCCTGCGCGATATCCCATAACTGCGTAATTTCCACGGTATTGACCATGGGAAACGCAATGATCGCCGCCGTATAACCTGCCAGTTGAAAGGCGTAGGCAACGTTATTGGTGAAATGCGCACAGGCCCAGGTACAAAAACCGATCCACACCGACATGCTCAGCAAGAACAACCACGGCTCATTAAGGGTATGACCGGCAATAATCAATGCGGCGGTGGCACCCAGTAAGCTACCCGCCACGCGACCCAGACTTTTGCTGATAACCCCGCCAACGGTGGGAAAACTGACTACCGCCGCTGAGGTCATCGCCCAATAGGGTTCGTCCAGATTCAGATAATAAGCAAAAGTTAACGCCAGACACATCGCAATGGTGTTACGCAGCGCATAACGCCACTGTGCCGCCGTGGCTTTAAACCACGGCAAATTGCCAGGTGTCAGGCGAGGTAGTTTCATTTACGCTGGCCGATGGATACGCTGCAGGTTGTACCTGATACCAGCGTGACATCCCGCGGCAGGGCGTCGAATTCGATGCGTACCGGGATACGCTGCGCCAGACGCACCCACGGCACGTTGGGCTTGATATCTGGAATCAGGCCGGAATCACTTTCCACACTTTGATCGTAGATAGCACGACCAATACTGGAAACGTGACCCTGTAACTTTATATCACCGCTGTAGAGCGTGATGAGGGCTGGTGCACCTTCGCGAATGTGGCGCAACTTAGTTTCTTCAAAATACCCCATCACATAAAAAGAGTGACTGTCGACGAGAGCAAACAGAGGCTTCCCGGTTGAAGCGTAGTCTCCGGTACGGGTTGAAAGATTGGTGACCCAGCCCGCTACGGGGGCTTTGACCACCGTTTGCGTCAATTGCCACTGTGCCTGGCGCAGACTGGCCTCTGCTGCTTCAACACTCGCCTGCATGACTTTCACGTTGAGATTTGCGGTATCCAGATCCTCGGCTGAGATGTAATTTTGCGATAAATGACGGCGACGGTTGGCTTCGTTATTGGCTTTCGCCAGGTCAGACTGCGCTTTTGCGAGTTGCGCTTGCGCATTCAGTTCAGCAATGTGAAATGGCGTCTTGTCGATAATAAAAAGGACATCGCCTTTATTCACAAACTGGTTATCTTTTATATAGAGTTCGCTAATGCTACCTGACACCTGTGGCGTAATGCTGACCTGCTCAGCTCGCACTTTGCCATCACGTGTCCAGGGCGATTGCATATAGTAATTCCACATCCACCATCCGGCGAAAACTGCGATTGCAGCGACTATAATAGTGGAGAAGTATTTAACGGTTTTAAGCGACATAATCACCACGCTATCAGCATAACAAAGGCCAGACATACGCAAAGCGTAAAGAGTGACAGATCCATTAACAAGGGATGCCAGATTTCGCCAGAGTAAATCCAGTCGCGCAGTAGGCGATGAACAACCAACCAGAGAATAAAGCCTGCTACAATCGCCTTGAAAACAGGAGGGAAGTAGACAGATGCGCCGATCATTAAATCTTGTAGGGGCAATCCTGTTGCATTAAACATAAACTTCACGGGCAAAATCCTTGGCGGAAGAGAGCATTGCTATAGGTTTAGCAAAAAAGAGACAATGAGTCTCCGTAACGCATGATGTCTGAAAAAATGTCAGCCGGGAAGCAAATTTGGCAATACATTTGTTTTGGGAATACAAATGCTGCACACTATTCTAAAATCAGCACAATAACTTAGCAAGCTAATTATAAGGAGATGAAATTGGAATCGCCATTAGGTTCTGATCTGGCACGGTTGGTGCGCATTTGGCGTGCTCTGATTGACCATCGCCTGAAACCTCTGGAGTTGACGCAGACGCATTGGGTTACGCTGCACAACATTCATCAGTTGCCGCCGGATCAATCGCAGATTCAGTTGGCTAAAGCGATTGGCATCGAGCAACCTTCGTTGGTACGTACGCTTGACCAGTTAGAGGAAAAGGGACTCATTTCACGACAGACTTGCGCCAGCGATCGTCGGGCAAAGAGAATTAAACTGACAGAAAAAGCAGAGCCGCTGATCGCTGATATGGAAGCGGTTATCAACAAGACGCGTGGAGAAATTTTGGAAGGGATTTCAGCTGAGGAAATTGATCTGCTGATTAAACTGGTCGCCAGGCTGGAACACAATATTATTGAGCTGCAGTCACAGGGCTGAAGCAACAAATGACGTGTGGCCAGAGTCTGACCACACGTGAATTTGATTAGCGTGGAGACACGGTAACCTGGCTGCCGTTGTTAGCCATAACAACGCGCTGGCCGGCTGAAAACTTGGTCGCACCCTGTTTCTGAACCACCATGATGGTATTACCATCATCCTTACGGATTTCCAGTTCCACACCCTGGGTTTTATTCATCGCACCTTGTACGCCTTGACCCGCTACGCCACCGGCAACTGCGCCTGCAGCCGTCGCTAATGAACGACCCGTACCGCCGCCGACGGTGTTACCGAGGAACCCGCCGAGTACCGCACCACCAATAGCACCAATCACGTTTGCGTCATCGCCACCCTGGATTTGCACCGGACGAACATGAACAATCGTACCGTAGGTAACGTTCTGAACTTGTTTCGCTTCGGATGCGGTATACACGTCACCTGAAAGGCTATCATTGTTAACGCAACCCGCTAAAGATACGCCCATTAATGAAACAATCAGCACACGTTTAATCATTTACAAATCTCCTTTGTCACCACGAAACGCTAATAAAGCACCCTTCATGGTTAAATTATATGGCATTTGTGAGCCTAAGATCACATGTTCTACTGGAACAATATGAAAATCTTAACCGAAATCGGATCAACCGAGTATAAACGAATCATTCATGTAATTGATGTAATTAAACGATCATTGTAATGATTAGCCACCAAAAATCATTAAGGAAGCATGGCATTAGTCGACACTTTATGGTTGAGTGTCAAGGCTAATTTGCTTAAAAGGATGACCTATGAAATCGGGCCGTTTTATCGGTGTAATGTCTGGAACCAGCCTTGATGGCGTCGATGTTGTGCTGGCGACAATAGATGAAACGATGGTTGCGCAGCAGGCGAGTCTGACCTGGCCCATCCCCATTCATGTTAAACAAGCGATTCTGGATATCTGCCAGGGGCAGCAGCTTACACTTTCTCAGTTTGGTCAGTTGGACGCACAGCTCGGTTATTTATTTGCTGAGGCGGTGAATGCGTTATTGGCGCAAGAAAAATTGAAACCGCAGGATATCGTTGCGATTGGTTGCCACGGGCAAACCGTGTGGCATGAACCGAACGGTGCTGCGCCACACACGCTGCAAATTGGCGATAACAACCAGATTGTTGCGCGTACAGGGATAACCGTAGTCGGCGATTTTCGTCGACGTGATATTGCACTTGGCGGGCAGGGTGCACCGCTCGTTCCCGCGTTTCATCAGGCACTGCTGGCACATCCAACGGAACGGCGGATGGTGTTAAACATCGGCGGGATTGCCAATCTGTCTCTGCTTATTCCGCAACAACCGGTTCGCGGATACGACACCGGGCCGGGCAATATGCTGATGGATGCCTGGATCTGGCGGCAATGCGGTCAACCTTACGACAAAGATGCGCAGTGGGCCATTTCGGGAATGGTTATCCTGCCGTTACTGCAAAATATGCTTAACGACCCTTATTTCTCCGCGCCTGCGCCGAAAAGCACTGGTCGTGAGTATTTTAATTATGGCTGGATAGAACGTCATCTGGTGCAGTTCCCGGGGATTAGTCCGCGGGATGTGCAGGCGACGCTTGCCGAACTGACCGCGGTGACCATTTCAGAGCAGGTCTTGCTAAGCGGCGGCTGTGAACGGCTCATGGTCTGCGGTGGAGGAAGCCGTAATCCGCTGCTGATGATGCGTCTGGCGGCACTATTGCCGGGAACAGAGGTCACCTCAACGGATGAAGCCGGGATCAGCGGCGATGATATGGAAGCGTTAGCCTTTGCCTGGCTGGCGTGGCGGACACTGGCCGGATTACCTGGAAATCTGCCTTCTGTGACTGGCGCATCAGAGCCGAGCGTTTTAGGGGCGATTTATCCTGCTAACCCACGAACTCAGAGTTAACTGAAATTATTCAGCACCGTATGCCGGTAAACTAGGGATATTAGGGAGGGTGCCATTACCCTCCGGGACCAGGAAAGTCTTCAGGATATGGCTATGAAAAAACTATTGTTAGTGTGTCTGCCGGTACTCCTTAGCGGGTGTAGCGTGTACAACCAATTTGTTGAGCGTATGCAAACGGATACGCTCGAATACCGCTGCGACGAAAAACCGCTTACCGTCAAGCTGAACAATACCCGCCAGACGGCAAGCTTTGTTTATGATAATCAGCTATTGAACCTCAAACAGGGCGTGTCGGCATCAGGTGCGCGCTATACCGATGGGATCTACGTTTTCTGGTCTAAAGGCGACGAGGCAACGGTCTATAAACGAGACAGAATTGTGCTAAATAACTGTCAGTTACAGAACCCGAAGCGTTGAGATTTTCACCTGGGCGGCGCACAATAGCGTCACCCACTGACAATCCGTAGCCCAACATCATGTCTGATAACGACGAATTGCAGCAAATCGCGCATCTGCGCCGTGAATACACGAAAGGCGGTCTTCGCCGCCGCGATCTTCCCGCCGAACCCCTTGCGCTGTTTGAGCGCTGGCTGGGGCAAGCCTGTGACGCCAAACTGGCCGATCCCACCGCGATGGTCGTTGCGACCGTCGATGAAAATGGCCAGCCGTATCAGCGTATCGTGTTACTCAAACATTATGATGACAAAGGGCTGGTGTTCTATACCAACCTTGGCAGCCGTAAGGCGCATCAGATCGAGAAAAATCCACGCATCAGCCTTTTATTTCCCTGGCATACGCTGGAACGGCAGGTGATGGTGATCGGCAAGGCTGAGCGTCTCTCCACGTTAGAAGTAGTGAAATACTTCCACAGTCGCCCACGCGACAGCCAGATTGGCGCCTGGGTCTCTAAGCAATCCAGCAGGATCTCTGCTCGTGGTATTCTCGAAAGTAAATTTCTCGAACTGAAGCAGAAGTTTCAACAAGGAGAAGTTCCACTGCCCAGTTTCTGGGGCGGCTTTCGCGTGAGTATTGAGCAAATGGAGTTCTGGCAAGGTGGTGAAAACCGCTTACACGATCGTTTTTTATACCAACGCGAAGATAACGCGTGGAAAATTGATCGCCTGGCCCCCTAAAGATGCAAATTTCTTGTTTTAAGCGCTGGTGCTGATCAATCCGGCGCTTTATTCTATGTTTCTTTCGCATCAGGCGAAAAGTCGTGTACCGGCAAAGGTGCAGTCGTTTTATACATGGAGATTTTGATGGCAAGCAGTAACTTGATTAAACAATTGCAAGAGCGGGGGCTGGTGGCCCAGGTGACGGACGAGGAAGCGTTAGCAGAGCGACTGGCGCAAGGCCCGATCGCGCTCTATTGCGGCTTCGATCCTACCGCTGACAGCTTGCATTTGGGGCATCTGGTTCCATTGTTATGCCTGAAACGCTTCCAGCAGGCAGGCCATAAGCCTGTCGCACTGGTAGGTGGCGCAACCGGTCTGATTGGTGACCCGAGCTTTAAAGCCGCCGAGCGTAAACTGAATACCGAAGACACTGTGCAGGAGTGGGTGGATAAAATCCGCAAACAGGTTGCACCGTTCCTCGATTTCGACTGTGGCGACAACTCGGCGATTGCTGCGAACAACTACGACTGGTTTGGCAGTATGAACGTACTGACTTTCCTGCGTGATATCGGCAAACACTTCTCCGTCAACCAGATGATCAACAAAGAAGCGGTTAAGCAGCGTCTGAACCGTGACGATCAGGGGATCTCCTTTACTGAGTTTTCTTACAACCTGCTGCAGGGTTATGACTTTGCCTGCCTGAATAAACTACACGGCGTGGCGCTGCAGATTGGTGGTTCTGACCAGTGGGGTAACATTACTTCGGGTATCGATTTGACCCGTCGTCTGCATCAGAATCAGGTGTTTGGTCTGACCGTTCCGCTGATTACTAAAGCTGATGGCACCAAGTTCGGTAAGACGGAAGGCGGCGCAGTGTGGCTGGATCCGAAGAAAACCAGTCCGTATAAATTCTACCAGTTCTGGATTAACACCGCCGATGCGGACGTTTATCGCTTCCTGAAATTCTTCACTTTCATGGACATTGAAGAGATCAATGCGCTGGAAGAAGAAGATAAAAACAGCGGTAAAGCGCCGCGTGCCCAGTATGTTCTGGCCGAACAGGTTACGCGTCTGGTTCACGGTGAAGAAGGTCTGGTCGCGGCAAAACGCATTACCGAAAGCTTGTTCAATGGCAATCTCAGCGATTTGAGTGAAGCAGATTTCGAACAGCTGGCGCAGGATGGCGTGCCGATGATCGAGATGGACAAAGGTGCCGATTTGATGCAGGCGCTGGTGGACTCCGAGCTGCAACCTTCTCGCGGTCAGGCCCGTAAGACCATTGCGTCTAACGCAGTGACCATCAACGGTGAGAAGCAGTCCGATCCGGAATATTTCTTCCAGGAGAGTGATATCCTGTTCGGGCGCTATACCTTACTGCGCCGTGGCAAGAAGAACTATTGTCTGATTTGCTGGAAGTAAGATTGCGTTAGCAGGGGCGTGGGAAACTACGCCCCTTTATTTTTTCAGGGTTGTGGTAAGTAAAATGAAGAATATCCTCGCCATCCAGTCCCACGTTGTTTTTGGCCATGCGGGCAACAGTGCAGCAGAATTTCCGATGCGTCGTCTTGGCGCAAACGTCTGGCCGTTGAATACCGTCCAGTTTTCAAACCACACGCAGTATGGCAAATGGACCGGTTGTGTTATGCTGCCGAGCCACCTGACTGAAATTGTCCAGGGCATTGCTGATATTGATAAACTCCAGACCTGTGACGCAGTACTAAGCGGCTATCTTGGCTCAGCTGAACAGGGCGAGCATATTCTGGGTATTGTACGTAAAGTAAAAGCGGCCAACCCGCAGGCAAAATACTTTTGCGATCCGGTGATGGGACACCCTGAAAAGGGATGTATCGTAGCTCCGGGTGTGGCGGAATTTCATGTACGTCATGCGCTTCCGGCTAGTGACATTATTGCTCCGAATTTGGTTGAGCTCGAAATTCTGTGCGAGCATGCGGTGAACAATGTCGATGAGGCCGTTGCGGCGGCGCGTGAACTGATCGCTCAGGGACCTGAAATTGTACTGGTGAAGCATCTGGCACGCGCAGGTATTAGCACCGACCGTTTCGAGATGCTGCTGGTCACCGCTGAACAGGCGTGGCATATCAGTCGCCCGCTGGTCGATTTTGGCGCACGTCAACCGGTGGGTGTGGGTGATGTTACCAGTGGCTTGTTGCTGGTGAAACTGTTACAGGGCGCGTCTTTACAGCAGGCGCTTGAGCATGTGACTGCGGCAGTGTACGAAGTGATGATCGCCACTAAAGAGATGCACGAGTATGAGTTGCAAGTGGTGGCCGCGCAGGATCGCATCGCGAAGCCTGAACACTACTTCAGCGCAACGCAGCTGTAATCAATGCCCGATGGCGTTCACGCTTATCGGGCATATTTTTAGCTGTAGGCCGGGCAAGCGCAAGCACCACCCGGCAACAACAATTAATTTAACCCTTCTGCTTTAAGCGCCGCGGCAACCGCCGGGCGTTCAGCCATACGCGCCATATACGCGTCAATATGGCTTAATCCTGCCATATTCAGCTTAACCGCATAGGCCCAACGCAGTACGGTAAACAGGTAGGCATCGGCGATGCTGAAGCGCGGGCCGCAGATCCATTGGTTATCTTTTAGCGAGTCGTTCACATACTGCATTTTTTTCTCCAGCAGCGCGCGAACGGTTGGCTTGAAGTCTTCCGGCGTATCGGGACGGAAAAGTGGCGTAAAGCCTTTATGCAGTTCTGTCGCAATGTAGTTAAGCCATTCGATGGTTTTGTAACGGGAGAGGCTGCTGGTAGGGGCAAGGAGCTGACGGTCTGGCACGCTGTCCGCCAGGTATTGCATGATGGCGACACCTTCGGTAAGTAGCGTACCGTCATCCAGCAGCAGTGCGGGAACTTGCCCTTTTGGGTTTACCGCGAAAAAATCATCGCCATTTTCCAGACGTTTCTTCATCAGATCAACACCATCCAGCGTGAAATCTTTACCGCTCTCACGAAGTGTGATGTGGGAAGCGAGAGAACAAGCGCCCGGTTTGTAGAACAGTTTCATCGGTAACTCCTTTTGGCTGAGGTATATCGTATGGTAGTGCTACCTCATGCAAAAAAAAAGCCGCTAACAACCGTTAGCGGCCTGAAAATGAGTTTCCCTGAGAATTACGCTGTCGCGGCCTTAGCGGCTTTCTCATCGGCTTCGTCATCCTGAGTCATACGGTTCAGTTTCGGAGCCGTCAGCAGCATCAGAACAGCGATAACAGCCGTCGCAACACCAATCTGCAGGAACACACGACCGTAGACTTCAAGGGACATCAGCGGGTCAGTCACGTTCTCTGGTACAGCCATCATGTTAGCGACGTAGCCACCGATGATGTTTGCACCGGCAGTGGTCAGGAACCAGCTACCCATGATGAAGCCCATCAGGCGTTGCGGAACCAGCTGTGCCACCATTGCCAGACCCAGACCGGAGATCATCAGCTCACCGATACTTTGCAGGCCATAGCAGATAATCAGCCAGTTAACGGAAACGATGCCCGCATCGGTAGCGAATTTCGCGCCCAGCGGCAGGATCAGGAATGCACCGGAACACAGCACCATACCAATCGCAAACTTGGTCGGCATCGGCAGGGTATCGCCCATCTTGTTATAGATAGCGGCGAGGATTGGGCTACCAATGATGATCCAGAAGGGGTTCAGCGCCTGGTACTGTTCAGGTTCGAAAGCAATGCCAAGAATAGAGTGCTCAACGTTACGAATCGCAAAGAAGTTCAGTGAGGTTGGCATCTGGCTGTACAGCACGAAGAAGATAATCGCTTCCAGCATCAGAATGAAGGCGACGATCATTTTACGACGTGCAGCGCCTTTCATGGTGAAGGCTTCTTTACCGAAGATAAACACGATACCGATAGCAATTACACCCAGAACCATACGTGCGATCTGCTGGTTGTGCAGCAGCCAGGTCGCAATCGCGATCAGAACCACAACGCCAACGATAGTCAGCAGCAGGTTACGGAAGTTGATTGGTTCAAAGTCAGGTTTAGAACCGTATTGTTTAACCCAGCGCTGACAGAATGCGAAGTTAACAACGGTAATCAGCATACCCACGACGCTCAGCGCGAACGCAGTGCTCCAGCCGTAACGCGCAGCTAACCATGGCGTTGCCAGCATAGAGAAGAATGAACCGATGTTGACGGACATGTAGTACATGGTAAATGCACCATCAAGACGCGGGTCATCTTTGGCATAGCAGGTAGAGAGCAGGGAGGATGGGTTTGCTTTAAACAGGCCGTTACCGACCGCGATAGCCGCCATGCCCATATAAACGATACCCGCATCGTGACCGGACCATGCTACCAACGCATAACCGATGGCCAGGACAACGGCACCCAGCATAATGACACGTTTTGTTCCCAGAACTTTATCACCTAACCAGCCGCCAATGGCAACCAGACCGTACACCAGGGCGCTAAAGGACGAGAAAAGGGTGATGGAATCCGCTTCTGACATACCCAGCTGTTTAACCAGGTAGACGGCCATAATCCCTTGCAGGCCGTAATAACCAAAACGTTCCCACAGCTCAATAGAGAAAATGAGATAGAACGCTTTTGGTTGTTTGAAGGCGTTTAAACTTACGCTTTCTGTTGGTTTATTGTTTGCAGTAGACACTTTTACCTCTTTTTTTACATCCCATATCAACGGGGGTGTTCAGGTACGTGATGAGTCAAGTTCATCCGTCCGATTGTTATAGTGGGAGGGGAAACGGCAAGTAATGTTCACTATCTTGACCATTCAGACAAGTGGTTTGTAATAATCTGTTACATATATCATGGCTGGTGAAATCGTCGGGGCTGAGAAATGTTATCTAGCGTTAAATTTCTTCATTTGTAAAATGGCAGATTTTTACACTGTTTAATCACCGCTAAAACCGCAATGTGGCGATATGTTCTGCTATTTAAGGTTGAATCCAGTGATATAGGCCATTATCTGAAAAATAGGCAGTGTAATGTTTTGTTTATAAACTGTGCAGTTAGGTCATCCAATTGTCACCTTAACTAAAAAATAAAAAATTATTAACATTGTGTTAGCTGGATGATCTGGATCACGTATAGATAGAAATTTCTTTTGCTAAAAAAACGATTAACCTGTTCAGGTGTTAATTAACAAGAATATTGCATTAGATTTGAGCAATTGAATGGCATCATTGTCGGGAAAAGAAACTTTAGGGAGTGCATAACTAAACGTTATGTATGTATGGGGCAAAGAGGATGCCCCGGCAGCATTAGATATCGACTTTCTCTTTGAATTCGCAGAGATCTTCGATGATACAGGAACCACAACGTGGCTTTCTGGCTATACAGGTGTAGCGGCCATGAAGAATTAACCAGTGGTGGCAATCGACTTTAAATTCACTGGGTACAACTTTCAGTAGCTTTTCTTCTACCTGCTCGACGTTTTTACCTGGGGCGAATTGTGTCCGGTTACATACCCGGAAAATGTGGGTATCTACGGCAATAGTGGGCCAGCCAAAGGCGGTATTTAACACCACATTAGCCGTCTTGCGCCCAACGCCGGGGAGAGCTTCTAACGCAGCACGGTCTTCAGGCACTTCACCATTATGTTGTTCCAGCAGAATGCGGCAGGTTTTAATTACGTTTTCCGCTTTGCTGTTAAACAAACCGATTGTCTTGATGTAGGACTTAACACCTTCAACTCCGAGCTCCAGCATCGCAGCAGGCGTATTGGCGACGGGGTATAGTTTAGCCGTCGCTTTATTGACGCTGACATCGGTGGCCTGAGCGGAAAGCAAGACCGAAATCAGCAGTTCAAACGGCGATGTAAAATTAAGCTCGGTTGTCGGATGCGGGTTGTTATCCCGCAGGCGAGTCAGTATTTCCAGACGTTTTGCTTTGTTCATGAGACATTCCCTGTTTCACCAGTTGGACTGTCCGCGACAGCCGCTTCGGCACGACGTTTCTTCATTCTCTCATCAATCAGGTACTTAACTGCCAGCATCAAGCCCAGACCAATAAACGCGCCTGGTGGCAGCATGGCCAGCAGAAACGGCGTATCAGTATGGAAGATCTCAACGCGCAATACTTTGGCCCAGCTACCCAACAAACCGTCTGCGCCATCAAACAGTGTACCGTTACCAATTATTTCGCGCAGCGAGCCCAGAACAAACATGGCGCCGGTCGCCCCCATACCGATGGAAAAACCATCGAGTGCGGATAATGCAGGGCCTTTTTTGGCGGCGAAGGCCTCTGCGCGGCCAACAACAATACAGTTGGTCACAATCAGCGGGATAAAGATGCCCAGAGACTGATACAGGCCAAAGGCATAGGCATTGATCAGCATCTGCACCGCACTCACCACGGAGGCGATGATCATGACATAAATTGGAATACGGATTTCAGGCGGAGTCCAGCGACGAAGGGCCGAAATCGTCAGGTTGGTCAGCGTCAGAACGAGCGTCGTCGCGAGCCCCAGCCCCAGCGCGTTAGTGGCGGTAGAGGTAACGGCCAACAGCGGACACATCCCGAGTAGCTGCACAAGCGCGGAGTTATTTTTCCATAACCCCTGGACAATAACGTCTTTAATTTCGCTCATGGTTTATTCTCCACAGGCGCTAAGTTGAGGAAGCTGCGCGGGTAGCGTCTGCGCATACAAACCGGCGCGTTTTACTGCGTTCACTACCGCCCGCGGCGTAATGGTTGCGCCAGTAAACTGGTCAAAGTCGCCGCCGTCTTTTTTCACAGCCCAGTGGGCATCGTTACCCGTAGCGATCGTTTTGCCGCTAAAGTGGGTGATCCAGTCGGACAGTCGCAGTTCGATTTTATCGCCCAGTCCCGGGGTTTCATGATGCTCGGTTACCCGCGTACCCAACACGGTACCCGTAAAATCGACACCGACCAGCAGTTGAATCGCCCCGGAATACCCATCTGGTGCTGTAGCTTCAAGAATTGCTGCAACGGGACGGTCGTCCTGGCGGGCAATATACACGCGGTGAGTACCTTTGCCCAATGCCTGCGCATTGACCAGATAACAGCTCTCAGACAAGTTATTATTGTAGCGATCGCCAGGTAGCACCTGATCGAACAGTGCTCTTTGCTGCAGCGCGGCCTGTTCATCAATGGTGGACTTGGTTAATTGATTGATTGCCGCGGTTAATCCCGTTGAACCAGCAGCAAACAGTGCCAGCGTAATACCGTGTTTACGAATCGTTTTCAGCATTGGGAGTCCTTAGCGATGTCCGTACACGCGAGGGCGGGTGTAATAATCAATCAGGGGAACCGTGATATTTGCCAGTAATACAGCAAAGGCTACACCGTCAGGATAACCGCCAAAACTGCGAATCAACCATACTAACAACCCCGCAAGAGCGCCAAAAATCAGGCGGCCGCGGTTAGTTGTCGAGGCCGTAACGGGGTCGGTAAGAATAAAAAATGCACCCAGCATGGTTGCGCCGGAAAGCAGGTGTAACTGAGGAGACGCGAGTGACTCAGGTGAGAACAACCATCCCAGAGTGGCGCAAACTGCGAGCGACAGCAGGAAGCTAACCGGGATATGCCAGCGAATCGCCCCCTGCCATAACAGAACGATACCACCCGCCAGCCAGGCAAGATTAACCCACTGCCAGCCCGCGCCTGCCAGCACACCGCTGTAAATCGGGTATTGCATCACCTGTTCAACGGTATGCCCGGCATGCAGTGATGTCTTAAAGGTATCGAGAGGCGTTGCCTGACTGATACCATCAATGCCCATACGCAGTGTATTCATATCCCCACCGCTGACTGTATGGCCGCTAAGGATAACGTTCAGCGCGTCAAAGAACCCAGGCACTGTAGCCGCAATTTCGTGCGGCGGCAGCCAACTGGTCATCTGTACTGGAAATGAGATTAGCAGCACGACATAACCAATCATGGCAGGGTTAAACGGGTTCTGACCGAGACCGCCATACAGCTGTTTCGCAATGATAACCGCGAATACCGTGCCCAATACCACCATCCACCAGGGGGCGAGCGGGGGAATACTCACGGCCAGCAGCAACCCGGTGAGTAACGCAGAGTTGTCTTTTAAAATCGGCACAATGGGTTGTTTACGCAGTTTAAGCACGCCCGCTTCGGCTGCGATAGCGCTGATGGCGGCCAGAATTATCTGGAACAACGTACCCCAGCCGAAGAACCACAGCTGTGCGGCGATCCCCGGCAATGCCGCAAGTAACACCAACATCATGATACGTGATGTCTGGCGCTGGTTATGGGTATAAGGGGAGCTTGCTATTCTGAATACCATTTATTCCTCGTTAACAACCTGCTGCTGTGCGGCTTTCTTTGCCTGAGCGCGTGCGATAGCGGCCGCGACGGCGGCTTTGCGTGGATCAGCCGGTTCGGCTGTTTCCGGTACCGCCTGCTGCTCGAGCTTGCGGGCCTTAGCGCGGGCGATTGCCGCTTCCACGGCGGCTTTACGTGGATCAACCGGTTCGGCTGTTTCCGGTACCACCTGCTGCTCGAGCTTGCGGGCCTTAGCGCGGGCGATTGCCGCTTCCACGGCGGCTTTGCGTGGATCAGCCGGTTCGGCTGTTTCCGGTACCACCTGCTGCTCGAGCTTGCGGGCCTTAGCGCGGGCGATGGCCGCTTCCACGGCGGCTTTGCGTGGATCAACCGGTTCGGCTGTTTCCGGTACCGCCTGCTGCTCGAGCTTGCGGGCTTTGGCGCGAGCAATTGCCGCTTCGACGGCAGCTTTACGCGGATCTGTACCCGTGCTGCTGCCTTCACTTTGCGGCGAATTTTCCTTACGGGAAGCACGAGCTTGCGCCTTACGCGCCTCGCGTGCGGCAATCACTGCGCTATTGTCAGGTTTTTCACCTGCCTGAATTACTACCGGCTGCAGCGCCTGAGCCTGTTTCTCTTTTACGCGAGCCAGCGCGGCGGCAATAGCATCATGGTCTTTGGCCGCCGGTTGAGCAGCGGCGCTCTTATGGCGTTCAAGACGCGCTGCTTTTTCACGTTCAAGGCGCGCCTGTCGGGCTTCAAACCGTGCTTTCGCTTCAGCGGCTCGTTTTTCTTCCTGGCTAATGGCGTAAATCTCGGCTTTTTCCTGGCGGAAATACTGCACCAGCGGAATATTGCTTGGGCATACCCAGGCGCAGGCACCGCATTCAATGCAGTCGGCGATATTGTGGGCCGTTGCTTTGTCGTGCTGTTGCCCTTTACTGAACCAATAAAGCTGTTGTGGCAGGAGATCCGCCGGACAGGCATCGGCGCATGCGCTACAGCGAATGCAGCCTTTCTCTTCCGGCGTTTCACCCATTTCACTGGCAGAGGGGGCCAGAAGACAGTTGGTAATCTTCACCACCGGGACTTCCAGCCATGGCAGCGTAAACCCCATCAGCGGTCCGCCCATAATCACCATCTGGTCGGCGGAAGGGCAGAAGCCCGCGTCGTTGAGCAGATGACGAACCGGCGTGCCCAAACGCGCCCAGACGTTGCCCGGACGGCTGACGGCCTCACCGGTAAGCGTCACGACACGTTCGGTGATCGGCTCACCGTCAATTACTGCACGTTTAATTGCATAGGCGGTTCCGACGTTTTGCATCAATACGCCGATATCTGAGGAGCGTCCACCGTGGGGAACCTGCTTGCCAGTCAGGATTTGTGTTAACTGTTTAGCCCCGCCGGAAGGGTACTTGGTGGGGATCACGCGCAAACTGATGTCGTGTGAATCAGCCAGCACCGCGCGCAGCATAGATATTGCCTGCGGCTTGTTATCTTCTATGCCGAGGAGGATCTCGCGTGGCTGAAGAATGTGCGCCAGGATGCGGATCCCTTCAACGACCTGCGCCGCACAGTCCTGCATCAGGCGGTCATCTGCTGTAATGTACGGCTCGCATTCAGCGGCGTTAATGATCAGCGTTTCAATTTTATCTCCGCCGCCCTGCAGTTTAACGCCGGTGGGAAAACCTGCGCCACCCAGCCCGGCGACGCCGAACTGATGAATACGCGCAATCAGCTCTTCCCGGCTGTGGGAGCGGTAATCGGTCCAGCCGTCTCGCTCAATCCAGCGGTCTTCGCCATCGGCGTCTATGATAACGCTCAACTCAGCCAGTGCCGAAGGATGTGCGGTGGAGTGCGGGGCAATGGCAACCACGGTACCTGATGTTGGCGCATGGACTGGAAGCATTTTGCCACGCCCGCGGGTTAATGCCTGACCACGCAGCACGGTGTCACCCACGTTTACGCACAGTTCACCCTCCGCACCAATATGTTGTTTCAGCGGAATAACGAAACGCGGTGCCAGCGGAACCTGTCGCAACGGTGTTCCGTTTGACTGGGTTTTCATTTCTGGTGGATGAATGCCACCATCAAAGTCCCAGATTTTATTTTTTCTGAATGCAGAGAATAACTTAAACATGTTGTTCCACGGGAATGATGCGCACAGGGATGGTGTTTAAATCCCATTTCCAGCTATCGGGTGTCTCGGCTACCGGGCGTAATTCAATGCATTGCGTCGGACACGGGTCAACACACAGGTTGCACCCAGTGCAGAGATCGCTCATTACCGTGTGCATGGCGCGGGTCGCGCCCACGATCGCATCGACCGGGCAGGCCTGAATACACTTAGTGCACCCGATACAGTTATTTTCATCAATGACCGCCAGCATACGCACCGGCGTAACGTCTTGTTCATCACCATCAATAGGCTGCGGATCGACGTTCAGCAGGGCGGCAATTTTTAACATCACCGCTTCGCCACCGGGGGCGCAACGGTTAATTTTTTCACCCTGAGAGCCGATCGCTTCAGCGTAAGGATGACAGCCCGGATAGCCGCACTGCCCACACTGGCTTTGCGGGAGAATTTCATCAATTTTCTCCACGACCGGATCATCTTCAACGGCAAAACGTCGTGAGGCGTACCCCAAAATAGCGCCGAACGCCAGACCCAGTACACTCACTGCGGCAACGGCAATCCAGATAGCATTCATTACAACTTCACCAAACCACTAAAGCCCATAAAGGCCAATGACATTAAACCAGCGGTAATCAGCGCAATCGCATTCCCGCGAAACGGCGCCGGGACGTCCGCCACGGCGAGGCGTTCGCGGATCGCGGCGAACAGTACCATCACCAGCGAGAAGCCGACGGCGGCGGAAAAACCGTATAGCGCCGACTGTAAAAAGTTATGGCCGAGGTTGATGTTCAGCAGCGCCACACCTAACACTGCGCAGTTAGTCGTGATCAGCGGTAGGAAGATCCCCAGCAGGCGGTACAGCGCAGGGCTGGTTTTGCGCACAACCATTTCGGTAAACTGCACGACGACGGCGATAACCAGAATAAAAGCCAGCGTGCGCAGATAGATGAGATTGAGCGGGATTAGGATCCAGGTATCAATCAGCCATGCGCAGATGGATGCCAGTGTCATGACAAACGTCGTGGCAAGGCCCATACCCATTGCGGTTTCCAGTTTTTTGGAAACGCCCATAAACGGGCAGAGGCCCAGAAACTTGACCAGTACAAAGTTATTGACCAGTACAGTTCCGACAAACAGCAGCAGGTAATCAGTCATTTTTCGGCCTGAAATAAAAAAGCCGCCTATTATCTGACAATCTACAACAGGCGACAACAGGTTAACTGTAGGGTTATTACGGGTTCACAAACGTCGATTTAACGCGCTGCGATCGCTTGAAGTAGGGCACCAACAGTGCTGCGGCCAGTAATGGGAACAGCAGTTGGCGCACCGCAAAAGCGTCTGGGACAGGTGAAAACGCAAACGCTTTAATCGCCAGCAACACGGAGATCAGCAGCCACAGAATGTAATGCTTGGGCACACAGGCTCTGCGTTTGAAAAACGCAATTGTCAGCCACAGTGTGTAATACCACATGGCGATCGTGGTAACAAAGGAGACGCCCCATAACAGCAAATTTGCTGTACTTTGCTCACCCAGCGTTTTGAAGGTTTGCGGTGTTGCCAGCGCAGTGACATAAAGTAATAACGCCAGCGAAGCGCTCAACAACGCGACTAACAGCCAGGCCAGTGGCCCAAGTAGCCAGCCTCCGATACGTTGTGCCGGTGTGGTAGTCATCTCTTCTCCAGTTTTACGCGCGCAATCAATCATGCCATTCATTTTGGGGCAATTATTATAAAGCTTTTAACGTTGAGCGCTACTTTCTTCTCTATTGCACGTAATGCCAGACTGATTTAGGTACCTGACCAACATCAAACAGACGGCCTCCGGATATAAGCTCCGCACGGCGATGGTCTGCGGCACGGTACATATTGATCATGTCGCTATCGTCGGTGAGCGTGTAGTTTAAATGGTCGAAAAGTTTTTCCAGACTTTCGAGTGAGCTGATTTTGCGGAATTTTAATAAGTAATCCTGAACAGTCATAAATGCAGATCCATATTAATAAAATAATACCAACGGAGTAGAAAATATAAAAATAAACAACGTGCACAGGTAAAAGCGGATTTACGTGCAAATGTAAGAAGAGTGTTCATACCTGTGAAAAAGCAGGCGCTATGAGCGTCTTCGGCAAGGGTAACGCGCATAGCGATCGCTGGCAATATGCAGCGGAACGGGATGCGGCATAATTCGCTTTTTTTGACAGAAAGCGATCTTTTACCGGCAAACCCTGCAACTACCAATGTTAATTGCCGGGCAATAAAAGGTTGCGGATGCTTATTTCTTCTGCACTGCCGCAACGGGCTCTGGTGGCTGGTAATTGTCAATATGATTGGCAACACCCAGCAGGATCACGGAGACGGCGAGAACAATCCAACCTGTTAATTCAATAAGACGATTCATTACTGATGACATTTGCTTTGATTTATCCATAAACACAGGCTGCAAATGTTACTAATCTCTCATTAATACAGCAAGATGGTTGGGAACGATTTCTCCCTCTTTTTCGCTGCAAGTTAAGCATAAGTGGCATATGTTTGACTTAAGTTAAAAACAACCTTTGTAGCGCGAAGGTTATTAAACTATTGAGACGTTGCAAGGTATGGTGTGAAATAGGTCAGTCCTGAATTGAGAGGCAATAACATGAGTGACAACATCCGCGTTGGGCTAATTGGCTATGGTTATGCCAGTAAAACCTTCCATGCCCCCCTGATTGTGGGCACGCCGGGCCTGGAACTGGTTGCAGTTTCCAGTAGTGATGAAGCAAAAGTGAAGGCAGACTGGCCTACGGTGGCGGTTGTTGCTGAGCCTAAGCATCTTTTTAACGATCCAAATATCGACCTGATTGTGATCCCCACGCCTAATGACACACACTTTCCATTAGCGAAAGCTGCGCTGGAAGCGGGCAAACATGTGGTTGTTGATAAGCCTTTTACTGTGACACTGTCACAAGCTCGTGAGCTGGATACGCTGGCGCGCAGCCTCGGGCGCGTGCTGTCTGTGTTCCATAACCGTCGCTGGGACAGTGATTTTCTGACGCTGAAAGCTCTGCTGGCGGATGGTGTTTTGGGAGAGGTGGCGTATTTCGAATCCCATTTCGATCGTTTCCGCCCGCAGGTTCGTGACCGTTGGCGTGAACAGGGCGGTCCGGGAAGCGGTATCTGGTACGATTTAGCACCGCATCTTTTGGATCAGGCGATTAATCTGTTTGGTTTGCCCGTCAGCCTGACGGTAGACCTGGCCCAGTTGCGTCCGGGCGCGCAGGCGACGGATTACTTCCATGCCATCCTGACGTATCCGCAGCGTCGTGTGATCCTGCATGGCACCATGCTCGCTGCCGCAGAATCGGCCCGTTATATTGTGCACGGATCGCGTGGCAGCTATGTGAAGTATGGTCTTGACCCGCAGGAAGAGCGCCTGAAAAATGGCGAGCGACTGCCACAGGAAGACTGGGGTTATGATATGCGTGATGGCGTTTTGACGCGAATAGAAGGCGAAGAGCAGGTTGAAGAAACCTGGCTTACTGTACCAGGCAACTATCCGACGTACTATGCTGGCATTCGTGATGCGTTAAACGGTAACGGTGAAAACCCGGTACCGGCGAGACAGGCTATCCAAATTATGGAGCTGATTGAGCTGGGTATCGAATCTGCGAAACATCGTTCGACGCTGTGCCTTGCTTGATTGGACTAATGCCGGATGGAGATGCTCAGGCATTTTATCCGGCCTACAATGAAAACCAACGTAGGCCGGATAAGCGTTAGCGCCATTCAGCACTTTACCCGTTACGCTGCGCCGACTTTCTCGCGCAAGGCTCGTTTTTCTTCGTTACTCAGGAATGCCATTTCCAGACCGTTGATTTGCGCCTGGCGGATCTGTTCGCGCGTTAGGCCTGCAGCTGGTGCGGCAATGGTGTACTCGTGAATAATATCCACACCCTGAACAGCCGGGTCGTCCGTATTCAAACTGGCAATAACGCCATGCTCAAGGAACGTTTTCAGCGGATGGTTCGCTAGTGAGGCAACGGTGCTGGTCTGAATGTTTGATGTCAGGCAGGATTCGATGCCGATACGATGCTCGGCGAGGTAATCCATCAACGCACGATCTTCAACGGCTTTAACGCCGTGACCAATACGCTCAGCGCCCAGCTCTTTAATAGCCTGCCAGATGCTTTCTGGTCCCGCGGCTTCGCCCGCATGCACGGTAATATGCCAGCCGGCGTCGCGTGCCTGGTTGAAATGGGACAGGAACAGACTGCCAGGGAATCCCAGTTCGTCACCGGCTAGATCCAGTGCCGTAATATGATCTCGGTGGGCTAACAGCGCATCCAGTTCCTGCAGACAGGCGGCTTCGCCAAAAGTACGGCTCATAATGCCAATTAAGCGTGCTTCGACGCCAAAGGTCTTGCAGCCCTCGCGCACGCCTGCGATGACGGCTTCAACCACACCTGCCACCGGGAGTTGATGCGCCATCGCCATATAGCCTGGTGAAAAACGTAATTCTACATAGTGCAGACTGTTACGTGCTGCATCCTCAATATTTTCAAATGCCACGCGGCGACAGGCATCCAGCGAGGCCAGTACCTTCACGCCCCAGTCGAGCTTGGATAAAAAACTCACTAAATCTGGCTCAGTGGATGTCACTTGCACATGAGGGATCAGCGTTTCCAACGTTTGTGCCGGGAGCGTTAAATTGAACTGACGACCCAGATCCAGAATCGTTTGGGCACGGATGTTACCATCAAGGTGGCGATGGACGTCGGTCAAGGGGAGGGAAGTATCAATCATGGTCGCACTCGTGTATTTAGGTAAAGTGCGTCGTATTATAAGAAAAAATCGGGATAAAAATCTATGTTGCGCAATGAATAATTTCATTGCGCAAACTTTATTAGCGTACAGAACGTATGCCGTTAATCAACCCCTGAACGCCTTTTTCAAGTTTGGATCGTGGACATCCGGCATTCAGGCGCACAAAACCGCGTCCTTCTTCGCCGTATGTGTATCCGGGCATGATGGCGACTTTCTGCTGGTGGATGAGCGCTTCCTGCAATGCGTGGTCATCAATGTTGAGCGGACGCAGGTCAATCCATGCCAGATAGGTGGATTGCGGAACCTGCCAGTTCAGTTCGGGGAATGCGGCATTAAGCTCGCGGGCGACGTAATGCAAATTGCTGGTAAGGTAATCCCGCAGCGCATCAAGCCAGCTTGCTCCCTGATGATAGGCGGCAATATGTGCGCTCAGCGCGAGCACTGCTGGTGAGGAAAGACCATCGCGACCTTTTAATGCGCAGAGATAATCGTTACGGCTTTGAGCGTCTTCAATAATTCCGTAAGCCCCGGTCAGTGCCGGAATATTAAAACTTTTTGAACCGGAAGTGAGCAGCGCCCAGCTGTCACGCGCGACATTACTCCAGGGGATATGTGGGTGATCCCCCCAGACCATATCCATATGGATCTCATCGGAAATAACTTTTACACCATGGCGCTGACACAGTTCTGCCATGGTTTCCAGCTCATCACGCGTCCACACTTTGCCCGTCGGATTTTGTGGGCTACAGAGCAGAAGAATTTTGCTCTCTGGACGAGACAGGGCATTCTCCAGCGCGGCCATGTCGCAGTACCAACAGTCAGTGCGTTTTTCCAGTTCGACAGCGCGCACCACGCGCTGATTACCTTCAATTGCTTTGTAAAACGCGTCGTACGCCGGCGTATGAATCACCACCGCATCACCCGCAGAAGACCACTGGCGGATCAGCTCCGATACCATATAGATAACCGAGGGGCCATAAACCAGCGACTGAGGATCGATTTGGGTATTATGACGCGATAGAAACCAGTGACTAATCGCCGCAAGAAATTCATCATTTTTCCAGCGACTGTAACCCAACACGCCATGTGACAGGCGCTGAGTCAGCGCCTCCAGAATACAGGGTGCGGTGGCAAAATCCATATCGGAGATGGTGAATGGCAGCAGGTCGGCTGAACCAAAACGGTCGGCAACGTAATCCCACTGAGTACACCAGGTACCATGCCTGTCCACAACCTTTGAAAAATCAAACATGTCATTGTCCTTAAGCTTGTACGGTGTTCATCAGAACTGCGATCTCGTCTTTCACTGACTGGACCTGTGGGCCAATAACGACCTGAAGATTATGCTGATTGAGTTGCACTACGCCAATGGCGCGATTGTCCTTCAGTGCCTGTACATTCACAAGAGACATATCCTTCACTGACAAACGCAGACGGGTAATACAGTTATCCAAGCTAACGATGTTTTCCGCACCGCCAAGCGCCGACAGAATGGCAGGGACGTTGTAACCGGATTTACCCGGCGCTCCAGCCATTACTTTTTCGATATTGCTGGCAATTTCGACGTCTCGACCTGGTGTCTTCAAATTGAAGCGTGTGATGGCGAAACGGAAGATGACGTAGTACACCGCGAACCAGATCGCCGCCACAACAGGGACCAGATACCACTTGGTAGAGAGTCCATGCAGGATGCCGAACACCACGAAGTCAATCAGGTTACCGTCGGTGTTACCGATGGTGACGCCAAGCACTGCCATCACAGTGAAGCCAAGACCGGTCAGCAGGGCGTGGATCACATACAGAACTGGGGCAACGAACAGGAATAAGAACTCAAGGGGCTCGGTGGTACCGCCGATCACACAGGCAATAAGACCGGAAATTAATAACCCTTTAATTTTATGACGATTTTCAGGGCGAGCACAGTGGTACATAGCGAGCGCTGCCCCCGGTAAACCACCAAGGAACGCAGGCATTTTGCCCTGCGACAGGAAGCGGGTTGCGCTTTCAGAGAAACCTTGTGTTGTCGGGCAGCTCAGTTGGGCCTGGAAAATAGTCAGTGCGCCGCTCACGCTGTGACCGCAGACTTCTTGCGTGCCGCCAGCCTCGGTGAAGCGAATGAGCGCCACCAGAATATGATGCAGACCAAACGGCAGCAGCAGACGTTCGCCGGTACCAAACAGCATTGGGCCAAATTCTCCCGCGCTGTTGATGATGTGGCCGAGCCCGGTAATGCCCATAGCGAAAACCGGCCAGATCAGGGGAATTACCAGCCCGACCAGCCCCATCACCACCGAGGAGATGATAGGCACAAAGCGGGTGCCGCCGAAGAAAGCCAGCGCATCCGGCAGACGAATGTTGTGGAAACGTTCATGCAGCATCCAGACGATGATCCCGGCAATAACAGCACCGAGGATCCCAGTATCGATCGACTGGATCCCCAGGATATTCTGCACGTTGTTGGCCTTCAGGATCGCGGCATCCGTGGTAGGTAAGATACCTTTCGCGGTTAACCAGAAGTTGACGGCAAGGTTCATGACCGCATAACCAACAAAACCGGCAAATGCCGCTACGCCTTTGTTCTCGCGAGCAAGGCCGAGAGGTATGGCAATACAGAACATCACCGGTAAGAAACTAAACGCAAATGAGCCTACTTTGCTCATCCAGGTAAAGATGGCCTGCAGTACCGGATTACCCAATGCCGGGATCAGTGTTAAGACATCATGGCTGCTTAACGAGCTGCCGATCCCCAACATGATCCCGCAAAATGAGAGTAGCGCTACGGGGAGCATGAAGGTTTTGCCCAACTGCTGGAAAAATTCCCATAACGTTATTTTTGGTGTAGTTCTCGTCGTCATCAAACGACTCCTCGTAAAAGCTAGCTGACTAATGATGGCGAGAAGATAAAACGTTTTACCTAATTTTAGTGCGGTATAAATCACATTATCGAACGATAATAGGGCGTATAAATATAAGTGATTGATAAAACGTTTTATCCGTCACGTTATCAGGGAGTTTTCCGTTTTTATGGCTATAGCCAAAAAAATAACCATCCATGATGTTGCGCTGGCCGCGGGCGTTTCGGTCAGTACTGTCTCATTGGTGCTTAGTGGAAAAGGTCGTATTTCATCCGCGACAGGCGAACGCGTGAATGCCGCTATTGAGCAACTCGGGTTTGTGCGTAATCGCCAGGCATCGGCGCTGCGTGGCGGGCAGAGCGGGGTAATTGGTTTGATTGTGCGCGATCTTTCTACGCCGTTTTACGCCGAGTTGACGGCGGGACTGACGGAAGCATTAGAAACGCAGGGGCGCATGGTCTTTTTATTACATGGTGGCAAAGATGGCGAACAGCTCGCGCAGCGTTTCGCTATGTTGCTAAATCAAGGGGTTGATGGTGTGGTGATCGCCGGGGCTGCCGGCAGTAGCGACGACCTACAACAACTGGCCGCCGATAAGGGGATACCGGTGGTGTTTGCTTCTCGGGCAGGCTACCTGGATGATGTCGACACCGTCAGACCTGACAACATGCAGGCTTCGCAATTGCTGGTTGAACATCTTATCCGCCACGGGCATCAGCGAATAGCGTGGTTGGGGGGGCAGAGTTCCTCATTGACTCGCGCAGAGCGTGTCGGCGGCTATTGTACGACGTTGCTAAAGTATGGTTTACCGTTTCATAGCGACTGGGTGCTGGAGTGTTCATCCAGCCAGAAGCAGGCCGCAGAGGAGGTAACCGCGCTGTTACGTCGTAACCCAACGATCAGCGCAGTGGTGTGCTACAACGAAACCATTGCCGTTGGCGCCTGGTTTGGCCTGATGAGAGCGGGGCGTCAGAGTGGTGAAATTGGCGTAGATCGCTATTTCGAACAGCAGATCTCCTTAGCGGGATTTGCCGATGTAGCGGAAAATGCACTGGACGATATCCCCATTATTTGGGCCTGCACGCCTGCGCGTGAAATGGGATATACCCTTGCTGAGCGCATGCTGCAGCGCATTGGGCACGATGATGGTCATTCGCGTAACCTGACGCTTTCCGCTCGTCTGGTGGTGGCCAAATAAAAAAGGCCCGATAAACACACGGTTATCGGGCCTTTTGTCACGCGTATTTACTGTTGCGGGATAGCCGGGGCATCCGGTTCGCCGAGAGAAGGCATACCGAACATGCCAACAAACTCATCCAGCGGCATTTTTTGTCCGTTTAACGTAACCTGTCCGTTTGCGTATTGCAGGCTGGAGCCGATGACGTTGTCCTGCATCGTTGTAATTCGGAACATCTGACCCATTGCCGCCAGGCCATTCACCTGTTGCTTCGCAAGATCGGCCGCTTGCTCCTGCTGATAGCCTTCAATTTTGGCGATCTGCGTCATGAACTCAGTCGCCATATCGACCGGAATCGTCAGCTTGGCATCCAGTGATTTGACCGAACGATCCACTTCCTGAGCCAGCGTTTGTGGTTCCTCAGTATTTGCTGTCGGATCTTTTAGCAGCAGTGACAGATTAAATGCGGTTTCACCTTTCGCATTTTTCCAGCTCAGCGGGGCAATGGTGATAACCGGCTCGCCTTTCATCAGTATCGGCAGCGCATTGAAGAAAGCTTCGGTGACTTTTTGCTGATAAAGCTCAGGATTTTGTACCACATCGATCTGCGCCATCAGCGCCTTGGTTTGGGCGCTATACTGCTGGCTGAACTGATGCAGGGCTTCACCGTCAATCTGGGCAACTTTCAGCGTCAGCTTACCGCTACCCATATCCTGGCCCTGTAATTTAAGGCTGTTCAGCGTGTAATCCAGCTGGCTGTTGACAGTTTTACCGTCGTTAACCAGATCTGATTTGCCATCGATACCCATGCCCTCCAGAACCGCCAACTCTTTACCCTCGACCGAGATCGACAGTTTTTCGAGTGACAATTTCTGGTCGCCGATGCGCTCACCAAAGCTGGCAATACTGCTGGAACCCTCAGTCTTCAGATTATTGAAAGTCATTTGTACTTTCTGGTCATACTCGTTGACAGCATTGACCACGCCGCTTTGCGCATTGCCTGTCAGCGAGACAGCGTTACCTTCTTTGTCTGCTGTAAACTGGAATTCCCCGCCGCTGAAGGCTACTTTTTCGTCGCCTTTCTCGTAGTTCAGTGGTTTAAGGGAAAGATCGGAACGGGTATCGCCGCTGTAGCTGATACGGGAGTTAATGACAAATGGCGACTCACCCTTGGCAATATCAAACAGCGGTTTGGTAACGTCGTTATTCACCAGCGTCGTTTTCACGGAGGCCATAGCCGGAACCAGATTCAGTGACTTCAGTTGGGCCAGTGGGAAGGGGCCGTGATCCACCGTTTCATCCAGGACAATACTTTGCCCCGGTTTCAGCCAGGAATCTGCCTGCCCGGCTATTGGTTTCACCACCAATTGCAGTTGGCTATTGAACACCCCGCGCTGGTAGTTTTGATAACTCAGTTCAATACCCGCCTCAGGGGAGAAACGTTTTAACTGATCGTTTGCCTGCGTCACCATCTCGGCGAGATGCGTTTCGAGTTTCTTTCCTGTGTACCAGGCGCCGCCCGTCCAGACGATACCCAGCGCAACCACCACACCCGCAGCTACCAGCGATTTTTTCATTTTGATATCCATAAAATAAAACCAGGCGTTTGAAGACGCCTGGAGGAGTGACATGTCTTTAACTTACTACAGCTTAGCAAGAGTTGTTAAAAATATCAGTATCTTGCTAAAGCTTGTTATAAACCCGGGCTAAACGACCTGCGCCACTGATGTTAACCGGAGATTCATTCGCGCCAATAAAGGCCGATTCACCCGGTCGCAGAACCAGACGTTGCTCGCCTTTGCTCAGTACAGCTTCACCTTCTATGCAGAACAAAATGGCCGCACTTTGCTGGCTGATATCTGCGCCACTGGTAGTAAGCTCATGCAGGGAGAACGCAAAATCGTCAACCGGGATCGGGAAATCCAGTTCGCCATCAGACTTAACCGGCGTGGTCAGTAACTGGTTTGCTGGCTTGGCGACAAACTGCACGTTGGCGACCAGTTCCGGGATATCAATATATTTTGGCGTCAGTCCGGCACGCAGCACGTTGTCCGAGTTAGCCATCACCTCAAGCGCCACACCTTGCAGGTAAGCATGCGGGGTTTCGGCAAATAAGAACATAGCTTCGCCTGGATTGAGTTTCACCACATTGAGCAGCAGCGGGGAGAAGAGCCCACTGTCGTTCGGGTAGACGTCGGCGATCAGACGGATGGTTTGCCAGGGTTCACCCTGCTGGCTGTTCAGCGCTGATTTCAGGATCGCCAACGCATGGGATTTCTCCTCATCCTGCATATTCAGCAAGCTGGCGAAAAGATAGCTCAGACGTTCTGCACTCGGCTCTTCCAGGAAATGCGCAATAGCCGGATGTGCGGCGGAGACGGGTTGTAACAATGCAACAATGTCAGAGAACTCGCGGAATGCGTTCATCGCCAGGAAAGGCGTCAAAGCAAAAACCAGTTCCGGTTTGTGGTTAGGATCTTTGTAGTTGCGCTCAGCCGCATCCATCGGGATCCCTGCGGCGTTTTCTTTGGCAAATCCAATTTCAGAGTTGTGCTTGTTAGGATGAACCTGAATCGAAAGCGGTTGTGCAGCGCAGAGCACTTTAAACAGGAAGGGCAGCTCACCAAAACGCTGCGCAACGGCATCGCCCAGCAGTGCGGATTTATCGTGCTCGATAACGTCGCGCAGAGCAACCGTCTGGCCGTCAGCGCCCAGAACCTGCGAACTGCTTTTCGGATGCGCACCCATCCACAGCTCAGCCATTGGTTGCTGAGTGGGGTTGGCAATGCCATAGAGTTCCGTTAACGCCGTTTTACTTCCCCAGGCGTAGTTTTGCACTGAGTTGATGAGTTTTTGCATTATCAAGCCCTGTTTCAATGTGGAATTTTCTACGGCTATTAAACCAAGAAACCCTGAGGGAAGTAACCTGCACATGTAAAAAGTCGTACTTGTCTCAGTTTTTGTTAAAAAAATGTGTAGGATATGGAGACTCGCTTTTAATACCCTGAGTGATTCCGGTTGCAGACAGCCCTTCCTTCTACAACCGGATCTGCGGCAGGGAAGCAGGGCAACGGAACATCTGCCCAGAGAATAACCAGACCGAGCAGTAAGTGAGAGCACAATGTCAAACAAACCCTTTCATTATCAGCATCCTTTCCCCCTCAAAAAGGATGATACCGAATACTATCTGCTGACCAGCGACTATGTCTCTGTTGCCGAATTTGAAGGGCAGGAGATTGTTAAAGTCGCGCCACAAGCTTTAACCCTGCTAGCTCGTCAGGCCTTTCATGATGCGTCGTTTATGCTGCGTCCCGCACATCAACAGCAGGTAGCCGATATTCTGCGCGACCCGGAGGCCAGCGAAAACGACAAGTATGTGGCCCTGCAATTTCTGCGTAACTCTGACATCGCGGCAAAAGGCATTTTGCCGACCTGTCAGGACACCGGAACCGCAATTATCGTGGGTAAAAAAGGTCAGCGTGTCTGGACCGGTGGTGGCGATGAGGAGGCGCTGGCTCGAGGCGTCTATAACACCTACATCGAAGACAACCTGCGCTATTCACAAAACGCAGCGCTGGATATGTATAAAGAGGTGAACACCGGCACCAACCTGCCAGCACAGATTGATTTGTATACCGTCGACGGCGATGAATACAAATTCCTGTGTATTGCCAAAGGTGGCGGTTCGGCGAACAAAACCTATCTGTACCAGGAAACCAAAGCACTGCTCACGCCGGGCAAATTAAAAAATTACCTGGTTGAAAAGATGCGTACGCTGGGTACTGCGGCTTGTCCGCCGTATCACATTGCGTTTGTGATCGGCGGAACGTCAGCGGAAGCTACGCTGAAAACGGTGAAACTGGCTTCGGCTAAATACTACGATGAGCTGCCGACCGAAGGTAACGAACATGGGCAGGCATTCCGTGATGTGGAGCTGGAAAAAGAGCTGCTGATTGAAGCGCAGAATTTGGGGCTGGGCGCGCAGTTTGGCGGGAAGTACTTCGCGCATGATATCCGCGTGATCCGCCTGCCGCGTCACGGCGCGTCGTGTCCGGTTGGTATGGGCGTCTCTTGTTCTGCTGACCGTAATATCAAAGCCAAAATCAACCGTGAAGGTATCTGGATCGAAAAACTGGAACATAATCCCGGTAAGTACATTCCAGAAGAGTTGCGTCAGGCGGGAGAGGGCGAAGCGGTACGCGTTGACCTCAATCGTCCGATGAAAGAGATCCTGGCTCAGCTGTCGCAGTATCCGGTCTCTACGCGTTTGTCACTCAACGGTACAATCATCGTTGGCCGAGATATTGCGCATGCGAAACTGAAAGAACGTCTGGATAACGGTGAAAGTTTGCCGCAGTATGTTAAAGATCACCCGATCTATTACGCCGGTCCGGCAAAAACACCGGAAGGTTACGCTTCGGGTTCGCTTGGCCCAACCACGGCCGGACGTATGGACTCGTATGTTGACCAGCTTCAGTCTGCAGGCGGGAGCATGATTATGTTGGCGAAAGGCAACCGTAGCCAGCAGGTGACCGATGCTTGCCATAAACATGGCGGCTTCTATTTAGGCAGTATTGGCGGCCCTGCCGCGGTGCTGGCCCAGGGCAGTATCAAGAGTCTGGAGTGCGTGGAATACCCGGAACTCGGGATGGAAGCCATCTGGAAAATTGAAGTGGAAGATTTCCCGGCGTTTATCCTGGTGGATGACAAAGGCAATGATTTCTTCCAGCAAATTCAGACGTCGCAGTGCGCACGCTGCGTTAAGTAACGTCAACCGCCCTTCGGGGCGGTTTTTTTTACCGCACGAACCACCAAACGACAGTTTTATCCTCGTTAATACTCATAAGACCAACGCAAGTGGGCAATGTCGAAACATAACCTAATCAATTGTTAATGTAAGGAGCAGGTAATGGTAACGGTACGCCGCGAGAATGATTCAATGGGGGCGATTGATGTTCCTGCCGATAAGCTTTGGGGCGCGCAAACCCAACGTTCACTGGAACATTTTCGTATCTCTACGGAGAAAATGCCGGTCTCGTTGATCCATGCGCTGGCGCTGACGAAACGCGCCGCAGCAAAGGTTAACCAGGATCTTGGGCTGCTGGCTGAGGATAAAGCCAGGGCTATTATGCAGGCTGCAGATGAGGTGTTGGCAGATAAACACCGCGATGAGTTCCCGCTGGCCATCTGGCAAACTGGGTCCGGCACGCAAAGCAATATGAACATGAACGAGGTGTTGGCAAACCGGGCCAGCGAGTTGCTGGGCGGCGTGCGGGGGATGGAGCGAAAAGTACACCCCAACGATGATGTCAATAAAAGCCAAAGCTCGAACGATGTCTTCCCGACCGCAATGCACGTTGCCGCACTGCTGGCGCTGCGTAAATCACTGATCCCTCAATTAAATGTGTTGACCAAAACGCTCAGTGATAAGTCCCACGCTTTCGCCGATATCGTTAAAATTGGTCGTACACATCTGCAAGATGCAACTCCACTTACGCTTGGCCAGGAGATTTCCGGCTGGGTAGCAATGCTAGAACATAACCTCAGACACATTGAAAACAGCTTACCGCACGTGGCAGAGCTGGCGTTGGGGGGAACCGCGGTAGGTACCGGACTGAACACTCATCCCGAATACGCCCGCCGGGTTGCGGATGAACTGCGGGTCATCACCTGTGCGCCGTTCGTTACCGCACCGAATAAATTTGAAGCGCTCGCCACCTGCGATGCCCTGGTTCATGCTCACGGCGCGCTAAAAGGACTGGCAGCGTCGCTGATGAAAATCGCCAACGATGTACGCTGGCTGGCATCCGGTCCCCGGTGTGGTATTGGCGAAATTTCAATTCCGGAAAACGAACCGGGCAGCTCGATCATGCCGGGCAAGGTCAATCCAACCCAGTGTGAAGCGCTGACTATGCTTTGCTGCCAGGTGATGGGCAACGATGTTGCCATCAACATGGGCGGGGCGTCAGGTAACTTTGAGCTCAACGTTTATCGACCAATGGTCATCCACAACTTCCTGCAATCGGTACGCCTGCTGGCGGACGGTATGGAAAGCTTCAATGAACATTGCGCGACGGGGATTGAGCCTAATCGTGAACGAATCGATCAACTGCTCAACGAGTCGCTAATGCTGGTGACCGCGCTCAATACCCATATCGGTTACGATAAAGCGGCTGAAATTGCCAAAAAAGCCCATAAAGAAGGGTTGACCTTAAAAGCCTCCGCTCTGGCGCTGGGATATCTAACCGAAGCGGAGTTCGACAGCTGGGTACGCCCGGAGCTGATGGTTGGCAGCATGCGGCCAGGCAGTTAATCCGCAACGTACAGGTGCAGCCGGGGAATAATCAATCTCAACGGCTGCGCCTGAGGTTTAAAACGATGCTGAACGTTTTCGGCATCGTAATTAAGTAACTCGCCGATATCCGGTACGGTCATACCGTTGTCGTTATTAAGCAAAGCAATCAGCGGCGTCGGGCAGGCATATTGCACCTGTTTTTGCTCTCCTTTGTACCAGACACGGGCTATAGGCTGCACTTTTACCGGCCTTTTGATCTTCAGGCGGGCCTGCTGCGGTAAGGCGGCGATATCCTGATATTCGCGTTCAAGCTTCGCCTGCCATTCTTCACGTGTCCAGGGATGTACGCTGCGCGGTGACGTCAGGCTTTTTTCCAGTTGCTGCAGTACTTCATCGCGTTTCAGGTTTTTAATGATGTGCTTATTAGCCCAGCCAAATCGTAGGGTGGCAGGATCGCGGACTACGGTTAGCGTGCGATAGGCATTCAGAGTAATCAGCCCCGGCAGATGACGATGCACCCATTCGAAACGTGCTGCCGGCGCCAGCCCTGATTCCACTGTAACAATGCGCTCGAAGGTGGTTTTCAACTGGTTTATACGCTGGATTTGTTCTTCCAGAGTACATTGCGCCGCGTTATCAACCTGATAGCACAATACACCCGGTAGGCGGACGGCCGCTTTGCTGCTGCGGTTTTCGGACTGCTGCTGAATAAACAGGTGACGGTAATGGAGCAGTGCCAGCGCTTCAGCCTCTTTGCCTAAATGCTGCTTAACATTAATGCTCTGCAGAGGGGCATGCTCTGCCTCTTTAACCACTTCCGGTAACGAGAATACGCGCGCAATCAGCAGCGTCTGCTGCAACAGGTTTTCGTTCAAAAGTGCCAGTTCTTGTTCCATCTGGCGAAAGGTGCCGTTCAGGCGGTCAACAAGATCGTAACGGGCCATAGGTTTACCATTTTAGTTACAACATACTTTTTTATAGCACAACCTCCGCCGCCTGACCACCGAGCAGAAAAGGTCAGGCAGCTGAGATTTCGGGAATGTTATGCCAGACGGGCCAACGGAAAGTAAACCGGGCGCCGCCAAGTTCACTTTCATCACAGACGACCGTCCCCCCCATAGCCAAAGCAATTGAGTGGACGATGGCTAACCCAAGCCCACAACCCCCGGTTGCCCGGTCACGGCTGGGGTCAAGGCGTACAAACGGTTCAAAAACCTGTTCACGAGCGTCTGGTGCAATACCGGGACCGTCGTCTTCCACTACCAGCGTGGCTTGATTGCCGTTCAACAGCAGACTGGCTTGCACTGTAGACTGGCAATAGCGCAGGGCATTGTTCAGCAAATTATCCAGGACCCGCTCCATCAGGCGCATATCCAACGCGCCGTAGTCGCCAGTTTCGAGATGACGTAAGTGCACCGCACGGCCAGGATTCACGCTTTGCACATCCTCCAGATGGGTTGTCAACCAAACAGGCAGGTCAGGTACGCTGAGCTTCAGTTCATTTTGCGGGCGATCCAGGCGGGCGTAGGTCAGTAACTCTTCGATCAACGCTTCCAGTTGGCCGATATCACGATTAAGCGCCTGAGATTCCTGCCCGGTGAGGTTATCACTCATTTCCAGCCGGTAACGTAAACGTACCAGCGGAGTACGAAGCTCATGGGCAATACCATCGATGAGCTGTTTTTTACTGGCGATCAGCGCATTGATATTGTCGGCCATTTGGTTAAACGCTACGCCCAGGCGCTCAAAGCTGGAACCGTTGTCAAAATGAAGGCGTTCACTCAGATGTCCTTCACCAAAACGTTGTGCGGCGGATTCGAGTCTTAGCATTTCTTGCCAGTGTGGACGCATCCAGATCAGTACCGGGAAGGCCAGTGAGATAGCAATAAACGCCATCAGCGCGATATCCAGCAGGCGCATTTGATGAAGAAAATAGAGGTAAGGAACCGGGCCGACGGCCAGCACATAATGGCTGCGAGGAATGCGTTGAATAAAGGTGTATTGATCGTCAAGTGCCACAATATCGCCTTCGCGCAAACGCTGCATGGTTGGGGCATCTAGTGTGTACTTATTCAGCGGTTCAACACGCAGGTCAAATGAGAGGTTTAAGTCCATCTCCTTCAGCGTCTTACCCCAATCGCGTGGCGGGATTTCGCGTAGTTCACTGCGCATCAGGTACAACGAGCTTTTCATCAAATCGTCGAGCGACTGTCTGCCTGCGCGTTCTGCGGTGAATTTGTATACCAGGCCGACCAACAGGGTCATCACCAAAAAGCAGACAAACAGCAGGAGGTAAAACTGCACAAACAGTTTCTTCATAAAAATCACCGAACGCTCAATAAGTTAGCGAGTTCTCGTGTCCCTCAGGGGAAAAGGGGCACAGCAATATCCGCCGATGCGTGGGAGCAGAAAGGTTATCTGATCACCATCTGGCGTGTTTATCCAGGCAGAGTACACTGTATAACTCTTTTCTGCATTCTTATGGCCCCTACGGGGGCGAAATGACCTTTCGCTTGATAACGCATTGCTTTGTACGCGGCAAGTTAATCAAAATCGGGATGGGGTTGTTCTGGCGTATGTTACGACCGCACCTAAAAGGTTACTGCGTTTCTCAACGTAGATTGTGTTGTTATATTCGTAGTTACCTTCGGGATAGCAAATTCTGATGTTAGTCCCGAGATCCGGATCGTCAACATCAGCCCCCGAACAGCTTTTAGAACTTCCTGTAGAGTAGGTGTATGGAGCGGTATAGGACGAGGGGACACCTGGAATGAACCAGGTTATCACCATAACTGTGATCACTGAAAACAGCACCATAGCAATGCTGATGCTACCAAATAATTTCAGATAAGTTTGGAAGGGACTTTTTTTCATTATCCCATTACCTACCAGAAATAGGGTGATTAAAAATGACACTGCCAGAGAAATAAGCATGAGGTATTTTGATGTGAGCGGATAGAGAAAAGTTGCTCTGTATATCGTTACCTTCCACCAGTAAAAAAGAAAAATTGCGCCGAGAGATAATACGGTGACAAAAAACAAATATGGATATGAGTATTTTCTCATCCCTGCGACTCCAGAACAATTTCTCCATTTGGATTTAATAAATTACCATTTGTTCTGAATAATGAAAATGATTCTCTTGTTTGAATTGTTAGGTACGCCGCAGACCAGAGAATTTCCGCTATTTCTGGGGATGTAGGCATAATAATAAAAGGGGTATTCTCACCCATGGCAGGGATGACTGACCTTGCGTATAATGGGTGACGAAATTTCCTGAAAAGTGCTGTGACTGAAAATATGAACCTCAATCGCTGTTGTTATTTGCTACTCATTTTTGCAGCGATCGGCTGCATTTTCACCGCTCACCCTCTTGTCATATGGTTTCTACTCGCCAACATACTGACGTTGCTGTTATACGGCGTGGACAAAATGGCGGCACGCAAGGACTGGCGTAGAGTGCCGGAATCCACATTGCTGGTGTTTGGCGTTGTGGGCGGATGGGGTGGCGCGATAGCGGGTCAACAAATCTTTCGCCATAAAACACAAAAGCAGCCTTTCAAAACCTACTTCATTATCAGTGTGATAGTGAGTATTTCTGTGATGGGCGTGGTTTATCAGTTCTATCCATTTTTACCTTCCTGAGTCTGGTTGGTGAATAAACTGCCGGTTTATCTGAGGCAGGAAATATACTTTTCACCTGAACGCCGCACAATTTCATCGGCATTTTGCGTAATATCTTTTCCTGCAAATGCGCCGTAAAGTTGCTTAAATTTCACTGTACTCAGTCTCTGGGTAATGTTGCTGACCGTTGCAGCTGGCAACGGTAGCATATTAGGGTAGCTCCACATAAAGGAGACGGCATGCGCACCTGGCGTAACCTGGACGATGTCGCCGGAAAGCACCACGCCTTCGTCACGCGCCCAGTGCAGGACGCAGCCTCCAGCAAAGTGTCCGCCGAGACGTATCACCGTGACGTCACGGGTTAACTCAATGGTGTCGCCATCCCAGAATCTAATCCACGGGCTGTCGCGCATTACCCACCTTCTGTCGCTGGCATGAAGGTAAATAGGCGCGTTAAATTCTGCAGCCCAGTCCTGCATGGTGGTGTAGTAATGAGGATGCGATATCGCGATAGCCTTAAGCCCGCCAAGGGACGTTATTAGCGTTTTTGTGGCATCGTCGAGCGAGGCAATGCAGTCCCATAAAATATTGCCTTCAGAGGTACGCAGAATAAACGCGCGCTGATCAATTGCAAAATCAGGAACGGTGCGGATGCTGAGGAGAGTACTGTCGTGTTGCTTCCACTTATTTGTATGCGATGCACACAGGGCGGTAAAATCGACCCATTCCTGTCCGCTCGCAGGGACATACTGGCGTTCATCCTGGCAGATATCGCACTGTTCCGGATGGGCACCAGTTACCTCATAGGATGTTCCACAGGTTTTGCATAACGTGATCATCGTGTCCTCCTTATTTACCGAACACAGTCAGCATGGCACACAGATACACAAGGATGTGCCTGTTAGTGCTCTACCCGTTAAGTCAGTGATGACGGATGTGGGAGGTTGTAGCTCAACCAAAAGAAAACAGGAATAATGCCGACACGGATCCTTTTGGTTACCATCTTCCAGAGAAAAATGAGGATATTGTTTGGAAAATCGCCTGTTCAACACCTGGCTCAACCGTTGGGGACTCACTCCAGATGGTGAACCGGTTGAAACGCACACATCACAGCTTTTGCCTGTAGTGGTCATCAGGGACGGTCAGAAAGCCATACTTAAAATCACTGACGATAACAGTGAACGGATCGGCTGTGAACTCATGGTCTGGTGGAACGGAAATGGCGCAGCGAAAGTACTTGCTCATGCAGCAGGGACGATTCTGCTGGAACGTGCGACAGGGACAGGGTCTTTAGCGGACATGTCCTGGACTGGTAACGATGCGCAGGCTTGTCGCATTATTTGCCATGCTGCCAGTAGACTCCATTTCTCCCGGAACGCGTCTACGCCAGCGTTAACACCTCTGCACCATTGGTTTAGCGACCTGGCTCCCGCCGCGAAAAAGCATGGCGGTATCCTGACGCGTTGTGCAGCGGTGGCAAATGTACTGCTATCTTCACCCCATAATGAAGTCGTATTACACGGTGACCTACACCACGGCAATATTCTTGATTTCGGAACGAGAGGATGGCTTGCTATCGATCCCAAAGGGCTGCTAGGCGAGCGTGGCTTTGATTACGCCAATATTTTTACTAACCCTGATCTTGCCGAACCCACCAGACCTGTTGCCATTGAGCCGGAAACATTCACACAACGAGTCAACATTGTGTCTGAAATCGCAAGAATTGAACGGCAACGTTTGCTGATGTGGATTGTTGCCTGGTGTGGGTTGTCGTCCGTCTGGTTTCTGCAAGAGGGGGACAGCGCAACGGTACCTCTGCGTATCGCGGAGCTAGCGATGGCGGAACTTGCTTCAGGTGATAATCAACTTTGATCTACGACACTGGGTTAGTAATTCTTAAGAGTTATCATTAGCCTGATCAACGTTATATTAATTAATCAGTGAGTGGTGGTGTGTTGTTTAGCTCAAATTTAATTGGCGGGAAACAATGAACGCATTGTTTTCATTATTTAAAAAACGCCCGAATATTCTTTTGTTGATGGTCTTACTCATCGGGGCAAACATCGTGGCGTGGCTGTGGGCTTTCACCTCGTTTAGCAACAACACGTCATTGCTTGCACTGAGTCTGATTGCGTGGTGCTACGGTTTACGCCATGCTGTCGATGCCGATCATATCGCCGCGATAGACAGCGCTACACGTAAACTCATGCAGCAGAAAAAACGCGCCCTGACGACGGGAGCCTGGTTTTCTTTGGGGCACTCCACCATTGTGGTACTGGCAAGCATTGGCATTGCACTGACCACCAGCGTGTTTAAGCAACATATGGCATGGTTTCAGAATGTCGGCGGTCTGATAGGAACTTCGGTTTCTGCCGCGTTTTTGCTGATTCTGGCTACCATTAATCTCATTATTTTCTGCCAGGTCTGGAAGGCATTCCGCCATCTTAAACGCACCGGTACTTACGATGGCACCACGGAAGACATTACAGTTTCAGGTCCTCTGAACTGGCTTTTCCGCTCAGCGTTTCGGTTGGTAGGCAAAGACTGGCATATGTATTTTGTCGGTTTTCTTTTTGGTCTGGGTTTTGATACCGCCACTGAAATTTCTTTGCTGGGAATTTCTGCTTCAAGCGCGTCCAGTGGCATGTCGGTTTGGTCAATTCTCGTGTTCCCGGCGCTGTTTACCTGCGGTATGGCGTTAATTGATTGTCTCGACAGTATTCTGATGGTTGAGGCCTACGGATGGGCGTTCAATAAGCCGCAACGCAAGCTCTATTACAATATGACCATTACCGGGACTTCCGTGATTGTAGCGCTATTTATTGGCGGACTGGAGGCGCTGGGGCTTCTCTCTGACGCGTTTTCGCTCCAGGGTGGTTTGTGGGATACCGTCAGCAATTTAAGTGACCATATGGGGAATGTCGGTTTTGCGATTATTGGCGTCTTTATCGGCTGCTGGATTATCTCTGCCGTAAATTACCGTTGGAAAAAATACGACGGGCTGACGTTTAGTTGACACAAAAGAAAGCCTTCCAGCAACAGGAAGGCTTTGATCTTTTTAGGACTGACTAATTCGCGTTCACGGGTTGTGGTTTTTCAGCACTCTTTTTCAGGAGCCTGTTAGCCAGCACGCCAGACATCATCGAACCGTTCACGTTTAATGCCGTTCTGGCCATATCGACGACAGGCTCGATAGCAATGAAAATCCCCACCAGCGCGACCGGGAAGTTCAGTGTTGAAAGGGCGATCAGCGCAGCAAATGTTCCGCCACCGCCTACACCCGCCACCCCAATAGAACCCAGCGCAATCGCAGGTAGCATGGCGAGCAAAAAATGTACTGATAGCGGATCAATCCCAATTGTTGGAGCAATCATCGCCACCATAATAGCCGGATAGATCCCGGCACAGCCATTTTGACCCATGCTGGAGCCGAATGAAGCCGCAATATTGGCAATGGTGTTTTGCACGCCAAATTTTTCTTGTGCGGAAATAGCCAGTGGAATAGATGCTGCACTGCTGCGTGAAACAAATGCAAAGGTTAAAACTGGCCAGACAGTTTTAAAATAGTGAACGGGATTATTACCGCTCAGAACCAGTATCAGTGCGTGGACGATAAACATCATCAGAATCGCAAGGTAACAGGCAGCAATAAAGCCTAACAGACTGGCAAATTGTTCAAATCGATACGCGGAAAATACGCCTGCCATTAATGCCATCACACCATAAGGGGTGAGAGCAATAACGATACGCACCATTTTCATCACCCAAATCTGGATAGCGTTAATGCCAGCACTTAATTTTTCACCTTCTTGCGGGGCGTCCTGTTTGACCTTTAATAATGCCATGCCGGCAAGTAGGGTGAAGATAACAATGCCAATGACGGAAACGCTTCTGGCCCCTGTTAGATCGAGGAAGATATTCGTGGGGATCAGAGATGTAACCAGTTTAGGCAGTGAAATGGCGGCTGTTTTATTTACATCGTCTGCCGTCAGCGTGGACTGCATATGAACAAACGCGCTGGCGTCCAGGCCTAATACATGCGCAGTCAACAGCCCAATAAAACCGGCAACCATTACCAGACAGAGCATGCATCCGACGATGGTTAACGACATTTTCCCAATGCCAGCGCTGTTTTCGAGCTTATTAATGGCTGAGAGAATAGAGATGAAAATCAGCGGTACCGCAACCAGCTTCAGTAAATTCACATAGCCGTTGCCGATAACATTGTACCAGTCGATAACTGTTTTTCTTTCGTCAGCAGCAATGAGATGCAGGGATAAACCGATAAGGGCACCCGTAAAAATAGCGATGAAGACGCTTTTTGAAAGAGAGTGACTTTTTTGGTTGATTCTGAAAATTGCCCATGAACAAACCAAAAAGAACGCGATATACGCGAGCGAAACGAACATATTGTAGCCTCTTGCCTCATTCAGCACCTGAAATGCCGGAAAGAGTTTTGTTAGTGCGAAAAAAACCGATGAACCATAAGGGTTCAGGACCGCGACGGATTATAGGGAGGGGGGAGGGTAACAGCCACACAAAAAGTGTGGAACGGCGTCGGATGGCGTTTGTATGCCTGTTCTGTAGACGATTTTAAGTGACAGTGTAACGTATTGTGAATAATCCAGCCGATCAATGAGATCGGCCCGATGGCATTACTTCTGTGGCTCGTCGTCCCAGGCGTGGGGTGCAAAGAGATAACCTTTGTTGCGCACTGTTTTGATTCGATAAGGTTCAGTCGCGTTATCGAGCAGTTTTTTGCGTAACCGGGAAATCGCGACATCTACGCTGCGATCCATGCCGTCATAGCTTACGCCACGTAGGTTCTTAAGCAACGCATCGCGGTCCATAATCTGCCCGGCATGGGTTGCCAACTCCCACAGTAATTCAAAATCAGCGGTGGAAAGAGAAACTTGCTCGCCGCCGAGCAGCACGGAGCGGTTGGTTGGGTCGATAGTGAGTGTGCCGAAGCGCAGCGTTGTGTGCGGTGTGATGGTCGCCGATTGAATGCCTTTAGACTGGGTAGAGTGCTCATTCTGACGCAGGTGCAGACGCAGGCGAGCCAGCAGCACCGCTGGCGGTGTGGTTTTCAGAATATAGTCACAGGCGCCCATTTCCAGTGCCAGGATATGATTCATGTCGCTGTCCAGCGAGGTGAGCAGGACAATCGGGCCTTGCCAGCGTCCGCGTAAATCTCGGCAGATAGTCATCCCGTCTTTGCCCGGCAGCATGATATCTAATAACACCAGATCGGGTTGAACGTGCAGGATTTTCTCCTCGGCCAAATCACCCCGAGGTTCAAGGATGACCTCAATATCATGCCGGGCCAAATAGGCTGCAATCAGTGAGCCAACTTCGGGATCATCTTCAACAAATACGATGGTGTTCATATCATTAATTTTTGAATATAAAACGCCAACATACACCGCCCTGATTTTTCCTTCCATTAATCTTTTCTAAACAAGAACGCTTCCGTTATGCTAGGGGCTGATGTTATTGATGTGTTAAGGCAGAGTGATGGGACTCGTTATAAAAGCGGCGCTCGGTGCGCTGGTGGTGGTGTTGATTGGCTTGCTGGCGAAAACAAAGAATTACTATATTGCCGGATTAATTCCGTTGTTCCCGACGTTTGCGTTGATTGCCCACTATATCGTAGCCAGTGAGCGTGGTGTCGAGGCGTTACGTACAACCATCATATTCAGCATGTGGTCGATTATTCCCTATTTTGTTTACCTCGTTTCACTGTGGTATTTCACCGGATTTATGCGCTTACCCGTTGCGCTCGGCGGATCAGTGGTGTGCTGGGGCCTGAGCGCGTGGTTGCTGATCTTTTGTTGGATCAAACTGCACTAACGCAGATGACGCCCGCCATCAAGGGCAAAACTACGTCCGGTGACAAAACAGCTGGTTAACAGATAGTCAATTAAATCAATGACCTCTTTTTCACCTGGTGCGGTTTTCATCAGTGATTTGTTCAGTGCCTGCTGGCGATACTCTGCATCATCACCCTCGTTAAACAGGATAAGTGAAGGGGCAATCGCGTTCACTTTCACTTCCGGTGCCAGTTTGCGCGCGAACGAGCGGGTCATATTATCCAGCGCCGCTTTGCTGGCAGCATAAGCAATGTGCTTGTCGCTGCCGCGCTCCACAACATAATCAGTAAAATGGATTATATCGCTGGCCGCGTGTCCATGACCGCGTAGCAACCCTTCCAGTGCATGGTTGAGCAGGTAGGGCGTATTGACATGAATCTGCATCATGGCTGACAGCACATCGGTCAGCGGTGTACCAGGCTTTTCTGCAAGCCAGGCACTGGCATTATGCACAATAGCACGCAAGCCATCCGTCTGAGCTTTGACCTCATCAGCAAAGGCCAGCACGCCTTCATCCGTGGAAAAGTCAGCAGGGATACAAATCGCGCCCGCTTCTCGCAGGCCGTCAATGGCAGGATAGTGCGTACGGTAGCTGACGATAACTGGCTGTTTTTGGTTCAGAAAGTGCCATGCGACGGCGAGGCCGATACGACGACCACCTCCGGTGATAAGAATTGGCAAAGGGTTTTTTTTACCCATCGTAATCTCCATATGTCGCGAACGATGGGTATAACGTTACCCCATCAGCATCCAGGTAGCCGGCACAGCAGCAACAAGCAGCAGGCCGATCAGCGCCATCTCCTGGCGTTTTAATACGTTTTCATGCGCGTGCGTTTTACGGGCATAAAGGAAAACCAGCAGTCCTGGCGCATACAGCACTACGGACAGCAGCAGGTGCATCGGACCTGACGCATACAATAACCATATGCCATAAATACTCGCCCCGATACCGACAGCTTTATGAATCGGACGGGTTGCAATTTTTAACAGAAATGCGCCGACCAGCAAATAGGGCACCAGAATCATCTCTGAGGCGATAGTCAATAACGTATTGTAGTCGGAACCAGTAAGCCAGATCAGCACCAGGCAGAGCTGTACGCAGATGTTGGTCAGCCATAGCGACGCCGATGGCGCGCCTTGCGCGTTCTGTCGCGCAAAAATGCGCGGAAACGCTTTGTGCGTGGAGGCGAGGAACGGCACTTCTGCCGCCATAATCGTCCAGCTTAGATAGGCGCCGCACACGGAAACAATCAGACCTGCGGCAATAATAATTTCGCCCCATGGACCCATCATTTTAACCATCAGACCGGCCATTGACGGGTTACGGATCTCCGCCAGTTCGGGACGTGCGACAACGCCCAGAGATAACAGGGTGACCAGCAGGTAAACGCCCAGCGCGGCAAGTACCGCCAGCAGCGTGGCGCGTCCGACATCGCGTTTGTTTCTGGCACGGGCAGAAACCACCACCGCGCCTTCCACACCGATGAATACCCACAAGGTGATGAGCATGGTGTTTTTGACCTGCTCCCAGACGGGAACGCCCAATGCAACGCCGGTAAAATCGAGAGTAAAGGTGTCGAGCTTAAACAGCATGAACGCCAGCACGATAAACAGACCCAGCGGCAGTAATTTCGCCAGCGTCGCGACCAGGTTAATACTGGCTGCCGTTTGCACACCACGCAGCACAAGGAAGTGTACGATCCACAGCAGCATCGATGCGCCCACAATCGACTGCCAGGTATTACCGTCGCCAAACAGACGTAACTCAGGCGTGTCGGTAAAGAAGCTGAGTGCAGAGAAGACAATGACCAGATACGAAACGTTGGCGATAACGGCACACAGCCAGTATCCCCACGCGGAGCAGAAGCCAATCAGCTCGCCAAAACCTTCACGCGCATAGGTAAAAATACCGCCATCCAGTTCAGGACGGATACGCGTCAGGATCAGCATGGCAAAGGCGAGCAAAAGAATACCCGCACCGGTAATCGCCCAACCAATCAGTAATGCAGCCGGGCTGGCTACTGCCGCCATGTTTTGTGGCAGGCTGAAAACGCCAGCGCCGAGCATTGAGCTTAAAACCAGCGCGGTCAGTGCGCTCAGACCCAATTTCTTTTCCATTTGTATCCAGTTACAAAAACGAGAGTGAGAGAATAATTATTTTGGCAAACCGCATAAAAATGGTGAAAGCCACTAAGGCGCGGGATTTTACGGAGAGAAGAGAATGCATGCAATGGGGATAGAGAGATTTGTGACTAATAGTGTGAAAAGTTGTCTTAATACTGCTGTTTTTGTTTTGTCTGGGAGCAGAACTGCGCGAAATTATCAGGTCTACAAGGACTGTAGACCTGATAATACATTGGGTATTACTTATACAGATCGGCGCTGATTGTCACGTTGTTACCACGTTCTGACCACTGGCGGGTGATGTGATAATACTTCGCGCCTTTTTTCGCTGCGCGTTTTGCTACCTGATAAGAAACTTCCGTCATGTTGCCGTAGTTACCGGTGAACTTGATGCTGTCGAACGGTACCATCATGGCGGCGGTCGCTTTGTTTAGTTCTTCAACTTTGGTTCCATCCGGTAGCGTGACAGTGTAACGTCCGCCTTTGGTGGATTGCGTTTCGAAGAAGCGACCGACTTCAGCACTCGGAGAAGCGGTAGTCGCAACGCCTGGGATCTCAACTTTCTTCGCGGCTTCGCCACCTGCTGCTAATGCGGCGCGTCCGGCATCAGAATCTGCTGGGATTGCATCTGGGCTTTGCACGACGCGTTTTTTCGCATCAGCTTTGTAGATGAATGCGGTAATACGCTGGTTGCCGCCCTGGTTGGCATCGACCTGACGCACGATATAGAAGGAATATGCACCTTTCTCTCTCGCAGCTTTGGTGATTGCATCGTTTACTTCAGGCTGGCTACGGTAGAAACCCTGTACCGTAACGGTATCGTAAGGTTCAATCAGAACGGCCTGATCTTTAGGCAATTCCATAACGCCGTTAATGATACGGTTTTTTGACGCTTCCGCTTTTTCAGCGTCAGCTTTATAGACGTCGGCAACAACGCGCCAGTTACCGCCGCTGCCAAAATCTGAAGTATCAACAACATAAAAGGAGGCTGCACCGTCTTTATCTGCACGGCGTGATACGGCAGCAACTGCATCACCGATAGCATTAAAACGACCGGTGACCACAATGCGGTCATAGGGTTTCAGGGCAGCCGCTTGCTCCGGCGTCAATTCTGTCGCTGCATTGACAGAAAAAGCAGTCGCAGAAATAAGTGCGGACGCCAGGAGAGTGTTCTTAAGCTTCATAAAAATAATCCTTCGCCTTGCGCAAACCAGGTACTGGTATTGTTATTGACTAGAAACGTCGCTGATTATTGCATTTAAATTGCGTCAGTGTCTGCGTCATTTTTCACTCATCGTGCCACCTGGCTTAACAACATCGATAACATTTTGTGATATGCCGAAAAATTCGGCGTTTGGTGACCAAAACTGATAAAGCAGTTGAATTTCATAAGTTAATTTAATGTTAATTAATTGTTTTTGGCAGGTACGTAATCATGTTTTGCCGCTTCGCTTAAGCGAATTATCAGCCTTTGTGGGCTATTTTTAGGGCATTTTATCTGTCTGAGGTTCGATTCATCTCTATTTTGCGAATTTCATAATAAATACTGTTTTTTGGCGCTAGATCACAGGCGTCATTTTCAGTAGGTTATACAGAGTTTGTTACTGTTTTATTTTATTGAGGTAACACTGACCTCTCTCGAGAGTGCGCGCATGCCTCGTGCGAACATTGATAAACCATCATCATAATTACAGATGGAAGGGAACATTATGCGAATTGGCATACCAAGAGAACGGTTAACCAATGAAACCCGCGTTGCAGCCACGCCGAAGACGGTTGAGCAGCTGCTTAAGTTAGGTTTCAGCGTCGCGGTTGAAAGCGGTGCAGGTCAACTGGCGAGTTTTGACGATAAGGCGTTTGTACAAGCAGGCGCAGAAATTGTTGATGGAAATGCAGTCTGGCAGTCAGAGATCATCCTGAAGGTCAATGCGCCGGAGGAGGCGGAAATTCCGTTACTCAATCCGGGCACGACGCTGGTGAGCTTTCTTTGGCCCGCGCAAAACCCTGAACTGTTGCAAAAGCTTGCAGAGCGAAACGTGACAGTTATGGCGATGGACTCCGTGCCGCGTATTTCGCGCGCACAGTCGCTGGATGCTTTGAGCTCAATGGCGAACATCGCCGGGTATCGCGCTATTGTTGAAGCTGCACATGAATTCGGTCGCTTCTTCACCGGCCAGATCACCGCCGCAGGCAAGGTTCCACCTGCCAAGGTCATGGTGATTGGTGCGGGTGTGGCAGGTCTTGCGGCGATCGGTGCGGCAAACAGCCTGGGCGCTATCGTGCGTGCTTTTGATACCCGTCCGGAAGTGAAGGAACAAGTGCAGAGTATGGGCGCCGAGTTCCTTGAACTGGACTTTAAAGAAGAAGCGGGCAGCGGTGATGGCTATGCCAAAGTGATGTCCGAGGCGTTCATCAAAGCCGAAATGGAACTCTTCGCTGCACAGGCGAAAGACGTCGACATTATTGTTACCACTGCGCTGATCCCGGGCAAACCGGCCCCGAAACTGATCACCCGTGAAATGGTCGATTCGATGAAAGCGGGCAGCGTAATTGTCGATCTTGCCGCGCAAAACGGCGGTAACTGCGAATATACCGTGCCTAATCAGGTGACAACCACCGAGAACGGGGTGAAGGTTATCGGCTATACCGACCTGCCTGGCCGTTTGCCAACGCAATCTTCCCAGCTTTACGGCACCAACCTCGTCAACCTGCTCAAACTGTTGTGCAAAGAGAAAGACGGCAATATCACCGTCGATTTTGACGACGTGGTTGTTCGCGGTGTCACGGTGGTTCGCGAGGGTGAAATCACCTGGCCTGCGCCACCTATCCAGGTTTCTGCTCAGCCGCAGGCTGCGCAAAAAGCCGCACCTGCACCGAAAGAAGAGAAAAAACCTGTCTCTCCGTGGCGCAAATATGCACTGATGGCGCTGGTGGTGATTTTGTTTGGCTGGCTCGCTGACGTTGCGCCGAAAGAGTTCCTTGGTCACTTTACGGTGTTCGCGCTTTCCTGCGTGGTGGGTTACTACGTGGTCTGGAATGTGTCACATGCGTTGCATACTCCGTTGATGTCTGTGACTAACGCCATCTCAGGGATTATCGTGGTTGGGGCGTTATTGCAAATTGGCCAGGGTGGCTGGGTGAGTTTCCTGAGCTTTATCGCGGTGCTTATTGCCAGCATTAATATTTTCGGTGGCTTCACCGTGACTCAGCGCATGCTGAAAATGTTCCGGAAAAACTAAGGGGTAACATATGTCTGGAGGATTAGTTACAGCTGCATACATTGTTGCCGCTATCCTGTTTATTTTTAGTCTGGCGGGGCTTTCGAAACACGAAACCTCTCAGCAGGGTAACAACTACGGTATCGCCGGGATGGCGATTGCGCTGATTGCCACGATTTTTGGCCCGGATACCGGCAACGTTGCGTGGATCCTGGTGGCGATGATCATCGGCGGCGCGATTGGTATTCGTCTGGCGAAAAAAGTTGAGATGACCGAGATGCCGGAGCTGGTGGCAATTCTGCACAGCTTCGTTGGTCTGGCAGCGGTACTGGTGGGTTTCAACAGCTACCTGTATCACGACACGGGCCTGGAGCCGATTCTGGTGAACATTCACCTGACGGAAGTGTTCCTGGGTATCTTCATCGGTGCGGTAACCTTTACCGGTTCTGTGGTGGCCTTTGGCAAACTGCGCGGCAAGATCTCCTCTAAACCGCTGATGCTGCCGAATCGTCACAAAATGAATCTGGCGGCGCTGGTTGTTTCTTTCCTGCTGCTGGTGGTATTTGTCCGTACCGAAAGCGTGGGCCTGCAGGTTCTGGCGCTGCTGGTGATGACCATAATTGCACTGGCTTTTGGCTGGCATCTGGTGGCCTCCATCGGTGGTGCGGATATGCCGGTGGTCGTTTCAATGCTCAACTCCTATTCAGGATGGGCGGCGGCGGCGGCGGGCTTTATGCTGAGCAACGATCTGCTGATCGTTACCGGTGCGCTGGTCGGTTCTTCTGGTGCGATCCTGTCTTACATTATGTGTAAGGCGATGAACCGTTCATTTTTCAGCGTTATTGCAGGTGGCTTTGGTTCTGACGGTTCTTCTACTGGATCAGATGAAGAAGTCGGTGAGCACCGTGAGATTACTGCGGAAGACACAGCAGAAATGCTGAAGAACTCGCACTCCGTGATCATCACCCCGGGCTACGGCATGGCAGTGGCTCAGGCACAGTATCCGGTCGCGGAAATCACTGAGAAACTGCGCGCACGCGGCATCAAAGTGCGCTTCGGTATTCACCCGGTAGCAGGGCGTTTGCCCGGTCATATGAACGTACTGCTGGCGGAAGCCAAAGTCCCTTATGACATCGTGCTGGAAATGGACGAGATCAACGATGATTTCGCTGATACCGATACCGTGCTGGTGATTGGTGCCAACGATACGGTAAACCCGGCGGCGCAGGATGACCCGAACAGCCCGATCGCCGGTATGCCGGTGCTCGAAGTATGGAAAGCGCAGAACGTCATCGTGTTCAAACGTTCGATGAACACGGGCTATGCTGGTGTGCAGAACCCGCTGTTCTTTAAAGAAAACACTCATATGCTGTTTGGCGATGCCAAAGCCAGCGTGGATGCGATTCTGAAAGCGTTGTAATCGTCAGTGAAAACTAAGACGGCCTCTGCGGAGGCCGTTTTGCATTTTACTCTTTGTTGAGATCGCTCAGTAACACCGCAATGCTTTGACCGCCAATGGTTTGCTCTAGCGCGATTTTCACAATGATGGTTAGCGGAACAGAAAGCAGCATCCCAACAGGGCCGAGCAGCCAGCCCCAGAAGATTAACGACAAAAAAACCACCAGCGTAGATAGTCCAAGTCCACGCCCCATGATCCGCGGCTCGAGGATATTCCCGAATACCAGGTTGATGACCAGATAGCCTGCCAGAACCACCAGCGCATCGTAAAGGCCGCTAAATACCAGCACCTGAGCAATAGGGGGAATGGCCGCCAATACCGAACCGATATTAGGGATGTAGTTCAGGGCGAAGGCCAGTAATCCCCAGACAAAGGCAAAGCGCACATCCAATGCAGCAAGCATGCCCCAGGCGACCAATCCGGTCACAATGCTGATTGCCGTTTTAAGCACCAGATAGTGAGAGACGCTGTCGATGGCGCGTTGAATCGCCGCCATACCTTCAATGGGGCGACTCATCATTTGTTTTAGTTTGTTGGGCAGTTGCGGTACTTCCAGCAGCATAAAAACTACCGTCAGTAGCAGTAAAAAGATCGATGACATAGCATTCGAAAGCTGCGCCAGCAAATTGGTCACCAGCGTCATTGCCGCGTTTGGATCGATATATTTGACGAGCTCATCCACGGAAACGCCGATCCCTGCGCGTTGTAACCATGGTTCAAGATTTTTTAGTGGAATAACCAGTGAAGAGCGATATTGCGGTAGCGTACGCGCAAGCTCATTTAAGGATGTGCCTAAATACGCTAACAGCAGTACCATTAGCATTACAATAATAACGATGAGCAATGACACCGCAAATACGCGCGGTATGCGAAGCTTGACCATCCGCTGCACCACGGGGTTCAGCACAACGGCTATAAATAACGCCAGAATAAAGGGGACGATGATATCTGCGGCAAAGCGAATGCCGCTCAGGATGATAACCAGCATGCCCAGCATAATGACTATTTTTAGACCGTTAAGCGTGATGATCGGTTTCGCCATGTGTATTCCTGCGTTTTTGATTTTTGAATCTGAATAATAGTGTGATTTGCGTCGAGCCGTTATAACAAAAATCAAACGGGGCAGGTAAAGAAGTGAAAAGACTTTGAGTTCGTATTGAAGCTATGATACAAATCATCTGTGTTTAACTACCGAGGACAATTATCATCCGCGATGATGAGAAGCAACACTGCGGATAATTGTAATATTATGGACAATATGTTCAGGATGTTTTTGCGTTTACCTTCACTTCTTCGTACCTCTTCCACTTTCTTGCTTGCGGGTGAGCAACACTGGCGCAACGCGCTTTAGTCCCTTCTTCTGCCTGAGCTGGCGCTGTGCGCTGAGCTAACTAATTTTATTTTTTGGTTTACTGCATGCAGTAGGCCCAAAGGACTATATTCTCAAGCAGGAGAAGCATCATGTTTTACTGGATATTATTAGGTCTGGCCATCGCGGCTGAAATTACTGGTACGCTTTCAATGAAATGGGCAAGCGTCGGCCATGGTAATTCGGGCTTTATTTTAATGCTGGTAATGATCGCCTTATCGTATATTTTTCTCAGTTTTGCCGTTAAAAAAATTGCCCTTGGTGTGGCCTATGCCCTGTGGGAAGGGATCGGTATTTTATTTATTACGCTGTTTAGCGTTCTGTTATTTGACGAAACCTTGTCCACATTGAAGGTGGCAGGACTGGCTTCACTGGTGGTCGGCATTGTGCTGATTAAATCCGGCACCCGAAAGCCTGTTAAACCGGGCAAAGAGGTGACCCATGCAACAGTTTGAATGGGTTCACGGTGCCTGGCTGGGTATGGCCATCGTGCTGGAAATCGTCGCTAACGTCTTTTTGAAATTTTCCGATGGTTTTCGCCGCAAGATTTATGGCGTGCTGTCGTTAGCTGCCGTGTTAGCAGCCTTTAGCGCGCTGTCGCAGGCGGTAAAAGGTATTGACCTTTCTGTTGCCTACGCCTTGTGGGGCGGATTCGGTATTGCCGCGACGTTAGCGGCAGGTTGGGTGCTGTTTGGTCAGCGCCTGAATAATAAGGGCTGGATCGGCGTGATACTGCTGCTGGCCGGAATGATAATGATAAAACTTGCCTGATATCCATGCTGCCCGTTAATGCGGGCAGCATGTGTTATTCCTGCGCTAACGCTTCCAGCTTCTCGCGAAAACCGGTCACGGATATGGCGCGATTATCTGCCCGCCAGCGATCTTTGGCTGCTGGAGCGGAGCTTTGCACACCAATCAACTGCCAGCCAGACTCTGTCTGCAACATCAATGGCGAACCGCTGTCGCCCGGGAGCGTGTCGCACTGGTGTGACAAGACGGTATTCTGCGCCCAGCCGGTCACCACACAATCCTGATGTGTGTACAGGTCGTCCAGATGATCTTCCGGATAGCCCGACTGCGTGACTTTACGATCTGCAGTTTTTAGCGCCGCGGTTAACGCGTCCTTGTCGCCATCAAACAGTGGCAGCGGTGTGATGCCAGACGGCGGATTACGCAGCACCACCAGACCAAAATCCCACGGGGCTGCGGCAGGCGGTACTATCCAGCCATCACCATCGGCTTTTAAACGTTTGGCAAGTGAGGGCGCAACCCGGCCTTCAATGTCGTGGATTTCATAGCGCCAGAGACCCTTTTTAGACACGAAGCGCAATGCGACGGCTTTGTCCGGCTTACCTTTCGGGGGGGTGAGTAAACAGTGTCCGGCCGTCAGGGCCAGATGTGGCGAAATGAGCGTGGCGGTACACAGGTTACCGCTGGCGGTTTCCAGTTGCCCGATAGCGTCCCACGGCGATTGTGTAGGGTCAGTCACCTTTATGCGATCGTCATGACCAAAAAACAGCGTTTTTATATTTTCTGCTTCAGCGCTGTCCGTTGCAGGCTTGTCCGCATGTGCAACGACAGGAAGTAAACAAAGTGAACCCAGTAATACAGCAATGGTTTTATGCATATCACGCTCTGGTGGGGAATTATGATTATTAACAGCAAACCCTCAGTTAATACTATAGACGGGACGACGTGAAAGTGGGAGTAAAATCAGATAACTACATTCAGGCAAGATAAAAACGCATGGCGATGATGGCGCAAATTATCAGCGTAATAAGAATTAACTCAAAGCGGTAATGTGACACCATTTTACCCTCCGAAAAGGCGGCGCTACATCAGGTCGATCTAGCGCCGTATGCTATGGCGTGGGGGACGCCATAGTGACTACAAATGCGTTATGCTGCAGGTTGAGCTGCTGGTTTAGCAGTGTCGTGTTTTACTGCTTTTTTGGTGTGTTTTTTAGCGGCCTGAGCTTTCTGCTCTGGCGCTTTTTGTTCTGCAGCTGGTTTGGTTGCAGCTTTTTTGGTGTGTTTTTTAGCAGCCTGAGCTTTCTGCTCTGGTGCTTTCTGTTCTACAGCCGGTTTTGTGGTGGATTTTTTAGCGTGTTTCTTGGCAGCCTGTGCTTTCTGCGGCGCTGCTTTGTGCTGTTTTTTATGATGCGTAGTTTTTGCCGGTGCAGCTTTAGTGGTTGCTGCAGCAGCCGGAGCGGTTGTAGCAGTTGTTTCAGCAGCAAATGCAGCAGAAGACAGACCCATAGCAGCGGCAACAACCAGAGCTAATACTTTTTTCATTCTCATACCCTCGATTTGGTTTTTCATTCAACCCCACTGCGGGGCCGTTGAAATAACTATATCGCTGTAATCACAGGGCTTCCGTGAGTCATTGGTATCGGCGTGTAACGATATGTACAATGACTCACGGTATGAGATTACAAATAGCGGGCTTCCAGGTGGGCGCGGAAATAACGGCTGCTAAGCGGCTCTCCGGTGGCCTGGGTAATAAGCTGTTCAGTGGTGAAACGGCTGCCATGCTGCCAGATGTTCTGAAGTAACCAGTCAAACAGGGGACCAAACTCACCTTGCGCAATAGACTGATTCAAATCAGGTAATGCGTGGTTAGCGGCACTGAACAACTGCGCCGCATACATAGCGCCCAAGGTATAGGAAGGGAAGTAGCCAAAGCCGCCGTCGGTCCAGTGAATATCCTGCATACAACCGTTACGATAGTTTCCGATCGTTGACAGCCCCAGCCAGGCCTGCATTTTCTCATTCCACAATGCCGGGATATCATCTACTTCAATATCGCCATTAATGAGCGCACGTTCGATTTCATAACGCAGGATCACGTGAGCGGGATAACTCACCTCGTCGGCATCAACACGGATAAACCCGGGTTTGACCTGCTGGTTCCAGGCGATGAAATTGCTTTCTTCAAATGCAGCCTGATCGCCAAAGTAGCGCGTTACAGCAGGAATTAACCGTGTCAGAAAGGCTTTACTGCGTCCCAGTTGCATCTCAAAGAACAGACTCTGGGACTCATGAATGGCAGTTGAGCGTGCCAGAGCGATAGGTTGCCCTGACCAGTTACGCGGAAGATTTTGCTCATAGCGGGCGTGACCGGTTTCATGGATCACGCCAAACAGCGCACTGAGTAATTCGTTTTCATCATAGCGGGTGGTAATGCGAACATCTTCTGGTACGCCGCCACAGAAGGGATGTGCACTGATATCCAGCCGACCAGCGGTAAAGTCAAAACCTAGCTGTGCCATTGTTTCAAGACCCAACTCTCGCTGTACAGCTGTTGGGAAGGGGCCTACCGGGGCGATGAGCGACTGTTGAGACTGCTTTGCCACTACCTTGTTTAGCAAGTCGGGTAGCCAGCTTTTAACGTCCGCGAAAAGGTTGTCCAACTGCGCGCTGGTCATTCCCGGTTCAAAGATGTCCAGTAACGCGTCATACGGCGAACAACCTTTAGCTTCTGCGCGCAGTCGGGCTTCTTCGCGGCTATACTTCACAACCTCTTTCAGGTTTTCGGAAAATCCTTCCCAGTCATTTGCCGGTCGCTGGCTACGCCAGGCATGCTCGCAGCGGCTTCCCGCAAGTGATTTTGCTTCTACCAACGATTCCGGCAACAAGGATGCCTGGTGATGCAGTCGCGACATTTCGCGCAGGTTCGCCTGTTCTACATCGTTGAGGTCTTCCTGTTGTGCTGCGGAGATCCACATTGCCACTTTCGGATCGGTTAACAGTTGGTGTTCAAGCACGCTCAGCTCGGCCAGCGCTTCGCCGCGGGCTTTGCTTCCTCCCGACGGCATCATGGTAAACATGTCCCAACTGGCGATTGCCGAGAGGTGGGAGAAGCGAGAGAGCCGCTGGAACGTGCGGGTGAGCTGATGGTAATTATCATTGTTACTCATTTTTTGTTCTCGTTCTGTTTAGGTGTGGTTAAGAAGTTTACCGTGATTCACTCACTTTTCATAAACACACCTTTATACCTGGTTTTTCGTAAAAGTTTTTTATAGCGAAAAGCCAACAGAACCACAAAACAGATGCCGTAGATAATAGGGAGCGGTGATAACACTTTTACCGACCACAGGTAATGTAGCGGTAGCAATATGGCGGTCAGGTAGACGTAGTTGTGCAATGTTTGCCAGCGTTTACCCATTTTACGCTGCGCGACTTGCGTGGAGGTCAACGTCAACAGGAATAAGATAATCCAACCGGTCATGCCCAGGGTTAGCCATGGGCGTGAAACCAGTTCACGACCCAACAATCCCAGATTTTGTATACCCAGTTCCAGCAGAGCATAGCTGGCCATATGCAGTGTGGCCCATGCAAAACACCATAAACCTAACAACCGCCGGGTACGAAATAACAAAGGTTGCTTTGCGTAGCGTGCAAGCGGGGATACCAGCAAAGTAGCAAGCAAAAACTTTAGCGCGGTAATGCCCGTAAAGTGCTGGATATCTTTTCCCGGGTCGGCACCCAACCCGCCATGCTGCGCGGCCCAAAAGAGCCATAGCAGGGGTAAAAAACCAGCGAGATGCAGCAGCACTTTCAGGCCGGTTATCTGTTTTGCGGTCAATCTCACTAAAAATACTCCCGAAGATCCATACCCCGATATAACGATGCCACCTCATCGGCATAACCATTAAAAGGTAACGTGGGCTGTCGCTGCACATCAAGAATGCCACCCGAACCGATAAACCGTTCAGTAGCCTGAGACCAACGAGGGTGATCGACCTGCGGATTTACGTTGGCGTAAAAACCGTATTCATTCGGTGCTGACATATTCCAGGTCGTCGGCGGCTGCTCACGCGTCAGCGTAATACTGACTATCGATTTAATGCCCTTGAAGCCGTACTTCCAGGGTACGGTCAGGCGTATCGGCGCCCCATTTTGCGGCGGCAATGCTTTGCCATATACGCCTACGGTCAGCAGTGTTAGCGGATGCATGGCTTCATCCAAACGCAGACCTTCAACATAGGGATATTTTAACCCACCGCCAATGAAGCGATCTTTCTGGCCGGGCATTTCATCAGGGGCGTAGCGAGTTTCAAAGGCGACGTATTTGGCGTGACTGGTTGGCTCAACCAGCGCCAATAATTTATGCAAAGGAAATCCGACCCACGGCACAACCATCGACCATGCTTCAACGCAACGCATCCGGTAAATACGCTCTTCTAACGGAAAGCGAGTGGTCAGCGCATCATGATCCAAGGTTAAAGGTTTGTTGACCTCACCGTTGATCGTCAATGTCCAGGGATCGGTTTTCAGACTACCGGCATTGGCGGCGGGATCTGCTTTATCCAGACCAAATTCATAGAAATTGTTGTAGCCCGTCACCTTCTCTTCTGGCGTCAGAGGCAGGCTGTTTTGCCAGCGCCCGGGCTTTGTAAATTCGAGCGCTTTGCCTGCGGGTGCTGGTGGACGATCGTTGCCTTTAAACCAATCCAACAAATTAGCCTGTGTAGGGGAAGACAGCGTGGCCGCCGCCGCGCCTATCCCAAGTGCTTTGAGGATTTGTCGTCGTTGCATAAAAAAAACTGATTCGGCTGTAACATCAGCTTCCCGAAGTGGACGTTTTTTCTGCATAACTTTTCCTTTTTATTTTCATGTTAAGGAAAACAAAGCGACGTTTCCCTGTTGATGCCTGGTGTGTCTATAACGACATACTGCGCGTATGCGTATCCCTGGATCCTCACGAAAAGTTAAAAATTTTGTGATAACTTCCGCCCCTTGCCTGAGGTAAGCTTTCAGCACGACGAGAGGGGGATGACACTGATGGCAGGCGCGAAAAAGATATTTTTGGTGGAAGATGACAGCGATATTGCCTCACTTTTGCAACTTAGCCTGAAGGATGAGGGTTACGAGATAGTTCATGAAGCGGACGGCACGCGAGCGCTTGAACAACTGGAGAAACACGTTTGGGATGCCGTTATCCTCGATTTGATGCTGCCGGGTGTCGACGGGCTGGAGATTTGTCGTCGCATTCGCCAAATGAGTTTTTATTTGCCCGTCATTATTATCAGCGCCCGCACCAGCGAAACGCACCGTGTATTGGGGCTGGAAATGGGGGCCGATGATTATCTGGCCAAGCCTTTCTCGGTGCTGGAGTTGATGGCTCGGGTGAAGGCGTTGTTTCGCCGTCAGGAAGCGATGAGTCAGAACCTGCGAATGGAGGCGGGGATTATCACCGTTCATGGCGTAGAGATTGACCCTTTAGCCCGGGAAGTTCGGCTGCATGGTAAATCCCTCGATTTGACACCGCGAGAATTCGATCTGCTCTATTTTTTCGCCCGTCATCCAGGCGAGGTCTTTTCGCGCCAGGCGCTGTTAGATCAGGTGTGGGGCTACCAGCATGAAGGGTATGAGCATACGGTGAACAGTCATATTAATCGTCTGCGGACCAAAATTGAAAAGGATGCTGCGGAGCCGGAAATTATTCTCACGGTTTGGGGACGAGGCTATAAGCTTGCTGCGGTTAATGCGGAGCATCAGCCATGATTTATCGCCTGTCGCTGAGCCAGCGTCTGACTCTGGTCTTTACCGCCATTATGCTGATTTGTGCGGTTGCCGTCAGTGCTGTCCAGGTTCGCAGTAGCAAACAATATGGCGACGCGATGGTGCAAAGGCTCTCGCTGGAGCTGGCGAGCAAGATTGTCAAAAGTGAGTCGCTTATTGATGCCAGCGGGCAGGTTAATCGCCAGACCTTAAAAGGATTGTTTAATCACCTGATGACGCTCAACCCCAGCGTGGAGCTGTATCTGGTTTCACCATCAGGTGAAATACTCGCTGATGCCGCACCGCCGGGGCATATCCAGCGGCAGAAAATTAGCGTGCAGCCGATTCAGGATTTCCTTAACTCAGATGCGTTGCCCGTATATGGCAACGATCCGCGCAGCAGCCAGCAAAAGGTATTCAGCGCCGCGCCGGTTTTATATAACGGTGAGCTGCATGGCTATTTGTACATTATTCTGCAGGGCGAAGATCTGAATATGTTGGCGAATACCGCCTGGCAAAAAACGCTCTGGAATACCGTGGCCTGGACGTTAATACTGGTTTTATTAGCCGGCGGAATGGCAGGTTTTCTGGTGTGGCGATGGGTGACGAATCCAGTGAAAAGGTTGACTGGGCAGGTGGTCAAACTGGAACAGGACAGCATTAGCGTCATCAAACAGCTGGCGCAAAAAAATCCCGATCCGGCCCCGGCAAATGAAATTGCGTTGTTGAACAATGCGTTTATCGAGTTAGCGCAGAAAATTGCGCAGCAGTGGGATCTATTAGCGGACAGCGATCGTCAGCGCAGAGAGTTTATAGCCAATATTTCGCACGATTTACGCACGCCGCTGACTTCATTGCTGGGGTATCTGGAAATGCTGTCGCTGAAAGCCGATACGATGACGCCGGAGGAAAACCGGCATTATCTTAGTATCGCGCTGCGCCAGGGACATAAAGTTCGTCATCTGTCACAACAGCTGTTTGAGCTGGCAAGACTGGAGCATGGCGGTATAAAACCGCAGCGTGAACGTTTTGCTATTGGTGAATTGATCCAGGATGTGGCACAGAAATTTGATCTCCCTGTTGCCACGCGTCATTTGCAGTTGCACCTTGACGTAATGGGGCCGTTACCGCTGGTGAATGCCGATTTATCAATGATAGAAAGAGTTGTGACGAATCTGCTGGATAACGCTATCCGTCATACGCCTGACGGAGGCGAAGTGCGGCTAAAAGTCTGGCGTGATGCAGACCGTTTATTAGCCGAAGTTCAGGACAGCGGGCCAGGGGTAGAAGAAGCTGTGCGAAAAGTATTGTTTCAGCGCCCGACCGCGTTAGTTCCCCGTGAGCAGAGGGCTGAGCGCGGCGGCCTGGGCTTACTAATCGTGCGTAGAATGCTCGAGCTGCATGGAGGGGATATCAGCCTGGTTAGCTCAACGGCAGGGGCCTGCTTCCGTTTTTCGTTGCCGCTGGCGGATTCTCCCCTGAGTAGTTGACGGTGAAGTTCCGGAGTAAAGAGGGTTTTGGCATTGTACCAATGGGCATTACGTAAAAGTTGGTAGGTTGTCAGTGATAATGAGAATTTTTATCATGTATCGGTAATTCATCAACTTATCTTCGATGAGCGCAAGGAGATTGTATGTCACAGGATGCCGACAACCTGTATATCGCCAGGACCAAAGCAGTAGCTGGCTGCTTTTCAATGTTTTTACTGATGTTTGGCCTCACGTTTACCCCGTTGTTTTTCCCCGCGAGTCAGGACCTGCTTGCCAAAGGGCTACTTTTCTCGCTGTTGTTTGCATTGGAATTTGTTGTGCTGGTTCCGCTGTATTACTTCTTCTTCAGAAAAAGAGAGGGGCTGGGCAAAGGCATTTTCAACGCCAGGTGGTTTACCATTTTGTTCGCGGTGCTGCTGTTTATTCAGCTTATCCTGCCATTGATTTTGGGTCTCAGACAAACCGAAGCGTGGGTGACCAGCCAAATATCCTTAAGTAGTTACGCATTGTGGTTATCTACGTTGACTCTGATATTTATTGCGCCAGTTTATGAAGAAATTGTTTTCAGAGGCTGTTTATTCAACGCGTTCCAGTACTGGTTCAATAATAAAACCTGGCTGTCGTCAGTGGTGGTATCGGTCATTTTTGCCATCATGCATACGCAGTATGTGGATCTACGGACGTTGCTGATGTTGTTTCTTGTGTCGCAGGTTTTGATCATCGCCAGACTGAAAAGCAACGGCCTGTTGATGCCGATCATGCTGCATATAGTGATGAACGGGACGGTTATTGCTCTGCAAATGGGAGCCCAGACGTTACTACCTGATTCATAAAGGCGATGCCCGGAATCCGGGCATCGGGGATTATACGTGCAGACGATGGTGCAAACGTGCGCCGACCAGCAACGCCAGCACCAGCATCAGGGCGATAAATCCGCCCACACCGTTCCAGCCATAGCTGTGCCAGAATACGCCGCCGAGCGTACCGGCAATACTGGATCCCAGATAATAGCTGAACAGATACAGGGAAGAAGCCTGGCCTTTAGCGCGTTTTGCCCGTGGTCCAATCCAGCTGCTTGCTACGGAGTGCGCGGCAAAAAAACCGGCTGAAAAGAGCAGCATCCCGGCGAAGATCAGCCATAGCGATGTGAACAGGGTCATCAACAGTCCAACCAGCATCACGCCAGTTGAAAAGAGCATTACCGGGCCACGGCCATTACGAGTGGTCATAGAACCTGCTTTTGGCGAACTCCAGGTCCCGGTCAGATACGCCACAGATAACAGACCGACAACCGCCTGGCTGAGCTCCCACGGAGAGAGCATCAGGCGGTAGCCGATGTAATTAAACAGCGTGACAAACGATCCCATCAGTAAAAAACCTTCCGCAAACAGCAGCGGCAAGCCTCTGTCGCGCCAGTGCAAGCGGAAGTTGATAAACAACGTTTTCGGGCGCAGCGACGTTGGTCTGAAATGACGAGATTCCGGCAGGATTTTCCAGAACATCAGCGCAGAGGCAAGGGCAAAACAGCCGATCGCCGCCAGCGCGATACGCCAGTTAAAAAAGTCGGTAAACACGCCGCTGATCAAGCGACCACTCATACCGCCAATCGAGTTACCGCTGATATACAAGCCCATTGAGAAGGCGACGAAACTAGGATGAATCTCTTCACTCAGATAGGTCATCCCTACCGCCGCGACCCCGCTCAGTGAAAGTCCTATCAGCGCCCGCATGATTAAAATACCGTGCCAGCTGGTCATCATTGTTGAAAGGAGCGTACAACAAGAGGCGAGCAGCAGTGCGGTAACCATCACCGGCTTGCGGCCAATAGCATCTGAAAGTGGACCGGTAAACAGTAACCCTATCGCCAGCATCGCCGTTGAAATGGAGAGCGAAATACTACTGCTGGCAGGAGAGACACCAAACTCGTGCGAAAGCACAGGCAGTATGGGTTGTACGCAATAGAGGAGGGCAAAAGTCGCCAGTCCGGCGGAAAACAGCGCCAGCGTGACACGCATAAATGGGGATGTTCCGCGTTTGATAAAACCATCCGGCGGGGTAACTATCTGTTCATCAACATCGCTTGTTGGCGCGGTATCGACAGTTGTTGTACGGCTCACTTGAAATCCTTGCTCATCCAATTACGTCTACAGGACCAGCCTTAAGAGTATGAAAATCACAATATTCTGTCTAATATATTAATAATCTCAAATAATATTTTAAAAATATGAATATCGAACTGCGTCATTTACGTTACTTTGTGGCCGTTGCCGAAGAGTTGCATTTTGGTCGGGCGGCAGCACGATTAAACATTTCGCAACCGCCGCTAAGCCAGCAGATCCAGATCCTTGAACAGCAGGTTGGCGCCCGGTTACTTGCCCGAACCAACCGTAGCGTGGCGCTGACCTCTGCCGGAAAGCAGTTTCTTGCAGACAGTCGGCAGATCCTCGGGCTGGTTAATGAAGCCGCCTCCAGGGCTGAGCGTTTGCATTTGGGAGAAGCAGGGGAATTGCGTATCGGCTTTACGTCGTCGGCGCCGTTTATCAAAGCCGTTTCAGATACGTTATCTCTGTTTCGTCAAAGCTACCCGGCAGTGCATATGCAAACCCGCGAAATGAACACACGTGAGCAAATTGCCCCGCTCAATGAAGGGACGCTGGATTTGGGACTTCTGCGCAATACGCAGCTTCCGGAAACGCTGGAGCGTGAAATCATTCTGCATGAACCACTGATGGCGATGATCCCACGCGCGCATCCGTTGGCGCAAAAACCCGTGGTCACGTTGGCCGAACTGGCGAATGAACCATTTGTCTTTTTTGATCCCCATGTGGGGACAGGGTTGTATGACGATATTCTTGGCCTGATGCGTCGCTATGGACTAAAACCGACGATTGCGCAGGAGGTTGGCGAAGCGATGACTATCATCGGGCTGGTAGCTGCAGGATTAGGGGTTTCTATACTTCCTGCTTCTTTTAAACGGGTGCAGCTATATGAAATGTGTTGGATCCCGATAGCGGAAGAAGATGCTGTCTCGGAAATGTGGTTAGTGTGGCCAAAGCATCATGAGCAAAGTCACGCCGCGCAACGTTTTCGTGAGCAGCTGCTGGCGGCCGTTCAGGCGATTAATTTAGTTTAAAAATGAGTGAAAATGTGCAGTAAATCACAAGGCTAAGTAAAAAGTTGACGGGAGCCATTGAAGTGCTTCACCATAGCCCGCAGATTATTTCGGAGCGCGAAAATAAAGGGAGTAAGTGGTGGTTGCTGATAGTCAGCCTGGGCATATCGATCAAATTAAGCAGACCAATGCTGGCGCGGTTTATCGCCTGATTGATCAGCTGGGTCCGGTATCGCGTATTGATCTCTCTCGCCTGGCGCAATTGGCGCCTGCCAGTATTACTAAAATTGTCCGCGAAATGCTCGAAGCGCACCTGGTGCAAGAGCTGGAAATCAAGGAAGCGGGCAGCCGTGGGCGTCCGGCAGTTGGGCTGGTTGTTGAAACGGAAGCCTGGCACTATTTATCCATCCGTATCAGTCGCGGCGAGATCTTTCTGGCACTACGCGATCTGAGCAGCAAACTGGTGGTAGAAGATTGCCTTGAAATGGAGCTGGTCAGTGAAACACCGCTTCTGGAACGTGTTATTACCCAGGTCGACCAGTTTTTCATCCGCCACCAACAAAAGCTGGAACGCTTAACCTCCATCGCCATCACCTTACCCGGCATTATTGATACTGAAAACGGTATCGTGCATCGCATGCCATTTTACGAAGATGTCAAAGAGATGCCGCTGGGCCAGGCGCTTGAGAACCATACTGGCGTACCGGTCTATATTCAGCATGATATTAGCGCCTGGACCATGGCTGAGGCGCTTTTCGGCGCATCGCGTGGTGCGCGTGACGTCATTCAGGTGGTGATCGATCATAACGTGGGTGCCGGGGTGATCACTGACGGTCATTTACTGCATGCAGGCAGCAGTAGCCTGGTGGAAATTGGCCATACGCAGGTGGATCCGTACGGTAAACGCTGCTACTGCGGTAACCATGGTTGTCTGGAAACGATCGCCAGCGTCGACAGCGTGCTCGAACTGGCGCAGGTGCGCTTGAAGCAGTCAATGAGTTCTTCTTTACACGGGCAACCGCTGACGGTAGACGCACTGTGTCTGGCGGCAATGCAGGGTGATTTATTGGCGAAAGATATCATTAGCGGCGTCGGGACCCACGTCGGCAGAATTCTTGCCATCATGGTGAATTTGTTCAACCCGCAAAAGATATTGATTGGGTCTCCGCTCAGTAAAGCGGCAGATATCTTGTTCCCCACCATCGCTGACAGCATTCGTCAGCAGGCACTTCCGGCTTACAGTCAGCATATAGTCGTTGAAAGTACGCAGTTTACCAATCAGGGGACGATGGCGGGGGCGGCGCTCGTTAAGGACGCGATGTATAACGGTTCTTTGTTGATTCGTCTATTACAGGGTTAACATTTTTTAACTGTTGTACGAAAAATTGCGCTATCTCAAGCTGATCCTGGTCGTCATACCTTAGACTTTCTCCACTGTTTTATTTTCCTGACTTATATTTTCAAAGCATAACGGTGGAGTTAGTGATGCTGAAGCGTTTCTTTATTACAGGTACAGACACTTCTGTTGGGAAGACCGTGGTTTCCCGCGCATTACTACAAGCGTTAGCGTCAGGGGGTAAAAGCGTTGCGGGTTACAAACCTGTAGCCAAAGGCAGCAAAGAGACGCCCGAAGGTCTGCGCAACAAAGATGCGCTGGTGCTGCAAAGCGTGTCCACTATCGAACTGCCTTACGAAGCGGTCAACCCGATTGCGCTCAGCGAAGACGAAAGTAGCGTAGCGCATAGTGGTCCGGTCAATTACACCCTGTTATCCAACGGTCTCGCAAGCCTCAGCGAAAAAGTCGATCACGTTGTCGTGGAAGGCACCGGAGGCTGGCGGAGCTTGATGAACGATCTGCGTCCGTTATCGGAATGGGTGGTGCAGGAACAACTGCCGGTGCTGATGGTGGTGGGTATCCAGGAAGGCTGTATTAATCATGCTATCCTCACCGCACAGGCGATTGCCAGCGACGGACTGCCGCTGATTGGCTGGGTCGCGAACCGAATCAACCCGGGGCTGGCACATTATGCGGAAATCATTGATGTGCTGGGTAAAAAATTACCTGCCCCGCTTATCGGTGAACTGCCTTATCTGCCTCGTGCAGAGCAGCGTGAGCTGTCGCAGTACATCCGTCTGTCAATGCTCGGCAGCGTGCTGTCGGTAGATAGAGTCGTGGCGTAACGTACGCGACAGCACCGACGCCAGGACACAGGCAATCAGTAATCCGGGGAGCAGGCGATACTCCCCGGTCATTTCACAAACCATCAAGGTCGACATTATTGGTGCATGCGTGGTAGCAGCCAGTAGCGTGGCCATCCCCGTTAAGCCCAGCAAAATAGCAATTTCATCCGAGCCCGGAAGCCATAATCCCCATACCTGACCCAGCAGCATGCCCACCGACAAGCCGACAAACAGCGTTGGCGTAAACACGCCACCTGGCGCACCGGATCCACTGCTGGCAAGCACCGCCAGTAATTTGCAGATAAAAATCCCGCTAACTACGGCCAGCAGCGGTGGCGAAAGTAAATATGACTGCACCACGCTGTAGCCATTACCCCAGACCGCAGGCGTGAGCAATGAAAGCAGGCCAACGATCAACCCACCAAGCGCCAGTTGCCACGGCGGCGAGAGTTTTAAGCGCAAAAAACCATTATGGCTGGTGGTCATCAGCCACATGAAGAGCGGTCCGCAGAAGCCAGCAGCCAAACCGGTGCTGACAATCATAACGTATTCCAGAGTATGCAATTCCCGAGACAGGTGAACGGTATACAGCAGCGCATTGCTGTCGCTAAGCAGATTGGTGGTGAGTAATGCGACTACGGCGGACACCACTACCGGTCCCAGTGATGCGAGGATCAGCGTGCCAAACAACACTTCGGCAATAAATAAACTGCCCGCCAGCGGGGCATGATAGGCTCCGGCCATACCCGCTGCGGCGCCGCAGGCAATCCATAACTTCCATTCTGTACGTGGGGTAAAGCGTTGAGCAAAGCAGGAAGCCGCCAGCGCCGCCAGTAAAATCATGGCACCTTCGCGTCCGATAGCGCTCCCGCTGGCGACAACCAGTAACGAGGCCAGCGATTTCACCAGGCTGGCACTGACGTCAAATTGTCCGTCGGTTTGTAGAGCTTCCATATAATCAGTGGGAGCCTGTGGGCGTAAACGGTTAAATTTTTGCCAGCCCCACAGTAGTAATCCTGCCGCCAGACCGCCGAGTGCAGGTGTCAGCATACGCCTTAAAGGCGAAAGGTTTGTCGCAGCGTTGACCAGACTCCCCGTGTTATTGCTCAGAAACAACCATTCGAGAAGCAGCATGGCATGACGAAATCCTGCGACGGCCAGCGCAGCAAGGACGCCAATCAACGCGGCGATCAGCAGACGGCGGAACATGGCGCGCAGGTCAGGATAAGCATGTAAATGATGCATGTGTGGCCAGAGAGGAAGTTTCAGACGTTTTATTTTGCGGCTATTTGACAACAGAAGCAAAAGCTCAGCGTGCGCAACAGGATGCACCACAGGCAGTATGCATCCTGCCTGTGACGAAATTAACGAAACAAAGGCTTATCGGCTACCGGGATCAATAACTGTGATTGCCACTGTGCCAGCGTCAGACGCGCCAACTCACCCAACGCCTGATAGAACGGGTGATCGGCTTTTTCGATAAACACATTAAGGAAGCGCGATGACCATGGGAAAAGATGCCAGGCCAGCAGCTGTTCGCACTCGGTGTGGCGTTCGTTCTCAGCAAGCCAGGCCGTCAGCAACAGTAGTGAACCAAAGTGATCTTCTGGCTCATTTTGCTGCATAGCAAACTGGATACCGTTGTCACGCATCCACTGACGCAGAGCCAGCGTGGAGTCGCCAAACAACACGTTTTCACGATCCAGCCAGACGGATCCCCAGGGCGGAGAAGGGAGCGCATAAGGGCCAACAAACAGACGTTGCCAGGCTTGCGGGAGAGACTCATCGGCCTCAGCCTGAAACTGTGCAACTAACGGCGAAAGCGTTGTCTTTTCAAGCGGCCACTGCGCCTGCCAACCATCGTTGCTTAACGCACTGACCAGTGCCGAAGCTTCGGCACTGTCTGGGGCATAGTAAAACAGCGCGCCGAGCACACGCGCTGCGGTGGAAAAGTTGTCACGTTGTGAAAAATGGGTCATGCAAACAATCCTGAACAGTGCGGGTTGCCCCGCACCCGAAAATTAACCTGCGACAGCCATTCCGACTGTCATATGTAAACCGTAAAACAAGCCGCGGCCAATGATTTCACCGGCGAGGACGGACACTAAGCCCAGCGCCAGTCCGCCGACGGACGGTTCTTTGCGACGGACAAGCGGGCATATCCAGCAGCCCAGCCCCGCAACCAGCAGGAGGATGCGCCAGACCTGCAGGCTTGCGTAGTCGGGCACCAGCGCGCCAGCGTTTTGTACCGAACTGTGGATTTCGCCGAGCGACAGTCCCTGCAGCACAACAACAGCCACGGTCACCAGCAGGGCCAGCACGCTGATACCAGCGAATCTGGCAGGGCTGCAGGAAACACCCGCAGCCCGCAGCAGCAGGGCGGCAAACAGCGGTCCACTGAGCAGCATCGTCATGAAAAACGCCAGTGTAGTATAGCCATTATACCAGGTTGGGACGGTGTCTATCTGGTAGACGTTGGTCATCGCATAGACAAATACCAGGCCCAGCAACATGCTCAACAGCAGCCAGATTTTACCTAACGTTGCGGGCATTTTACCGAGAAACGCCACCAGCCACCACAGGCCACCGACGGCGAAAAACAGCGAACCGCTGGCAATTTCGTTACTCAGCGCCGATGCGCCAATTCGGTTCAGCGAGTTAAACGCGCGCAGCGGCGAACCTAAATGCATGACTGAGGCGAGAAAGGCGATGCCCATCACCAGCCACAGAAAAAACATGCTGCGCACAATACGCTGCTTTACCGCATCGTCTTTAGTGGTTAGCCAGCCGTAGCCACTTACGATCAGCGCCCCGGCTACGCACTGGCCCAGCACCGTGAACAGTACCAGCGGCCATTCATGCCATCCATTTCCCATTTTACACCTCCTTTGGATTAGCCAGAAAACCCGTGGTATCCCCGGTCGGGCGGCAATTGGCGTTTGGTTTGATCACAATACTCGGTCTGGTGAAGTGCGCACCCGGCAGCGGGGCGACGGCTGCCAGCTCACCATGTTTTTCGCGCAGCTCATCAATGGGACCGAAGTCCAGCGCACGCAGCGGACAGGACTCGACGCAGACAGGCTTTTTGCCGTCTGCCACGCGGTCATGACAGCCATCGCACTTGGTCATATGCCCTTTGGCGGCATTGTACTGCGGTGCGCCGTACGGACAGGCCATGTGGCAGTAACGACAGCCAATACACACATCTTCATCAACGACCACAAAACCATCATCACGTTTATGCATAGCCCCGCTGGGGCAAACCTTGGTACAGGCCGGATCTTCACAGTGGTTACAGGCAATGGAGAGGTAGTAGGCGAAAACGTTCTGTCGCCAGACGCCGTTGTCTTCCTGCCAGTCACCTCCGGCGTATTCGTAAATCCGGCGGAAACTGACGTCGGGCGTGAGATCCTTGTAGTCTTTGCAGGCCAGTTCGCAGGTTTTGCATCCGGTGCAACGACTGGAATCAATAAAAAATCCATACTGAGTTGTCATGGGTTAGTCCTTAAACCTTCTCGATCTCGACCAGATTAGTGTGCTGTGGGTTGCCTTTTGCCAGCGGTGAAGGGCGCTGTGTTGTCAGCGTATTTACGCAGGCGCCATGATCAATTTTGTCGCCGGTCATATCGGCATCGTGCCATGCACCCTGGCCCATTGCGCTGACGCCGGGCAGGATCCGCGGCGTCACTTTGGCCGCAATACGTACTTCACCGCGGTCGTTAAAGACCCGCACCATATCGCCATTTGCAATACCACGCTTTTGGGCATCGACAGGGTTGATCCACACTTCCTGACGGCAGGACGCCTGCAGAACATCGATATTGCCGTAGCTGGAGTGCGTACGGGATTTGTAATGGAAGCCAAACAATTGCAGCGGAAATGCGCTGCGTTTCGGATCATCCCACCCTTCAAACGTAGAGGCGTAGACGGGAAGCGGGCTAATTACTTCGTCCTTTTGCAACTCCCAGGTGTTGGCTATTTTCGCCAGTCGACTGGAATAAATTTCAATCTTTCCGGACGGTGTTTTGAGCGGATTGGCCTGCGGATCGTCGCGGAATTTTTTATAAGCGACAAAATGCCCGTTAGGGTCTTTACGTTTATAGATCCCCATTTTTTTCAGCTCGTCATAGGAAGGCAGCGCGGGGTCTTTGGCCAGCATTTTTGCATACAAATACTGGAGCCACTGTTCCTGAGTACGGCCTTCCGTAAAGCGTTGATAGATATCATTGCCAAGGCGTTTGGCGACTTCGCTCATTATCCAGTAGATCGGTTTACGCTCGAACTTCGGTGACGTCGCGGGTTGAATAAAAATGAGGTATCCCATGTTGCCCGCATAGTCGTTAGGAATAATGTCTTCCTGTTCGACGGTCATTAAGTCCGGCAGCAGAATATCGGCATATTTGGCCGAGGATGTCATGAAGTTTTCGATGACCACTATCATTTCGCATTTCGTATCATCCTGAAGGATCTCATGCGTTTTATTGATATCTGAGTGCTGATTAGTAATGGTGTTGCCCGCGTAGTTCCAGATAAATTTAATCGGTACATCGAGCTTATCTTTCCCGCGCACGCCATCGCGGGTTGCGGTCATTTCCGGGCCACGAGCGATGGCGTCGGTCCAGCTAAAGCAGGATATCTGGGTCTTGATGGGATTCTCCGGCAGCGGCATGCGTTCAATCGTGATGGTGTAGGTTGATTCTCGTGCACCGCTATTGCCGCCGTTGATGCCAACGTTGCCGGTCAGGATAGGCAACATCGCGATCGCCCGTGAAGTCAGTTCGCCGTTAGCCTGACGTTGCGGCCCCCAGCCCTGACAAATATATACCGGTTTTGTGCTGCCGATTTCCCGAGCCAGTTTGATAATGCGATCGGCGGGGATCCCGGTGACATGCGAGGCCCATTGGGGCGTTTTAGCGATACCGTCATCGCCGTTGCCAAGTATATAGGCCTTGTAATGTCCGTTAGCGGGGGCATCGGCGGGTAGGGTTTTCTCGTCATAACCGATGCAATATGTGTCGAGGAACGCCTGGTCGACAAGATTTTCGTTAATCATAACCCAGGCAAGTCCCGCCACGAGTGCGGCATCGGTTCCCGGACGGATAGGGATCCACTCATCTTCACGACCCGCAGCGGTATCGGTATAGCGCGGATCAATGACGATCATCCGGGCATTAGATCGCTCCCGGGCCTGTTCAAGGAAGTACGTTATTCCGCCGCCGCTCATGCGCGTTTCGGCAGGATTATTGCCAAACATTACTACCAGTTTCGTGTTTTCGATGTCGGATGTGCTGTTACCGTCATTTGAGCCGTAGGTATAGGGCATTGCTGCCGCGATTTGTGCGGTGCTGTAAGTGCCGTAATGGCTCAGGAAACCGCCATAGCAGTTCATCAGGCGAGCGACCAGCGAGGCATAAGGAGAGGAGCGCGTAATGTTGCCGCCTACAATGCCTGAGGTGTAATTAATATAAACAGCTTCATTACCGTATTTCTCCACGGTATTTTTTAAACTGTCACTGATGGTATCCAGCGCTTCCTGCCAGGTTATACGTTCGAATTTTCCCTCACCACGTTTGCCTACGCGCTTCATCGGATAATTCAGGCGATCCGGATGATTGATCCGTCGGCGGATTGAACGCCCACGCAGACAGGCACGAACCTGGTGCTGACCATAAAGATCGTCTCCGGTCGTATCGGACTCCACCCATACGACTTCGTCATCTTTGACGTGGAGTTGCAGGGCACAACGGCTGCCGCAGTTCACGGAACACGCGCCCCAAACCACTTTCTCTTCAGCCGGTTGTATCGCCCGTTGTACCGCAGCGGCGGCGGTGCGCATTCCAAAAGGTAATGACAGCCCGCCTGCGGCAAGCGCCAGCGAACCGATAGCCGAGGATTTCACTAACGTCCTGCGGCTGATGCCTCCATATTGCTCAGTATCAGACATAACTCACTCCATTATAGTTATCGCTATATATTAATCTCTACAGCGAAATTAATAGCATGCTAATAATGTAGTGAGTTTACCCATTTATGAGTATGTCATCTTAATGCATATCAAACTGGAGTAACCCTCCGCGCACGGAGGGTGAGATTTATTGCGGTTCGGCGACGTGTCCGTCTTGTGCAGATGTGCTATTGGCGGGGGTGTTGCCGCTGTTGGTTCGGGTATAGAGAATTTTGTGCGTATCATTTGCACAATGTCCGACTACCAGTGAGTCAGGTTGATCGGCCTGATCGTTGGGGACAATATTCAGCGTGAAGCTGGATTCAGCAACACCATTATTGATGATGCGTTGTTCGATATCGCTTTTTACGCGTTCGCATGACGCGGGTGCCGCCAGAACCTGCGGGGAAGCGACTACCAATATGATCGCGGCAATTCCTGGTATGTATTTCATCATCAGCTCCTTTATGATCGACTTAAACTAAGATTAGCATTTCTGGTGTAAATAACTGTATTTGCTAATATGATTGAGAATTATCTTCTTATCCCGGTGAAAAATGTGAAGAAACAGACCCTGTTAGGTTTCCTGTGCGTCGTGCTGGTTGGGTGTGATAACGCCAAAGGGCTGGTTTCCTTTACGCCGGAAATGGCCAGTTTTTCCAATGAATTTGATTTCGACCCGCTGCGTGGGCCGGTGAAAGATTTCAGCCAGACGCTGCTCAATGATAAAGGTGAGGTCACTAAGCGTGTCGTTGGTACGCTGTCACAGGAAGGGTGTTTCGATACGCTTGAACTGCACGATATTGAAAACAATACCGGTATGGCGCTGGTCCTGGATGCAAACTACTACCGGGATGCCGAAACGCTGGAAAAACGGATCCGTTTACAGGGCAAATGCCAACTGGCGGAACTGCCTGCAGCAGGAGTGGTGTGGGATACCGACGATAACGGTTTTGTCGTTTCTGCCACGGGGAAAGAGATGAAGGTGCAATATAGATACGATGCGGAAGGCTACCCGCTGGGTAAAACAACCGTCAATAAGGACAATACCTTACAGGTTGATGCCAAACCGTCGGTCGATCCGTTGAAGAAGCTGGATTACACCGCGGTGAGCCTGCTCAACAATCATCCGGTAGGCAACGTCAAACAAACGTGCAAATACGATGAATACGCAAATCCGGTCAACTGCCAGCTCGTTATCGTTGACGAGAGCGTGAAGCCGGCAGTTGAACACCATTACTCAATTGAAAACACCATCGCGTACTATTAGTCAGGCTTTATTGAGCGGTAGGTTGCAGCAGGTTAGGACCTGACGTTTTATGTTCTGCCAGATACTGCTGCTGGAAGATACACATACGTATAGTGTTGCGGTATTGGCCGTTGATAAAGAATTCATGAATCAGTTCGCCTTCGACCATAAAGCCAAGTTTACGGTAGATGTGGATAGCTTTTTCGTTCTCTTTATCAACGATCAGATACAGCTTATATAAATTGAGTACGGTGAAGCCGTAATCCATCGCCAGCTTAGCAGCCCGGGAAGCCAGACCTTTGCCCTGATAATCAGGGGAAATAATGATCTGGAATTCCGCCCGTCGGTGCACATGGTTAATTTCAACCAGTTCCACGAGTCCGGCTTTTTCACCGTCGCATTCCACCACAAAGCGACGTTCGCTTTGGTCGTGAATGTGTTTGTCATACAGGTCTGACAGCTCAACAAACGCTTCGTAAGGTTCTTCAAACCAGTAACGCATTACGCTGGCGTTATTATCAAGCTGATGAACGAATCGTAAATCTTCACGCTCCAGCGGGCGCAACTTAACACTGAGGGCGCTAGTCATATCGTATCCTTTCAATATCCTTCAAAGTGCAATAATTATGGGGCAACGGTGCGGCCAGTCCGGCGATCAAGGCAGCGCAGTGTGTTAGGTTCCCAGTACGCATTAATATTAGCGCTCTGTTCGCATTTATCACGGCTATCAAAGGCTGTATCGGCTTTGTCCCACTCTTTCTCTGCACGTTTGTTGACTTTCTGGCGAAGCTGACGCGTATCGTTCCATTGTTCCTTTTCCATTGCTGCTTGTTGACGACTTTGCGCACTGTCCCCGGATTCAATGACCAGTTTACTGGTTTCAGCAAATGCGGAAGAGGTGTACACAGCCGCAGCCAGCGTCAGCATAGCCGTCAGGCACAGGCGTTTGGTCAGTGTAATTTTCATGGCGAATTCCTTTTATGGGAAAGGGTAAAAACGATAAAACAGGGTTAAATTCTACACTATTCCGGTTTGCGGGCATACCCACCCGGTGGATATGGATACGCTAACGAGATTCTGTCGTATCATAGTTAAACCGAAGGTAACTGAATAACATCAATGCTTAAGACCACATTTCTTTTTTTCGTCACCGCGTTATGCGAAATCATTGGCTGCTTTTTACCCTGGCTTTGGCTAAAGCGAGGGGCTACAGCCTGGTTGCTGATACCCGCCGGGATGTCACTGGCTTTATTCGTCTGGTTGCTGACACTCCATCCGGCAGCCAGCGGGCGTGTATACGCAGCCTATGGCGGTGTTTACGTGGTGACCGCGCTGCTATGGCTACGCATTGTCGATGGTGTAAAACTCAGTTTGTATGACTGGTCTGGCGCGCTGGTGGCGTTGTGCGGCATGTTGATCATTGTGGCTGGATGGGGGCGCGTATAGCGCCTTTTTTGTGATCAAACAGAGTTTTTTTGATCTCTATACTTGTATGGTAGTAGCTCAGTTGGGTAAATTTCATGCATCACAAGAACAGATGTAGGGAATAAGAAATGAAGATTGTTGGGGCTGATGTTTTTGTTACCTGTCCTGGGCGTAATTTTGTGACGTTGAAAATTACGACAGAAGATGGGATCACCGGGCTGGGAGATGCCACGTTAAATGGACGCGAGCTGTCCGTGGCGTCGTATCTGAAAGATCACGTGTGTCCGCAGCTTATTGGTCGCGATGCGCATCGTATTGAGGATATCTGGCAATTTTTCTACAAAGGCGCGTACTGGCGTCGTGGGCCGGTCACCATGTCGGCGATTTCCGCAGTGGATATGGCATTGTGGGACATCAAAGCGAAAGCAGCCAATATGCCGTTGTACCAGTTACTCGGCGGTGCTTCTCGTGAAGGAGTTATGGTTTATTGCCACACCACTGGCCATACCGTTGATGACGTACTGGAAGATTATGCGCGTCATAAAGAAATGGGTTTTAAAGCGATTCGCGTGCAGTGTGGCGTACCGGGCATGAAAACCACTTACGGTATGTCTAAAGGCAAAGGACTGGCCTATGAACCTGCCACAAAAGGGCAATGGCCGGAAGAACAGTTATGGTCAACGGAGAAATATCTCGATTTCACACCAAAACTGTTTGAAGCCGTGCGCGATAAATTCGGTTTCAACGAACATCTTCTGCACGACATGCATCACCGTCTGACGCCAATTGAAGCGGCGCGTTTTGGCAAAAGCATTGAGCAATATCGTCTGTTCTGGATGGAAGACCCAACCCCTGCTGAAAACCAGGAGTGCTTCCGCCTGATCCGCCAGCATACCGTCACGCCGATTGCGGTAGGGGAAGTGTTCAATAGCATCTGGGACTGCAAACAGCTGATCGAAGAACAATTGATCGACTATATCCGCACCACCATCACCCATGCGGGGGGTATCACCGGTATGCGCCGGATTGCTGATTTCGCGTCGCTGTATCAGGTACGTACCGGTTCACATGGACCTTCCGATCTATCGCCTGTGTGCATGGCCGCCGCGCTGCATTTTGATCTGTGGGTGCCGAACTTCGGCGTACAGGAATATATGGGCTATTCCGAGCAGATGCTGGAAGTGTTCCCACATAACTGGACCTTTGATAACGGCTATATGCACCCAGGAGACAAACCCGGCCTTGGGATCGAGTTTGACGAAAAACTGGCGGCGAAATATCCGTATGACCCTGCATATCTGCCTGTTGCTCGCCTGGAAGATGGCACGCTGTGGAACTGGTAAATATAAATTTTACGTACGAAAGATGTTGATTAACCCAATACCCTACAGAAGGTTAAACTTATGGTTAGTTCAGTCGATATTAAAAACAACGTAGATAATAAGCCCATTATTCGCCGAGTGGCTTCAGCATCCGCAATTGGTACTGCTGCTGAGTATTATGATTTTTTTGCATATGGCACAGCAGCTGTACTCTTTTTTGGCCATTTATTTTTCCCAAGTGATGATCCGTTAATTAGTACACTCGCGGCTTTTGCTACCTATGCTGTTGGTTTCCTCGCAAGACCATTAGGCGGAATTGTCTTTGGACATATTGGCGATAAAGTTGGACGCAAAAAAGCTCTGGTGATTACGATATTAATCGTTGGCTTAGGGACATTCTGTATTGGCTTGTTACCTACATACGAAAAAATAGGTGTATGGGCCCCAGCTTTACTTATTTTTATTCGTGTATTACAAGGCTTTGGTGTTGGAGGTGAACAAGCCGGTGCAGTACTGATGACTGCTGAATACTCTGAACCCAAGCATCGTGGTTTTTTCTCCAGTTGGGTTCAAATCGGCGCTCCGGTTGGCTTCCTTCTGCCTTTGGCACTCTTTGCGTTGTTGAATGCCACGCTTTCTCCAGAGGCAATGATGGATTATGGGTGGCGTATACCGTTCCTGTTAAGCCTGCTACTGGTTATTGTTGGGCTGTTTATCCGCTTAAAAATTGATGAGTCACCAGTCTTTGCTCAGATTAGGGAGACAAAAGCAGAAGAATCGCGACCATTAGTCGAAGTCATTCGTGATTTCCCTGGTATTGTTGTTAAGGGAGTGTGCGCTAAGCTTATTGAAGCTTGCACATTTGCTATGTTTACTGTGATTGTCCTTGCTTACGGTAAAGCAAATAATCTTGATGCAAATATCTTGATGGAGACAATGATTGTCGCAGTGATAATAGAAATTGTTGCCATACCTCTAATGGGATCGCTGTGTGACAGAATTGGGCGTAAACCCGTCTATATTATGGGTGCGCTTCTTCAGGTTGTTATGATTATTCCATTCTTCCTGGCAATTAATCAGGATAATTTCTGGCTAACACAGCTTGTGATGATTCTGGTTCTGAGTTTTGGACATAGTATGTGCTATGCGCCTCAGGCCTCTTATTTCCCGGAGCTTTTCCCTACGCACATTCGCTGTAGCGGTATTGCATTAATTTGGCAGTTAGGATCGCTGATAGGCAGTGGGATCCTGGGGCTGGTGGCTGTGAAGATTCTGCAGGTCACTGGTGGGCATTATTATGGACTGGCAACCTACGTGATTGTACTAGGCGTCATCTCAGTCATTGGTTTGCTAATGATGCCTGAAACCGCGCCGCAGAGACTAAAACGTGAATACCAGCAGTGGCAGAAACACTAATCTTCTTTGGCGGCAGTGTGCCGCCATATTCATCTTTCAGGTGGTATATAGCTTAGATATTGATGTCATACCAATCATAAAAAGCTTAATGCAAATCAAAACATACAACCATACAGGCGTTACTCTGGAACAGTCCTGATTTCATTTATAAGTAGGCCATACCATGCAAAACAAGCTCTTAGCGGCAAAGGCTGCACTTCCTGACTACGATCGTACAAAACTGGTTCCGCGTATTGTTCATCTGGGGTTTGGCGCGTTTCACCGCGCACATCAGGGGGTTTACGCTGACATTTTGGCTGCAGATCACGGCAGTGACTGGGGCTACTGCGAAGTGAATCTGATTGGCGGCGAGCAGCAGATTTTCGATCTGAAACAGCAAGATAATCTGTATACCGTTGCAGAGATGTCTGCTGATGCCTGGACTGCGAGAGTCGTGGGCGTGGTGAAAAATGCATTGCATGCACAGGTTGATGGTCTGGAAAGCGTACTGGCAGCGATGTGTGAACCACAGGTCGCGATCGTTTCCCTGACCATAACGGAGAAAGGATACTGCCATTCTCCGGCGACCGGTGAACTGATGTTAGACAATCCAATGATTGCCGCCGATCTGCAAAACCCAAAACAGCCAAAAACTGCGCCAGGCGTAGTGGTTGAGGCTTTGGCACGCCGCAAAGCGGCAGGTTTAGCCGCCTTTACTGTGATGTCCTGCGACAACATGCCTGAAAACGGTCATGTAATGCGTAATGTTGTCACCGCGTATGCCAGAGCGGTGGATGAAGAACTGGCTGCGTGGATCGAACAACATGTGACGTTCCCGTCGACTATGGTTGACCGAATTGTCCCGGCAGTTACCCCAGAGACTCTGGACAAAATTGAACACATCACTGGCGTACGCGACCCGGCAGGTGTGGCATGTGAGCCTTTCCGTCAGTGGGTTATCGAAGATAACTTTGTTTCCGGTCGTCCTGAATGGGAGAAGGCAGGAGCGGAGCTGGTAGCAGATGTCATTCCGTTTGAAGAGATGAAACTGCGTATGCTCAACGGCAGCCACTCTTTCCTGGCTTATCTTGGTTATCTGGCCGGTTATCAACACATTAATGATTGTATGGACGATGAAAGCTATCGTCTTGCAGCTCGTGCGCTGATGTTGCAGGAACAAGCACCCACGCTGAAAGTAAAAGGTGTAGATCTACAGCGTTATGCCGATCTGTTAATTGAGCGTTACAGCAACCCGGCACTGCGTCATCGTACCTGGCAGATTGCTATGGACGGAAGCCAAAAATTGCCGCAGCGTATGCTTGATTCCGTTCGTTGGCACATTGTAAACGGCAGTCACTTTGATTTACTGGCGCTGGGCGTGGCGGGCTGGATGCGCTACGTCGGCGGTGTGGATGAGCAGGGCCAGGCGATTGAAATTAGCGATCCGCTGTTGCCCGTGATCCAGAATGCGGTGCGTAGCAGTAACGAGGGCGAAGAGCGCGTTCGGGCGCTGCTGGCGATCGATGCTATCTTTGGTCGTGAACTGCCGCAGGTTGAATTGTTCAAAAACCAGGTTACACAAGCATATCTTGCTTTACTGGCTGAAGGGGCGAAGGCGACGGTTGCGAAGTATGCAGCAAAACTGAAGTAACGAAGATTATGTTTTATTTCGCCATCTGGCTTTCAACGGGCCAGATGGCGCTGTGTTTTCTGGCATTCACACCAATTAGTTCATGCCTAAACGAATCAGCTCGAGGGGGGCATATTTGCCTTCACACCCTTCGATTTCCACTGTTTTTCCGCGGCGAATCTGCTCAGCGGTCAGGCCATCGGTATCTATCGCTGTAATGCGGCCTGTGAGCCCGGTGTCGCTGATCATGACGCGGCTGCCAGTGGTGATTGCGTTACGGTTACGATCGTATGTTTTCATGGTGTTTTCTCCTTTCCAACTTACCGTCAAAGCCCGTGGGCTTTTAGTCCCACGTAACGGGCGCAATATAAATACGCTTCTCGTTAAGGATTTTTTTTGTTTTCGATCAAAATCACAGCTTTTTTTATGCAGTTATGCAGGCGAGGGGAAAACGCAGGAGAAACTCACCCCGGTGTGAGGCGAGCGTAGTATTAATCTTCGCTGAACCAGTCGCTATTTTCCTGACGAATAAGCTGAACGGACTCACCAATTTCCTGGAGATGGAGCATCATTGCGTGCTCGACCGCATCGCCATCATGCTTCTCAAGGGCGGCAAAGATATCGTGATGCTGGCGTAACAGCATTTCAGGTGGGGAAATATGATCCAGGCTCATATAACGAACGCGGTCAATTGTAGCCTTTATATTCTCAACGGTATCCCAGGCGAGTTGGCACTCGGCGATTAAAGCCAGTTTCTGATGAAACTCATCATCAAGCTGGAAGAAATCATTGATCTGTTTTCGGTCAATTGCGATGCGCTGCTGATGCAAATTTTGTTCAAGCTGATAGCACTGTTGGTCGTTGATCAGCGATGCGGCGCGGCGTACCACGGCACATTCAATCGCCTGGCGGACAAAACAACCATTTTGCACCTGCGACAGCGAAATTTTGTTCACATAGCTGCCACGCTGTGGGCGGATCTGAATCAGACCGTTTTCTGCCAGTTTGATGAATGCTTCTCGTACCGGCTGGCGTGACACATTAAAGCGTACGGAAACCTCTTTCTCAGACAGCGGTGTACCGGGTGCTATCAGACAATGCACGATATCACGGCGAAGAATACGGTAAATCTGTTGATTTACTGGCTGTGTAGGGTTGAGCTGCGTTTCTACGGTCATTCATTCTTACTTTTTAGAGAGTTAACCCGGATATTTTATCACTTCTTTCAGGCTATCTATACCCGGCGCAAGGCCGGGCAGATAAATTAGCTCCGATGAATACTCAGCCCGGCAAAAGACTGTGTGACAGGCATCATTTCAAGGGTGTTGATATTGACATGAGCCGGTAAAGAAGCCACCCACCATACCGCTTCTGTGACATCTTGCGGGGTCAGCGCCGTGGTATTTTCGTAGGTTTTTTCAGCTTTGGCATCATCACCTTTGAAACGGACATTAGAGAATTCCGTACCGCCAACCAGACCCGGTTCGATGTCGGTAACGCGAATGGCAGTGCCGTGTAAATCAGTACGTAAATTCAGGCTAAACTGGCGAACAAATGCTTTGGTCGCACCGTAGACGTTACCGCCAGCGTATGGCCAACTGCCTGCTGTAGAACCGATATTGATAATATGACCGCGGTTGCGTTCAACCATGCCTGGCAGAACGGCACGGGTCATATAAACCAGCCCCTTGTTGTTGGTGTCGATCATATTTTCCCAGTCTTCAACGCTGGCCTTATGGGCAGGCTCAAGGCCCAGCGCCAGACCTGCGTTGTTGACCAGAACATCAATATTGCGCCATTCAGCAGGGAGGGCGTCCAGCATCTCTTCAATTGATGCACGATTACGTACGTCCAGTTGCGCGGTATAGAGGCGGTCACCCAATTCCTCTTTCAGTTCCTGCAGGCGCTCCTGGCGGCGTCCGGTGGCAATAACTTTATGCCCATTCTCAATAAAACGACGCGTAATGCACTCACCAAAACCTGCGGTTGCTCCGGTTACTAAAACGATCATCTCACTGTTCCTCAACGCTTTTTATGTAGTACTACCATAGCACGTCATTTCCGTTCAGAGCTATTCCTGCGTAACGCGATTGCGGTTGATTCCTGGGAAGTCTACTCTGGTAAACAAATCGTTTTCAGGAGTGAAAGATGTCGTTAACGAATCCTTTTTTACGTCACAGCACGTTGCCGTACCAGGCCCCGCAGTTTGATCAGATAGAGGTGCAGCACTATCGCCCGGCGTTCGATGAAGGCGTGCGGCAAAAACGTGCAGAGATCGAGGCGATTGTGCAAAACCCGCAAGCCCCTGATTTTGCCAATACGTTGCTGGCGCTTGAACAAAGCAGCGCTTTGCTGACACGCGTAACCAGCGTTTTCTTCGCGATGACGGCGGCGCACACCAACGATGAACTACAGCACCTTGACGAAGAGTTTTCCGCAGAACTGGCGAGCCTTGCCAATGATATCTATCTCAATGAAGCACTCTTCTCGCGCGTTGACGCTGTCTGGCAACGGAGAGGTTCTCTGAGGCTGGAAAGTGAATCATTACACTTGCTGGAGGTCATCCACCAGCGTTTTGTACTGGCCGGCGCATGTCTGAATGAGACTGATAAAGCGAACCTTAAAGCGCTCAATACAGAGTCCGCCACGCTGACCAGCCAGTTTAACCAACGGCTGCTGGCAGCGAACAAGTCCGGTGCTCTGGTGGTGGATGAAGCACGTTATCTGGAGGGACTCAGCGCTGAGGAAATTGCCGTTGCCGCTGAAGCTGCAAGGGAGAAAGGGCTCGACGCGCGTTGGGTTATCCCGCTATTGAACACGACTCAGCAACCGGCGCTTGCGGCGTTACGCGATCGCCATACCCGTGAAAGTCTGTTCACCCGCGCATGGAAGAGAGCAGAAAACAATGACGCTAACGATACTCGGGCTATTATTCAGCGACTGGTCGAGATCCGGATGCAGCAGGCGAAACTACTCGGTTTTGCCAATTACGCTGCATGGAAAATTGCCGACCAGATGGCAAAAACACCGGAAGCTGCACTGACTTTCATGCGGGCGATTGTTCCTGCCGCGCGAGCTCGGGCACTAGATGAACAGGCCGAAATCCAGAATGTTATCAATCACGAACAGGGGCAATTTAACGTCGAGGCCTGGGACTGGGCATTTTATGCTGAGCAGGTTCGTCGTGAGAAATATGCTCTGGATGAGGCGCAGCTCAAACCTTACTTTGCCCTTGATACGGTGCTGAACGAAGGCGTTTTCTGGACGGCAAATCAACTCTTTGGCATAAAATTTATAGAACGGTTCGATATTCCTGTTTATCACCCGGATGTTAGGGTATGGGAAATATTTGATCACGATGGCGTAGGTCTGGCGTTATTTTACGGTGATTTCTTTGCCCGGGAATCGAAAAGCGGTGGTGCCTGGATGGGCAATTTTGTTGAGCAATCGCAACTCAATGAAACCCGGCCGGTTATTTACAACGTGTGTAATTATCAAAAACCGGCAAAAGGTCAGCCTGCATTGTTATTGTGGGATGATGTTATTACGTTATTTCATGAGTTTGGGCACACGTTGCACGGTCTGTTCGCCACTCAGCGTTACGCCACGCTTTCAGGGACCAACACTCCGCGTGATTTTGTTGAATTTCCTTCGCAGATTAACGAACACTGGGCGAGTCATCCGCAGGTCTTCGCTCGTTTTGCTCGTCATGTTGTTACCGGGGAGCAAATGCCGCAGGCGTTGCGAGATAAAATGCAGCAGGCCAGCCTGTATAACAAAGGTTACGACATGACCGAACTGCTCAGTGCTGCATTGCTGGATATGCGCTGGCACGGTCTGGAAAATAGCGCGTTATCTCTTTCGGTCGATCAATTTGAACAGCAGGCGCTGGCAGCAGAAGGTTTGGATCTCAAGGCCGTGCCACCACGATATCGCAGCAGTTATTTTGCCCATATCTTCGGCGGCGGTTATGCCGCGGGTTATTACGCCTATCTGTGGACGCAAATGCTGGCCGATGACGGCTATCAGTGGTTTGTAGAGCAGGGCGGATTAACCCGTGAAAACGGGCAGAAATTCCGCGAAGCGATTTTGTCCCGCGGAAATAGCACTGATTTAGCTGAACTCTATCGGCAGTGGAGCGGACGCGATCCACGAATGGAGCCAATGCTGGAGCATCGAGGTTTGAGCGCGTAAGGTTTGTTCAGATAGTGAGAAGAACCGGGTTTGATGCCCGGTTTTTGCGGGTTTAAATATCTGACTTTTTTTATTGCCTTTCCCTAATGGTATTGGTCCAGGCAGTCAGTTAATAATGTCAGGATACTATTTTTTACCTGATGCTGAAAATATTGCTACAGTACCGGTTACTTGCGTATTAACATGTTCGAAATGCGCTGACAGAATCTGTTTCAGTCCTTCTTCAGAATCATCTGAGTTCGAGAAAATACCTTTCTTATTGTAGATGCCCATGAGTTTTTTTCCGAAAGTGTTGTGTATAACACCATCGCCAAGAATAGTTGCGCCATACAGCGTACCCGTGTCTGTTAAAGCCCGTGCGGCATTCTCTATCACACAGGCTTTTGCTGATATATTGCCAGGCAAGCAGTGCAGGAGATAAAACATGGAAATGGAATCAAACTCATTGTGCAAATCCGTAGGGTAAGATTCGAACACATCATGCTTAATTTTGCGCTGAATTTTCGCTTCCCCGATTCTTGATGCTGCAGCGTCCAGGCTGGCTTCATTCAAATCCATTAGCGATATTACACAGTCGTCAGGTGCGTGATAGAGGTAAAATCCTGTTCCAACGCCAATATCCAGATGTGATTTACTCAAATGCTGGAGAAAATGGGGAAGAAGGTGTTCCCTGGTCGGACACTTCCAGGCATATTGATTCGATACTCCTAGCACCCACCAGTCATAAAGTTTTAGCGTCATTGGTGTGTAAATTTTAGCGCCATCATCAGTTATTTTATTCATTAGTTTCTGTCTGTTATTGTTTTGATTGGGGATTAAATCAATTATTACGATAAATGGCAAGTGCTATAACGCCATTGATTTCTATAACTAAATTTACATAAATTTTCTTTTTTATGGTTAAAATTCCGGTTCTAAGTGTTCATTCAGGGAAGGAAACCGTGATGATGAAAAACACAGCGGAAATAGATGCAATCATAAATGAGTTGAACAACTCAATTGATGCCCACTACAAATGGCTGGTAAAAATTTTCCGCTGCGCTGTGTCCTCAGATGTTACTCATCCCGATATTACGGGTGACAACGCTCATTCTGTTTGTCGATTTGGGAAATGGATAAATGATCAATCGCTGAACAATGAGGATGGTAGTAGTTATGTGAGCAAGATTTATTCTGCTCATGAAAAAATGCATGTAATAGGAAAGGAGTTGCTATTGGCAATAGTGGAGAATCGTAGCCATCCATGGCATTTCGACAACTTCCAGGACGCGCTATTGGCATTTACGTCTGCTGTAATGGACTACAAGATATATTTATTGAATATCCGCAGTAATATCGATGTATTAACAGGTTTACCTGGCAGAAGAATGCTCGATGAGTCTTTTGAGCGGCAGTTGCTCGATGCCGAACCGCTTAATCTCTATATATTGTTGTTAGATATCGATCGTTTTAAATACGTTAACGATACCTACGGCCATTTGGTTGGTGACGTTGTATTGCGGGCTCTGGCATCAAATTTATTGTCATGGACGCGATATGATGAGGTGGCGTACCGCTACGGTGGAGAAGAGTTCATTATCATCATCAGAACAAAAACGGACGAGCAGGCATGCCAGGCGGGTTTGAGACTTTGTCGTTTGATTGGTCAGAAAAAAATTCCCTACTCTGATGGAGAGATCGCTATCACGGTAACGGCTGGCATAACCCGGGTTCAACCGGGTGAAACGCTGGATACCGCGCTTGGTCGGGCTGACAGGGCGATGTATCAGGGGAAACAGACCGGCAGAAATCGCTGTATGTTTATGGATGAAAATGAGCAGATCGCGTTGGTGGACACCAATGACGGGACCTCGTATCCCCTCAGTGCGTGAGTTTTCGAAAACGCTTTGAGGTAGTTGCGTTTCGTTTAACTTTCATTGGGGTTGTTGATGATAGGTTAGCTGACTATCCGTTATCTTCGCAGGGAATTGCCAGATAGCGTATAAAAGCAAAACACAAATCTATCCATGCAAGCATTTACCGCTGGTTTATCCGGCGGTTTTTTTTATCTGTAAATCAGGAAAAAGGTACCACGAGCGCGATTTGGGCAAAAAAATGGCCCCTTGTGCAGCTACGCAACAAGGGGCCGGGTCGGTGCAGGACTATCTCCGTTCATCAATCATCCCATCTGTGGCTAAAATACGCGGCCAGGAAACCGGAAAATAAAATAATTCCCAGAACAGCCATAAAAATATTCATATTACCCAGCATAGTAAATGCTCCTTTATCTGTGAGTTTCCTCTCTTACCTTAAGTTCACCTCGCTTATGACTATAGTAGCAATTCAATCTTAAACAAAGGCTGAACTGTGTGATTATTTCGGCTGAAAAGTAAATTTTTGACATGAGCACGTCGAATAAAATAAATAATAGTGACGAGACACATTTATCTGCGCACAAATAATCCTGTTTTTAAACCCTGAGACGCTGCTATGACAGTGTGCTGCTGACACAGATTGTTGCACGTTTATAATGCAGAGTTGTCTCATGGTGGTTCAATTTTTCCTTTGATTAACCCGTTTGGTGGGAAAATGTAATACTGATTTTTGTGCGCGAGATGCTAATTTATTGATTTTATATGATGTTTTAATATCTGGCATCGTTTTTGCCTTATCACTTCTGAACACCTTTAATTTGCACCGTTTTGTCTGCCCGGCTGCACCGGAGCTTTCAGCAAGTTTAATTTCAGGAGTGAAACTATGCAGCGTCGTACATTTTTAAAAGCTTTTGCACTTTCTGCCTCTGTTGTAGCAATGGGCGTGAGTTTTAGCGTTCAGGCAGCTGACACCATCAAGGTTGGCATCATGCATTCTTTATCCGGCACGATGGCCATATCCGAAACGCCGCTAAAAGATGTGGCGTTGATGACCATCGATGAAATTAATGCTCAGGGCGGGGTGTTGGGTAAAAAGCTGGAACCGGTGGTGGTTGACCCGGCCTCGAACTGGCCCTTATTTGCTGAAAAAGCAAGGCTGTTGCTGAGTCAGGATAAGGTAGCGGCAGTTTTTGGCTGCTGGACATCGGTTTCGCGTAAATCGGTTCTACCAGTATTTGAAGAATTGAACGGTCTGCTGTTTTACCCAGTGCAATATGAAGGTGAGGAGATGTCGCCTAACGTCTTCTATACCGGCGCAGCCCCCAACCAGCAGGCGATCCCTGCGGTTGAGTATCTGATGAGTGAGGACGGCGGCAGCGCGAAACGCTTCTTCCTGCTGGGCACGGATTATGTTTATCCACGCACGACCAACAAAATTTTACGCGCCTTTTTGCACTCAAAAGGAGTTGCCGATAAAGACATCGAAGAGGTGTACACCCCATTCGGACACAGCGATTACCAGACCATTGTCGCCAGTATTAAAAAATTCGCCGCAGGGGGAAAAACGGCGGTGGTATCAACCATCAACGGCGATTCTAACGTTCCATTCTATAAAGAGTTGGCCAACCAGGGCCTGAAAGCTACCGATGTTCCTGTGGTGGCATTCTCCGTGGGTGAGGAGGAGTTACGCGGTATTGATACCAAACCGCTGGTGGGCAACCTTGCAGCCTGGAACTACTTTGAGTCCGTCGATAACGCTGCCAACAAGAAGTTTGTCGCGGATTACCGGGCGTATGCCAAAGCGCACAAATTACCAAATGCTGAATCGGTGGTGACAAACGACCCCATGGAAGCTACGTATGTTGGCCTCCATATGTGGGCGCAGGCGGTAGAAAAAGCCGGAACGACCGATGTGGATAAAGTTCGCGCTGCAATGGCGGGGCAATCCTTCGCTGCGCCATCAGGCTTTACCCTGACCATGGATGCGACCAACCATCACCTGCATAAACCCGTCATGATTGGCGAGATTGAGGGCAATGGCCAGTTTAACGTGGTGTGGCAAACCGATGAGCCAGTCCGCGCCCAGCCGTGGAGCCCGTACATCGCTGGTAATGATAAAAAATCTGAACAGCCTGTGAAAACCGCCAGCAACTGATCGTGTGCCCTCCTGCGGGAGGGTAACGCTTTGGAGAACGCTCATGAAAGCTATGCGCTTTATTCGTGGTGTGTTGTTGCTGACGTGGTTTTTGCCGTGGATAGCGCAGGCATCAGATGCCGATACCTTTACAGCCGCAAATCGAACTCAGCAGGCCGCCTTGCTCGAACAGTGGTCGATCAATCCCGACATTCAGCGTTTGCCGATGCTCAACGCGTTGCGCGAGGAGCATCTGCTGACTGATAACGCGAAAAATACCTTCATCATGAACGGCTCGCACGCACAGCCGTTAGGAACAGCGACAACCCCAAACGGCGAGCTAAAAAAAATTCGCCTGACTAACCGCCTGCGCAATCTGGTTGCCGGAACGCAGGCCGTTCATCAGCTTTTAAGTGACAGTGTCACATTAAGGTTAGAGGCAGCTCGTACATTACAGCGTGAGGCACAGCCGGGTATGCTGCCGTTTTTACAGCAACGACTGGCTCAGGAGTCAAATGGTGATGTGAAATCCGCGCTGGCTATTGCACTGGCAAATCTGCAGCTGAACAGTTCCTCGCCGGAGGTCAGACGTCAGGCAATCGAACTATTAGGGGCGTCAAATGATCCTGAAACTCAGGCGCGCCTGCAACCATTCACCCGGGCTGAACATGAACCCGATACCCGCGTGCGTGCTGCCGCTGGCGAAAGCCTGAATTCCATCGCACATCGTATGAAGGTTGGGGACCTTCTTGGACAGGCCTTTATGGGGCTATCGCTGGGTTCTATTTTGCTGCTGGCGGCATTGGGTCTGGCTATAACCTATGGATTACTTGGCGTCATTAATATGGCGCATGGCGAGATGTTAATGCTCGGGGCTTACTGTACCTGGATGGTACAACAACTGATGAGCCAGTTTTTCCCGCAATGGCTAGCCTGGTATCCGGTTATTGCGCTGCCGGTTGCCTTTTTACTTACCGCGGCGGTGGGAATGCTGCTTGAGCGCGGGGTGATCCGCCATTTATACGGGCGTCCTCTCGAAACGCTGCTGGCGACCTGGGGGATCAGCCTGATGCTCATCCAGTTGGTGCGTATGTCCTTCGGCGCGCAAAACCTGGAAGTCGCCAATCCGGCATGGCTTTCAGGGGGGATTCAGGTTTATGCCAATCTGATTTTACCGTGGAACCGAATTGTGGTGCTTGGCTTTGCCATTCTGGTGCTGTTTTTCACCTGGCTGTTGTTGAATAAAACGCGTCTGGGGCTGCGCGTACGTGCCGTGACGCAAAATCGCAATATGGCGGCCTGCTGCGGCGTACCTACCGGACGCGTCGATATGCTGGCCTTTGGCCTTGGTTCAGGCATTGCCGGGCTGGGGGGCGTAGCGCTCTCGCAGTTGGGCAACGTAGGACCGGAATTGGGGCAAAGCTACATTATCGATTCGTTTCTGGTTGTGGTGCTGGGCGGCGTGGGACAACTCGCCGGGAGCGTGGCCGCGGCGTTTGGACTGGGGATCTTCAATAAAATTCTGGAGCCTCAGGTGGGGGCGGTTCTAGGCAAAATCATGATTCTGGTGCTGATTATTCTGTTTATTCAGAAACGTCCGCAGGGGTTGTTCGCGCTAAAAGGGAGGGTTATTGACTGATGACGATGCCAATGACATTAACGCTGGCGCGTAAAGCGCCACGCGCGACGCGCATCCTGGGGCTGGGGTTATTGCTGGCGTTGATTACTCTGCCGTTTCTTGCGCTGTTACCTGCGGACCATCCGCTGGCTATATCGGTGTGGACGCTAACGCTGGCCGGGAAAATTCTCTGTTATGCCATTGTCGCGGTCGCGCTGGATCTGGTGTGGGGCTATGCCGGCATGCTCTCGCTGGGACACGGTATTTTCTTTGCGCTGGGAGGGTATGCGATGGGAATGTACCTGATGCGCCAGGCCTCTGGCGAAGGATTACCGGCCTTCATGTCATTCCTGTCGTGGAGCGAGTTGCCGTGGTTTTGGTGGGGGACGCAACATTTTATCTGGGCGCTCCTGCTGGTCGTTCTGGTTCCTGGCCTGCTGGCGCTGGTATTCGGTTGGTTTGCCTTTCGGTCAAAAATCAAAGGGGTCTATTTCTCTATCATGACCCAGGCCCTGACTTTCGCAGGAATGCTGCTGTTTTTTCGCAACGAAACGGGTTTTGGGGGAAATAACGGTTTTACCGGCTTTACCACCATTCTGGGATTCCCGGTAACCGCCACCTCAACCCGTATCGCGCTGTTTCTGGCGACGGTCATGCTGCTGGTGCTGGCATTATGGCTGGGACTGGCGCTGGCCCGCAGTAAGTTCGGTCGTATTTTGACTGCCGTGCGGGATGCAGAGAACCGTCTGATGTTCTGTGGTTACGATCCGAAAGGTTTCAAGTTACTGGTGTGGACGCTTTCCGCTGTACTGTGCGGCCTGGCAGGGGCGCTGTATGTTCCGCAGGTGGGGATCATTAACCCCAGCGAAATGTCGCCGACCAACTCGATTGAAGCGGCGATTTGGGTTGCCCTCGGCGGACGTGGAACCCTGATCGGCCCGGTATTCGGCGCCGTGTTGGTGAACGGTGCGAAAAGCCTGTTTACGGTGATTATGCCGGAATACTGGCAGCTGTTTCTTGGCCTGATCTTTATTGGCGTTACGCTGTTTTTACCCCGAGGGGTAATTGGTCTGTTTCGCAAGGGAGACAAATAATGCAACCAGATGAAGGGCTATTTACTCGCCAGATGCCGGGGGATCGGTTTCGCAACCAGACTGATCCGGTGCTACAGCTGGAAAAAATTAACGTTAACTTCGATGGATTTCAGGCGCTAACCGATCTCACGCTCAATATTGGGGTTGGGGAACTGCGTTGCATCATCGGGCCCAACGGCGCCGGAAAAACGACGTTAATGGATGTCATTACCGGCAAAACCAGGCCGCAAAGTGGTCGTGCGATATACGATCAGTCGACCGACTTAACGACGCTGGATCCCATTGCCATTGCGCGTCAGGGGATTGGTCGGAAATTTCAAAAGCCCACGGTATTTGAAGCATTAACGGTGGAAGAGAACCTGGAGCTGGCGCTGAAAAATGATAAATCTGTCTGGGGTTCTCTACGGGCACGACTCTCAGGCGAACAACGGGATCGTATTGATGAAGTACTGGCGCTGTTGCGGCTGGGTAATGAGCGGGCCCGCCGCGCCGGTCTGCTTTCGCATGGGCAAAAACAGTTTCTCGAAATTGGCATGCTGCTGGTACAGGAGCCGCATTTACTGCTACTGGATGAACCCGCGGCGGGGATGACGGATGCGGAAACGGAATACACGGCGGAGCTGTTTCGCCAGCTTGCCGGTAAGCACTCTCTGATGGTTGTTGAGCACGATATGGGATTTGTCGAAACCATTGCCGATCGCGTCACAGTATTACATCAAGGACGTGTCCTGGCTCAGGGGAGTCTGCGTGAAGTGCAGGCCAACGAGCAGGTTATTGAAGTTTATCTCGGGCGTTAAGGAGTGCAGATGCTGCAGGTGAAAGAACTCAATCAATATTATGGCGGCAGTCATATTCTGCGCGGGGTGAACTTTGAAGCGCGTATCGGTGAGGTGACATGTCTGCTGGGGCGTAACGGCGTGGGGAAAACAACGCTACTTAAGTGTCTGATGGGGCTTATTCCGGCCCGCAGCGGAAGCGTGCTCTGGCAGGAGAAAAATGTCACTCACTGGAAGCCGCATCAGCGGGTCAGGGCCGGTGTGGCGTATGTCCCGCAGGGGCGTGATATTTTTCCTCGTTTGACGGTAGAAGAGAATCTGCTGCTCGGCCTTTCCCGTTTTTCAGCACCGGAGGCACGACATGTGCCGGATGATATTTACGCGCTCTTTCCGGTTTTACAGGAAATGAAGCATCGGCGGGGCGGAGATTTGTCCGGCGGGCAGCAGCAGCAACTGGCGATTGGACGAGCACTGGCAAGTCGCCCACAATTGTTGATCCTTGATGAGCCTACCGAGGGGATCCAGCCGTCGGTGATTAAAGAGATTGGTCAGGTGATTTCCCAACTGGCGCATCGCGGCGATATGGCCATTTTGCTGGTGGAGCAGTTCTATGATTTTGCCGAGCAGCTCGCCGACAAATACCTGTTGATGTCGCGGGGCAGCATTATTCAAAGCGGCGACGGTAAAAATATGGAGGCCGAGGGCGTTCGGGGACTGGTTGCTATCTGAGGTATGCGACAGAGCGACTGTGGCTCTGTCGCGAACATAATAACTAGCAGACCGCCGTCTGGCCCCAGGGTTTGGCGCGCATGCCTTTTATCATTAGCGCCCAGGCAAGAACGATCGCCACTATCAGCGCCACAAACAGCGACCATGGTGGCAATGTGGTTAAAATGACGCCGCTGACTAATGGGTTAACCGCTGCGCCAAGCCAGCCTAACGACTGGGCGGAAAAATAGCTGGCTTTCATACCTGCTGGTGCGATGTTGTCGATAAGCATGTATTCACCCGGTGCGTAAATGACTTCGCCGATAGTGAAAAAGGCAGCAGAAATTCCCCATAACAACAGACTGTTGCCGGAGAAAGCGAAACCGACCAGGCCAACGACAAAGAAGACTGTACCCATTGTCATTAACGGGCGGATATTCGTGGCGGTGAGCCTGCGACCAAGTGCGTATTGCAGTGATACTACGATGGCGGCGTTAACGGGCAGGACCACCGCGACGACTTTCTCGGCAAAATCGCCATCGGCGACCACCATAACGTATTGCGAAATACAGGATGCAAAGGCGCCGCCAACGAATGATGCCAAAAATGCTGACAGCGTAAACCAGAATAATGCTCTGTCGCGCAGCAGTACTGAAGGGGACCAAACAGCGGCATTTACACCTTCTGCGGTTGCCGGTGAACGTTTTACCCACGTCTGGATAAACACCAGAGGTAGCGCAGAACAGGCGGCAGCCAGCCAGAACGGCAGGTTAATGCTTTGCATAACCAGCAGCGTGCCCAGCGGCGGACCAACGGTCCAGCCGATGTTCAGCACGGTATAGTTAAGTGAGAAAATTTTCGTTTTGTTGGTCGCAGACAAGTTATCGGCAAACCAGGCTTTCAGCACCGTGGCGAAGACGGAGTAGGCGCAGTTGATCAGGGCAAAGAGCAAAACCACTATCACGACGTTATGCACCAGCGGAATAGCAATAAAGCCGGAGGCAAAGCCGCAGATAGCCAGCAACATATAGCGTTTTTTATCGAACTTGTCGGCCAGAATACCAAAGCCAAGGCTGAAGACGACGCCTATGGTCAGTGCAACCGTCATCGCATAACCGATCAGGTCGACGCTCAGTTGATACTGTCGACTGAGGTAAATCGTCATAAATGGCAGCGTGGCGCCACGACCAATGGTTAATAACAAAGATGACGCGAGTAACGCGAGAGTGGACCTTCTCAGAGAGATATTCATTTTCCTGCCCGACAATGCATGTTGTTATGTTTTTTTTAGATATCAGAAACAAATAGCATGCTAAAAGTGTGATGTACACCCAATAAGTTGTCCGAAAATGCCCTGTGTAGCCTACCTGAATTAATGATCTGTTACGGTACAACGATTTCCGTTACTTTAACTTGTTTACAAAAATTTAATATTTGCAGGGGCGGTGGTATGTCGCGTAAAGACGGGTTATTGGCGTTACTGGTCGTTGTGGTTTGGGGACTGAACTTTGTTGTCATTAAAGTGGGTTTGCACAATATGCCGCCGTTGATGTTGGCAGGGTTACGCTTTTTGTTGGTGGCGTTCCCGGCGATTTTTTTTGTTGCCCGCCCGAAAATTCCGCTTTCGCTTTTACTCGGCTACGGCCTGACAATTAGTTTTGGACAGTTCGCGTTTCTCTTCAGCGCCATCAAATTCGGTATGCCTGCCGGGTTAGCTTCTCTGGTATTACAGGCTCAGGCGTTTTTCACCATCATTCTGGGGGCATTCGCCTTTGGCGAACGTCTGCAGGGTAAACAGCTGGTAGGAATTGCGCTGGCGGTATTTGGTGTGCTGGTACTGATTGAAGCCAGTCTGAACGGTCAGCATGTTGGCATGCTCGGTTTTATGCTGACGCTGGCGGCGGCGCTAAGCTGGGCCTGCGGCAATATTTTTAACAAAAAAATCATGCAGCATACATCGCGTCCGGCCGTTATGTCGTTGGTGGTATGGAGCGCGTTAATCCCCATTGTTCCGTTCTTCCTGGCCTCATTACTTCTCGATGGTCCAGCGCAAATTACCCAAAGTCTGGTGGCGATAGATTTGACGACCATTCTGTCACTGGTGTATCTGGCGTTTGTGGCGACCATTGTGGGTTATGGCATCTGGGGTTCGTTACTCGGACGCTATGAGACCTGGCGGGTAGCGCCGCTATCGCTGTTGGTGCCGGTTGTCGGTCTGGCGAGTGCGGCCGTACTGCTGGACGAAACGCTTAGCGGATTACAGCTACTTGGCGCGCTACTGATCATGGCTGGGCTGTATATCAATGTGTTTGGTTTTCGGTTGCGTAAAATTGCGTCGGTGAGGGGCTAAAAAAAGCCCCGCGGTTGCGGGGCAATATAATTATAGGTTGCGCAGATTGTAATAAGGCACACCTAATTCGTCGGACTTGTCGCTGCCTGCACCCATATGATTAAAATCGAACGGGGACTGATCGTGCGCAGGGGGCATAATCATCGCGTCGCGACTGTTCTGTGTGGCAGGTTGCGCGGTCTGTTCCGCCATGCTCTGACCCGAAACAACAAACAGCAGGGCCAGCATCGCATAAGACAGAAGTTTCATGATTTCCTCGGTTACGTCGTTAACTGGCGATTAGCAATTACATTGATTGAGTGGAAGCAAATAGCGCGATTCGCCATGCATATTCGTCATACGGTATTTGTGCGGCGGAACATCAAAATAATTTTTGAATGTCCGGGTCAGCGTCTGCTGAGACTCAAAACCGTAACGCTCTGCCAGATAAAGAATGGGCTCGTTACTCTCTTTTAATTTTTGCGCTATTTCAGTCATTTTACGGCTGCGAATGTATTGACCCAGTGAATGACCGGTTTCTTTTTTAAACATCCGTTGCAGGTGCCATTTGGAGTAACCTGAACGCTCAGACACTTTTTCCAGCGAGAGCGGCGATTCAAGGTTATTTTCGATCCAGTCCAAAATGCTATGAATAGTGATTGTGTCAGTATTGCGTCTGGACATCGTCATACCTCTTTCTGTTTACGGCAGGATTCTCTTAAGCAAGTGCTCAAGTGTGGCTACTTCATCCGCCGTTAAGTTTTTTGTTAGTTCCTGGTGCAGGTCTTGCCCTACTAATTGATGACACTGCTCGCAAATTGCTGCGCCATGATCGGTGAGTTTCACCAGCACGCCACGCTTATCATGTGGATTCGGAAGCCTTTCTATCCAGCCTTTACAGGCCAGTCTGTCCAGCATCCGCGTCAGGGCGCCAAGGTCGACAGACAGCACTTTTTTCAATTCGACAGGGGTGATGCACACCGCGCAACGGATGGAGCAGAGCACCTTGAACTGCGATGCCGTGATATCCAGCGGTGACAGATAGTCGTTTAGCAAACGATCTTTTTTCTGATTAACCATATAGATCAAACGACCCAGTGGGATGATTTCGTTAAACAGATCACTGGTGTTTTTCACAATGGTTGCCCTGGCAAGTAGTTAGTCACGGCTGATATTATTGCTTAGGCAAATATAAGTCAAACGAATGGATCCGCAAATGCCACGTTTTGCTAAATCATCAGACTCAATACCTGGCAAGTGGAATTTTAACGGTTTGATAATTATGGTTTATACGTGCGGATGAAAAATGAATCCTTACATCACGAAAATGGCTTATCTCGCGGATTTCACCGTATACTTGCCGCTGACGATTAACGCACAGGAAAGATGACATTATGATGGACTTGTTTAAAGCAATAGGACTGGGGCTGGTAGTCCTGTTACCGTTGGCAAACCCGTTAACCACCGTGGCGTTGTTCCTTGGCCTAGCCGGCAATATGAACAGCGCAGAGCGTAACCGTCAGTCACTCATGGCATCTGTCTATGTATTTGCCATTATGATGGTGGCGTACTACGCCGGGCAGGTGGTAATGAATACGTTCGGGATTTCGATTCCCGGGTTACGTATTGCGGGTGGGTTAATCGTTGCGTTTATCGGCTTCCGGATGCTGTTTCCACAGCAGAAGGCGCATGATTCTCCGGAAGCGAGAAGCAAGTCTGAAGAGCTGGAAGACGAACCGACGGCCAATATCGCTTTTGTACCGCTGGCTATGCCAAGCACTGCCGGTCCGGGGACGATTGCGATGATCATCAGCTCCGCGTCAACCGTGCGTCATGGCTCCGAATTTCCGGACTGGGTGATAATGATCGCGCCGCCGATTATTTTTGCGGTTGTCGGGATTATCCTGTGGGGCTGTTTGCGCAGTTCCGGGGGGATCATGCGGCTGGTCGGTAAAGGTGGTATCGAAGCGATTTCTCGTTTGATGGGCTTCCTGCTGGTGTGTATGGGCGTGCAGTTTATTATTAACGGCGTGCTGGAAATTATCAAAACCTACGCTTAAAACACTATGCCCGGTAATATTTACCGGGCATATTTTTTATGAATGCTGAGGCTGTTCTTCCAGTGATACCGGCCATTTACGAAAGATAATCACCGACCATATCAACGCGGCAACGGCAGGCACTGCGCCGACGTAACCAATCGTAGACATCGACCAGTGCAAACTCACCTGATTGCCTACCAGTGCGCCAGCGCCAATACCGATATTAAAGATTCCGGAGAACAGCGCCATTGCGACGTCAGTCGCATCCGGAGCAAGTGCCAGCACTTTCACCTGCATACCCAGGCCTATCAGCATGATGGCGACGCCCCAGAAAATACTCAGGATGGCAAGGTGCATTTCGCTGTCAGCGGCGGGAAGTAACAGTACCAGGCATATCGTCAACAGGGCAATGGCACTGCTAATCAGTACGGACGCATGCAGATTACCCAGCTTACCGAAAATGACGCTACCGACAATTCCCGCACCACCCAGAACCAGCAACAGGACAGTAGCAAAGTTTGCGCTCAGGCCCGCGACGGTCTGCACAAACGGTTCGATATAGCTATAGGCCGTATAGTGCGCGGTGACCACAATCACCGTCAGTAGATACAGACTCATCAATGCCGGGCGATGGAATAACACGGGCAGGCTTTTTAAAGAGCCGGAGTGCTCACTGGGTAGTTTGGGCAGGAGCTTAATCAGGCAAAGCAGGGTAACTAACGCCCCCATACCGATGGCGAAGAAGGTTGTGCGCCAGCCAAAATACTGACCGACGATACGCCCGATGGGCAGCCCCAATACCATCGCCAGCGCAGTGCCAGTGGCAATCAGGCTGAGAGCCTGTGCACGTTTCCCGGCAGGAGCCAGGCGAATTGCCAGCGATGCGGTGATCGACCAGAAAATAGCGTGCGCAAAGGCAATACCAATACGGCTAATTACCAACACGGTAAAATTCCATGCCAGGAAAGAGAGCACATGGCTGGCGATAAACACAACAAACAGACAGATCAGAAGTTTTCGGCGCTCCACCTGACTGGTAAGTAACATGAAGGGGAGCGACATCAAGGCAACAACCCAGGCGTAGATCGTCAGCATGATCCCGACCTGAGCGGTCTGCATATTGAAGCTTTGCGCGATGTCGGAAAGCAAACCGACAGGGACAAACTCTGTGGTATTGAAAATAAAACCGGCAATGGCAAGCGTAACTACCCGTAGCCACGCGACCTTGCGGGAAACAGTGTCTGTTGTCATATCAAATAAGAGGATTAGCTGCGAAAAGGTAAGGCCACGATCTTAAAACGTTTGCTGGCGAAAATACAATCATTTTGTGATGCGGATCTCATTTCATTGGTAGGGCGCTATAATTTACTGCCGAACATTCCTCATATTTTTAAGTATTTCAATAATAATGAAATTCCGGGCGTATGACTTCACCCGGATATACAGTTATTCATGTTCTTTGAGGATCGCCAGTTACTCCGGGCTTTGTGATAACTGAGGGTTCAACACCTCAATAAACGCTTCTAACTGCCGCGTCATTGCACCTCTGCGCCAGACCAGCCATGTATTCAGCCAGCGCCAGTTCTCGCTTAGCGGCCAGGCGTTGACCTGATGATGCCCTGGCATGCTCTCCAGCATCGAACGCGGGATCAGTGCGATACCCGCTCCGGCAATGACGCAGGCCAACATACCGTGATATGACTCCATTTCGTGAATGGTGCCGGGCATGGCGCGATCGGCATGAAACCAGCTTTCAAAATGGCGGCGATAGGAACAGTTGGCGCGAAAGGCGTAAATACTGCAACCGTTGACGTCGCTGGCCCGCTGAATGGGGGGATGACCGTTAGGAGTGACAATCATCATCTCTTCACGGTAGACCGGCATTCCTTCAAGGCCTGGATGGGTAATTGGGCCATCGACAAAGGCAGCGTTCAATGTACCGTCGAGCACGCCGTCCAGCATTGTGCCAGAAGGACCTGTCGCTAACGCGAACTGAATTTTGGGGTAACGCTGGTTATATTCAGCCAGCGTGGCGGGGATGCGTACTGCTGCCGTACTTTCAAGCGAGCCGAGAGAGAAGAGTCCTTGCGGCTCATCCCCGGCGACGACCATCCTGGCTTCCTCAACCAGCGCGAGGATCCGCTGGCTGTAGCGCAAAAAGTTGTGCCCGGATGGGGAAAGCCGCAGACGCTGGTTTTCACGAATAAACAGATCAACACCCAGGTCGGCTTCAAGCTGACGTATACGGGTGGTGAGATTAGATGGCACGCGATGAACCTTCGCAGCGGCCTGCGTAATACTGCCAGTTTCCGCGACGGCATTAAACATTTCCAGCTGCGTCAGATCCATGATTTTCTCTATTCGTGAATGGTATGGTTAATATTATTCATTTTTCAGAAAGAGTAAATATGCTCATGATATAACCATACCCTGCGATAAAGAGAGGCACTTAATGACTATCACAGCAGCAACACATGCGATTTCCATTGACCCTACCAGCGGTGAAAGACTGACGGCGACGCCGTGGGCCAGCGTGGAAGAGATTGATCATGCGCTGAACCTTGCAGCGAATGGCTATAGCGAATGGAAACACACTTCCGTTGAGCACCGTGCGCAAACGCTGCGCCATATTGGGCAAGCTCTGCGCCATCGTGCGGAAGAGATGGCGCAGTGTATCTCACGTGAAATGGGTAAACCCATTAAGCAGGCGCGGGCTGAAGTCGCTAAGTCAGCTGCGTTGTGTGACTGGTACGCCGAGCATGGACCGGCGATGCTCAGTCCGGAACCCACGCTGGTGGAGAATAACCAGGCGGTGATTGAGTATCGTCCGGTAGGAACTATTCTGGCGATCATGCCGTGGAACTTCCCACTCTGGCAGGTAATGCGAGGTGCCGTCCCGATTCTGTTGGCCGGAAATGGTTACCTGTTAAAGCATGCGCCTAACGTAACCGGCTGTGCTGCAATTATTGCGCAGGTTTTCGCTGATGCGGGTGTACCGGCGGGGGTTTACGGTTGGGCGAATGCCGATAACGCAGGGGTCAGTCAGATGATCAATGACCCGCGTATCACGGCGGTAACGGTGACGGGTAGTGTTCGTGCTGGTGCGGCGATTGGTGCCCAGGCGGGGGCCGCGTTAAAAAAATGCGTTCTTGAACTGGGGGGCTCCGATCCGTTTATTGTCCTTAATGATGCAGACCTCGATCTGGCCGTTAAGGCGGCGGTCGCCGGGCGTTATCAGAATACCGGGCAGGTTTGTGCGGCAGCCAAACGCTTTATTATCGAAGAAGGGATAGCGGCAGAATTTACTTCACGCTTTGTGGCCGCTGCGAGCGCACTCAAAATGGGCGATCCGCTGAACGAAGAAAACGATCTGGGGCCGATGGCGCGATTTGATCTGCGTGATGAGCTGCACCAGCAGGTTGAAGCCACCCTTGCCGAAGGGGCGCGGTTACTTCTCGGCGGGGAAAAAATTGCGGGTCATGGTAATTACTATGCCGTGACGGTACTGGGCGATGTTACTCCAGAGATGACGGCGTTCCGCCAGGAGCTGTTTGGTCCGGTTGCGGCAATTACCGTGGCGAAGAATGCGGAACATGCCTTAGCGCTGGCGAATGACAGTGATTTCGGCTTATCTGCCACGGTGTTTACTGCGGATGAAGTGCTGGCGCAGAAGATGGCGTCACGCCTGGAGTGTGGTGGCGTATTCATCAATGGTTACAGTGCCAGCGATGCCCGCGTTGCGTTTGGCGGTGTGAAGAAAAGTGGTTTTGGCCGAGAGCTTTCGCACTTTGGTTTGCATGAGTTTTGTAACGTGCAGACCGTCTGGAAAAACCGCCTTTGAGGGTGTAGGTGCCTCCGCTGGGGGCACCTGTCTTATTTCTGCAATTTTTCTGTCATTTACTCTCCGTACACTCGCGTCTAACGCTTTGATACAGAAGAGTAATATGAACATAACGCAAATTTTCAGTCGTCTTATACCCCGTCAGTTTGGTCTGTTAACCGGCATTTTTTGCATTATTGCGCTGTTCTCTATTTTGCAGGTCACGTCCTCCTTAATGCTTTCGGCCTCAGTCAGCGGCGCACAGCATAATGAAGAACGTAATCAACTCGCGCTTATACAGCAGGCGAAGGTTGATGAAGCGCGGGTGGCGTTATTATCTGCCAGCGATTTACTTAACCGTGCGGGAGTTTATTTTATGCAGGATGCCGCCACCGGTTCGGACGGGAGTTGGCGTCCGTTAATGGAAGAGGCGTACCGGGCGCTGGCGCAGTCAAAAAGTGCATGGGATGCCTGGCGGGATATGAAACCGCAGCCGGATCTGGATCTAACGGAGAGCTATCAGCGTTTTTATAGCGGTATTCAGGAGCAGGCGGATGGGCTGATGCAGTCAGGTTCCATTGATGCTTTTTTTGCCGTACCCGCGCAGGCCTTTCAGACGGACTTTAACGCTAATTACGCGCGCTTTCAGCAGAACAGTGGGCGACATGCGGAAGCTGGGCGTCAGCAGCTGTTGACCAGTCTTGAGCGTTTACAGAATCTATTTTTGTTTATTCCTCTCGTGCTGGTGGTTATCGCCTTTCTGGTCTGGCGCAGTATGTCCCGTTGGGTGATTATGCCACTGCGACGGCTGATCGATCATATCGATATTTTAGCAGCGGGTGACCTGTCTCGCCCGGCCCCGCAGGTGAGTCAGTTTAATCGGGAAGTGACGCAATTAAGTTCGCGTATTGCTGCAATGCAGCAAGGTCTCTGCGCGCTGGTGCAGCAGGTGAACGACGCTACCACTGCAATGGTAGGAAATATCAACGAACTTGCGCAGAACAATAAACAGCTATATCAGCAGTCGGCGAAACAAAGTGAAGAGTTAAGCAGCGTGACATCGCATATTTCGTTGCTGGAAATGCATGTTGAGGATAACAGCAGCTTTGCTGAACTGGCGAATCAACGCGCTGTGCAGGCGCGAGATGTTGCGGCAGGCGGGGACCAAATGATGGCGACGGTAAATACGTCAATGCAGGCGATTGTGACACGTTCGTCAGAAATGCGAGGTATTACAACGCTTATCGATAATATTGCATTTCAGACAAATATCCTGGCTCTTAACGCGGCAATCGAGGCAGCACATGCCGGGGAGCAAGGGCGCGGGTTTGCCGTGGTTGCGAAAGAAGTTGGGCTGCTGGCGCGAAAAAGCGGTCAGTCTACGCAAAACATTCAGACACTGATTAAACACTCGTTACAGGGCATTGAAGAGGGCTTTCACGCGGTTAACGGGCTGGATAAGAATTTGCAGCAGGTTATCGCACTGGTTGAGAATCTTGGCGCGTTGCTGAACGACATTTCGACTGCAACTTTAAATCAAGGGAACAATATTCACCAGTTGACTCGAAAGCTGCATGTCCTGAACGGCGAAGCCCGGCAAACCAGCGAACTGGTGAATGCTGCATCTGACTCTTCCTTGCAGCTACACCATGAATCCCGCCAGCTTATGCAGGCCGTGGCCAGATTCCGCCTTCCGGCCTGACGCTGCGTATTCAGCTCTGTTATACTCGCAGGCCTTTCATACCTGCGAGCAAGGAGCATGTTGTGGCCAGGGCCATGGACAATTCAATTTTAGAGACCATTGTGCAGCAGGTTCGTCCGCTGATTGGTCAGGGTAAAGTCGCTGATTATATTCCGGCATTAGCCTCTGTCGACGGTTCAAAACTGGGTATTGCTATCTGTACCGTTGATGGACAGCACTATCAGGCGGGAGATGCGCAAGAACGTTTTTCTATTCAGTCGATTTCAAAGGTGCTCAGCCTGGTCGTGGCAATGCGTCACTATCAGGAAGAGGAGATTTGGCAGCGTGTCGGCAAAGATCCTTCTGGCCATCCTTTTAACTCCCTGGTGCAGCTGGAAATGGAGCAGGGTATCCCTCGCAATCCCTTTATTAACGCCGGGGCGCTGGTGGTTTGCGATATGTTGCAAGGGCGTCTAAGCGCACCGCGTCAACGGATGCTGGAAGTGGTACGGGCGTTAAGCGGTGTTTCGGATATCGCTTATGATGCGACGGTCGCGCGATCAGAGTTTGAACACTCGGCGCGTAATGCCGCAATTGCCTGGCTGATGAAATCCTTCGGCAATTTTCACCATGACGTGACCACCGTTTTGCAGAATTACTTTCACTACTGCGCGCTAAAAATGAGCTGTGTGGAGTTGGCGCGAACCTTTGTCTTTTTGGCAAATCAAGGGCATGCCTTTCATCTTGCGGAACCCGTGGTGACGCCGATGCAGGCCAGGCAGATCAATGCGCTAATGGCGACCAGCGGCATGTATCAGAACGCAGGGGAGTTTGCCTGGCGGGTCGGGCTTCCGGCGAAATCTGGTGTGGGTGGCGGCATCGTGGCGATCGTGCCTCACGAGATGGCGATTGCTGTCTGGAGTCCGGAACTGGACCCGGCGGGAAATTCACTGGCCGGTATCGCCGTGCTGGAGCAATTAACACAACAGCTGGGGCGTTCGGTTTACTGATGAATACGCTCGATCCTCTTTTTGCCCGGTTGGCGAAATCAACGTTTCGCTCACGGTTTCGTCTTGGTCAGAAAGAAAGGCAGTATTGTCTGGATAAAGGGGCGCCGGTTATCGAACAACATGCTGCGGATTTTATTGCTAAACGACTGGCGCCTGCGTTTCCCGCCAATGATGGTAAACAGACTCCCATGCGTGGTCACCCGGTATTTATCGCTCAACATGCTACGGCAACGTGCTGTCGAGGGTGTCTGGCGAAATGGCATGATATACCTCAGGGCGTAGCGCTAAACGATGAACAAAAACGTTACGTTGTCACGGTTATTTATCACTGGTTAGTGCTTCAGATGAACAAGCCATAGATAACATTATCCTATGATATGACCCCTTGTGTTGTGTAATTGTTAAAAGCAGTATGAAGGGGTCAATCTAAGGAGAAATCATGGCTTCCGGTAAACCCTGCTTTGTGCTGAGTGCGGCACAGATTCTGTCGCGAATCGACGAGCTCAGCGATGTTCTTGAGCGGTGCGTCAATGACGGCGCCTCCATCAGTTTTATGCTGCCCTTTAATCGCGAAAAATCAGAGCCTTTCTGGATGAACGTCGCGCAAAGTGTTTCTCGCGGAGAACGGATCGTTCTTGGTACGCAGAACGCGCAGGGGGCGCTTGTCGGTACCGTCCAACTCATTATCGATCAACCTGAAAATCAACCTCATCGTGCTGATGTTGCCAAACTGCTGGTTCACCCCTCAGCGCGGCGCGGTGGCCTGGCTCGTGAATTGATGAACGAACTGGAAAGTTGCGCGCGTCAACAAGGTAAAACGCTGCTGGTGCTTGATACGGCGACGGGCAGTGGCGCGGAGTTGTTCTACCACAATTGCGGGTGGAAAAAGGTAGGGGTGATACCTGACTATGCCCAAATGCCCGATGGGACGCTGACCGGGACCACACTTTTCTATAAAACGCTCTAATTTGTCGCCGGGGATTGATCAAAACAGGGTTTCAATGTATTAAAGTTTGCTAACCTATTGGACCAATTCAATCAGGTTGTATGACTAATCATAAAGGGAACCCATTGTGCAAACACTAAATCGTCGCGATTTCCCCGGAGCTCAGTATCCTGAACGCATTATTCAGTTTGGTGAAGGAAACTTCCTGCGCGCCTTTGTAGACTGGCAGGTTGATTTGCTGAACGAACATACCGATCTGAACGCTGGTGTGGTCATTGTTCGTCCTATCGAAAGTACCTTCCCGCCATCGCTGAGTACGCAGGATGGCCTCTATACTACTATCATTCGTGGTTTGAATGAGAAAGGCGAGGCTGTCAGCGATGCTCGTCTAATTCGTTCAGTTAACCGTGAAATCAGCGTTTATAGCGAATACGATGAGTTCCTGAAGCTGGCACATAATCCTGATATGCGTTTTGTGTTCTCTAACACCACGGAAGCAGGTATCAGTTACCACGCGGGCGATAAGTTTGACGACGCGCCAGCGGTAAGTTATCCGGCTAAACTGACGCGTCTGCTGTTCGAACGCTTCAGCTATTTTAACGGCGCATTGGATAAAGGCTGGATTATCATCCCTTGCGAACTGATTGATTATAACGGTGATGCGCTGCGTGAACTGGTTCTGCGCTACGCTCAGGAATGGATGCTGCCGGAAGCGTTTATTCAGTGGCTGGATCAGGCCAATGCATTTTGCTCTACGCTGGTGGACCGTATTGTTACCGGCTATCCGCGTGATGAGGTAGCTAAGCTCGAAGCTGAACTGGGCTATCATGACGCTTTCCTCGACACGGCAGAACACTTCTATCTGTTTGTCATTCAGGGGCCGAAGTCATTAGCCGCAGAACTACGTCTGGATAAGTATCCGCTGAATGTCCTGATTGTGGATGACATCAAACCGTACAAAGAGCGCAAAGTGGCGATTCTCAACGGTGCTCACACTGCGCTGGTTCCTGTTGCCTGGCAGGCAGGATTGGACACCGTGGGCGAGGCGATGAATGACGCAGAAATTTGCGCCTTCGTTGAAAAAGCTATTTATGAAGAAATCATTCCGGTACTGGATTTACCGCGCGATGAGCTGGCGTCCTTTGCCAGTGCGGTGACGGGGCGTTTCTGCAACCCGTACATCAAGCATCAGCTGTTGTCGATTGCCCTGAACGGCATGACTAAATTCCGTACCCGCATATTGCCGCAACTGCTGGCCGGGCAACAGGCCAGCGGTCAATTGCCCGCACGTCTGACGTTTGCGCTGGCGGCGTTGATTGCGTTCTACCGCGGGGAGCGTAACGGTGAGTCTTATCCGGTCCAGGATGATGCGCACTGGATTGAACGTTTCCAACAACTGTGGAGCCAACATCGCGATCGCCAGATAAGTACTGAGGCGTTGGTGCGTACTGTACTGGCGGTCAAAGAACATTGGGAGCAAGACCTGACCCAGGTTTCTGGGCTGGTGGAGCAAGTTTCTGCCGATCTGGATGCCATCCTGGCAAAAGGCATGCGTGAAGCCGTGAAACCACTGTGCTAAAAAATGCTTAATATTCATTTATAAGCTTTTTATTTTAGCAGGCCGCAAAGGTGTTTAATTCAGGGAGAGGTTACTCTCCCTGAGCCATTTTGTTTTGTAATACAAATTATGTTTTTTTCCGTAGTTCACCCGTGCAAACTATACTTTTTTTAATTATAAAACTATAGAATTACACCACACACCGTAATAGCATCGTGATGAAAGTAGTCCCCATGGGTATTATCACCACCATTATCTCTAACGACATATAAAACTAAGTGCATTTTATCTGTTTCCGCATATAACATTTTTGATTCAACCTGTAAAAAAAGTTATAAATAAAGCTATATAAAAACCATGAAAAAATGAAGGCTTTTAGTGGGTGGGGATTACAAAAATTTCATTAAAAGATACCAATTGAAATTTTTGATGAGATATTTGTCGCGTAAGTTATTATCAGTAAGGAAATCTTAGGAAATAATTATGTTTTAAGTTTTTTTCGTTGATTAAATAGTTGTTGATTTAATTTTGAGCCTGTTGATAATCGATTCAGCTTCTCAGAGAGACTCTGCTCTTTTGAAATGCACAACAACTCGTTATATTTTTATCAGGAACAACATAATGAAAAAAATCGCCGCTATCGTTGCATTCAGCAGCGTATTTGCTGTCTCTGCTGTTCAGGCAGCCGGAAATGGCACTATTAATTTTACTGGTGCGGTAAATAACCAGACCTGTAGTGCTACGATTAATGGCGCAACAGGTAGTACTGCGGCGGCTGTGACGCTGCCAACTGTTCAGGCAAATATTTTAGGTACCGCAGGTAATGTCGCGGGTCAGACATCTTTTAAAATGGATGTCACTGGGTGTGCGTCGACTAACCCAGCAGGCGCTGGCACTGTTAAGGCCTTTTTTGAAAGAGGAGCAAATGTAGACAGTAATGGTCGTCTTGTTAATACCAATACAACAGGTGCGTCCAATGTTGTGCTGGAGCTTGTCGACGGTTCCGGGAATACGCCAATTAAGGCAGGCGACATTGCGCAGAACACGGGTAACTACGTGCCTATTAGTGGTGGTAATGCAACTCTGCCATATGCCGTACGCTATTATGCAACGGGGGCAGCTACCGCTGGTGCGGTTGCGTCTAGCGTAACGTATTCGCTGATCTATAACTGATATCAGAATATTACTTAAGAAAATTTGGTAAAAGTATTTCTCCGAATAGTATAGATAAACATTTTCAAAGTGTTCTATAAACTCCAGTAATTTTCTTACTTCGTAACAAGCCGGAGTGGAAGGTTTTATGTCGAACCTTCCTCTCCGGATTTTATAAAAATAAAGAGCATATCGTTAAATATTCTGTTCTAAAGGCAATAATACTATGAAACTGCACCGATTCTTTTCTGCTACAGCGCTTTTACTGGCTACGGGAATACCAGCGACGTATGCCAGTATTCAAATCAATACCACCCGAGTCATTTATCATGCTGCGGAAAAAGATATCAGCGTGCAAATTACGAATCCAGGAAAATATCCGGTATTGCTGCAAAGCTGGACCGATGACGGTAATCCAGAAATTAAACCGGACGCAATGCGCACTCCTTTTGTTCTGACTCCTCCATTGACGCGGGTGAATGCCGACGCAGGACAAACGTTACGCCTGTCATATACCGGGACTGCTTTGCCCGCCGACAGAGAGAGCGTTTATTGGTTAAACGTGCTGGAAATCCCGCCTGTAGGTGAGAAAGGGACAAATCAGGTGCAGGTGGCCTTTCGATCAAGGATCAAGCTGTTTTATCGCCCTGTCACACTTGACGACAAAGGCGCTCGTACGGCAATCGCGCAGCTGCGCTGGCAGGCGCAGGGTAATCATATCATCCTGAGTAATCCGACGGCGTACTACGTTTCTGCCGTGGCTGTAACCGCGACGCACGCAGGCAAAAAAACAACGATCCCCGCCGATATGCTGGCACCGCACGGCAGTCTCGATCTGACGCTTCCCTCTGGTGTAGTGGCGGATGGCCTTACCGTGGAAGCGATTAACGATTACGGCTCATCGGTTACAGAACCTGTAAACCGGTTGTAATACCAGGGGATACTCATGCGTAAAACTTATCTTGCTGAAATGCTGTCGGCAGGGCAGCCCGTTGCCTGGATATATGCGTCATTACTGATCATACCTGTTATGGCAACGGCAGCGCCAGACGATGACGTTGAGTTCAACACCACATTTCTTGGCAGCGCGTATACAGCGGGTATCGACTTGCAGCAGTTCAGGCAAGGAAACAGCTTGCCGGCGGGAGAGTATTTAGCGGATATCTGGCTAAATGATGAGTTGGTGGCAACGCAGAAAATGACATTCAATAAAACGTCTCAAGGAACGGTTGCTGCCTGTATGACTCCTGAGTTGCTGGCTCACCTGAATATTATGCCGTCCGCATTGCACGACATGGATAAGCTGACCCGCGGCAACTGCGTGCCCGTAGAGCAGGTGATTCCATCAGCGAAACTCACATGGAATAACAGCGAGCAAAAGCTGGTTATTGCCGTACCCCAGCAGGATCTCGCGAAAACGGCGCGCGGTACCGTGCCGCCATCGCTCTGGCAGGATGGCAGTCTGGCGGCATTTATAGGTTACAACGCCAGTGCCTATCAATCATCATCTGGCGGTGAAACGTTTAACTCTCAGTATTTGAGTCTGAACAGCGGACTTAACGTTGGAGGCTGGTATCTGCGACATAACGGTAGTCTGACCAATCAGACCGGAAGCGGCAATCGTTATCAAAGCATTAATACTTACCTCCAGCATGATGTCAGCTCTGTTCGCGGTCGTTTCCTGGTGGGTGAAGCTAATACCTCAGGACGTCTTTTTGATTCGTTGTCATATACCGGCGTCTCGCTATTCAGCGATGATCAAATGTTGCCTGAATCACAGCGCGGTTATGCACCTGAAATCCGCGGGATCGCCCGCAGCCATGCGCGCGTCACCGTACGGCAGAGCGGGAATGTGATTTATGAAACTACCGTTCCGGCAGGGGCTTTTGTTATTAACGATCTTTATCCTACCGGTTATGGTGGCGACCTCAGCGTGACCGTACGCGAAGCGGATGGTAGTGAAAGCACATTCCTTGTGCCTTACGCCTCGGTAGCAGATTTGTTGCGTCCTGGCGCATCGCGTTATGAAGCGGTGGCAGGGAAATACCGTCAGTCGAATGGGCGTGACGGTCAACCTTTTTATCAGGCGACCTGGCAGCAGGGTATTACTAACTTCTTGACGTTGTATGGTGGAACCCAATTTAGCGATGGCTATCAGGCGTATCAGGCCGGCAGCGCGGTATCGACCCCGCTGGGTGCCGTGGCGCTGGATGTGACCCAGGCTATGACCTCCACGAGCAGAGACAAACTGAGCGGGCAAAGTTATCGCATTACCTACAACAAACTCATTTCTGACACGCAGAGCAATATTGCGCTGGCCGCATATCGTTTCTCCACGCGTGATTATCTGGATTTTGCTCAGGCCATGGAGTACCAGAACTTTCAGAAAGGGGATGCGATTTATGCCGGGTTACTGTACCGGACCAAAAACCGATACAGCCTGACGTTAAGTCAGGGGTTGGCGGAAGGTTGGGGGACATTCTCTGCCACCGGGCTTTCGCAGAATTACTGGAATCGCAATGGGAACGACATGCAATACCAGTTTGGTTACTCAAACCGCTGGAAACGATTGAGTTATACCCTGACCGCTACGCGTAACCGTGCCCCAGAGGGAAACATGGAAACCAGTTGGCTGGTTTCCTTCAGTTTGCCGTTGGGTGAGGAGCGCCCTGTCACGTTTAGTAGTTCGGTTTCCCATGATAACGGTGGCTTGGCTGCGCAAGTTGCGCTGGCCGGAACTGGCGGAGATAAGCAGCAGATGAGCTGGGGCGTTTCGGGAACCCACAGTGAACAAAGTGGCAGTACCGGTAGCGTGAGCGGTCAGTACCTTTCACCATGGACATCCGTCAATGCGTCTGTAGGTGTAGGTCGGGATAACCATACCTTGTCTGGTGGGCTGTCAGGTTCGATGGTGGCGCATCCACACGGAGTAACCTTTACGCCTTATACCAGTGACACCTGGGTGGTAGTGAATGCCCCAGGTGCTGCAGGTGCGGAAGTACTGAGTTATCCGGGATTAAAATTGGACCGCTGGGGCAATGCCGTCATGCCTGCCTCAATGCCATATCAGCGAAATTCGGTCAGCCTCGATCCGAAAAATCTGTCTCACCAGGTTGAACTCGAAAATACCACTCAAAATGTGGTGCCGCGCTCAGGTGCGGTAGTGGTGGCGGAATTTGCCACGCATCAAGGCTATGCCCTACTGCTGACGCCAGCGCAACCAGAAGTAAGTTTATCCTTCGGCGCGACGGTAACGGATAGTCAGGGAAATACCGTCGGCATGGTAGGGCAAGGTGGAATGGTCTACGCCCGGGTAAATACAAAAACAGGCCAGCTGTTTGCCACCCATGATCTAACAGGCAAAGCCAGTACCTGCATTATGCCTTTCAGCGTGACGGATGAAGCGAAAGCGATGCAGCAGATAACCTATTCGTGCGGACGCTAAGGCAACAGCCGCTTTGATTTACGATCTTGGAGAATACATGTTCAGTTTGATTCGTTCCAAAATACATCTGCGGATAGTTCAGTTGCTCGTTGCGACGAGCGGGCTGTTATTTGCTGGCCATAGTCTTGCCGTCTGTTCGACTGGAAATCAGCAGTATACCGTTCAGGTTCCACTCCAGGCTGCAACGTTTAGTGCCGGAGAGGATTTTCCAGTAGGGAGTAATATCCGCGTACAGCAGGTTCGTGGCTATACGGCTGTTCCTGTGACTTGTACTAATTCTGGTGCATATTCGCGCATGAGTCTTTCAGGAGGCACGCTATACCCCGGTCAAAGCAACATCTATCAAACGGGGATTAATGGATTAGGGGTGCGTTTTCGTAACCCTTATGAGAATAAATATTATCCGTTTAATACTACCTGGATGGGTACTTACAGTCCTGATGGCTGGTTAGTGTTCACTATTGAGCTGGTCAAAATGGGGCCAATTACTGCCGGAACAGTGAATAGCGCACTTTTTCCGCAAGTGAGAATTGATGCTATAGATGCCGACAATAATCCAACTCGAGTGGCATGGCATACGATTACCGGCGGTTTTACGCTGCAAACGCCAACGTGTACGACGCCCAACTTTAATTGGGATCTGGGAACGACTAACACCACGCTCTTACGAAATCAGGGCGACGCCAGTGTGTGGGTGGATACGCCAGTGACTTTGACCGGGTGTTCTACATTCCTGGGTAATAACAGTAATGGAAGCTATACCCAGTACAATATTCAAGCCGGCTTTAATTCAGGGAGTGTGTCTCAGTCTGGCAGTATTGCGCCCAACAAACTTACCATGACGCTGACGCCGAATACCTCCGCTATTGATTCCGTAAATGGAATTGTCGCTCTGGATAATACGGCCACCGCATCAGGATTTGGCGTACAGCTCGCCTCGAAACAATCAGGAACGTACGTTGCGCAGAATCTCGCGGGCAGTATGGTTGTCACGCCGACGGTTGGAGACAGCAGTGGTTCAGTCCGTTTTCCGTTGGGGGCGCGTATCATCCGAACCAGCGATTCGGTGCAGGGCGGGTCGATCAAAACTAGCCTGACTTACACTATTAATTACCAGTAATCGCAGCATGATAAACAGCTATAAGCAACGTTATGTTTGTGAGCCGGTTTATACCATGGCGGGGCGTCTGGTTGCCATGGAAGTGCTGACATCGTTTACGACACCTGAAGGGAATGCGGTCTCATACAACGATGTGACCGATATTCTTACGCCGGAGTATAAATGGCTAAATTTTGTGCGCCAACTGTACGGTGTTAGCTGCTGGCAAAATTGGTTGGTTCGCCACCACATCGTTATCTCACTGAATGTGGATGCTGATACGGCTGTTTGGCTTCTTCGTGACAAGGCCGTACTTTCTATGATCGCTAAAATGCCGTTTATTCGTCTTGAGGTACATGAGCATTTCCCCACCTCAGACAAAGAAAAACGGGGATTACTGCATCATTTACGACCCCATGCCTCAATGTGGCTGGATGATGTTGGCTCCGGAAGCCATAACAATTTTGGTTTGCTGATCAGGGGATATTTTAGTGGGGCGAAGATTGATAAGTCTTTTTTCTGGCAACACCATGTCAGCGATAAGGCATGGCTGGGAAAGGTTATCCGCGATCTGACTCGTTTTGCAGGAAATGTCATCGTGGAGGGAGTAGAACACACCGGCCACACAATGGCTCTGATGACGACCCCGCATTGCTGGCTTCAGGGGCATCTGTTTCAGCGTACCGATATTGATCGCATTCCAGAAGTTCCATTATGGATTAACTCCGTCTTAACCACGCCATCAGGCTAATTTTTACAGGATAAAAAGGTGTATCTCGTCATTACTCAGGATCGTTTTTTATTTTATTCAATTTCCTGTATTTTGGGTCCGGATATGACAGAGCATATCCGTTGTGTAGAAGATATTTGTCTGCAACGTCATCGGCATGCTCATGTGATATTAGATACTTTTAAAAATAATGTCATTTATACGCCACTGGCCGAGCGGATTGCGCTGATTGAACCTGAACGCATGTATATTATGTCACCTTTTGGGATTAAAAAATGCTTTACTGGAATGAAGGTGAGGTTTATCCCACGAGCAATTCAGGTACAAGATTTAAGAGAATTGGTTGTTCATGGTAGGTTCTATGAATGGCAACCTAAAATATATTTAACCAGAAGACAACATCATATCATAACAATGACATTATTGCATAAGAGTCAGCGTGTGATTACGTATGACTTGAATATTTCCATAAAAACGCTCTTTAGCCACAAGTATAATATTATGTTATTGCTCAACCTTAAAAAGTTTAGTGGGTTATTGAGCCATCCGTTTTCTCTATACCTGCGTTATGAACAGCATGATATGCACGGTATGGCAGAGTAGTTTTGCATTGATAACTAACGTGCTTTCCAAAAATCAGCGGGGGTGCTCGACGTGATTTTTCGAAAGGCTTTATTAAATCCGGATAATGACTCATAGCCCACGCGTGATGTTACTTCTTCAACTTTGTAGCCTCTGCGCAATAAGTTGATGGCGATGTTAATACGCAGTCGGGTTACCAGCTCATTAGGAGTATAACCGCATATATCATCTATCTTTCTGATAAAGGTTGAGCGACTCATATTTACTTTACCGGCCATCATATCAATTGACCAGTCGAGTGTAGGGTTATGCATAATCTGCAATAAAAGATCAGAGAAGGGGGCGTGTTGTGAAATATCCAACAGTTTTATATCGACAAGATGTTCATCAACAATTTGCTCAACAATGTAAACCAATAAAAGATCGGTGAGTCGTGCGAGAGCCAGTTCGCACCCTGACTGTGAGACTGAACACTCCAGCTGTAAAATAGCAACTAGTTGGCTTATTTTCTGGCTGGATGTATCATCTTTTTTGATTATCATGAATTCCGGCAGTAGAGCAAAAAGAATTTCACCCTGTATGGTTTTTGGGTGCAAAAAACCGCACAGAAGGGCGGTATCGCCATCTTTAGGTTCACTGATGGAATACATCGATTTTTTTGGAATATTCTCGGCATTCGCCTCGGGAGAAGAGACCAAATAAAATGGCATATTAAAGAAAAAGAATACAATATCACCTTCGGACAGGTTTACGACAGTGTTACGATCGGTGAAGCGAAGCCAGCATTGCCCTTCCAGCACCAAATGAAAACTGGGCATACCGGTTGGGTATGTTGAGGCTTTCCAGTCGTCGCAGTACCTACCGAGATGAAAAACGGAGGTAGCAACATGCGTCTGATTCGCGAGCCATTCTTTAATGTACATAATTTATTCTCTGATTTTTATGTAATTTATATCCCAATGAATGACTGTAATGACCACTAAGAAACTGAAGATACAATACCCGTCCGGTCATTCAATATAAAGTTAGCATACGTTATCTGTTTCTAATGTGAGGTATTTTCCGAATGGTAATGATAAATCTAATTTAGTTACAACATACAATAAGCACTTTCAAAAAACACCGTTCCGTAACTACGGAGTTGACTAAGTTTTTAGCAGGGAAGAAGCTGGTGTGGTCAGAAGCTTGCAACATTGATCGCAATCAAGTTTAATGCGTTGGCTCCCAACCATTTCTAAGATAACCATGATCGTTAGACCTCAACAACACTGGATACGCCTGATATTTGTCTGGCATGGCTCCGTATTATCAAAAATCTTTACCCGGCTGCTTCTTAATTTCCTTCTTTCTATTGTGGTTATTATCATCCTGCCATGGTATACGATGCTGGGTATCAAATTTACCCTGGCACCGTTCAGCATTCTCGGCGTGGCGATAGCGATCTTTTTAGGTTTTCGCAATAACGCCTGCTACTCACGTTACGTTGAAGCCCGACACCTGTGGGGGCAGTTGATGATTGCTTCCCGATCGCTTCTGCGTGAGGTAAAAACCACGTTACCTGACGATGCAGAACTGGGACAGTTTGTGCGTCTGCAAATTGCATTTGCTCACTGTTTACGCATGACGTTACGTCGAAACCCACAGGCGAAGCCGTTAGCGAAATATCTTAGCGAGAAAGATTTGCAAACGGTATTTGCCGCACAATCACCGGCAAACCGCATCTTGTTGCTGATGGGCGAGTGGTTGGCCGTACGCAGACGTAATGGTCAACTGTCTGACATATTATTTCACAGTTTAAACAATAGGTTAAATGATATGTCTGCAGTACTGGCCGGTTGTGAGCGGATTGCTAATACCCCGGTGCCGTTTGCTTATACCTTGATCCTTCATCGTACTGTGTACCTGTTTTGTATCATGTTGCCATTTGCATTGGTGGTCGATCTGCACTACATGACACCGTTTATTTCAGTGCTTATTTCCTATACTTTTATTTCGCTCGACACGCTTGCAGAAGAGCTTGAAGATCCGTTTGGCACTGAGAACAACGATCTGCCGCTGGATGCGATTTGCAATGCAATCGAAATCGATTTGCTGCAAATGAATGATGAAACAAATGTGCCAGCAAAGCATATGCCGGATAAGCACTATCAACTCACTTAGCGACGTTCGTTTTGCCACCACGCGGGCTGCATATCGGAAAACGAATGAAACTCCGGTGCAAGGTCTTCATCGTTAGGATCGTCAAAAGCACCGGCTAAAAGCGCAATGACCGGGGCGTCATCGATGGCGCCCACGGAACTGCCGCACTGAGGGCAAAAGGCCCGACTGGTCGTTTCTGATGAGCGCCAGGTTTTCGGTTTTCCGGCTTTTCCCGTCCATTCTACATTTTCTGCATCAAACTCAATCCAGACGACGGTAGGGGCGCCCGTATGTTTCCAGCATATATCGCAGGAGCAGGTATGGGAATTATTAGGACTGCTGGCTGTGAAACGGATCGAGCCACACAGACACCCACCAATGTAGACTTTAGACATAACAACCCCCCGTCAGAAACATATTGCAAGACACTAGCAGAAGCCAGACATAGCCACTAGATCCTTATGATAAAAAGGCGAGGGTACGCATGGCTGATAGTTTATTCCTGTGATCTGCCAGATGATAAACGCTTAACTATTGCGTCTGGCAACAATAAACAATCGCGGAAATGCCAGTAAAATTTTGCCGTTCTCCTGCAACGGATATTGTTCCTGGAGCAGTTCATGGTAGCGCGCCAGGTAATGACGTTGCTCGCTTTCGCTCAAATCCTGCAACCAGGGGCGCAGGCCCGTCGAGCTTACCCAGTCGATAATTGCCTGATGCGAATCCATAATGTGATAATACGTTGTACGCCAGATATCTACATCACAACCCGCTTCGGTCAAAATATCATAGTAGGCGTGAACGCCAGGAAGCGGAGCACGGCCACGGTCTGGGTAATCTTGTTCATAAGCCACTTCGCGCATCAATACATGCGTTGGCTCCAGCCAGTTATCTGGCATTTGCACGGCCAGAACGCCATTGTGACTCAGTTGTGAGACCAGGTGCGGGAATAACTCATAGTGATCGGGTACCCACTGTAACGATGCATTGGCATAAAGCAGATCCACGGGGTGCTCTGCCTGAAACGTACTGATATCCGCTTCAATAAAATGGCATTTTGGTAATGTGTTGCGCGCTTCATTCAGCATCGCGGGTGAGGTATCAACCCCAGTTATTTGAGCTGAAGGCCAGCGCTGATGCAGTAATGTTGTACTGTTTCCCGGGCCACAGCCAAGATCGACAACTGAACGAACACTTTCTAACGCCACTCTGCTAAGTAATTCCGCTGCGGGTCTTGAACGTTCAGTTTTATATTGCAAATAAAGCGAAGGGTTCCAGTCGGCCATGTATGAATCTCCAGTATAAGAAGAAAAGGCGGAAAGGGGGTTCATTAGTCCTTGCCGATAAGCAGCTTCTTTTAGAAGATTATATGAAAATGAATGATAAGGGCAGATTTATGCTGGAAACATCGAGACTGATTCTCCGTCAGTGGGAAGCGAAAGACAGAGCGCCATTCGCCGCGTTAAATACCGATTCCGATGTGATGCGTTTTTTTCCGGCTCCATTGCTACGGACGGAAAGCGACAATCTTGCCGCAAGATTCCAGGAAGGCATTACAGAGCGTGGCTGGGGATTTTGGGCCGTTGAACTACAAGAAACACACCAGTTTGTGGGCTGCGTAGGTTTACATCCACAACCTGATAAGTTTCATTTTTCACCCTGTACTGAAATAGGCTGGCGTCTTGCGAAATCATTCTGGCATCAGGGGTTTGCATTGGAAGCTGCCGAAGCCTGCCTGACTTTTGCTTTCGAGGAACTGGCGTTAACTGAGGTGGTTTCTTTTACTTCGGTGCTGAACAAACCGTCTGAGAACCTGATGATACGCCTTGGCATGAGTAAAGCAGAAGAGTTTGTGCATCCCGCGTTGCCGCCAGATCATCGATTAGCACAACATGTTCTGTATCGTCTGATACGCAGCAGCGCCGTTTAACACTATGTTTCAGCTGCACAAGGACGACCAAAAAAACTCAGGTTCTTTCTTACTCCATCTTAGTGCGCATAATGTATATTATGTTAAATTGAATTTGAACTGTATTAGGCTTCTAACCCCATGGACCCGTTCAGTCTTCACCCCTTCTGCTTTCTCTGTCGAATAACCAATCATGAAGGTCTGAGCAACAAAGTTCGCTCCTGCAGTTGAAATGCTTTGAGCACAAGCACTCTGGATGCAAACGCTATACAGAGTGCAATCTCAACGGTTTAACGCTGACAAAACACCGACGGCGAACGGCTGGTATAGAACTGCCATGTACTGCTATTGAGTCGCAATATGCTGAAATAAAATGGTTCTTTGGGTTTAAGGAAAAAATCTGGCAACGTTCTCGCTAACAATGGATGAATGTTAGTGCCACCGGAACTTGAAGCGACATTTCCGGATTCCATAAAGTAATCATCATCCTTGCGGGTAAAGGTAAACCAGACATTTTGATTTACCGCCAGCTTTTCACCGTTATTATCAGTGATTTTTCCGCGTAAAATAGCCACCCCATTGCTGCCATTAAAAACGTATCTGACTGAAATATCACCACGAATATCTGGATACTCCATTACTAATTCTCCGGAGCAATCAAAATGTGACCGCTGCCAGTTTTGTAACGTCATCGTGACTGCAATTGTTAACGCTACTGCTAAGATGATGCCAACACACCATTTTATATTACGTCCCCACATGTCTGGACTCCGCGAAATAATAATGGGTCACACAATCATTATCCTGCCATCGGCTAAATTGCTTTCGACAAGTTAATGCGGAGATCCGCGGGAAATTAGGATACAGCGTGAGATAAACCCAGGGATAACTTTGACAATCCAGCGTATTTGTTTTGATAAACTGCTGGTGCTGATCAAATTTAAGCACATCCTGATTGACGTACCAGTGGCATCCCTCCCCTACGCCTAAAGACACATAGCGACTGAGTTTGGGATCAAACTGTGCCTCCCAGGTCACTATTGCGGCTATAACGCAACACACAACACCCGCCAGAATCCAGCACAGTGAGCGCATACGCAGTGATTTTGTCACTGTATTTACCGGCGTTACCGATGGCGTGACAGAGAGATCGCTAAGCGGTTCTTCAATCTTCTGTTCCAGCACTTCCAGTTGTGGCTCAAGGCGGATCCCGACTTTCGGTACGGTTACGATAAGTTCTTCATTCAGGCCAAGTTCTTTAAACGCGCGACGCAGCAAGGAAATATTCTGATAGAACGTATTATTGGTGACCTGCGCACCGTTAATATACCAGACATGCTCAAAGAAATAATCACGTTCAATAACCTGCCCCTGTTGTTGAATTAATAATAGTAAACAACGGGTTGCCGGATTGCTTAATGTTATACGTTTGGTCTCATCTGATTTCGCGTAGAGTACGTTCCGCTCTGGCCAGAATACAACGGTACTGTTAAGCAAAAACACGTGTGCCATTATGTTCCCTGAATATGGATTTTTGTCAATTTAGCTAGAGCGAGCACTGCCAGCGTTAATTTACGACAGTTGAAAATCCCCAACGATTTCCTTCATCGTTAATCACAGTAAAGTTTATCTTATTATTCAGCATTTCAGGAGGTGCTGACTTAAAAATTACCTGCCGGGAACGCGGTGAAACCACTATTCCAGTTATGGAATAGTCTCCTGAATCTACATTAGCCAGAGATATGTTCCAGGAACTCTGATTAACAGCGTAAATCCCCCCGTTTTCATGGTGAAAACTCAGAAGATTGATGCTTTTTTCAGTCAACACGCCTATGTTTTTCGGTCTCCATAGGACTTTTAGCTGATTTCTTAACGTTAAGCGCACTTTTTCACCAGTTGGGCTATTTTTCAACTCCGCTGGAACCTGGTACACGTTGAGCCAGAATAACGACTCATAATCGTTGGCAAGCCCCGCCCCAGTCGTCATCACCTTTATCTCGCGTTGTTCACCGGGGAGAATTTTTAGCACCGGGGGAAGCACGATAAAAGGCGAGCTGGCCTGAGATGGCCCTTTCTCTGGCGTGCCGTCATCTACCCAACTTTGAACCACCACGGGATAATTACCGTCGTTGACTAACATCACCGAGCGTTGAGTCTCTCCGTGGTTGAAGATGACCCGAGTAGTACTGATGTTAACCGCCGCATGTAGGCCAAATGCCAACATCCAGAGGCTACTGAATACGCAATAAAACTTGTACATGTGACTGGTAGCCCCCCGCCGTTAACGTATCTGCACCAAAACTTGCCAGACGAGCTTCGAAGCTTTCGCTGTAGTAATTGATGCCATCCTGGCTGCCATTTTGCTGCGTATTGCTGCCAATGACTGGCATCCAGCCGCCTTCGCTACCGCTGCCGACAGTTGATACCGCCATAAAATTCACCGGACTACCCGCGCGGTAAACACGCACGCCAACGCCGCGAGCCCGCCCGGGAGCGCCATATTGCGTATCTAATAGCCAGGTTACGGTTTTACCAGTAATCAAATTAAAACCCCAGGCGCTGTTGACGCTGCTTTCCGGTGCAAGCAGCCCCATTGCGACATTGCTCTTCCCGGTCGCCACACCGGAAACCACCGTTGATTCGCAGGCAAATCCTATCTGGAAGGGCGCTGATGAATACTCCCCCTGCTTGAGCTGGGCCACGGAAATTGGCGGCAGATGCACAACGGGCGTAAAATCGGTAACCTGACACATTGCTGCACGTTTGACGAAGATCCCGTTATTGTACAGGCTAATCACTGACGGCCAGTCATTCGCCCAGCCAGCCCAATTTCCTCCACGGTGTGGCTGACCTATCTTGATACCCCACGAAGTCGTACCGGGCCCACGAAAAACCACGTAAGCATTTGGATTCACATAACTATTGTAAGTAGCAGACTGCGCCTGGTTGGCGTAGTAGCGTGTATCCAGCGTTTTAATCAACTCGGCACTTATCGTCGAGAAGTTCTTGGCCTTAATCAGGAAGTTGCCATTGGTATCAAGATCCAGGTTTTCCAGTGGGCGTTGCTGCCAGCTGTCGGTAAAGACGCTGCCTGTCGCATCGTGCGTCAAGCGTAATGCGACGTTTTTCATGATGGTCAGATACGCGCCAGGTACATCCGTTGCTTCATACCAGCCAGCCACGGTGTCATCGCCGTTAGTTGACCAGGCTTCATAGAGTTGCCCGGCTGTGTCCGGTGTACAACGGAAAAATACCTGCTCAGGATCGTAACCGCCGCCTTTATGGGCATAAGTGGTAAAAGGGATCCCGCCGCTGGAGGTCAGGATCGTCCCTGCCGGCTGAAAACTGCTATTACTGGTGATATCGACAGACTTACTCAATCCCGGCAATAGCCCGTTCCAGGCATCGTTGCCGCCGCCGGAGCGCCAGTCATTGGCAATGCCGTCCGTACTTGCACTAAGCCTGTGCGTGCCTTGTGCGCCACTACTTCCTGATTTATATGGATAAATAATGTATTCACATGCGGCCTGTATCTGACAAGAAAACAGCGCCAGCACCAGAAAAAATAGTCTCATGAGCGCCCTTTTGTTACGCAAGCGACCGTTAATGCAATTAACGGTTCTGTACGTTGTTGTTGGTTAAGTTTCCACGGCAATGAACAATCACTGCTTTCCAGCATCAATAGTCCCTCTTCGTCTTCAACGCGGGCATATACCTGGTTCGCCTGGGCAACCATCCCGACTACACGACCTCGACCGTCGGTCACTGCCGCTCCCATCGGTAACGTCACGTCACTCTTCACAGTGATGAGTAACGGATAGCCAGAGAGCGTTGCAAAACGCAGTTTTACTGCGGCCCCCGCCATTGGCGCAATGCGCCGTTGACTCTCCTGAAGCTCTGCGTTGGAGTTCATTCCACTACCGTCGAGAGTCACGTTGTTAAAGCGATAAGGTGTCAATGAGGGGACCAGCGCATAACCCCCGCTGTTGACGGTTGCACCCTGTCCGCCCCCGACTCTGGCTCCCGCAGCGCCTGGCGCTTCCACCAAGGCAAATGTGTCGCCAACCCACGGGCCGGCAACAATGCCATGGCGATGTACAACGAGCGCCCCGCGTACCCCTGCAGACCATTGCTGATAGTTTTGTGACTGTGAGACGCTGCCGTTTAGCGTGCCGAAAGCCGTATTTTTTTGCAGTGAACCACCCCAGTCGGTCACGCTGTTTGACTCACCTTGCCCCTGTTGCCAGCCAGTAGACAGCGCGTAATTAAGGGTTTCATCCTGGTCAAGCGCACCAGACAATGCCAACTGCGCATTGCGCCCAGCCTGTTGAGCCTGACTCGCCGACAGCGCCAGCGTATGTTCACGTTCGCCTATACCCAAAGGCATTGAGACGGTAAGCGTTGCCATGTTTTCTTTTTGCACTTGTGAACGGTCGCCGTTACGCCACCAGGTGTCCTGTCGGCTGAATGACATACCTAGTGTCATTCGTCCAAAGGTGGTGTTATACCCAGCCTGCAACTGAGTGCTGCTGCCACGGTCACTGTAGTAATCCATCATTGATCCCGACAGCCATAGGTTTCCGTAGCTGCTCAACCTTTGGTTCACAGTAACAGTAAACTGGTTTTTTTGACGCAGCGTATCCGAGCGCCATTGCGTATTGCTTCCGCTGACGCTTCGCTCACCCAGAACGTCACCGTAGTCACGATACCCTTCTGTGGAATAGCGATAACCCGCCAGCGCGACGTGAGTTCCTATCGGAGTGAACGTTTTGCTCCAGTTGGTTTGCAGCCGCCAGCCACTCATGGTTTGAGAAGCAATCCGGACCCGCGAACCGGTAACATCGACACCAAAAGCGCCCATCGACGTTGCCAGAACGCCTCCCATCAGGAGTGCCTGATAGTCGTCGCCGATCCGCAAAGCGCCATTAGCGGTCAGGAGATTCGTCATCCCCCGCTCAAGCGTGAAATCGGTAAACAGACCATCGGCCGCGCTGTAATCCCGGGTCTTACCTGCCACCAGACCGTAGCGCCAGACGCCGGGACGCAGTGATAAAGGTACGCTGGCATATGGCACGGTATAGCTACTCTTTTTGTTATCGGCGCCGGTGATTTCAACTTGTAAGTCACCGTCCCAGGCTGTATTCGGCAAATTATCAAGTACAAAAGGGCCTTGTGGTACGCTGGTTTCGTAAAGCGTTCGACCATTCTGCTTGACCACAACGCTTGAAGGTGTAGATGCCGTACCACGAATTTCTGGGGCGTAGCCGCGTCGCGACTGTGGCCACATTCGTTGATCGGTTTCCAGTTTGACACCTGTAAACGCCATACTGCCAAGCAGATTTCCCGAGGTGTAGCTTTCGCCTACCGTCAGTAAACTTTCCAGAGATGCGACAGGGTGTTGAAGCCAGGTTTGCAGCGCATCCCAGCGTTGGCTTTCTCGATCGCCATCGCGCCGCCAGTTGGCAGACGACTGTTGGCGAAATTGCCAACTCCCCATGTTGAAGCCGCTGCTCAGTCCCAGCCAACCATAATCACTTTGCTGACCGTTATTTTTATTGTGATAGGCGTGCAGATTGTAGTTACTGAACAACACGCTCTCGCCGCTTTGCCACTGCGACGGCGGTACATAATCCATGGGGGTACGTTTTAATGCCGCCTGAGGAACGCTGAGATTCAGACGCAATAAGCTCTGGTCAAAATCCCAGCGTCCACCGCTGATCCGAGCTTCAGGGGCGAAGCAATCCTGCGCTTGTTCCGACGCTGCTGTTACGCCCTGTTCATCCCAGAATTTCGCCGGAAGACAGGGTTCGGTACGCCCTGCTGTATTCTGGCGAAACAACACATCATCCCTCCCTACATACCGTCCATTGAGCCAGATATCCACGCTATAACGTCCCGCGACCACCGCATCCGGATCGTTGAGCATTGCCAGGCTTTTTTCGTAACCACTCCCAAGCAACAATGTTTCGTCAAAGGTGTAATTGCTGGCAAAAACAGGCATAGCTGCTGGCAAAAAAAACCACCACCAGCGTGGATTAGTTTCGGACATTGTCCTGTTTCTCCAATGCCACGCGCCCGTTTAATGAGGCTCCCTGATCGTTAATCCAGCGCATTTGCGCGTCGTTCAATTGCGAAATTTTTGCAGGCCACGACATTGTCGCCCACGGTGCGATTGTTTCGCTCTGAATGCGCTGTTTTTTTCCCGCACCGCTGACGTCAAGTGACGAGAGCGCAAGATAGAAACCACTGTTATTGCGTAAATGCAGCTTGCCATTCTGCAGCCAGATCCGGCTGGTGTTCGCCATCTCCAGCGGCGAACCCACCAGCCCTTTGGGTCTTACCAATACTTTTACGCGACTACGTACCAGCACCAGAAGCTGGTTATCGTTTTGCGCATCCTTATTTATGGGCGGGATCTGAATGAAGTTAAACCACCATAGCGATTCCCTGTCCTGTGCAACGGGTTTGCCGATGTAACGCAGCCGCACAGTTTGCCCCGCGTGGGCCGCCATCCGAAAGACCGGTGGAGTGGTGACAAAAGGAGCGGCCGCAGTTTGTGGTACGGATTGTGCATCGCCATCATCAAGCCAAACCTGAACGACACCAGGGACGTCGCCGCGATTAGTTAATTGCACACTGACTTCCCGGCTGTCTGCCGGATAGATTATCCGGTTGCCGGTCATCACTATGCTTGCCTGCACGCAGAAGCACATCATCATTCCAACTAAACCAATAGCCAATCCTTTCATCACGCAGATCTCGCTTACAAATAGGAAATGGCGTATTGCACAGTGCCGACAACTGTCCCGGCGGTTGCTCCACCGTTCGGGCTAAAATACTGCACGGCAAAGTCGTGCTCACCGGAGGTATTTCCGGCCGCAACGGTGATTCCTGCAACTGGAGTTCCAGTACGCAAATCAATCGGTGTAGTGCCCGCGCTATCGGTCAGCAGTTGTAATTCAACATTTTGCGCTGTACCCGTATTAGCCAGGTTTCCACGCTCGGTCATATTATTTGCAACGAAGACGGTTTTAATATCCAACGCATTAGAATCAACAGTACAACCAGTAACGCCGAGGGTGAATGTTGTCAGGCCTGCTGAAGATGCTGCTGCTGCGAGATCGCTTTTCGCAACCGACGGCAGTAATACTACCGGCCGTGCATTTACACCGTTAACCGTGACCTCGCAAGTTTGTTCGGTCACTTCGCCTTTAAAGGTGATGGTATTTGCTGAATCAGCATACGCGATCTGCGCAAACAATAACGCAAGGCCACCAGCTGCAAATATATAACTGGCATGAGGGATATTGGTTTTCATATTGTCTATCCTTAATTAATAGATACACTGGTATCGTAATAAAATAATGCAATAACCCTTCTCCGCTTAGCGTGGAGTATTTATTCAGGGATGCAGCGACATCAGTAATGTCTTATGGCACCGTAGGAGTAACCCTACGATGATTGTTAGTTTAAGAATAATCCCAAAAATTAAAACCTTTGTTTTCTCAAATCATATTAGGTCGGTCTTAAATAAGATCTAAATCTCGATGCTTTCTATGTAAATCATTGTTTATATTAAATTTTATCTACAGGCGTAATTTCCCTAAGAAAAATTTTCTTAACCCGAATTAAACACGATAAAGACCATATTCATCACAGGTTAATGCAGCCATAGCCAACCTTTTGACCGTTTAGTCTTAAAGTTAACCTTCGTTATTACCCGTGTTCGTACTGGTGTTAACATAACTTTCCCGGGTTAATTCAACCTGGCAAAGTAGCACATAATTTTAAGATGAGAGGAATGTTTAACCGAGATAACGTTATATTTTCCTCATAAATTGAAGCTTCAATGCAGTCTACCCAGCGTTGTCTTCGGTGTAAAAATAAATTGCCACCCCCCTAATGTAAAGAAATGAAAATACAATCTTATTCATAGAAAAGTATGAGTGAAGTCGGCAAAGGAAAAACCATAGTTATGATCATCACAGAAATGTAATGTGAGAAAAAAACAACACATCTAACCCTTACTACGCTCAAACTTGCGACGCAGCAGACCTTGAATATGCCTGATAATTCAAGAGAGCAAGTGTGTCTCTTGCACACAAATAGCAAACTTTTAAACCTGCGAACACATTATTTCGCGATATGAATATCCACGAAGATGACGCTAAATACGTCATTGATAATCTGAGCATTTTATTAAATGGAGTTGTACAAGCAATAACAACCAAGCACTAAATACGACTCATTCTCACATGTTTTTTATAAACATGAGAACGAATGATGATAGCTAATACAAGTAAAGATAGGGGTAATGACTTATGGCCTCACAATATGACTTTACTGTCACCCTGCACGATCTTGCTTTTATTCTTAAGCAGATCAAAATATCCGAAGCGGCAACTAACCCAGACGGGAGCGTTAATGCTGAAATGCTTCGGGAATTAGTTTCCAGCCCACTCTTGCCCTATGGACTTCGCACGGTAGATGGCTCATGGAATAACCTTTTACCAGGTCAGGAATTATACGGCTCTGCCGATCAGACAATGCCGAGATTAACCGCATTAAACTGGCAGGATGCGGATCAAATGACCAGTTATATCCAAATTGGTGGCACTGTTATTGATGCCGACCCACGAATAATTAGCAATTTAATTTCAGACCAGACGGCCTCAAACCCGGCCGCGCTGGAGGCTTTTAACGCATTAAAAGATGCGCCCGGCGGCGGGACTGTTACTGGGGAGGGCAGCTTATCCATTCCCAATCAGTCTCCCGATATCGGTCTCTCCCCTGCTTTTAACGGCTGGATGACCTTCTTTGGCCAGTTTTTCGACCATGGTCTGGATCTGATTCCGAAAGGAGGCAACGGTATCGTTTTCATTCCGCTCCAGCCCGATGACCCTTTATATGTTGAAGGGTCGTCGACAAACTTTATGCTATTAACCCGGGCAACGGTGGATGAAAACCGAGAGACAGTAAACCTGACGACCCCCTTCATCGACCAAAACCAAACCTACACCTCCCATCCTTCACATCAAATTTTCATCCGCGAATACGTCATTATTGATGGGAAACCTGAGCCTACCGGGAATTTATTGGGTGGTGCAAACGGTGGACTGGCGACCTGGGCTGACGTTAAAAACCAGGCTGAAACCCTGCTTGGCATTAAACTCACCGATCAGGACGTGTTTAATGTTCCCCTGCTGGCAACGGATCGCTACGGTAATTTGATTTTAAGTGAAAACGGAAAGGTACAGATTGTTACCACCGGGGGGCTGGTTGAAGCCAACGGAGGCCTGTTACCCGCGGAGACGTTCCGCACCGGTCATGCGTTTCTGGATGACATCGCTCATACTGCCGTGCCAAAAGCTGGTCTGCTGGCAGATGATGACAGCGCCATCGGCGGAGAAGGACCGCAACCGGCAGGAACCTATGATAACGAACTGCTCGATCGCCACTTTATCACCGGTGACGGGCGCGGGAACGAAAATATAGGTTTAACTGCGGTGCACGCCGTTTTTCACAGCGAGCATAACCGCCTGGTTGAGCAGTATAAAACCACTCTGCTGGAAACCGGCGATATCGACCTCATTAATCAGTGGTTGATGCCCAACCACCAAATCACGGAATTACCTGCCGATACCAATACTCTGGTATGGAACGGTGAGTACTTATTCCAGGCAGGCCGCTTCTCCACGGAAATGCAATATCAGCACCTCGTATTCGAGGAGTTTGCCCGTACCGTACAACCTGCCGTCGATCCGTTTGTCTTCTCCAACACGGCGGATATTAACCCGCTGATCTTTGCAGAGTTTGCGCATGTTGTTTACCGTTTTGGGCATTCAATGCTGACAGAAACCGTGGCGCGTACCGACATTGATATGCAAAGCGGTGATATTGACCTGATTTCAGCATTCCTGAATCCGGTAGCATTTAATCAAATCAACGGGGCCACCGTCACGGACGATCAGGCTATCGGCGCAATCGTGCGTGGTATGACGCGTCAGGTGGGTAACGAAATTGATGAATTTATTACCGATGCTCTGCGTAATAATCTCATCGGCCTGCCCCTCGATTTAGGCGCGCTTAATATAGCCCGTGGCCGTGACACCGCAATGCCGACGCTGAACCAGGCCCGCGAGCAGTTTTTTGCTTTAAGCGGCGATAGCCAACTAAAGCCTTATACCAGCTGGGCTGACTTCACTACCTACCTGAAAAATCCCGCTTCAATCATTAACTTTATGGCCGCCTATGGCCAGCACGAGCTGATCCTCAACGCTACCAGCCTTGAAGGTAAGCGCGCAGCGGTTAACTTCCTGTTATTTGGTGATGCTAACAATTCCCCGCCTGCGGATGCGATGGATTTCTTTAACAGTACCGGAACTTGGGCAACCAAAGAGACCGGTCTGAATATGGTCGATTTCTGGATTGGCGGGCTGGCTGAGCGCAAAAATGAATTTGGCGGCATGCTCGGCTCAACCTTCAACTTCGTCTTTGAAACACAAATGGAAATGCTTCAGGACGGTGATCGTTTCTACTATCTGAGCCGCGTTCAGGGGCTGAACTTACTCAATGAACTGGAGGCCAACTCGTTTTCCGCGCTGGTAATGCGTAACAGCGATCTTGGTGATGAGGGTTCCTCCCACCTGCCCGCTAATCTGTTCCAGACACCGGACCATATTTTTGAAGTGAACCGCGTGCTGCAAACGGAAATCGATCCGAAATGGGGTAATCCGCTGAAAGATCTGCTCTCGCCGTTGTTGGTGCGTCGCGACCCAGGGGTGGATGTTGACGGCGATAGTTTTGCCGATGGTGGGTATCTGAAATATACCGGCGATGGGCATGTGGTGCTTGGTGGGACGGCAGGCAACGATACGTTAATCGGCGGTAAAGGGATCGACAGCCTGTGGGGCGATGGCGGAGATGACCGACTGGACGGCGGTGACGAAGCAGATGTGGTCCATGGCGGTGACGGTGATGACATTATTACCGATACCGGAACGCCTGTTGGTGATGCGGACTTCCTGCATGGCGATGCCGGACATGACGTTATCTTTTCCGGTAACGGAAACGATCTGGTCTTTGGTGGCAGCGGCAGCGACTTCGTGGTGGTCGGCGAAGATGCGCAGGAGGTCTTCTCGGGTCAGGATAACGACTTTGCGCTTGGTGGCTCGGGTGGTGATTTCCTGATGGGCAACGAAGGCGATGACTGGCTGGAAGGCGGCGACGGGTTTGACACGCTGGCGGGTGACAACTCTGAGTTGTTCTTCAACAGTACCATTATCGGTCACGATGTCCTCAACGGTCAGGGTAACGACACCGACTACGATGGCGAAGCCGGTGACGACATCATGGTTCAGGGCGCGGGGATCCAGCGCAATAATGGCATGGCCGGTTTCGACTGGGCTATCCATAAAGGCGACCCAAATGGCGCTAACTCTGACCTTGGGATCCCTATTTTCGTCAACCAGCAGGAGTTTATTCTACGCGACCGTTTTGATCTTGTTGAAGGGCTGTCGGGCTGGAAACACGACGATATCCTGACCGGAACAGAACAGCCGATAGGTACTGCGCCTGTTCAGGGCGTTCCCCTCTCTAACAACCTGACCCAGGAAGGTGCGGACCGGATCAACGGTCTACAGGCTATTCTCGGCGTAGAGCGTTCTACAAATCCGGACGCGGTGCTACTGAACCCTGATGATGGTAGCGATATTTTACTCGGCGGTGGTGGTAGCGACCGCATCATGGGTAAAGCTGGTAACGATATCATTGATGGTGATGCGTGGCTCAACGTTCGTATTGCCGTTACGGGTATGGCGGGACTCACCAGCGCCGAAGGTATGGCCGAACTGAAATCGTACATGCTGGCCGGCACGCTGAAACCGAATCAACTGTCGATTGTGCGCGAAATTCTGCATGAAGGTAACGGCACGGAAACTGACGTCGCGGTGTACCGTGATGTCAGCAGCAACTATGTCTTTACCCGTATGGCGGACGGTAGCCTGCGCGTCGATCACGCTACGCCGGATGCCACGCTGAACCTGAATGATGGCATCGATCGTCTGTTGAACATCGAAAAACTGGAGTTTGGCGATGGGAAGCAACTGTGGGTGACGGGGCAACAAGCGACGGGCGATCTGACCATCAGCAATCCTAATCCTTCGGTGGGTGACCTGCTGCGCGTCAACGTGGCGAACTTGCTGGATGGTAACGGGCTGGCGGCGGATGTGGCCATCACTATGACCTGGCAGGCATTCGTCAACGGCCAATGGCGAGATCAGGCAACAGGCGTTGAGTTCAGAGTGCCTGGCGCTATTCAGGGCGCACCGTTGCGTGTGGTCGCCAGTTTTAACGACCGCATGGGTGACGCTGAAACCCTGGTGTCGGCACAAACTCAGGCAATCCTCCCGCGCAATCAGGCCACGACCGGTGTGCCAGTAATTAACGACCTCACCCCAACTGAAAGCCTGACGCTGACCGCGGTGGTTTCAGGCATTTCTGACGCTGATGGTCTGAGCGGCGGTAATTTCACTTATCAATGGAGAATGAGTTCGCCAACCGGATTCATCAACATTAACGGTGCGACATCCGCTACCTATACGCCGGGCCAGGCTATGGTCGGCAGAACGTTGCAGGTGGTCGTTACCGTCGTCGACGATGAAGGCAACCCCCCTGTTGTCCTGACGTCGACCACCACCCAGCCTGTGGGCGATCTGATTGTTGGTACCAACGGGGCTAACACCCTCGTCGGTACTGCCTGGAGCGATATCCTGCGCGGTGAAGGCGGTAATGACACCTTACTTGGCGGTGCAGGTGACGATCTGCTCATCGGCGGTGCTGGAAACGACAGCCTCTCTGGTCAGGCGGGACAAGATATTCTGCAAGGTGATGCCGGTAACGACACGCTTGATGGCGGGCTTGGTGCCGACAGTATGACCGGCGGCGCGGGCGATGATACCTACATCGTTGATGATTTCGGTGATGTGGTTATCGAAGGTGTGAATAGCGGTACGGACGTTGTCCGAACCAGCCTCAGCAGCTACGACCTCACCGATAACGTGGAAGAACTGGTATTTACCGGCAGCGGCAGTTTTATCGGTACCGGTAATGCCATTGCAAATACCATCACGGGCGGTTCTGGTAACGACTATCTGTTTGGTATGGGCGGTAACGACCAGTTGTTTGGTGGTATCGGGAATGACTTCCTCGATGGCGGAGATGGCGCTGATAACCTGCAAGGTGGTGTTGGCAACGATGTCATGATTGGCGGTGCGGGCGCGGATACCCTCTCCGGCGGTAGTGGGGACGATATTCTCAATGGTCAGGAAGGTAACGACATTCTGGACGGTGGTACCGGGAGCGACATCTTCGCCTTTGGGGCCAACTTTGGGCAGGACCGAATTACCGGTTTTGACAGTAACCCCAACGGCGGGCAGGACTTCCTTGATCTCGTCTTGTTAGGTATCAACGCGGGTAATTTTGCCAGCAGCGTGTCTATCACCGGAAACAATGGCAACACCATTGTGACTATCGGTACAGACACCATCACATTGGTGGGCGTCAATTCGACCACCGTGAATATTGGTGACTTTTATCTGGAAATGCCCACTACCCTTGCCAGCAACAATGGCAATAGTTCATTGATCGTATAAGGAGAAGACTATGTCGCGCCAGCATACGCCAACAGAACTGAATGATGCATTAAAGGGAACGAAACCCACTTTTCTGATGCTGCTGTTTTTTAGTTGTGTGATTAATATGCTTATGCTGGCGCCGGCAATTTATATGCTACAGGTTTACGATCGTGTGCTGGTCAGTAAAAATACCACCACGCTGTTAATGTTAACCTTATTGATTGTCGGCTTGTACATCGTTATTGCCATGATTGAATCTGCCCGCGCGCAGGTTATGGTCAGGCTTGGCAACAGGCTGGATATAAAGCTAAGTCAGCTGGTCTTTAACGCAGCCTTTAAAAGAAAGATGGTTACCGGTGATAACAACCCGGCGCAATCTTTAGCCGAACTGGATCAGATCCGTCAGTTTCTTTCCGGGAATAGTCTGTTCGCCTTACTGGATATTCCGTGGACGCCGATATATCTGTTCATCGCCTTTTTGGTCCATCCCCTGCTGGGATATCTTTCTCTCGGCGGAATAACATTATTATTTATTCTGACGCTGGTATCTGAAATCTCTACCAAGCGTCCGATTCAGCAAGCGCACGCCTTAACCATTAACAATGCCAGCAAACTGAATAAACAGCTGCAAAACGCCGATGCCATTGAAGCGATGGGGATGCTTTCGACCCTGAAGTCCAACTGGCAGGAGCAACATAACAAAGTGCTGGCGCTACAAACACAGATTGCCGACAAAACGGCCGGGTTAAGCAGTCTCAGCCGCTTTGTGCGGGTATTGCTGCAGTCGATTGCGCTGGGCGCCGGGGCTTTACTGGTGATCGGCGGCCATATTACCCCGGGCTTGATGATTGCCGCCTCGATCATTCTTGGCCGCGTCCTCAACCCGGTAGAACAAGTCATTGGCAGTTGGAAGCAGTTCGTGCAGTTTCGTAGCGCGTGGCATCAGCTCTCAACCTTGCTAAAGGAGTATCCGGCGCCGAAAGAGGTACTGACCCTGCCGCGTCCGAATGGCAACATCAGCGTCGAAAGCGTCTTCGCTGCAGCCCCCGGCCAGCCTTCTCCGCTACTGCGTAATATCTCATTCCAGCTGGAGCAAGGTGAAGTGCTGGGAATTATCGGCCCTTCAGCCTCAGGAAAAACCTCGCTGGCAAAGGTTCTGGTTGGTGTCTGGAAACCGTTATCAGGGAAAGTCAGATTAGATGGCGCAGATATATGCCAGTGGGATAAAGCGCTGCTGGGCCCGTCTATTGGCTATCTGCCGCAGGATGTGGAACTGTTTGACGGTACCATCGCACAAAACATTGCCCGCTTCGCGCAGAATGACAGTGAGCTTATCGTCGCCGCCGCATTACTGGCAGGCGTTCATGAGATGATCCTGCGCTTGCCGCAAGGTTATGACACTCTGCTGGGCGCAGGTGGATACCAGCTCTCCGGTGGGCAGCGACAGCGCATCGGGCTGGCGCGCGCCGTGTATAACAATCCTGCGTTTATCGTGCTTGATGAACCGAATGCCAATCTTGACGACGCGGGCGAATTTGCACTCGTTAAAGCCATCAATGCTCTGCGTACCCAGGGACAAACCACAGTCATTATCTCACACCGCCCGACGCTGCTCGGCGTGGTCAATAAGGTTTTGCTGCTTAACGATGGCGTTATACAGGAGTTTGGTACCCGCGATCAGGTTTTTGCCCATTTGCGTCAGGCCAACGTACTGAAACCGGTGGCTACGCCTTCTCCATCCACGACTGAACAGCAACGTGAGGCTTGATGATGAAAAAGAACCCCCACAACACGGCCTCTGCTGGCGTAGATACCAATATCTGGTCGCCGATTATCCGGGGCGTGATCGTCATTGTGCTTGGTGTCGGTAGTTTTATCCTCTGGGCAGTGCAAGCTCCGTTAGATGCGGGCGTGGTCGCCGATGGTACGGTTACCGTATCGAGTAACCGCAAAACCATTCAGCATCTGAGCGGCGGTCGGGTAACCGATATCTTTATCAAAGAAGGCGACTTCGTTAAGAAAAATCAGGTCCTCGTCCGGTTGGATAAAATGCAGCTTGAAATGCGTTTCAGCGCGTTGAATGCCCAGTATATTTCTGCAAAAAGTATCGAAGATCGCCTGTTAGCAGAACGCGATGACCTGGATGTGATCCGCTTTAATACTACGCTGACGCAGCAATTCTCTGGCAATAAACGGCTATCAGAAGTCAGAAATCTGCAGGCTAAACTTTTCGATACCCGTCGCAAAACGATTCAGGATGAACTGTCGATGATTCAGGAGACGCTCGATGGTCTGGTTGGACAGACGGATAATCTCAATAAAATAAAAGGTTATCGCGACCACCAGTTTTCTCTGATTAACCGGGAGTTAGGGGCTATTCGGGCGCTGAGCGAAAAAAACTATTATCCCAAAGCACAATTACTGGTGCTGGAGCGCGAGGCAGCAGAAATATCTGGCAGCGTTTCAGAAGATATTCTTAACATTGCCAAACTGAAATCGCAGCAGAACGAATTAAAAATTAAAGCCTATCAGGTGCGTCATCAATATTTACGTGAAGTTGAGTCTGAACTGACGGAAAACCAAAAAGAAGTGGCAATGCTGGAGGATGAATTGGTATCAACGCGTCATGAGCTGGATAACACCGAGATCCGCTCACCGATTAACGGTATTGTGCTGGATGTTAAAGTCAGTACCGTGGGCGGCGTCATTCAGCCTGGAGAACATTTGATGGATATCGTCGCCGCCGGACAACCGATGCAAATTGATGCCAAAATACCCGTACATGCCATTGATAAACTGGTCCCCGGTTTAACTGTTGATGTGCTGTTCCCTGCCCTTAACCATGCGCTGTTACCTTCGGTTCCGGCCCAGGTTCTGACTATCTCTGCGGACCGCTTAATTGATGAAGCCACTCAGCAGCCTTACTACCTTGCGGAAGTACTGGTTTCAGCAGAGGGCGCGCGTTTGCTGGGCGATTACAAAATTAAAGCGGGAATGCCCGCCAGCGTGACGATCAAGACCGGTGAACGAACCCTGATGAGCTACCTGTTTAAACCGTTGATTGCCCGTCTGGAACTGGCTTTTAAAGAGTATTGATCCATCCATTGCCGGTATGACGTACGGCTTGTCGCGCCATACCGCTTTCTGCCGTTGCTGGCAGCTTTGCTTTCTTGTAACCTTCTTCCCGTCTCACTACTGACAAAATCTGGAACCACTGAACTGGACTTCATATGAATGCTCATAATTCTAAAGACCCTTTACATGGCGTGACGCTAGAAATGCAGGTCAATGCCCTGGTTGAACGTTATGGTTGGGCTGAGCTGGCGCAACGCATTAATATCAACTGCTTTAAAAATGAACCGAGCGTTAAATCCAGTTTGAAGTTTCTGCGCCGTACGCCATGGGCACGGGCAGAAGTAGAAGCACTGTACCTGGACTCTCTACATGACCAGGCCTCAAATAACACTCCCGAACCGGCCTTCGATCCCTGGGCTAACAGCCGCAATAAGAAGAAATAAGAGCAAAATCAGATGGCAGCATCCGGTTTCTTTTCAGGAAATTATCAGAAAAAACTGGCGAAGATTATCGCCCGTTCTCGTGCCAGACTACCGCTGACCAACATGAAATGGTTTGCTGTACTTGTGGGCAGTATGTTGTTACTTGGCAGCTGTTCTTCTTCACAACCGCCCGGCCCCAAAACCACTCCGCAACCTCCGGTGAGCAAACCTCAGCAGAGTAAGGAGCCAGTGCGTGGGATCTGGCTGGCGACGGTTTCACGTCTTGACTGGCCGCCGATCTCATCTGTGAACATCAGTTCACCTGCTGTACGCATCAGCCTGCAGCAAAAAGCGCTGACGGATAAGCTGGACAACCTGAAACGACTTGGTATTAACACCGTTTTTTTCCAGGTTAAGCCCGATGGGACCGCATTGTGGAAGTCAAAGATTCTGCCGTGGTCAGATACCCTGACCGGCACGATTGGCCAGGATCCGGGTTACGATCCGCTGCAGTTTATGCTCGATGAAGCGCATAAGCGCGGAATGAAAGTTCATGCCTGGCTTAACCCCTATCGCGTGTCTGTAAACACCAAACCTTCGACGGTCACTGAATTAAACAGCACGCTGTCACAAACACCGTCCAGCGTATACGTTCTGCATCGGGACTGGATCCGCACCGCGGGCGAGCGTTTTGTGTTAGACCCCGGTATTCCCGAAGTGCGTGATTGGATAACCAGCATCGTGGCGGAAGTGGTTGAGAATTACCCTGTTGACGGTGTGCAGTTTGATGATTACTTCTATACCGAGTCTCCTGGCTCTGCGCTCAATGACAGCCAGACGTTCAGAAGATACGGCCAGGGATTCGCTTCCAAAGCTGACTGGCGCCGCGATAACACGCAACGGCTGATTGCCCAGGTATCACGGACTATCAAGAAACTCAAGCCTGAGGTTGAATTCGGTGTCAGCCCTGCGGGCGTATGGCGCAACCGTTCGCACGATCCAGCGGGCTCCGACACGCGCGGTGCGGCAGCGTATGATGAGTCTTATGCCGACACCCGCCGTTGGGTGCAACAAGGCTTGCTGGATTACATCGCACCGCAACTCTACTGGCCTTTTGCCCGCGATGCAGCGCGCTACGATGTACTGGCAAAATGGTGGGCAGATGTCGTGAAATCAACCAACACTCGCCTCTACATTGGTGTAGCGCTGTATAAAGTTGGTGAACCATCGAGAAAAGAGCCAGACTGGACGGTCAAAGGCGGTGTGCCGGAACTGAAAAAGCAGCTCGATCTAAACGAGACCGAACCGTACATTAACGGCACGATCCTGTTTCGCGAAGATTACCTTAATCAACCGCAAACGCAGGAAGCTGTGACCTATATTCGCAATCGTTGGGGACGTTAATGGTTGTTCTGAGCGGGAAGCCTGAGCCAGACGCTCACGTAGCGGGTAAATTTCCCCACAAAAATTCCGGCGAACATGCCGCCAGTAATGATAGCCAGGGCGCTCATTGCGGGTTGACGTAAAACGTCGGGGGAAATGGCGTTAAGTACGCCAAGTACGTACTTAACGCCGAATGCCAGCAGCATAAATGGCAATGCGGAATAATCTGCCGGACGGTGAATACTCCGTGGTGCGCTACTGCGGCTCAAACGGCCGGGGTTAATTAATATGTAGCCAATGATTGCGCCGCTGATGATACCTATCGCCCACTGAATATACGTAATGAGGGTCGGGTCGCGATAAGTGATTAAATCGTAGATATCCCAGACTAAAAAAATAGCGGGGATCAGCGCCAGCTTTTCCAGCGTGACAGTGGCGGGTGTTCTGGCTTTAATCCCTCGATACAGTAGAAAGGCAAACAGCAGATACACCCAAACTGGCGTGTTTTTCAGCATATTCACGACAAATTCAGCCATAACGTTGCCTCGCTCAGATTTAATTCTTCGCTAAGTGTAGCGGCTGTATCTGCGTTACCGGGACATTAAACGGCGGACATTATCATTAATCTGTTTCTGTATCGTATTCAGCGTAGTTTGTGTTATCTGATCGGCGTATTTGTCTTTGGCTGTAACGCTTAGCGCTGTTGCATGGTGGCAGATCTTGTCGATTATAGCGTTCACATGCTCAGCTGATAGCTCAGCTTCCTGTATGCCAAGCTGCTGCAGGTGCTTTCTTTCGATATCCAGCGCTTCTCCCAGCACGTCCATTTGGTGATACCCGCCGGGTCCTTCGCACCAGGTCACGTCGTAAGCCGGAGCCAAAGTCCAGTTTCCTGCGGCTGACATTAAATAGGCAAAGTTTTTGGGATGGTCATCACGGTTGTTAAATGCCACGTTGAAAACCACGCGTTCGAACGCTTTCGCTTTTTCTCTGACATCATTGGTACAAATCTGTGTGGCGCGCAGAAAATCCCGGTAATCTAAAGCACCGGGTATCTGGTAATTTGCACCGGTAAATGCCGCCAGGCTCTGCATAGGAATACGGACCGACTGGTCACGGTCGAAACGGCGGGTAGCAAATGCCGCCTGCCCGTCAGGCAGATTAAAATACGCGGTATCAGGCGTAGTGATCCCACATTGCCGCAAACATTCAGCATATACCGCTTCGATGGCACATACCTCAGCATGCTCATGCCTGGCAGGAAATTTAATCAACCAGCTTTCGCTCTCCGGGAGGGGCGCAGTGGTGAACTTTGACGTGACACTGTCACGATAAAGTAACGCTTTTGGCCTGGCCCCTTGTGGTGAACCGCCCATCTGGAGCAGTTTTTGCAAGAATTCCCCGCCTTCGCCGCTCAGGACTTCCTGAACCTCAGATGCCAGTTGTTCGAGAGGAACATCCTCTTTTGAAAGCGTCTCGACATCTGACTGAACGGGCCGGAACGTCATGGCGCCCATTGCGTTATTGCCGACCCAGGTTAACCTCTCCAGAGGTCCGATGCGCGCTGCGTTGAGTCCGCGGCGTTTAAATAACCGATCCATCAACAGCATACCCCAACCATCAGGTAGCGAATCGTACACGGGTCCTGGTAATCCCAACTGATGAGCCGGGAAATCCCTGCGTAAACGAGGACCGTTCAGCGGTAACCTTAACCGGGACAGCTCCAGCCCCTTACGTATAGCGTCTTCACTGTATTCAAAGGCGATCAACGGGCGTCCGGTCAGGGCTGAGGAAGACACCAGTTTTCCCCACAACCATTTTTCACCCCAGCCTTCATAAAAGACATCGACTTGCTCAGGCATCAGTATTTTTCCTTTTCACCCGCTGGCGTGCCGCGCTCTTCTCGTAACGCAAAATATCATCCAGACTGTCGATCCTGGGTTTGAATAAGCCCTCCAGCGCGTCACCATAGCCTAACACCATCGCGACTTTGACCAGATTCTCAAATCCTACATTTTTACCCGCCTCCAGATTCGAAACGGTATTCACACCGACACCTGAACGCGCGGCAACATCTGCCTGCGTCATTTGCTGCGCGAGCCGTTCCTTACGCAATCTGTCGCAAAGTAGTTTGACGATATCGGCTGCTGTATTGAGCGTTAAATCCATAATATTGGCTCTTATTGAAATAAAAACGACTTTACACCCAATATTATAGAGTTAAGCGGAGAATGATTCAAAGTTTTGTAAGACACAATAAAAAGGAGTTAAATCAATAAATCGTGGTTAAGCACCATTATTCTGGAATTATCCGGGCACAAGATCTGTACCCGGATAGGATGTGGTTATCAGGCAACGGAAGGCTCAGGTAATCTGAAAGAAGAGACCAGCAATGCCAGCTGTTCCGCCTCCTCTTTCAGCGCCTGCGTCCGTGCTGCGGCATCATCAATTAACGAGGCATTCTGCTGAACGGTGCTGTCCATTTCGGTAACGGCGAGCGTAACTTCGGAAACACCTTTACGCTGTTCTTCACCCGCAACGCGTATTTCCCCCATCAACTGGCGTACCTGACGCACATTGCTGACCAGTTCTCCCAGACGTTCGCCGGCAGTGTGAATTTGCTGACTTCCGCTACCAACATGAGAAACGGATTCATCAATCAACGCTTTAATTTCCTGGGCGGCGGTGGCACTGCGCTGAGCCAGCGTGCGCACTTCGGAGGCCACGACGGCAAACCCTCTGCCAGCATCACCCGCTCTGGCGGCTTCAACCGCGGCATTCAGGGCGAGAATATTGGTCTGGAACGCAATGCTGTCGATGACCGCGACAATTTCCACCATTCTGCCGGATGAGGCGCTGACGTTATCCATCGTAGAGATAACGCCCTGCATCACATCACCGCAACGGTTGGCCGTTTGCGCTGTGTTATCGGATAGCTCATCCGCCAGCTGTGTATTACTGGCGTTTTGATGAACGGTCGCATTTAACTGCTCCATAGCCGCTGAACTCTCTTCCAGCGCAGCGGCCTGCTGCGTTACGCGAGATGAAAGCTCCATATTACTGTCAGCCAGGCTAACGGCGTTATTCGCCACCACTGTGCTACTGCTTCTGACGGTAATCAGGATGGCCGAGATTTTATCGACGAACAGGTTAAACGCCTCGGCGATAGCCGAAATCTCATCTTTGCCGCGAACATCCAGACGACGGGTAAGATCACCTTCTCCCTGCGCGATGTCATCAAGAGCCTGACGAGTATCATCGAGACGTGAAATTAGTCGACGAACCACCAGCCATGATCCCACCAGCAACAGCGTCATGATAGGGATCAATACCTCCAGAACGTCCTGCATCATCACTTTGGCAAGACCGACAATACGTGATTCTGGTGTCACAAGCCCTACGACCCAGCCGGTATCTGGCATCGGGAACAGCATGACCTGTGACGCTGTATTCAGGATGAGATCATTTTCCAGCGTTATTGTCTTCACCCCATCTGTCGGGCGCAAAGATTTCAGACCGTTTTGCACCGGGATAAGCCACTGCGCGCTTTGCGCCAGATCGTTAATGGTTTTATGTTTGGCCAGGTCGGCCTGCGGGAAATAGAGAATTTGTCCCTGCTTGTCTACCACAAACGCGTAACCGCCAGTACTGTTGCCCTGCTGCTGCATGAAAGTTGCGACGTTATCCAGACGGATATCGGTGGTCGCGACACCGGCAAACTTGCCCGCCTGCTGATAAGGCACACTGCATGTCACCATGTTGACGCCTGAACTGGCATCCTGGTAAACATCAGACCATAGGCAGTTGTTTTGTGATTGCCCTTTGGCGTGCTGATACCAGCTTTCATTGTGGTATCCGCTTGATCCTTCGACGTTATAATCGTTGGAATAGACAAGCTTTCCTTCGGCATTACGCGCCCAGAAAAAGCTTCTTTTCTCCACACCTGCGGTGAAGGCGTCTGGTTCTGGCCAGATGCCGCCGCCGGTAATAATCGAGTCTTTACCTTCACCAATCAGATGCGGAACGACGCTTTGATACAGAGATTCATCGTTAGGCAACACTTCAGCCAGTCGCGACATGCTGACTGTCTCACCTTCAATTCGGGACAATACGGTACTCAACTGACGGGTTAAACCTTGCCCTGTTTCTTCGATCAGGGCGGTGTTGATTTCAACGACGCGCGGCTGACCACGCCAGAGCATAATCACCACGATAACAATAGTCGTTACTGCAAGCAGCAGAATGCCGCCGATGGTTAAACGCGTTGAAATACGAGTAGGATACCAGGCCATACAAACTCCTTCTGCAAAAGGCTAACTTTTATCCAGTATCGGCACAGGCCTTTATATCTTTATAAAGATTTCTTAAGTATTGCAAAAGAAAAAAGTGACAATGTCACAAATAACAAAACCCAGCACTTTGGCTGGGTTTTAATAACGGCTTAATTTTATTTAGATAATTCTTTTTTGATTTCGTCTTTTATTTTACTTAATTCGCTCTGCGGATGTTTCTTACAAAGTTCAACGGTCAGAGGAACTGCAGTCGTAACGGTTTCGTTATAGTCTACGTAATCGCCACCTTTGAAGTCTTCGTCTTCATTGAGCACCCAGAAGGCCACCGGAGCCATAGTTTGTGGGTTCAAATCAATAAACTCCTGACAGTTCATGCCTTTCGGAGTCACTTCAGTTTTAGCGTTATCAGTTGCTGCATTGACGCTGACACTGGTTAACAGCGCTGCGACCAGAATACCTGCTGTAGAAAGGGAGAATTTATTCATTGTAGTACTCCATGTATAATATAAATAATATCTACACTTGCGCTTAACACCGTTAATGTAGCTCGTGAAAAATAATACCCTTATAGTCATAAGAATAAAGATTGGTGTTATTGATATGGCTGAAATTTATATTTTCAATTACTGATTCTTATGTCTTAGGGATAAATGTTGCCCACAATGTGATCGTTCCGACGAAATCAGCAGATTCATACCCCGCTTCCTCTGCCGTTGCACCAAAACTGAACTACGCTGCACAAATGTTGATCATTAGTTAACGAATTTGAGCTGAATTTTAACAAAAACAGCCAGCATGCTGCTGTTACTGACATGGCACGCGTCGTGCATTGTTAATTCGCTAACAGAGATACGGAATCTGACAGACAACTAACAGCGAGAAGGTAATGACAGCCAAACCAGAGTTATTTACCCGCATAGAGCAAACCTTTAGCCAGCTGACGCCCAGCGAAAAGCGCGTGGCTGGGTGGCTGTTAGCCCATGCTGTGCAGATCCCATTTGAAACAGCGGATGGCATCGCTAAAGCGACCGGAACCAGCGGCATTACCGTCGGACGTTATCTGCGTAAACTGGGCTTTCGTAACCTGGAGGATGCAAAAGCCAGTCTGCGTGAGCTGCCTGTAGTTCCTTATCAGCCCTGGGGAATGAATGAACGACTGGATTCCTGGCACCAGCAACAAAGCCTGCCAGATCGGGCGCACCAGTCGCTGTTACTGGAAATCGACGCCATTACCCACGTCTACCAACTTGCTCAGGGTGAGACGTTTCTACGCATTGCACAGCAGTTGGCGCATGCGGAAGCCGTGTACATCCTCGGGATCCAGTCCACCCGCGGGATCGCTAACGCCTTTTTTAGTCACCTGGAATATCTGCGACCGAAAGTCAGCTACTCCGAAGGCCTTTCCGGCAGTTGGGTAGAGTCGTTGAACTCGGGATTCAGCAAGCCTTACGTGGTTATTACCGATATGCGCGCCTACTCCGCTATTTCGCGACAATATTGCCGTGTCGCCACTGAACGCTGCATTCCGCTGGCGCTAATTACCGATGTGTGGTGCCCATGGGCCAGGGATTATTCCATTGATTTGCTTCAGGTAAAAACCGACACCGGACATTTCTGGGACTCACTGGCACCGGTGAGCTGTCTGTTCAACTTATTACTTTCTGCGGTGGTGGCGCAACTGGGTGACGCCCTCGCAGGACGCCTGCAAACTAATCGCCAGTTACAACAACAATTTGGTCAATTCGAACAATAAACAGGAAACGTGCTATGTCAGAACTCCCAGAACTGGTCGATCTGTCGGTGATATTTCCGTCGCTGCATATCGATCTTAAATACGCTACTGCCGACAACATTACCGGCGCACCTATCTACAGGGAAGCGCGTTGCCTGTTGCACACCGAGGCGGTAACCGCGCTGGCAAAAAGCATCAGCATTGCGCAACTGGCGGGCTTGTCGCTGGTGGTGTACGACGCGTATCGCCCCCAGCAGGCGCAGGCGATACTGTGGAATGCCTGTCCCGACCCGCAATATGTTGTCGATGTCGCGATTGGTTCCAATCACAGTCGGGGTACGGCAATTGACGTCACGTTGATGGACGATCGCGGCCATCTCCTTGATATGGGGGCCGGTTTTGATGAAATGCACGACCGTTCCCATGCCTGGCATCCATCTGTTCCTCCGGCAGCGCAGCGTAACCGCCTGCTGCTCAATGCCATTATGTTTGGTGGTGGTTTTGTCGGTATTAACAGCGAATGGTGGCATTTTGAATTACCTGATGCCGCCCGTTACCCGCTGCTTGACGATCAAATTGATTGTTACACTGTCACGTCTATAACAACACAACATCCCCTTTAATTCTGGAGCCTGGTTATGAAGACTACACCTGCGTTAAACGCTTTTTTCCGCCCCGCTCTGATAGCCGTTGCGTTAGCGGTTGCCCTGCCCGCCGCGCAGGCTGCTGTTCCCAAAGATATGTTAGTGATTGGTAAAGCCGCCGATCCGCAGACGCTCGATCCCGCTGTGACCATAGATAACAATGACTGGACGGTCACCTATCCCTCTTACCAGCGGTTGGTTCAGTACAAAACAGATGGTGGTAAAGGTTCCACAGAAGTTGAAGGCGATTTAGCCAGCGGCTGGAAAGCCTCGGACGACCAGAAAGAGTGGACGTTTACCCTGAAAAACGATGCCAAATTCGCCGACGGAACACCGGTGACGGCTGATGCGGTAAAGCAATCCTTCGAACGATTGCTCAAGATTGGTCAGGGACCTGCGGAGGCTTTCCCGAAAGATCTGAAGGTTGAGGCCATTGATAACACCACGGTGAAGTTTACCCTCAGCCAGCCGTTTGCTCCGTTTCTGTATACACTGGCAAATGACGGTGCCTCAATCATTAACCCGGCCATCTTAAAAGAGCATGCCGCAGACGATGCCCGCGGATTCCTGGCACAGAACACGGCAGGCTCTGGTCCCTTCATGCTGAAGAGTTGGCAAAAGGGACAACAACTGGTGCTGGTGCCTAACCCGCATTATGCCGGTACAAAACCGACGTTTAAGCGCGTCTCAGTCAAAATCATTGGTGAAAGCGCCTCCCGTCGCCTGCAACTGTCCCGTGGCGATATCGACATTGCCGATGCGCTTCCTGTTGACCAGCTTGCTGCTTTAAAACAGGAAGGCAAAGTGAACGTGGCGGATTATCCCTCATTGCGCGTGACTTATCTGTATCTCAACAACAGTAAGGCCCCGCTCAATCAGGTGGATTTACGCCGCGCTATCTCGTGGGCCACCGATTATAAAGGCATGGTCAACGGGATCCTAAGCGGCAATGGAAAGCAAATGCGTGGCCCAATCCCCGAAGGCATGTGGGGTTTTGACGATAAGGCCATGCAGTACAGCTTCGATGAAGCCAAAGCCAAAGCAGCGTGGGACAAAGTTGCCACCAAACCTGAAAGCCTGAGCTTCCTGTACTCAGATAATGATCCAAACTGGGAACCTATCGCGCTCGCTACCCAGGCAAGCCTTGGCAAACTGGGCATTAAGGTGAAGCTGGAAAAACTGGCGAATGCCACCATGCGTGACCGTGTGGGTAAAGGGGATTACGACATTGCTATCGGCAACTGGAGTCCGGATTTTGCCGACCCGTACATGTTTATGAACTATTGGTTTGAGTCAGATAAGAAAGGCTTGCCGGGTAACCGTTCGTTCTATGAAAACAGTGAGGTCGATAAGCTGCTACGTAGCGCGCTGGCTACGACCGATCAGGTGGCCAGAACCAATGACTACCAGCAGGCGCAAACCATCGTGATTGATGAAGCGGCCTACGTCTATTTATTCCAGAAAAACTATCAGTTGGCGATGAACAAAGACGTCAAAGGATTTGTATTCAACCCCATGCTGGAACAGGTCTTCAATATCTCCACCATGAGTAAATAAGCCACGTTTACGCGGAGCCGCTCTGGCTCCGCAAGGGGAAGCTAATGACGTTCTGGAGTATTTTACGCCAGCGATGCTGGGGACTTATTCTGGTGGTTATCGGTGTTTGCGTAATCACCTTTATTATTTCACATCTGATACCTGGCGACCCCGCACGGCTGCTGGCGGGCGACCGCGCCAGCGATGAAATTGTCGAAAATATTCGCCAACAGCTGGGGCTGAATCAACCGCTGTATGTCCAGTTTTTTCGCTATGTCAGCGACATTTTTCACGGCGATTTAGGCACCTCCATTCGCACCGGGCGTCCGGTACTGGATGAACTGCGCATTTTCTTCCCCGCTACCCTTGAGCTGGCTTTCTGCTCTTTGTTGCTGGCGCTGGTGATAGGTATCCCGCTGGGTATTTTATCTGCGGTCTGGCGTAACCGCTGGCTTGATCACCTTGTTCGGCTAATGGCAATTACCGGTATCTCCACGCCAGCATTCTGGCTGGGGCTGGGGGTTATCGTGCTGTTTTACGGTCATCTGCAAATTTTACCCGGCGGTGGACGTTTAGACGACTGGCTGGATCCACCTGCTCACGTCACCGGGTTCTACCTGATTGATGCACTGCTGGAAGGCAACGGCGAAGTCTTTTTCAATGCGCTTCAGCACCTGATTTTGCCGTCGCTGACACTGGCTTTTGTACATCTTGGGATCGTTGCCCGCCAGATTCGTTCCGCCATGCTGGAGCAACTGAGTGAAGATTACATTCGTACCGCCCGCGCCAGCGGGTTACCGGGCTGGTACATCGTGCTGTGCTATGCATTGCCTAACGCACTCATCCCATCAATCACCGTCCTCGGCCTGGCGCTGGGCGATCTGCTCTACGGTGCGGTATTGACCGAAACGGTCTTTGCCTGGCCAGGTATGGGCGCTTGGGTAGTGACCTCAATTCAGGCGCTCGATTTCCCGGCGGTAATGGGATTTGCCGTGGTGGTCTCGTTCGCCTATGTGCTGGTCAACCTGGTGGTGGATTTGCTCTATTTGTGGATAGATCCTCGAATTGGACGTGGAGGTGCTGAATGATGCTCACACAAGAAACGCCGACCGCCCCTCAGACAGCACGCCGCCGCACGGACTGGGCCAAACTGTTCTGGATGATGAAAAGTAGCCCGCTGACGCTGGTTGGCGGGGTCATCATCGTATTGATACTGCTGCTGATGGTGCTGTCGCCGTGGATAACGCCACACGATCCTAATGCCATCAATTTGAGTGCGCGCCTGCTGCCCCCGTCAGCCGCTCACTGGTTTGGTACCGATGAAGTTGGCCGCGATCTGTTCAGCCGCGTTCTGGTAGGAAGTCAGCAGTCGGTCGTTGCGGGTCTGGTGGTGGTGGGTATCGCCGGGGGATTGGGATCACTGCTGGGCTGCTTGTCGGGTGTCATGGGCGGGCGCGCCGACGCGATAATTATGCGGATGATGGACATTATGCTGTCCATTCCTTCGCTGGTGCTGACGATGGCGTTGGCCGCCGCGCTGGGCCCCAGCCTGTTTAACGCCATGCTGGCGATTGCCATCGTCCGTATCCCTTTCTATGTGCGCCTCGCCCGCGGTCAGACGTTAGTGGTGCGCCAGTTTAGCTATGTACAGGCTGCCCGGACCTACGGCGCTTCACGCTGGCATCTGATTAGCTGGCACATTTTACGCAATTCTCTGCCGCCACTCATTGTGCAGGCATCGCTGGATATCGGCAGTGCGATCCTGATGGCTGCCACGCTCGGGTTTATCGGTCTGGGTGCGCAGCAACCCAGCGCTGAATGGGGCGCGATGGTCGCAATTGGCCGCAATTATGTGCTTGATCAGTGGTGGTATTGTGCTTTTCCCGGCGCCGCCATTCTGATTACCGCCGTGGGCTTTAATCTCTTTGGCGATGGTATTCGCGATCTGCTTGATCCGAAAGCCGGAGGAAAACAGTCATGACACAACCCGTACTGGAAATCGAAGATTTACATCTGAGTTTCCCCGGCTATAAAGCTGATGTGCATGCGCTGAACCATGTATCACTGCACATCAACCGCGGAGAAATCGTTGGTGTGGTGGGTGAATCCGGTTCCGGTAAGTCCGTGACCGCCATGCTCACCATGCGTCTGCTTCCGGAGGGAAGCTATCGTATTCACCAGGGACGCGTTTCACTGCTGGGTGAAGATGTGCTCAACGCCAGTGAGAAACAAATGCGTCAATGGCGCGGCGCACGCGTCGCGATGATCTTTCAGGAGCCCATGACGGCACTGAATCCGACCCGGCGTATCGGCCAGCAAATGGTGGAGGTGATCCGCCATCACCAGGCGTTAAGCCGCACGGATGCCCGCCAGAAAGCCGTCGCTCTACTCGAAGAGATGCAAATCCCGGACGCGCCGGAGGTTATGAAACGATTTCCGTTTGAGCTTTCCGGCGGGATGCGCCAACGCGTGATGATTGCGCTGGCCTTTTCGTGCGAACCAGAGCTTATTATTGCCGATGAACCGACCACCGCGCTGGACGTCACGGTGCAACTGCAGGTGCTGCGTTTGCTGAAGTTAAAAGCACGGGCCAGCGGAACAGCCGTGTTATTTATCAGCCATGATATGGCGGTGGTTTCACAGTTATGCGACCGGTTGTACGTCATGTATGCCGGGAGCGTGATTGAGAGTGGCCCGACGCAAACCGTTATTCAACGTCCGACGCATCCCTATTCCATCGGCTTGCTGAAATGCGCGCCGGAACACGGCGAACCACGCGAATTGTTACCTGCGATCCCCGGCACCGTACCGAACCTAACCTGCTTACCTGCCGGATGCGCATTTCGTGAGCGCTGCTTTGCCGCTGGTCCTCGTTGTGAAGAAACGCCTGCGTTAAGTAGTCAGGGAGGCGTAGATCAACAATCTGCCTGCTGGTATCCACAACTGGAGACAACACATGTCTGATTTTTTACTGGCGCTGCAGGATGTTCATGTCAACTTTCCTGCGCGTAAAAACTGGCTTGGCAAGGTTACAGAACGGGTGCATGCGCTCAACGGTCTGGATTTACAGATTCGCCAGGGTGAAACGCTGGGGATTGTTGGCGAATCCGGTTGTGGAAAAAGTACGCTGGCGCAACTGCTGATGGGCATGCTGAAACCCAGCCAGGGAAGCTATTCTCACCGTGGTGATAAACAGCATAACGGTATGCAAATGGTCTTTCAGGACCCTCTTTCATCGCTGGATCCTCGCTTACCGGTGTGGCGCACGATCACTGAGCCGGTATGGATCCAAAAACGAAGTCCGGAACGTGAGCGCCGCATGCTTGCTGAAGATTTGGCCCAACAGGTAGGCATCCGCCCGGAATATCTCGACCGTCTGCCGCATGCGTTTTCCGGCGGACAACGCCAGCGTATTGCCATCGCCCGGGCGCTATCGTCAGAGCCGGATGTTATCGTCCTCGATGAGCCCACTTCAGCACTGGATATCTCTGTGCAGGCGCAAATTCTCAATCTTCTGGTGTCACTTCAGGCGCGCAGAAATCTGACCTACGTATTGATATCGCATAACGTGTCGGTGGTCCGCCATATGAGCGACCGTGTGGCGGTGATGTACCTCGGGCAAATTGTTGAGCTGGGCGATGCGCAGCGGGTTCTCACTCAACCTGCCCATCCTTACACGCGATTATTGCTGGACTCTGTCCCTAAAACGGGCGCGCCGCTGGCGGAAGATTTGGTGTTGCGGAAAACAGAACTCCCGGGGAATCGAACCCTGCCACAGGGCTGTTTTTTTCGTGACAGATGTCCGTTAGCGACCCGCGGTTGTGAGAAGAAACAGGCATTACTGAAAAGTGATACCGGATGTGACGTTCGCTGCTGGCGGGCGGTTACATGACCTGAGCCGTAGTGAAAAGTCAGGTGCGATACGCCTTTTTCAGTGAATCCACCAGCACCTCGGAAGCAGTAGATAATTTATGATGTGCCGAACGCAAAACCCCGATCCGACGCTGGATCACTGGAGTATCCAGATCGATACAGGTTGCGCCTAACTCTGTCATTTGCGTGCGGCATAGTGCAGGTACGGCGCTACCGCCCAGACCGTTAGCCACCAGACGGCCAACGGTTACTAATTGATGGCTCTCCAGCGCTACTTCCAGCGTATGTCCGCTTTGCACCAGTTGTTCTTCCAGCATCAGCCGCACGGCTGACGGACGTTGCAAGGTGATGAAATCCAGCGTCAGCAGTTCGCGCCATGCAATACGATCCCTGTCTGCCAGCCGACAGGTTGGCGGCACAATCGCGATAAAACGATCCACGCCGAGCGGCGTGAAATGCAGATGTCCCGAATAGTCCGGCTCGAAGGCTATGCCCATCTCGACCCGCCCTTCACTGACCATTTCAATCACGTGTTCATTGATCACATCATGAACCGTTACGTTGATACCAGAATAAGAATCACGAAACGTTTTCAGTACCGATGGCAGGACGTTAGCGGCAAATGAGGGCATGGCGGCGATCGAGATTTTACCGCGCTGTAGCGTAAAGCGTTGGCGCATGGCTTCTTCCGTATTCTCCCAGTCCGCCAGCAGCTGTCTCCCCATATTCAGCAGCGTTTCTCCCTCCTGCGTCAGAGTCACTTTGCGGGTGGTTCTCAACAGTAACGCCCCGCCCAGCGAATCTTCCAGTCCTTTAATCGCCAGGCTTAATGCGGGTTGCGACATGTTCAGTCTTTCACTGGCATGAGCAAAATTCAGAGTGTGAGCTACCGCTAAAAACGCGCGTAACTGTTTGATGCTCATTCCCATTTCGCATTCCTTTAACTTGTTGAATACCTTTAATTAACATTAAATTGATAAAAAAACCCAATGAGTGAGTCACAAATTTAAAATTAACAAATCATTTTTCACCCCCAATGATGTCGGCAAGGACAACTGGGGAGGCAAGTGTATGGCTGGACTGGATAAACGTGTTGCCACTTATCAAGAGGCGCTGGAAGGACTGACCGACAACATGACGCTGCTGGCGGGCGGTTTTGGTTTATGTGGGATCCCTGAAAACCTGATTACCGAAGTACGCCGTCGAGAAGTACAGGGACTTACCGTTGTATCAAACAACTGTGGCGTGGATGGCTTTGGCCTTGGCGTACTGCTGGAAACGCGCCAGGTGCGCAAAGTGGTCGCGTCCTATGTAGGGGAAAACGCCCTGTTTGAGAAGCAGGTGCTTAGCGGCGAACTGGAAGCCATCCTGACGCCACAGGGTACGCTGGCAGAGCAGTTGCGCGCGGGCGGCGCGGGGATCCCGGCATTTTTTACCGCGACTGGATATGGAACCCCCGTAGCGGAAGGGAAAGAGGTTCGCGAGTTTGCCGGACGCCCTTACATCCTTGAACAGGCGATAACCGGTGATTTTGCATTGGTTAAAGGCTGGAAAGCCGACTGGTACGGCAACGTCATCTATCGCCACACCGCACAGAACTTTAATCCGCTGATGGCCGCCGCCGGGCGCATTACCGTCGTGGAAGTCGAAGAGATTGTCCCTCCCGGAGAACTGGACCCTGCAGCGATTCACACTCCCGGAATTTTCGTTAACCGCATTATTCAGGGGCAGTTTGAAAAACGTATTGAACAACGCACCCTGCGCCAGAAAGGAGCCTGACCATGTTAACGCGTGAACAAATGGCGATGCGCGTCGCCCGCGAGCTGCGCGACGGTTATTACGTCAACCTTGGAATCGGCATTCCCACTCTGGTGGCAAATTATATCCCTGATGGCATGGACGTGATGCTGCAATCAGAGAATGGTTTGCTGGGTATGGGGCCGTTTCCCACAGAAGACGAAATTGATGCCGACATGATTAACGCCGGGAAACAGACCGTGACGGCGCGCAAAGGCGCGGCGATTTTCGACTCTGCGCAATCCTTCGCCATGATTCGCGGCGGCCACGTTGATCTGACGGTGCTCGGTGCGTTTGAAGTAGATGTTAACGGCAATATCGCCTCATGGATGATCCCCGGGAAAATGGTGAAAGGCATGGGCGGCGCGATGGACCTGGTTGCCGGAGCCGACAACATCATCGTGGTAATGACCCATGCTTCCAAAAGCGGTGAGTCCAAACTGCTTCCCGCCTGCACCCTGCCGTTGACCGGCGTGGCCTGCATCAAACGCGTGCTTACCGACCTGGCTCTGCTGGAAATTGCCGACGGGGCGTTCATTCTGCGTGAACGCGCCCCGGGTATCAGTGTGGATGAAATCGTCGCCAGAACCGCCGGCAAGCTGATCGTGCCCGAAACTGTCCCCGAAATGCAATTTAACTGAGGAGCTGACCATGCAGGATGTTGTAATTGTCGCGGCAACGCGCACCCCGATTGGCAGTTTTCATGGTGCGCTGGCACCACTTTCCGCTGTGGAGTTAGGTACAGCGGTTGTCCGTTCGCTGCTGGAAAAAACGGCTGTGGCGCCTGAACAAATTGATGAAGTGATTTTAGGTCAGGTGCTCACGACAGGCTGCGGCCAGAATCCGGCCAGACAAACGGCGTTACGCGCAGGACTGCCGTCAACCACACCGGCGTTAACCATTAATCTGGTGTGCGGTTCTGGCCTGAAGGCGGTGCATCAGGCGGTACAGGCAATTCGCTGTGGCGATGCGCAAATCGTGATTGCCGGAGGCCAGGAGAGCATGAGCAATGCGCCCTATTTTCTCGACGGCGCGCGGGCCGGTCTGCGGTTGGGTCATACCAGTATGAAAGACAGCGTGGTGCATGACGGCTTGTGGGATGCGTTCAACGACTATCACATGGGTATTACTGCCGAAAATCTGGCGGATAAGTTCGTAATCAGTCGTGAGCAGCAGGACGCTTTTGCCCTGCGCTCCCAGCAAAAAGCCGCCGCTGCCATTGAAGCGGGTCGTTTTAGCGCGGAAATCACGCCGGTTAGCGTCCCACAAGGCAAAAAGCCGCCACGTGTGGTGGACCGTGACGAACAGCCTCGCCCGGATACTCAGGCCGACAAGCTGGCGCAACTTAAACCAGCATTTCGGCCAGGAAACGGCACGGTGACCGCCGGAAATGCATCATCCATCAATGATGGTGCCGCCGCGGTGATGTTGATGAGCGCCGGCAAAGCCGCAGAACTCAATTTGCCAGTGCTTGCCCGGGTAACAGGCTACGCGGTTTCTGGTGTCGATCCCGCCATTATGGGCATTGGGCCGGTAGAAGCGTCACTCCAGTGCCTGAAGCGAGCGGGCTGGACGTTGAATGATGTCGATCTCATTGAGGCCAACGAAGCCTTTGCCGCACAAGCGCTGGCGGTTGGCGAATCCCTGAACTGGGACAGCGACCGGGTGAACGTAAATGGCGGCGCGATTGCACTGGGCCATCCCATCGGCGCATCTGGTTGCCGAATCTTGGTGACACTGCTGCACGAAATGGCCCGCAGTAACGCGACCAGAGGGCTGGCTACGCTGTGCGTAGGCGGCGGTCAGGGCGTAGCGCTGGCGGTAGAGCGTTTGCAGGAGGTCTCTCATGCAAAGTAAGCCTGTCTGCGTTCTGGGGGCGGGGTTAATGGGGGTCGGTATTGCCACCCACTTCGCCCGTTATGGTCACGATGTCTGGCTGTATGACACCGATAGCAGCCGAATTGCAGAAATTAGCGCCGTTGCCAGCGGTATTCTGGATGAGCTGATTACCGCCGAACAGTTTGCCGTAGACGAAAAAGACCAGGTTGTGAGTCGTCTGCACGGTACGACTTCGCTACCGGAGATTGCTGCGTGCGGGTTACTGATTGAAGCGATCCCGGAGCGGCTCGAGCTCAAGCACGCGTTGTATGCGCAACTGGAAGATCTGATCGCGCCTGAGGCCGTCATTGCCAGTAATACCAGCGGCCTGCCGCCGGATGCGCTGGCAGAAAAGCTCGTCCATCCTGAGCGGCTGCTCATCGCCCATTTCTGGCACCCGCCACATTTTATTCCGCTGGTCGAAATTGTCCCCGGCACCGCCACCAAAGCGGAATACCTGCGTGAGCTGCAACAGTGGCTGCTCTCGATGCAACTGGAAGCCGTCGTGCTCGATCGCGCCGCACCAGGGTTTGTCGGCAATCGACTGCAGTTTGCTTTGCTTCGTGAAGCGCTTCATATCGTTAAAAGCGGCATCGCCAGCGCAGAGGTGGTGGATCAGGTCATGCGTGCCTCGCTCGGACGTCGCTATGCGATGGTTGGTCCGCTGGAAGCGGCAGATATGACCGGACTCTCTACGGTGCAGGATATTTGTCGGCATCTGCTCCCGGAACTGGCAACCGGCAGCGAGATGATGTCGTTGGTCGCTGACAAGGTAGCCAACGGTGATACCGGTTTACGCAGCGGTCAGGGATTTTATCGCTGGGATGATTCGCGCAAGGAGTACATCCAGCAACGCAGAGAGAATCAACTGCGTTTTGCCCTGAAACCATAACGTCTCTTTCTGTACCCCAATATAATAATAAGGAGTCATGATGAGTGTATTAATCGCCCTGGCAGCGCTGGGCCTGCTGATGCTTGCAGCCTATCGCGGATACAGCGTCATTCTGTTTGCCCCCATCGCGGCATTAGGTGCTGTATTACTCACTGAACCCAGCGCCGTCGGCCCTGCTTTCACCGGCCTGTTTATGGAAAAAATGGTCGGTTTTGTGAAGCTTTACTTCCCGGTGTTCTTGCTGGGTGCAGTGTTTGGCAAGTTAATCGAGTTATCTGGATTTTCACGTTCCATTGTTGCCGCCGCTATCAACATCCTTGGTCGTCGTCACGCCATCCCGGTGATCGTGCTGGTGTGCGCGCTGTTAACCTACGGCGGGGTTTCACTGTTCGTCGTGGCGTTTGCGGTGTATCCATTTGCGGCGGAGCTGTTCCGCCAGAGTAATATTCCTAAGCGCCTGATCCCGGCCACCGTTGCGCTGGGCGCATTCTCTTTCACTATGGATGCTCTGCCAGGCACGCCGCAGATCCAGAACATTATTCCGACCAGCTTCTTTGGGACTAACGCCTGGGCTGCGCCGTGGCTGGGGCTGATAGGCTCGCTGTTTATTATTTTCGTCGGTCTGGTTTATCTCGAACGTCAGCGTCGTAAAGCGCAGGCAAAGAATGAAGGCTATGGCACTGAACTGTTAAACGAGCCGGAAACGCCGGATAACATTAATCTGCCGAACCCGATCATCGCGATCTCTCCGCTGATCCTGGTTGGGGTATTTAACCTGCTGTTTACCCGCTGGATCCCACAGTGGTACGGCGCCACGCATCAACTTGAACTTCCGGGTCTTGCCAAACCGATTACCACCGAAGTCGGTAAAATCACCGCTATCTGGGCAGTGGAAGCGGCGCTGATTTCTGGGATTCTGCTGGTGGTGCTCTTTGGCTACCGCAACATTAAAGGTCGCCTGGCTGAAGGCAGCAGAACGGCAGTTGGCGGCGCGATCCTCGCGGCGATGAACACCGCGTCAGAGTACGGTTTTGGCGCAGTGATCGCCGCCCTGCCGGGCTTCCTCGTGCTGTCAAAAGCGCTGGCGGCTATTCCTGACCCGCTGCTCAATGAGGCTATCAGCATTACCACGCTTGCCGGGATCACCGGTTCGGCGTCTGGCGGGATGAGTATTGCGCTTGCCGCCATGTCTGACACTTTCATCGCTGCCGCACATGCCGCCAATATCCCACTTGAAGTCTTCCACCGCGTGGCATCTATGGCCAGCGGCGGTATGGACACCCTACCGCATAACGGCGCGGTCATTACCTTATTGGCTATCACCGGCCTTAGTCATCGTCAGGCGTATGGCGGAATTTTCGCTATTACCATCATTAAAAGTCTGGCCGTACTGTTTGTCATCGGCGTCTTCTACACCACCGGAATTGTTTAAGGAGAATCATCATGAACTTAACGGGAAAAACCGCCCTGGTTACCGGCTCGACCAGCGGTATCGGATTAGGTATCGCACAGGTGCTGGCGCAAGCTGGCGCCACCCTGATCCTCAACGGGTTTGGTGATGTTGATGCCGCCAAAGACGCTGTTGCGCAGTATGGCAAAACGCCAGGCTATCATGGCGCGGATCTGAGCGATGAAGCGCAAATTGCCGACATGATGCGCTATGCAGAGAGCGAATTCGGCGGTGTGGATATTCTTATCAATAACGCCGGGATCCAGCATGTTTCACCGATAGAAACCTTCCCGGTTGATAAATGGAACGCGATTATCGCGATTAACCTCTCCTCCGTTTTTCACACCACGCGTCTGGCGCTTCCCGGTATGCGCGCGCGAAACTGGGGGCGCATCATTAATATCGCTTCTGTTCACGGCCTGGTGGCTTCAAAAGAGAAATCTGCCTACGTAGCAGCGAAGCACGGTGTGGTGGGATTAACCAAGACCATCGCGCTGGAAACCGCGCAGACGGAAATCACCTGCAATGCGCTGTGTCCCGGCTGGGTGCTAACGCCGCTGGTCCAGCAGCAGATCGATAAGCGTATTGCCGAAGGCGCAGAGCCTGAGGCAGCCCGTGACGCCCTGCTGGCTGAAAAGCAGCCGTCGCGCGAATTCGTTACCCCAGAGCAGTTAGGGAATCTCGCGTTATTCTTATGTTCAGACGGTGCGGCGCAAGTGCGTGGCGTAGCGTGGAATATGGATGGCGGTTGGGTAGCGCAATAACATCATCAGGTGCCGGATAAGACATCGTCGCATCCGGCACGACTTTATTAAGACTTCAGTTTGTAATCCAGCGTTATTTCCGCTTTCAGAACCTGAGATACCGGGCATCCGGCTTTTGCTTTCTGGATGATGCCGTCAAACGTGGCGGCGTCTATCCCCGGCACGCTCACTTGGCTATGCAACGCGACTTTAGTGATCGCAAACCCGGCATCTACCTTATCCAGAGAAACATCGGCAGTGGTATCAATGGCATCTGGGGTAAACCCTGCTTCACCCAGCATCAGTGAAAGCGCCATCGAAAAGCAGGCTGCATGGGCCGCGCCAATCAACTCTTCAGGATTGGTGCCTTTCTCACCTTCAAATCGTGTATTAAACCCATACGGTTGCTGATTCAACACGCCACTTTCGGTCGACACAGTGCCTTTGCCGCGCTTAATGTCGCCTTCCCAGTGTGCCTGACCTTTCTTATGGATAGTCATTATCGCTCTCCTGTGTTGTCGTCGGAGTTACTAGTATAGGACGCCCGGGAAAAAGCATGTTACATACGGGATAGTTCTCATTTGCCGCTTAAGCATTGACCTTTCAGATAAAATGACCGACCATCCAGAAAGCCGTTATGTTGAACATCGGCTTTATATCAGGTTGTATTTCGTCCGTTCTCATACGGGCTCGCCCTTGAAACCAGTAACAGGATTAAGGAGTTAGAATGAAATCGAACCGTCAGGCCCGTCATATTCTCGGACTGGACCACAAAATCTCAAATCAACGTAAAATCGTGACCGAAGGTGACAAAACCAACGTGGTCAACAATCCTACTGGAAGAAAGCGCCGCGCTGACGGCAAGTAGCCTTTCGCACGTCTGACTGAGTAACGAGATAAACACCATTGCAACCGCAGTGGTGTTTTTGCTTATAAAACCCCTTAACCCATTCACAATGCTTTATACTTCGCCCGTTTCCCTGGCGGACAGGCCACATACGATCATAAAGAGCGCCAGGGACGGTTATTCAAAAAAGAGTGAGTGACATGGAAAACGAAACTAAAAAACTGCGTTCCCTTTACATCCCTTACGCTGGCCCGGTACTGCTGGAATTCCCTTTACTGAATAAAGGGAGCGCCTTCAGTGTGGAAGAACGCCGTAACTTCAACCTGCTGGGGTTACTGCCGGAAGTCGTCGAAACGATTGAAGAACAGGCTGAACGCGCCTGGATCCAATATCAGGGCTTCAAAACCGAAATCGACAAACATATTTACCTGCGCAACATCCAGGACACCAACGAAACCCTGTTTTACCGACTGGTGCATAATCACCTGGATGAGATGATGCCAGTTATCTATACCCCAACGGTCGGCGCAGCCTGTGAGCGTTTCTCTGAGATTTATCGTCGTGCGCGCGGCGTGTTTATCTCTTATCAGAACCGCCACAATATGGACGATATCCTGCAAAACGTCCCTAACCACAATATCAAGGTCATCGTTGTCACCGATGGCGAACGTATTTTAGGTCTTGGCGATCAGGGGATCGGCGGGATGGGCATTCCAATCGGTAAACTGTCGCTGTATACCGCATGTGGCGGAATTAGCCCGGCCTATACACTTCCGGTGGTACTGGACGTGGGGACCAACAACCAGCAACTGCTGAACGATCCGCTGTATATGGGCTGGCGCAATCCGCGTATCACTGATGATGAATACTACGAATTCGTTGATGAATTCATCCAGGCCGTGAAGCATCGCTGGCCGGACGTGCTGTTGCAGTTTGAAGATTTCGCCCAGAAAAACGCTATGCCACTGCTGACCCGTTATCGCGATGAAATTTGCTCATTTAACGACGATATTCAGGGCACCGCGGCGGTTACCGTCGGTACGCTGATTGCGGCTAGCCGCGCGGCCGGAAGCCAGCTGAGCGAACAAAACATCGTCTTCCTCGGCGCGGGTTCCGCCGGATGCGGGATCGCCGAGCAGATCATTGCACAAATCCAGCGAGAAGGTTTAAGCGAAGAAGCGGCGCGTCAACGCGTATTCATGGTCGATCGCTTCGGCCTCTTAACCGACAAAATGCCGAACCTGCTCTCCTTCCAGACCAAACTGGTGCAAAAACGCGAAAATCTGCAGCACTGGGATACACAAGAAGATGTCCTGTCGTTGCTCGATGTGGTCCGCAACGTTAAACCTGACATCCTGATCGGGGTTTCCGGACAGGTTGGTCTGTTTACCGAAGAGATCATCCGCGAAATGCACAAGCATTGTCCGCGTCCGATCGTCATGCCGCTGTCTAACCCGACTTCTCGTGTAGAAGCCACGCCGCAGGATATTATCGCCTGGACCGAAGGCAACGCGCTGGTTGCGACCGGTAGCCCGTTTGCACCGGTAGTGTGGAAAGAGAAAACTTACCCGATCGCCCAGTGTAATAACGCGTACATCTTCCCGGGTATTGGCCTTGGCGTGATTGCTTCTGGCGCATCGCGCATCACTGATGAAATGCTGATGTCGGCCAGTGAAACGCTGGCACAGTATTCACCGCTGGTGCTCAACGGTGAAGGACTGGTGCTACCGGAACTGAAAGATATTCAGACGGTTTCTCGTGCCATTGCCTTTGCCGTCGGTAAAATGGCCCAGCAGCAAGGTGTGGCGGTGAAAACCTCCGCCGAAGCGCTGCAACAGGCTATTGACGATAATTTCTGGCAGGCGGAATATCGCGATTACCGTCGTACTTCTATCTGACGGTTTGCCCGGCGGCACATTGCTGCCGGGCGTGCAAAGTTTGCGCGAAAGTGTAATTTGCGATTACACTTTCGCTACCGATCAACATTCTGAAAAACAAAAGGAGGATACTTATGCTGTACTGTGAACGTTTTATCGTTTCACATGCTTTTGGCGATCGCCAGTGCTCAAGCGTTATCGGTATCGTGCTGCGATAACTTCTGCTTGAGCGAAGCTAACTTCTAAATCCCCTTCTCTCGGGCTTACCGGGTTATCGTCAGCGATGTTTGACGAGGCGTTTTCACGCCTGTAACTCTTGAGTAAGCAACAATGAGCACATTACTAACCGCACAATCCTTACACGTTGATACGGCATTCGGCACGCTATTCGACGATCTTTCCTTTACCCTGAAAAAAGGCGACCGCATCGGGCTTATCGGTTACAACGGCTGCGGAAAAAGCACGTTGTTAAAACTGCTCGATGGCACGATTTCGCCCACCAGTGGAGCAATCGCGCAAGCGAATCACTGCCATCTCGCGCGTGTAGAACAACATCTACCTGACGATATACTGCCTCTTACGCTGCAGGAAGCCGTTCTCGCTCAAGTTCCTGAGCATGAGCGTGCGGCTCAACAATGGCGGGTTGAAGCGCTGCTTGCCGAAATGGGTTTCACGCCAGAGAATTTATCTCTGACAGCGCAAACGTTGAGCGGTGGCCAGCACACACGCTTGCTATTAGCGCGGGCGCTGATGCGTAATCCTGACCTGCTGCTGCTGGATGAACCGGGTAACCATCTGGATTTGCCAACATTACTGTGGCTGGAGCAGTTCTTACAGAACTGGTCTGGCAGTTTTGTGGTGGTTTCCCACGACACGCAGCTGCTGGACGCGGTGACTCACGGAACCTGGATCTTGCGCGATCGCACCCTGCATGCCTTCGATCTACCCTGTAGCGCGGCGCGTCAGGCGCTGGCAGAAAGAGATGTCAGCGATGCTCTGCGCCACAAGGCTGAGCAAAAAGAGATAGACCGGGTGACTGCCAGCGCCAAACGGCTGGCAACCTGGGGGCGGGTCTACGACAACGAAGATCTCTCCCGCAAGGCCAAGCAGATGGAAAAACAGGTACAGCGCCTGAAAGAGGTGCAAACAGAAGTGACGTCAGGAAGTCAGTGGACACTAACATTGCAGGGTGATGCCCTGCGTGCAGATCGTTTGCTGGAGATGACTAATCTGTCTGTAGCCCCTGCTCCCAACGCAGATACACTGTTTTCCATTGCCGGTATCCGGTTAAAAAGCGGCGATCGCGTGGCGATTGTCGGGCGTAATGGTTGCGGGAAATCATCGCTGTTAAGGCTTATCTGGGAACAATTTCAGTCACCGCTGGCATCGACTTCACTGGTGTTGCACCCGCGCGTTACGCTGGGCTATTACGATCAGACACTGCATCAGCTTGCCGATAACGATTCATTGTTTGACGCGCTGGAAGCGTTTGCCCCGCAGCCAGAGATTCGCAAGATGGCGCTGATTAGCGCGGGTTTTCCGTGGATTCGTCATACGCAGAGGGTCAGTACATTAAGCGGTGGTGAGCGCTCCCGGCTGCTGTTTGTGGGGCTGACGCTTGCGCGCTACAGTCTGCTGATGCTCGATGAACCGACCAACCATCTGGATATGGAAGGTAAAGAGGCGCTGGCAGAAACGCTACAAAGCTATAACGGCGGCGTGTTGCTGGTCAGTCACGACCGGCAGCTTATCAGCCAAAGCTGTAACCGGTTCTGGTTAATCGACAATGGCGAACTCAGTGAATGGCACGATCTGGAGGCGGTCAATGCGCGTATTAGGGAAACGTCCGCGGAGATAACCGTTCCCAAAACGGTGGTCGAAGCGAAAGTTGAAATAAGCTGTGACAGCGATGGATTGCTGGAACAACTCCTCGATCTGGAACAGCGTCTGGCCGACGATCTCGCCCGCAAGCCGAAACATCAAAAACCGCTGTTACAGGCGCAATGGCGTAAAGAGATTGAGCGTCTGAACTCACAACTGAAGTAATCTTTATTGCCGGATGGCGCAAGCTTATCCGGCCTACACCAGCAAAATGCGCGTGTAGGCCTGCCATCCGGCATACCATTTATTGCTGCGGTTTTTTCTCTTTCCAGGCATCCCAGGCCTGTTTGATCTCTTGCTTTGCCGTAGCGGCGTCGTTGAAACCGTTTAATTCGACCTTCTTGCGCCCTTCCGGCAGATCTTTGTACACGCGGAAGAAAGATTCCAGACGTTGAACTTCAATCTTGGGCAGATCGCTCAATTCTTTGATGTTGTCATAAGTGGGGTCAATTTTACTGGCCGGCACGGCGACAATTTTGTCGTCCTTTTCACCGCCGTCGATCATCTTCAGGACGCCTATTGCGCGCAGCTTAATCAACGTCCCCGGGGCCAGCGGCGCACGAGTATAAAAGATAACATCCAGCGGGTCGCCGTCACCGGCTAAAGACTGGGTTAGTGAACCGTAGTTGGCGGGATAGGCAACCGGCATTGACTGGAAGCGATCGGCAACGATAAACCCGGTTTTGGCGTCGGTTTCATATTTAATCATTCCACCTGCCGGGATTTCGGTTACGGCATAAAACTCTTCCGGGTTATTCTCCGGCTGAGGAAATTCGAGGATGTTCTGCGCCTGAGCTGAAGCACAAAGAAACACGCTGATTGCGAGTAGTTTTTTCACCAGATGCATTGTCTTTTAACTCTTCTATTATTGGAAAGACAACACCTTACGTTCAGCAGATGACAGAAACATGACGTTTTTTTGGCAAAAAAATGGCGCTACCGATGTAGCGCCATTGCGTAGAGGGAACATCAGGGATTAGTTAACCCCTTCCTCGCTCTCTTTTTTCGCTTCTTGTCTTTCAACTTCGCGATACCAACGTGGGTGATGTTTCTTCGCCCAGCGACGGCTCACCTTCCCTTCAACCATGCCTTTAATCGAACCTTTCACCCAGAATGCCATATACATATGGATGAGGATGGCGTGCATCAGGATAATCCCCGCCGCCGCATGGATCAGCAGGCTATAGCGCACGACCTGCATTGGGAAGAACTGTGCAAAGTATGGACGCCAGATAATAATACCGGTAATCAGCAGCACGAAAATCATGCTCATGATCGACCAGAACATCATTTTCTGCCCAGCGTTGTACTTGCCCACATCCGCCACTTTGTGTTCATTGCCTTTCAGCACTTCCACAATGTTTTTCAGCCACGGAATATCTTTTTTATCCGGGATGTTGTGGTGCACAAAGCGCACAAACATGAACATTAGCGCGACGAAGATCAGTATGCCGAAGAACGGGTGCAAAATGCGTCCCATCTGCGGCGTACCGAAGGTTTGCGTCAGCCATTGCAGAGTCGGGAAGAAGAACGAAATCCCCGACAGCGCCACCAGGAAGAAGCAGATCACCACCGTCCAGTGACAGGCGCGGTCGATAAACTTCGTGCGCACAATCATTTTCGACTTACTCATGATGATCCTCCTCGTCGTCGTCCACTTCCTTATTCGGACCGATACCAATGTAGTGGTAAATCAGCCCGGCGAAGGTGGCGATAAATCCGGCAGCGGCCAGCGGTTTCAGCGCCCCTTTCCACAGATTGATAGAGGTATCGATCTGCGGATCTTTCGGCAGGCCGTGATACAGCTCCGGCTGGTTGGCATGATGCAGAACGTACATAACGTGCGTACCACCCACACCTTCCGGGTTGTAGAGACCGGCGTGTTCGAAACCGCGTGCTTTCAGTTTTGCCACACGCTGTTCGCCCATTTCCAGCATTTCCTGCTTGGTGCCGAAATGTATTGCCCCGGTCGGACAGGTCTTCACGCAGGCAGGTTCCTGCCCGACGCTGACCCGGTCGACACACAGCGTACATTTATACACGCGGTTATCCTCTTTATTGAGGCGCGGAATATTAAATGGACACCCGGCAATACAGTAGCCGCAGCCAATACAGTGTTCTGACTGGAAATCGACAATCCCGTTGGCGTACTGGATGATTGCCCCGGCAGACGGGCATGCCTTCAGGCAGCCCGGATCTTCACAGTGCATACAGCCGTCTTTACGAATCAGCCATTCCAGCTTGCCGTTCTGTTCGGTTTCGGTAAACCGCATCACCGTCCAGGACTTGGCGCTGAGATCGGCGGGGTTGTCATACACCCCGACGCAGTGGCCAACTTCATCGCGGATATCGTTCCACTCTGAGCATGCCACCTGACAGGCCTTGCAGCCTATACAGGTGGAAACGTCGATCAGCTTCGCGACCTCGGCTTTGTAATCACGGGCCTGAGGTGGCGGCGTGATGGAGTTTGTTGCGGACCGTTTGATGATGTCCTGCGTTTCCATAGACATATGTTCGCCTCCCTTACGCCTTCTCGATGTTAACTAAAAACGCTTTGTATTCCGGCGTTTGCGAGTTTGCATCACCGACATTCGGCGTCAGGGTGTTGGCGATAAAGCCTTTACGCGCGACTCCTTCAAAGCCCCAGTGGATTGGGATCCCAACCGTTTCAACCTGCTGACCGTTGACGTTCAGGGTGCGCAGACGACGGGTCACCACGGCAACTGCGCGAATAAATCCACGTTTACTGCTAACTTTCACGTGATCGCCGTTGTTGATCCCTTTCGCTGCCGCCAGCGTTTCGCTGATTTCCACAAACTGCTCTGGCTGGGCAATCGCATTCAGCAATGCGTGCTTGGTCCAGGTATGGAAATGTTCGGTCAGACGATAGGTCGTCCCGACGTACGGGAAGTCCTGTTTCGTGCCCATACGGAGTTTATCCGCCTCGTACAGACGCGCTGCCGGGTTGGAGATCACATTCGGGTGCAGCGGGTTAGTACCCAGCGGCGTTTCCATCGGCTCGTAGTGTTCCGGGAACGGACCTTCCGCCATCTTATCGATAGCAAACAGACGCCCCAGCCCTTCCGGCTGCATGATAAATGGATTGGTGCCACTGCCCGGTGCCGCGGTATTGAAGTCCGGGATATCGTTACCCGTCCACTTCGTACCGTTCCACTGGATAAGCATGCGTTTTGGATCCCACGGTTTACCCTGTGGATCCGCCGAAGCGCGGTTATACAGCACGCGACGGTTCAGCGGCCATGCCCAGGCCCAGCCCAGCGTATTACCCAGACCTGACGGATCGGCGTTATCGCGATTGGCCATCTGGTTGCCCTGCTCGGTCCAGCTACCGGTATAAATCCAGCAGGATGATGACGTAGAACCATCATCGCGCAGCAACGCAAAGCTGTTGAGCAACTGACCTTTCTTCGCAACCAGTACACCGTTGGCATCATAGAGATCTTCCAGCGCATAGCCGTTGTTCTCTTTCGCCACTTCCTCTGAGTGCGGTTCGTCCGGCTGCTTATAGTTCCAGCTCATTTTCAGAACGGGTTCTACAGCTTTACCGCCTTCAGTGCGATACATGTCTCGCAGACGGTGGTAAATACCGGCCAGAATTTCGCCGTCGTTGCGGGCTTCGCCCGGTGCGTCCTGACCTTTCCAGTGCCACTGTAACCAGCGTCCGGAGTTGGCGATGGAGCCGTCCTCTTCCGCAAAGCAGGTAGAAGGCAAACGGAAGACTTCGGTCTGAATCGACGCAGGATCAACGTCGTTTGACTCGCCGTGGTTCTGCCAGAACGTTGAGGTTTCGGTCACCAGCGGATCGATAACCACCAGATACTTCAGTTTGCTGAGGCTCTGCACCACTTTGTTTTTGTCCGGGAAGGACGCAACAGGGTTAAAGCCCTGACAGATGTAGCCGGTGACTTTTCCGCTATCCATCATGTTGAAGTATTTGATGACGTCGTAGGACTGATCCCACTTCGGCAGCCACTCAAAGCCCCAGTCGTTTTCTTTCTGTGCAGCATTGCCGTAGAAAGATTTCATCAAGCTGACGAAGAACTTCGGATAGTTGCCCCAGTAGTTAACCTGATCGGCCAATGTCGCTTTTGGCGTGTTCGCGGCCAGATAGGTTTGCAGATCTGTCTGTTTCTCTGACGGCAGCGTCAGGTAGCCCGGCAGGCTGGTAGAGAGCAGACCTAAGTCGGTTAACCCTTGAATGTTGGAGTGACCGCGCAAGGCGTTGACACCGCCACCTGCCATCCCCATGTTGCCGAGCAGCAACTGGATCATCGCCATGGTGCGGATGTTCTGTGCCCCGACGGTATGCTGAGTCCAACCCAACGCATACAGGAACGTGGTGGTGCGATCGGCTGCGCTGGTGGAAGCCAGCACTTCGCAGACTTTCAGGAAGTCTTCTTTCGGCGTACCACAAATGTTTTCCACCACATCCGGCGTGTAGCGGGAAACGTGCTGTTTTAGCAGGTTCCAGACACAGCGAGGATGGCTTAACGTTTCATCGCGTTTCGCGTAGCCGTTTTCATCGAACTGGTAGTTCCAGGACGATTTATCATATTGGCGTTTGTTTGCGTCATAACCGCTGAACAGACCGTCTTCGAAAGCAAAGTCATCCCGCACCAGCAGGCTGGCGTTGGTGTAATGCTTAACGTATTCAGCGTTGATTTTGTTGTTTTCAATCAGGTACAGCAAGACGCCGGACAGGAACGTAATGTCCGTGCCGGAACGAATTGGCGCATAGATATCCGCCACCGAAGCTGTACGTGTAAAACGAGGGTCAACAACAATCAGCGTGGCATCATTGTTGTTTTTTGCTTCCATCGCCCAGCGGAATCCCACCGGATGTGCTTCAGCGGCGTTACCGCCCATCACCATCACGACGTTAGCGTTTTTAATATCAACCCAGTGGTTGGTCATCGCACCGCGACCAAATGTTGGAGCAAGACTTGCTACCGTTGGTCCGTGTCAGACGCGCGCCTGGTTGTCTACTGCCAGCATGCCGAGTGAGCGCACAAATTTTTGCGTCAGCATACCGGTTTCATTACTTGCCGCAGATGCACACAGCATCCCGGTTGAAAGCCAGCGGTTTACCGTTACGCCCTGCTCATTCTTCTCAATAAAGTTGGCGTCACGGTCAGTTTTCATCAGCTTCGCGATACGGGTGAATGCTTCATCCCAGCTGATACGCTGCCATTTGTCGGAACCAGGGGCGCGATATTCCGGGTAACGCAGACGGTTTTCACTGTGCACGTAATCCAGTAATCCAGCGCCCTTAGGACATAATGCCCCGCGGCTCACCGGATGATCCGGATCCCCTTCAATATGGTAAATCGACTCTTTGGCGTTTTTTGCTCCATCTCCCAGGCTATACATTAATAGCCCGCAACCTACGGAACAGTATGTGCAGGTGTTTCGGATCTCTTTGGCGCGTAACAGCTTATAGTTTCGCGCCTGAGCCAGTGCCATTTTGGGTGCAAAACCCAAAGCGGCCACTGTAGTTCCCGCCATACCGCCCGCGCAGATTTTAAAAAATTGTCTGCGGCTGACGTCCATTGCTTTCCTCTTTTTTGCAGGGGTTCGTACAGGAAATCTCTCAAATTGCGCCAGCGCGGCAGTCTGAAAGATGCCATGTACAACTTCGCGACGAAACTATCAGCTATATCCATATTTTTTTTGCGTCAAATCAATAACGAAACGGTTCCGCTACTAAATAGTGCACTTTGTTTAACTCTTGTACCCATAAGGGAGTATGGGAAAGGCAATTAATTAGCGCGCTACGGTATAAAAGTGCTATAAATTTCAGCTTAAATTTTTGCCAGTACCATGGACAGACAATCAGAATGACAAAACAAAAGGCAACGTTAATTGGGCTCATTGCCATCGTGCTCTGGAGCACGATGGTCGGACTCATGCGTGGGGTAAGTGAAGGACTGGGTCCTGCGGGCGGCGCAGCAATGATTTTTTCCTTAAGTGGTCTGTTGCTGATATTTACCGTCGGCTTTCCGAATATCAGAAAAATTCCTGTGCGTTATTTAATCGCTGGTAGCGTGCTTTTTGTTACCTATGAAATATGTTTAGCGCTGGCTCTCGGTTATGCGGCTACTCGTCACCAGGCTATTGAAGTCGGTATGGTCAATTATCTCTGGCCAAGTTTGACAATATTGTTTGCTATTTTATTTAATGGTCAAAAAACAACCTGGTTGGTAATCCCTGGATTAATTATCGCGTTGACCGGGGTTTGTTGGGTATTGGGTGGTGAAAACGGTCTTAACCTTGATGAAATTATCAGCAATGTTGCCAGCAGTCCGCTGAGCTATTTTCTCGCCTTTCTCGGCGCTTTTATCTGGGCAACGTATTGCACGGTGACCAATAAATATGCAAAAGGCTTTAACGGCATCACCGTGTTCGTTTTACTAACAGCCGCAAGTTTGTGGATTTACTATTTTATGACTCCGCAACCAGAAATGATTTTCAGCACTTCGGTGACTATTAAAATGTTCTCAGCGGCATTAACGTTAGGATTTGCCTATGCGGCGTGGAATATTGGCATTTTGCATGGCAACGTGACCATCATGGCCGTAGGATCCTATTTTACCCCTGTGCTCTCTTCTGCACTGGCTGCTGTGTTACTCAGTGCACCGCTTTCGCTATCTTTCTGGCAGGGCGCACTGATGGTCTGCGCGGGTTCGCTACTTTGTTGGCTGGCAACGCGCCGCGCCTGAAAAAAAACCGGGTTTTATCACAAACAAATAAAACCCGGCTATACTTTAGACAAATTGGTGAATAATAATTGTTCATTCCACTTGCGATTTATGTTTGTATTTGTTTAATTAAATGTTAAATATATGGTAATTAGTTAACACGCGAAAATATTATGCGGTTATCTATATCCCTTCATATGCATATATTACACATGCGGAACTAACGCCATTTAAATCATAGCCCTGACAATAGTCCCCTACGTAAATATACCCATTCAGATTTGTCACATATAAAGATTAATACAATCAACCATATTATGTAGATCTGGATCACACAACTTCAAATATTTCGCAATATTATGAAACTTATTATTGAACTTATACCACTGCGTCATTTAAAAATAGTTTGCCATTGACGAACCCCTTCGTTTAGCAATGGTTTAGGAAACACACCAAGAAAAAATTATAAGGATTATTTAGAATGAAACTTAAATTAGTTGCAGTGGCAGTGACTAGCCTGTTGGCGGCAGGTGCGGTAAACGCAGCTGAGGTATATAACAAAGACGCAAACAAACTGGATATCTACGGAAAAGTTCACGCTCAGCACTACTTCTCTGACGACAACGGCAGCGATGGCGACAAAACCTACGCGCGTCTGGGCTTCAAAGGTGAAACTCAGATCAATGACCAGCTGGTTGGTTTTGGTCAGTGGGAATATGAATTCAAAGGCAACCGTTCTGAATCCCAGGGCTCTGAAGCAGACAAAACTCGTCTGGCATTCGCTGGTCTGAAATTCGCTGAATACGGTTCTTTCGACTACGGTCGTAACTACGGCGTGGCCTACGACATCGGCGCATGGACCGACGTCCTGCCTGAGTTCGGTGGTGATACCTGGACCCAGACTGACGTATTCATGACTGGCCGTACTACTGGCGTTGCAACCTACCGTAACACCGATTTCTTCGGTCTGGTTGAAGGTCTGAACTTTGCTGCTCAGTACCAGGGCAAAAACGACCGTTCTGACGTCAAAGAAGCTAACGGCGACGGTTTTGGTCTGTCTTCTACTTACGAGTATGAAGGCTTCGGCATTGGTGCAACCTATGCGAAATCTGACCGTACTGATTCTCAGAACAACCACATCGGTCAGTTCAAAGCTGACGGTAAAAACGCTGAAGTTTGGGCTGCTGGCCTGAAATATGATGCGAACAACATCTACCTGGCAACCACCTACTCCGAAACCCGCAACATGACCACCTATGGTTCTAAAGTTAACGGTATCGCAGATAAAGCACAGAACTTTGAAGTTGTTGCTCAGTACCAGTTCGACTTCGGTCTGCGTCCGTCCGTTGCTTACCTGAAATCCAAAGGTAAAGACATCAACGGTTACGGCGACCAGGATCTGGTTGAATACGTAGACCTGGGTGCTACCTACTACTTCAACAAAAACATGTCCACCTTCGTTGATTACAAAATCAACCTGCTGGATGACAATGCCTTCACCAATGCTGCCGGTGTAAGCACTGACAACATCGTTGCTGTTGGTCTGAACTACCAGTTCTAATTTTGTTGTAGTCTGAATACAAAGCCAGTCCTTTAAGGGCTGGCTTTTTCTCTTGATGTAGACTCGGTCATAAGGAGTATGCCGTGCAGACATTCACTGGTCGTTGTCTTTGCGGACAGAGTCATTTTACCGTTGACGTTGAAATGCTGGATGTCTATGCCTGCCACTGTACGCTGTGTCAGAAATGGTCAGGCGGCATCGCCATGTATCTGGAAGCCAGCGCTCACCCGCTGATGTCACCAGAATCGGCAGAACCTTCGCACTTTCCTTCCTCAAATCGTGGTGAACGGTTCTTCTGTTCCGGCTGCGGATGCCCACTGTGGTTTACGTTGACGGACAGCGATCGCTACTTTATTCCGTGGACACTTCTGGAACTTAATGAGGTAGATCGCCGCCGCCTGATATTAGCGGCAGAAATCTATACGGAAACACAGCCTGCGTTCTGGAGATTGACGGGGCAATACGCTCGACTGAGTGGGAAAGAAGTCGAAGAGATGGATTACCCCTGTCATTTAGCTCACTAGTTATTAACGTTGTACCTTTGCCAGACTGAACCACATTCCTATCGCTAATACGATAAGCATGCTGCCGGCGCTGCTTAAGGCCACGCTATGTGACCAGGTGAACGCTTCTCTGGCAGCCGTCAGCAATGCCTCACTCAGTGACGACGGGAGCGAGTGTGCCAGTTGTACCGCCTCCCCCATTGACGATGAGGCACGTTCCATTTCCTGCGGATTAAGTCCGGCTGGCGGCAGAATCGATGCAGAAAAGCTACGGCTCAACAGCAAACCAAAGATAGCGATCCCAAGTCCGGCTCCCAGTTCATAAGCCATTGTCTCGATGGCACCCGCGGCCGCGGCTTTTTCCGCAGGTGCTGCTGCCATGATAGCCGCTGTTGAAGCCAGAAGCGCACTGGCGGCGCTGAAGCCGAGCAAAGCCATCAAAATCCAGGCTTGTACCTGTTGGCTACTGAAATCCGTCATCGCAAGGCCGTAAAAGCTAACAGCGCTCAGCGCCATACCCGCAGTCGCCACACAACGTAATCCCAGACGTGAAACCAACATACCGGCAATCGGTCCGCTGAAACCACTTGCCAGCATCACCGGCAGCATGAACACCCCTGCCTGATACGGTGTTAAGCCGTGGACAAACTGTAGTTCCTGAGCCATCAGTAACTCGAAACCCACCAGCGTTATCATCGCGGTCATCGCCATCACTACGCCACTTAAGATTATGCGATGCGTGAACAACCGCATATCAATCATCGGGCGGGCTGCCGCAAGCTGGATGCGGACAAACTGCGACAACAGCAAAGCGCCGGTTAACAGCGTCAGGGCGATGGCAACGATCGCCGTATGCCCTTTAAGCGCGGTTTTGGCGCTGTAAACCAGCAGCAGAATGGCAACAATCAGCATTATCGCATGACCAAAATTTAACGATTGATCGCGACGTCCAGCCTGACGCGGCACTAAGCGTGCGGTTAAGGCCATTACCACCAGGACAATCGGTACATTAATTAAGAATACTGATCCCCAGTAGAAGTGCTCCAATAGCATCCCGCCAACCAGTGGGCCAAACGCCGCACCGCCGGAACCAACCGCGGCCCAGACGCCGAGCGCCATATTACGATGCCGTTGCTCAGCGAAAGTGGCGCGAATCCCCGCAAGCGTTGCCGGCACAATCATCGCCGCGCCAATCGCCAACACGGCCCGGGTGGCAATCAACCAACTGGCGCTGTGGGCAAAGGCGGCGGCCAGCGATGCCAGACCAAACAAGCCTCCACCTAACAGCAGCAAGCGTTTAAAGCCAATGCGATCGCCCAGCGCCCCCATGGGCAACACCATACCGGCCATTACCAGGGAATAAATATCAATGATCCACAGCAGCTCGTTACCACTGGCACCCAGCGTCATACTCAGCGTGGGCGCGGCAACGTGCAGCACCGTTGCATCAATCGCAACAGGGATGTAGACCAGCACAATAATCACTAACGTTAACCACTGACGAAACATAAAACTCCCTTCAAAACTGAAACTGGACACACGTCCAGGTTCGGCGATCCTACGGAAATTTGAACGTATGTCCAACTTTTTGTTAGACTGCGTGCTAAACGGATATGGGAGGAACGATGAGCTATCTAAATCGGGATGAACGTCGGGAAGTGATTCTGCAGGCGGCAATGCGCGTCGCGCTTGAGGAAGGATTTACCGCCATGACGGTGCGGCGTATTGCCACGGAAGCTCAGGTGTCAACCGGCCAGGTGCATCATCACTTTACGTCTGCCGGCGAGTTAAAATCCCTCGCTTTTGTGCAACTGATCCGTACTCTTCTGGATGCCGAACTGGTCAGCGCAAACGCCAGCTTCCGTGAACGGCTGCATGCCATGCTGGGCAGCGAAGATGGCGGGTTCGAACCCTATATAAAACTATGGCGTGAAGCGCAGGTTCTGGCGGATAAAGATCCGGAAATCAAAAGCGCTTACCTGCTGACCATGCGGATGTGGCACGAAGAAACCGCCGCTATCATCTCTCAGGGACAGAAAGCCGGTGAGTTTTCTTCACGCCCGGATGCTGCCGATGTGGCCTGGCGTTTAATTGCGTTGGTATGCGGTCTGGATGGCATCTATGTATTAGGCATTGAGGAAATGGCCGATCCTGCATTCGAACGCCACCTGGATCGTATGATTACGTTAGAGTTAGTTAATTGATGTTATAGATGAATTAATAATACATCTTTTATATTTACAATTGGTAACACTTAAGCAACGTGTAATTCCCTCATCACGCCGCGTTATTGCGCTTTTTTATCTATTCTTTCAGTCAATATTCCCAAAACTTTTCAATAGTTTCTAAAAGAACTCGCGCGGCGCTGTATGCGTTTATTTCTTTTTCATGAACGGCATGTGCATGGAGAATAATATGTCAGCATCAAATGAGAAAAATAATCGTTATCTTTTAACTGACTGGAAACCCGAAAATCCTGCCTTTTGGGAAAACAAAGGTAAGCACATTGCCCGAAGAAACCTCTGGATATCAGTGAGTTGCTTGCTGCTTGCGTTTTGCGTCTGGATGTTGTTCAGCGCTGTTGCTGTCAATCTGAATAAAATTGGTTTTAATTTTACCACCGATCAACTGTTTTTATTAACGGCATTACCTTCTCTTTCTGGTGCAATATTGCGCGTTCCCTACTCCTTTATGGTACCTATATTTGGGGGGCGCCGTTGGACCATTTTTAGCACCGTCATTCTGGTTATTCCCTGCGTCTGGCTCGGTTTTGCCGTGCAAAATACCGCTACTCCGTTTGGCGTATTTATTATCATTGCGCTGATGTGTGGGTTTGCTGGCGCTAACTTTGCCTCCAGCATGGGCAATATCAGTTTTTTCTTCCCCAAAGCGAAGCAAGGCAGCGCACTAGGCATTAACGGTGGCCTCGGCAACCTCGGTGTCAGCGTGATGCAGTTGATCGCGCCGCTGGTGATCTTTCTCCCCATTTTTACCTTCCTGGGCGTGCAGGGCGTACCACAAGCTGACGGATCGTTACTGTCACTGGCCAATGCCGCATGGATTTGGGTGCCGCTACTGCTGATAGCGACCGTGGCAGCGGGCATAGGAATGAACGACATTGCCAGTTCGAAGGCCTCAATTGCCTCCCAGCTACCGGTCCTCAAGCGTTTTCATTTGTGGTTATTAAGTCTGCTGTATCTCGCCACCTTCGGTTCGTTTATCGGTTTTTCAGCAGGCTTTGCCATGCTGGCGAAAACACAGTTCCCTGACGTGAATATTCTGCAACTGGCGTTCTTCGGGCCCTTCATCGGTGCGCTTGCGCGATCGGCGGGCGGTGTTATCTCTGACAAGTTTGGTGGTGTTCGTGTCACCTTAATTAACTTCATCTTTATGGCACTGTTCAGCGCCCTGCTGTTTCTCACTTTGCCCGGCTCGGGCGAAGGAAGCTTTATCGCGTTTTACCTGGTGTTTATGGGCTTGTTCCTGACCGCGGGTCTGGGCAGCGGTTCGACCTTCCAGATGATTGCGGTGATCTTTCGCAAAATCACCATTTACCGGGTGAAGCTGCACGGTGGTACTGATGAACAGGCCCAGCGTGAGGCGGTAACCGATACCGCCGCCGCCCTAGGATTTATCTCTGCAATTGGCGCTGTCGGGGGCTTCTTTATCCCGAAAGCGTTTGGTTCATCGCTGGCGCTGACCGGATCTCCGGTAGGTGCCATGAAAATATTCCTTGTGTTCTACATCGTCTGCGTGCTGGTGACCTGGCTGGTTTACGGCCGTAAATCACAAAAAAAATAGTCATCTTTTGGCCTGTGTAGGCAACGTTATTCGAAGCAGGAGTTATGTCATGAGTAAACTGTTAGACCGCTTTCGCTACTTTAAACAAAAGGGCGATACGTTTGCCGAGGGGCATGGGCAAGTAATGCACACCAACCGGGACTGGGAAGACAGCTATCGTCAGCGCTGGCAGTTCGATAAAATTGTGCGATCTACCCACGGCGTTAACTGTACCGGCTCATGCAGCTGGAAAATCTACGTCAAAAACGGGCTGGTAACCTGGGAAACTCAGCAAACCGACTACCCGCGTACCCGCCCTGACCTGCCAAATCATGAGCCCCGTGGCTGCCCACGCGGCGCAAGTTACTCTTGGTATCTCTACAGCGCCAACCGCCTGAAATATCCACTGGTGCGTAAACGCTTAATCGAATTGTGGCGCGACGCCCTGTCCCGCCAGCCCGATCCGGTGCTGGCCTGGGAATCCATTATGAACGACCCGCAAAAATGCCAGAGCTACAAGCAGGTACGTGGGCGCGGTGGGTTTATCCGTTCCAACTGGAAAGAACTTAATCAACTGATTGCTGCTGCCAACGTCTGGACGGTGAAAACCTACGGCCCGGATCGTGTGGCCGGATTCTCGCCCATCCCCGCAATGTCGATGGTCTCCTATGCCGCAGGTACGCGTTATCTCTCGCTACTGGGCGGAACCTGTCTGAGCTTCTATGACTGGTACTGCGACTTACCGCCAGCGTCACCGATGACCTGGGGCGAGCAGACTGACGTTCCTGAATCCGCCGACTGGTATAACTCCAGCTATATCATCGCCTGGGGCTCTAACGTGCCGCAGACCCGTACCCCGGACGCACACTTTTTTACTGAAGTACGCTACAAAGGCACCAAGACGATTGCCATTACGCCAGACTACTCGGAAGTCGCCAAACTGTGCGACCAGTGGCTGGCACCGAAACAAGGGACAGACAGCGCGCTGGCAATGGCGATGGGCCACGTCATCCTGAAAGAGTTCCATCTCGACAATCCCAGCGATTATTTCCTCAATTACTGTCGTCGCTATACCGATATGCCGATGCTGGTGCTGCTGGATGCCCGCGAAGATGGTAGCTACGTGCCTGGACGCATGATGCGCGCCTCAGACCTTGTTGATGGTCTCGGCGAAAGCAACAATCCAGAGTGGAAAACGGTGGCTTTCAACCGCGAAGGTGAACTGGTTGTCCCGAATGGATCCATCGGTTTTCGCTGGGGCGAGAAAGGCAAATGGAACCTGGAACCCCTGGCGGCTGGCGCTGAAACTGAACTTTCCCTCTCGCTGCTTGGTCAGCATGATGACGTGACCGGCGTGGCATTCCCCTATTTTGGCGGCAACGAAAACCCACATTTTCGCAGTGTAAAACAAGAACCAGTGCTGGTCCGTCAACTACCAGTAAAATATCTTACCCTCGCTGACGGTAGCCGTTGCCCGGTGGTGAGCGTCTATGATCTGGTGCTGGCGAATTACGGCCTCGACCGTGGTCTGGATGATGTTCATAGCGCACAAGATTACAGCGAAGTAAAAGCCTACACCCCGGCCTGGGGTGAGCAAATTACCGGCGTGCCACGCCGTCATATCGAACAAATCGCCCGTGAGTTTGCCGATACCGCGCACAAAACGCATGGCCGTTCGATGATCATCCTCGGGGCTGGCGTTAACCACTGGTATCACATGGACATGAACTACCGCGGGATGATTAACATCCTGGTGTTCTGTGGTTGCGTGGGACAAAGCGGCGGCGGCTGGGCGCACTATGTGGGTCAGGAGAAACTGCGTCCGCAAACCGGTTGGTTGCCGCTGGCCTTTGCCCTGGACTGGAACCGCCCACCGCGTCAGATGAACAGCACCTCGTTTTTCTACAACCACTCCAGTCAGTGGCGTTATGAAAAACTCACCGCGCAAGAACTCCTCTCTCCGCTGGCCGATGCGTCGAAGTTTAGCGGACATTTGATTGACTTTAACGTACGTGCTGAACGAATGGGCTGGCTGCCCTCTGCGCCGCAGCTTAACCTTAACCCATTGACCGTCAAAGCGAAGGCAGAACAAGCTGGGTTATCTCCTGCGCAATACACTGCCCAAGCGCTGAAGTCGGGTGATATTCGTTTTGCCTGCGAGCAGCCAGATAGCGGCAAAAACCACCCACGCAACCTCTTCGTCTGGCGCTCTAACCTGCTCGGTTCCTCAGGTAAAGGGCATGAATACATGCTCAAGTATTTACTGGGTACCGAAAGCGGGATCCAGGGGGAAGCGCTCGGTTCAAGTGAGGGTATTAAACCTGAAGAGGTTGAATGGCAGTCCGCGGCGATAGAGGGCAAGCTCGATCTGCTGGTCACGCTCGATTTCCGTATGTCCAGCACCTGTTTGTTCTCCGATATCGTTTTGCCAACCGCTACCTGGTATGAAAAAGACGATATGAACACTTCGGATATGCATCCGTTTATTCACCCGTTGTCCGCGGCGGTCGACCCGGCATGGGAATCGAAGAGTGACTGGGAAATTTATAAAGGCATCGCCAAAGTGTTCTCCGAGGTATGTGTCGGACACCTTGGACAAGAAACGGATGTGGTGTTGCAACCACTGCAACACGACTCTCCGGCAGAGCTGGCGCAGCCGTTTGACATTCTGGACTGGCGCAAAGGCGAATGCGATCTCCTTCCGGGGAGAACGGCACCAAATATCGCCGTTGTGGAACGTGACTACCCCGCTACCTACGAACGCTTTACTTCACTCGGTCCGCTCATGGACAAGCTAGGTAACGGTGGGAAAGGCATTGCGTGGAATACCCAGGCGGAAGTCGATTTCCTCGGCAAGCTGAACTACACCAAACGCGAAGGCCCGGCAAAAGGCCGACCGCTGATTGACACCGCGCTGGATGCCTCTGAGGTGATCCTCGCCCTGGCGCCGGAAACCAACGGTCAGGTGGCGGTGAAAGCCTGGGAAGCGCTGGGGGCGATGACCGGACGCGACCATACGCATCTGGCGTTGAACAAAGAAGACGAAAAGATTCGTTTTCGCGATATCCAGGCGCAGCCGCGCAAAATCATCTCCAGCCCTACCTGGTCCGGCCTTGAAAGCGAACATGTCTCCTATAACGCAGGCTATACCAACGTCCACGAGTTGATCCCATGGCGTACCCTGTCCGGTCGCCAGCAGCTGTACCAGGATCACGCGTGGATGCGAGCGTTCGGTGAAAGCCTGGTGGCGTATCGTCCGCCTATCGATACTCGCAGCGTCAGTGAAATGCGCGAAGTTCCGCCTAACGGCTTCCCGGAAAAAGCCCTCAACTTCCTGACGCCGCACCAGAAATGGGGGATCCACTCTACCTACAGTGAAAACCTGCTGATGCTGACGCTTTCGCGCGGCGGCCCAATTGTCTGGATCAGCGAGACCGATGCCAAAGAACTGGGCATTGAGGATAACGACTGGATTGAAGCCTTCAACGCCAACGGTGCGCTCACCGCGCGTGCAGTGGTGAGTCAACGCGTGCCACCGGGAATGACCATGATGTATCACGCTCAGGAGCGAATCATGAATATCCCTGGCTCGGAAGTCACCGGGATGCGTGGCGGGATCCATAACTCGGTCACCCGCGTCTGCCCGAAACCCACGCACATGATTGGCGGCTATGCGCAACTGGCATACAGCTTCAACTATTACGGGACGGTCGGCTCTAACCGCGATGAGTTCATCATGATTAGAAAAATGAAAAACATTAACTGGCTGGATGATGAAGGTCGCGATCAGGTACAGGAGGCGAAAAAATGAAAATACGCTCACAGGTAGGCATGGTTCTTAATCTGGATAAGTGCATCGGCTGCCACACCTGCTCCGTCACCTGTAAAAACGTCTGGACCGGGCGTGAAGGGATGGAATATGCGTGGTTTAACAACGTCGAGACTAAACCGGGGATTGGTTATCCGAAAAACTGGGAAGATCAGGAAGAGTGGCAAGGCGGCTGGGTTCGCGATGTCAACGGCAAGATAAGACCGCGTCTGGGCGGTAAGATGGGCGTGATCACCAAAATTTTCGCCAACCCGGTGATCCCGCAAATCGATGATTACTATGAACCGTTTACCTACGATTATCAGCATCTGCATAGCGCGCCGGAGAGCAAGAATCAGCCCACCGCGCGTCCGCGTTCGCTGATAGATGGTAAACGGATGGACAAGATTATCTGGGGTCCAAACTGGGAAGAACTGCTTGGCGGCGAATTTTCAAAACGTGCCCGCGACCGTAACTTCGAGAAGATGCAAAAGGAGATGTACGGTCAGTTCGAAAACACCTTCATGATGTATTTACCGCGCCTGTGCGAGCACTGTCTGAACCCAAGCTGTGTCGCCACCTGCCCGAGCGGTGCTATCTATAAGCGTGAAGAAGACGGCATTGTGCTGATCGACCAGGACAAATGTCGCGGTTGGCGCTTGTGCATCAGCGGCTGTCCGTACAAAAAAATCTACTTTAACTGGAAGAGCGGTAAGTCAGAGAAGTGCATTTTCTGCTACCCGCGTATTGAGTCCGGCCAGCCGACGGTGTGTTCAGAAACCTGCGTTGGGCGTATCCGTTATCTCGGGGTATTGCTGTACGACGCCGACCGTATCGAGGAAGCAGCGAGCACCGAGCATGAAACCGATCTCTACGAGCGTCAGTGCGATGTGTTCCTCAACCCGAACGATCCGGCGGTGATTGAAGAGGCGCTAAAACAAGGTATTCCACACAACGTCATCGAAGCAGCTCAGCGCTCGCCGGTTTACAAAATGGCGATGGACTGGAAGCTGGCGCTACCGCTGCACCCGGAGTATCGCACCCTGCCGATGGTCTGGTATGTGCCGCCATTGTCACCGATTCAGTCGGTCGCCGACGCGGGCGGACTGCCGCACAATGGCAACATTTTGCCTGCGGTTGAGTCGCTGCGAATTCCGGTTCAGTACCTCGCCAATATGCTCAGTGCGGGTGATACCGGTCCGGTGCTGAGGGCGCTCAAACGGATGATGGCCATGCGCCACTATATGCGTGCGCAAACCGTAGAAGGCGTCACGGACACCCGCGCGATTGAGGAAGTGGGTCTGAGCGTTGAGCAGGTCGAGGAGATGTATCGTTATCTGGCCATCGCCAACTATGAAGACCGCTTTGTGATCCCGACCAGTCACCGCGAAATGGCGCGTGATGCCTTCCCGGAGAAAAACGGCTGCGGATTTACCTTCGGCGACGGTTGTCATGGTTCCGACACCAAATTCAACCTGTTCAACAGCAGCCGTATTGATGCCATCGACATCACCGAAGTGCGCGATAAAGCGGAGGGTGAATAATGCAAATCCTGAAGGTTATCGGCCTGCTGATGGAGTACCCCGACGAGCTGCTATGGGAGTGTAAAGACGACGCGCTGGCGCTTGTGGCCAGCGATGCCCCCATGCTTAGTGATTTTAGCCAGGAGCTGCTCAATGCGCCGTTACTGGATAAACAAGCCGAATGGTGCGAAATCTTTGACCGGGGTCGGGCCACCTCTCTGCTGCTGTTTGAGCATGTGCACGCCGAGTCCCGTGACCGGGGCCAGGCGATGGTTGATTTGTTGGCGCAGTATGAAAAGGTCGGGCTGCAGCTAAACTGTCGCGAACTGCCGGATCACCTGCCTTTATATCTTGAGTACTTAAGCGTGTTACCGGAAGCGGAAGCCAAAGAAGGACTGCAGAACGTCGCACCGATTCTGGCGTTGCTTGGCGGGCGCTTAAAACAGCGCGATACGCCGTGGTATCAACTGTTTGATGCCCTGTTGCAGCTTGCCGGAAGCCCTCTTTCGAGTGACAGTGTCACTAAGCAGGTTGGCACGGAAACGCGCGACGATACCCGACAGGCGCTGGATGCAGTCTGGGAAGAGGAACAGGTGAAGTTTATCGAAGATAATGCCACCGCCTGTGACAGTTCACCGTTACAAAACTATCAACGACGCTTTAGCCAGGACGTGGCACCTCAGTATGTCGACGTCAGCGCGGGAGGCCCGAAATGATACAGTACCTGAACGTCTTTTTTTACGATATCTATCCGTACCTGTGCGGTACGGTGTTTATCCTCGGCAGTTGGCTCCGCTACGACTACGGGCAATACACCTGGCGCGCGTCTTCCAGCCAGATGCTGGACAAACGCGGCATGGTGTTGTGGTCAAACCTGTTCCACATCGGTATTCTGGGGATCTTTTTCGGGCACCTGTTTGGCATGTTAACGCCGCACTGGATGTATGCCTGGTTCCTGCCGATTGCGGTAAAGCAGCAGATGGCGATGATTGCCGGCGGACTTTGTGGCGTGCTCACACTGGTGGGTGGCGCTGGCCTGCTGGTGCGCCGGTTGACTAACCCGCGCATTCGCGCAACCTCCTCGACCGCCGATATTCTGATCCTCTGCGTTCTGCTGATTCAATGTATTCTCGGTTTAACCACTATCCCGTTCTCTGCACAGCACCCTGACGGCAGTGAAATGCTAAAACTGGTCGGTTGGGCGCAGTCGGTGGTGACCTTCCAGGGCGGTGCGTCTGCGCATCTGGATGGCGTGGCGTGGATTTTCCGTGTGCATCTGGTTCTGGGGATGACCATTTTTCTGCTGTTCCCGTTCACCCGACTGGTCCACGTGTGGAGTGCGCCGTTTGAGTACTTTACCCGCCGTTATCAGATAGTGCGTTCGCGTCGCTAATTTCCTCTGCTGCCCGGTAGCGCTAGCGCTTACCGGGCCTGGATCGCTATCCCGCTTTTTGTACGTTATGATGCTTCTCCATCCCAGGGAGAACGCTAATGAAACCACAGGTTTATCACGTCGATGCCTTTACTTCAGTACCCTTTCGCGGCAATTCAGCGGGAGTGGTGTTGCATGCTGACGGATTGAGCGAAGCACAGATGCAACTTATTGCTCGCGAGCTGCGTCATTCGGAAACCGCATTCCTGCTGACCAGTGACGACAGCGATGTTCGCATTCGTTATTTCACGCCGACGGTCGAAGTTCCTATCTGTGGACACGCTACCGTCGCCGCACATTATGTGCGCGCCAAGGTGCTGGGTCTGGGCAACAGCACCGTCTGGCAAACCTCGCTCGCCGGTCGTCATCGGGTCGATATTGAAGCGAGTGACAATGACTATCGCATTAGCCTTGAACAAGGCGTACCTGGATTCGAAGCTCCGCTGGAAGGTGCTGTACGTGCCGCGATAATCGATGCACTGCACCTGAGCGAAGACGATATGCTGCCCGGATTACCCATTCAGGTAGCCACCACCGGACACTCTAAAGTAATGATTGCGCTGAAGCCTGAGGTGGACCTCGACGCCCTTTCCCCGGATTTGCCTGCCCTGACCGCTATCAGCCAGCAAATTGGCTGTAACGGTTTCTTCCCTTTTCAAATTCGCAAGGGCGAAAACGCCACCGATGGCCGCATGTTCTCGCCTACTATTGGTATTGTGGAAGATCCGGTTACCGGCAATGCCAACGGTCCAATGGGCGCGTGGCTGGTTCAACATGGGTTGATGCCGCATGACGGGAAAACGCTACGTGTTCAGGGACATCAGGGCCGCGCGCTCGGGCGTGACGGTATTGTTGATGTGACGGTGGCTATCCGTGAAAACCTGCCGGAAAAAGTGACCATTACCGGTTCGGCAGTGATCCTGTTTCACGCCGAATGGGCGATAGATTTTTAATTGTTCCCGTAGGCCGGATAAGGCGATAACGCCGCATCCGGCATGACTTCCGATACCCCTATTTCCCTGCCTCCGGATGCGTATCAAACGCCGCCATGACCGTCGCCAGCTCATCTTCGGTAAACCCATGCTTCACGTCATCCACGCCCAGTCCAAACTGTTCCTGCAGCAAGGCATACAGGCTGGCGACATCGGGCAGATTAATCTGCTCTACCGCACGACCATCCTGATAACGGGTGAAATGAAAATTGGTCAACGTCAGCTTACCGCCGTCCGGAAGATGACGACACATCAGCAAATGATGACGAAAATGCGATTGTGGCCAGTGCGCGGACCAGAAATTGCCCATCAGGTAATCGCTCTGGTGCTGCACGACCAGGTCAAAACGGTACATTGATTGCCAGTGATCGTGATGGCGGAACTGCAGGATCCAATCGTCCCCCTCCTGAACCAGACGATATTCGCCGTGTGGCGTTTGCTGCTCAATATCGGCCTGCAGACGAATCGGCGCCGTCAGCGTTTGTCCGCCGAAGCCAACGTCGGCGATCCACTGCTCTCCCTGTAATTCAACCAGCAACAGACGATGCGTGCGCGGCGGCAGACTTGACGGATTTGCCAGTACCACACGACCGAGAAGGCTGCGTACGTTAAAACCGATTTCGCGTAGCGCGCGCTCAAACACTCCATTCTGTTCAAAGCAATAACCGCCACGACGCGCCGTCACCAGCTTCTCTTCCAGCGACAAATCGTCAAGCTGCATCTCTCTTGGCAGTAATACATCCAGGTTTTCAAACGGAATCGCGCCGTTGTGCAGTAAATGCAGCGCTTTTAAAGTTTCAATGTCGACGCTGGCCGAATCTGACCAGCCAATACGGGCAAAATAAGCGGTTAAAAAAGGCGTCATAGGGAGTTCCTGTTCGATTAATGCAGTACTTATAACGCATTTTTAATTTTACGCCGTCGATTTTGTGCGTTGTTCCTCCAGACGAGGCGACAAAATCGCTAATACCGTTAATATCTATATCTATTGTGGTGTGTTATCTCTCAGCCCAGGAGCATCCATGAGCCATTTCCGTTCAATCGAATTAAAACATGCCAGTCGGCTGCTTAACCACGGCCCTACGATACTGATCACCAGCCGGGATGAGCATACCGAGCGGCGCAATGTGATGGCGGCGGCATGGTCAATGCCGGTGGAATTTGAACCGCCGCGGATTGCAATTGTTGTTGATAAGACCGCCTGGTCGCGTGAACTGATTGAGCGTAGCGGCAAGTTCGGTATTGTTATTCCGGGCGTGGCTGCTACCAACTGGACTTACGCGGTGGGCAGCGTTTCCGGTCGCGTGGAAGATAAATTTAACTGCTACGGTATTCCGGTGGTAAAAGGTCCGGTGCTGGGATTACCGTTAATAGAAGCGAAATGTCTGGCCTGGATGGAGTGTCGTCTGCTGCCTGCAACGGCAGCACAGGAAAAATATGACACCCTGTTTGGGGAAGTGGTCTCGGCTGCCGCTGATGAGCGAGCTTTCGTGGAAGGACGCTGGCAGTTTGATGATGATAAACTCAATACCCTGCATCATCTTGGTGCCGGAACGTTTGTCACCAGCGGGAAACGCATAACAGCGGCTGAATAATACGGGCGCAATAATCGCCCGTTTTCTTTCACATGCTGTAGCCGGGTTTTTTAATCAGCCTCGTCATCTGTGGCGCAATTTCCGCATCCCACACGCTCTGCCACTCCCCTGGCTCAATTTCATTCAGCGCCACGCTCACTGAACTCTCTTTGCTTTGTAAATGACGAATAATGACTTCGGTAATATCCGCCGCCAACGCGGCCTTCTCTTCTTCGTTCAAATCGCGAGGAAAACATTTGATATCAACGTGCGGCATGACAGGTTCCTTATTGTTTTGGGATGCAGGTAACTTATGCGGACTCTCGTTCAACCAGGTGAAATCCGACATCAATAATATCGCCTTCACGTGGAATTTGTTCGATACGATCGAGGCGACGCGTTGTCCAATAGCCCGGCGATCGGCGGTCCATAGCAAACCATGACGACGATAACCTTTTTTCAGCAAATAGTCTGCCACCGCCTGCATCACTTTTTCCGCGGTCTTCGGGCGCACCAGCTGCGGGCTATTTAGCGCCCTGCTCACCCTCATGGGTGACAATCCCCAGTCTTTTGATTACGCCATTCTGTACGTCGGTTCGATGGGGCTGATTGGCCTGATTTCTTATCTGTTTATCGTGAGTCCATTGGATCGTATTACGCTGACCCCTTCTGTCGCGTAATTTAACCTTATGGCGATAGTTTGCCCGCTGTTCCGGGATTTGCACACCTGCGGAACAGCGTTTTTTTATTCAAATAATCTTATTGTTTTTCAGTACAGTACGTAGCCTCGGATGCTGACAAACTGCATCAGCGATAGCGCTAATATTCGGCGTGTTGTCCTGAAACCAGTCATGCCCTGGTCCCCAGGTGCGCATAACGGCAATATATACGTCCAGTAGTGTTAGCTGATCCCCGAATGCATACGGCTCGGCGTTTAGCTGATCGTTCAGCCACATATAGAGGGATTTACGGTACTCAATGCAGTTCTTTTTCAACTGCGCCGGGGCGTCCGGTACCCAGCGTTCTGGATAGTCGGCATAGGTAAACGTGGGATAGACATTTGCTACCAGCCATATCAACAGACGCTGAAACTGCTGGCGTTCGGCGTGTCCAACGGGTGGTGAAAGTTCAGGGCGACGATCGAGGATCATCAGCGCGATCGCCGCCGTTTCCGTCATCACACTGCCATTTTCCAGTACCAGTGTGGGCACCTGGCACAGCGGATTCAATTTTTTAAGTAGCTCCCGCTGAGGGCCGTCACTGTCAAAACCGTCGACATTAATAAAATGATAAGGGATCTCCGCCAGTGTGAGCATCACTTCACTGATGGCCGATCCCCAGCCCGGTACCCCATAGACTTTAATCATGCTGCAATCCCCAAAGTTAAAACCCTAAGTGTAGAGCAGCATTCGGCAACCTATGCAGACGTGATTATTACTTTCATAATAACAATGGTCGAATACCGGGGGAGAATAAGCAATGCGTTCCAGTATGTTTGAATATATGAACATTTTTGTACAGGTTGTTGAGCAAGGTGGATTTGCCAGAGCAGCAGACGTGTTACACCTGCACCGCCCTGCAGTGACCAAAGCTATCCAACATCTTGAAGACGATCTGGGAGCAAAGTTGCTTAACCGCACGACCCGTAAAGTGAGTCTGACAGAAGAAGGTGACGGTTTTTACCAACGCACAAAAATCCTGCTCAGTGACGTTGATGACATCATGGCTTCTTTCTCATCCACTCGCCCTCCGCGCGGAAAACTTAGAGTGAATGCCCCCCTGTCGCTGGCTCACTCGATATTAGTCCCGGCCCTGAACGATTTCCAGTCGCGCTACCCGGATATTGAGATTGTCCTCACCTCCACCGACCGCAGAATCGATCTGCTTGCCGAAGGTATCGACTGCATGATTCGCATTGGCGAGTTACAAGACTCTTCTCTGATTTCACGGCGGCTTGGTGAGGTAAAAATGGTGACATGCGCGTCCCCGAATTATTTGCAAAAACACGGCGTACCGCAGACGCCAGAGGATTTATCCCGACATCAGGCAATTAACTTTTTCAGTGAACGTCATCGTGAAGCACTGGAATGGTCTTTCGTCCGTGAGGGTGAAACCGTGTCGTTTATCCCTACAGGTCACATCAGCGTTGATAACTCCGACATCCTTTTGACAGGCTGTTTATCCGGACTCGGTATCATCCACGGTGTGCACGCGGTACTGGCCCCCTGGATCCAGTCGGGCCAGCTCGTAGAGGTGCTGGCCGATTATGCCGGGGAATCAAAACCCGTTTCCGTGCTCTACCCGGACAGGCGTCATCTTGCCCCCCGTGTCCGGGTGTTTATTGACTGGCTGTGTGCGCTTTTTACCGAGAAAAAATCGCGCCTACAGGGATTATTATAATCTGAGTAATAGTGAAGTTCCGCAACGGCGGTTTTTCACCCTCATCTGAGCCGTTAAATTGTGCAGACCCAATACAGAACAATTTACAGAGGTTTGCTATGTCTAAGGTCGTGGTTTTTAATCAACCAGGCGACGCTGACGTCCTGACAATCCAGGATATGCCAGTTTCTGCTCCGCGTGCGGATGAAGTTCAGATACGCGTACGCGCAATCGGCATTAACCGTGCGGAAATTATGTATCGTACCGGCCAGTATATTTACCAACCCAAATTCCCGGCACGTCTGGGATATGAGGCTTCTGGCGTTGTTGAATCCGTGGGAGACAACGTGCGTGAGTTTGCGCCCGGCGATAGCGTCAGCGTCATCCCGGCTTTCAGCTTCCATGAGTATGGTATGTACGGTGAAGTCGTCAATGCTCCAGCCCATGCTGTCGTCAAACATCCTGAGAATCTTAGCTTCGAGGAAGCCGCGGCGAGCTGGATGATGTATGTGACCGCTTTCGGTGCGCTGGTTGAATATGCGGATATTAAGCCTGGTGATAACGTGCTGATCAATGCTGCTTCCAGCAGCGTCGGACTGGCGGCAATTCAGATTGCTAACATGCGGGGAGCAAAACCGATTGCGATGACGCGCACCAGTGAGAAACGTGCCCAGCTTCTGCAACTTGGCGCGGCAGAGGTTATCGCCAGCCAGGAGCAGGATCTGGTGGCGGAGATTAACCGGATCACTGACGGCAAAGGTACCCGCGTGGTGTTCGATCCGGTCGGTGGCCCTGGCGTGGCAAAAATTGCCCAGGTGATGCCTGCCGGCGGACTCTTTTTCCAGTATGGCTCTCTTGATGCGCGTGATTTGTCGATTCCGGTAATTGAGATACTCGGTCGTCATCTGACCTTCCGCGGCTATGAGATTTTCGAAATCACCGCGGACGCAGAAAAACTTTCGCGGGCGAAACGGTTTATCTTTGAAGGATTACAGTCCGGCCAACTCAAGCCGCTGATTGATAAAACCTTTGCCTTTGATGATATCGTTGAAGCACATCAATACATGGAAGCCAACGGTCAGGTGGGCAAAATCGTCGTCACCATGTAATCCTTGTGCGGCACAGTCTTGTGCCGCAATGTAACTCAAAGCACTTTCGGGTGCGCGTGTGATGTGGATGATTCAGCACCTAATATTGTACGTTAATGCTATTTTATGACCATCAAGAAATGAGTAAAATTACCGTTTCTGATTGCCGGAAAAGTGTCTGAATGCGGCATATCTGGAAGGGGTTGCACCCTATCGCATCTATACGGGGTCAGTTTGGATATCGGAAATTATTGTTAAGGTTGTTTTTTAACCACTCAGATGTGAGAAAACCGCTCTCTGAGCGGGTTCTCGTATCTTGATGGGCGATGCTGAGAGCGCCTCTCAAACGATCTTAAGAAGATCCTTCTGAATCTTTGACCGTAATAGTATAGGTTTTATCGAACTCTCCTGATTTTGAAAACATTCCGCCACCTAAGCCCCCATGTACTCGCACTTTAGCTATGCCTGCTTTTGTTGGTGTCCCTCTAATCTGGATACAATTATTGAATTCATTATCATCACAATACTGTAGGTGAAGCCCTAAATTATCTGGATGAATATCTCCAGCAATAGCTTGTTTACCATAAAGATCATAAGAAAGAACTACCCCACCAAATATATTAATTTGGTTATAATAGGGAATGCCAACAGTTGCATCATTAAGTACCTCCCTTTCTGGAGTGAATTCTGCCTGCAACGAACAGGCAGATAGTAATAATAAAGGCAGAACCAAAAAAAAATTTCCCCATTTTATTTCAATGGCTTGAAAGCCATCCCTCCAAAAAACCTGTTGATAAAAAATTGCAAATCTTTTTTTGGTTTTATCCAGTTTTTTTCCTTTCCCCAAGAAAACAATTCCAAACTAATATATCCATTAGGATCTTGCATGACTGAACCATTCCAAACAACCCAGTGTGTAGGTAATGTTGTTTTATTTGTACTATTTACAAGAAGTCCATCATTTATCAATGTTACGACTTTATAATCTTGCTCAATATATTTATTTAAATCTCTGATTCCCTGAACACCCGCCTGAGTAATACCGACATTACTAAAGACCATTTTATAGCCGACCTTTTCAAACCATTCTGCCAAAATTTGCCAAATTGTGATACCAGCAACTGGAGAATCAAGAGTATCAAAGCTCAGCATTGTATTCTCTGAATCCCTGAGTCCAGCAAGCGTCATCCAGTCTGTACCGACTATCTTCGGTCTGCCGTCATCATAGTAAAATACACCTGTAGGATGCCGACAGCCTTTACCTGGCGAAATTATTAAATTACCTATTTTAGTTTTTCCGTATCGCCAGAGTTCACGGGCAGCTTGCGCATACACATCAGGGCGATCCTTTTGCAGGCAGTAAAAAAATGCAGCAGGTCCACATACACTTGCAGCTATTTGATTAGGGAAATCAAATCCGTTAAATCTTTCTTCTATTTGACGTTCTACTAATTTTTTATCAAAAGGATCCCTGGAATTACCAATAGGATATTCTTTCGCTATAAATGGTCGCTCCTCGCGGGTTATAGTAACTAGTTTCGTTTCGCCCCCCTGACTATCAGGTTTAGGTGTGCCTGCCGATTCAAAATAACAGAGATTTTCACGTTTCGCCTCAGAGCACGCCTTACCTGTACTAAATTCTGCAAGCGTATACATCTTTGTGAAAGGTTTTGGAGTAACACTGTGGGTATGCAGCATCGTCTTACGATAAAGCGTCATTTCCATAATGTAGATAGTTGATAGAGGCTCGTTTATATCTTCAGACATATGTATCTGAGTTTGGTGGTTATCCTTAAATTTCTGCTGTCTCACATCTATCAAATAATATTTATTTCTGTCGGTATCCATACGATAAATACATAGATCATATAATAAAGAGTCTGCGGGAACATTAGAGCGAATGCTGGTGCTAAGCGGGTAAACAGCCATAATTAATCCATTAATATGTGCAGGTTAATATTTTCAGCGGATTCAGCATAATGCCACTCTGTCATTCCTTGGCTATCTGTATTCCTCGTTTCTGTATGGCCGTCCGGGAGTATGAGAACATACCGGCAATCCACCATCAGTCTGCCGTCATCATCTGCACACTTAAAACGAATACACTTTCTGCTGCTGACATCCTGTGAGCTCTGCATCATTATCGATAATTGACTGGTGTCGAGGGTGGTTAAAGTGCCCGCTCCACTGCTGGTATATTGTGTGGCTGTACCAAAAACATAGTGATTGGGGCCGCCACACAACACCCTGTCGCCAGTAGCTACATATGCTTTACCATTTTCCATCCAGTCCAGTCCAGTGCAGAAGCAGTAATAATTTCTCCATAACTTGTTTTATCGCCGAGACAGGCCAGTGCTCTTACCATTTTCAATTCCTTAGTTAAAAAGTGGTAATACTCAATGGCATGATACATAACATATGATTTAAGCAAAGTTTTACTATGCTTTCTCACAACTTCACTAAGGGTGATATATTCCAGACCCAAGTCATTATTCACCTGATAATAAAATGATTTTTCGATAATTATTCACTGAAGAGTCTTACTCAAAAGGAAGACTAATTTAGGATTAACGGACATTCATATTTTCTTGTTAATTTCACCCTTTGGACGCGGTCTCAAAGCACTTTCGACAAAAACTGCTGGGTGCGCGTGTGGCGTGGATGATTCAACACCTGCTCGCTGCTGCCCTGCTCGACGATTTTGCCATCAACCATAAACACCACCTGATCCGCCACTTCCCGAGCGAAGCCAATCTCGTGTGTCACCACCACCAGCGTGGTTCCCGACTTCGCCAGCGCTTTGATGACATCCAGGACTTCGCCCACCAGCTCAGGATCCAGTGCAGATGTAGGCTCATCAAACAGCATGACGCGCGGATTTAGCGCCAGTGCACGGGCAATAGCGATACGCTGCTGCTGACCGCCAGATAAGTGACGCGACCAGGCATCGGCTTTATTCCGCAACCCTACCGCATCAAGCAGCGTTAATGCCCGCTCGGTGGCTGCTTTACGCGATGCCAGTCCGTGCGCAATGGGTGCTTCAATAAGGTTCTCCAGCACCGTTAAGTGCGGGAACAGATTAAAGTTCTGGAACACATAGCCGACGTTAACCCGCTGGCGCAAAATTTCCGCCTCTTTCAGCTCATACAGCTTGTCTCCCTGCCGACGATAGCCAATGTAATCGCCATCGATTTGAATAAAACCCTCATCGACGCGTTCCAGATGGTTGATGGTACGCAGGAGTGTGGATTTCCCTGAACCGGACGGCCCGAGAATGACCGTAACCGTTCCGGGAGGGATCTCCAGCGACACATTATCCAATGCTTTGTGGCGACCAAAGTATTTGCTGACGCCGGTAATAGAAATATGACCTTCAGGCGAGTGGGACATGGACGGCCTCCTGCTGTGGACGTTGACGACTGCGTTTTTCTGCACGGCTCACCCGGACGGTGTTGATCGCTGAACGTCGTTCGCTGCGTGCCAGCGCACGTTCGACCAGATGCTGAATAAGCGACAGGATGCTGGTGATCACCAGATACCACACCGCACCCACCATCAGCAGCGGGATCACTTCCTGCGTGCGGTTGTAGATCATCTGGATGGTGTAGAACAGCTCCGGCATTGCCAGCACGTATACCATCGCCGTCCCTTTCGCCAGGCTGATGATTTCATTGAAGCCAGCAGGCAAAATGGTGCGCAGCGCCTGCGGCAGAATAATCCGCAGCGTACGTCGCCCTGCCGGTAAGCCCAGTGCTGCCGCTGCCTCGTACTGACCGTGATCAACCCCCAAAAATCCACCACGTATAATCTCAGCGGTATAGGCGCTTTGCACCAGCGTCAGGCCAACCACCGCAGTGGAAAACTGACCGAGTACATTGATGGTCTCAAAACTTCCCCACTGAATGGGAGTAAACGGAATACCAATCGTCAGCGTGTCGTATAGATAGGAGAAGTTGTACAGAACGATTAGCACCACAATCAGTGGTAACGAACGAAACAGCCAGATGTACCCCCAGGCCAGACAGTTCAACAGCCAGGAAGATGAAAGCCGCGCCAGCGCCAGCAGACCGCCGATGAGAATACTCAACAGCGTCCCGATAAGTGTCAGTAACAGCGTTTGTCCAAGACCAGACAAAATCACCGGATCGAAGAACCAGCGGGCAAACACACTCCATTCCCAGCGCGGATTAAACGCCACAGACTGGAGAATCACCGCCAGGGCAAACAAAGCAATGATCGCGCCAACGGTGCGCATGGGGTAACGCGCCGGTACGACTTTAATGCTATCTGTCGTTTTCATCTTCTCTCCTCAGGCGATTCTGGCCTGACCGGCAATAGTCAGCAGTTTGGTAAAGCGCAGCCGTCCATCAAACGGTGGCTGGCTGTACTCTTCGGGATTGCGCGTCGTATCAAATTGCGGATCGTAGCCCTGGCTTAAATAAAGTCTGACGGCCTCCGGCTGGCGAAATCCTGTGGTCAGATATATCCGGCTGTAGCCCGCGAGTAGCGCCCGACGTTCCAGTTCCTGCACTACACGCGCCGCAAGTCCCTGCTGACGCAGGCTGCTTTTTGTCCAGATACGCTTAATCTCGGCAGTGTCCTTGTCGTAAGGTTTGTAAGCCCCGGTGGCGATAATTTCTCCGCCACGCTCCAGGACCACAAAAAGTCCCTGAGGTGCCAGATACCATTCGGTCAGTTCCACTTCAGCGTCGCGAGAAAAATAATCGCCGTAGCGGGCAGCATACTCACCGAACAGACCGTTCAAAATGGGCTGTAGCTCGCTGGCTTCAGGTGAGACCACGCGAAATTGATCGCTCACGATAACCTCCTTAGTCGCCTAAACCGGCCGGGTTGATTTCAGATTGCGGAATGCGTTCCACCCCTTCTCCCCAGCGATTCAGCACCTTGTCATAATCGCCGTTGCCAATCACGCCGTTGAGGGCGGTTTGTACCGGCAGAACCAGACCGCTGTCCTTTTTCAGCGTCACTGCGATGTGTGCCGCTTTTGGCCAACCGCCATCAACACTACCCACCAATTGCGTTTTACCGTTGAGTGCAGCTTTCCATGCGCCGATTACATTAGGACCGAAGTAGGCATCGGCGCGACCTGACTGTAGGGCCAGGGTTTGCGCGGCATCATCTTTGGTATACACCGGCGTAAACGGCTGTAACCCTTTCTTCACGTTCTCATCGTTCCAGGCCAGCAGGATGGCTTCCTGGTTCGTCCCTGAACCGACGATAATGCGCAGTCCAGCGATATCTTCCGCCTGCTCGATTTTCTTCAGCTTGCTACCGGTTTTGACATAAAAGCCAAGAGAGTCCTTCCGATACGTCGCGAAATCGAATTTTTCTTTGCGTGCTTTGGTGACGGTAATATTGCTGATCGCGGCATCGTATTTGCCGGAAGTGACGCCCAGCGGCCAGTCTTCCCATGACGTAGGTACGACGTTGAGTTCCAGCCCCAAACTGTCAGCCACCAGACGCGCGATGTCCGCCTCGCTGCCGATCAGCGTCTTATTGTCATCGGCAAAGACGGTCAGCGGCGGTTGACTGAGCCCGGCAATCGCCACGGTGAATTTGCCCGGTACGGCCAGGTGCAGATTTGCAGGCAATTGCGCAATCGCCTGCGGATTCTTTGCCGTATTGATCGGCGTTTTATTGGCTTCCAGACTTACGCCCGTGCCGTTAATCGTCACATCATTTGCCCAGACAGTCGCGCTGAAAGCCAGCGACAGCGCGAGGAATACTGATTTTTTCTGCATAGCGTTTTTCTCTTATTGTGCGAATTGATTTGCAGGTGTCGTTAATCCCAGGCTTGCGCGCAGGGTCGTACCGGGATATTCATGGCGGAACAGGCCCCGCGCCTGAAGCACAGGGACAACCTGTTCGACAAAACGCGGGAAGGTATCCGGCGTTCCGCCCTGGATAATAAAACCATCTGCGGCTTTCTCGTCGAACCACTGCTGCAGCCCGTCGGCGACCTGTTCCGGCGTGCCGCTGAAACGCGGACGTGGGCTGGCCGCTTCCAGAGCAACCTGACGGAGTGTTAAGCCACGCTCGCGCGCGTTGCGTTTGATCTCATCAGTCGTACTGCGAAAGCTGTTTTGTCCGAGAGAGCCAAGATCCGGGAACGGTGCGTCCAGCGGATATTGGGCAAAATCATGATGTTCAAAGTAGCGGCCAAGATAGTTCAGCGCGTCGGTAACGGAGACCAGCGCAGCGGTAGTCTGATACTGCTGCTCAACGTCCTCTGCGCTGTCGCCAACAATAACGCTGACGCCCTGGAATATATGCAGTTGATCGGGATGTCGTCCGGCAATTTCCAGCTGACTTTTTACATCCTGATAGAACGCCTTAGCCTCTGCCAGCGACTCCTGATGGGTAAAAATGGCATCAGCATGCTGCGCCGCTAATTTCTTGCCATCTGCTGAAGCTCCCGCCTGAAATATAATCGGACGACCTTGTGGCGTACGCCCAATATTTAACGGCCCGGCGACCTGGAAATAATCTCCATGATGGTTTAGCGTGTGCAGTTTATGCGGATTAAAAAATTCCCCGCTTGTTTTATTACGGGTAAAAGCATCGTCTTCCCAGGAATCCCACAGTCCTTTCACTACCTGTAAATATTCATCGGCAATACGATAACGCTGGGCATGCTCCGGATGCTGAGCGCGAGAATAGTTTTTTGCCGATCCTTCCAGAGGCGACGTAACCACGTTCCAGCCCGCACGCCCGTTGCTGAGATGGTCCAGGCTGGCGAACTGTCGTGCGGTCGTAAACGGCTCGCTGTATGATGTAGACACTGTGCCAACCAGTCCCAGATTCTGGGTGATGCTGGCCAAAGCGGATAATACTGTCAGCGGCTCAAAACGATTTAAAAAGTGCGGGATTGATTTTTCATTAATATACAGACCATCGGCGACAAAAATAAAATCCAGCTTCCCTTTTTCCGCAATAAGCGCCGTCTCTTTGACAAAATCAAAATTAATACTGGCATCGGCCTGAGCCGCCGGGTGGCGCCATGCGGACATATTTCCCGATGCGCCATGCAGAATAGTTCCGAGCCGTAGTTGCCGATTTTCAGCCATAATAACCCCTACCCAACAGGTAAACTTAAAGGTGTGCGAATGCCGTTTTTGCTAACTGCGCAAAGTAATGTGCGGCAGGTTCAATTAAACGTTCGTCTGGATTAAATCCCGGGTGATGTAATCCGTATTCACTGGCGCTGCCAATACTGACAAATGCGCCTGGCGTATTTTGCAGGTAGACGGCAAAATCCTCCCCGCCCATATGCAGGTCAGCATGGTGTGTTGTGTAGCCTGACTGTTTCGCCACCGTGGTGGCGATATCGGCCCAACGCGCATCGTTCACCAACGCGGTCGGCCCTGCATGCCAGATAACGTCTATTTGTGCGCCAAAGGCATGGGCAAATCCGGCAGCGATGTCATTAACCCGTGCTTTAACCTGCTGCTGTACCTGAGTCCGGTGCGTTCTGAGCGTCCCTTCCAGCTCAACGGACTCTGGCAGTACGTTCCATGTATTTCCTCCCTGAATACGGGTCACGCTGAGTACCACCGAATCCAGCGTGTTAACGTCGCGACTGGCAACGCTTTGCAACACGGTTACCAACTGGCTGGCAAGCAGGATGGCATCTTTGCCTTCATGCGGACGCGCCGCATGTGCTCCCTTGCCATTTATACGCAGCACAAAGCGATCGACATTGGCATAGAACGCACCGCCGCGTGTGGCAAATTCGCCCACTGGCAAACCGGGCTCATTGTGCATACCAAAAATAGCCGCTACGTTTTGCAGCGCACCGGCGCGGATCAACGTTTTTGCGCCGCCGAAACTCTCTTCAGCTGGTTGAAACAAAATACGTACTCGCCCCGGTAAGGTTGTTTCCTGTTGTTTAAGCAGCAGTGCTGCTCCAAGCATCACGCTGGTATGGACGTCATGCCCGCAGGCATGCATCACGCCCGGTGTGAGGGAGCGAAACGGAACATCGGCGCTTTCTTCTATCGGTAGCGCATCGATATCCGCTCGCAGCGCGATGACATCTTCTCCCTTGCCGATTTCCGCGACCAGACCGGTTTTCAGCTCGAACGGCAGAATGTCGACATCCGCAGCGTGCAACCAGGCCTGAATGCGCCTGGTGGTTGCTTCCTCCTGCAGGGAAAGCTCCGGGTGCTGATGTAATTCACGACGCCAGTTGATAAGCGTTGAGCTGAGGGTCATCAGAGCACCTCCACGGCATTATGGACTTGTGCCAACAAACGCAGCGATGTCAGACGCGGGTGGCCCTCCGCCACTGGCGTGTCGATAATGAACTCATCAATACCAAATTGCGTATGCAGAGCATTCAGCTTTACCATCACCTCTTGAGCGGTGCCGTGTAACAACGCCAGTTCACGACGCGCGATTTTGCGTGGCGAACTACCCGCCTGTACGGCGAATGCCAGGGCTTGCTCTTCGCTGGCGACTGTAACGCGTTGACCATTTTCCAGCTCAACGCCCCAGATTTGCACGTTTTCCGCCAGTTGCGCAGCGGTATCGTGACTGTCAGCCACAATCACCTGAACGGCGACTATCGTCGGGCGGTCGCTGTGGGTCTGCCAGAAGGACAAAACCTCACGTAATAACGCTTTGTCACCGTTGAGGTGCGCAGCGAAGATAAAATTCAAGTCGGATTGCGCTGCTAACTGTGCGCTTTGCACACTGGCTCCGAGTACAAATCCTTCTGGCGGTATTGGTGGGATTGGCGTCGGGAATACCGTTTCCCCGCTTTCCGTTCCGTTCAGCGCCAGCCAGCCGTTAAGCTGAGAAAGCTGATCGGCAAAACTGCCTTTTTCTTCCTGATGCAGTCCATGCTGTAACGCCTGAGTCGACAACGGTAACCCGCCAGGGGCCTTCCCTACGCCGAGGTCGACACGTCCAGGAGCCAGTGATGCCAGAAGATTGAAGTTTTCCGCCACTTTGTACGGGCTGTAATGTTGCAGCATCACGCCGCCGGAACCAACGCGGATACGCTGGGTTTGCCCGAGGATCCAGGCGATCACCAGTTCCGGCGATGGACTGGCCAGCTGTGGCGTATTATGGTGTTCCGCGATCCAGAAACGATGGTACCCCCACTCTTCCGCCAGTTGCGCCAAACGCAACGTCCGGGAAAGCGCAGTCGCGGCAGTTTCACCTTCCCCTATGGGGCTTTTATCCAGAACACTCAGGCGATATGACATGTTACGAGCCTATGTTTGTTAACATGTCTTTATTATTAATTTATCAAATAGCCATACTGAAACATTTAATTCACATTTACTCAGCTAAAAAGTAGATAACAAACCCTACCGCAGCCAGGGTTAAAATTTGGATCGCCCAGTACCGCTAAACTGAAAAACACCCGCAATTAATAGCCTACAAAATATAATAGGGTCGTTGAGATCACGTTAATAACATCAAAATAATTTCATGCCAGTTTTCTTTTTACGAAAAGGTTTTTTAACGCAATTTACGTTAAGTCAGTTTAAACGACTTGTAACGTTATGCGCTTGTATTAATTGTTTCACTTTTATGACGTGGGATGAATGATTTACATGGAAATTTTTATTTTAACTACTTCCACAGAAATGATGATTAGTAGAGAATGCAACGTTTCTTATTAAAACGGTTTAAAACAGATTTCTAATATCCCCCGATTTCATTGCGGGGATTTTTGTATGGATTATACATAGCATCATGGGACCTCTATGAAAAGTAACATGCCCGTTACACAAATTGAGCACGCACTTAACGATAAAACGACGCTGCTTTCTACGACGGATAAAGAAAGTCATATTACCTACGCCAACTCCGCATTTATTGATGCCAGCGGATTTAACGAACAGCAATTAATGGGCGAACCGCATAATATTATTCGCCATCCTGATATGCCTCCCGCGGCGTTCGCCGATATGTGGTACACGCTACAGCAGGGAGACAGCTGGACGGGGATGGTGAAAAACCGTCGGCAGAATGGCGACCATTACTGGGTTCGCGCCAACGTTACACCGGTCTGGCACAATGAAAAACTCACTGGCTACATTTCAGTGCGTACCGTTCCTTCGCGCGATGAAATAACTCAAAGCGAAAGTTTATATCAAAAAATTAATAGCCAGCAGTTTAAAGGGTTTCGACTTTTTAAAGGCATTATCATTCGCCGCGGCATATTGTCATGGGCATCAATGTTTAAATGGCTGAGCATTAGCCAGCGCGTCAATTATTCTTTAGGGGTAATCGCCCTGCTCACTGTGCTATTTCTTTTTGCTCCTGTTAATCCATTTATTCAGGCGGGAGGGTTGCTGTTCTTATTTCTGATGCTTGCTATTTACCTTAAGTATCAAATCTGTCAGCCAGTTAATACGCTACTGACGCAAATGAAGAAAGTGGTATCCGGGAGAAAACCTGATAACTGTCATTTAAATCGGGTGGATGAGATCGGAATGCTGATGCGCCTGGTTAATCAGTCCGGGCTTAATCTGAATTCACTGGTCGATGATGTCAGTACGCAAATATCCGGTATTCGCGCTATCAGTCAGCGAGTATCAAAAGAAGGTACGGCGCTGCATAAGCGTTCCGAAGAAACCTCCGCCGACCTGCAACAAACCGCTGCCGCCATTGAAGAAATTGGTAGCGCGGTACAGCAAACTGCTGAGACTGCGGCACATACTATGACCATGGCCGATAAAACCAGCGCCAATGCGGCAGAAGGCGGCGATATCATGAAACAAACTATCGCCATGATGCAGGCGATATCGCGTGACAACGGGCAGATCGTCGACATCATCGGCGTCATTGATAGTATCGCCTTTCAGACCAATATTCTGGCGCTCAATGCCGCGGTCGAGGCCGCGCGAGCCGGAGAGTCAGGACGCGGTTTCGCCGTTGTGGCGGCAGAGGTCCGTAATCTGGCACAGCACTCAGCGTCTGCAGCAAAAGAGATCAAACAGTTGATTGAGAAGAACGTCGCCAACGTGAATAGCGGCGTCAAAATGGTAGAACAAACGGAGACGCATCTTACCGGGATGATTGGCGATGTCCTGCAGATGTCGATGATGATCAAAGATATTAGTCTGGCGACACGTGAGCAAACCCTGGCGCTGGATCTGATTAACGATTCGATTTCACGCGTAGGCACCATGACACACAATAATGCCGAGATGGTAGAGCGTGTCACCGATGCTACCGCCGATCTGACTCAACGTTCATCGCGCTTACAGCAGGCCGTTCAGGTCTTTGGCGTATCAGCATAACCTTACGGCGCTTATCGGGTGATTGTCTCGATAAGCGCACTCCTCTCCAGGTATTTACGCCCTTCTCTTTTATTGGCTGAATCGAGGCCACACCGCGCCAGTGCAGGCTGTACAAAAATGCTGAATTCTTGTTATCGAGGCTTTGCGGAACAGAACAATTGAATGTAGGATGCTCGGCCGGCAGTTTTCCCCCGTAACACAATGAAGGGTAAGGCTGTTTTCGCCGCAGCAGGTGCGGCAAAAAGGATTTGTATTTTTGTCAGGTCAACAGGAAAAGTAATGAACACAAACAACACGCAAGCCGCGGAACAACATGCGGCGAAACGACGCTGGTTGAATGCCCACGAAGAGGGGTATCACAAAGCGATGGGAAATCGACAGGTACAGATGATCGCCATTGGCGGCGCAATTGGTACCGGGTTGTTTTTAGGGGCTGGCGCGCGCTTGCAGATGGCTGGTCCTGCTTTGGCGCTGGTTTATCTGGTGTGCGGTATTTTTTCGTTCTTTATACTGCGCGCGCTTGGCGAACTGGTTTTACATCGCCCTTCCAGCGGCAGCTTTGTCTCCTATGCCCGTGAATTTTTAGGTGAGAAAGCCGCCTATGTGGCTGGCTGGATGTACTTTATCAACTGGGCGATGACCGGCATTGTCGATATCACCGCGGTGGCGTTGTATATGCATTACTGGGGCGCATTTGGTGATGTACCGCAGTGGGTATTCGCCCTCGGCGCGCTGGCCATTGTCGGCACCATGAACATGATCGGCGTGAAGTGGTTCGCGGAGATGGAGTTTTGGTTTGCACTGGTCAAAGTGTTGGCGATTGTGATTTTCCTGGTGGTGGGTACCGTCTTTTTAGGCACTGGAAAACCATTGGATGGTAACGCCACGGGTTTTCACCTGATCACCGACAACGGTGGATTCTTCCCACATGGCCTGCTGCCAGCGCTGGTACTGGTTCAGGGGGTGGTTTTCGCGTTTGCCTCCATTGAACTGGTGGGCACCGCTGCTGGAGAATGCAAAGATCCACAAACCATGGTGCCGAAAGCGATCAATAGCGTTATCTGGCGTATTGGTCTGTTCTATGTGGGTTCTGTCGTGCTGCTGGTTCTGTTACTGCCGTGGAATGCCTATCAGGCAGGGCAAAGCCCGTTTGTTACCTTCTTCTCCAAACTGGGCGTGCCGTATATCGGCAGTATCATGAATATTGTGGTGCTCACCGCGGCACTTTCCAGCCTTAACTCTGGGCTGTACTGCACCGGACGTATTTTACGTTCAATGTCGATGGGCGGATCGGCGCCGAAATTCATGGCTAAAATGAGCCGTCAACAGGTACCCTGGGCTGGGATCCTCGCCACGCTGGTCGTCTATGTCGTCGGGGTATTTCTGAACTATCTGGTGCCGTCGCAGGTGTTTGAGATCGTGTTGAACTTCGCGTCGTTGGGCATTATTGCGTCGTGGGGCTTTATCATGGTCTGTCAGATGCGTCTGCGCCGGGCCATAAAAGAAGGTAAAACGGCAGACGTTAGCTTTAAACTGCCGGGCGCTCCGTTTACCTCGTGGCTAACCCTGGTATTCCTGCTGAGCGTGCTGGTGTTGATGGCGTTTGACTATCCAAACGGCACCTACACTATCGCGTCATTACCGTTGATTGCCATCCTGCTGGTTGCAGGCTGGTTCGGCGTGCGTAAGCGCGTCGCGGAAATCCACCGCACCGCGCCGTAATGGCTGAAGGCCTGACAGGTTAACCCTTCAGGCCTTCTTTTTTAGTTCGCTTCAATCAACTGCGCTACATCGTTGCTGTTAATTTCTCGCGCGTTTCCATCCTGATCGGTATAGCTGGTCATTCCCGTATCTTTATCCAGTTTTGGCTTACCCTGGGTGGTAATGGTTTGTCCGCTTTTGGTCGTCATGACGTAATCGGTGGTGCATCCTGCCAGGGCAAACAGCATTACGCCTGCACAAAGACAGATAAATGGCTTTTTCATGATATTCCCGTGTTATTCAGTTAGCCGTTGAAGGCGTAGTGTAAGTCCCTGAAGTGGGTCGGGCTACTGGCGGGGTGTAACGAGGCGTATCGTGGGGTTTAGAGAAATGACAGGAGGGGTTTCCCCCTCCTGATTTTTTACAGCGCAATACGAATAACATCGTCCGGCTGGGTAGCTTCCTGCTCGCGGGTAGATTTCTGTTTCACGCTGACGTACAGGATTTTACCATCGGCAGAGAGCGCCAGGCTATTCGGGAATGTTGGGGTCTCGAATGTTTTGACGACTTTATAGCTTTTCGCGTCGATCACACTCACTTTACCGGCCTGGCGATGAGTCACGTAGGCTTCATTACGCGTCGGGTTGAACAGCACGGCAAGGGATTCCGGCGCGGCGACTTTTGCCAGTACGTTGCCGTTACGGGTGTCGATTACCAGCACTTCCGCCGCTTTAGAGTCGGTGACAAATGCACGGTTGCCCGCTGTGTCCAGGCTCAGGTTGATAAAGAAATGCTCTTTCCCATCATCCAGCAGTTTTTTGCGGCTGAGAATTTTGTTGGTGGTGGTATCGATGGTAATGAATTCACCGTCCGCATTGGCGGTGTACAGGCGCTTAGCCTTGCTGTCGACCGCCAGAGCGGTGCTCATTTTGCCGGTATTTTGAATGGTGTCCTTCAGTTTAATGGCATCACCGTCCACCACCCAAATCACGCTCTCTTTACCAATACCGCTAATGTATACCGTGTTAGTGGCGTCATCTGCGGCCAGCTCACGCGGCTGCAGCGGGCGAACATCTTCAGAACGCTTACGCGCATCCAGCACCAGACGTCCTTTCACCGCGCCCGTTTTAGCATCCATCGCCGTTACCGCGCTATTTACCGTGTTGCCGAACCACAGCGTTTGCGTGGCATTATTGATGGTGGCACCAAACGGTTTGAGATCGTTATGAATCACCTGAGTCACTTCGAGGGTGACCGGGTCAAGGCGGTAAACCACCCCGCCGGTATCCAGTTTGCGGCTCTGTGAGGTCGCCAGCCACAGCGCGTTCTCTTGTTGGCTGTACGCCATTTCATAAGCGCCTTTACCGACGGCTTTGCGCAGCAGTTCTTCTGCAGCCTGCGTAGTAAAAGATGATGCAACGAGCAGTGAACCTAACAGTAAAGAACCACGCAGACGCGGTGAAAACAGATGACGTAAAGACATGACGACTCCCTTTGATAAATTCGTTTGTTACTGCTTCACATAGCTTCAATGAGCAAAATCATGGTTTTGCCTTTTTAAGAATGAGAATAGTAATCATTATTTATCTCAATGTGGAGTATTTATTTGCTTTCGGGTTGTAACCTTCTCATTTTCTCCATGAATAATCGCTTTTCATCCAGATAACGTCATTGGCATTTTACCAGACCTACATTTCGTACGAAGCAGGCCTGGTTACAGACATTCACCGTCTTCCACCCTTACGCATCAATCCTCAGCAAGACGAATAACTACCTTGCCGAAGTTTTTGCCGGTCAGCAGACCGATAAAGGTTTGTGGCGCATTTTCCAGACCGTCGGTCACCTGCTCGCGGTAGTGGATTTTGTCCTCTTTAAGCCAGCGCCCCATCTCCCGCTGAAACTCCTGAATGCGGTGACCATAATCCTGACCAATGATAAAACCCTGCATCCGTATACGCTTTTTCAGCAGCGTTGCCATTAACAGTGGTAATCTGTCAGGTCCGGTCGGAAGCGACGTTGCGTTATAACCACTGACCAGGCCACAAAGCGGAATCCGCGCAGAAGTATTGAGCAATGGCAGAACGGCATCAAATACTTTTCCGCCGACGTTTTCATAATAAATATCAATTCCTTGTGGGCAGGCTTTTGCCAGTTGTTGCGCAAAATCTTGTGCGTGGTGATCGAGGCAAACATCAAAGCCCAGCACCTCTGTGGCATGTCGACATTTCTCTGCCCCACCAGCCACACCGATTACCCGACAGCCTTTAAGCTTACCGATCTGCCCAACCGTTGCGCCAACCGGCCCGGTTGCGGCGGCTACCACCAGCGTTTCTCCCGCTTTCGGCTGACCGATATCCAGCAGGCCCATATAAGCGGTAAACCCCGGCATACCCATAACACCCAGCGCCCAGGAGGGATGTTCGGGATGAGCGCCAAGCTTCACCAGTCCGTTACCGTCGGAGATGTCATAGTCCTGCCAACCGCTGTAGCTCAATACCCATTCGCCTGGCTGGTAGTCCGGATGGCGGGATGACACCACGCGACTTACGGTACCACCCACCATAACACCACCAATCTCTACTGGTGGTGAGTAAGATGGCTCATCGCTCATGCGGCCACGCATGTAGGGATCGAGGGAAAGATAAACAGTGCGCAGCAAAACCTGGCCTTCGCCCGGGGATGCCACCTCATCTTCTTCAAGACGGAAGTTCTCTGGGACTGGCGCGCCATGTGGACGGGAAGCCAGTACCCAGCGACGGTTACGATTAGTCTGTTGACCCATGATGTGCTCCTCTGCTTTTGGCATGAATCCATCAATAGTAGCAGTCTGCGCCTGCTATTTAGCTGACGACGTGGTTTAACCGCACAACCAGGTAAACGCAGGGTTTCGCGGTTTCATTGATAAACCGACAGTCATTCGGCGGGCCAAGTTCCAGGCAATCACCTGCCTGCATTTCATGGCGTATGTCCCCTTCCACAAAAACTAATTCCCCCTGCTGTAACCAGATAAGTTGTCTGGCCTGCACATAGGAAGAAGCTGGCATCGGGATATCACTTCCAGCGGGTAATTCAATCTGCACCAGATCGATAGGTAGATCGCTGCGCGGTGAAACATGGCGGCGCAGATAGTGGCTTTGCGGGTCGTGCCAGACGGGCTGGTCAGCGAAGCGCAGCAGCTTGCCCTCCTGCATTTCAGCCCGCGCAATCAGGGTAGACATGCTGATGCCAAACGCACCGGAAAGTCTACCCAGCAGCGTCGCCGTTGGACTACTCTCGCCGCGTTCTATTTTATGGATCATTGCCCGCGACACGCCCGCGCGCTCGGCAAGTTCCGTGAGTGACCAACCGCGAGATTCCCGCTCAATGCGAATTCTTGCACTGATCCGTTGATTTATGCTGTCTTCAATAGTATTCATATTGTAATACTATAGTGAACAAGCCCTGAGGTTCAACATGTCAATTCGATTTGCCAGCAAAGAAGACTGCGCCGCCATTGCAGAAATCTACAACCATGCGGTACTGCATACGGCGGCTATCTGGAATGATCAAACGGTCGATGCCGAAAACCGTATTTCCTGGTATGAATCCCGACAATTGATGGGGTATCCGGTACTGGTGAGTGAAGAGAATGGCGTGGTTACGGGATACGCCTCCTTTGGCGACTGGCGTAACTTTGATGGCTTCCGTCATACCGTTGAACATTCGGTGTATGTCCATCCAGAACATCAGGGAAAAGGACTCGGACGAGCACTACTCAGCAGACTGATAGACGAAGCCCGCGAATGCGGCAAGCATGTCATGGTGGCAGGTATTGAGTCTCAGAATCAGGCATCACTGCATCTGCACAGCTTGCTGGGCTTTAAAACCACCGCGCAAATGCCACAGGTTGGAACCAAATTTGGGCGGTGGCTGGATCTGACTTTCATGCAGTTGCAGTTAGACGATCGTCGTGAACCGGATGACCTTAGATGAACCAGACGCTGACCCTCTCCTTTCTGATTGCCGCTGGTATTGGTCTGGTGGTGCAAAATACCTTGATGGTACGCATCACGCAGACGTCCTCGACGATCCTTATCGCCATGTTACTTAACTCGCTGGTCGGGATCGTGCTGTTTGTCAGCATATTGTGGTTTAAGCAAGGTTTAGCAGGGTTTGGTGAATTGGTTTCCAGCATACGCTGGTGGACACTCATCCCCGGCTTGTTGGGATCGTTCTTTGTTTTCGCCAGCATTAGTGGATATCAAAATGTAGGCGCTGCCACGACGATTGCGGTACTGGTTGCCAGCCAGCTTATCGGGGGACTGATACTGGATATTCTGCGCAGTCACGGCGTGCCGCTACGGGCGCTAGTGGGCCCAATTTGTGGCGCGGTAATGTTGGTGATCGGGGCATGGCTGGTGGCGAGACGTTCGTTTTAATTGCGCTTATCCGACCTACAGAACGCGCCTGTAGGCCGGATAAGATCCGGCGAGGAAATATCAAAGAATAGTGCCGCCTTTGGTCAACTGTTCGCGACGGGCTTCCATATCTTCTTTATGCTGACGGCCATGATGGGCGATAGCCGTACGCAAACGCTGTTGTTGGGTATAGCGGTCTTCCCGGCTCAACGCGACATCATCGCTGAGCTCAATCAGCAATTCATTCATATGCGTAATGACGCTCTCCTCAATGGCGGCATCAACACGTGCGCTGACCTCATCCAGATGCGACATAACCTCTCCTTAACTCATTAATTTAATTTTGCTTTTGAAAAATCACTGCCCATCAGGCTAACGCTGTATCCGCTGACGTTGCTACGCGTAGCGTAGAACGTTTTACCGTTTGCCAGGGCTATCCAAGGAGCCTGCTGGTAGAAAATCTCTTGTGACTGCTGGTAAAGCGCGGCGCGCTCTTCCGGTTTGCTCACCAGTTTCGCCTTTTCAACCAGCGAATTATACTCTTTATCGCACCAGCGCGCGGCGTTAGATCCGGTTTTTATGCTGTCGCAGCCCAGCAGCACATCCGCGAAGTTATCCGGATCGCCGTTGTCTGACATCCAGCCAAACAACGCGGTGTCATGCTCACCTTTACGCATTCCGGAGAGATATTCACCCCACTCATACGATACAATTTTCGCCTTCACGCCCACCTTTGCCCAGTCGCTCTGGATCATCTCGGCAATCCGTCGGGAGTTCGGGTTGTATGGGCGCTGGACCGGCATTGACCACAACGTCGCTTCAAAGCCATTTTCCAGCCCTGCCTGCTTCAGAAGGTCTTTCGCTTTTTGCGGGTCGTAAGCGTAATCCTGCAGATCTTTATTGAACCCCAGCATATTCGGCGGAATCGGTGATTTTGCCACCGTACCAGACCCTAAAAAGACAGCGTTAATAATGGCCTTTTTGTCCGTTGCGTAGTTCAAAGCCTGACGCACCAGTACGTTATCAAACGGTTTTTTCTCGGTATTAAACGCCAGATATCCAACGTTCAGCGCGTCAACCGAATGCAGCGTCAAATCTTTATTCTTTTTAATCTCGTCAAACTGTACGGGCGCAGGTGCTGGGATTATCTGGCATTCATTGGTTTGCAGTTTTGCCAGCCGCGTCTGGACGTTTGGCGTGATTGAGAAGATCAGGTGTTTCGTTGGAACGGCGCCATCCCAGTAGTTAGGGTTGGCAAGATAGCGGATTTGCGAGTCCTGCTTGTACTGCTGCAGCACGTAAGGCCCGGTGCCAATAGGCCAGTTGTCGACGTTTTCCGGTGTACCTTTTTTCAGCATCGCGTCGGCATATTCCGCAGAGAGAATCGAGGCAAAATCCATTCCCCAGTCGGCAAGAAACGCAGCGTTAGGTTCATTCAGGACAAACTGAACGTGATAATCATCGAGCTTCTTAACTTCTTTAATCAGTTTATCCAGACCGACATCGTTAAAGTATTCATAGCTTCCCTGAGAAACCTTGTGATACGGATGATCGGCATCCTTCTGCCGTAATACCGAGAAAATCACGTCGTCAGCGTTGAAGTCGCGGGTCGGTTTAAAGAATTTATTACTGTTGAATTTCACGCCTTGACGCAGGGTAAAGGTGTAAGTCTTACCGTCGGGAGAAATCGTCCAGTCCGTTGCCAGAGATAGTACCGGGGTATTCTTTACCGGATCAAAGTTGATGAGTCGGTTGTAGAGCACTTGTGAACTGGCCACAAATGAGGGACCGGAACTGGCAATTTGCGGGTTAAATGACTCCGGCGATGCTTCAGAACAATAGATGATGGTGTCAGTATTGGCCGCGAACGCAACGCCTGACGGTATGACGGTGCTGATAGCCAGCGCGAGTAACGTTTTCCTTGCAATCATGGTTATAAGCCTTCTTATTTTATTATTAACCGAGATATCAGAGCATAGCTGACAAAAACTGACCAATAACAAATCACTATCAGGTTATTCTAATCCGGTGTATTTCGCTGAATAATTCATCACCCTAAGCGAATTAATTTCCCTTAAGTCTTTTTCAAAACGTCAAGATTTTTCCCGGCACTCTATGCCATGAAAATTAGCCCCTTTTTGCCTCTCTTTCTCCGTTTGCTCGTTTTTATAAAACGTAAAGTAGATACGTGAAGAAGTCTAAGGGGTAACAACGTGGCAAAAACTCTCTTGCGCAGCGGCAATTTGGATGACTATCAGGCCGTGGGCGGCGGTGGCCAGGCCGTTTTTGATTCAGCATTGCAAATTCGTGAAACGCTTCGTCTGCGTAAACAGCAGGCGATGGTGGATTGTTTGGCGATCCCACAAATTAACGACAACGGCGATCGGGTTGACTGGTATTCCCCGATAGAAGGGAAAGCCGTGGCGTGGAAAGCCGCTGATGAAGAAGCACGTTTTCGTGCGCTGCGCTATCTGGGAAGCACGCTGGAAAATGCGGCGGCTCTGAGCCGTAAAAGCCTGCAGTCGGGAAAAACCTCCCTACAGCTGTTTGGCTCTCTGCTCGAAAAAGCCATCCAGTTTCCCGGTGAAAACCACGTGTTTCTGGTTGATGGCAAACCCGTTATTACGTTCTGGGGCTTCGTCAATCTGAATGAAAATCCCCGCGACGATGTGCTCGATTGCCTGCGACTTGCCGATATTCCTCCTGTCGTTACCGTAGCAGAGCCGGAACAGGAAGAAGAAATCCCCCCGGAAATCACCTTCGCCGAGGCTGATGCGCCTTTATTGACGCCAGTCGTCGAGCTGGCTAAACCGGCTGAACCTGAGCCACAGCCACCGGTTATAGTTAACGAACCGGAGGTTACACCGCCGCTGGCACAAGAGAAACCTGCGCGCCGCCTGCCGCTGTGGAGCCTGCCCGTTGCCGCAGTCATCATTGCCGCCATCGTTGGGCCGCTGCTGTGGAAGCAACAGACCACCCAGCCCGTACCCGCAGCCGCCGCTGTTGAAGTCGCAAAGATTGATATGGCACCGCTGCCAGCACTGGCATCTGCTCTGCCTTTGCATCGTGCTGAAGTGACTCCAGTTGCGAAGAAAGAGAAACCTGTAGAAGGACCGGTGGTGATCGCCGCGATTCCAAAAGATGCGCTGGTGATGGATGCCAATCAGATGAAGGCAGGAACGACGCGTTTCCTCAATGGTAACTGGCGCGTCCTGGTCGATGTTAAAGATCCGGTGAGCGGCAAAGCGCCGTCGCTGCGCTATCAGATCCAGGCCAATAAAGGCACTGCTCGCGTAGTTCATGGTGACAATATTGTTTGTCGTGCCGAGATTTTCTCCGGTTTGCACCAGTCGGGTGAATTAATGATTAAGAGTCGCGGCAATGCTCGTTGTACAGACGGGTCACGTTATCCGATGCCTGAAATTACCTGCAAAGCGGGAACCAACGACGTCGCCGCCTGTACCGCGCGTTATGACGATCACGCGGAAATCCCTCTGACAATCAAAAAGATAGGTGCCTGATTCTATGTTGGTGAATCTGTGTGATTACAAGCAGAGCGTGACGCTCATCGCCAATAGCGGTGTTCAATTCCTGGATTTTGGCCTGACGCCGCAGGAATCTGCGCACCATGGCCGCTTTGTGCGCAAAACGGCAAACGGTCCCCTGCTACGGCTGGATTTCGATCTGGCAACGGGTCGCTATACCTTGCCTGGCAGCACTGGCGGTCAGTCCGAAGTGGTGAAGCCGGAAAGTACCCAGACGCTGCATTATTCGCTGGATGTCCTCGACGGTGTCTGGCTGCCGCTGCCGTTTCTGCGCTTTAACCCACCGCGCACGTTTGTTGAAGGCCCGGATAACTGGGCGCGCGTGCAGGTACGAAAACTGGCGCAACCCGACAGCGCGGGCAACACCCACCGCGTTACCGTGGCGCTGGATAGCCAGCTCACTGAAAATGCCCCTGCAGCGTTAACGCCTAATGAGAACGACCTGCTCAACGGGACACGATTCGCGCTGGCCTGGCATGACAATGAAATTGCTGATTTCCTTGACCAGACCTGGATTGACGGCTGGTTGCGCGAATCTTTTATGCACCATGTCACCCAACATGAGAATCGCTCAGAACAAGAGATCCAGCTGGCGCTGCGTAACTTTGAATACCAGGCGCACTGGCTGAATGTGCTGACTCTGTTAGGCGAGCAGCTTTCTGTCCCGGAAGTGAAACTGGTTACGCATACCCTTAGCACACCCGCTATTCCCGTCGATCTTATTTTAGATATCGGTAATACCCATACCTGTGGCGTCCTGATTGAAGATCACGGGGATGCCAATGACGGGCTGCGTCAGACCGCTGAATTGCAGGTCCGTTCGTTAAGCGAGCCGCAGTTCCTCAACGATCCGCTGTTCACCAGCCGGCTGGAGTTTTCCGAAGCGCGCTTTGGTAAGCAGCATTTTTCCGTTGAGAGCGGGCGTGATGACGCCTTTATCTGGCCGTCGATTGTGCGTGTGGGTGATGAAGCCCGTAAGCTGGCGATGCAGCGTATGGGCACCGAGGGCAATAGTGGGATCTCCAGCCCGCGCCGTTATCTGTGGGATGAAACGCCGGTGTTACATGACTGGCGCTTTAGCCAGATGAATGGCAAAACCCAGCGCGAGCCGCTGGCTACCGCCTTCCCGCTGATGAACCTGATGAACGATGACGGGCAACCGCTGTTCAGCCTGCCGCAGGACGATCGTCTGCCGGTATTCTCACCGCAATACAGCCGCAGCACGCTGATGACGCATATGTTATGCGAAATACTGGCCCAAGCGCTGGGGCAAATTAACAGCGTAGCGACGCGGTTGCGCCTCGGATTCCCGGCATCTCCTCGTCAGTTACGGACGCTGATCCTGACCCTACCGTCGGCGATGCCCAAACAGGAGCGCGAGATTTTCCGCCTGCGCATGTTTGAAGCTATTGCCCTGGTCTGGAAAGCAATGGGCTGGCACCCGCAGGATGAAGACTTCACTACCCGTAAACAGCAGGAAAAGAGTGTGGTTCCCGTACCTGAAATTCAGATGGAATGGGATGAAGCCAGCTGCGGGCAACTGGTGTGGCTGTATAACGAGGCTATCTCTCACTACGATGGCCACACCGAATCATTCTTTAACGCCCTTGCCCGCCCGGACCGTTTGCCGGAACCCGGTGAGACTAAAGGTCGGGCGCTGCGCGTGGCATCGATCGACATTGGCGGCGGGACAACGGATATGGCCGTCGTCCATTATCAGCTTGATGACGGCGTCGGCGCGAACGTTAAAATTACCCCGCATTTGCTGTTCCGTGAGGGTTTTAAGGTGGCAGGCGATGACATGCTTCTGGACGTGATTCAGCGTTGCGTGTTGCCTGCGCTGCAAACCCGCTTACAACAGGCTGGCGTGACCGATGCCGCTGCATTGCTGGCCACGCTGTTTGGCGATTCCGGTCGCATCGATACCCAGGCGATTTTGCGTCAACAAACGGCATTGCAGCTCTTTATGCCGCTCGGTCATGCGGTACTCAGTGCCTGGGAACAAAGCGATATTAACGATCCGGTCGCTGGTCTGCATGCCACATTCGGAGAACTCCTGAGCCAACGACCAACGCGCAACGTAATGAACTACATCCAGCAGGCTATCGACCATGCGTTGCCAGCAGGATCGCCAGCGTTTGATGTTCTGAGCGTGCCGTTGCAGGTACAGTTCAGGCAGTTACAAGAAGCACTGTTAGCGGGGCAATTTACCCTGACTTCCCCGCTGCACGCGGTTTGTGAGGCTATTTCACATTATCGCTGCGATATTTTATTAGTGACCGGCAGGCCCGCCTGTTTACCGGGCGTACAGGCGTTGATCCGCCATCTGCAACCTGTTCCGGTTAACCGTATGATCTGGATGGATAACTACCGCGTGCATGAGTGGTATCCGTTCAGCCAACAAGGGCGGATTGGTAATCCCAAATCCACCGCGGCAGTCGGCGCCATGCTGTGCAGCCTGGCGCTGGATTTGCGTTTGCCGCGTTTTAACTTTAAAGCTGCCGATATCGGCGCTTACTCGACCGTACGTTATCTTGGCGTACTGGATAACACGGTCAATACCCTGCGCGATGAGAACATCTGGTATCACGATATTGATCTGGATAAACCCGGTGCGAAGCTGGATGCCCGGTTGCACTTCCCGTTACGTGGCAACGTGACGTTAGGATTTCGGCAACTGGCAAACAGCCGCTGGCCTGCCACGCCGCTGTATACGCTCAGCATAAATTCCGCCGAACTGGCAAAAAACATCGCCGGAGATGGCGTGTTGAATGTACGGCTGCAGCTACGCGGCGGCAGCAAAGAAAGTGGCCCAGAATTCTTCGTCCTGAGCGATGCCTGGTTACAGGATGGCACCCCCGTTGCCGCCAATGCCTTAACGTTAAAACTGAATACGCTGGCAGACCGTCGCCATAGCGGAAGCCATTACTGGATCGATAGCGGGAGCGTGTACCTGAAATGAGCAAGATGTTAAATACCGCGCAGGCCGCCATCGAGTGGGTGGTAGATACCCGTCAACGTGCGGCGCGTCTTGATGATGAAGCGGATGCCCTGCTGGCACAGCTTACGCTAGCCGCAGTGAGTGAATCTGTGCTGGAGACAACCTTTTCATCGCAAGGATGTATAGGGTTATACGGACATTCACAATCGGCAAAAGCACATCTGCTTGCGGCATTGTGCAGCAATGCCACTGGCAAAGTGAATATTGTTACCCCGGATCGCAGCTTTGATTACTTCTCGCATATTAATCCTGGCCATGCGCCAACCAATATGGCGATCCGCTTTACGCGCGATGAAAATCCGCATGATAGCGAATGGCCGTTGCGTCTGCGGTTACTCAGTGAAGCGGAACTGGTACAGCTATTTATCGCCCAGTTCAGCGCGCTCCCGGATAACCGGCAAGTCGAGAAATCGATTATTGAGGCGCGCCTGGAAAAATGGCAAACGCTGCGTCAGCGTCACCCTGTGCCGGGCATTACCGCACATGATGTTGCGGCAATCGGTCGTTTCTGGCGCTCCTGCGTACCGGCAAACCAACAGCAAATTGACGATGCGCTATGGCACCAGTTTGCCACGTTGCTGCCCGCACTGGATCTGACTACCCGGGCAAACGCTTGGGCACTACTGTGGGGAGAACAACCAGAGCTGACGCAGCAGTGGCTGACGCTGGCGCACACGTTGCAACAAACCGGACACGCGCAAGAATTAGCGGCCCCGCTGAGTCTGCTGGTTGATCATTTTGGTTTACCTGCCGAAAGTTTCCTGACCCAGGTGGCATTAACAGGCAATAATGAGGCGCAAAGCGATGTGGTGGTTCATCCGATTGAAAATCATCAGTTGCTCAATGCAGTTAGCCTTTCTTTGTCGTCACTGGCGCTGCTCACGCGCGAACTGATCCTGACGGTTGAAGACGCGGTGCTGGAGAATGTCGATCTGCTCGATATTCCCCTCGCCCCGGATACTCATCCGCATCCACTGTGGCAGGCAAAATTAGGCTGGATGCTGGAACATTACCGCCAACACCTGCAACCGGATGTGCTCTTAATCTGCAACGCTGTCTCTACCCGCGCCCAGACGCCCGCCATCACCCGCAAGCTATTGGGCTGGGTTAACGATACTCAACCCGTCCACGATGCCGCATTGCCAGGCGTGGTCTGGGCCATTACCCCGCAGGATGCGCGTTTTAGTACCCAGCAAAATCTTGACGAATCCGTGCAGCAATTAATGGGCAAACCCGGACTGCACTGGGGCACGCTGCAAGCGCTGGATAAACACAGCTTACAACGCCTCGTCGAATGGTTGACTCAGGCAACCTCACCACAACAGCGCCAGGCCAGGCTGACCTCCCTGCGTGAACAGCACCAGCAGCGCGTACGCGAAACCCTAATCGGCTGGATTAATCCCGTTGAGACCGAATCAGCAAGCAATGAGTCAGTGATCCGCCAGCTACAGGCTCAGGCGGCAAAGCATGGCGAACTGCTGGATGGTTTGCTCCCGCCGATGCGCATTTTTGAGTCGCTGCTGCGTATTCAGCAACCGCGCGAGGAGCAGGTAAGTGGTTTATTTAATGAAGAGATTGACCTGTTTGCCGAAGTGCGTGACACAATGCACTCACCGGAAAGCCAGGAGACCGGATATCAGGCACACAAAATGTGGATTAACCACGTGCGCCAGTGGTGTCGCGATGAAAATAATGCCCGCCGTTTACGACTCGATCCCCGTACGTTAAGGCAGGTTGCCGACATCCTCGTCACCACCAGCTATCGCCTGGAGATGCCGCAACGCTTACAGCGCATTATGCAGCGCGAAAACGTCTGTGCCGCGCAGCTATACGCCGATATCGGTGATTTTATTTCCTGGCTTGGATTTGCCGACGTTGCAGAGGAGCAGCGCCCTGCCAGCAGGATCCAGAAAGGATCGGCTATTTTTAGCGCGCCGAAGCAACAGCCGATGTTACGCCTGACGAAGCTGGATGAACAACCTTCGCACGGCGCAAGCCGCTACGTATACGACTGGCTGGTCGCTTTGTATACCCGTGCGAATGAGAACGTGGGGTATCAGCATCCACAGGATGTCAGCGAAGTCGACAAAAAGCGATTATATGCCCTGCTTTCCGCCTGAAGTGGCGTTTACGCCGTCATCAGAAAAGAGAGAACATTAACGCGACGGGAAAACTCATCGGCCAGGTCGCACCGACTAATACCGCGCTGAGAAAGCGAATTCGCTTTTTATCGCGGGAAAGAAACCAGGTGATGATTGCCGTGATAACGGCCATCACCGCATAAAAAACCAACATTTTTTGGTACAGAGACATGTAAGGCATCCGGGCCGAAAGGTGAAATCGCGCGCAATATGCTCTTTTTCATGACCCACATCAAGTTTTATTAATTAATTTAAGAAAAGTGGCTGTAAAACAACCCATTTTCATTATGTTCAGAATTCGTACTATTGCGGATAGTTATAACCCGTACTATACCCATATGGGTTAAAACGAAAGGTGGCACAAATGAATGTTTCCAGTAAAACGGTGGTGCTGATAAATATATTTGCTGCTGTAGGACTTTTCAGTCTGATTTCCGCAAGGTTCGGCTGGTTTGCTTGATGTGGTTCTTGTTTGATTAATTGCAGCGTCCGTTGGCAGAGAGGGACTTCTCTCTGCCATTAGTAAACTATTTTCCCATTCTCGCACTGCCGGGTAAATTATCCTTAGTATGTAATACCCCTAATCCTTCTGCGGCATTATATTGCCCGAATAACGGCCTGGTGTTGTGCCGGTATGCTGATGGAAGAAAGCAATAAAAGCACTGTCGCTGACAAACTCCAGATATTGCGCGACCTGGCTGATATGGCATCCGTCAGCCAACATCTCCATGGCTTTTAACAGCCTAAATTGCTGCCGCCAGTCCTGATAATTCATCCCGGTATCCCTGATAAATATTCGACCTATTGTCCTTTCGCATGCCCCAACCTGTCGGGACAATTGATTCAGTCGTGGTGGCAGTTCGCCCATGCGTAATCCTTCAAGCCACACGTTAAGCCGCGGATCTGAGGGATACTGCAATGTCCAGTTTTCACTGTGGGCGGCACGCATTTCCTCACAAAATACGGTGATGAGACTGGTCTGCTGCGCGGCAGGCATCTCCCATGACCAGAAAGACATACGTTCTATCACCTCAAAAAAGAGAGGGTTAACGTCGACTATCTGCAGCGGTAAATCAGATAACGGCAACGTGGTTGAGAAGTACAAAGAACGATAAGCCATCACGCCGCGCATTATGGCGCGATGTACCGTACCGGCTGGGATCCAGACCGCACGACGTGGCGGTAGCAGACACAACGCCTGTTCCAGCTCAATCGTAATGCTTCCCGCTGCCGAATAAAGTAGCTGATGACGAAGATGGCTGTGCCGTCCTGAATCGTGTACGCCCATCTCGGAAGCAATCCCGATTACCGGTTTATCAAAGCTGTCCGCATCAAAAGCATCATCCGGGGCAATTTTCATCTTCTGTCCGATATCTGACATTTATAGTCCTGATAATGGTAATGCGACATTTTCCTTTCAGCAATAATGCCCACCTGTTTTCTGTTTCTCTGGATATTGCTATGAACACATTTCATCGACCGCCGCTGTGGCTTCTCACACTCCTGATTATGTTTCCACAACTGGTGGAAACCATTTACAGCCCGGCATTGCCAGGTATTGCGACGTCTTATCACGTCAGCAGTGAGCGCGCGGCTCAAACACTCTCCGTTTATTTTGTTGCCTTCGCCGTCGGCGTGGCGATGTGGGGATGGCTGAGCGACTGCATCGGGCGACGCCGGGCGATGATGGCTGGACTCCTGTGCTACGCCACGGGTTCCCTCATGGCCGTTGTTGCCACTGATTTCAGCGTTCTGCTGCTGGCACGGATGGTCTCGGCCATTGGAGCTGCTGCCGGATCTGTAGTAGTACAGACCATGCTAAGGGACAGCTATGAATCAACTGCGCTATCCCGCGTCTTTTCTGTGATGGGTGCCGCGTTGGCATTGAGTCCGGTTTTCGGTCTGCTAAGCGGAGGATGGTTGGTCAGTTTGTATGGTCATACCGGGGTATTTATTGCCCTTGTGCTGCTGGCGCTGCTACTGCTGATGCTGACCGTGACCATGCTGCCAGAAACCCGGCCCGAACATACGCTCAGACCAAGGCTTGCTGCGCTACTCTCCCGCATGGCGCGTGACTATGAGCTGTGGAAAAACGCCATACTGGTTGCTCTACTGAACACCATGCTGTTTAGCTATTACAGCCTGGCGCCGTTTCTTTTTGGGCAATTGGGATGGAGTTCCAGAGCCTTTGGCTTGACGGGGTTGCTACTTGCGTTTGCTTCTCTGTCGGGTAGCCTGCTGAACCAAAGACTGTTAACGACAGGTCTGACGCCGGAACAACTGGTACGTTATGCCTGTGCGCTGGCAGCGTTGTCAGGTCTCGTAGCGTGGTGCTTACAGCACTCTGCGTGGATCCTGATTCCGGTGTTCGGCGTGGTGATTGCCTATGGTATCGCCATTCCCAATGTGCTGAGTCAGGCGCTGCGTCATTATCGTGAACAGGCCGGAGCCGCGGGGGCATTGTTTGGATTAAGCTATTACCTGTTGCTGGGAATGATGCTGGGATTTGCAGGCATGGTGCAACAACTGGGGCTAGTTCTGAGCGTCTGTGCCCTACTCGCCTGGCTTTGCAGCCTGGGCCGCAGATAAACCCGATGGCGCTCCTGAAAGCACAAAGCCCCGGCAATATGCTGGGGCTTTATTTTATCAATTAGCCTGACCTCGCGGATATTTCCAACTTACCGCCGTCCGATGGCGACGAGGCCAGTGGCGCGAATAGTATAGACACACGTTTGCCGATATTTAGCTATCCGTGCCCCATTTACCGCTCGCGCTTAAAAGATTACTCATGCTTGATCATGACATGGCGAACAATCGTGTAATCTTCCAGCCCATAAACCGACATATCCTTGCCATACCCAGACTGTTTTTGCCCACCGTGCGGCATCTCGCTAACCAGCGTGAAATGGGTGTTGACCCAAGTGCAACCATATTGCAGGCGAGCGCTAAAGCGATGCGCACGCCCAACATCCCGGGTCCAGACGGAAGATGCCAGTCCGTATTTCGAATCATTTGCCCACTCCAGCACCTGATCTTCATCATCAAATACGGTCACGCTGACCACCGGGCCGAAAACTTCCCGCTGCACGATGGCATCTTCTTGCTTCGCCCCGGCCAGCAGCGTTGGGGCAAAGTAGTAGCCTGCGCCATCCACTTTCTTGCCGCCGGTGATAACTTTGATATGCCCCAGGGCTTTGGCCTCATCGACAGCTTTAGTCACGCGATCAAGATGTGCCTGCGAACTTACCGGTCCCAGTTCCGTCGATTCGTCGTTCGGCGCACCAATTTTCAGGCTGGCAACCGCGGCGCCGAGTTTCTCAACCAACGCGTCATAAATGCCTTTTTGGGCATAGATTCGACAAGCGGCGGTACAGTCTTGCCCGGCATTGTAATAACCAAAGGTCCGCACGCCGCTCACTACCGCATCCAGATCGGCATCATCAAAAATGATCACCGGAGCTTTGCCGCCCAGTTCCATATGTGTGCGCTTAATTGACGGCGCGGTGTGCTGAATAATGTGTTCACCGGTTGCAATGGAGCCAGTCAGAGAAACCATGCGGACTTTTTCATGGCCGGTGAGCGGATCGCCCACCGTTTTACCGCGACCAAACAGGACGTTGATAACGCCAGCCGGGTAAATATCTTTGGCAAATTCAGCCAATTTAAGCGCCGTCAGCGGGGTAATTTCTGATGGTTTAATCACCACACAGTTTCCCGCAGCCAACGCTGGAGCCAGCTTCCACGCTGCCATCATCAGCGGATAGTTCCACGGTGCAATAGAGGCCACCACGCCGAGCGGATCACGGCGAATCATCGACGTATGTCCTTCCAGATACTCCCCGGCCGCCTGTCCTTGCAGAGTTCGAGCAGCCCCGGCAAAGAAGCGGAAAACGTCGACAATAGCTGGAATTTCATCGTTGAGGACACAGTGCAGTGGCTTACCGCAGTTAAGTGATTCCAGCTCAGCGAAGGTTTGCGCGTTATCGGCAATAGCGTCCGCCAGTTTCAGCAGCAGTTCAGAGCGCACTTTCGGCGTGGTTTGCCCCCAGGTGGCAAACGCGGTGTCTGCCGCACGTACCGCGGCATCAACCTGCATGGCTGACGCCTCAGCAATCTCCAGAATGAGTTCACCAGTGGCAGGGTTATAGACTGGCTGCTTTTCACCTTCACCGTTGACCAGCTCGCCATTAATCAGTAATTGATGTTGCATAGCAATTTCCCATATCGTCGTTTATTTACCGTTTCCGGCGAGAGTGTCGCCTTCACGCGTTAGCCACCAGGCCCCTAAAATTGGCAGTGTTGTCACCAGCATTACCAGCAATGCCACAACGTTGGTGACCGGCACATCCCGTGGACGGCCCAATTGATTGAGCAGCCACAGAGGAAGTGTTCTTTCATGTCCGGCGGTGAACGTTGTCACGATGATTTCATCAAACGACAAGGCAAACGCCAGCATCCCGCCCGCCAGTAGTGCCGATGCCAGATTGGGCAGCACGACGTAACGAAAGGTTTGCCAGCCGTTGGCGCCAAGATCCATAGACGCTTCAACCAGACTCCATGAGGTACGGCGAAAACGCGCCACAACGTTGTTAAACACCACCACCACGCAAAACGTCGCATGGCCCACTACGATCGTGAGAAAACCCGGTTCCAGGTTGATGGTTTTAAACGCCGTCAACAGTGCAAGGCCGGTAATAATGCCCGGCAGCGCGATCGGCAACAGTAGCAACAGCGATATTGCACTTTTGCCAAAAAAGTCCCTACGCCACAGCGCGGCCGCGGCCAGCGTCCCCAGAACAAGGGCAATAGCGGTCGACAACGCAGCGATTTTAAGTGACAACGTCACAGACTCCAGGATATCGCTACGCTGCGCCGCAACGCTAAACCACTTCAGCGTTAATCCCTGCGGTGGAAAACTAAAAGCAGCCTCCTCAGTATTAAAAGCATAGGTGGCGATGATGAGGATGGGAAAGTGCAGGAAAATAACCCCGCCCCATGCCGCCAGTTTGAGTAACCAGGGCGCGCGTTCAGAGTGCATCGAAAGCTCCCAGACGCTTCACGAACGCCAGATACAGTGCGATTAACACAATCGGCACCAGAGTAAATGCCGCCGCCATCGGCATATTGCCGATCGCCCCTTGTTGCGAATACACCATGTTGCCGATGAAATAGCCTGGTGGTCCCACCAACTGTGGCACGATAAAGTCGCCCAACGTCAGAGAGAAGGTAAAGATAGATCCCGCAGCGATACCGGGTATTGCCAGCGGAAGGACCACATAGCGGAAGGTTTGACGCGGACGCGCGCCCAAATCAGCGGAGGCCTGTAACAGTGACGGCGGAAGTCTCTCCAGCGCGGCCTGTACCGGCAGGATCATAAACGGCAGCCAGATGTAGACGAACACAAGAAAGCGCCCTAAACCTGAAGTCGACAACGTATTGCCGCCTACCGCAGGCAGCGTCAGGAACGAAAGCAGTAACGGCTCCAGCCCAAGATGGGTTAAAAACCACTGCGCCACACCGTCTTTAGCTAACAGCAGCGTCCACGCATAGGCTTTAACGATGTAGCTGGCCCACATTGGCAACATTACGGCAATGTAAAAAAAGGCTTTCATTTTGCCGCTGGTATAGCGCGCCATATACCACGCCATCGGAAACGCCAGAATCGCGCTGGCAATGGTGACCGCCACCGCCATCGTCAGGGTACGCAAAATGATGTCGTAGTTAGCAGGATTAAACAGCGCCTGCAAATTCGCCAGCGTCAGGTCCGGCGTGACCGACATAGTGAAATCGTCGAAGGTATAAAAACCTTGCCACAACAGCGTCAGTAATGAGCCGAAGTAGACAATGCCAAACCACATCAGTGGTCCAAGGAGCAGCAAAAACAGCCCCATCCCCGGATTACGCCAGAAGTAACCTGAGATCCGGTTCAGGCTTGTCGACTGAGGAGGCGAATGTAAGACGTTCATAGCCATTCACCTCTCCTCAACCAGCGGTACCATCACGTCGCGGGACCATGATGCCATCACCTGCTGACCCGGCGACAACGTTGACGGTAGCATTTCTCCCGTCAGGTTCGCCTGGCTAACCAGCAGTTTTTCCCCTCCGGCCAGTTTCAGCTCAAACCGCGTCGCCGCCCCCTGATACTGCACCGCCTGAATAACACCCCGGGCCTGGACTTCTCCTCCGGCATCATTCAAGCGAATGTGTTCGGGACGTAGGGAGAACATACCCTGTAGCCCACAAACGTTCGCCGACATCGTCGCATCAAAGACATTTGACGTTCCGACGAAACTTGCCACAAACGGCGTCCGCGGACGCATGTACAGTTCACGCGGAGAATCCACCTGTTCGATGCGACCGTTATTAAACACCGCCACCCGATCGGACATCGACAGGGCTTCACCCTGATCGTGGGTGACAAAGATGAAGGTGATGCCAAGGGATTGCTGTAATTTTTTCAGCTCCAGCTGCATCTGCTCACGCAGTTTGAGATCCAATGCCCCGAGCGGTTCATCCAACAGCAGGACGCGCGGTTCATTGACCAGCGCCCGGGCAATAGCCACACGCTGACGTTGCCCACCGGAAAGCTGCGACGGTTTACGTTCATAAACAAAACCGAGTGCGACCTTATCCAGTGCTTCACGTGCTTTCGCGTGGCGTTGTTTTTTATCAATGCCTTTAACCATCAGCCCATAGGCGACGTTGTCGAGGATCGACATGTGCGGGAATAACGCGTAATCCTGAAATACCGTATTGACGTCCCGTTCCCAGGGCGGCAATTCACTGGCCTGTTTACCAAAAATAGTGATTGCACCGCCTGACAGTTGCTCAAACCCGGCAATCAGGCGCAGACAGGTGGTCTTGCCGGAGCCGGATGGCCCCAGCATAGAGAAAAACTCACCGTCGTTAATCGCAATACTCACCCCATCCACTGCACGAACATCCCCATACAAACGCGAGACGTTATGAAACTCCACTGCGTACGTCATAAAACCCCCAGCGGAATTAACGACCACCCATAATGGCGATGTAATCCTGCGTCCAGCGACTGTAAGGAACGAATTTTCCACCTTCGGCAATTGGCGTTTTCCAGAAGGCAATTTTGTCGAAATAGCTATAGCCGTTGGTTTCACAGCCTTTTTCACCCAGTAACGGGCTGGCTTTACAACCTTCAGGTACCACTGGCAGAGAACCAAACCAGGCCGCTACGTCGCCCTGTACTTTCGGGGTTAATGACCAGTTCATCCATTTGTAAGCGCAAACCGGGTGTTTCGCTTCACTGTGCAGCATGGTGGTATCAGCCCATCCGGTAACCCCCTCTTTTGGGAAGACCGTGGCAATTGGCTGACCTTCGCCTTTCAAGGCGTTAGCCTGATAAGGCCAGGCGCTTGACGCCACTACGCCTTCGTTTTTGAAATCGCTCATTTGCACGGTGGTATCGTGCCAATAGCGATGGATCAACGCGTGCTGATCGCTCAGGACTTTGATCACCGCCTGATACTGTTTTTCAGTGAGCTGATAGGGGTCGGTAATACCCAACTGCGGCTGGGTGGCTTTAACGAATAATGCGGCGTCGGCAATATAGATCGGGCCATCGTAAGCCTGAACGCGACCTTTATTGCTTTTCCCGTCAGGCAGATTTTGTTCAACGAATACCACGTTCCAGCTGTCCGGCGGCGTTGGGAAGGTTTTGGTGTTATACATCAGCAGGTTTGGTCCCCACTGGTATGGCGTACCGTAAACTTTACCGCCAACGTTAAACCACTCCCCTTTTACCACTCGCGGATCAAGGGTTTTCCAGTTAGGGATCAGCGCAGTATTAATCGGCTGAACGCGTTTTCCCATTATCAGGCGCAGTGAGGCATCACCAGAAGCGGTTACCAGGTCGTAACCGCCTTTAGCCATCAGGCTGACCATCTCATCAGAGGTGGCCGCCGTTTTTACATTGACCGCACAGCCGGTATCTTTCTCAAACTGCGAGACCCAGTCATATTGTTTATCGGTTTGCCCACGTTCGATATAACCCGGCCAGGCAATAATATCCAGGCGGCCTTCCGGTTTATCTAATGATGTGGGGGGTTCGGCTGCCTGCGCAGTCATCAGCGTCATGCTGAAGGCACACAGGCTACTGAGGGCAAGTTGCTTGCTCATAACGTCTTACTCCTGTCGAAAAAATATTGAGCGGCAGCCTTGCCGTAAATATATGTCCTTTTCTAAAAATAGTCGGGGTGTTGTAAGCGTTCCTGCTGGTGCAAGGAAATTTAATCAGGTTGTGAGCTAACGCTCATTACGCTACAGACTCTGACCTGGGGGGTAATCTTCTGGAGTATAGACAAGGAGTTAGACGCAGAGGTGGCAATAGTATTAACTATTGATATTTTGTATGGCCGCACCCGATATAAATAATACCGTGGTTCAGCATTCACTATTTCGAAAATAAGAATGCGCTATTCATTTATATTGAATAGCGCGTTATGGTTTATTTCATCATTTCACGAATTAATTTGCCAAGCTGTTTTACGGCCAGCTCTTCGCGCTCTCCCCAGTGCCACGCAGTATTAAAACGAAAAAAACGTGTCCAGCTTCCCGAGGTTGAGAACATTTTCCCCGGCGCAATGCTGATGTGGTGTGCCAGCGCATGGGTACTGAGCACACCAGCATCAAGCGGTTCCGGCAGCTCCAGCCACAGAAAATAACCGCTGTCGTTGTGGTGAATTTTGACTTCCGCCGGAAGATGACGCAGCAGCGTTTGCCAGGCCTGTTGTTTACGTTCCGCCAACTGCCGACGCAAGCGTCGCAAATGCGCGTCATAGCGCCGGGTTGAAAGATAATCAACAAGTGCAAGCTGCATGGGCGAACTGGTAGATAAAGTACTCATTAGCTGGAGTCGCTGAATACGCCGGGCATGTTTCCCTGCTGCCACCCAGCCAATACGAAATCCTGGCACCAGACACTTCGAGAAAGACGAACAATGCAGAACGCTGTCGGCGCGATCCCAGGCTTTGGCAGGTAGCGGTTTTTCGCGGCCAAAGTACAGCTCGCTGTAAACATCATCTTCAATCAGCATTACGTGGTATTTTTCCAACAAGGCAACCAGATGCGCCTTTTTCTCTGCGCTGAGCGTAAAACCCAGCGGATTTTGGCTGTTGGTCATTAGCCAGCAGGCTTTTACCGGATATTCCTGCAACGCCTGCTCCAACGCGGCAAGATCGATCCCCTCGTTAACGTCGGTGGCTACCGACAGCGCCTTCAGACGTAATCGCTCCAGGGCCTGCAACGCCCCGTAAAAACAGGGGTTTTCGACAATCACCCAGTCACCCGGTTCAGTGACAGCTTGCAGGCTCAGGTTGAGGGCTTCCAGCGCGCCGGTGGTGATGACGATTTCGTCCGGTGAAATGGTCATCCCCTGTTGAGCATAGCGACGGGCAATGGCATGACGCAACTCAGCATTCCCCGGCGGCAGGTTTTCAATCACACTCATGGCGGTGGCGGTTTTACTCACCTGCGCCAACGAGCGGTTCAACTGTTGAAGTGGAAACAGACGCGGGTCGGGGAATGCTGAGGCAAAGGGCATCACTGACGCATCCCGGCTGGCCTGCAACATATCAAAAATATAGGTATTGATATCCACCGCTTCGTCGCGCATGACCTGCACCTGCGGCGCTGCCAGTTCACGTTCGGGGCGCGCGGCGACATAATAACCAGACTGCGGCCGGGCGATAATCCGCCCCTGGCTTTCCAGCAACTGGTATGCGTGTCCGACGGTCATAAAACTCATTCCGCTGCTGACCACTTGCTCACGCAAGGAAGGCAAGCGATCGCCTGGCTGCCATACGCCAGACGCAATTTGATCGCGAATTTGCTCTGCCAGTCGCTGGTACTTTTTCATTTTTGATCCTGATTACCGGTGTCGGTGACAATCACTGTGTATATCAGTTTACATAATCAGGGTGTTTTTTATAACTGTTATAGTTAACAGTTTTACAACATCGTTAACGCCAGCTCTTTGCCTAAGGCGCGCGCAGCAATCTGCACGGCATCAATTTTTGTCGTGTGCTTTAAATCAAATAAACGGGTGATCTCCTGCTTAGGTCTGCCGATCCTGTTCGCCAGCTCCTGCTGGGTGATTTTTAATTCAAGGAAGGCATTCAGCAGAAGAACCTTTATACACACAAAGTAAACATTTATGATTACCTTTTAATTACCTTGCTATTAATATCGCAAAATCACTAACGTGGGGAGGACGCTATTTAATAACAGGAATCCAGCTTCCAGATTTCATATCAGCGTGTACAACCTATAACAGCACTGCAACTGTTATGGTTAAAAAGAACTGTTCTGTTTCTGCCCCGCATTGCTTCTCAGGCTTAGAATTGCGCCAAATCAATTTTGCCTGCGGAGTTAAGCATGTTCGGTCTTGACGCGTTTCACCTGGCGAGGATCCAGTTCGCGTTTACGGTATCCTTTCACATCATCTTTCCGGCCATTACCATCGGCCTCGCCAGTTATCTGGCAGTACTTGAGGGGTTATGGCTAAAGACGAAAAATCCCACCTGGCGTTCGCTATACCATTTCTGGTCGAAAATATTCGCCGTAAACTTTGGTATGGGTGTAGTTTCCGGGCTGGTGATGGCTTATCAGTTCGGTACCAACTGGAGTGGTTTTTCCGAGTTCGCCGGTAGCATCACCGGACCGCTGCTGACCTATGAGGTGTTAACCGCCTTCTTCCTTGAAGCTGGTTTTCTCGGGGTAATGCTGTTTGGCTGGAACCGGGTTGGCCCAGGGCTTCACTTCTTTGCCACCTGCATGGTCGCACTGGGTACCATTATTTCAACCTTCTGGATCCTCGCCTCTAACAGCTGGATGCAGACACCGCAAGGCTATGAAATAGTTAACGGCCAGGTCGTTCCCGTTGACTGGTTCGCCGTTATTTTCAATCCTTCATTCCCTTATCGTTTACTGCATATGTCCGTTGCCGCTTTCCTCAGCAGCGCGTTGTTTGTTGCAGCGTCAGGTGCATGGCATTTATTGCGCGGGAATAACACCCCGGCTATTCGCGCAATGTTCTCAATGGCGCTATGGATGACGTTAATCGTCGCCCCGCTGCAGGCTTTGATTGGCGATATGCACGGTTTGAATACGCTGAAGCATCAGCCGGCAAAAATTGCGGCGATTGAAGGGCACTGGGAAAATCCGCCCGGCGAACCAACCCCGCTACTACTTTTCGGCTGGCCGGATATGGAGCAGGAACGCACCCGCTATGGGCTGGAAATTCCTGCCCTGGGTAGTCTGATCCTGACCCATAGCCTGGACAAACAGGTCCCGGCACTAAAAGAGTTTCCTAAAGAAGACAGGCCTAACTCAACTATGGTGTTCTGGTCGTTTCGCATAATGGCCGGGCTAGGCATGCTGATGATCCTGCTGGGCGCTTTTGCCCTGTGGCTGCGCTATAAGCAGCGTTTATACACCTCGCGCCCTTTCCTGCGCTTTGCCTTGTGGATGGGCCCCTCAGGTCTGATTGCCATCCTTGCCGGTTGGGTGACCACTGAAGTTGGCCGTCAACCGTGGGTGGTTTACGGTCTGCAACGTACGGCGGATGCGGTTTCCGCACATGGTGATTTACATATGAGCATCAGCCTGCTGTCCTTCTTTGTGGTGTACAGCTCAGTGTTTGGTGTGGGTTACAGCTACATGATACGCCTGATCCGCAAGGGGCCACATGAAGATGACCCAACAATTCCGCCAACCGGCACGCCTGCCCGGCCGCTTTCGGCTGCCGTCCTTGATTCTCAACCGGAGGCTCATCGCTAATGGGTATCGATTTATCAGTTATCTGGTTTGTGATTATCGTGTTCGCCACGCTGATGTATATCGTGATGGACGGTTTTGATCTCGGGATTGGCATTTTATTCCCCGCGATTCAGGACGCTGATGACCGCGATGTGATGGTTAACAGCGTCGCTCCCGTATGGGATGGGAATGAAACCTGGCTGGTGTTGGGCGGGGCCGGGTTATTTGGCGCGTTCCCGCTGGCCTATGCGGTGATTGTCGATGCGCTGACGATCCCGTTGACCCTGATGCTAATCGGCCTGATTTTTCGCGGCGTCGCGTTTGAGTTTCGCTTCAAGGCCACGCCGGCGCATCGACCATTCTGGGATAAAGCCTTTCTCAGCGGTTCAATCCTGGCGACATTCACCCAGGGCGTGGTGGTGGGTGCCGTACTCAACGGATTTTCCGTTACCGGCCGCAGCTACAGCGGCGGTCCTTTCGACTGGTTGACCCCGTTCACGTTGTTCTGCGGCGTTGGCCTGGTTGTAGCCTATGCCCTGCTGGGGGCGACATGGCTGGTGATGAAAAGTGAAAATCCGTTGCAGGATAAAATGCGTCGCGTGGCCAAAAAACTGCTGCTGGCAATGTTGATTGTGATTGCCATTATCAGCCTGTGGACACCACTGGCGCATAGCGCGATTGCCGAGCGTTGGTTTAGTCTGCCCAACCTGTGGTTCCTGATGCCGGTTCCGCTGCTGGTTGCGCTTATCAGCATCTGGCTGTGGCGTTCGCTGGGGCAACATAACTGCCATACGCTGCCTTTTGTATTGACACTGGGGCTGATTTTCCTCGGGTTTAGCGGGCTGGGGATCAGTATCTGGCCACACATCATTCCGCCGTCCATTACGCTCTGGCAAGCGGCGGCTCCGGCGCAAAGTCAGGGCTTTATGTTGGTTGGCGCACTGCTGATTATCCCGATAATCCTGGTGTACACCTTCTGGAGCTACTACGTTTTCCGCGGCAAAGTTCAACATGGTGAGGGGTATCATTGATGCAACAAACAATCTGGAAACGCCTGATGTGGCTGGTGATCCTCTGGGGCGGCAGCGTGCTGGTCCTCGCCGCTGTTGGCATGTTCTTTCGTCTCCTGATGACGGCCGCCGGATTTAAGTCCTGAATCTCTCCCTGATAACACCCGGGCAGCGCTGCACTGCCCGGGTGTTACAAATCCCAACATCGACTAAACAAAAATGTAAAAAACATCAAAATGACAAAACAGAGATTGTCATTATCCCGATTAAAATATTGAATAGTCACAAGGCGAAATTATCGCCAATTCCGCAGCTAACGTACCAGAGGGTGCATGATGTTTAAGAAAGGGTTAACAGTGTTATTGCTGGCCAGCGCGCTTTTTTCCGGTCAACTTTTCGCTACTAATCAGGGACATGAATATCTTCAGGTGCAGGATGCCGATCATTTACTACGACACACGGCCGACAGCGATGAGCTGCGAGTGACGGCGGAAGAATCCGCCGCCGATCTTCGTGAACACCATCACTGGCAAAAATCACGCAAACCCGATACGCATCTGAGCTAACGATTAACCTTTACGCTTCGGCAGTGTCTTCATCAGTTCTTCCGGCCTGACCGAAGCCACAACGCTACCCGGCAACGGCATCTTCAGAATGTGATGTTTCATCTTGCCGATCACGTGCATTTCGCACGGTCGGCAATCAAATTTCAGCGTCAGGACTTCATCGCCGTTAACCAGTTGCATCGGTGTCGCTTTCCAGCTCTTGATGTTCCCTTTCGCCTGTTTCGGACACAGGTTAAAGGCGAAACGCAGGCAATGTTTGGTGATCATCACCGGTACTTCGCCCTTTTCTTCATGCGCTTCATAGGCTGCATCAATCAACTGAACGCCATAACGGTGATAAAACTCACGCGCTTTTTGGTTGTAGACGTTAGCCAGGAAACTCAAGTGCGTTTGCGGATAAACCGGCGCTGGCTGGGATACTGGTTTGCGGCTACCGCGCTTATAGCTTTGCAGGCGCGCTGCATCCAGCATATCAACGGCTTCACGTCTTAACTGATTTAGTTGACCGTTTGGCACGAACAGCGCGCCCGGCAGATTCACCTGAATATTGCGGGCGTAGTACATCGTCTGCCCAAGTTTTGCCAGTCCGTCCTGCAGGTTACTCAACGCTTTTTCCGCATTGTTCGCTTCCTCAAACTGGCCATCCAGCGTATGGGTGATGCTCACGCCCTCTTCACTGGTGAGCGTCAGAATCAACTGCTCCTGCCAGCCGCCGAGCTCAATATCAATCGCAACACGGCGTTCGCTGGAGGTTTTGGTTAACGCTTGCTGCCAGTTATGATCGAGGTTGCGATTCAGCGGATGATGCGGACGCACTTTGTGCAGATCGGCAGGCATTTCATTCGGCCATACCCGATAACGATTGTTCCCCGTTTTTTCCACGGTGTTGGCGCGGAATCCAACAACCTCACGTTTGATTAACACGTTCAGGCCATCCCCGTTAGCCAGCGGTTCTGTCACCTCAACATCGAGATGATCTTTCGCCACCTTCAGGACTTCGCCGACCGGCAAACCGATAAACTTTGGTGAGTCGAATGCGCCGATATCCCCTTTACGGGCATTCACAAAATAATCGGTGCTGCCGCGATGGAAGGTTTTCTCCGTGGATGGGGTAAAGAAATGTTCGGTGCGTCCCGCTGATGAACGGGCCAGGTCGCCGCGCTCTTCAATGATGGCATCGAGCATCTGGCGATAATGCGCGGTAATATTCTTGACATAACTCATGTCCTTATAGCGCCCTTCAATTTTGAAGGAACGCACACCTGCGTCAATCAATGCGCCGAGGTTGGCGGTCTGATCGTTGTCTTTCATCGACAGCAGGTGTTTTTCATAGGACACCACGCGTCCCTGATCGTCTTTCAGGGTATACGGCAGACGGCAAGCCTGGGAACAGTCGCCACGGTTAGCACTGCGTCCGGTTTGCGCATGTGAAATATAACACTGACCTGAATAGGCAACGCACAGCGCGCCGTGAATGAAAAACTCAATGGTCGCATCGGTAGCCTGATGGATGGCGTTAATTTGCTCAAGGCTCAGTTCGCGCGCAAGGACAATCTGGGTGAATCCGACATCAGCAAGAAATTTCGCCTTCTCAACGCTGCGAATATCACATTGGGTGCTGGCATGCAGTTCAATCGGGGGAATATCCAGTTCCAGGATCCCCATATCCTGTACGATCAGAGCATCAACACCGGTCTGATACAAATCGGTAATTAACCGCTGCGCGGGTTCCAGTTCATCATCGTGCAAGATAGTATTTAGCGTCACAAAGATTTTCGCCCCATAGCGATGGGCGAAAGGCACCAGTTCGGCGATATCTTTCAGGCTATTACTGGCGTTATGACGCGCGCCAAAACCCGGTCCACCAATGTAAACGGCGTCTGCGCCGTGCAAAATGGCTTCGCGCGCAATGGCGGTATCCCGAGCCGGGCTTAACAATTCAAGGTGATGAGGCTGCTGGCGCATACAGTTGTTACCATCCACAAGCGGTAAAAATGGCGGCTATTGTAGTCACAAGCGCAGCTTTTCGGAATAGTTTTCCCGATTAACTGCGCGGGTAATGGATCAGCGAATGAAAGTGCACCGTTTGTTCGCTGCTGTTACGGTAACTGTGTGCCATATCTCCGGCGAAACGGACACCCTCACCAGATTTAAGGGTGCGCCACTGCCCCTCAATACACATATCCAGCAGACCATTAATCACCACCACGTGCTCTATTACGCCGGTCTCATGCGGAGTAGATTCACTGAGCGCGCCGGGCGCCAATAGTATCGAAAAATGATCGAAGCACAGTTGGGGATCCCACGGGAACAACGGCGTGACGACCATTGCCTGCTGCTGGGGATCGAATGTTAGCGTGCCGTCTGACTCTGGTGGTGAAATAAACGTTGAAAACGGGACGTTCAGCCCAGTGGCAATTTTCCACAATATCGCCACCGTTGGACTGGATTCATTACGTTCAATCTGCCCCAGCATCGCTTTTGAGACGCCAGTTTCCTCCGCCAGACGCGAAAGACTCCATTCCCGCTGGTGACGTAATGTCCTGAGCGTTGTGGCCAGATAGTGGGTTAAGTTGTCCATTTTCTCCTTCGTCGCTCTCCTTACTCGGGGCTACAGTTTAGCACTTGTACGCTATAACGCACAGTGCTACAGTGATTGACCGTTATAACGCACACGGAGTGAATATGCGTGCATTCTCCATCCCCCTGCCCACTGTATTATCGGGTTTTGTGGCGGTCCTGGTTGGCTATGCCAGTTCGGCGGCCATTATCTGGCAAGCGGCACTCGCCGCAGGTGCGACTACCGGGCAAATTGCAGGCTGGATGACCGCACTGGGGTTAGCAATGGGGGTCAGTACGCTGGTGCTGACATTGTGGTATCGCGCTCCTGTACTTACCGCATGGTCAACGCCCGGTGCCGCGCTGCTGGTGACGGGCCTGCACGGTGTATCTATTCAGGATGCCATCGGCGTTTTTATCGTGGCTAACGCGCTGATTGTGCTGTGCGGCGTAACCGGACTGTTTGCCCGCCTGATGAAAATCATTCCCCATTCGCTGGCATCAGCCATGTTGGCTGGGATCTTACTGCGTTTTGGTTTGCAGGCATTTAATAGCCTGAACAGTGAGCTTATTTTGTGCGGTAGTATGCTGGTGGCATGGCTGGTGCTAAAAGTTATTGCCCCAAGATATGCCGTTATCGCTGCGATGTTAGTGGGTATTGCCATCGCCTTGATGAAAGGTGACATTGTCACTAATGATGTTAATCTGTCACCGGTTATCCCAGCGTTTATTACCCCGCACTTTTCATTAGCCCACAGTATCAGCATTGCACTACCGTTATTTCTGGTCACTATGGCTTCGCAAAATGCCCCCGGTATTGCGACCATGAAAGCATCAGGATATTCGTTACCCGTTTCCCCTCTGATTGTTTTTACGGGTCTACTGGCGCTGCTATTTTCACCTTTTGGCGTCTATTCCATCTGCATCGCCGCCATAACCGCCGCAATTTGCCAAAGTCCTGAAGCGCATCCGGATGCAAATCGGCGCTGGCTCGCCGCAGCGGCAGCAGGCGTCTTCTATCTTCTGGCTGGGGTGTTTGGCGGTTCGGTTACAGGACTGATGGCAGCCCTGCCCGTAAGCTGGATCCAGATGCTTGCTGGTCTTGCATTACTCGGCACGATTAGCGGTAGTTTATATCAAGCCTTACATAATGAAGCTGAACGCGATGCCGCCATCGTGACTTTTCTGGTTACGGCCAGTGGTCTGACGGTATTTGGCATTGGGTCTGCATTCTGGGGGCTGGTTGTCGGCGGTATTTGCTACGCAGTGTTGACGTTATTTCGCCGCGCGTAGCTGCGTTGGTGTTTTACCTGTCACTTGTTTAAACCGGTTACTGAAATGACTCGCCGAGCTAAATCCGCAGGCCATTGCAATATCCGACAGGCTGCGTGATGAATAACAGACCAGTTGCTGCGCCAGCGCCATACGGCGTTGCATGACGTACTGATGCGGCGCCATATTCATCGACTGGCGAAACATTCTGGCAAAATGGAATTCGCTTAGCGCTGCCTCACCAGCCAGATCGCTCAACGTTATGGGATACGCCAGATGTGCTTCAATATAGGCCAGCACGTTGCGCAAGGTGGCAGGCGCAAGTCCTCCGGTGACAACGGGAAGTCGCCATTGAACGTTGCTGTAATGCTGGATCAGATGCGTTAACAGTAGTGAAGATGCCGCGCTAAGTGTGAGGTGATTAGCGGGTTGCAGCCAGTCGTTACCAAGCAAAAACTGACGGTAAACCGCCGTGATCCCCGGGTCGCTGCCAAAAGTATGCTCGTCCAGCGTGAAGCTATAAGGGCTTTTGTCCCAGACTTTTTCACCCACTTCGCGCAGGTGAGCGTCGGTACAATAGAGATGAACAAAGGAAAGATCGTCGCGAATATCCCAACTGGATTCACTCTCTTTTGGCATCAGGCAAAAACGATCCGGTCCGCCGCCATTCTTCCAGCCTCCCGCCGTTTTGTGATAACTCTCGTAGCCATCCGCGATGTATAAACTGAGCGTGTGGTGATCGCAATACTGGGTAATGGTGTCGCGCTTGTTTGACCAGGCAGCCAGTTGGATCCCCGAATGTAACGCAACTGATTCATGCAGCACGGCATTGTGTTTGCGTAAGTTTTCAAAGGCACCGTAGGGCTGAGACATACCATCACATTCAAAATAAGTTAGCAGGCTTTCAGTCTATATCAGCTACATATCGTTAACAGCTTCCTTTTCACCTTTACACTAAAAAAAGCGCAAGATTTTGCAAGTCCACCGCAAGCCGATGAAAGCCCCCTGCTACCCGACGTGGCACAGTGTGCGCCTGAAGACCAAAAAGAGAGAGTTGTATGAACGGACTGTTGTACTGCCTGGTGGTGGTGATTTGGGGAACGACATGGATTGCGATTTACCTGCAACAAGGCCCGGTTGCGGCGCCAGTTTCCATCTTCTGGCGCTTTGCCATCGCCAGCACCGTGATGATAGCCATCCTGCTGATCAGCGGGAAATTGCGTAAGCTTTCCGGACGCGACCATCTGTTTTGTCTGTTACAAGGTGGATGCGTTTTTTGCTTTAACTTCTGGTGTTTTTACACTGCCGCTGCGTGGATCAATACCGGTCTTGAATCCGTCATTTTCTCGATGGCGGTCCTGTTCAATGCGGTTAATAGCTACCTGTTTTTTGGTCAAAAACCACCAGGACGCTTTTATGTTGCCGCCGGGCTGGGGCTGACAGGTATCGTCACCTTGTTCTGGCAGGATTTGGTCAACAGCGGGTTGAATCACTCGCTGCTGCTGGGGATTGGTTTAAGCGCCCTCGGCACTTTTGGTTTCTCACTGGGCAATATGATAAGTCTGCGTCATCAGAAAAAAGGTCTCGAGGTGATGACCACCAACAGTTGGGCGATGCTGTACGGCACCGTGTTGATTGCTACCATTGCGCTGGTGCGCGGCGACAGCTTCACGCCACATTGGACCTTCAGTTATCTCAGTGCGCTGTTGTATCTGGCTATTTTTGGTTCGGTAATCGCCTTCGGCGCCTATTTCACGCTGGTCGGACGCATTGGTCCCAGTAAAGCGGCATACAGTACACTGCTTTTTCCACTGGTGGCGCTAACGCTGTCTACGTTGTATGAAGGGTATGTCTGGCAGGTTAATGCGATTGTGGGATTAGTATTGATTTTGCTGGGGAATCTGGTGATGTTTGCCCGACCAGAAACGCTGATGGGTAAACTCGTATATCGTCGCCGGGCGGCATAAAAAAACGCACCATCCAGGGATGGTGCGTTCTTCGTTATTATTGTTTTTTATTTACGTCAAACATGGAAGCATCAGTCGCCATGTCATCAACAACTTTCTTCAACGTTTCGAACGCCATCGGCGTACTTTCGTTGTTCAGGTCTTTGCCTTCACCCTGACGTACAACTTTAATGACAGGTTTATTGGTTGCCGCATCAATCAACTCACCTTCGAAAAAGAGGTGCGTGTCCATGGTACGGTGCCCCGTCGCCATTTGCGTACCCGCAACGAGCAGTGCAACCGGGACCACTTCATAGAACTGCAGCCCTTCTTTGCTGGTAGCAACACCGGTGATTGCCCCGCGGAAAATCAGACTGCGCGAGCCTGGCGTCGTAACCAGCGGTTTACGTTTTGCCAGGGCAGTTTTCATTTGGGTATTGGTATAGCTCAACAGCTTATCAAGAACCTGCTGACCGACCTGGGTGGTTGGTTTAGGAACCGGATAATACGTGATCGGGTTATAAACGATGTTATCGTATTTAGACTCATTAAAGTTGGGATCAACCCAACGCAGCACCGGCTGTCCGGTTGCAGATTTTGTTTCCTTCAGGCCGGAGTAATCTTTTAAAAAACCTGAATATTTATCAGGCTGCGTTATTTTTGAAGCACAGCCTGATAACGCCAGTAAACCCGTAAGCACTGCAACTTTAAATAAAGTTTGAGCACGCATGGAACGATCCCTTAGTATTTGCAGATATGCATCTGAAATAATAGCAAAAGGAAATCATTTTGGATGAACTAAAAATGGTAAGGCCCGCACAATTTTATCTTAACGTTTTCTTAATATTCAGCACGAAAAAAATGCTGAACGTAGAAAGAGTTATCACAAATGGGCAGGTCAGACCGTTTTACGCGCCAGCATTGTTGCAAAGCGTAGTTTAATTCGGTTGCCGTGCTCATCCGTACGATGAAGCTCACCTACGTCTTCGTTATATTTCAGCAGATCCCAACCTGTGTAGTAACGGCGTAACTCCCCTGTTTTAAACGCAAACGGGAACCCAACGGTGCACGGAAAATCATCGGTATCCATTGCCGCGACGATCAGGTTATACCCACCTGGGTTGGTGCAGCGCTGCATATTTTCAATCAGGCCCGGGATGGTTTTCGCGTCCAGGAACATCATCACCACGGTAGAAAGAATAAAATCGTATTCACCGTCAAAGTTTAGCGCATTGAGATCCGCCACCTCAGCGTGCAGATTAGTCAGCCCTTCCGCGTTTTTAATGCGTTCCAGATTGGCGATGCTCATCGGATTCTTGTCCCATGCGGTAACGTCATAACCGTTGGCCGCCAGGTACAGACTGTTACGGCCATTCCCGCAGCCCAGATCTAACGTTTTGCCTGGGGCAACAATTTTTGCCGCGTCGACAACATCGGAATGCGTGCGGGTCAAATCATATTTCTCAGTAAAGTAGTTTTCGTCACAACGGATCATTATTTATCCTCAGATTTCAGTAATGCAGCACGTTCGGTGCGAATAAGCAGTTTTCCCTGCATCAGCAATGCAAACGTACGTATCAGTAATAGCGCAATGATAAAATTGGTAAAAATAAACAGCGGGATCGCCAGCGTATGAAAAAAACCTGACTCGCTGCCGTGCCCTAAATGCAGCCCCGTAGTCGCCAGTGCCGACACGCCGAACGAGAAGCTCCAGAAAGACGCATTAAACGGCTGTGACAAATACCACGGCATCAGGCGTAGCATAAACAGAAGTTGCAGCAGACCATAGCCGAACAGCATTTTGGCTAACGTATCTCCCTCGCCACCGTTCACACTAAGCCACGCGCTACAGGCGACCAGCGCGGGTGCCAACTGTATACCAAGTGAAGTCCGTAAAACCGTCGGCAACTCGCCGCAGCTTCGTAAACGCTGCAGAATAACCGGCTCGAGGCTGAGCCAGGAAAATACCCCTGCGCCCAAAAACACCAACCCGGCATCGTTGAAGCCAAGCGCACCACAGGCCATGGCGCTGATAAAGTTATTGGCAACGGTTGGCAGATACAGACCCGGTGTGGTGGCCTCTTCCGGGTGCTCGCCACGCCATAATCCAGCCGTTTGCCAGGCTGCGTACGCCAGCTGTATCACCACGCCGATGGTGAACAACACAATCGCCAGCGGTCGATACCACGGGACAAAACCAATCGCGACCAGCATCGTTGTAGCCGGAAACAGACTGACAAAACTGCTCATCACCGGATGACGAATTTCCGCCAGTACGCTATGAGGAAAACGCAGTAAACGACTAATAAAGGCCAGCGTCAACAATCCCCAGATGACCATCGCAAGGATCACTAAACCGTCGCCAATCCAGTGGCTTACAGGCCATACCTGGCTGGCATATCGCCACGCGAACCCCATCCCGATGATGCCCAGTACCATGCCAAAATAACCGGCCGGAAGATTGAGGACTCGCTCACTTTGCTTGCTCTTGCTCATTTTGTTTATTTTTTAAAGTATATTTGAAATGCATTTTATGGAATTTCCACGAATTTAGCCAGTACGGAAAACTTTGCTACGTTTAACTAAGGTGCGCAACATGGAAATGAGCTATGACCAAATATCGTCTGGGCGATGAACCTCGCGCCTTTAGTTACCAGGATAATGGCAATAAAAAGAGCGTATTACTACGCCAGATAATTGCGCTCATTGATTTTAATGATGTCAAAGCCGGTACGCCCGGTGGCTGGATTGATGATGAAAGCGTGCTATCGCAAAGTGGCGATTGCTGGATTTACGATGAGAATGCGCTCGCGTTTTCCGGCGCGACGATATCCGGAAATGCCCGTATTACACAGGCAAGCGTGGTCAGAGATGGCGCGCAGATTGGCGATGCCGCCTGGATTGACCGAGCAGAAATCAGCCAAAACGCGCAAATACGTGACAACGTCACCATTCAGGATTCAGTTGTTCGCGGTGAGTGCCTTCTCTGCGGTGATGCGCGCATTGTGTGTGACTCTGAAATTATCGCCGCCAAAGGACTTACTCGTGAAAACGACCAGCTCCTGCAAATTTACGATCGAGCGATAGTCAGCAATTCACGCGTGGTGCATCAGGTGCAGATCTATGGTGATGCGATTATCAACTATGCCTTTATAGAACATCGGGCTGAAGTTTTTGATTTTGCACGGGTAGAAGGTAACGAAGAGAATAATGTCTGGATCTGCGATTGCGCTAAAGTCTATGGACATGCGCGTGTCATCGCCGGAACTGATGAAGACGCCATTCCTACCCTGCGCTATAGCTCGCAGGTGGCGGAACACGCGGAGGTTGAAGGTAATTGTGTGCTGAAGCACCATGTGCTGGTCGGTGGGCATGCAAAATTACGCGGCGGCCCAATTCTGCTGGATGGGCACATCCTGATTGAAGGCCACGCCTGTATTCTGGGTGAAGTGCTGATCGAGCATCATATTGAGATAACCGGTCAGGCCCAAGTTGAAGCCTTTGATGGCGATGCGATCCATCTGCGCGGGCCAAAAGTGATCAACGGCGAACAACGTATTACGCGCACCCCTATCGCCGGTTTATTCTGAGGAGTCATCAATGATGCGGGCATAGAGATTCACATCATAGTAATCGCCATTGAGGAACTCCGCTTGTCGTAAGCATCCTTCCAGTTGGAAGCCATTGCGCAACGCCACCTGGTTGCTCTTGACGTTATCTACACGACATTTAATCACGAAGCGGCGAATCTCCTGGCGCTGCGCATAATGCTGAATCAATGCCTGTAACGCCTGAGACAGAATACCTTTGCCCTGGTGATCTTCGTCCAGCCAATAACCTATATAAGCGGCTCTGTTCAGAGGCTCTATCTGGTTAAACGAGATAACGCCAGCCACCTCCCCTTGTTCGAAAATAAGGAACATTTTGGCGTAGCCGCGCTGATGCAACATCATATTGCCCTGCACATTCTTGCGGGTGTCCTCCACAGAAGTCACAAACTGCGGCCAGTTCAGCGACTGCTGGAGCCAGACTTTATTTTTAAGCACCAACTGATGCAGAGGGGTGACGTGTTGTTCTTCGACGGCACGCAGTTCCAGCGCGTCACTAACGATAATTATTTCTGACATGTTTATCTCCTTTACAATCGTAAACGGGGCATTTCTGACTGGCAGTAGCCGATATTACTCTGTTTAGAGTCGGGGAGGTCTTATTTTTATGCTGTAACAGCAATCACTTAGAAAGAATCTCTGGCGTGGAACCCGTTACTCTGGTGATCCGGGTATCCCCTCATGGATAGACCGTAATGATGACAATAACACTTTCACTTTATTGCTAAGGAGCAAGCATGGCAGCACCTTTGGGTCGTTTAGCACTTATTCCGCTTTTACTGATTACCGCCTGTCACCAACCCGTTTCCTCCACTCAAGCAGGCCCCGTTCCCTTTGCAGTCAATCAGCAACAGGTCGTGGATAATACCACGCTGGAAATTTCCCGTAGCGCACTGGAATATAACATTCATAAAGTTCAGCAACTGCTGGCAGATAAAACCCGGATGTGCGCCATTCTTAAAGGAGACGCGTATGGCCACGATCTCTCACTGGTAACACCGGTGATGATGCAAAACGGCGTGCAATGTATTGGCATCGCCAGCAATGAGGAGATTAGAACCGTTCGCCAGTCAGGCTATACATCACAGCTCATGCGCGTTCGCAACGCGACGGAAAAAGAGATGCGCCAGGCAGCGGACTTCGATACCGAAGAGCTGATCGGTAATCTGGATATGGCTAAGCGTCTGAGTGCCATTGCTCAGGAGAAAGGTAAAATCATTCGTATTCATCTGGCACTGAACTCTGGCGGTATGTCGCGTAACGGTCTGGAAGTCAGTACCGCTGCAGGTCTGGAAGAAGCCCGCGCCATTTCCGCATTACCCGGCCTGAAAATTGTTGGCATCATGTCGCATTTCCCGGAAGAAGATGCTGCGGTGGTTAGACGCGATCTGGCCCGTTTCAACACGCAATCGGCCCAGGTACTGAAAATTACCGGGCTTAAGCGCGAAGATGTCACCCTGCATGTCGCGAATACGTTCGCCACCCTGACCGTTCCAGAATCCTGGCTCGACATGGTTCGTGTTGGCGGTATTTTTTATGGCGATACCATCGCCAGCACCGAATACAAACGCGTCATGACATTTAAATCCGCCATCGCGTCGGTAAACCATTACCCCAAAGGAAACACCGTCGGATATGACAGAACCTATACCCTTAAACGTGATTCCGTTCTGGCCAATATCCCGACAGGTTATGCCGATGGTTATCGCCGTGTATTCAGTAACGCGGGACACGTGCTGATCCGCGGCCAGCGGGTTCCGGTACTGGGTAAAACATCCATGAATACCGTGATCGTCGATGTGACCGATTTACCGCAGGTTGCATCTGGCGATGAAGTGGTGCTGTTCGGTAAACAGGGAAATGCGCAGGTTAGCGCAGAAGAAGTCGAAGAAATTAGCGGCGCGCTGTTCACTGAAATGTCGATCCTCTGGGGGGCGACGAACAAACGCGTGATGGTCGATTAACACCTAAAACAGGAAGGGCTTCCTTTTCTCGCTGGAAGCCCTTTTACACAGCAAGCGCCATTCTACTTAGCTCTCACTGACACTCTCTCTTTGCAAAATTTTGAGCAAATCTTCCTTCAGGTGGAGTTTCTGTTTCTTAAGACGAACAATGTCCAAGCTATACCCCCGACCATCCGAACCTTCCAGTCTGGAGATCTCATGATCAAGGCTGTTGTGTTTTTCGAATAAGGACAGAAAGCGAGGGTTCTCGGATTTCAGTCGGGAAATAAGGTCTCTGTATTCTGGAAACATACTTTCTCCCTGTTAGTGGACAAGAACGTGTATAAGAAATACACACTCACAGAGTACCCATTTGCCATACAGAAAAATGCGAACAGGATCGAGTAAATTGTGTACAGAGTCGTTATGAGGATGAATGCAGATACGGCTCCCCATCAGGAGAGCCGTAAAGAGAGTGATTAACGCATCTCGCGGTCGTCAACGTACTGACGTTTATCCGGCGCTGGTGGGAAGTACTGATACAGCCAGGTTTCGCTGATGGCGTCACCCTGACAACGCAGGAACATACGCATATCTACCGGATCGGTTGAGTCAGAGGTCGGATACCAGTCAAACTGTATGCGATAACCGTCGATTGGTTCCACGTAGAGGATCTCAATCTGTTTCGCTTCACCGCTTGAGAGCGTAATCACCGGTTCAATGCCTTTCGGCGCAGCAGCTTTTAGATCGCCACCAACAAAATCAACGGCAAAACGGCGCGCCCATTTTTCCGGGTAGTGCTCGCCCGGTGCCCATCCTTCCGGAAAACCGCCCATGCCTGTCCGGGTCGCCATCACACGAGCCAGCGGTGAACGCACCGGTGGCTGAGCGCTCCAGTACAGGCGATATTTGAATTCCAGCTCATCGCCGGCTTTGATCTTCTTCTCAGGCTGCCAGAAGCAGACAACGTTATCCAGCGTTTCGCCGGTCGTCGGGATCTCCATCAGGCCGATGGTCCCCTTGCCCCACTGGTTGCGCGGTTCGACCCACAGGCTTGGACGCTTGTTATACCAGCCCATGATGTCCTGGTAATGGGAGAAGTCGCGATCGAGTTGCAGCAAGCCAAACCCTTTCGGGTTGTTATCGGTATAGGCGTTGAACTGCAGCTTTTGCGGGTTATTCAGCGGGCGGCAGATCCACTCGCCATTGCCCCGCCACATCGCCAGACGATCGGAGTCATGAATTTGCGGGTGAATAGTGTCGCACATCCGACGCTCATTGTTACCGCAGCTGAACATGCTGGTCATCGGCGCAATGCCGAGCTGCTTGATGTCTTTGCGCGCATAGATGTGGTTTTGCACATCCATAATCACCTGCGTTTTCTCGCAGTGGATCACGAACTTGAATGCACCGGTTACGCTTGGGCTGTCGAGAAGTGCATACACGGTAAAGGAGGTTGCGCCCGGTTTAACCGTCTCGAACCAGAAAGAGGTGAAATCAGGAAATTCTTCTTTGCTGTCGGTGTAGGTATCTACCGCCAGACCGCGGGCCGATAAACCGTACTGATAGGTGTCATCCACGGCGCGGAAATAGCTGGCACCCAAGAAAGAAACGACATCGCGGCGGGCCAGTTCTGGCGCTTTAAAAACACGGAACCCGGCAAATCCGAGGTCAGTCTGCCCTTCCAGCTGTTTGGTATCCACGCCCGCATCGTTATATTTAAACAGTTCCGGACGGAAGTGAATTTCACGCGCCATATGCGTACTGCCATCAACCGAGAACATGCGTACACGGCGACGAAAACCCATTCCCACGTGGAAGAACTGCGCATCAAGCTGACGATTTTCAACGTTGTTCCACAGAGACTGCTCTGCGTCATATTGAATGCTGTTATAGGCCTGCGGCGTCAGTTTCGCCAGCGTGTCCGGTAACGCGCGCGGTGCGCCGCCCCAGGGTTTCTGTGCTAAGTCATGGGCCATCGATTGCAGAACGGAAAAATCAAAACGTACGGTTTTTCCGTCTGCAATGTCAGACTCTGCCGCAAAGGCGGCGCGGGAAAAGAGTGATGCAATACCACTGGTTCCGCACACGGCGGCCATTGCCATTGAACCTTTAATAAATCGTCTGCGATTCATGCCTGAAAGTGAGTCCTTCTGGTCGTGTAAATGGTCCCGCGCCGGTCAAAATCAGCGGCAAGAGAGTGCACATTTCTGACCGCTCACTCTAGACAAAATTCATTAATAATCCAATTGTTGGTCGCCGATTATCTGTACAAAATCGAAAATATTTTATGTCGATGGGAACAGACCGAATCCCATGTAAATTCCATTAAAGTAAACCACACCGACGTTTACTTCGCTCCTGCGCTTCCTGATACAGCGCAAACTCATCATAAACCGCGCAACCCAGCGCCTGTTCAAACGCGTCGCGGCTGGAATTCCCGTGGCTGCGAGCCTGCGTTTCATTCCCCAGATTGGACTGGAAAATCCCTGCGGCGCTCACCGGTAAAAAATCTTCGTAGGTGATGGGTTGCGCAACCAGCCACCCTCGCTCAATGAGCGGTTGCGGGTCGTCATCCGGACGGATTGCCTGGCGATGCGCTTCGCCTGATGGCGTCAGCCGATAACGAAACCAGGCGAGTCCCTGCTGGCGCAGCAGAAACTCACTGTCCGGGAACGCCTTGAACACCTCCTGAAGATGTAACTGGTGCGTCAGATTGTCTTTCCCCGTTCCCGCTTTATTCAGCAATTCGTCGTATAACGCTCTGCCTTTCGGCGTCAGGGCCACACCGCGCTGTTCGATTTCACCGAAACGTGCCGTGTGAGTGCCGCGCATTTCACCGGCAAACAACACCGGTTCTTCCAGCGCTTTGAAACTCGTCTGACGTAATAAAATGGGCACCTCGCGGCGTGGCGGCCCTTCAATCAGTATTTTCGGTTCAATGCCGCATTCCGGCATCATCGACTGCACCCGGTCGATATCCAGCGTACGCGGCGTCAGGTGGTTGATATGGCAACCGGGGAAACACACTACATCAGCAATCAGCCGGTGTTCGTTATGCAATGCGTGATAGGTCTCTTCATCGACCGTGGCGTGCTGATGCCAGCGGAATGTTTCCAGCGCTTCATGCACAAACTCTTGCGCCTGTTCAGATGTAAAACTGCCCTGCGCATCAAATTCATCCAGCAGCTCGTGACAACGGCGAGTGAAAATATCGCGTTTCGCGAGGATCTCAGCGGCTTTTTGCCGCAGCGCGGCGTTTTCGATTAGTTCGAGCCGTAATAACGAGGTGAATACCCGAAACGGGTTGCGCGATAGCGAGGCATCGTCGATGGGACGAAAGGCTGTGGAATGTACGGGGACGCCTGCCTGGGAGAGATCGTAATAACTCACCGGATACATGCCCATAACGGCAAACATTCGGCGCAGCGTAGAAAGCTCCTGCGCGGTCCCCACTCGAATAGCGCCATGGCGCTCAACGTTTAGCCGGGCCAGTTCATCCGCATTCGCCAGTTTTTCATGCAGCGTCGGATTATTTTCCAGTACCGCCAGATTCACATCAGCGACAAGTTCCAGCAACGTGCCGTATTGCGGGACTTCCTGCTGGTACATTGCTGACATTGCCTGCGAAAATTGTTCCCGAATCTCATCTGCCGTGATGGTGTTCGCCATAATGTCATGCCTCCAGTGAATATTACCTGGAGTGTAGAAAACACCGCTGACTCCGGTGGGAAGAATTTACAAAGTGTGACCCCGCGTAAACTTCCCACCCATATAAACGATGAACAGTACCTACTGACGGGGTTTCAAATGACTTTCCAGCCAGGGGAGCATCTGTTTTTTACGGCTAAGCATACCTTCTACCTTGCAGGGTTGCGGGATGTCTGAAAGTTCTGCTCCAGCAAACCACAGGCTGGTGTCACCCTGATTGATGTCGGTGAGCATCAGCACGACCAACGCAGCATTCTTTTCCTCTGCATAGCGCGCCATTTCCTGACGGAGATCGTCCAGCACCGCATCCACCTGTTGCAGCGCATACAGTTCAAGCTGAGCTACACAGACTGAATGTCCATGGATGGTGAAGGTTTTAATGTCTTTCTGCAAAAGTTCGCGGGCGCTCATCCCTTCCACGCTTGTTTTGGCTGACAGCAGGTCGCGACTGAAAGCGTCAAGATCCACTCCGGTTTTTTGGGCCAGCGCATCAACCGCCAGGCGATCGTCAGTGGTGGTCGTTGGTGAACGAAGCGTTACAGTGTCACTCAATACGGCGCCGAACAGTAAAATAGCCTCAGCGGAAGATAACTGGTTGCGTTCATCTTCCGTCATCAGTTGCCACAGCAGGGTTGCGCTACTGCCGACGGGCTTCACCCACACTTCCGGTGGCAGACGGGTGACTAACCCACCAAGTCGGTGATGATCGATAATTCCCACCACGTTACTTTCTGTCAACGATTCCGGCCCCTGGGCAGGCTCGGTGAAATCGACCAGCCAGACATCACGATCGGTCAGTTCAAACGTCAACCGTTCAGGCATCGTCAGCCCCGCATGCTCAAAGATAAACTGCGTTTCGCGGTTAGGCTCGCCCAAACGCCATGCCGTCGCCTGCTGGCCACGTAAGCTAAGCCAACGAGCCGTCATTGCGGCGGTGCAGATGGCATCGCTATCGGGATTAAGGTGCCCTATTACATGTATCATTCATCAGTGCCTTGTGAAGAGAAATCGTTCAAAAGTAAACAATAACCAAAGTATAACGACTGAACATACTCCCTTCCATGATCCCACCACCCAGCAACGCTGTACAAAACATAAGCAAAATAAATCAGTTGTAAGTAAAACATGATAAATGTTAATAATATTTTGCTATCAGGTTATCAAAAACAAACAACTTTACTTGTCACCGATACGGCTCTGTTTTTAACATCGCTTATGGAAAAAAATGTTCTGTTCAATCAGCGCATTCGCTTGCGCCATCTTCATACTTTTGTCGCCGTTGCACAGCAGGGAACGTTGGGGCGCGCGGCTGAGACCCTTAACCTGAGTCAACCGGCTCTCTCCAAAACGCTAAATGAACTGGAGCAACTGACCGGGACCCGGCTCTTTGAGCGTGGCCGCCTTGGCGCGCAGTTAACGCTGCCAGGAGAGCAGTTTCTTACCCACGCGGTAAGAGTGCTGGATGCGCTCAACACTGCCGGGCAAGCGTTAAATCAGCGCGAAGAATCGCAGACTGATGTCGTACGGATTGGGGCCTTACCCACCGCGGCACTGGGCATTCTGCCTGCGGTAATTGGTCCTTTCCACAAGCAGCAAATGGAGACCACGCTGCAGGTTGCCACCATGAGTAACCCAATGATCCTGGCGGGTTTAAAGTCCGGAGAAATTGATCTCGGCATTGGTCGCATGGCCGATCCGGAATTAATGGTCGGTCTGAATTATGAATTGTTGTTTCTGGAATCACTTAAACTGGTCGTGCGCCCTAACCACCCGTTGTTGCAGGAAACCATCACGTTAAGTCGGGTAATGGAGTGGCCGGTGGTGGTTTCGCCAAAAGGAACCGCGCCTCGCCAGCACGCAGAAGCATTGTTGCAAAGTCAGGGCTGTAAAATGCCGCCAGGCTGCATTGAAACACTTTCAGCATCGCTTTCCCGCCAACTGACGGTTGATTACGACTATGTATGGTTTGTCCCTTCAGGTGCGGTTAGAGAGGATTTACGCCAGGCGACGCTGGTATCGTTGCCGATACCTACCCACGGGGCGGGTGAACCCATCGGGATTCTTACTCGTGTCGATGTGCAACTCTCTCAGGCCGCGCAGATCCTTATCGCCGCAATACGCAAAACCGTACCATTTTGATGCCAAAAATAAAGGGACCAGATGGTCCCTTTATTGATGATTAAAACGTTTCCCAATTATCGCCGCTGGCCGTTGCCGCCTGCGGATGTGAATGACCCGGCGTAGTAGTTACCGGAACGCGTTTAATTGCGCTTGTCCCGGTTAAACGGAATGTGCCGACGGCTTCCGTTAAGCGTGCGGCCTGCTCTTCAAGAGAGGCCGCAGCAGCCGATGCTTCTTCAACCAATGAGGCGTTTTGCTGTGTGACCTTATCCATCTCTGAAATCGCCTGGCTTACCTGGACGATGCCCCGGCTTTGTTCATCAGAGGCCGCCGCAATTTCCAACATAATGTCGGTCACGCGTTTTACCGCATCGACAATATCTGTCATCGTATTGCCCGCAGCGACCACTTCTCCGGAACCCTGGTCAATCAGTCGGACTGATTCGCTGATCAATCCTTCTATCTCTTTTGCCGCCTGGGCGCTGCGGCTTGCCAGCGTACGCACCTCACTAGCCACCACTGCAAACCCACGCCCCTGCTCTCCTGCCCGCGCCGCCTCAACCGCCGCGTTCAGCGCCAGGATATTGGTCTGGAAGGCAATGCTGTTAATAACGGCGGTAATTTCAGAGATTTTCTTCGAGCTGGTTGAGATATTGCCCATGGTTTTCACCACACCAGAGACCATCTGACCGCCCCGGCTGGCCTTGCCGGACGCATCTTCCGCCAGCGTACTCGCATGATGCGCGTTGTCGGCGTTTTGCTTCACCGTAGCCGTCAGCTCTTCCATGCTGGCCGCCGTTTGTTCAATCGCCGCGGCCTGTTGTTCGGTACGTGAAGACAGATCGGTATTACCCGCCGAAATCTCACTGGTACCGCGGTAGATTTCTTCCGCGCCCTGACGTACCGTGCCCACTGTTTTCGCCAGCGACCGTTGCATTGTCTGCAGATGACGGCTCAGGCGCCCAATTTCGCTGCGCCCGGTTGGTTCCTCTGGCATTGTCAGGTCCCCTTCTGAAATTTGCTCAATGCGCTGGGCCGCACGTAACAGAGGATGAATAACGGTACGGCGCAGAACAATAAACGTCATCACGGTCAGTGCCAGCGCAAGAACGAATGCCCCCAGCATAAACGCCATGCCAAGCTGTGTACGTTGGTGCGCCTGTTCGCTTAAATGATTCGCCCTGGCGGTACGAATATCGATCGCCTTTAACAATACCTTGTTGTAAGCAGAGTCCAGCGGTCTGGCCTGTTCATTTTCATGGTTGATGATTGCTTCGAACATGCCGTTTTTAGCGTACTTGAGCATAGGCTGTAAGCCATCAATATAGGCTTTGAAATTGGCGCTCAGTTCAGCGTCTAACGCCTCTCCGGCAGTAGTTTTCACCGCACGAGCCATATAAGTATTGAAACCGTCCTGCGATTGCTTAATACGTTTTTCTGCCTCGGCAATATTGGCCTTCATGTCATCCATTTCAGCAATACGGCTCGCCGCACCAGCATGGATCATGTTGATGCGCGCGGTGCGTAAGTGGTTAGAGCTGTTAGATAACCCCATCCGGACCTGAATCTCATCGGTTACATCGCGCTGATCGCGATCGGCCTGCATAAGAAAATAACCTGCCAGCCCGGAACTTAAGGCGAATAGCAGAAGGATGCCACCGAGAATGGAGGAAAACAGCGGAACCAGCCGGATTTGATGCAGAAAGCCCAGTTTATGCAGGGCTTGCATCGATGTAGTGTTGTCCATGACCGTCGACTCTCTTGTAGGGTTTATGCGTGAAAACACGCCCGTTAGATAGTCATCGGCAATCCGGGAAGTTTACTTACCGTGAAAAGCGCCGGATTCGTCACACTTTCACAACATAATTCTAAAAAATTCAGGAAAGTGCCAGCGGTGAAATCCGCTGGCCAATGAATCAGTTATCACCAAAATGGATAACGGTACGGATGGATTTACCCTGATGCATTAAATCGAACGCTTCGTTAATCTGCTCCAGAGGCAGGCGATGCGTAATAAACGGATCTAACTGAATTTTTCCGCTCATTGCTTCTTCGACCATACCCGGCAACTGAGTGCGCCCTTTTACGCCGCCAAACGCGGAACCGCGCCACACGCGACCGGTTACTAACTGGAACGGACGTGTTTTGATCTCCTGACCGGCACCCGCCACCCCAATGATGATGCTTTCGCCCCACCCTTTATGGCAACACTCCAGCGCCGCACGCATCACGTTAACGTTGCCGATACACTCAAAGCTAAAGTCCACGCCACCGTCGGTGAGCTCAACAATCACGTCCTGCACCGGCTTATCGTAATCGTTCGGGTTGATGAAATCGGTCGCGCCCATTTCACCAGCCAATTTGAATTTCTCCGGATTGGTATCAACAGCCAGAATACGCCCGGCTTTTGCCTGCACCGCGCCCTGAATCACCGCCAGGCCAATACCGCCCAGACCAAATACGGCTACGGTATCGCCTTCCTTCACTTTCGCGGTGTTATGGACCGCTCCGATACCGGTGGTCACGCCACATCCCAGCAGACACACTTTATCCAGCGGAGCCTGCGCGTTAACCTTCGCCAGCGAGATCTCTGCGCAAACGGTATATTCGCTGAAGGTACTGGTGCCCATATAGTGATAAATCGGCTCGCCGTTATACGAGAAGCGCGTTGTGCCATCAGGCATCAGACCTTTGCCCTGTGTCGCCCGCACGGCCTGACACAAGTTAGTTTTACCCGATTTACAGAACTTGCACTCGCCGCACTCTGCGGTGTACAGCGGGATCACATGATCGCCCGGTTTCAGGCTGGTGACGCCTTCCCCCACTTCAACCACAATGCCGCCGCCTTCATGGCCCAGTACCGCCGGGAACACGCCTTCCGGATCGTCGCCTGAGAGGGTAAAAGCATCAGTATGGCACACGCCGGTGTGGGTAATTTTAACCAGCACTTCACCTTTCTTTGGTGGTGCGACGTCAATTTCAACAATTTTTAACGGTTGGCCGGGGCCAAATGCAACTGCTGCACGTGATTTCATTTGTCTCTTCCCATTATTGCAAGGTGATGGTGTTATTTTAGATAAGCACGCAGAAGATGGCCGATCTCAGCCATGCGCACAGCTCGCTGGTCTGGTGTTGTCTCCCCACTGACCAGTTCATCTTTCAGGTGGATCTCAACCATTTCGCCCATCAGACCATTGGATGCGCCGCGTACGGCGGCAATTTGTTGCAGGATCGACAGGCATGGTTCGCCAGATTCCAGTGCGCGCTCAAGCGCATCAACCTGACCGCGAATACGGCGTACACGAGTGAGAATGCGTTTTTTATCTTCGGGTGAATGCGGCATACGCCCTCCATATACTATAGGGGGGTATACTATCAGAATTTTTATGTAATTGTAAAAAACTAACAGCTATTTAATGAGGGGGTGACGACCAGGCCTCGTCAGATGAGCCCTGGTCGCCAGGTCACTGAATGGCTTTCTGAACTAATTTTTCCAGATTTTTTAAGGGTTGAATTGCCGCAGTATCTGGTCCATAAGTCTGTAATATCTCAACCGGATGATATCCAACGACTACACGTCCATCCGACTCTTCCCGAATCAATACTCTAAAGGGAAGATCGAGCGCCATATCAGGATATGCCTGCATTAATGATGTGCCACCTTTAGGATTGCCAAAAATAATGACGGTTGTGGGTAACATGGTTAGTCCAGCATTTTTAGCCTCTTTCGCATGATCAAATTCTCCAAAAAAAACAAGATTATTACTCTCAATGGCAGCAATGAGATGCTCTCTGGTCTGCTGGTAATTATAAGTACTATACGTTTTGATCATAGTATTCCCGGTGTTGGCAGCATGACTGGTTACCGTCATAAGCAGATACAGTGCAGCTGTAATAAATATATTTTTTAGAGACCGAAGCATCACAACATCCTTAATTTAACGATAGTCTGGAAAGCTATCTAAGACCAGCGGATACTTTGCCGGTATAATCTCTCTCGTGCTGATTCTGTGCAAGGATACATTTGGCAGAATGCACCATCGCAATAAGACCCGCAGCCATCATTATCGTGTCTTTTAAGACCAGTCGCCCGGCGCCAGAAAGATAGGGAAACCCAGTGTGAGAATCCTGGCCACTTACCCATGTTTCTGGTGTAAATATCAGGAATGTCAAAGTGACAAAAGGAGTTAAGAAGGCAAGTGTTGCCCCCCAAAAGCCGATTTTTGGTGACACATAATGAGCAAGAATTAATAATGAAAAAATGACTTCAACAATACCAAGTCCGGTAGAGTACCCATAAGTATTATTCGCATGATGCCATGCGCGGTTAGCCTCTATTAATTCGCCCTCATGGTTCATAAACTGAGTATAATTACTCGGATCGTTATAAAAGAAAGACATAAATGGGCTATTAGCTACAAAAGGAACGATGCTATCTGCTTCATAGGGAATGAACTTCAACAATCCTATCCACATAAATACAATGGCAATAGAAATGCGACAAAGATTTATTCCCACGTTTTCTTTCGTTGAAACATATTGGTATAGTTTATCCATCATATCCAGAGGTCCTGTGTTGTAGAAATCACGACCTTTATAACCTTGTTATTTATATGCCTATATGTTCAGGAATCTATAATTTTTGTTTGATCGTCTGGATAGGTCAAAATATAGACTATGGATAAGTTCGGTTGAGTGGAATGAACTCCTTGTTTTTCAGTTTGGCTATCAAACTACTTGCAGCAACTCATTGTATAACGTGGTGAAAGCATGTCTCTCTTCATCGCCCACGGTTGCTGTATCCCTTGTCCGGCAAAGTAGAGCGTTCCTTTACCCTTTTCCCAGATACCTCCATCAGTTTATCGCTGTTACGCCGCGGCGTTAGGTTGTCGTCAAAAAGATTCAGTTCACCGTACGTATCGGCAACCAACCTAACATGATCAATTTTTACCAATCCATACCCCAGGCTTACAGCATTAATATGCTCCCACGTCAATAACCACTAAAAGTTAATGGTTTATAAAACAATTTAACCTTACAATAACCATACTTTTTCATGTCTTAAGTTTAAGCTGGAGAAAAAAATGGAGCTCAGCCGGAGGCAGTTCTTTCGAATCTGCGCGGGCGGTATGGCAGGAACAACTGTTGCATCTCTCGGATTCTTATCATCTTTTTCCGTTCACGCGGAAACCCGTCAATACAAACTCTTAAAAGCAAAAGAGACACGTAATAACTGTACGTACTGCTCAGTAGGCTGCGGCATGCTGATGTACAGCCTTGGCGATACAGCCAAAAACGTCAAAGAAAGTATCTACCATATTGAGGGCGATCCGGATCATCCGGTGAGCCGTGGATCGTTGTGCCCTAAAGGCGCTGGCGTGCTGGATTATATTCATAGTGAAACCCGTCTGCAGTATCCCGAATATCGCGCACCGGGTTCGGATAAATGGCAGCGTATTAGCTGGGATGATGCGATTAATCGTATTGCCCGACTTATGAAAGATGACCGCGATGCCAACTTTATTGAGAAAAATGCCCAGGGCGTTACCGTCAACCGATGGTCCACCACGGGCATGCTATGCTCCTCAGCGGCAAGTAATGAAACCGGGATCCTCGACGGTAAATTTGCTCGCGGACTAGGTATGGTCGCTATCGACTGTCAAGCACGGTTATGTCATGGCCCCACCGTTGCTGCTCTTGCACCAACGTTTGGACGTGGTGCGATGACCAACAACTGGGTCGATATTAAAAATGCCAACGTAGTGCTTATTATGGGCGGTAATGCCGCTGAGGCACATCCGGTAGGCTTTAAATGGGTAGTCGAAGCGCAAACTAAAAACGACGCCACCGTGGTGGTAGTCGACCCGCGTTTTAACCGTAGCGCCGCCGTCGCCGATCTGTATGCGCCAATACGCGCGGGTTCCGACACCGCATTCCTGCTCGGTGTAATCCGTTATCTGCTCGAAAACAACCAGGTGCAGCACGACTATGTGCGCCATTACACCAACGCCAGCCTGATTATCCGTGATGACTATCAGTTCGACGACGGCTTGTTCAGTGGCTATGACGATAAAAAGCGCCAGTACGATAAATCGAGCTGGTTCTATCAGCTTGACGAACAGGGTAATGCCCTGCGTGATGAAACATTGTCTCATCCACGCTGCGTGTGGAATTTGCTGAAAGCCCACGTCGACCGCTATACGCCAGAAATGGTTAACCGGTTGTGTGGGACCTCAGTGGCAGATTTCAATCGTATCTGCGAAATTCTCGCCAGCGCCAGCGTGCCTGACCGCACCGCTACTATTCTGTATGCGTTGGGTTGGACACACCACTCCGCCGGGGCACAGATTATCCGCGCCGCCGCTATGCTCCAGTTGCTACTGGGCAATATAGGCATGGCGGGCGGTGGCGTTAACGCCTTACGTGGCCACTCCAATATTCAGGGCTATACCGATCTTGGCTTGTTGTCGACGAACCTGCCGGGCTATATGCCGCTGCCGTCGGAAAAACAGCCAGACTACCAGACCTATATTTCGCAAATCACGCCGCCTGCGCTAGGCGTGAATGAGGTCAATTACTGGCAAAATACGCCGAAGTTCTTTGTTAGCATGATGAAAAGTTTCTGGGGCGACAATGCAACAGTGGAAAATAACTGGGGCTACGACTGGCTACCTAAATGGGATCGCCTGTATGACGTAATGACCCAGGCTGAATTGATGCTCGAAGGGAAGATTAATGGTTACATCGTTCAGGGCTTCAATCCGCTGGCGGCGTTTCCAGATAAAAACAAATCAACTCGCGCGCTTTCAAAACTGAAATATATGGTGGTTATCGATCCGCTGGTCACTGAGTCGTCCAATTTTTGGCAAAATCATGGCGAGATGAACGATGTAAACCCGGCAGATATTCAGACCGAAGTTTTCCGTCTGCCCTCTTCCTGCTTTGCTGAAGAAAATGGTTCAATCGCTAACTCCGGGCGTTGGTTGCAGTGGCACTGGGCTGCGGCAGAACCACCAGGTGAAGCCTTACATGACGGGAAGATCCTCGGTCGCCTGTTTATGCGGCTGCGCGAGTTGTATCAACAGGAAGGTGGAGCGAATCCGCAACCCTTGTTGAATATTGCCTGGAATTATAAAGATCCCTACGACCCACACCCAGAAGAGATTGCGCGTGAAGCAAATGGCCAGGCGCTTGAAGACCTTTATGATGACAAAGGCCAGCTTATAGCCAAAAAAGGCCAGCAGCTCAGCAGCTTTGCACAGTTGCGCGATGACGGCTCGACCAGCAGTTTCTGCTGGGTCTACTGCGGAAGCTGGACAGAACAAGGCAACCAGATGGCCAATCGCGACAACAGCGATCCGTATGGTCTGGGCTGCACACCGGGCTGGGCGTGGTCATGGCCTGCCAACCGCCGTATTCTCTACAATCGCGCTTCGGCCGATCCATCAGGAAAACCGTGGGATCCCAAACGAACCCTGCTGCATTGGAATGGCAAAAAATGGGCCGGTATGGACGTAGCCGACTACGGCCAGGCCGCACCGGGCAGCAACGTTGGTCCGTTTATCATGAATCCGGAAGGCGTAGCGCGTCTGTTCTCCATCGACAAAATGAACGACGGGCCATTCCCGGAACATTACGAACCCATTGAGTCGCCTATTGGTACCAACCCGCTGCACCCGGATGTTGTATCCAGCCCAGTTGCGCGTATCTACCATGACGATATCGCCAATATGGGTAAAGCGGATGCCTTCCCGTACGTCGCCACAACTTACTCCATTACCGAACTGTTCCGCCACTGGACCAAACATGCGCTGCTCAACGCCATTGCTCAACCCGATCAATTCATCGAAATCGGTGAGGCGCTGGCGAGCAAAAAAGGCATTGCGGCAGGTGATACGGTGAAAGTGATGTCGAAACGCGGCTTTATCAAAGCGAAGGCGGTGGTCACCAAACGTCTGCAAACGCTGACGATCGATGGTAAGCAGGTCGATACTATCGGTATCCCTTGTCACTGGGGCTTTGAAGGCGCCACACGCAAAGGGTTCCTCGCCAATACGTTAACGCCATCGGTGGGTGACGCGAACTCGCAAACACCGGAGTATAAAGCGTTTCTGGTCAACATCGAGCGAGCGTAAGGAAGGGAACTCATGGCTATGCAATCACAAGATATTATTAAACGCTCGGCGACGAACAGCATCACGCCGCCGCCCCAGGCGCGGGATTACCGTGCAGAAGTGGCAAAATTAATTGATGTCACTACCTGTATTGGCTGTAAAGGCTGTCAGGTCGCCTGCTCAGAGTGGAACGATATTCGCGATGAAGTGGGCTACTGCAACGGCGTCTACGACAACCCGACCGATCTCAGCGCTAAGTCCTGGACGGTGATGCGCTTTAGCGAAACCACCCAGAACGACAAGCTGGAATGGCTGATCCGCAAAGACGGCTGCATGCACTGCGCCGATCCCGGCTGTTTGAAAGCCTGTCCATCCGCTGGAGCAATCATTCAGTATGCCAACGGGATTGTCGACTTTCAGTCCGAGCACTGTATTGGCTGTGGCTACTGCATTGCTGGCTGCCCGTTCAATATTCCGCGACTTAATCCCGAAGATAACCGGGTCTACAAATGTACGCTGTGCGTTGACCGGGTCAGCGTGGGCCAGGAACCGGCCTGCGTGAAAACTTGTCCGACCGGCGCTATCCAGTTTGGCACCAAAAAAGAGATGCTCAATGTAGCGGAAACTCGCGTGGCGCAGTTGAAAAAACGCGGCTATGCCAATGCGGGCATCTACAACCCACAAGGGGTCGGCGGCACCCACGTGATGTATGTACTTCATCACGCGGATCAACCATCGCTGTACCACAATCTGCCGGATGAGCCAAAAATCGCCGCACCAGTGAACCTCTGGAAGGGGATTTTAAAACCACTCTCCGCCGCCGGATTTATCGCCACCTTTGCCGGGCTGATTTACCACTACGTGGGAGTCGGCCCAAACAAAGAGACGGATGATGATGAAGAGGAGAACGGTCATGAGTAAAAGCAAAATGATTCTGCGCACCAAATTCATCGACCGTGCTTGTCACTGGACGGTGGTAATAAGCTTCTTCCTGGTGTCGCTTTCCGGTATTGCGCTGTTCTTCCCGACGTTGCAATGGCTCACCGAAACTTTCGGTACACCGCAAATGGGGCGAATTCTACATCCGTTTTTCGGGGTGATGATTTTCATCGTGCTGATGTTTATGTTCGTCCGTTTTGTACACCACAACATTCCCGATAAACAGGACCTTCCCTGGATTAAAGGGATCGTTGAGGTACTTAAAGGCAATGAGCATAAAGTCGCTGATGTGGGGAAATACAACGCAGGGCAGAAAATGATGTTCTGGAGCATCATGAGTCTAATTCTGGTATTACTGATTACCGGCGTTATTATCTGGAGGCCCTACTTTGCCCATTATTTCTCAATTAACATTGTTCGTTGGAGTTTGTTAATCCACGCGACAGCAGCCATTGTGCTGATCCACGCCATTCTGATCCATATGTACATGGCGTTTTGGGTAAAAGGTTCAATTAAAGGTATGATCGAAGGGAAAGTGAGTCGACGCTGGGCGAAGAAACACCATCCTCGCTGGTATCGTGAGGTTGAACTTACTGAAGAAAAAGCATCGGAATTAGAGTCTAAATAAAAGCAATAAGGCCGCTGTTATTCAGCGGTCTTATTCTCTCAATGGCCCAGTGATATGCTGCGGTGCTGCGAGACCTGATTATCAGGCGAATAAAAGGCCCTCCCAGACCCTATCCAACCCGCAGCAAATCACTGTATCTCGTGGTATAACGCGGTGAGAGCATATCTCGCTTCATCGCCCACGGTTGTTGTATACCTTGTCCGGCAAAATAGAGCGTTCCTTTACCCTTTTCAGCATTGAGCGTATCCAGAACGGCCATCAGCTTATCGCTGTTATGCCGTGGAGCGTTGTCATCAAAAAGATTCAACTGTGCAACACCTGAGCTAAAAAAATCGCCCAGCATGACCCCTGCTTTTTGATAACGTAGCCCCTCTCGCCATATTGCGTCCAGGCTACATGTGGCCGCCTTTATAATTTCCCGACTATCCTGGGTTGGTGTCAGCAGTTTTATCGATGCGCTGTTACCGTAATACGGTTCATTCAGGGAAAATGGGCTGGTTTTGATAAACGTAGAGATAAACCGGCAGAACTGGTGCTCTCTGCGCAGCTTTTCCGCAGCACGTGAAGCATAGGTACAAATTGCCTCTCGCATCGCGTTGTAATCCGTGAGTTTTTCACCAAACGATCTTGAGCAGATAATTTCCTGCTTAACTGGTGCAAACTCCTCCAGCTCCAGGCAAGGTTCACCGCGCAATTCCCGCACAGTGCGCTCAAGCACAACGTTGAAATGTTTGCGGATAAAGCGAATATCGGTATCTGCCAGGTCGCAGACCGTTTTAATGCCCATAGCGTCAAGTTTTTTACTGATACGGCGTCCAACACCCCAGACTTCATCAACCGGGAGCGCAGTCATCAGCTTACGCTGGCGCTCAATATTCGAGAGATCCACCACCCCGCCAGTCTGTTCCTGCCACTTTTTGGCCGCATGGTTAGCCAGCTTGGCCAGGGTTTTGGTCTGGGCGATACCGACCCCAACCTTGAGGCGTGTTTTTTGTAAAATGGTTGCTCTGATTTCCCGACCAAAATCCGTCAGATCCCGGCAGTTTCGCACGCCCGTTAAATCGCAAAAGGCTTCATCAATACTGTACATCTCCACGCGCGGCGACAGCTCCTCCAGAATCGACATCACCCTGCTGCTCATATCCGCATACAATTCGTAGTTCGAACTAAAACAGAACACGCCATAGCGCCTGAACAGATCTTTCTGTTTGAAATATGGTGCGCCCATATTAACGCCAAGCGCTTTTGCCTCCGCGCTACTGGCAATGACACAGCCATCGTTATTTGAAAGAACGACAACGGGTTTACCCTTCAGATCGGGCCGGAATGCCGACTCACAGCTGGCATAAAATGAATTAACATCCACCAGCGCAAACATAATCAGCCCGCAGATTTAATGATGAATGTCACTACGCCAAATATATCCAGCGTGTCCTCGCTGCCGATCATGATCGGCGCGTAGGCGCTGTTCTCTGGCTTCAACATCACCACCGGATGCAATTGCAGGCGCTTAACGGTGAATTCGCCTTCAATAGCAGCAACCACAATGTCTCCGTGGGCCGCTTTTCTGGCACTGTCGACTACCAGCAAGTCGCCAGCACCGATCCCTGCCCCCATCATGGAGTCGCCAGACGATTTAACAAAATAGGTTGCGCTGGGATGCTGCACCAACAGATCGTTGAGATCGATACGTTTCTCAACGTAATCCTGCGCAGGAGAGGGAAAACCGCAAGGCACGAGATCGCTAAATAGCGGGAAGTGTTTGATTTCGCGGTGTTCAACTGGCTGGAAAAACAACATAATAATCTGCCTCTCATATAACTGTGTTTATATACAGTAGTTTTAATGAAGACAGTGATCAAGTGACAAGTGTGGCGAATTGAGCGTTGTTTAACCATCTTGTCGATAAGCTTTTATGATGTCTGGAAAAATAATCGGCTAAAAAAATGCCCCACATTTGCGGGGCATTACCTCAGGAGCGTTTTCGCGGCATCATGCGCAACAACGTATTGTCCTTCCAGAAATAGTGATGCATCAGGGCAGCACCAGCATGCAGAGCAATAACAAAATAACCCAGATTTGCCAGCGTCACGTGCCAGGACTTCAGCATATCCACTAAATCAAAGTTCGCCTCTGGCGCATGCGGCATAACGATGCCGAATGCAATCCACGGGTTACCCCGGTTGTACATCATCACCAGCCCAATAATCGGCAGGACAATAAACAACAGATAGATAACCAGATGCCCCAGATGCGCCATTCCGGTCATCATCGGCTTCGGTTTTGGCACAATCGGCGGAGCCGGGTATTTCAGCCTGACCAGCAGACGCGCCACCATCAGCGTTAAAATAGTGATACCGCAGGAGACGTGCACCATGTTGAACAAGGGGCGATAGCTGCGCGGGAAAAATCCGCGAAACTCCATGGCGCTGTACGCCACAATAACCAACAAAAAGACCAGCCAGTGAATACCGATTTGCAGGCCAGAATACTTATTCCCCATAACACTTCCTGAATAAAAACAATAATGCGTCAACATAACGGGCTTTTGTTAAAAATTCATTAACTTTTGTTCACCCATTTTCAGTCGCTTACGCTTAACCGCAAGAACCGCTATTGCCGAGGATGCCTGTCTGGACTAAGCCTGGTAGGGAAAATATGTCGTACCGCCTCATCCTGACAGGAGAAAACCATGAGTAAAATTGGCATTAACGGTTTTGGTCGTATCGGTCGTCTGGTATTGCGTCGACTACTGGAAGTCAAAAGCAACGTGGAGGTTGTGGCCATTAATGACCTCACCTCGCCCAAAATTCTCGCCTATCTGTTAAAGCACGATTCAAACTACGGCCCGTTTCCCTGGAGCATCGACTTTACCGAAGACGCGCTGATTGTCGACGGTAAAAAAATCGCGGTTTACGCAGAAAAAGAGGCCAAAAATATTCCGTGGAAAACCACTGGCGCTGAGATAATCATCGAATGCACCGGTTTTTATACCTCGACAGAAAAAACCAACGCGCACCTGGATGCAGGGGCCAAAAAAGTGCTGATATCCGCCCCGGCTGGCGATATGAAAACCATCGTCTTTAACGTCAACGACGATACAATGGATGCGAACGATCGGATTATCTCGGTCGCATCGTGCACCACTAACTGCCTCGCACCGATGGCGAAAGCCCTGCACGACAGCTTCGGTATTCAGCTTGGCACCATGACCACCATCCACGCCTACACGGGAACGCAGTCGCTGGTTGATGGGCCTCGCGGGAAAGATCTGCGCGCCTCACGGGCAGCAGCGGAGAATATCATTCCCCATACCACCGGAGCCGCCAAAGCCATTGGTCTGGTCATTCCGGCATTGAGCGGAAAATTAAAAGGCCACGCCCAGCGTGTTCCGGTGAAAACAGGATCCGTCACGGAACTGGTATCGGTATTGGGGAAAAAAGTCACTGCTGAAGAGGTCAACAACGCGCTGAAAAAAGCCACGCAAGACAATGAGTCATTTGGTTATACCGATGAGGAAATCGTCTCGTCAGATGTCATTGGCTCGCATTTCGGTTCGGTATTTGATGCGACACAAACCGAAATTACCGAAGTGGGCGATCTGCAACTGGTAAAAACAGTCGCCTGGTACGATAACGAATACGGTTTTGTCACCCAACTTATTCGTACACTGGATAAATTTATCAAGCTCTAATGTTCTGGCGGAGGCTCGCCTCCGCCCTCTTTCATTTCCCGCGAATTCAATACGTTGTGAGTCTCTCCCCGTTTTCGATTCACTGACTGTGCTATAGCTAACCTTTGCCACTGAGGGAGCATAGTAATGGAAGCACTGAGTCGTGAAACGTTAGAAAACATAATGGAGCAAGCCGTTGCTAAGGCCACCACCGTCTCATTCTGGCCGCAGGGTGAAGCCCCCGGAGCAAAAAACAGCGATGCGGTGTTTACGCCTGAACCCCGACATACAGGAACATCTCAGTATGATCGTGCGGTCACCGGTATTCGCGCCCCGGAAATTACCGTTTATGCCCCCGCAAAACCTAACGGCATAGGGATCCTTGTCACGCCAGGCGGCTCTTATCGTCGCGTGGTGGTGGATAAAGAAGGCAGCGTACTGGCACCGTTCTTTAACGCTCGCGGTTATACCCTGTTTGTGATGACCTACCGCATGCCGGGTGATGGCCATGAGGAAGGCGCAAACGCGCCGCTGGCCGATGCCCAGCGCGCCATGCGCTACATTCGCGCCAACGCCCATGAATGGAAAATTAACCCTGATCGTATCGGTGTGTTGGGCTTCTCTTCCGGTGGTCACGTGGCCGCCAGTCTGGGAACCCGGTTTGCCGAAACGGTTTATATGCCGATAGATAACGTAGACGAGCAACCTGCGCGCCCTGCGTTTATGGCACTGGTGTACCCGGTTGTCACTCTGCGCGAAGACATCGGTCACCCGGGATCTCGTCTTGAGCTGGTTGGCGCTAAGCCCGAAAAGGAAGATCTGCGCCACTATTCTCTGGAAGAACGCGTGGATAGCACAACGCCGCCGACATTCCTGCTACACGCCATTGACGATCCGGCGGTGAAGGTAGAAAACAGCCTGGTTTTCTTTAATGCGCTACGTGAGCAGGGCGTTCCGGTCGAAATGCATCTGTTTGAACGCGGTAAGCACGGATTTGGTATTCGTGATGCGCAAGGGTTACCGCTGGCAATCTGGCCGGAAATGATGATGAACTGGGTAGCCACTAAAGTGTGAAGATTGCGCCGGGTGGCGTACAGACTCACCCGGCGAAAAACTTAGGACTGCAGATACACCACTTGCGTTTGCAGGTATTCGTTCAGACCATGTTTACCATCAGCCCCGCCAATCCCGGACTTACGCCAGCCAGCGTGGAAGCCCTGCATCGCCTCGAAGTTTTCACGGTTAATATAGGTTTCGCCAAACTTCAGCCCCTTAATCGCCTTCATTGCCGTATTCAGATTCTGCGTATAGATCGATGAGGTCAGACCGTAGTCGCTGTCATTGGCCATTGTCAACGCCTGTTCCAGCGTATCAAACGCCACCACCGGCAGCACCGGACCAAACGTCTCCTCGTGCATAATCGCCATCTCCTGGCGCACGTCTAGCAGTAACGTCGGCGGGTAGTAATAACCTTTGCCGATAACAGCCTTACCGCCCAGCACCACTCTGGCCCCTTCCTGCACCGCTCGTGCGACTTTCTGCTCCACACGATCCAGCGCAGCGGCGTTAATCAGCGGCCCCATCGCAATGTCATTGCGTTCGGCCGGATTGCCAAACTGCACGGCTTTCATCGCCTCACCCAAACGATTAACGAACTGGTCATAGATACCTTTCTGAACGTATACGCGCTCAGCACAGTTGCATACCTGTCCGGTATTGATCACCCGCGAGTCAACAATGGCCTTCACCGCCAGCTCAAGATCAGCATCGTTCATCACGATAGCCGGAGCTTTACCACCCAACTCCAGACAAACTTTAGTGATGTTTTTGGCCGCTGCGGCCATAATTTTCTCGCCCGCACCGACGCTGCCGGTCATACTCACCATCGCCACCTTGGGGTTTCCAGCCAGCTCCTGACCGACCGTTTCACCGCGTCCCAGCACCAGATTAAAGACCCCGCGCGGTAAACCAATGTCATCAACAATTTTGGCAAAGGCGATGGCGTTATTCGGTGTGAATTCACTCGGCTTAATGACAATGGTATTCCCCGTCAGCAAGGCGGGAGCCAGTTTGCGGGCAATCAGGAAAAACGGGAAGTTCCACGGCAGAATGCCCGTCGTCACGCCCAGTGCACGCTTAAACAGCAGGATATTCTCACCCGGGCGATCGCTTTGCAGGATCTCACCTTCATAGCGACGCGCCCACTCCGCCATGTAATCGATATAGTCGGCGGTAAACGCGACTTCAACGTCAGCCAGTTGTCGAATTTTTCCACCTTCCGCCACAATCAACGCGCTGATTTCATCGGCTCGCTGGCGGATACCCGCAGAAATTTTGCGTAACCAGTTTGCCCGTTCAATGGCAGGCAACGCTTCCCATTGCGGCTGAGCGCGATCCGCGGCATCGATCGCTTTACGCGCGTCTTCGGCACGCCCATCGGGAATACGCGAGATAATCTCTTCCGTGGCCGGATTGACGACATCAATCCAGGCGTCATCGTGCCAGGTCACAAACTGCCCATCGATATACATAGGATGTTGTACGGGTACTGACATGCGGCTCTCCTGTGATTGATTTGTTTTTAACAAGTAAAACTATTGTTAATTAATATCAATTTGCATGGCGCATTATCGCTGGAGTGGCGGTTCTGTGAACTGCTTCATAAAAGCGCCTGGCAAAGTGATGATTAAGAGAAAAAACGGGTGGGCTTTCTGCCCGTTTGCCGTAAAACGCCGACAAACGGGCAGAAGGGATTACAGAGAACGGCTCTCAAGTAAGTCGGTCAGCGCGGTATCATTTTTTAGCTGCTGCCAGGCTTGCTCAACGTCCTGAGGAATATCAACATGGGCGATAAAATCGCGGCCGCAAGGCCCGTAGCCGGTTGCATCATCACGCAGGCGCGGAAGCTCACCGGTAATGAGAGACAGGTAACGATCCACCGACCACAGACCTTCGGCGGTCGGGGCAAAATCCACGCCGTCGCCCTGCTCAATCAACTCGGGGACAAAACCGGGGAAACTGATCCAGCGTGGGGCCTGAGGGTCGTCACGCGTGACGCGTTCAAATGTCGCCATGGTGCGGCGCTGCATGGTAGGGTCTTGCACCACAATGACGGTCCCCATGGTTTGGGTCGCCTGACGCAGTAACGCACAGCTAAACCGGGCGTTCTCCCCACAGTTGGTGGACTGATCCTCTACCCAAATCTTCTCACCAGGAATGTGCCAGAACTGGTGCGCGATATCGGCAAGGATCGCCGCTTCCGCGCGACCAGTGGTACGAATCGTGTGGTAGCGTGGATGCTCTGCGATGGCAGCATACAGAAAGGTCGTTGAGTGACCGATACCACCGCTAATCAGTAGGGGAACCTGTTGCTCTTTCGCTATCCGACAGGCTGCATCGATGGTCGGGATCACTGCGTTCCCGGCCAGAATCACGCAATCTGTCTGCACCGTAATATTTTCAGCGAAATCATTTTGCGCCAGCCATTGCCCCACGGTGTTAATCGCCGCAAGGGTGCTAGCGGAAAGTGGCGGAAACTGTCTCATGTTCATGACTCCTGGAATTTATGCTTTACCGGATACAGATGCCGGATGGCGACTACGCCTTATCCGGCCTACGGTCCAGCACTGCGTTAACCCGTAATCTGATCCATTGCCTGCAGGATACGCTTATCCGAAATCGGATACGGCGTGCCAAGCTGCTGGGCAAAGTAGCTGACGCGTAGCTCTTCTATCATCCAGCGGATCTCTTTGACATCGTCATCTTCGCGGCGCGCAGGCGGCAGTTTATTGAACCACTGCTGCCAGGACTGCTGCACGCTGTCCACTTTCAGCATCTGCGCGCGATCGCGGTGTGGATCGATGGCCAGTTTCTCCAACCGTTTTTCAATCGCCTGCAAATAACGCAACGTATCGCCCAGACGTTTGAAACCGTTGCCGGTAACAAATCCTCGATACACCAGTCCGCCCATTTGCGCTTTGATATCCGCAAGCCCCAGCGCCATGGTCATATCTACGCGACCTTTCAGACGTTTGTTGATATTAAACACTGCGGTCAGGATCTGTTCGACCTGCTTCGCAATCTCCACCACCGTATCGTTCAGTTCAGCCCGCACTTTTTCATGCAACGCCGTAAAGCCTTCTTCGGTCCACACCGGACCACCGTTGGCGTCAATTAGCTGATCCACACCGCAGGAGATACAGTCGTCAATCAAATCCAGCACTTTACCGTACGGGTTAAAGTACAGCCCCAGCTTGGCTTTATTGGGCAGCTTCTCGTGCAAATATTTGATTGGCGAAGGAATATTCAGCAGCAACAGGCGGCGTAAACCGCACCACATCGCCTGCTGTTGTTCCAGCGGATTATCAAACAGTTTGATGGCAACGCTGTCACGCTCATCGACCAACGCCGGCCACGCTTTCACCTTATAGTTACCGCGTTTTTGTTCGTAACTTTCCGGAAGCCGGCCGAAGCTCCAGATGTGCAATCCACTCTGTTCGATACCGTCATCGGCCACCGCAGACAATGTTTCCTGAACTTTGCCCTTCAGCGCATCTTTCAAATCCTGTAGCGAACGCCCTTCCTGCAGCTTCTTGTTCTTATCATCCACCACCCGGAAGGTGATTTTTAGGTGATCGGGCACCTGATCCCAGTGCCAGTCTTCACGGTCAACGGTGACGCCGGTCATGCGGCGCAGTTCACGCTCCAGCGAGTCCAGCAGCGGCAGTTCCAGCGGCGTCACTCGGCCTAAAAACGCTTCCGCATAGTTCGGTGCGGGTACAAAGTTGCGTCGTACCGGTTTTGGTAACGACTTAATCAGGGCGATCACCAGTTCGCGGCGCAGCCCTGGAATTTGCCATTCAAAACCGCTCTCGTCGATCTGGTTGAGCAGCGGGAGTGGAATATGTACGGTCACACCGTCCGCATCGGCTCCGGGTTCGAACTGGTAGCTCAGGCGCAGCTTAAGGTTACCCTGATGCCAGAAGTTCGGATAATCCAGCTTACTGATTTTCTCCGCGCCCTCTTTGATGAGCATGCTCTTTTCAAAGTTGAGCAGATCCGGCGTCTCGCGGCTGACCTTTTTCCACCAGTTATCAAAATGGCGGGCAGAAACCACCTCATGGCTGATACGTTGGTCGTAGAACTCAAACATCGTTTCGTCATCGACGAGAATGTCACGGCGGCGTGATTTGTGCTCTAACTCTTCCACCTCCGCTCGTAGTTTCAGGTTATCGCGGAAAAACGCATGGCGCGTTTGCCAGTCACCTTCCACCAGCGCATGACGAATGAACAGTTCACGCGATAACGCAGGATCGATCTGACTGTAATTCACCTTACGGGCCGCAACAATCGGTAAGCCGTAGACAGTGACTTTTTCTGTCGCCATCACAGCACCCTGCGCGCGTTCCCAGTGCGGCTCACTGTATGAACGTTTGATCAGATGCTGGGCTACCGGCTCCACCCATTCAGGATCGATACGCGCGGCAATGCGTCCCCACAAGCGGCTGGTTTCCACCAACTCCGCTACCATCGTCCACTTCGGCGGTTTTTTGAATAAACCTGACCCCGGGAAGATCGAGAAGCGAGCGTTACGCGCCCCGGTAAACTCCTGTTTATCGGTATCTTTCATCCCGATATGAGACAGTAAACCGGTCAGCAACGCGACGTGGATCTCCCGATATTCAGCAGGTTCGCTGTTAACCGGAATACCCAACTCTTTCACCACCTGGCGCAGTTGTGTGTAGATATCCTGCCACTCTCGCACGCGCAGATAGTTCAGAAAGTCAACTTTGCACTGGCGACGAAACTGGTTTGACGACAACGCTTTTTGCTGCTCGCCGAGATAGTTCCACAGGTTCACAAACGCGAGGAAATCAGACTCTTTGTCGTGGAAACGGCGGTGCTTCTCGTCGGAAGCCTGCTGCTTGTCCATTGGACGCTCGCGCGGATCCTGAATGGACAGCGCCGAGGTAATGATCATCGCCTCACGTACGCAGCCATGTTTTTGCGCTTCCAGCACCATGCGCGCCAGACGCGGATCCACCGGCAGTTGCGACAGCTGACGGCCCAACGGCGTTAACTTGTAAGCGGTTGCCTGTTCGTCGGTGGTTATCGCCCCCAGCTCTTCGAGCAGGCGTACACCGTCCTGAATATTGCGCTTATCCGGCGCTTCAACAAACGGGAACGCCGCGATATCGCCCAGCCCCAACGCGGTCATCTGCAAAATAACGGATGCCAGGTTGGTACGCAGGATCTCCGGGTCGGTAAACTCCGGACGCGACAGGAAATCGTCTTCGGAATACAGACGAATACAGATCCCTTCCGAAACACGACCGCAGCGGCCTTTACGCTGGTTGGCAGAAGCCTGCGACACCGGTTCAATCGGCAAGCGCTGAACTTTGGTGCGGTAACTGTAGCGACTGATACGCGCGGTGCCTGGATCAATGACGTATTTGATTCCCGGAACGGTCAGCGACGTTTCTGCCACGTTGGTCGCCAGCACGATACGGCGACCACTGTGCGACTGGAATACACGGTTCTGCTCACTGTTTGAAAGACGCGCATACAGCGGCAACACTTCGGTATGGCGTAAATCCAGCTTATTCAGGGCATCGGCGGTATCACGGATTTCACGTTCGCCGCTCATGAAGATCAGAATGTCGCCCTGACTTTCACGGCCTAACTCATCTACGGCATCAAAAATCGCCTGAAGTTGGTCACGCTCGGTGTCATCTGCATCTTCAACAATCGGGCGATAGCGCACTTCCACCGGATACGTTCGGCCGGAGACTTCGATAATCGGCGCGTTATTGAAATGCTTTGAAAAACGTTCAGGATCGATGGTCGCCGAAGTGATGATAATTTTTAGATCCGGGCGACGCGGCAGAAGTTCTTTCAGATAGCCGAGCAGAAAGTCGATATTCAGACTGCGTTCATGCGCTTCATCGATGATGATGGTGTCGTACTGCATCAGCAGTCGATCCTGCTGGATTTCCGCCAGCAGGATACCGTCCGTCATCAGCTTGACCATGGTGTTATCACTGACATGATCGCTGAAACGAACTTTATAACCAATACAGCCGCCCGGCTCGGTCTGCAGCTCTTCCGCAATACGGTTCGCCACGGTGCGCGCCGCCAGACGACGCGGTTGGGTATGGCCGATCAGCCCTTTTACCCCGCGCCCCAGTTCCATACAGATTTTGGGTAACTGGGTGGTTTTCCCCGAGCCGGTCTCGCCAGCAACAATCACCACCTGATGATCGCGAATTGCGTCCAGAATATCCTGTTTTTTCTGGCTGACGGGCAGGTTTTCCGGATAGCTGATTTCCGGACGCGCCGCTTCACGCAGCACAACTTTACCGGCTGCCTGCTCAATCTCTTTCGCCATCTCCTGGTAAATGGCCTGTTGTGCATCAGGATTTTTAACCTTCTTCACGCCGTGCAGGCGGCGGGCAAAACGCTGTCTGTCACGCAGCATCAATGAATCCAGCTGTTGCTGCAACATGTTGAAGGTTAATTTTTGTTGTTCTGTCATAGCGTTAAAAGGCAGTGCTCTGCCGGGTTAAATCTCTTTTAGATGATAGGTATAGAGTACCACATCGGCGCTTTTCATGTGTTGTTCAATAATTTCGAACATAGGATTCGATATATTGCACTATCACTGCGACAGGATTGTGAATAAAGTGTCAACAAGCAACGGGGCTCACCCCCTTCAAACACATAAAAGGAAACACCCATGAGCAAGGTATTAGTTCTTAAATCCAGTATTCTGGCAGGGTACTCTCAGTCTGGTCAGTTGTCTGATTATTTTGTTGAACAGTGGCGTGAAAAGCACTCTGCTGATGAAATCACTGTCCGTGACCTGGCAGCAAATCCTGTACCGGTACTGGATGGCGAACTGGTGGGTGCGATGCGCCCGAGCGATGCACCGCTGACGCCGCGTCAGCAGGAAGCGCTGGCGCTGTCCGATGAGCTGATTGCTGAGCTGAAAGCGCATGATGTGATTGTTATCGCCGCGCCGATGTACAACTTCAACATCCCAACTCAGTTGAAAAACTACTTTGACCTGATTGCCCGCGCTGGTGTGACTTTCCGTTATACCGAGAAAGGCCCGGAAGGTCTGGTGACGGGTAAACGCGCTGTGGTGCTGACCAGCCGTGGTGGTATCCACAAAGATACACCAACCGACCTGATCACGCCGTACCTGAACGTATTCCTGGGCTTTATCGGCATCACCGACGTGAATGTCGTCTTTGCTGAAGGTATTGCTTACGGCCCGGAAGTGGCGTCTAAAGCACAATCCGACGCGAAAGCCGCTATCGACAGCGTAGTTGCTGCCTGATAATTCCCCCTCTCACCGTCCGGTGAGAGGGTTTCTCCGGCACTTACTTCTTTACCTGTACCCGTATCTGTTTGCCGTGAATGCGATTAATATCACGCCAGATGGTTGCATAATCCCTGCATTTCGCCAGATTCTCTTCCCAGCAATGAAGCAAAAATTGTTCAGGCTCCGCGACATCCCGGCTTAACAGTTTGAATACCCAACGATTCCAGACATACCACTTGAGAAGCCACATGATTTCACCCCACAACGCGACCGGTGTTGGACTATATCAGCATCCATTTTATGCCGTGTGGCAACTATTGCGATGTCGATGAGTAATTTAGATGGATGCTACACAAGCAGTACCAGCCAGACAGCCCACAGAACAATAACCAAACGAAGCGTGTACCGACACTGTTGCAATGCGCCTGACTGCCGGTCGGCCAGCGTTAACGTTTTCAGTCGCTCACGACGCCAGATAAAGCACAGAGCATCACCTGCCTGCACATTGTTATGTGCAGTGATCAGCGAAAAATAGCGCTCGTCGAGCCATAATCGCCAACAGCCAAACCAGACAATGGCGCACAGCAGCGCGATAATGGCACGCAGGATACCTGGCGGTGCGGCAAAGAGCACCCACACCATCGGAGCGAGGGAAAAAAGCAGGATGAAGCGCCAGCTTGCCAGCGTGTGCCGCAGCAAACCATGCCGAAGCATCTCATCTTCTGTTACGTTGTCACTTTCCGTTGCCATTGTTGCAGCATCTCCAGATGTTTATCAGTCAGCACCACCTGCGGTCGACACGCACGGATCTGTGCCACGGCCTGCTCTACCGTGGTTGCATGGCCATGGCGTAACAGCCACGCCGCAATCACCATCGCACTACGCGATAGTCCTAAAGCACAATGCACCAGCACCGTACCCTGCGTCTCACGCAGGGTCTCCAGACTGCTCACCGCCTGCTGAAGTTCAGCTTCATTCGGGATCACTAAATCCAGCATTGGTACGCAGTGATACGTTCGTGAGGCCGTCGCCCGTCCACGAGGAAACTCAAAGGTCACGTCCAGTACCGCATGTTGTGCTGGCTCCTGGCGCGGAAAACTACCGAGATACACTCCGGGTACCACCGAACTTACCGCAGGCAAACGGCGGGTAAACCAACGCATCGACAGCCACATTCCTGCTCGCCATGGCAATGACAGCCAGTAAACAGCAGGAGGGAGTCGGCCCTGCGAATCTTTCGCCGTCGTTGCCGCACCGAATCCAGCGTAGCCGCACCCGGCGATCAATAACGCCAGCGCAGGCCATAACAACCATGGCGTCAGCAACACTGCGGCAATGAAACATACGACCGCCCCCATCAGGTATCGCCGCAGCAACCTCACGCGCGCTGCATCCGGTTTACACCAGCGCCAGCGGCGTCGTTCCGGTACCATCCAGTCAATCAACATTCCTGCCGCCAGTCCGGTAATAATATCGATAAAATGATGTTGCCAGGTGGTAAGAACGGATATGGCGATCAGCAAAAACCAGCTATCACAGAGTCTGCGCCAACCGCCTGACAGGTAGCGACTGAAATGCCGCCACAACAGCCAGCAGAGAATAATATGCAGTGATGGCGACTGGTTATATGGCAGATCGAACTGCTCCAGTTGTGCAAACAGCCAACCCGCCGCCCCCGTCACTTCGGGACGCGTAAAGCTAAACTGCAACGGAAACAGTAAAAAACCACCGCAAGCAATCACCGATGCCAGTACCAGCCGGAGCACCAGTCGACGCTGCTCGAAACGCGTGGTGCAAATAAACAGGGATAATCCGTAAAACAGATCCAGACTCCAGTAAGGAAGAATGGTCCATGGAATAAAAGGAATGGCCGACTCCCAGTTAAAAACGATACTTCCAACGTTCTGATATTGCGCGTCTTGCCAGGCGGTAAACTGATTTACCTTGCCATACGTAAGGAAAAAAAAGGGCGCCAGCAGCAGTAACCAACCGACTGCCTGCACCATGACTTTACGCTGCTCAGGAAGCACGACGCACCGCCATGGAAACGGTGAAAATTCCCCACTCATCAATCAGTTGTGTACACTTTTCAAAACCCGCGTCACGAACCAGTGCATCCATTTCCCCCTGCGTACGCACACGCATCACCCACGCTTTACCGTCTTTATGGCTGGTCAGCGACCAGGCGATCGTTTTTAGCTGTGGATGCCAGGGCTGCCCGGTATAGATCAACACGCCCCCCGGCTCTATCGCCTCAGCCAGCCCGGCCAAAGAGTTTTTGACCAGCGTGTTTTCAGGAAACAACTCGTATAAACCGGAGACAATCCCTAATGTGGGACGAGGCTCCAGCGCTGCCAATTGTTCGCGGTTGAAGGCATCACCTTGTTCAAAGTGCGCAATGTCAGTCATGCCTCTGCTTGCGATCATTTCGCGACCTTTATTCACGTTCAGCTCACTGTAATCGCGCAATAAAATTGAACTTACCGCAGGTTCGCCTTCCAGCGCATCGAGTACATAGCGTCCATGTCCGGCAGCAATATCCACCACATGCACTGACGTGCCCTGCTCCGCCAACTGTGCGACTGCCTGGCTAATCAGCCTCTGCAAATGAACCTTACGCTGGCGGATCCCCTGCCAGCCGACATTGTTCAGGTAGTTTTTGTCAATTAAACGCCCCAACGCACTGCTGCCCTGAGGCTGGTTGCGATAGACATAATCCAGCGTACTACCGGAATCAAAACCGGTGTCAAATCCCAGACGTACGCCCGTAGATTGCGTCCCCAGAAGCTTCATGCCATAGCGCAAACCGCGGTACGCTAGATCTTCAAGAGAATACGGCTCAGGTCCGCCATTGAGCATCCGCCAGGTATCCGCTCCCGGGCTCCAGCGGTCTTCGTTACTGTAATCAAAACGCTGCGCCGGCGTAGCATAGAGCGTCGTAATAAAATCGCGCATTTTATCGAACGCCAGGTGCCGATCTTTTTCGCCCAGCGTGTCGTGGTAAAAACCCGGCAGCACGTGCAATTCTTTAAGTGGGTTTCTCAGACGCTGATAAAAATCAATCTGCGGCTGGCGATGCACAACGAAATCATCCGCGGACACCAGCAACTGTACAGGTAACGTAATGGCAGCGGCATCGCTGACAATTCGCTCTGCCGTTTTGTAGAGATCCAACAGGATGTTTACCGCAATGGCCCGGGTGATCTGAGTATCAAGGTTAAAGCTGGCCACGCGATCAACATCGTGCGTCAGGTATTTGCCTTTAACATAAGAATTAACGAAGAACAGGCCACGCAGCCGGTGCAGCAACGTTAACCCCTGGCGGGCAAACGGCACATACAATTTCACTTTGAAAGCCGGTGACGCCAGCACCAGTCCACGAATATCAGGCGCATAGTCATGTGCCCAGGTTGCAGCCAGTACCGCGCCTACGCTTTGGGCTACGACGACCACATCTTCCATTGCGGCCTGGCTGTCTGCTGCGGCGAAACGTACGAATTCTTCAACATCCTGCACCGAGCGCGCCAGCGAGGGGCTATAACCACGCTGGCCCGGCGAGTGTCCGTGACCACGTGCATCCCAGGCATAGAATACGGTGTCCGGCATCGCCAGTTCGTCCACAATATGCTGCAGCCGCCCGGAATGTTCGTGTCCACGATGGAACAGAACAATCACTTTGGGTGTCATGCCCGGCGCAGGCGCAGGCCAGTGACGATAAAACAGCACGGTGTTATCGCTGGTCAAAAAATTTCGCTCGTCTGGCACTCGTGTATTATTCATGTGGCTGCATTCCTGTGGTTTGTTGCTGTAGCAGCAACAACTGCTGCCTGAGTTCGTCCATGAAGCGGTGTTTATCATCATGAAAACGCAATGCTCTGCCAATATTGACGTCAATAAACAGCGGCAGCGGTATCCGATTCCCTTTCGCCATTACGTGTTCCGTCCCACGTAGCCAGACGGGAATAATCGGCACGTCCGACACTCGCTGGCTCAGATGCCATAACCCAGATTTAAGTGGTGACAGTTTTCCCGGCTCGCCGCGCGTGCCTTCCGGGAAGAGGATCAGGATCTTGCCGTCGCGTAATGCCTGTTCACACTGCGCCAGTAGATTGGTTTCTCCGCCCTTACGCGAAATGGGAATAATGTTGAGAATATTCAGCGCAAACCAGGCCATCACCTTATTACGCAGGAAATAATCAGCAGCAGCCACAGGATGAATAGACGCCTGGCGGCGTAGCGGAAAGAGCGAAAGGAGTGCAAACACGTCCATATGACTGTTGTGATTGGCGACAATAATCGCCGGGCCACGAGTGGGTAGACGCTCCCGATGCCTGATACGCAACCCAAGCCACAGCCATATCACTGGCCAGACAATGCAAAGCGTAAACAGCGTTCGCAGAATTGAGCTCATCATAAGTTAGTAGCAAAAGTAGCGGATGAAATGGAAAAAAACAGGAGCGGTGAAGATCAGAGAATCCAGTCGATCAAGAATGCCACCATGGCCTGGCAGCAGTGTTCCGCTATCCTTCACGCCGATATCACGTTTTATTGCCGACATCACCACATCGCCACAAAAACCGCTGAGGCCGATAATAAAACCTGCCAGCAGCGACAACGGTAAGTTTAATGGTGTCATGACTGGCCCAAGCACCGCCGCCATCAGCGTAGTCGTTGCCACGCCGCCGACCAGTCCCGCCAGCGTCTTGTTAGGGCTGACCTTAGGCATAACCTTGATACGCCCAATCGATTTGCCCCACAGGTACTGCGCAATATCGTTGAATTCCGTTAATCCCACCAGGAAGAGCACCAGTAATGCGCCAGTTTGTTTGCCATCATCAGGTAGCACCAGCAAAAATGCGACATGGCTGAACGCAAATACGGTGGTCATCAGGCTCCAGTGATGCTGCGAGACAAAACGTAAGAAGCCCTGCGTATCACCCGCAATCACCATACGAACCGGTAAGAATAAGAATGCATAGACCGGGATAAAGACGACAAACATGCCGTACCAGTTGATGCCAATCAACCAGTAGTTAATCGGAATAGCAATGAACATCCACAGCAGCGGCATGCGATCGGTTTGACGCGACGGTGCCAGCGTCAAAAACTCCTTTAGCGCCATAAAACTCACTAACGCAAAAAAGGTTAACGCTAGCCAGTGTGGACTTAAAATAGCCAAAGAAAACAAGACGATGATTACCCACCAGGTGCGAATGCGTAACGTCAGTTCCCGCCAGTCTTTGCCTGGTCGTCGCCACACCAGTAATCCATTCACCACCGTTGCAATCAACAGCAGCGCAAAAATGACCGCGAGTGACTTCTCTAACAGCATCATTTCACGACCTCGTTACGCAATGCACTTTTACAGCGATTAATTACCGTCCATAGCAGTAAGAGCGTAGCAATACCCCAAAGCACATTGTTCCACTGCACAACCTGTGGCCACAGCGCCAGTGCCAAACCCCACGCGCCAAATACCAACGCTCTGTCGCTTTTACCCAGCGGTCCGGCATAGCTGCGGACGCCATTAATCGTTTGTGCCAGGACGCCGCAAAACTCCGTCATCACCGCACAGAACAGCATCATCATAACCAGTAATACGTTACTGTCGGGGAGCAGCATAAACGGCAGGTAAAGCGCAATGTCGGAAAGAATGTCTCCGCTTTCATTGAGAATGGCCCCAAGTCGCGATTGTTGGTTGCATTCCCGCGCCAGCATGCCGTCCAGCGCATTGAGCGCCATCCGTATAAACAACACGATGGGCAGGAGAACAAAACACTCAGGTTGGGGGAAAATAACCAGCACTGCACCAGTCACAAAAGAAAGCGCCATCGCGGTAAGGGTAACGTGATTTGCCGTGACGCCTTTTTTATGTAACCAGAACATGACAGGCCGCAAAAGCGCCTGAAAGGCGGGCTTTATCTGATAAAGCGTCATCATCACTCCTTGATAATTTGTTGATTTAAATATAGTGGATTAATTAACCGTTGCCGCCTATTACTTTTTATGGGAGTAACTGAATAAATTGAGTTAATAAAAATACGCTATTGTTTTTTCAACCACTTACCATTTATACCCTGAACGTACTCACCCGGTTTAGCGCGAGCAACCAGCTTTTGCCCGGCCATTTTTGCTACTTCATCTGGCGGAATATTATTGCTCTCTGCCACTTGCTGATAGCTGGCGTTGCGCGCTTTATTAATCTCACTCACCAGTGCCTGCGTTTCGGCATCGGTTTGCAATGCAACCAGATAGCCATTGAGCGTTTCCCCTACTCGACCCTGAGTTCTGGCTTCATTCAGGGTCAATGCCCACGCATTGCTACTGAGTAAACTCAGGACGACCAGCGCCACTGCAAACTGTTTTCTCATCATGACCTCAGAACAAATCGCTGCGCGATTTCAATAAGCTTTCGACGTCTTTATCAACTTTGATATGGATCTCATGCTCGATTTTGACGTTCATATTAATAGTGATGGGCTCTTTTGGCGCAGCCACTTCGATTCTGGGAGTGCACCCTACCAGCAGAGATGAAGCCAGCAGACCCAGCATGGCAGCTATCGTTTTCATTGTTGTTCCTCACATTCCTTGCCTTCCGGGCAATGGGTTTCCGGCAGCGCTGCATTTTGTTCAAGCCATGCCTGTAAATTGTCGCCAAAACGCAAGCTGCGCCATAGCGTAAAGACGTTTTCCTCGTGGGTATAATTCAAATTAACTGTACCTACTTTGCCATCCACCCGACTATTGCCAGTCACGGTTGACTGCATGGTTAAGACACCGAGGTTATCCAGATTTATTTTCGTCCACGAATGGCTTATTTCCATATAACGCAGCCAGTTAATGGCCGCCCCCGCCGCCATGTTATCTTTGACGACCGCATCCGCGGTATCCTTATCAATACGCAACGTCATCGGCCCTGGATTAGTCAACCAGCCGTCTTTAATGATCCATTTTTCATTATCCAGCCATAATGGCAACGCGCCACTGACCGGGCCAGACATGGCGAACTGTTTGGGGTTAACCGCACTGATAAGCTCGCTGGAAGAGATATTCTGCACTCGCAATAAGGCCGGATCGTGCTGCGGCATCCGCAGTTGCTGCATGATGATTTTGCCCCCCAGCAGGTCAGCGCTGACATCGCTCAACAGTAACGGGTTGTTTTCACTCCAGGGGTACGCCCCCTGCAGATCGGCGGCGATATTTTTCACCGTCACCTGATTCACCACTTCCGCAATACGCAGTGAAATAGGCCCACGCGTACCCAGTTGCCATGCACCTTCACTAAACCGGAAAGGCAATACAAAATCGACACCGTTGATTTTGTTATCGGGCATCCAGGCGCTACCGCCTTTTAACACTCCATGACCGCCCGCTTCAAAGCCCTGCTCCGGGGCTGCCGAAAACGCGACCTGCGCATACAGCTCACCTTCTCGTAGCTTCATTTTCCAGTCAGGTGGGATCAGCGGTTGGAATACGGTGAGCGATTGTTTTGGCCACCAGGCCTGTCCGCGCAGGCGGATACCGTCCCAACGACCATTCAACTGTACGGGCCCAATCGCCCCAGCGTGAAGCTGGCCTTTGAACTGGAAGATTGTCGGATCGCTACCATCGATGCTGAACTTCAGCGTCGATGGTGGTAACACGCTTCCCCCGGTGAAGGTGGTGTTCCCTGCGTCCAGCGACAGCGCGCCGCTAAATGTCGGTTTGGTTGCATCCCGCACCCAGACTATCGGTTCGTCCATCACCAGACGTGGGTTTTCCACCTTCATCGTGCCGTATTGCAGATGATCAAATCCGGTGGAAAGATCAAATAGCTTCAGGGTGTTGTCATGCCATTCCCCCTTACCCGCTACGTCCCAACGGGCATGCATCGGCGTAAAGCTGCCTTCACCCCAATATCGCCACTGCCAACGACCAGCATCAGGAAGAAAATCATTTGCCAGGCCATCCAGATGCAGTTCAAAGCCCCCCATCTGGTTTTCATGCGCACGTAAAATAGCCTGCAGACGCCCATCCACACCGCGTTGCGTGACTTTTACCCCTGCCAGCGGCCAGCGAATCTCGTCAATATCCAGCGAATCAATCACCCGCCCACGTGAGCGCAGCAGCGCCCCTGGCTCGAAAGCCAATTGCGGATCGTTCAGACTTCCGGTGAGTCTCGCGGGTAATTTCGCGTAGAAGATCAGATCGCCCTGTTTCGCTTCACCGGTCAACTGTAGCGGCATCTCGCTACTATCCATGCCAAGCTTACCCGGCCCCAGCGTTAATACGGCATTTCCTTTACCGGCGTCGCCATGCGTCAGAACGTTCAGACGCCCACTCACCACCGCGTTTTCCAGTCCTGCCTGCCAGTTTTCAACTTTCATGCCCAGCCGGCCACTTAACGGGAATCCCTGATAAGGCCAGTTCCAGCGTCCGTCGCTGATGGTCAGTTGCTGGCGTGTTATTTCCCACGGAAGGTCAAGCAGCGGATCGGCATTATCCCGCGCCATGACGATCAGTTGTCCGCTGTTTTGTTGCCACTCCAGTTCGGCGTCCACAAGCGTAGGTTCTTGCGGCAAACTTAACGTCGCAACCGCATGACCGCTTACCGGCAGTCCATCGGGCACCAGTGGCATAGTAAATTCACCGACCAGTCTTACCGGCGGCTGGCCTTCAAATGCCGCAACATCCAGCTCAGTTACTGTGAGGTTTTGCCCGTGCAAACGCCCCTGGAATTTAACTTTTTCCCCCTGGTAACGCAGCTGTTGAGTGGAGGGAGTGAGCGAGAGTGACAGTTTTCCCTGCCATTCCTGCCATGGAGAGAGAATAAGTTTGTCGATGTTAATCCAGGTATTAGGCAGCATTGACTGCCATTCAGCCAGCGTTTTGGGCGCTACTGGCGACGGCTCTGTCTGTGGCAATTTGGCCAGGCAAGCTGAGTCCAGCTCGATGGTCCCGACATTCAGCAACCAGCGGCTGGGGTGAGACAGATCCGCCTGAGTAATACGCGCTAGCGGACAATCTTCAACCAGATAGCGGAGTTCAGGTATATGTAACCCATGCCGTGTCAGCCGCGGGCTCTCGTCCAGCGCGATGCGTGTTCCAACGGGTAACCAGATACCCACCAACGTAGGCACCCACAGGCCAAGCGTCATCACTAGCGTCAGCGGCACGAGAATCAATAATAAGAGGAGTGCCAGAACGGCTTTATATTTACCCTTCATGGGTAGTTAATATCCTGATTTAGCAAAAATTTAAGCCGGTTTAGGCCTGTATTGTGGCATGTTTAACTGGATATGCCCACATTAAGGATAGATAACCGTTTTATAGGCACGCTGTTACACGTGCCGTCGGGGATATTAAGATTCAGACTCAATGGGGCCTCAGTTGTCCATCGCTATGTTTAGGTCCTATACGACCAGCTTCTATCAGAATTTCTTCAATGAGTTCTTCGAGGCACTCCCTACCATGATGATCGCAGACCAGATGTACCTGCCGGGAAATCTCATCAGGTTTCATACCATCACATAATGCCGCCTTCAGCATTAAGGTGGCCCATCGTTTTGCTTCAGAGTGAGTTAGCATGACTCCTCCCGATATTTGCTACCTGTATAAGCGTAGCTGTCAGGATGTGATTCGGCTGGCTTTTTAACCACGTTGTCTTTACCGGCATGAGCTGGATGAAAATTCTCCAGTTGTTGAAAACGCGTAATCTGCCCACACTAACCAGATATACGTTGGAATTATTCATTACGTCTATGACTATCAATAACTTTTTATATTTTGTAAAATAATTTGAATTGGATTAATGTGACGTCAAAATCACTGGAGAAAGTCTTATGAAACTCGCCATCTATAGTACAAAACAGTACGACAAGAAGTATCTGCAGCAGGTTAACGAGGCTTTTGGTTTTGAACTTGAATTCTTTGACTTTCTGCTGACGGAAAAAACAGCCAAAACCGCCCATGGCTGCGAAGCCGTGTGCATTTTCGTCAACGACGATGGTAGCCGCCCTGTTCTGGAAGAGCTGAAAAAGCATGGCGTGAAATATATCGCGCTACGTTGCGCCGGGTTCAACAACGTCGATCTCGACGCTGCAAAAGAGCTGGGTATGCAGGTCGTACGTGTGCCAGCCTATTCACCGGAAGCCGTCGCTGAGCATGCGATTGGCATGATGATGACGCTGAATCGCCGCATTCACCGCGCTTATCAGCGTACCCGTGATGCCAACTTCTCTCTTGAAGGGCTGACCGGCTTTACCATGTATGGCAAAACAGCTGGGGTGATCGGTACCGGTAAAATCGGTATTGCGGCCCTGCGGATCCTGAAAGGTTTTGGTATGCGCCTGCTGGCGTTTGATCCCTACCCAAGCGCTGCTGCGCTGGAGTTAGGTGTTGAATATGTCGATCTTAAAACGCTATTTGCCGAGTCCGATGTCATCTCTCTGCACTGCCCGTTAACACCGGAGAATTATCATCTGCTCAATCACGAAGCCTTTGAGCAAATGAAAAACGGCGTGATGGTGATTAACACCAGCCGCGGGGCGTTGATCGATTCACAAGCCGCTATCGATGCGCTGAAAAACCAGAAAATTGGTTCTCTGGGTATGGACGTGTATGAAAACGAACGCGATCTGTTCTTTGAAGATAAATCCAATGACGTGATTCAGGATGATGTGTTCCGTCGCCTGTCGGCCTGTCATAACGTGCTGTTTACCGGGCATCAGGCGTTCCTGACCGCCGAAGCGTTAACCAGCATTTCTGAGACTACGCTACAGAATCTGGCACAAATCTCCAAAGGCGAAACCTGTCCAAACGCCCTCTTCTGATTTCCGTGCTCCCCTGGATTCAGGGGAGCATTTTCAGACAATCACCGATGATAAAACACTCAGTATCATTATTATATTGAATGTATTCCCGTCACAAACCCAGAGAAATAGAATGAAGAAAGTTGTCACGTTGATTGCGCTCAGCATGCTCATGGCTGGCTGTGTGAGCAATGGAAAAGTGTCCGTCAATCGCGAACAGTTGCAGCATCACCGCTTCGTTTTGCAGAGCGTCAATGGCAAGCCGGTAACCGTCGCCAATAACCCACCTGAATTAAGTTTCGGTGAAAATATGACGGTGTCGGGAAAAATGTGTAATCAGTTCCATGGTCAGGGCAAGCTGTCCGACGGTGAATTAAAAGTGAAAGACATGGCAATGACGCGCATGATGTGCGCCGATCCACAGCTTAACGCGCTCGACGGCATCGTCAGCGAGATGTTTAAGCAAGGCGCACAAGTTGATCTGACTGCTGACCAGTTAACACTGGCTACAGCAGAACAAACGTTGACGTTTAAACTGGCAGATTTAATGTAATAAAAGCAGTGGCTCAATAATTCCCACAGCTTCCGGCGGCAAGCGACTGCTCACTACAGCGTTTGCCGTTAGGTAATGCACACATGCCGATGGCAGAACCATCCAGTTGGCGTGCCACGGAGAGCGAACCTCCAATCATGGCGCAATTTGCCTCTCCAGAACTGGACATTGCGGCCTTCATCCCCGGTGCGACATGAGCGGCTGTTGCCTGCTGAACAGGTTCACTGCTGCACGCCGATAATAATAACGCGGCACACCCTACCCAAAACGCTGCGCGCATCTTACTCCCCTCTGAATATTAACCAAACGACACAGCCATAAATAATAGGCAGCGGAAACACTGCCGTCGAGAGGCAAAATGCGCATTTATGCGTGCTGTTTACATTTTCTGGCAATTTTTTGGCTACTCCTTTGATCAAACCATTCATTCTGATTATTCCCAGGACACAAAAGCGAAAATCTGTCTTTAGCGCTTTTGCTAAAATAGAAAGATAACTACAGGATCCGCCGCGGTTACGCGGGTCCCTCTTTTTGCGCAATGTAAGGGTGTCAGTATGATCACAATTGACGGTAATGGTGCGGTTGCTTCAGTCGCATTTCGTACCAGCGAAGTTATCGCCATCTACCCGATTACGCCCAGTTCGACGATGGCTGAACAGGCAGATGCCTGGGCCGGAAACGGGCTTAAAAACGTCTGGGGAGATACCCCTCGCGTCGTAGAAATGCAGTCAGAAGGCGGCGCAATCGCGACCGTTCACGGTGCATTGCAGACCGGTGCGCTCTCTACGTCGTTTACCTCATCGCAGGGCCTGTTGCTGATGATCCCAACGCTGTACAAACTGGCCGGTCAGTTGACGCCATTTGTGCTGCACGTTGCCGCGCGTACCATTGCTACTCATGCGCTGTCTATCTTCGGTGACCATTCCGACGTAATGGCAGTGCGCCAGACAGGGTGCGCGATGCTGTGTGCCAGCAGCGTGCAGGAAGCACAGGACTTTGCGCTCATTTCACAAATGGCCACTCTGAAAAGTCGGGTTCCGTTTATTCATTTCTTTGATGGTTTCCGCACATCGCATGAAATCAATAAAATTGTGCCGCTGGCCGATGACACGATCCTCAGCCTGATGCCGCAAGCTGAAATTGATGCGCATCGTGCCCGCGCGCTGAACCCTGAACATCCCGTTATTCGCGGGACATCTGCGAACCCGGATACCTACTTCCAGTCGCGTGAAGCGACAAACCCCTGGTACAACGCGGTTTACGAAAACGTCGAACAGGCGATGAACGACTTCGCCGCGGCGACGGGCCGCCAGTATCAACCCTTTGAGTATTACGGTCATCCACAGGCGGAACGTGTCATTATCTTGATGGGTTCTGCAATTGGTACCTGCGAAGAAGTCGTCGAAGAGTTACTTGCTCGTGGAGAGAAAGTTGGCGTCCTGAAAGTTCGGCTGTTCCGCCCATTCTCTGCCAAACATTTACTGCGCGCCCTGCCGGAAACCGTACGCAGCATCGCCGTTCTGGATCGCACTAAAGAGCCGGGTGCCCAGGCAGAACCGCTGTATCTGGATGTAATGACCGCGCTGGCGGAAGCCTTTAACTGCGGCGAGCGGGAAACCCTACCGCGCGTAATTGGCGGGCGTTATGGCCTTTCTTCCAAAGAGTTTGGCCCGGACTGCGTCATGGCGGTCTTTACTGAGCTGAGTAGCGCGAAGCCGAAACCTCGCTTTACGGTTGGTATCTATGATGATGTCACCAACCTGTCACTACCGCTACCGGAAAACACCCTGCCCGGTACCGCGAAGCTCGAAGCGCTGTTCTACGGTCTGGGCAGTGACGGCAGCGTGTCGGCCACCAAAAATAATATCAAGATTATCGGTAACTCGACGCCGTGGTATGCGCAGGGTTATTTCGTGTATGACTCGAAAAAAGCAGGCGGTCTGACGGTTTCTCACCTGCGCGTCAGCGAGCAGCCTATTCGATCAGCGTATCTGGTTTCACAAGCCGATTTTGTTGGCTGTCACCAACTGCAATTTATCGATAAGTATCAGATGGCCGAGCGCCTGAAACCAGGCGGGATCTTCCTGCTTAATACTCCTTACAACGTGGATGAAGTCTGGGCGCGTTTGCCGCAGGAAGTTCAGGCAGTACTGAATCAGAAGAAGGCCCGTTTCTACGTGATTAATGCGGCCAAAATCGCTCGCGAATGCGGTCTGGCAGCGCGTATTAACACCGTTATGCAAATGGCATTCTTCCATTTGACGCAAATCTTACCCGGCGACAGCGCGTTGGTTGAATTGCAGGGTGCTATTGCGAAAAGCTATAGCAGTAAAGGTCAGGATCTGGTTGAACGTAACTGGCAGGCGCTGGCTCTGGCGCGTGAATCCGTCGCCGAAGTGGCACTCCAGCCAGTTGACCCGCACAGCGCTAACCGCCCACCGGTGGTTTCTGATGCCGCGCCGGATTTCGTGAAAACCGTTACCGCGGCAATGCTCGCCGGTCTGGGTGATGCTCTTCCCGTATCCGCGCTGCCGCCAGACGGCACCTGGCCAATGGGCACCACGCGTTGGGAAAAACGCAATATCGCCGAAGAGATCCCCATCTGGAAGGAAGAGCTGTGTACCCAGTGTAACCACTGCGTTGCCGCTTGCCCGCACTCGGCAATCCGCGCCAAAGTGGTTTCACCAGAAGCGATGGAAAACGCCCCTGCCAGCCTGCATTCTCTGGATGTGAAATCACGCGATATGCGCGGTCAGAAATATGTCCTGCAGGTTGCGCCTGAGGATTGCACCGGTTGTAATCTGTGCGTCGAAGTGTGCCCGGCGAAAGACAGGCAGAATCCGGAGATCAAGGCCATCAATATGATGTCGCGCCTTGAGCATGTTGAAGAAGAAAAAGTTAACTACGACTTCTTCCTCAATCTGCCGGAAATAGACCGCACTAAACTGGAACGCATTGATATTCGTACCTCACAGTTGATAACGCCGCTGTTTGAATATTCCGGCGCCTGCTCGGGCTGTGGTGAAACGCCGTATATCAAACTGCTTACGCAACTGTACGGCGACCGCATGCTGATCGCCAATGCGACCGGCTGTTCATCGATTTATGGCGGTAACCTGCCCTCAACGCCGTATACCACCGACGCTAACGGTCGTGGGCCCGCGTGGGCAAACTCACTGTTTGAGGATAACGCCGAGTTCGGTCTGGGCTTCCGTCTGACGGTAGATCAGCACCGTGTGCGCGTTATGCGTTTATTGGAACAGTTTGCCGATAACATTCCGGCTGAACTGAATGACGCCCTGCACGCTGAAGCGACGCCAGAAGTACGCCGTGAACAAGTTGCCGCGCTGCGCCAGCACCTGAAAGATGTCGAAGGCGCACAGCAGCTGTTAACCGATGCCGACGCGTTGGTCGAGAAATCCATCTGGCTGATTGGCGGCGACGGCTGGGCTTACGATATTGGTTTTGGCGGTCTGGATCACGTCCTGAGTCTGACCGAGAACGTCAATATTCTGGTGCTGGATACTCAATGTTACTCCAACACGGGTGGACAAGCGTCGAAAGCCACACCGCTCGGGGCTGTCACCAAATTTGGCGAACACGGCAAGCGCAAGGCGCGTAAAGATCTTGGCGTCAGTATGATGATGTACGGGCACGTGTATGTTGCACAGATCTCTCTGGGCGCACAGTTGAACCAGACGGTGAAAGCGATTCAGGAAGCAGAAGCCTATCCGGGTCCGTCGCTGATTATCGCCTATAGCCCATGTGAGGAGCACGGTTACGATCTCGCGCTAAGCCACGATCAGATGCGCCAGCTGACGGCGACCGGATTCTGGCCGCTGTACCGCTTTGATCCGCGTCGTGCAGATGAAGGTAAATTGCCGCTGGCGCTGGACTCTCGCCCACCGTCAGACGCGCTGGCCGAAACATTGCTTAACGAGCAGCGCTTCCGCCGCCTGAATGCCCAACAGCCAGAAGTTGCTGAGCAGCTGTGGAAAGACGCCGCCGCCGATCTGCAAAAACGCTACGACTTCCTGGCCCAACTGGCAGGTAAAGCAGAAAAGAGCGGTGCCGAGTAATACATTTATCTCAATATTTGCCTGGAACCAAAAAAAAAGCCCGAACAGTTGTTCGGGCTTGTCAATTTATTCGCTGGCTAATTAATAATTACCATCAATATACCAACGAAAAATAAAACGTGACAATAAAGGCATATAACACGCGCAGAATAGCCCAACAAAATTCAATTGTATAATTTTTATTTTATATATTTTCACGCAACACATTCATCGCAATTATCATCATTTCCGTAGAATTATTTATTTAAGGTTTTACTTAAGGCGTAACAATTCATATTTATCTCTTTACGGAACTTCTCCTTTAGCATGCTTTTACTCCCTACATGGGTAGTCACAGGTTAATAAAAAAACTAAAGGATTATTTCAATGAACAGAAAAGTACTGGCTCTCGTAATTCCTGCCCTGCTGGCTGCAGGCGCTGCTCACGCGGCTGAAGTTTATAATAAAGACGGCAACAAATTAGATCTCTACGGTAAAGTAGACGGCCTGCGTTATTTCTCTGATGATGCCAACAAAGATGGCGATCAGACTTATGTTCGTGGCGGCTTCAAAGGTGAAACTCAGATCAACGATATGCTCACCGGTTACGGTCAGTGGGAATATCAGGTCAATGCCAACACCACTGAAGGCAACCGCAACAATAATTTCACTCGTCTGGCCTTTGCCGGTCTGAAATTCGGCGACTACGGCTCATTCGACTACGGCCGTAACTACGGCGTACTGTACGACGTAGAAGGCTGGACCGATATGCTGCCTGAGTTCGGCGGTGACTCCTACACCTATGCTGATAACTTTATGACCGGCCGTGCTAACGGCGTAGCAACTTACCGTAACACCGATTTCTTCGGTCTGGTAAACGGTCTGAACTTTGCACTGCAGTATCAGGGCGCAAACGAACAAGCGGGTGATGAGCAGGAAGGTACCGGTAACGGTAACGGCGGCGACCGTAACGTTCAGAACTCTAACGGCGACGGCTTCGGTATCTCCTCTACCTACGATCTGGGTATGGGCGTGAGCTTCGGTGCGGCATACTCTACTTCTGACCGTACTAACGAGCAGGTTAACGCAGGTAAAGCTGGCGGCAACGTTGCTGGCGGTGATACCGCTGACGCATGGACTACCGGCCTGAAATACGATGCCAACAACATCTATCTGGCAACCATGTACTCCGAAACCCGTAACATGACTCCGTACGGCGACAGCGGCGTAGCCAACAAAACCCAGAACTTCGAAGTCACTGCACAGTACCAGTTCGACTTCGGTCTGCGTCCGGCTGTGTCTTTCCTGATGTCTAAAGGTAAAGACCTGAACGCTACCGACGGTGACAAAGACCTGGTTAAATATGCTGATATCGGCGCTACCTACTACTTCAACAAAAACATGTCCACCTATGTTGATTACAAAATCAACCTGCTGGACGAAGACGACAGCTTCTACACTCGTAACAACATCTCTACTGATGACGTAGTTGCATTAGGTCTGGTTTACCAGTTCTAATCCGTCAGCCCGCTGGCAACAGCGGGCTCTCTTTATGTTCTAACAATTCTGTTTTATCCAGATCAAAACATTATATCTGTTGCGTTAAAACATCTCTCTGATAGATGATATCTTGCATTAAGACCTGTAGTAGAGGATACCTGCAATGAATCATCATCCTGTAAAATCATCCCGTATTGCATCCGTCGGCTATGACGAATCCTCTCACACGCTGGAAATTCGCTTTCACCAATTGGCTACCCTGCAATATCAGCCTGTCCCTGCCCGTATTTTTCGTGATTTCCTGAGCGTGGTCTCGAAAGGTCGATTTTACGACGGCGTAATAAAAGGCAAGTTTCCTGAAATCAAAATAAAGTGATGCCAAAATGTGATCTTTGTCATTGTACATAAAGTGCCATTACGCGGTAAGCTTTAGGTGGATACTTAAACAGGAGGTTTTATGAACAGAACGATTCTTGTACCCATCGATATTTCAGACTCAGAATTAACTCAACGCGTTATTGCCCATGTTGAAGCAGAGGCCAAAATTGACGATGCGCAGGTCCATTTTCTGACCGTAATTCCGTCACTGCCCTACTACGCTTCTCTGGGACTGGCCTACTCGGCAGAGTTACCGGCCATGGACGATCTGAAAGCCGAAGCAAAATCTCAACTGGAAGAGATTATCAAGAAGTTCAATATCCCAACGGACAGAGTGCACATTCATGTCGCAGAAGGTGCGCCGAAAGATAAGATTCTGGAGATCGCCAAAAAATTACCGGCTGATATGGTCATTATTGCCTCACACCGACCTGACATCACCACCTACCTGCTGGGCTCTAACGCCGCAGCAGTAGTGCGTCATGCGGAGTGTTCGGTACTGGTAGTCCGCTAAGCTTTCAGGCCCGCACATCGCTGCGGGCTTTTTGTTTCTACCACTTATACCCCACGATTCCTGTCCTAAATGTGCTGACATTTTTCCCGCTTATCCGTACCATACACGCCACAGTTTTTATATCAGACTTCTTTTGCCGGACTATCCGGCGTGATGCATACTCTTCTGATGCCACACTATGAATTGAGCCTCTATTAAATGTCGCAAAATCAAGATATTAGCAAGAAAGAACAATACAACCTGAACAAATTGCAAAAACGTCTGCGTCGTAACGTGGGCGAAGCCATTGCCGACTTCAATATGATCGAAGACGGCGATCGCATTATGGTGTGTCTTTCCGGCGGGAAAGACAGCTATACCATGCTGGAGATCCTGCGTAATTTGCAGCAAAGCGCCCCGATCAGTTTTTCCTTGGTTGCGGTTAACCTCGATCAAAAACAACCTGGCTTCCCAGAGCACATTCTGCCGGAGTATCTGGAACAGCTGGGCGTTGAGTACAAGATTGTTGAAGAAAACACTTACGGGATCGTCAAAGACAAAATCCCTGAAGGCAAAACGACCTGCTCGCTCTGCTCTCGCCTGCGTCGCGGCATTCTGTACCGTACGGCAACCGAGTTAGGTGCCACCAAGATTGCGCTCGGCCACCATCGCGACGACATCCTGCAAACGCTGTTTTTAAACATGTTCTACGGCGGAAAAATGAAAGGTATGCCGCCGAAGCTGATGAGTGATGACGGTAAGCACATCGTGATCCGCCCGCTGGCTTACTGTCGTGAGAAAGATATCGAGCGCTTCTCCGAAGCGAAAGGTTTCCCGATTATTCCGTGCAATCTGTGCGGCTCACAGCCTAACCTGCAGCGTCAGGTCATTGCTGACATGCTGCGTGACTGGGACAAACGCTATCCAGGTCGGATTGAAACCATGTTCAGTGCGATGCAGAACGTTGTGCCTTCACATCTGAGCGATATCAATCTGTTCGATTTTAAAGGCATTAAGCACGGTTCAGAGGTTGTGGACGGCGGTGATTTAGCGTTCGATCGTGAAGAGATCCCGCTGCAGCCTGCGGGCTGGCAGCCAGAAGAAGATGATGCTCAACTGGATGAGTTACGCCTGAACGTGGTGGAAGTGAAGTAAGGCGATTATGTAAACGTCTTATCAGGCCTACAACGAGCATATACCCGTTGTAGGCCTGGTAAGCGGAGCACCATCAGGCACTCCAATGGGTATTTATTTCAATAAACGAACTCGGCAAGTCTTGCCTTTAATCTTACCGTTTTGCAATTGTTTCCACGCCTTGTGCGCTATGTTCTGGCGAACGGCGACATAGACGTGTGTCGGATGAACGGCAATTTTGCCGATATCGGCGCCATCCAGGCCAATATCACCGGTCAGAGCCCCCAGAACATCACCAGGACGCATTTTAGCCTTTTTGCCACCATCAATGCATAACGTCGCCATCTCTGCTTCCAGCGGCAGGATTGACACGTTAGCTGGCGCTGGCAGCCAGTTCAGCTTCAATTGCAGCATTTCAGAAAGAATATTGGCACGCTGTGCTTCTTCCGGCGCACAGAAACTAATCGCCAGACCGCTGTTACCGGCTCGCGCGGTACGTCCGATACGATGGACATGAACCTCCGGATCCCACGCCAGCTCGAAGTTAACCACCAGTTCGAGTGATTTAATATCCAGGCCACGTGCGGCCACATCGGTGGCAACCAGAACGCGTGCGCTGCCGTTGGCAAAACGCACCAGCGTCTGGTCGCGATCGCGCTGTTCCAGATCTCCATGCAGTGAAAGTGCGCTTTGCCCCGCCTCATTCAATGCGTCACACACGGCCTGACAGTCTTTTTTGGTGTTGCAAAAAACGACGCATGAAGCAGGCTGATGCTGGCTGAGCAATTTTTGCAGCAGCGGAATTTTTCCGTGGCTGGAGGTTTCGAAAAACTGCTGTTCAATCGCCGGTAACGCATCGACCGTATCAATTTCAATGGTTAATGGATTTTGTTGCACCCGGCCACTGATGGCGGCAATGGCTTCCGGCCAGGTCGCAGAAAACAGCAAGGTCTGGCGAGAAGCTGGTGCAAAGCGAATGACATCATCAATCGCATCGCTAAAGCCCATATCCAGCATACGGTCGGCTTCATCCATAACCAGCGTATTCAGGGCTTCCAGAGAAACGGTGCCTTTTTGCAGGTGGTCGAGTAAACGCCCCGGCGTGGCGACAATAATATGAGGTGCATGCTGCAGAGAGTCACGCTGTGCACCAAAGGGCTGCCCACCGCATAGCGTTAAGATCTTGGTGTTTGGCAGAAAGCGCGCTAAACGACGCAGTTCACCCGCCACCTGGTCGGCAAGCTCTCGGGTTGGGCACAGCACCAGAGACTGCGTCTGAAACAGCGCGGCATCAATATGCTGTAATAGCCCAAGACCAAAAGCAGCCGTTTTGCCACTGCCGGTTTTAGCCTGCACGCGAACATCTTTCCCCGCCAGGATTGCCGGTAATGCAGCAGCCTGAACAGGCGTCATTTCAAGATAACCCAGCTCGTTAAGGTTCTCGAGTTGAGCAGCAGGTAAAACATTCAGGGTTGAAAAAGCGGTCACAATTTAATCTCGCGGTAAAAACTCACATTCAGCAGGCGCGTATCCTCGCAGATCTACGCCCACGATGCGACAATTTAATAGGTTCTTCATCCGGCGGCGGATCCGGCATTGGCTGCGGACGAGGAATGGGATCGGGAATGGGAACCGGGTCAGTCGGGAGCGAATCCGTGTGCGCAGTTGCAATCAGACAGGTCATATACTCCTCCAGTCATTCAGGTTGACTCTTTTAGGGTAGACGCTGATTTCCTGCAGGCAAAAAAAAGCCGACTAATCTAAGTCGGCGTCGTACGAATCAATTGTGCTATGCAGTAATTCAAAAAAGGAAGTAAGACAATATGGAGCGCAACGCCCATCGCTTGACGTTGCATTCACCTGCGAGAGAGATATTGCCCCGAATAGGTAGATGGTTTATTGACCTCGCTCAAAATTCAGGACGTTTTCATGCGCAAAAGTCACTAAAAAACGTTGTTGTTACAACCATTTACTACGATGCAACCATAAAGTAACACCACCAATCAGGACCACTAACAGAATACAAAAAAGTGAGAAACCGAACTGCCAACCACCGCCAGGGATACCGCCGAGGTTAACGCCGAAAAGCCCGGTTAAGAATGTGCTGGGAAGAAAAACCATTGCCATCAATGACATTGTATACGTTCGGCGAGCCAGAGACTCCTGCATCACCTGCGCAATTTCATCCGCCATGATACCGGTCCTGGCAATACAGGCATCGATTTCATCCAGTCCTCTCCCCAACCTGTCAGCGATATCCTGCATCCGTCGCCGATGGTCGTCAGTCATCCAGGACAACCGTTCGCTCGCCAGGCGGGCATAGACATCACGCTGTGGCGCCATATAACGGCGCATCACAATTAACTGCTTACGCAGTAATGCCAGGAAGCCACGCGGCGGGATCTGCTGATCGAGCAGGTTATCTTCCAGATCGATAATTTTGTCGTGCAACTGTTCGATAAATTCGCTGGCATGATCGGTCAGCGCATCACAAACATCCACCAGCCAACCGCCACAATCAGCTGGCCCTGTACCTTCCTGGAGGTCGCTGACCACGTCATCCAGTGCCAGCACTTTGCGCTGACGCGTTGAGACAATCAGACGCTCATCCATATATAAACGCATCGCTACCAGTTGGTCAGGCCGCTCGTCGGTGCTGCCGTTGATACAGCGCAGCGTAATTAACGTACCTTCTCCTACCCTGCTGACACGCGGGCGCGTGCTTTCACCCGCCAGCGCATCACGCACGTTATTGGGGAGTAAGGGCGTTGTCGCCAGCCATTGCGCACTTTCAGGATGAGTATAATTAAGATGCAGCCAGCAGGGATGCTGAGTGTCGATAACATCGTTATCTTCCAGTGGTTTCACCCCACCACGCCCATCCAACAGCCAGGCAAACACGGCATCCGGCACATTAACATCCGTTCCCTTAATGGCTTCCACAGCGCCTCCACAAACATTCAGCTTTTTTCGTTAGTCTAGCCGTCAGAATATGTTAAGCAATATCTCATTGTCCCATTGTGCTGAAATGACTCATAAAAGTATCTGATAACAAAAAAAGCGCCGACAAATGTGGCGCTTGTTGCGAGGCCCCCTGTTAAGCCCGCTGGCGTCTCTCAGATTCAAAAGCGTGACTTAAACGAAACTTGTGCGTTCGCGACTGGAGGTCAGTCACTTGATTTTTCAGAATATCCGAAGAGTCAGACAGTTCATCCACCATAATGGCGTTACTCTGGGTAACGTTTTCCAGTTCCGCGAGCGCATGAGTAATACTGATGATCCCTTTCTCCTGCTCCTGCGTAGTGGTTAATATCTCGCCCATCAGTTGGTTTAATTGCCCGGCGCCACCAACAATATCCTGCATATTTTTTTCAGCTTCACGCACAATAGCCGCGCCTTGTTGAACGTTTTCATGAGTTTGGGCAATCAGATGTTTAATATTCTTAGCGGCATCTGCGCTACGGTGCGCGAGCATTCGTACCTCTCCGGCCACCACGGAAAAACCTTTGCCATGTTCTCCCGCTCTCGCCGCTTCTACGGCGGCATTCAATGCCAGAATATTTGTCTGGAATGCAATACCATCTATCAGGGTAATAATTTCTGTCATCTGCTGGGCGCACTCGGTGATCGACTGCATATTGGTTGCGACCTGCACCATTAAATCACCGCCCTGCCGGGCAGATAGTGTTGCAATATTGGCCTTAGCACTCGCCATTTGCGTATTCTCTGCATTGTTACGCGTGCTGACCGCTATTTCATCCATGTTGGCAGCCGTTTGCATTAATGCTCCGGATTGCTGCTCTGTTTTTACTGATAACTCAGCGCTGCGTTCCGCGAGCTGCTCAGAGAGCGCCATCGCCGTTTGCGAAGATGTTCTGATCTCATTAACGAGTGTTGAAATATTACTTGATAAACTATTAATGCCCGGTATTAATCTCCCCGCACAGTTATTGCCAAACTCTGGAATACTAATCGCCAGATTCCCGGAGGTTACCTCCTCAATGCTTCTTTTAACCGTATTAATTGGCACGACTAAATATTTCGTCATGTACCACCACAAACATAATATAGAAGTAAAACTGACCAAATTAGTTCCAATGATAATTACCGGGGGAGCGGAAAATATTATTTCAAAAACATTGAGAGCGACCGCCGTAATGAGCAGAAATAAAATAATAAAGGTTCTGACGCTAATATCATTTAACATTTTAGTCCTGTGCGCTAAGAAATAACGTGGATATTATTTTTTATAGCATCTGCAATGCAAATTTCCATAACGCGGAGACGAAAGACGAACTTTCAATGAGAGTCTGCAATCCTTTCACTTAAGACAGGTAATCACACTATTAATTTACATTAACCAGGTGTTTTATCCTACAAAGGATGAGACTGTCGCTTGTCGTTAGATTATTGTGATGACAAGCACGTCGTGTGCATAAAATGCACAGAATTATAAATCTTATGAATATTTGTATAAGTAAAGGTCTATCATTTTCGATGTTTGCCCCTTCCCTCTAATAGTCATTGTAAAAACACAAGAACATCCCAGGTTTTATCAGGTTAACTGGACAAAACCTGCTAAATTTATCATCACGTCTTTTTTTTGATAGGTAGTAAGATGTTGCACGTGTCGTGGGACCCTGTATTGATTGGGATTTCCTTTATTGTCGCGTTTATTGCCTCCTTTATTGCCCTCGACAGTGCGGGCAAAGTGGCAATTTCCAGCAGACGTGAATCTACCTTCTGGCGACTCTCTGGCGGCGCTACGCTGGGTATGGGGATCTGGTCGATGCATTTTATCGGTATGCTGGCCATGAAAATGAGTATGCCAATAAATTACCATTTATCCCTCACCGCGTTTTCGTTCTTTATTGCGCTCATTTCTGCGACAGTCGCCATCAATATCGCCATTTCTGGTAATACGCTATCAACAAAACGCCTGCTCATTGCTACCAGCATATTAAGTGCCGGTGTTGTTACAATGCACTACGTTGGTATGTATGCCGTTATCGAACATGTGGCTATAACCTGGGATCGCTCGCTGATCCTGCTCTCCGTGATTATTGCCGTCGCTGCGTCTGGCGTGGGTTTGTGGCTGGCCTTTCACTTACGCCAAAATAGCCGTCGAGCGCTAATAAATCGGCTTATTGCTGCCTTTATTATGGCGCTGGCAATAGCCTCTATGCATTACACCGGTATGGGAGCAGCTACGTTCACCCATTTTGGACACACTGCGCACGATGGTCTCAGCACGCTGGAACTTTCTATCTGGGTCTGCGCCGTCACGCTTGTTATTTTGGGGATCATGCTGGTGGTTTCGATGGTGGATTCGCAACTCCGTACCTCCCGACTGGCTGACAATCTGCATCAGTTGAACTGCCAGCTTGAGCATCAGGTTCACTTCGACGCGCTGACCGGTCTCGCTAATCGTACGCAAATAGACACCTGCTTACTGGCCTGCCTGCGGCATTCTAAACTGCATCAGCAGCATTTCGCGTTGGTATTTATCGACCTCGATCGTTTTAAAGTCGTTAACGATACCTGGGGACATCACATTGGCGATCAGCTACTGATAGCCAGTACACAGCGAATCTTCACTTGCCTTGATGACTCAATGACGCTGGCAAGACTGGGGGGCGATGAATTTATCCTGCTGATTCCAGACTGCAACCAACAGGATATCTCCGCCCTGCTGACGCGGATTGCCGATGTGATCGGTGAACCCTTTACCTTGTTCGGACATACCATTCGGGTTTCGTTAAGTGCGGGGAGCAGTATTTACCCTGAGCATGGCTCAACGCTGCATGAGCTAAAAGTGAAGGCCGATATGGCGATGTATCATGTCAAACAGGCGGGCAGAAACGGCTGGGCTATTTATCATCCGGAAATGGAAGCTATCGCGGATACACCGCCGACATTTTTACAAGAATTGTCGCAAGCACTTGAACGCAACCAGTTTGAGCTATGGTATCAGCCTAAATATACCGCTGGAGATCATTCCCTGACCGGTTTTGAAGCATTATTACGCTGGCATCATCCGGAACGCGGCATGCTGCTGCCAGCCGAATTTCTTTCTGCGTTGGAAGGTACGGGCCTGATTATTCCCGTTGGGAAATGGGTTATCCAGCAGGCATGCCTGCAGTTGCATCAATGGAAATTACAGGGAAATACAGAATGGACGCTCGCCGTTAACCTCTCACCCGCCCAGTTTGAACAGCATGATATTATTGATGTTGTTTGTAACGCCCTGGCGCAGTATCAACTGTCACCTGCTTGCCTCACGCTGGAACTCACTGAAAGCACCGCCCTTAAAAATTTGAAACGCAGTGTGGAAGTCCTGAATGCTTTTTCTGCTTTGGGGATCACCGTATCTATTGATGATTTCGGTACAGGTTATTCAAATATATTGATGCTGAAGTCTCTTCCGGCGCGCGAATTAAAAATTGACAGGATATTTGTCAAAGATATCAGCGAGAACAGCAAAAACACAAAAATTGTGTCTACCATTATTGACATAGCTCACTCCATGAATATGCGTGTGGTGGCAGAAGGAATAGAAACCCAGGAACAGGAAATACTCCTTACTCAGATGGGGTGTAGCATGCTGCAAGGTTTCTTGTTTGCAAAACCGCTGCCAGCACATAAGATTCATGAACTGATACAACAAGAAAACAGTATCAAGCAAAAGCCAGTTGTACACCCCTTGTCTCACCGACAATCAATAACATTGTGAGACGTAATATCTAAAAATATTCGCCATTTAACAGGCAACACAGCAGATAAAGATAACGGGATTATCGATGAGCACAACCGAGCTGCATTCACTGGATTTATTAACCTTTCCGGTGTGGATTGTTTTGCCACATACCGAAGAGCTGGTGTTCGCTAATAACGTTGCACGGGAGCTAATGCAGGGTCTCTGTTTTTCCCCGCTCCGCAAGGGAACATTTTCAACGCATGCTCAAAATGACTTAACCATGTATCTCAGCGACTTGCGAAATCATCACCATGTAGTGGAAATTCTCACGGTTTACCGCGACGGTGAAGAGATTGCGATGGCAAGTCGCCTTTCCATTAAACCCCTGCCTGGCATGGGTGAAGTCATCCTTTTCGAAGGCATTGAGACGCCTGCTGCACAGGGTCTGAAAGCGAGCCGTTCAGCAACCTATCAGCGGAAAAAACAGGGATTTTATGCGCGCTTCTTCCAGACTAATTCCGCGCCAATGTTACTTATTGATCCGTCCCGCGATGGGTTGATCGTGGATGCAAACCTCAGTGCGCTCAATTTTTATGGATACACTCATGATGTGATGTGTCAGAAACATACATGGGAAATCAATATGCTGGGCCGCCATATACTTCCGGTGATGCATGAAATCGCCCATCTGCCCGGCGGCCATAAACCTTTGCATTTTGTCCATAAACTGGCTGATGGGACTTCCCGTCATGTGCAAACCTACGCCGGACCGATCGAAATTTACGGTAATAAACTGATGTTGTGCATTATTCATGACATTACCGAACAAAAGCGGCTGGAACAGGAGCTGGAGCGTGCGGCCCTGCGAGATGTTTTAACGGGATTACTTAACCGCCGACATTTTTATCAGGTAACCGAGCCGGAACAGACGCATGCGATATCATTGACGCAGGACTACAGCCTGTTGTTGATCGATACGGATCGCTTTAAAAGCATTAACGATCTGTTTGGCCATTTAAAAGGCGACGAAGTGCTTTGTGCTCTGGCACGCACCCTGGAATCCTGTGCGCGAAAAGACGATCTTATTTTTCGCTGGGGTGGTGAAGAATTTGTGCTGCTCCTGCCGCGAACGTCGCTGGATGTCGCTCTCAACCTAGCAGAAGTGATCCGTGCGACAGTGGCAAAGGTGACTCTCCCTGGCCTTCCCCGCTTTACCGTCAGCATTGGTGTAGCACGGCACGAAACAAATGAAAGTATCGATGAGTTATTCAAACGTGTTGACGACGCGTTGTACAAAGCCAAGAACGAAGGCAGGAACAGAGTGCTGGCCGCCTGATGTTTACGTCGTTCAGCGACTACGTTTAGCGTGACGCTCCCAGTTATCCTGTTTTGCCTGCGCGGTTTTACGCAATGCCACATAGCATGCCCCGCTGCCGCCGTGATGCGGCAGTGCGGCGCAGTATGCTTGCACGTCGTCAAATTCCGTCAACCAGCGCGCTACGTAGCTGCGAATAATATTGGCATGAGAATTATCGTCACGTCCCTTGCCGTGTATCACCAGCACGTTACGCAACCCTTCTTGCTGCGCCTGCAGAATAAAGCTAAAGAGCATCTGACGACATGTTTCAACAGGTTGGCGAATAAGATTAAGACTCGCCTGCTGCGGGTATTTTCCGTTTCGCAGCTTGTCTGTCACACCGTTCTGTAAACCTTCGCGACGAAACTCGAGCGGCACACTTAACGGGACAATATCGAGAAATCCCGTCGAGAGAAAATTATCCAGTTGAAGCGTATCGATACGCGCCGGAGTGCGAAGATTGCGCATGGGCTGCCAGTGTACATCGGTATGGCTTTTCAGCGGTTGAACATCCCCCATAGCGTCAAGAAACAACGATGCATCATCAAGGTTCATGTTTCATCCTCCAGCGTATTGCGATGGGCATTATCATAACCGCGCACTATTATACCGACAACTATACCGGTAACGGTTTACGGTTATTTCCAATAATTAACCGGATCCGTCGCGCTGAACCGATCTACTCACGACAAGTTGATATCCATTTTTAGAGGTATAGCTGCGACGGTCACTGGCGTGATAATGTGTAGCCTCGCCTGAATGCTGTAATGAGAGAAACGGATGCTTAACTTACTGGAAGACACCATCGACACGCCGCTGGGCCCGCTGTGGGTTATTTGTGATGAGCAATTTCGCCTGCGCGCAGTGGAATGGGATCAGCACAGCGATCGCATGGAACAATTGCTTGATATTCATTACCGCACAGAAGGTTATCAGCGCATTACCGCCAAAAACCCAGGTGGATTAAGCGACAAACTCGCTGAGTATTTTGCCGGAAACCTCAGCATCATTGACACGCTTGAAACGGCAACCGCAGGGACGCCTTTCCAGCGTGAAGTCTGGCAAGCGTTACGCACTATCCCCTGCGGGCAGGTCATGCATTATGGTCAACTGGCCGAAAAGTTGGGTCGCCCCGGTGCTGCAAGAGCCGTCGGCGCAGCTAATGGCTCCAATCCAGTAAGCATTGTGGTCCCCTGTCATCGCGTCATTGGACGTAACGGCACCATGACCGGATATGCCGGTGGCGTACAACGAAAAGAGTGGTTATTGCGCCACGAAGGTTATTTGCTACTCTAGACTCCAGGCAATTAATGCCTTATCCATCACACTTCCGCATAATGCGACCCCAAATTAATTGTGGCTAATCAAGCAGATACAAATATTCACTCCAGTTATGCCTGAATTATTCTCTCTTGGGAGTAGCTCAGGCTTACGTGCTCACCAAAAAGATGTTAAAATTGACAAATATCAATTACGGCTTGAGCAGACCTATGATCCCGGAAAAGCGAATTATACGGCGCATTCAGTCTGGCGGTTGTGCTATCCATTGCCAGGATTGCAGCATCAGCCAGCTTTGCATCCCGTTCACACTTAACGAGCATGAGCTTGACCAGCTCGATAACATCATCGAGCGCAAAAAGCCTATCCAAAAGGGGCAGACGCTCTTTAAAGCAGGTGATGAGCTTAAATCACTCTATGCTATCCGCTCCGGAACGATTAAAAGCTATACCATTACCGAACAAGGCGATGAGCAGATTACTGGCTTCCATCTGGCGGGCGATCTGGTCGGTTTTGACGCGATTGGCAGCGGACATCACCCGAGCTTTGCTCAGGCGCTGGAAACCTCGATGGTATGCGAAATTCCTTTCGAAACCCTTGATGACCTGTCCGGCAAAATGCCAAATCTGCGTCAGCAGATGATGCGTCTGATGAGTGGCGAAATCAAAGGCGACCAGGATATGATCCTGTTGTTGTCGAAGAAAAACGCTGAAGAGCGCCTGGCGGCCTTTATCTACAATTTGTCTCGTCGCTTTGCCCAGCGTGGATTCTCGCCTCGTGAATTCCGCCTGACCATGACCCGTGGCGACATCGGTAACTACCTCGGTCTGACGGTTGAAACCATCAGCCGCCTGCTGGGTCGTTTCCAGAAAAGCGGTATGCTGGCGGTGAAAGGCAAATACATCACTATTGAGAATAGCGACGCGCTGGCAGTTCTTGCTGGCCATACGCGTAACGTTGCGTAATCTTTCCGCAAGCATCTCTGTTATCCTTCTGTCAAATCGCTAAATTATCCCGATTTATTGATCTGGCAGGAGGTTATTCCCTGTTTCAAACCACATTATTGGGTTACTCTTTTAGTTACAAACTGCGATGACAGTTGTAAGGAGACCCTGTATGGCTATGTATAAAAATATGCTGGTCGTCATCGACCCGAACCAGGACGATCAACCAGCATTACGGCGAGCTGTTTATTTGCATCAACGGATTGGTGGCAAAATTAAAGCCTTTTTGCCGATCTATGACTTTTCCTATGAGATGACTACCCTGCTGTCGCCCGATGAGCGTACGGCAATGCGTCAGGGGGTTATCAGCCAGCGAACTGCATGGATACGTGAACAAGCGAAATACTATATCGAAGCAGGGATCCCTCTGGAGATTAAAGTGGTCTGGCATAACCGACCCTTTGAAGCCATTATCCAGGAAGTCATCAGCGCCAAGCATGACCTGGTCCTCAAGATGGCGCACCAACACGACCGCCTCGAAGCCGTAATATTTACGCCAACCGACTGGCATTTATTGCGTAAATGTCCAAGTCCGGTATGGATGGTGAAAGACCAGCCATGGCCTGAAGGGGGTAAAGCACTGGTTGCAGTAAACCTCGCCAGTGAAGAGGCTTATCACAACGCGCTCAATGAAAAACTGGTCAAAGAGACGCTACAGCTTGCAGAACAGGTTAACCATACCGAAGTGCATCTGGTAGGCGCCTACCCTGTTACGCCAATCAACATCGCGATTGAACTGCCTGAATTTGATCCCAGCGTTTATAACGACGCAATCCGTGGACAGCATCTGCTGGCCATGAAGGCGCTACGCCAGAAATTCAGTATTGATGAGAAAGTGACGCACGTTGAAAAAGGCTTACCTGAAGAGGTCATTCCTGATTTAGCCGAGCACCTACAGGCAGGTATTGTGGTATTGGGGACCGTCGGACGTACCGGTATTTCTGCCGCGTTCCTTGGTAATACCGCGGAACAGGTTATCGATCATCTACGCTGTGACCTGCTGGTCATCAAGCCAGATGAATATCAGACGCCAGTTGAACTGGACGACGAAGAAGACGATTAACCACATAATAAAATGCCGGATGGCGATATCATCCGGCATTTTAAACGCCTAGTGTTGCTCCTCGCCGCCGAGAAAATAGATACCAAGCGGGATAGCCAACAGAATCGTAAACACCATGCTGTAGACACAAATCATTGCAGATTGAATGGCATACATTGAAGCGGTCCAGTCGGATAGCGGAATGTCATACTGTTCAATAACGCCGCCGATCGTCGCGCGCGTCACGACCGACGCTGCGATAATAAACACTCCAAGCAGGCACAACAAAAATTTCCGTCCCTTCGCTGTTTTCAGCTTAGCCATGATCATAGTACTGTCCTTTTGCAGATGAAAACCTTGTTACTTTGCGCTAACAATACCATGACATCAACTGACTGTCTGCTACATAAACCGCATACAGGGTTGACGTCAGCACTATTTCGCTGAAAATAATGCTGATTGCATTATTTATCTCTCCTTTTGATTAATGATCTGACCGCCCTAACTGAGTAAAATATCCGGGGATTAAGATGTCAGATGATATTTAGATAACATGGAGTTGCCAGGAAGAATCATGATCGCTGAACTGTTTATGAATAATGCGTTTAATTTGACGGTAATTCTCAGCTGCTGTGCCGCGCTGGTCCTGATGAGTGTCTGGTATCATCGTGGAGAGCGTCGCTGCAAAGGATTCATATTTCATGCCGCACAATTTTTTGTCTATGCCATTATCATTGGGACGTTTGGCAGCATTGCTAATAACGTTATCGAAAGTTACAGCCTGAAATTTATCTCCCCCAACGTGGTCGACTTTATCTGCACCTCGTTGATTGCATTGATCCTGACCATCAAACTTTTTCTGGTGATTAATCAGTTTGAAAAGACGCAGATTAATAAAGGCAGAGATATCACCAGCGCGAGGATCCTGTCGCGTATCATCAAGATTACCATCGTGGTTGCCATCATTTTACTGTATGGCGAACACTTCGGTATGAGCTTATCCGGCCTGTTAACCTTTGGCGGCATTGGCGGTATCGCTGTGGGTATGGCGGGGAAAGATATTCTGAGCAACTTCTTCTCAGGCATTATGCTCTATTTCGACAGACCGTTTAGCATCGGCGACTGGATCCGCTCCCCGGACCGCAATATTGAAGGCACAGTGGCCGAAATTGGCTGGCGAATGACTAAAATAAACACCTTCGACCATCGTCCGTTGTATGTGCCAAACTCGATTTTCTCCTCCATCAGCGTAGAAAACCCAGGGCGCATGACCAACCGGCGTATTAAAACGGTGATCGGGTTACGATATGAGGATGCCGATAAAGTCGGTGCTGTTGTCGAGTCGGTCAGAGAAATGCTGCAAAACCATCCAGGAATAGACCAGAAACAAACTCTGTTGGTCTATTTTAATGAATTTGCCGATTCATCGTTGAATATCATGGTGTATTGCTTCACGAAAACCACCGTCTGGAAGGAATGGCTCGCGGTACAGCAAGACGTTTATTTAAAGATTATCACGATAGTCCAGGCAAATGGCGCCGACTTTGCGTTCCCCAGCCAGACGCTGTATATGGATAATCCTGAAGCATCGCCGTCGACACACTAACAAAAAAAGACGCGGAAATCCGCGTCTTTTTTGTACTTATTTCAATGAGGCAATATCAATTACAAAGCGGTATTTCACATCGTTTTTCAACATCCGCTGCCAGGCATGATTAATATCCTGAATATTGATCACTTCAACATCGGCGGTAATACCATGCTGACCGCAAAAATCGAGCATCTCTTGCGTTTCGGCAATACCGCCGATAACTGAACCCGCCACAGACCTACGTCCAAGGATCAGGGGAACCGTATTCAGAAACGTATCCAACGCACCGAGATAACCAACCAGCACCAGCGTACCGCTTAGTGCCAGGGTTGGGATATACGGGTTCAGGTCATGAACGTAGGGCACAGTATCGATAATCAGATCAAACTGATTCGCTGTCGCTTTCATCTGCTCACTGTCAGTGGAAAGCACAACATGACTGGCACCCAAACGTCTGGCATCAGCTTCTTTGCCCGGTGAACGCGTAAACAGCGTAACTTCCGCGCCCAGTGCATTTGCAAGTTTGATTGCCATATGCCCAAGTCCACCCAGACCGACAACCGCGACTTTACTGCCCTCGCCTACCTGCCAGTGGCGCAGAGGCGACCATGTCGTGATCCCGGCGCAGAGCAGCGGTGCCGCACCGCGTAAATCGATCCCTTCAGGGACCTTCACCACAAACTTTTCAGTAACGACAATTTTGTCAGAATAGCCGCCGAAAGTGGGCAAACCGTCATGACGGTCGATATCGTTATACGTTAGCGTGTTGCCTTCTTCGCAATATTGTTCCAGCCCTTGTTCACAGGCGCTACAGTGTTGACATGAATCAACCATGCAGCCTACCCCTGCGAGATCGCCCACGTTGAATTTCGTTACCGATTTACCAACATGCACCACGCGGCCAATGATTTCATGCCCTGGTACCATCGGATATTTAGCACCGCCCCAATCGTTGTATGCGTTGTGGATATCCGAGTGGCAAACACCGCTGTATAAAATATCGATAACCACATCATCTTCACGCGGGTCACGACGAACAAAACTATGGGGGACTAAATCTTCTTTCACAGCCAGAGCAGCATAACCCTTCACGTTCATGACCATTGAGATCTCCTCAGGGATTAGGTGTTACCAGAACCAGCATAGTTCAGGGCAGCAGGTTGTACTCAGCGTCGCTAACCGGTTCCAGCCATTCGTTCGACGCGCCAGGGGCCGGGATTTCCACGGCGATATGGGCAAACCAACTATCACGCGCAGCGCCGTGCCAATGTTTCATTCCCGCGGGAATATGCACGACATCACCGGTTTCCAGCTCGCGCGCCGGTTGATTCCATTCCTGATACCAGCCTCTACCACCGGTCACCAGCAATATTTGTCCGCCCTCATGATGAACATGCCAGAAGTTACGACAACCCGGTTCAAATGCGACATTGCCAATTACCACACCTTCCATGGAGAGCATGGTCAGATAGCTATCACCAGTGAAATACTTCGCATAAGCTTCATTTTTCTCGCCTCGCGGAAAGACGCTGTTACCATCAAATTGTTCGTTCATAGTGACTCCAGTATGAATAATGTCTGCGGTGTTCGTGCAAGACATTCATCAAAAACCGTACGGGTATAGCAGGACCGGCCGTTCAGACTGCGAGGGAAACCGCAGTATGCATAGAGCTGTGCTTCATTGAGCGTGAGTCCCGCATCCAGTTGGTATTGCATATTCGACTCTCCAGAGCGGTGGCAACATTGCACCACCGGGGGCTGAAAACAGTAAAATTATAGAGACTCGACGTGTCGGTGATTAGAGAGGAAAAGAAGGACAAACTTATGAGCTGAGCTCATCAATAATAAGCAGCAGGTACTCTTTATTTGCAGGTTACTAATTGATGACTTACGCCACAATCTCGATTAAATTGCCGTCAGGATCTTTTATCACCGCTTCGTAATAACCATCGCCCGTAGTGCGCGGACCTGAGACTAATATCCCCTGTTTCTGCGCTTGCATTGCAACGGCATCAACATTTTCATTGCCGCCAACAGAAATGGCGAGGTGTACCCATCCGCAACAATTATTGTCAGGTTGCTGCCCGACAAGACCCGGTTTGGTCATTAACTCAATTGCAATATCCTCGCCAATTTTGACAAAATAAGATTCAAACCCAGGGTTGGTTTTACTGCAGTATTTCTCGTTGATCTTACCGTCAAAAAATGAGACCCAGAAGCGAGCTTGCTGCTCGAGATTCTGTGTCCATAACGCCATATGCGCAATTTTCATAGCTTACCTCTTTCCGTTGTATCCAGAATAGTACGGTCTCTGTAAGGGATGTTGACATCGTTAATCATAATGCACGATCATGCACTTTATTGCTCGATGTTTATTTTACCTGGAGTATCTATGCTCGATTACGCCGCATTCCCGGAACAGCGCCAGGCGCTTATCTATCAGATCCTGCAAGAAAACGGCAGAGTCATTTGTTCTGAACTCGCGAACCGATTAGGCGTTTCTGAACATACAATTCGTCGTGACTTGCATGAATTGAGCAAAGATGGCGTGTGCAAGAAGGTCTATGGTGGCGCGGTAATTGCACTCCCTGAATCCGAAGACATTGCCGTGCGCAAGGGTATTAATGTGGCCAAAAAGAGCAACATCGCGCAGCGATGTGCCAGACTGGTCAAATCCGGAAGCTGTATTTTTATCGACACGGGTAGCACCAATCTGGCGATGGCAGAAGCTCTGCCCGCCGAACTGGCGTTAACCGTGGTGACAAATTCACCGGAGATTGCCGCCGTTTTGCTAAAAAAACCGCTGTTTGAGGTCATTATTCTGGGCGGCGCGGTACAGAGATCTTCTGGCGGGTGTGTGGGAGCTTCCGCCATCGCACAAGTGCAGGACATTTTATTCGATCAGGGATTTATTGGCGGCTGTGCGATGTCGCCTGAATCCGGCTTAACGGGGTTTGATTATGCGGATTGTGAGTTCAAAAAAGCGGTGATCAAACAATGTAATGAAACTATCGTCGCGCTAACCGCTGAAAAAATCCCAGCCATCGCCCGATATGTCGTTACCGAAAGCAGCAATATTGATGTAATTGTTGTAGAGGACAACATCAGCAAAGAGTACGCCACAGCATTCCAGGCGCACGACATTCGGATTTATACCGTCTAACCGTGTCAGGCTCTCTGAAAACTTACTGTGCTAAACGTCGCTCCTGGCGTCAGCGCGGTGATAGCTGACAGACAATCCAGACGGATTTTTTGCTGATTTTCAGATTGCCCCACTACCAGAAATTCTTCTTTTTCCACAGTGGTACACGTCGTCAACGCTTTAGCATCAAAACATGTGCCATCCGTTAGTTCAATGCGCAACCAATAGTGGTATATGCAGGCGATTTCCAGATAATCATGAAGATCGCAATCTATCGGGTGATACTCTTCGGTCGTTTTCATCGCGTTACATTCCCCAACGTCTTGTATATTCGGGAAATCGCCAACGCAACTTCCCGAACTATCCAGCTATTTCAACGCTTCAATGGGAGCGCCAAAATTAATATGCAGCACATTGCCGTCAATCACCAGCGCCGGAACAGATTTCACGCCAGCCACTTCAGCCTCGGTAACCCGATCAGGATGCTCTCCCAGATGAACCACATCGATTTCAACATCCGCAGACAAGTGCTGCAGAAGAGCTTGTTCTGCGGAAACACAAACCGGGCAACCTGCATGATAGAAACGAGCTTTAGTCATGATACATCTCCTATAAATTATAGTATCGATTCGATACTATAATTTATAGTACGTTGCTTTTATTCTTTGTCAATATAGTTTTCAATCGATACTATATGCCGAGGAGGATTTGTTATGCCCGACATGTCACTTTTCGACGTACTTGACCGGCTTTCCAGCCTGACACGGATGTGGTTTCGCCAGCATCCTTTACTGGTGGATCTCCAGCCAGTACAACTTAGTGCGTTAATGTATCTGGCCCGTTGTAACCGTTATTCCAATACGCCGCTTGGCGTGACAGACTACCTTGGTCTCACCAAAGGTACCGTGTCGCAATCGCTGAAGCTGTTGGAAAACAAAGGGTTGATTGTTCGCAAACCGGATGACCGTGATAAACGTAGCGTCCATCTACACTTAAGTGAGTCGGCCAATACCTTATTGGAAGCCCTGCTGCCCCCCACGTTTTTAGTGGAGGGTGAATCGGCAATGGGTGAACGGGCGAGCGTACTCAGAGAGCTGCTGTTAGAACTGTTACGCGGGATCCAGAGGACCAACAATGTGCCTGGCTTTGGTCTTTGCCATAGCTGTCGGTTCCACCAAAAAATTGATGGTCAGGGATTTTGTAATCTGACGAAAGAGAGATTAAGTGAAGAAGATTCGTTGCTGATTTGCCGTGAGCATCAACCGCCGGAAACGTAATGCGGTTAACAAAGGTTAACGAGAGGTGCTGGCGCTGAAATCCGCGCCAGCTCTGGTTTTAGATGAGGTTAACGAAGGTTATCAGGAGAGTGTATCCAACTAGTGCTTAACGATATACATTGTGCGGCTATAGGCCACATCTTCAGGGTTAGTAATCGGATACCCTTTCAGCCACGGTTTAATTAAACGCCCATTAGTGTACTGATAGATCGGCGCAATAGGCGCCTGTTCCATCAGAATTTTCTCCGCAGCGTTATAATCAGCATTCCGCGCTTTTTCTGTATTCTCCAGAGTAGCCTGGGTCAACACTTTATCGTATGCCGGATTATTAAAGCGGGAGATATTGCCCGTATGGGTCGATGTTAATAGCGACAAGAACGTAGAAGGTTCATTGTAGTCACCCACCCAGGAGGCACGGATCACATCAAAGTTGCCGGTATTACGACTATCAATATAGGTTTTCCACTCCTGGTTTTGCAATTTCACGTCAACACCAAGGTTTTTCTTCCACATAGAAGCCACTGCGATAGCAATCTTCTGATGATTTTCTGAGGTGTTGTACAGCAGCGTCAGTTTAAGCGGTTTCTGTGGACCATAGCCCGCCGCACGCAGCAGCGTTTTCGCCTGCGCATTCAATTCTTCCTGACTCATTTGCTCAAACGGTGAAGGTTCAGGCACAAATCCTGCCGTTACATCCGGCGTAAAATGCCATGCAGGCTTCTCACCGGTACCCAGCACCTTCTCCGCCATCAGGCGACGATCGATAGTCATGCTGAGCGCCAGACGCACGCGTGAATCGGCAGTCGGTCCCTTCTGGGTATTAAAGGCATAATAATAAGTACCAAGCTGCGGCGGGGTGTAAACCTGACCCGGGATATCCTTCAACAGTTTCTGGTACATATTTTTCGGGAAGGATTCCGTGATATCAATATCACCAGCAAGATAGCGCTTGGTCGCTGCCGATTCCTGGTTAATTGGCAGGAAGGTTACTTTTTGCAGCACTGTTTTGGCGTTGTCCCAATAATGCGTGTTCGGGACAACTTCCAGTTTTTCGTTCACGACGCGATTTTTTAGCACATAGGCGCCGTTACCAATCAGGTTACCCGGTTTGGTCCACTCTTTGCCGCTCTCAACGTTGGCTTTTTGTACCGGATAAAATGCAAAACTCGCCGTCAGATTGGCAAACCAGGGCAGCGGTTTATCCAGTTGAACTTTCAATGTCCGCGCATCGACAGCACTAACGCCAAGTTTATCAGGCGTGGCTTTGCCATCGATAATAGCCTGAGCATTATTAATACCCGCCAGCGCAGCAAACCAGGCAAACGGCGACAGCGTTTTTGGATCAACCAGACGCTGCCAGCTGTAGACAAAATCCTGCGCCGTTACGGGCGTACCATCCGCCCATTGCGCATTGTCGCGCAGCGTAAACGTCCAGATGCGGTTATCGTTACTCTTCCACTGGGTAGCGACGCCAGGTACGATCTCACCCTTCTCATTCTGGTTGACCAGCCCTTCAAATAAATCACGAATTACCTGAATCTCAGGGAGCCCGACGGCCTTTGCCGGATCAAGCGACGCCGGTTCGTCTTTTATATGACGCACCAGTTCTTGTTTCTCTGCCAGTACCGTTCCGCTGGGAACATCAGCAGCCCAGGATAAAGAAATGCTGCTAACCAACAACGCACAACAGGTTACTGAAACAGAATGCTGCATAAGATACCCTCGATTCCGGCTACTAAGTGAATGTGTAATTATTTGTATCGCCAGCAGGAAATGCAATTAACTTCCGACAAGAAAGTGATATTACACCTGAAAAGATAAGTGTGTGAAAACGATTTGATTATCCATACATTTTGCACAACACTGCGAGTAACAATCCAAGCATTCAGAGATGACTATGACCGTTACCCGTCCCCGTGCCGAGCGCGGCGCATTCCCACCTGGAACCGAACATTACGGACGTTCATTGTTAGGCGCACCGCTAATCTGGTTTCCTGCACTGGCAGCCGATCGTGAAAGCGGCCTGATACTGGCGGGAACGCACGGCGACGAAAACTCCTCGGTCGTTACCCTTTCCTGCGCATTGCGTACGCTTAACCCTTCCCTGCGTCGCCATCATGTGGTGCTAGCCGTAAACCCTGACGGTTGCCAGCTTGGGCTGCGCGCAAATGCGAACGGCGTCGATCTTAACCGTAACTTTCCCGCCGCAAACTGGAAAGCAGGCGAAACGGTGTATCGCTGGAACAGTAGCGCAGAAGAGCGTGATGTGGTGTTGTTGACCGGCGATCATCCGGGCTCGGAACCAGAAACCCAGGCATTGTGTCAGCTTATTCACCGAATTCATCCCGCCTGGGTAGTCTCTTTTCACGATCCACTGGCCTGTATTGAAGATCCCAGAAGCAGCGAGCTGGGCGCGTGGCTGGCACAATCGTTTGAATTGCCTCTGGTCACCAGTGTAGGTTATGAAACGCCCGGCTCTTTTGGTAGCTGGTGCGCAGACCTAAACTTACACTGTATAACCGCCGAATTTCCGCCCATTTCATCGGATGAAGCGAGCGAAAAATACCTGCTGGCCATGTCCAATCTCCTGCGCTGGCACCCTAGAGATGGAGCTGCCCGGTCGTAAAATGCAGGGCTGGCACCGCATCGGTGGCAAGCCACGTTGGGCCATCAAGATCGGCAAAGCTAACCAGTGGCGTAAGGGGTAATGCCGCGCCGATCGCCCGGGAGGTACACAGCATGCAGCCCAGCATCAGCGCAAATCCCTGCTCGCGTGCTTCGGTTGCCAGCGCGAGCGCTTCCGTCAGGCCGCCTGTTTTGTCCAGTTTGATATTGACCATTTCATAGCGTCCGTGCAGCGCTTTCAGACTGCTACGGGTGTGGCAGCTTTCATCTGCGCAGATGGGCAGCGGATGTACAAAATTCTCCAGCGCGGCATCATCCTGCGCCGGCAGCGGCTGCTCCAGCATCGCAACCCCTAAATCAGCCAGCAGCTGACAGCGTGCCGCAAGGCCTTCTGCCCGCCAGGATTCGTTGGCGTCGACAATAATCGTGGCGTCAGGAACAGCTGCACGAATGGCAACCATTCGCTCACTAATCAAGCGAGCATCCAGTTTAACTTTCAGCAATTTCGCGCCATTTTCCCACAGCGCAGCCGCGCTCGCAGCCATTTGTTCCGGCGAGCCAATCACTACGGTTTGCGCCGTAGTCACCACTTCCGCCAGTTCACTTCCCACTAATTCCGCCAGCGACTGCTGCTGTTGACGCGCGCTTAGATCCCACAACGCGCAATCCACGGCATTACGCGCTGCCCCCGCTGGCAGCTGCTTTTGCAGTTCTTCACGCGTCATTCCGTTTTCCAGTTGTGGCGCAATGCTCATAATTTGCGCCAGCACTGAGGCATCGCTTTCACCGTAGCGCGGGTACGGTGTGCACTCGCCTATACCTGTGACGCCGTTTTCTTCCACTTCGACAACCACCACATGCGCTTCGGTCCGGCTCCCACGGGCAATGACAAAGGGAGTGTGCAGCGGCCAGGCTTCCTCATATACCTTAACTGTTCTCATTTGTTTTCCTTAATGCAGTCCCTGAAGCGGATATCCGCAAATAGCGTTTGCCGTGTTAACTGCTGATGGCATAAACTAGCCTCGACGTTAACTATATGTAAACAGGAAGATAACCATGTCACAAACCGTTCATTTCCAGGGCAACCCGGTTGCAGTTGCCGGCTCTATTCCTCAGGCTGGAAGCAAAGCTCAGGCTTTTACCCTTGTGGCTAAAGACCTGTCTGACGTTACGCTGGGCCAGTTCGCAGGCAAGCGCAAAGTGCTGAATATTTTCCCAAGCATTGATACCGGCGTTTGCGCGGCATCGGTACGTAAGTTTAACCAACTGGCGACAGAAATCGACAATACCGTCGTACTGTGCATCTCAGCCGACCTGCCATTTGCCCACTCTCGTTTTTGCGGCGCGGAAGGTCTGAGCAACGTTATCACGCTGTCCACCCTGCGCAACGCTGAATTCCTGAAAAACTACGGTGTTGAAATCGCTGAAGGCCCGCTGAAAGGCCTGGCCGCACGTGCCGTGGTCGTTATTGATGAAAATGATAACGTTGTTTTCAGCCAGCTGGTCAATGAAATCACCAACGAACCAGACTACACCGCTGCGCTGGACGTACTGAAAGCGTAAGCTGCGTCTGCATACAAAAATGCCTCCGCATGGAGGCATTTTCATTTACGGCATTACTCTTCGCTTTTTTTCTGCTGGCTCAGTCCATACTCACGCAATTTGTTAGCAATCGCAGTATGCGAAACACCTAGGCGCTTGGCCAGCTTGCGCGTGCTGGGATAATTCATATACAGCTGCGTCAACACGGAGCGTTCAAAGCGGCTGGTGATTTCATCCAGCGACCCTTCCATCACCTCTTCTCCGACAGCAACCGTTGCCGCATCGTAATCCGGCAGCAAAATATCCTGTGGTCGCAGCTCATAGCCTTCTAGCTGGGTCAGAGCCCGGTAGATCGCATTTTTAAGCTGACGCACGTTGCCCGGCCAACCATAACGAGTTAGTACCGTGCTGAGATCTGCGGACAGTTTCGGACGCGGCACGCCCTGCTCGTCGGCAAAACGCGCCACAAACAGTTCGGTAAGCGGCATAATATCTTGTGGGCAATCGCGCAGCGGCGGCAGGTTTAGCGTTAGTACATTCAGACGATAATAGAGGTCTTCACGGAAAAGTCCTTTCTGCACCAGTTCCACAAGGTTCTTTTGCGTTGCGCAAATCACGCGAACATCAACATGAACTTCGTGATCTTCTCCCACACGACGGAACGTGCCGTCATTGAGAAAACGCAGCAATTTGGTCTGCATACGCGGCGACATTTCGCCAATTTCATCTAACAGAACCGAACCGCCATTCGCCTGCTCAAAGAAGCCTTTTTTACCTTCCGGCGCATGGCCAAACAGCTCGCTTTCAACCGCATCTTCAGGAATTGACGCGCAGTTCAGCGCCAGATACGGTTTTGACGCACGCGGACTTGCCAGGTGGCAGGCATGAGCAAAGAGATCTTTGCCGGTGCCGGTATTACCGGTAATCAGCAGCGGCGCGCTCAACGTCGCCAGCTTGCGCGCCTGTTCCACCACGTGTTTCATTTTGGCGCTGACGGCAATAATCTGGCTAAACGCGCTGAGATCCTGCGTAGTCATATTTTGCAGCTGGCGTCCCATTCGGATAGTGGAGCGCAACATCACCACCGCACCGGTCAGCATCTGCTCCTGATTTTCGCCCTGCAAATGGACAGGCGTAATTTCCATCAGGAAATTCTGTCCGTTAATCACGACATGTTCGCTATGGGAATCCTGCGGATTGCTTTCCAGCCAGCGCTGGAAGTTAAACCCATTGATTAACTGGGCAGCGGTATGATTGCGCATCCGTTCCTGACTGTGGGCGAAAAGCTGACAGCTCGCAGGATTCGCCATCTCGATTTTGCTTTTCATATCCAGAGAAAGGACCGGTTCTGGTAGCGCCTCAAGCAGCGCGCTCAGCGCAAGATGTTCACGCTCTGAAGGCATCCAGGGTACAGTACGCACATCCGTAACGCCTGATATACGGCGGATTTCAGCCATCAGACTGCTGAAGTTGGTGAACTCCAGCTCAGCAAAATTAAGGTAAATTCGCCCGATGGGGTCAATCTCGATACCGCGTAAATCAATGCTTCTCAGCACCAGTAAATCGAGCAGTTCGCGGGTCAGACCAAGACGGTCTTCACAAAAGACTTCCAAACGCATAGGAACCTTCACCTGGACAAGGGATTATGTGTTAAATGATAAGCCAGTATTTGGTTTGCAGGAAGAACTCTGTCAACAAATATTGACAGCGAGCTGGAAAATTGGGCGCCGGGGCGTAAAGTTAAACGATCGGCGCCTGTTTTATAGTTAACTTTCGCGCGGAGATTTATTCTTTTGTAAGGTCTCTTTCACCTGACCAATCAGTTGGCGGCGGAAATCGCCCAGCCGTGGCTTATCATCATCGATCCACGGCAATGGTCGGCAAAGTTCCATAGCTTTAATGCCCAGACGCGCCGTTAATAACCCCGCGCCAATGCCCTGAGCTGCACGCGTTGATAAGCGGGCGGCTAAATCCTGCGACATCCAGTCCATTCCTACTTCCCGCACCAGTTCACTGGCCCCGGCAAAAGCGATATTCAACAGCACCAGACGGAACAAACGCAGGCGGCTGTAATAACCCAGCTCAATGCCATACAGCGAAGCAATACGATTAATCAGCCGCAGATTGCGCCAGGCGATAAACGCCATATCCACCAGCGCCAGCGGACTGACGGCAATCATCAGTGTGGATTCTGCCGCTGAACGGCTAATCTCGCGCCGGGCTTGCGCATCCAGCACCGGCTGCACCAGATGGGCGTACAGACTAACCACTTCACGATCGTTCTGCGTTTCATGAATTGAGGCATACCAGCGCTGCAATGCCAGATGAGACTGATCGATGCCCGCCTGCTGCGCCAGCTTTTCACAAAATACACGGCCTTTTCCGGTTCCATGGCTGTGGAGCAGATCTCGCGCTTCATCGCGCTCGTGCGCGCGCTGACGCAATCGCCATAGCCGACGCCATTCTGTCGCCACCGATCCAACCCCTGCACCGATAATCAATGCGCCTGCGGCACATCCTCCCAGCGCGACCCAGTCCTGAGTCTGCCAGGCATTCATGGTCCACTGCACACCCTGAGCGACAACGCTCACGCCAAACAGCGCCAGGCCACCCATCACCATCTTACGCCACAGACTACGTTTAGGGCGAAGGGCCGCATCAATAACGGCTTCTGCCTGACCTTCGTCTTCCAGTGGTTCATCCACTGTCGCCGGAGAAAAAGTCTGCGCCTCCGTTTCGTTAAACATCTGCTGCGCTTTAAACGCCGCATTTTGTTCCTCGTCCAGCGGACCTGAGAAATCGATACGCGGTTTTAACGGCTCGCTCATCGCAATTTATCTCCTATTAAAAACTCCAGCGCGGCATCAAGACGGATATGCGGTAAGGGCTTATCGACATCCATCACCTGCGGGCGAAACGCCTCAAACTGAAAGCCCTGGTTGTCCCAAAATGCCTGTCCAGGTAAACGCGCGGGCACTTCCCCCGGATAAACGGTTAGCGGTTCGCCATCGCTCAGACGATTACCACGCAGCGCGGGGATCTTTTCACCTTTCACATCGATAAGGCCGCTGGTGGTTGCCTGCACCGATGCCAGGCCCAGACAATCCATGCTGATACCTTCGAACGCAGCGTTTTGCCAGGCATCCTGGATCAACTGCTGTAAAAGCGACACCATATTGGCGTGCTGATCGACCGTGACATGGTCAGCTTTGGTGGCGGCAAACAGCAGTTTGTCGATCACCGGAGAAAACAGCCGACGAAACAGCGTGCGCTGTCCATAATGGAAACTTTGCATCAGTTGGGTCAGCGCCAGACGCATGTCGTTAAACGCCTGTGGCCCGCTGTTGAGCGGTTGCAGGCAATCGACCAGCACAATCTGACGATCAAAGCGCAGGAAGTGATTCTTATAAAATCCCTTCACGACTTTTTCACAGTAGTAATTAAACCTGTCGCGCAGCATGCCCGCATTGGTGTGTTTATCTGCCTGCGCCAGCTTCGATTCTCCCCAGGCATCGACGTCCGGCCACGGGAAGAATTGCAACGCAGGCGCGCCCGCCATATCTCCTGGCAGAACAAAACGGCCCGGCTGAATAAAGTGCAGTCCCTGCTGCTTGCATTGATGCAGATACTCCGTCCAGGCAGCAGCAATTTCCGCCAGACGGTTTTCGTCAGCAGGTGCCAGTGGATCCAGCCCGTGGCTTAACTGCCGCCATTTTGCCGACCATTCGCCACGCTGGCCCTGTAATAATCCGGTCATTTGCCGCGACCAGCTCAAATAATCCTGGGCCAGCATCGGTAAATCGAGCAGCCACTCCCCCGGATAATCGACGATTTCCAGGTACAGCGTGGAGGTGTCTTTAAAGTGGCGCAGTAATGAGTCATTAGACTTGTAACGCAGTGCCAGACGAATTTCACTCACACCGCGCGTTGGTGTCGGCCAGGTCGGCGGAGAGCCATACAGCTGCGCCAGTCCTTCATCATAGGTAAAGCGCGGAATACCAAAATCGCGTTGTGGAACCCGTTTCACGCCAAGCAGACGCTCTTCGCGCACGCAACTGAGCAACGGCAAACGCGCACCGGCATGAATATTGAGTAACTGATTTACCATTGCGGTGATAAACGCCGTCTTACCACTCCGGCTAAGTCCGGTGACAGCCAGGCGCAAATGCCGGTCTACGCCACGATTAACCAGCGAATTGAATTCATTTTTAAGTCGCTTCATCGCCATCCCGTTTTGCTGAAGGAACCGAAGAAATTATAACAAACAGGAAGTAAAGATAGGGGGCAATTCTTACTTATCAACTACCTGAGCTGTATCAGGCGGCATTATTCTTACCGCCTGTAGCAGAATGAATGTGGGCGGTTTATTTATTCTCTACTTTAGGAAGCGCTATCTGATTGATGCCACCTTCGTTGGTCACCTGCGTGTAGCCCATTTCAGTCAGCATATCTTTCGCCTGCCCTGATTGACGCCCGGAGTTGCAATAGAGCTTCACGGTATCGTTCTTATCTGGAACTTCAGTTACGATACGCGCCTTGATCTCTTTTAACGGGATGTTGACAGCCCCCTGAATATGCTGCTGTTGGTACTGTTCAGGAACGCGAACATCAATCCAGTGCTCGGCAGCATAAACCGGCATGCCAATAACCAGTGCCAACGCTAATACGCTTTTCTTCAACATAATATCTTCCTGACTGATAGTTGGATTTAACCCTTACACTATACGCCAGTTCTTAAGAAAATATTGCGACCGCATTATCACCGTCCGCACCCGTGGACGATTGTTCCTCAGCACGCACATAGTGCGGTTAGCCTTTTGATTTTCCTACTCGCATTCCGAGATTGTTGTCATTCGCCACTTAACTCCATAATATGTCCGCCATTGACTCTCGGACGGAGCTTGGGATCTATGTCTCCTACCATTTATGATATTGCACGAGCCGCTGGTGTATCAAAATCCACGGTATCGCGCGTGCTTAACAAGCAAACCAACATCTCGCCGGAGGCGCTTGAAAAGGTGCTGCGCGCAATTGATGAGTTACAGTATCAGCCTAATAAACTAGCTCGCGCGCTTACCTCTTCCGGATTTGATGCAATAATGGTGATATCTACCCGTTCTGCAAAAACAACTGCCGGTAATCCGTTTTTCTCTGAAGTATTGCATGCAATTACTGCCAAGGCTGAAGAAGTCGGTTTTGATGTCATATTGCAGACGTCGCGAAGCACCGAAGATGATTTACAAAAATGTGAGAGCAAAATTAAGCAGAAGTTGATCAAAGGGATCATTATGCTGAGCTCTCCTGCCGATGAATCATTTTTTGCTCGGTTGGATAAATACAACGTCCCGGTTGTGGTTATCGGGAAGGTTGAAGGTGACTACACTAATGTCTATTCTGTAGACACCGATAATTATCGCGACAGTATTACGCTGACAAATGCACTGATTGAGAGTGGCCACCGTAATATAGCCTGTTTGCATGCACCGCTTGACGTTCATGTTTCTATCGATCGCGTTAACGGTTATAAAGCCAGCCTGCAGGCACATAACATTAAAATGCGCGATGAGTGGGTTATTGACGGGGGGTATACTCATGAAACCGCCCTACTTGCTTCTCGAAAATTACTGAGTCAGCAACCGTTACCCGATGCCGTATTTGCGACAGACAGCTTAAAGTTAATGAGTTTATATCGCGTAGCGGCCGAGAAAAACATTTCCATCCCAAAACAACTTGCCGTTGTAGGCTATAGTAATGAGCTACTTTCTTTTATGCTCACACCAGTTCCTGGTGGAATTGATGTACCTACTCAGCAGTTGGGTGAGCAAAGTTGTAATTTATTATTTAATCTGATTGCAGGTGAAAAAGGATTACAGAATATCACGGTGAGCACGCAAATATCGTTGGCGGACTCACTGGTGTAAAAACAGGGGCATAATAATGCCCCTGTTCATTTTTAGAATGCGTAGTTCACGCCTATGCCAGCATAATGGAACCTGTCGCTTTCACCTTCGTCATGATCTTCCCATTCATAAGCATACTCCAGAGACATTGATAAACCGTTCTGGAAATCATACGCATACAATAAACCGAGGCGATTGAAATCATGGCCTTCGCGTTCAGGATCATCCTGCCAGTCCCAGTTTGACCAGCGATCAAGCCCGATACGGGTATACGGCGTCAGGGTTGTATTGCCGAAGGACAGAGGCAGATAAGCCCGAATTTCCTGGGTTGAGAACTCACCATTATTACGCGAATCTGCCAGATTAAAGCCACGTTCAAGGTAATAGTTGACCGTTAACCCTACTGTTTCGTTAAACGTATAATTCAACCCGCTCTCACTTTCGACGCGGCTATCAGAGTAGCCAGTGGTGCTCAAATCATTAACGAATTGATACATCGCAAACCAGCCGCTAAAGCGCAGATCATCGGTAAGTTTAACATCCCAATCTGGCTGCACTTTCCAGCGCTGCATATTAGCTGTGTCTTTTCCGGGTTCATTGACATAGTGATAACCGTAATTACGGAAGCCACCGGTCAGGCCGAAATTAACATTCTCGCTTTCAAGGAATTGATAGCGGACTTCCAGTTCAGGGCGGTCAAACCACGTACCGCGCTTACCCTCGCTGTAATCAACCGGTCCTTCCTGGTAATAGGCCAGTGATATTTTCCACGGTCCATTGGACGCATTAAAATAGACGGACGGCTCAGCCAGTCCATCCATATCTTCGCCCTGACCTTCAACGTTTTCTATTTCGTACATAGCTCCGATATTAAAGTGCCAGTCATTCTTTTCAGCAGCCTGCGCGCAGGCCATTCCTGCGCTCATAATCAGCGCAGTCGCGGACAGTAGGGTTTTCATTATTATTCCTTGTTAAAATACTCGCAAAAATGCCCCAAGGCTTGGGGGGGATATCCCCCCGAAATTTTATTGAATAGCCACTTCAGTTTCAGCATCAAAGAAATGGCATTTCGCCATATCAAAATGAATAGTGATATTTTCTCCTGCGTGATAATCATTCACTGCACCGGCACGGACCACCAACTCATGCCCCCCAACAATGGTATAAAGCATAAATTCAGCGCCAGTGAGTTCTGCAACGCTAATTTTTGCCGATACACTATTTTCATTATTAAGCTGCGGATGGATATCCTCAGGGCGAATACCCAGCGTGATCGCCTGATGTTCATAACCCTGCGTTTTTAATTGTGCTAATTTATTCTCTGGAATCGTTAATTTTAGTGTTTCAGTAACAAACTTATCACCGTCAATCGCGCCACGAATAAAGTTCATGGCCGGTGAGCCAATAAATCCTGCGACAAACATATTTGCTGGGTGGTTATAAACTGTTTTCGGCGCACCGACCTGCTGAACAATACCATCCTTCATAATCACAATACGCGTCGCCATCGTCATGGCTTCTGTTTGATCGTGGGTAACATATATCATGGTGGTATTGAGTTTCTGATGCAGCTTGCTTATTTCTGCCCGCATCTGTACGCGAAGTTTGGCATCGAGATTCGATAAGGGTTCATCCATCAGGAAGACCCCTGCCTCACGAACAATCGCACGCCCAAGTGCCACACGTTGACGCTGACCACCGGATAACGCACCCGGTTTACGTTGCAGATAATCGCGCAGGCCAAGGATTTGCGCCGCCCAGTTGACACGTTCCTCAATCACTGCAGGGGCAATTTTCTGCATTTTCAGGCCAAACGCCATGTTGTCATAGACTGTCATGTGCGGGTACAACGCATAGTTCTGAAAGACCATCGCAATGTTGCGCGATTTCGCCGGCACATCGTTCATCCGTTTACCGTCAATCAGCAGATCGCCACCGCTGATCTCCTCCAGACCGGCGATCATGCGCAACGTCGTTGACTTCCCACAGCCTGAAGGGCCAACAAAAACAATAAACTCTTTATCTTCAATTTCCAGATTGAAGTCTTTAACGACGTGTACCTGGTTGTCGTAAATTTTTTGAATGTGTTGCAACGAAAGCTGTGCCATGTTGAATCCTTTACTTGTCGTGTTGCCAGAGAGCCGATAAGCACGGCCACGTCAGAAATTCGGTTGAAGGAAGTTGCAAGCTTGCTCCGTTCAGCCCCGTACCAATGCCAACAGAGAGCATGCCGCAGGCGTTGATCGCATCAATACCCGCCTGAGCATCTTCTATGCCAATGCACTGCTGCGGGTCAGCGCCAAGGCCCGCACAGGCTGCCAGAAAAATCTCCGGATCCGGTTTCGAGCGAGAAATTAACGCGGCATCCGCACAGAAATCAAAATAAGATTTAAGATCAAGCGCTTGTAAAATCGCAGGGGCATTGAGCGACACAGAGGCCAGCCCCACCGGAATCCGTTCTTCCCGCAACGTCATCAGCAGCTCACGTATTCCCGGCAATACCGAGTTCACCGTCAACTGGCGCAAAGAATGGACATATAGTCTGTTTTTTCTCTCGGCCAATTGTGCGCAAACCTCAGGTGTAAACTCCCCCGCTTTCCCGCCATATTGCAAAATACGCTGTAGCGATTCGCCGCGACTAATCCCTTTCAGGCTGTCATTAAATGCCTCGTCAATCGCAATCCCTATTTCACCGGCTACCTGCAGCCAGGCGAGAAAATGCAGATGTGCAGTGTCGGTAATCACGCCATCTAAATCAAAAATGATGGCCTGTGGTTTGAGGATCATTCATCACCCCTTTCTGTGGTAGCGGTCCCATAAGTGGGCGAAATAATGGCGTCATTGCAGATAACTATCTCCCCCTGAAAAGAGATCTTTTCCCCTTTTACCCAAAGAGTAATCTGCTCGGCGCTGTTAATGCGGATTTCAGTTGCATTGATGGTTACCTGCAAATCGATACCCTGCCAGCGCAGTGGGAAAGACAGTGTTTGCCAATGTTCCGGTAATGCAGGGGCAAGATGTAACTCCCCATGGCGAACATTCACTCCGGCAAATCCCTGGATAGCGCCCAACCAGATTGCGCCCGTTGCCGCCGCATGAATACCATCATCGCAGCTGTGCGGGTCATCCCCGAGATCGATTAGCGAACCTTCGCGCCAAAACCGATACCCCTGAGCCGAATCACCACAACGCGCAGCCACAATCCCGTGAATCGCCTTACTCAAAGAGGAGTCGTGAATCGTACGTGGCTCGTAATAACGCAGGTTAGCCAGACAGGTTTGCGGGCTAAATTGCTCCGGCAACATGTAGGTCAGCATCACGACATCAGCCTGTTTGAGAATTTGCATCTCATTGACTTCTGCACGGGAGTAATCGAGCAAAATGGTCTGCTTGCCCGCTTTGGCTTTGTACTGCGACAGATCGATAACCGGTTTGTTCAGGAAGGTATCATCCTGAGGAAGCACGCCATCGGGCTGCACTTCCGGTCGCCAGAGATACTGTAAAAAATGCTCTGCGCGATGAATAAACGTGTCATCGCCACAGCCCAACCGACGGGCAAAACCCAGCGCCTGCTCTACGTTGTACCTAGCCATGTAGTTGGTGAACGCATTGTTGTTCACATGCTCAGTGTATTCATCCGGGCCAATCACATCGTGGATCTCTAAACGATCGTTGACCATGACAGCCCTGCTAATCCAGAACTTCGCCGTTTCCAGCAGTAGCGTCATGCCCTCACGGGTCATGAAGTTTAGATCCCCTGTGGCATGCCAGTAATTGATTACCGCCCAGGCAACATCCGCCACGAGGTGATGTTCAGCCTGTGCGGAGGCCACTTTTTGCCGCAGCCCGGTACGGATGTTGATCGCCGCGAATTCAGGCGTTTCCTCATCACCGCTGCGAGCGCTTTCCCACGGGAACAACGCGCCCTGCCAACCGTTACGGCGGGCTTTCTCACGCGCGCCCGGCAAATTATGCCAGCGGTAACGCAATAGACCTCTCGCGGTTTTCGGTTCGGTAAACAAGTGAAACGGTAACAAAAAGACCTCAGTATCCCAGAAGATGTGGCCTTTATACCCTTCCCCCGTCAGACCTTTGGCCGCAATACTGCTGCGCTCATCATGGACTGGGGTCATCACACGCAGATGATAGAGCGCATAGTCCAGCGCACGCTGATCGCTAATATCAGAGCTGGTAACCTGAACGCGACGAGTTTGCCACCAGGCATGCCAGTTGGCGCTCGACTCAGCCAACAGAGCGTCATATCCCTGTTGCGCGCATGCTTCAATGTTACGCAGCGACTGGCGTCCCCAGGTCTCAAGCGACAGGTTGCGTTCGCTCGTCCAGTCAACCCAACTCATTTTCGTCAGCGTGACGCGCTGCCCGGCTTGCGCCTGCACGGTGTTGTGTTGTAACAACCGACGTTCTTTCGCGGTGAAGCAGCGCTGCGCTGCGCCGTCGACGTCACAATATGAGGTGATCGCGATATCGTTGCGATTGTCCTGGGTTGTGTAAATGCCCTGCAGAAGATGCTGACCAAATACTCTAATCTGTGTTTCATCCAGATGCTGACGACCATGATTGGTGATCGTGGCATCAATACCGGTTGAGATACCAATGCTGGCATCGGCATCCAGTGGCGTTACGACCACTTCCATAGCAAACAGCGGCAGCTTCTGTGCTGAGACAAACCGCCGACTCTCAATAGCGAAACGCGCCCCGCCAGGCGCATGCCAGATAAGCGCACGGCGCAATTCCCCGCTGGCAAAATCCAGTTCGCGATGCCAGCTTTCAATCACGCCGCTGGTTAGCGAGAAAATCTCGCCATTAAGCGTGATCTCCACTCCGACTACATCGGGTAGATTAACCAGTTCATTAATTTCGCCTTTACCCGCACGGTGATACAACCCAGCCAGATACATGCCACGAGTCTGTAAGGTGTAAGCTTCCTCGTGGCTGGCGCGAATTCCCATATACCCGTTACCGGTCGTCATGAGTGACGCATATTTATTCAGGCTGTGTGGGCAAAAAGCCGGTTCAGTTAGCATTACTGGCTTCGTCATAAGTCTACGTAGGTCCCTGTTTCAGCCGATTGGTACAGTGCGGCAACCAGTTGTTGAATAACGACGCCCTGCTCTGCGTCAGCAATAGTGACAGGCTCGCCCTGGACATGGTTAACGAAGGCTTCCATGCTGCGATAATGACGGTTGTCATCAGCCATCTCGCGCGCAAGCAGCACGTCAAGCGTACCATCACGGTCGGTGTAAACCTGGGCCGGGAATAACGTCGCCCCCGCCAAATCGCCGCAGAAATTAACGTTCATAATCGATTGTTCAGGAATATTCAGCGCGAAAGAGGTTTCCAGGCGCAGGATACCGCCGTTATGAAATTCAATCGTGCCGAACAAAGAATCCTCCACGGTATATGTAGTGGGATCCCATTTCCCAAACTGACCGCTGTTTTTAATCGTGCCAATGCGTTGATAGCTGTGCGCGTTAACACGCTTTACCGCCGGGAACCCCAGCACATACATGGCGGCGTCAAGCATATGAATACCGAGATCAATCAGCGGCCCGCCGCCCTGCAGTTCTTTGTTGGTAAACACTCCCCAGCCGGGCACGCCGCAGCGGCGCAAAGCGCGGACATTGGTGACATAGATTTCACCCAGAATACCGGCCATCACCTGCTCACGAAGTAGTTGCGTATCCAGCGCAAAACGATGATGAAAATCATAAGCCAGTACTTTTCCCACCCGACGCGCCGTTTTACACATTTCCAACGCCTCGTCTGGCGTCATTGCCGGAGGTTTCTCGCACATCACATGGCATCCAGCGTTCAATGCCAACATGGTGTGTTCATAATGAAAGCGATTGGGCGAGCAGATGCTGACGATATCTGGCTTAGCTTCGCGTAACATCGTTTGCGGATCGTCCCAAACCTGCGGATTACCGTATTTTTCTGCAAACAACCGCGCCTGTGACAGGCGGCTGTCGCAGACAGCCACCAGTTCCAGATCGTTGCGGGTGCAGTAGTACGAAGCATGAACTTTATCCGCCACCTGCCCGGCACCAATAATGGCGACACGTAACGGAGCGCTTGTCAGTGCACTTTTCACGGAAATCCTCTTAGCAAGTACGCAGCCAGGCCAGTGACTGACGATACGCTTCCGGCAGATTCTCTGCTCGTACGCGCCCTTCGTACACAACGTAGCCCTGATAATTATCTTCACGTAACTGGTCAAACAGTGCAGTGAAATCCAGCGTACCGCTTCCCGGCTGATAACGATGGTTATCCGCAATATGGACGTGACCCAGCAGATCGCGATTGTCGTGCAGCGCCTGTGCCATATCGTCTTCTTCGATATTCATATGGTAAAAATCACCAATGATTTGCACATGCTTCAGATTATTTTCCACGATATAGCGACGGGCATCCGCCAGGGTGTTGATCATATGATCCTGATAGCGGTTGAGCGGTTCCAGATACACCACCGTACCCGTACGCTGGGCAACTTTATCAAGATAAATCAATGAATCACTGATAGCTTTACGATCGCCTTCCTGGCTACGCGGAGAGGTCATCGGCGGTAGGCGGAATGTAAACATGCCCCATGCAGCAGGTACAATAATGCCTTGTCCGCCAACTTCGGCCAGCGCTTCGAGAATGCGGGTAATCTGCCGCAACCCGTTTAAACGACGCTCTTCGATAAAATCACCGATCCAACCGTCATATCCTCCACAGGCAGTGGTAACAGGCAAACCTGTTTCTTTGATCGCCGCTTTTACTTCATCAAGGTTATTGACCAGCAACTTACCGTCAATTTCAAAACCGTCGAATCCCATCTCTTTGATGTAACGGAATTTCTCGAGAATATTTTCCGGGAAAAAAGCCTGATTCTGTGTTCCAATTTTCATCTTCTGCATTCCTTAATTAAAACGTCACACCCATTTTGATGCTCTTTTCCGGATGGCGATCGACATACTGCATATAGCTTTCCGGGCTGCTGGCGAAAGTCACTACCGGGTCGATCAGTTCTTCACAGTTCAGGTAACCGTTCATCAACAGTTCCCAGCAGGTCTCCTCAATACGCTTGCGGCTCCAGCGCGGATAATCTGGATTCGGTTCACTGCAGGCGCGAGAGAAGACAATTTTGGCGTTGTTGAAGTGCGCTTCACGCCCCAGGTTGAAACCTTCAGCAAAAGGTTTCGCGAAAGCGACATAGGAAATGGTTCCACCATAGGCCAGACCGCGTAACGCCGACTGCAGCGCATCTGCATAGCCACTGGTTTCGATGATCACATCCGCACCCTGTTTGCCGGTAAGCTTTTTAATTTCCATGCCCACGTCGGTGCCAATCGGATTCAGACAAAAATCAGCGCCATGGCGACGCGCGATATCGCAGCGATGGGCAATCGGATCCACACCAATAACCACTGACGCACCCGCTTTCTTAGCAAGTTGTACGGCGATCTGGCCAATTGCCCCTAACCCGACGATGACAACAAAGTCGCCGACGCGCACATTGGCATCGCGCACACCGCTCATGGCGAACTGTGCCGGGTCATAGCACACGGCATTTTTCCACGAACTGCCTTCAGGCATTTTGCGCAGTTTGTAGTTGTTCACCGCATTAAAAATAACCGTTTCAGCCAGAGGACCGTAGCCGCAAACTGAATCGCCAACGGCGTATTCGGTCACATCGCTGCCACACTCAATAACATCGCCCACCACCATATTGCCAAGCTGGAATTTACCGAATTCGATCCCGCGCGGTGCCCCTTCCGGACGCGGCATAAACATTTGCCATTCACCGTTAAAATCTTCGTCAATAAACGGGCTGGCAGCGCGAAAATCGACCACTTCCGTGCCATGTTTCGGCGCGCCAAATTTAACGCGAACTTTAACTTCATTGGCGGATACCGCTCTGTCTTCATATTCCACCAGCGTTGCAACGCGCGGTTCTGTGGCAACTAACTTCTTCATTTACAACTCCTTAATTAAACTGGCCGCTTAGCCTTTCACGCCGCCAGCGGTCAAACCACTTTTAATAAAACGTTCGGAAAGCGCATACATAATGACCACCGGCAATGCAGTGACTAACGATGCAGCCATCATGCGTCCCCAGATATAGTCAGGTGTACTGAACAGCGCGTTCAGACCGACCGGTAAGGTAAAATTGCTGGCGCTGGAAAGGAAAATCGAAGCAAACAGATAGTCATTCCACGCCACCATAAAGCAGTACACAAAGACCGAAACCAGACCAGACATTGCCAACGGCACGGTAATACGAAAGATGATCTGCAGACGGTTCAACCCATCCATCATCGCAGCTTCTTCGATCTCATCCGGAATGGTGTCGAAATAGCTTTTCAACATGAACACTGCGGTCGGCAGCGTCTGGGTGACCATAGTGATAATCAACGCCATTTCGGTGTCGTAGATGCCGAGTGCCGTAATGATCTTGAATAACGGCACCACCAGCAGGATCCCCGAAAACATGTACACCGTGTAAAAACTGGCATTGATGGTCATTCGTCCCTTAAAACGCAGGCGGGAAAGCGCATACGCCCCGAGCACGCCCAGAAATACCGCCACCACCGAAGAAGTCACCGATACCACCAGGCTATTACGGAAGTAGTCAACAAAGGGGAAAATCATCGGGTTGAAGATGTCGATGTAATGTTCCAGCGTCCATTGCTGCGGTAACAGCGTCGGATGCAGCGAAATCGCCTCTTTTGCGCTTTTAAATGAGGTCATCAGCATCACAAAAAATGGAAATAACGTGATGCCCAGGAAGACAATTAATCCACAGTAAAAGCCAATGCGGCCAAGCGTGCGCTTATTTGTTGCCATTGAGGTTCACCCGTTTTCTGGTCAGCAGGATAACAGCGAAAATGATGACGAAGAGGACAACAGAAATCGCGGCCGCTTTACCTAAGTCATTAAATGCAAACGCTGTTTTATAGAGATAGACCCCGAGAATATCGACTTTAGTGGTCAGCAGATAAACATCGGCGAACATATAAAACATCCAGATCGTACGCAGCGTGACTACGGTCGCCAGCACCGGCATGATCGCTGGCAGCGTGACGATGCGAAACCGTTGCCAGGCGTTCGCGCCATCCATTTCTGCCGCCTCATACAACGATTTATCAATAGTCTGTAAAATCGCCAGAAACGAGATAAAGGCATACGGGAAGTAGCGCCAGATGGCGAACAACACGACCAGCGCGAAGCTGCTACCGGGATTGTCGAACCACAGCGGAGCCTGATCGTAGAGATGCAACAGATCCACGCCGAGGTAGTTCACAATGCCGTAGCCGTTGTTGAACATGTATTTCCAGGCAAACACCAGCGAAATTGATGGCGTTACGTAAGAGAGGATGACCAGTGAGCGCGCCGTTTTCCGCAGACGAAACTCACGGTTAAAAAACATCGCCACTCCCAGCCCCAGCACCGTGCTCCCTGCCACAACCAGCGCGGTATACCAGACCGTCATCCACAGCGAATGCCAGAATCCGGGATCGGATAAGATACGGATATAGTTGCTCAGCCCGACAAACGTAGACTCAATTTGCGGATTAAGCGGCAAACGCATAAAGCTGATTTCGATGTTAGATATCATTGGCCACGCCACTAAACCGCCCAATAACAGCAAGCTGGGCGCCAGCAGCAGCATGGCAAATGGCATATCAGATCGACCTGAAAAGAACTTATTCATCACGGCTTTCCATTTCCCCATTAGCGCTGTTCAACGAGGTCATCCAGTTTTGTCTGGCTTGCCTTGATGGTCGATGAAAGGTCAGCTTTTCCTACCGTGACGTTGTGCACCATGGTACTCACGATGCCGGAGCCGGTTACGTCGCCCATGCGGGTAAAGTTCTTATCACCGACGGCACCAAAGACCTGAATATTTGGCAGTTCGGCAATCAGTTGATCGGGTAATTCACCCAGCGCTTTGATAACAGCGTTATCTTTCCACGTCGAAGTATTCACCACCGCTTTGTTGACCGGCAGCGCCGCCCCTGGCGACATCATGACCCAGTCCGCAATGTTGTCTGCCTGCTCCATAAAGGTGACAAATTTCTCTGCCGCTTCTGTTTCTTCGGTTTTTTGACCTGCGGTAATGGTCAGCGACGTCAGCATGCCGTAAACAGCGGAATTTTTTTCCGTCGGCACCATAAAGCCAACATTTTTAGGATCGCCCTCTTTGATCACCGCCGGGAGGATATAGGTGGAATAAATCGCCATTGGCGCCGTGCCGTTCATGAAAGCATCTTTGACTTCCATGATGTCGTTCGAGCCAGGCATAGTGTTCATGGCAAGTTGGCGGTAATACTGCAACGCCTGCGCCATTTCAGGTGTGTCGAGCGTAATCTTTCCCTGCGCATCAAAAACGTTGGCCTGGTTAGAGAGCGCAAACTGGGAGAATGACTGTTCGGTCAAAACGCTTTCTGCCGTCGGTAGCGCAATGCCGTATTTCTTACTGCCAGGATTGTTGAGCTTCTGCGCCACGTTTAGCAATTGCTGCCAGTCTTTTGGCTCTTCCAGTCCGGCTTTTGCCAGCACATCTTTGCGGTACCAGATCCCGCCAATCCAGGCGCTGACCGGAACCCCGGTCCATGCACTACCGTCTTCAGTGCGTACAATACGCAGGACACCATCATAAAAAGTACCCTCACCTACACCGTTGATGACCTGCGCTACCGCTTTACGGTCGATGAGGGATTCTTTATCCATAACTTTCGCGTAGTCATGGCTGGTTTCAATGACTTCAGGTAGTGAACCGCTGCGCGCCAGGGTGATGACCTTGGTGTTGTAAGCATCTTCTTCCACAGGAACCTGTTTGACGCTAATGCCCGGGTTTTCTTTTTCAAAACGCTCAATCAGTTTTGCAATGACCGCCTGCCGCTCCTGCTCAACAGAAGAGTGCATAAATTCAATCGCGACAGAGGACTTTTTATCATCCTTACACCCGGAAACCAGGGCGCAGGAAACCAGTGCTGAAATCAGCACAATTTTAGCTTTAAGCATGAAATGTTCCTTTTTATTACTTAACCCACATGACCTGCCAGGCGTACAACGTTAATTCCTTACCGGAAATAGTTTTACCGCTAATCAAATCAACTCCATTTTCTATATCAATACGAATGGTTTGAGTATGACCGCTGACATTAAATAACCCGGTAATTTCCTCACCTGTTTCCGCAGTACGTTTAATTTGCATTACGGCCGGTGTAATACTGTTAATTTGAAAATCACTATCAGGATGAAATGCTTTATTATTACGACGTATTACAATTAGTCGGGATAACTCATGATAAATAGCGTGACGCAAACTGGTTTCATCTGCCAGCTCCGCTTCTATTTGTCTCACCTGATATTTTTTGCGGTTGATCGCGCGGTTATAACCGAACGTCTCAACACCTTTATAATCATTGCGTGATCCAAGTATGCTTTGAATGTAAACCGCCGGCACGCCTGGAAAACTCAGCAAAATGGCATGTGCGAGAATAAAGCGAGAAAACCGTTCGGCATCGCTACAATTACCAGAGGTTAGCGCATCCATATATGTCACGTTAATTTCATACGGGCTGCGACTGCCATCAGGGTTATTTTTCCAGTTAACCAGCGCACCTTCCTGTTGTAGTTCTGTCACCAGCCGCATGATCTCGTCTTCAGGCAACAAACCGCGTAATGGGTTGAGACCAATGCCATCATGTGATGCGAGAAAATTAAACCAGGTTGTCTCACCAGACGGCAGCTCCAGTGATTGCGCCCACTGGCACAATATCGACGTGTCCTGGCGTTGTACCGCATGCAGCACCAGCGGCGGCAGCGAGAACTGGTACACCATATGCGCTTCATCATGGCCATTACCGTAGTAGGACACGTTATCCTTATGCGGGACGTTGGTTTCGGTAATAATCGCCGTACCAGGCGCCGCACAGTCCGCAATAGCGCGGAATAGTTTGATAAGCTGATGCGTTTTTTCCAGATGAATACAGCTCGTTCCAGGCTCTTTCCACATAAAGCCAACCGCATCCAGGCGAACATAATCTGCGCCCTGCTCAAGATAGCTCAGCAGCACATCGACCATCGCCAGTAACACCACCGGGTTGGCATAATTGAGATCGATCTGGTCATCGCTGAACGTCGTCCATAAATGGCGCACGGTGTTATCTTTTAGCGTAAATGGTGTCAGTAACGGTAATGTGCGTGGACGTGTGACGTTGCTCAGGTCCGTATCAGGATCCATTGCAATAAAGAAATTTTCATAACCGTCAAGTTGTTGCAAATAATTATTAAACCACTCGCTTTTAGCTGACATATGGTTACAAACAAAATCAAACATCAGTCGACTGGACTCACCTAATTCCTTAATATCATTCCAGTCACCGGTTTCTTCGGCAACCTGATGGTAATTAATCACGGAAAAACCATCATCCGATGACCACGGATAAAATGGCAGAAGATGCACATGAGAAAATGTCGACTTAAGCCATTCATTATAAAACTGATTAAACGTCGGCAACGGTTTTTTACCAACCCCGTGGAATTGATCGGCGTAGGTAATAAGCACCACATCGCCCTCGTCCCAATGCGCTTTACGGATTTTTTTAATTAATCCCTGTGATTTCTCTAAACGTGCAAACAGCGCTTCATAGTGGCATGAAGTAAATGTATGACCATAAACTTCTGTCAGGCATTTTTGGATTTTTTGGTTCACTTTCGATTCTCGTGGTAGCGGTCCCATGAACCAAGAGACTACTCTGCGGAAAATAAGCTGTCAATTAGCAGAGGTGGTCTGGAGGGGGGTAAAAAAGAATTTTGGCAGCCAAAAAATCGTATTTGTGAGCTGCCGCAAATTAACTGAGGGAATGTTGATTAATTGTTGCTTGCTTTTACTAATTCAAATATCAGGTTCGATTACCGGAATATCGTTTCGACAATTTTGCCGCGGCCCGACTCAACACCGGTTCCAGAACCAACGCCAGCAGCATTTTTAGCGGGCGTCGGGCGACGGATTTCACCGCCCACCCTGCTACCCCCGCCGGGCCGTAGCGAAGCGCCGTTAAAAGCACCAGCTTACCTGCTATTTTAAAGCCCGGCTTAACCCTTTGCCCGGCACGTTGCCAGCGATTGTTCATTTCTAACCTCACAATTGGCGGAAACGACTACGTAAGGAAAAAGTATCGGACGTCACATAACGTTCCATTTCACGCAAACGCTTTTCACTAGCCGCCAACTCGCGATCGACGGCATCCAACAGCTCACCGCTTGATGGCTGCTGCTCGCCGGAAACCACATTGTCCGGCATCGGGTCCAACACAAATGTCAGCACGATATAGGCGACGAAGGTGAAAAAGGCCAGACCAAAAAAGACTGACAGCACCACCAGGATCCGTACCAGCTTCACAGGCACATCGAGATAATGCGCAATACCCGCACAAACCCCCTTCACCATGCCCTGCTGCGGAATACGCCACAGTTTTTTGTTCAGATTAAGGCCTCCCATTAGCGGTCCCTCCAGTTTGGATGTTCAGCATCAAGGATGTCTTCCAGCGCCTGAATGCGCTCGCGCATCCGCTGTGCGTCATCGTTGAGTTCGACCAGACGTTGCTGTTCACTTTGCGACAGTTCGCCACGACTGGAACGGTTGCTGTAATGCAGCCAGAGCCAAATCGGTAAAACAAACAACACAAAGATAGTTAACGGGATAGCCAGAAATAGCGCGCTCATGAGTACTCCTTACAGGTGATGAGCGGCGGCGCGTTCGGGCACCGCCAGATGTTATTATTGCTTGTCTTGCTGCATTTTGGCTTTAAGTTGCGCCAGCTGCTCGCTGATTTCATCATCTGCTTTCAGGTCAGCAAATTGCTGATCCAGGGACTTCTGTTTACCGAAATTATGGCTTTCAGCCTCAGCTTCCATCTGATCGATACGACGTTCGAAAGATTCAAAGCGCGCCATCGCTTCATCAAGTTTACCGCTGTCCAGTTGACGACGAACATCACGTGAAGAACTCGCTGCCTGATGACGTAACATCAGCGCCTGCTGACGAGCACGGGTTTCACTGAGTTTATTTTCCAGCTCACCAATCTCTTTTTTCATACGCGCCAGCGTATCGTCAACCAGCGTGACTTCATGCTCCAGAGAGGCAATCAGGTCAGTCAATTTCTGTTTTTCGATTAACGCAGAACGCGCCAAATCTTCTTTCTCTTTGCGCAGCGCCAGCTCAGCTTTTTCTTGCCACTCTGCCTGTTGCGCGCTGGCCTGTTCGATACGACGAGATAATTGTTTCTTTTCTGCCAGAGCGCGTGCGGAGTTTGAACGCACCTCAACCAGCGTATCTTCCATTTCCTGGATCATTAACCGCACCAGCTTCTGCGGATCTTCAGCCTTTTCCAGCAACGCATTAATGTTGGCGTTCACGATGTCGGCAAAACGAGAAAAAATACCCATAATGTAATCCTCACTTACTGTTCTGATATCGGGCTATGCCCTGCTGATTTCGTAATGCACTTGGCGTGCCAACTTTTTATCTAATTGATTTTAATAATTATATCTAATTTTACCTGGCGAGAGAATTAGGGTAAATTGGTGAATAACACTAACAAATGGTGAATTTCATCATGGCAGGATACAAAGATAATCTTCTGGGTGAAGCAAACAGCTTTATTGAAGTGCTGGAGCAGGTTTCTCATCTGGCGCCGCTGGATAAGCCTGTCCTGGTTATCGGTGAGCGAGGTACTGGGAAAGAGCTTATTGCCAACCGCCTGCACTATCTCTCCACCCGTTGGCAAGGCCCGTTTATTTCGCTTAACTGCGCAGCGCTCAACGAGAACTTGCTTGATTCCGAACTGTTTGGTCACGAAGCAGGTGCCTTTACCGGCGCTCAAAAACGCCATCCTGGACGTTTCGAACGCGCCGACGGCGGTACGCTGTTTCTCGATGAACTGGCAACCGCCCCGATGTTGGTGCAGGAAAAATTGCTGCGCGTTATTGAATATGGAGAGCTGGAACGTGTTGGCGGCAGCCAGCCGTTGCAAGTTAACGTACGACTTGTTTGTGCAACCAATGCCGACTTACCTCGTATGGTCAACGAAGGCACTTTTCGCGCGGACCTGCTGGATCGTCTGGCCTTTGACGTAGTGCAACTCCCACCGTTACGCGAACGCCAAAGCGACATAATGTTAATGGCCGAGCATTTTGCCATTCAGATGTGCCGCGAGATCGGGTTACCACTGTTTCCAGGGTTTAGTGCCGAAGCCAGAGAAACGCTCCTCCACTACCGTTGGCCGGGCAATATTCGTGAACTGAAAAACGTCGTGGAGCGATCCGTTTATCGACATGGGACCAGTGATTACCCGCTGGATGAGATAATCATTGACCCCTTCCGCCGCCATGTTGTGGAATCTCAGGTGCAGGAAGCAAAACCAGCATCTGTAGCATTACCGCTGGATCTGCGTGAATTCCAACAACAACAAGAGAAAGACTTTCTACAAACCAGCTTACTGCTGGCTAAATTTAACCAGAAAAAAGCCGCTGAATTACTGGGTCTCACTTATCATCAGCTACGAGCCTTGCTGAAGAAACACCAGATCTAGCACGCATTTGCAAGTGTCATACTGGCGGGTTTGACGCATAACCTCATCTAAGCTACGCCAATTTTTCGAAAGTCGTGTTGGAAAAGTGTGAGCTGCGGGAGAACCGCTGGATGGGGACTCAGGTACTGGGTGCGACATTCAGTGGCTCAGATCTCTCCGGCGGCAAGTTTTCTACTTTCGACTGGCAAGCAGCAAACTTCGCACATTGCGATCTGACCAATTCGGAGTTAGGTGACTTAGATATTCGGGGTGTTGATTTACAAGGCGTAAAGTTAGACAACTACCAGGCATCGTTGCTCATGGAACTGCTCGGTATCGCTGTGATTGGTTAGCCCAGCGTTTACACCGGGAGATGCGTTTGACGATTTACTTTTAACCAGTACGACTCCTGGCAAGCATTGTGAAACGTTTTCTCCAGTGGACGAATATCCTGACCTGCCGCATCAACGACATGCCATCTAATGCTGCATTCTGGACAGGCATTTGATGAATATTTAACCAATTCATTTTCGCGAGAACAACGAATAACCACTCCCGAATCATGAAGCCATGTCTTATTTATAATCTCAACTTCAGCCATGTCATCCCGTTTACTGACATCCTCAATACAAATAACATTTTTGCCTATTTTTATAGCATTGACATAATCCGCTAAGTTGCTCATTTATTAAATATTCCCGTTGATTCGTACACTAACGCATTGTAATCGCTTACGCATTTTGTCACAGCGAGGAAACCGTAACAAATTACGCCAACTGTCCACATCCTGCACCGCGTTTATAACAAGTCAGATGGGGCATGAAAATGCTAAGATAGTTAACAGAGTAGATTCAAAGTGGATAGCAGGTATGAATTTTGACCATGACGCGGTGTTGAACTCGCGCTTATCGAACCTGTTGCTCCCAAAAACAAACGGTAATGGCAAATGTCATTAAGTATTAGTAAGATAGCCTCTTTATATAATCCATTAAAATTATGCGCCTGGTTTTATCATCTCTGATCGTGATGGCTGGATTTCTGAGTGGTCAGGCTGCTGCTGCGCCTGAGCAAGCTTCGCACGCTGATATCCGTGACAGTGGGTTTGTCTATTGCGTCAGCGGGCAGGTCAATACGTTCAACCCGCAAAAAACGAGCAGTGGTCTCATCGTCGACACGTTAGCGGCCCAATTGTATGACCGACTGCTTGATGTAGATCCCTACACCTATCGACTGGTGCCTGAGCTGGCTGAAAGCTGGGAGGTGCTGGATAACGGCGCAACCTACCGCTTCCATCTGCGTCGTGACGTACAGTTTCAAAAGACCGCCTGGTTCACTCCCACCCGCAGACTGAATGCAGACGATGTGGTGTTTACCTTCGAGCGCATCTTTGATCGCCACCATCCATGGCACAATGTGAACGGCAGCAATTTCCCCTACTTCGACAGCCTGCAGTTCGCCGATAACGTCCAAAGTGTGCGCAAACTGGACAACAACACCGTTGAATTCCGCTTAACTCAACCTGATGCCTCCTTTATGTGGCATCTTGCCACACACTATGCCTCCGTAATGTCGGCGGAATATGCGGCTAACCTGGCAAAACAGGATCGTCAGGAACTGCTCGACAGACAACCTGTCGGCACAGGACCGTACCAACTTTCGGAGAATCGTGCCGGCCAATATATTCGGTTGCAGCGGCATGAAAAATTCTGGCGTGGCACTCCTCTGATGCCGCAGGTGGTAGTGGACCTCGGTTCTGGCGGAACCGGACGGTTATCAAAGTTACTGACCGGCGAATGTGACGTTTTAGCCTGGCCTGCCGCCAGCCAGCTCAGCATATTGCGTGATGACCCTCGCCTGCGTCTGACGCTGCGCCCGGGGATGAACATTGCCTACCTGGCGTTCAACACCAATAAACCGCCGTTGAATAACCCTGCCGTGCGGCATGCGCTGGCGCTAGCGATCAACAACCAACGGTTAATGCAGTCTATCTACTACGGGACGGCAGAAACCGCGGCATCTATTTTGCCTCGCGCCTCGTGGGCTTATGATAACGAAGCTAAAATTACAGAGTACAACCCGGCAAAATCGCGCGAGCAGCTAAAAGCGCTGGGGCTGGAGAATCTGACGTTACAACTTTGGGTTCCTACCAGCTCTCAGGCCTGGAACCCCAGTCCGCTGAAAACCGCAGAGCTGATTCAGGCAGATATGGCTCAGGTGGGTGTGAAAGTGAAGATCATCCCGGTAGAAGGCCGTTTTCAGGAGGCAAGATTAATGGATATGAACCATGATCTGACGTTATCCGGCTGGGCGACGGACAGTAACGATCCTGACAGTTTTTTCCGGCCGTTGCTCAGCTGTGCCGCCATCAATTCGCAGACCAACTTTGCCCACTGGTGTAATCCGCAGTTTGACAGCATTATGCGCAAAGCCCTCTCTTCGCAGCAGCTTTCATCGCGAATAGATGCCTATGACGAAGCGCAAAATATTCTAGCGCAAGAGTTACCGATCCTGCCGCTGGCCTCTTCACTGCGTCTACAGGCTTACCGCTACGACATCAAAGGGCTGGTGCTCAGTCCGTTCGGCAATTCCTCTTTTGCCGGGGTGTCCCGGGAAAAGAAAGATGAGGTGAAAAAACCATGATTATCTTCACCCTGCGTCGATTTTTGTTGCTGCTGGTCACCCTGTTCTTTCTGACCTTTATTGGATTCAGCCTGAGCTACTTCACACCTCATGCGCCGTTACAGGGCGCATCGTTGTGGAACGCCTGGGTATTCTGGTTCAATGGTCTCATTCACTGGGATTTCGGCGTATCCAGTATCAATGGTCAGTTGATCTCAGAACAGCTGAAAGAGGTGTTCCCGGCCACAATGGAACTGTGCATTCTTGCCTTTGGTTTTGCACTAATGGTCGGGATCCCCGTTGGGATGCTGGCAGGCATCACGCGCAACAAATGGCAGGATCGTTGCATCAGCGCATTGGCTCTGATGGGGTTTTCTATCCCCGTTTTTTGGCTGGCTCTGCTGCTGACATTGCTCTTCTCACTGACCCTCGGCTGGTTACCCGTTTCCGGGCGTTTTGATCTTCTCTACGAGGTGAAACCCGTTACCGGTTTTGCCATTATTGATGCGTGGATCTCCGATTCACCCTGGCGCGATGAAATGCTGGTCAGCGCTATCCGTCATATGGTGCTCCCGGTGCTAACGCTCTCCGTTGCGCCCACCACCGAAGTCATCCGCCTGATGCGTATCAGCACCATTGAGGTCTTTGATCAGAACTACGTCAAAGCGGCAGCCACACGCGGTTTGTCACGCTTAACGATTCTGCGCCGTCACGTTCTGCACAACGCCCTCCCGCCGGTGATCCCGCGTCTGGGCTTACAGTTTTCCACCATGCTGACGCTGGCGATGATCACCGAGATGGTCTTTAGCTGGCCTGGTCTTGGCCGTTGGTTGATTAACGCGATTCGCCAGCAGGATTACGCGGCGATTTCAGCGGGCGTTATGGTGATTGGCTCACTGGTTATCATCGTCAACGTTATCTCTGATATTTTGGGTGCTATGGCTAACCCTCTGAAACATAAGGAATGGTATGCCTTACGATAGCGTCTATAGCGAAAAACGCCCGCCAGGTACGTTGCGCACCGCATGGCGCAATTTCTATGGTGATGCAACTGCGATGATCGGCCTGTATGGCTGCGCGGGATTGGCTGTTTTGTGTATTTTTGGTGGTTGGTTTGCCCCTTACGGCATCGATCAGCAATTTCTCGGCTATCAGCTTTTACCACCATCATGGTCACGCTATGGCGAAGTCTCTTTCTTCCTCGGAACTGACGATCTGGGACGAGACGTTTTAAGTCGTCTGCTCAGCGGCGCGGCCCCGACCGTTGGAGGCGCGTTTGTCGTCACTCTTGCCGCCACACTGTGTGGCCTTGTATTGGGCGTAGTTGCCGGTGCGACGCACGGCTTGCGCTCCGCTGTGCTGAACCACATTCTGGACACCCTGCTGTCGATCCCTTCTTTGCTGCTGGCGATTATTGTGGTGGCCTTTGCCGGACCGCATCTGACACACGCCATGTTTGCGGTCTGGCTAGCGTTGCTGCCGCGCATGGTACGCTCCGTTTACAGCATGGTGCATGACGAGCTGGAGAAAGAATACGTCATTGCCGCTCGCCTGGATGGTGCAACCACACTGAATATTCTGTGGTTTGCCGTTCTGCCCAATATTACCGCCGGTCTGATTACTGAAATCACCCGCGCACTGTCGATGGCGATTCTGGATATCGCCGCGCTGGGTTTTCTCGACCTTGGCGCACAGCTGCCATCCCCGGAATGGGGGGCCATGCTCGGCGACGCGCTGGAGCTGATTTATGTCGCACCGTGGACGGTCATGCTGCCAGGCGCAGCAATTATGATAAGCGTGCTGCTGGTTAACCTACTGGGTGACGGCGTGCGCCGCGCAATTATTGCGGGGGTGGAATAATGCCATTACTGGATATCCGCAACCTGACGATTGAATTCAGAACCGGTGACGACTGGGTTAAGGCAGTTGATCGCGTCAGCATGACCCTCAACGAGGGTGAAATCCGCGGACTGGTCGGCGAGTCTGGTTCCGGCAAAAGTCTGATCGCTAAGGCCATTTGCGGCGTCGCTAAAGATAACTGGCGCGTAACCGCAGACCGTATGCGTTTTGATGATATCGATCTGCTACGTCTTTCCGCGCGTGAACGACGCAAACTGGTCGGTCATAACGTCTCTATGATCTTTCAGGAGCCACAGTCATGTCTCGATCCGTCTGAGCGGATCGGACGGCAGCTAATGCAAAATATTCCTGCCTGGACTTACAAGGGCCGCTGGTGGCAGCGCATCGGCTGGCGCAAACGCCGTGCGATTGAACTCTTACACCGCGTCGGGATAAAAGACCATAAAGATGCCATGCGCAGCTTCCCATATGAGCTAACCGACGGCGAATGCCAGAAGGTCATGATCGCTATCGCATTGGCGAATCAGCCGCGTTTGCTGATTGCCGATGAACCGACGAACGCGATGGAGCCAACCACCCAGGCGCAAATTTTCCGTCTGCTAACCCGTTTGAATCAAAACAGCAATACCACCATTTTGTTGATAAGCCATGACCTGCAAATGCTCAGCCAGTGGGCTGACAAAATCAACGTTATGTACTGCGGACAAACGGTGGAAACCGCGCCAAGTAAAGATTTGGTGACCATTCCGCATCATCCTTATACTCAAGCGTTGATTCGCGCTATTCCTGATTTTGGTAGCGCAATGCCGCACAAAAGCCGCCTGAATACCATGCCAGGAGCAATTCCATTGCTGGAACAATTACCCATCGGCTGTCGTCTGGGGCCGCGCTGCCCTTATGCACAACGCGAATGTATTGAAACCCCAAGACTGACCGGAGCAAAGAATCATCTCTACGCCTGTCATTTCCCGCTGAACATGGAGAGAGAGTGAGATGGTAGAAACCCTGCTCGAAGTTCGTAATCTGAGCAAAACCTTTCGCTACCGGACAGGTTTATTTCGCCGCCAGACCGTGGAGGCCGTCAAGCCCCTGAGTTTCACCCTGCGCGAACGTCAGACGCTCGCCGTCATTGGTGAAAACGGTTCAGGGAAATCTACGCTGGCAAAAATGTTGGCGGGTATGATTGAACCTACCAGCGGTGAGCTGCTGATTGACGATCATCCGTTAAAATATGGTGATTATTCATTTCGTAGTCAGCGGATCCGTATGATTTTCCAGGATCCGTCAACATCGCTTAATCCTCGGCAACGTATCTCACAGATCCTCGATTTTCCACTACGTCTGAATACCGACCTCGAGCCTGAGCAGCGTCGTAAACAGATCGTGGAGACCATGCGCATGGTCGGACTGCTGCCGGATCACGTAAGCTATTACCCGCATATGTTAGCGCCGGGGCAAAAACAGCGTCTGGGCCTTGCCCGTGCGCTCATTTTACGACCCAAAGTCATTATCGCCGACGAAGCCCTGGCTTCTCTGGACATGTCGATGCGTTCGCAGCTCATCAATCTGATGCTGGAATTACAGGAAAAACAGGGGATTTCATATATCTATGTGACTCAGCATATTGGCATGATGAAGCACATCAGCGACCAGGTATTAGTCATGCATCAGGGCGAAGTTGTTGAGCGCGGCAGTACAGCGGACGTTCTGGCCTCCCCGTTGCATGAACTTACCCGTCGCCTGATTGCAGGTCATTTCGGCGAAGCGCTTACCGCCGACGCCTGGCGGAAAGATCGCTAACAAACGACTGCCCCCTCAACCGGGGGGCATTCTGCCATCAGTGACACAACGTAGGTAAGAGCAGCGTATCAACTTCGGTAAACGTGACTGACGGGTAAAGGGCACCCTGCATTGCCCAGACACCTGCAGCACTGGCCTCGTCGACAAGTTGTACTGTTTCGACTCCCTTCACTACAACACGGTCGCAATATTCCCTGATATTTTTGATCAGCACCGGGAACATCGGTTTTTCTACCTGTTCCAGGAAGAAACCGCGATCCAGTTTAACAACGTCAAAATGACCGCAAACCAGCGGGCTGGCCCCTACGCTGCCGGTGCCAAGATCGCCTAACCACAATGCGTTTGGGCCGTCGCGAAGTGAATTAATCAACAGACTATTCAGGCACACGGTATTCGTCAGAAAACGTTCTGAAAGTTCCAGCGCAATAAATGGTAGTGCCTGTAAGGCCGACTTGATGGCTGGATCACCAATCGCCAACAGCGCCATTTCGTCAATGAGTTTCAGGGTACAAATAAGGCTGTTGCGCTCAAACCAGTCACGCTTTTCGGCAATTAATCGAATTTGCTCGAGCATGAAATTACGCTTTTGTTCGCTATCCCACGCTGAAATGATGAAATCTGGATGCAACGGTTGAACCGTATCTGAAGTAAACCGGGCGTTGATCTCTACGCCCAGTAATTTATCTGTTGTGTCTCTCATCGTTTCCGCGATGAAATGATAGTGCATAAGACCACTCCAATTGATCATAACGTCATGATAATGCACTTCTAATCACAATCAATCAATAATATCGATCAATGTGTCGATATTGATCGATAAAAACAATATATCATAACAAGCTGAATATTGTCATATTTTTTGTTTTAAGAAAGTTCCTACCTTGCTATGTTTATTAACATCAGCTAGCAATGAAATAATACCATTTCAATGCCTTTGAAACCTTGCATTTTCTCTGATTCACCGACGTTAAATGCCTGAACGAAGCATAACCGGAGGGGAATGATATACTCCCCACATGCAATGAAGTGACAGGTCACGTGAGGTTGATAACCATTCCTCAGGGAAAAGGCGTGGGATATAATTTCAGACCAATTTCGAGTGAGCTTAACGCGTCAATCATAATTCATTGATTGGTAAAAGATAAGTGTTAACAAAAAGGATTAAAGCCATGGGTTTTTTATCAGGTAAGCGTATTCTGGTGACAGGCCTTGCCAGTAAATTGTCTATCGCATGGGGAATCGCTCAGGCGATGCATCGCGAAGGTGCTGAACTGGCGTTCACCTACCAGAACGACAAGCTGAAAGGTCGTGTGGAAGAATTTGCAGCGCAATTAGGCTCCAACATTGTTTTGCAGTGTGATGTGGCTGAAGATGCCAGCATTGACGCCATGTTTGCTGAACTGAGCAAAACCTGGCCGAAATTCGACGGTTTCGTACACTCAATCGGCTTCGCACCTGCTGACCAGCTGGATGGCGATTATGTGAACGCAGTTACCCGCGAAGGATTTAAAATTGCGCATGACATTAGCGCTTACAGCTTTGTTGCGATGGCAAAAGCATGTCGTTCCATGCTAAACCCTGGCTCTGCGCTACTGACGTTGTCCTATCTGGGCGCAGAGCGTGCAATCCCTAACTATAACGTCATGGGCCTGGCGAAAGCCTCCCTGGAAGCGAACGTCCGTTATATGGCTAATGCGATGGGACCTGAAGGCGTGCGTGTGAATGCCATTTCCGCAGGTCCAATCCGTACACTCGCCGCTTCTGGCATTAAAGATTTCCGTAAAATGTTGGCGCACTGTGAAGCGGTTACACCGATTCGCCGCACCGTTACCATTGAAGATGTGGGTAACTCCGCAGCATTTCTGTGCTCCGATCTCTCTGCCGGTATCTCTGGTGAAGTCGTACACGTTGACGGTGGCTTCAGCATCGCCGCAATGAACGAGCTGGAACTTAAATAATCCTAAGACCTCGATGGGCGGTCTTGCGCCGCCCATGACACTCCTCTCAGCTACCACATATGCCTTTCTGATATTTATTATCACGTAACAATCTTTCATCCCCTCATCTGCTTACGTCAGGATATTGCAGCGCAAACGATCCGGCGTAGTAGTATGACGACGAGTCCGGGTCGCCACTTTTAGACCAAGGAACGCCCATGGAACAACGCCGAATTGAAGGCAAAAGCCACTGGTATCATGAGACGCAATCCAGTACGTATCCACAAGATGTTCTGCCGCTGGTCCCGGAAGCCGCTCATGTCGACGACAGTTTTTTACTGGATCTGGCATTACCTGATGACGCTCTTTCGCCCTTTCAATCCTGGTTAACCCCTGCCCGTAAACTTGCCCAGATGCTCTTCCCGGCTCATGTAAACCTGAATCAGATGCATACGTTCAGTGCCTATGAACGGATGAGTACAGCCCTGACCGTCGCTCAGGTGTATGGTGTGCAGCGATTATGTAATCACTATGCCGCGCGTTTAACACCGCTTCCCGGTCCGGACTCCTCGCGGGAAAGTAACCATCGACTGGCACAAATCACCCAATATGCTCGCCAACTTGCCAGCTCTCCTGCCGTGATAGGCGAACGCGACCGTCAGCATCTGGAAGCGGTCGGACTGACCACCAGCGATAATATTCTGATGAATCAAATCATCGGCTTCATCGGTTTTCAGGCCCGAACCGTGGCCCTGTTTCAGGCCTGGTCTGGTCATCCGGTACGCCGAATACCGGGGCTGGATATTCAGCAATTTGCTCACGCTTCGTTATTTAACGCCACAAAGACAACCTGGCATGCTGCACCATTCCCGATCGAAAAATATCCCCCCCATGCTGAGAATTCTGCCAGAGGATATCCCGATGAACTGCAAGCGTTGGTGCCATTATTGATACATTCACCGGTCATTTTAGATTTACTCACGACGCTGATTTCCGCTGTCCGGCGCAGCACTGTATCAGTACAGGAATTTTCACTGGCAGCGCTGGTGACGTCACGAATTAACGGCAGCGTGGCCTGCTTTAACGAGCAGGCGCATACAGCAAATGAATTAGTCGACGTTATCGCCCTGCTTCGCCTGGATGAACGTGAATTACAACGTTGGGAACAACGACATCCGGTTGAGCACGTCACCCTACAGGCGGTACAATGGCTGACCCGGGCGCCCGACCGCTTTAGCACCGCACTGTTAACGTCTTTGTTCGATCAGGGAATCTCTTCAGAGCAGGCCATCAACCTGCTAGCCTGGAGTGGATTGTGCGGATGGTTGAATCGCTTGAAAATCGCGCTGGGCGACACTGATTAACCGATCCACTTACTGAAAGAGCGCTTGCTGCCACTGGCAGAATCGCGTAAAACTGTCAGCCGCTCTTTTAGCCACGAAAATAGACAATTATGCTTCAGGACAACCCGCTGCTAGCGCAGCTTAAACAGCAACTACATTCCCAGACGCCACGTGCTGAAGGGGTGGTAAAAGCCACGGAAAAAGGCTTTGGCTTCCTGGAAGTCGATGCACAAAAAAGCTATTTCATTCCACCGCCGCAGATGAAAAAAGTGATGCATGGCGACCGCATTGTTGCGGTTATCCATACAGAAAAAGATCGTGAGTCTGCAGAGCCGGAAGAACTGATCGAACCCTTCCTGACGCGCTTCGTGGGTAAAGTTCAGGGCAAAAATGATCGTCTGTCCATCGTACCGGATCATCCGTTACTGAAAGATGCTATTCCTTGTCGTGCCACCCGTGGCGTTGAACATGAATTTAAAGAAGGCGACTGGGCGGTTGCAGAAATGCGCCGTCACCCGCTGAAAGGCGATCGCACCTTCTACGCCGAGTTAACCCAATTTATCACTTTTGCTGATGACCACTTTGTCCCGTGGTGGGTCACACTGGCACGCCATAATCTGGAAAAAGAAGCACCGGACGGCGTAGCAACCGAAATGCTGGACGAAGGCCTGGTTCGTGAAGATTTAACCGCCCTTAATTTCGTCACCATCGACAGCGCCAGCACCGAAGATATGGACGATGCGCTGTATGCTGAAGAACAAGCTGACGGCACGCTACAATTAACCGTCGCCATTGCCGACCCAACAGCCTGGATTGCAGAAGGCAGTAAGCTGGATAAAACGGCAAAAATTCGCGCGTTCACCAATTATTTACCGGGGTTCAATATCCCGATGTTGCCACGTGAATTGTCTGACGATCTCTGCTCTCTGCGCGCGAACGAAGTGCGCCCGGTTTTAGCTTGTCGTATGAGCATTACCGCCGATGGCGCGATTGAAGACAACATCACCTTTTTCGCTGCGACAATTGAGTCAAAAGCGAAGCTGGCCTATGACAATGTTTCCGACTGGCTGGAAGGTACAGGCGAGTGGCAACCAGAAAACGACGCGATTGCGGAACAGATCCGTCTGCTGCATCGTATTTGTCTGAGCCGAGGAGAGTGGCGCCATAACCACGCGCTGGTCTTTAAAGATCGCCCGGACTACCGTTTCGTTCTCGGTGAAAAAGGTGAAGTACTGGACATCGTCGCTGAACCACGTCGCATCGCAAACCGTATCGTGGAAGAATCCATGATTGCGGCAAATATTTGCGCCGCCCGTGTGCTTCGCGACAAGCTGGGCTTCGGTATTTATAACGTCCATATGGGATTCGACCCGGCCAACGCCGACGCTCTGGCCGCGCTGCTGAAAACCCACGGTATGCACGTCGATGCCGAAGAAGTCCTGACTCTGGAAGGTTTCTGCAAACTGCGCCGAGAACTGGATGCTCAGCCATCAGGCTTCCTCGACAGCCGAATTCGCCGCTTCCAGTCTTACGCTGAAATAAGTATTGAGCCAGGTCCACACTTTGGGCTGGGTCTGGAGGCATATGCCACCTGGACTTCCCCAATCCGTAAGTATGGCGATATGATCAACCACCGTCTGCTTAAGGCTGTCATCAAAGGCGAAACCATCGCCCGACCTCAGGATGATACCACCGTGCAAATGGCAGAACGTCGTCGCCTGAACCGGATGGCTGAGCGTGACGTGGGTGACTGGCTTTACGCCCGTTTCCTGAGTGATAAAGCCGGTACCGACACCCGCTTTGCGGCCGAGATCATTGACGTCAGCCGCGGTGGCATGCGCGTGCGCTTAGTTGATAATGGCGCTGTTGCATTTATTCCAGCACCGTTCCTGCACGCCGTTCGTGATGAACTGGTATGCAGCCAGGAAAGCGGCACCGTGCAAATTAAAGGTGAAGTTGTTTACAAAGTCACGGATGTGATTGACGTAACTATCGCTGAAGTACGGATGGAAACCCGCAGCGTTATCGCGCGTCCAGCCGCGTAACACGCATAAATCACGCGACCTTTCTCATTTTTGAAAGGTCGTTTTCTTTTTACCTCCCAAATTTCAACCGCGCACTACACTTCTTTCATCCAGTCAAAAAATTTATTTACTATTTTTCAGCTCCGTTGGCTTTGCTTTTTACGGATTCTGGATTACACATAAATATATAAAAAAAACAATACGTTCAGCCATAATCACCCTGAATGAATCATGGCTACCCATACTTTTGAGGCTCTATGCGCTTTAAACGGGATAGTACACATCATGAAAGACGTCCGGGAGCTGATTACGTTGTATAGCTATGTTGGCACTAATAACCCTTACTGGCGTTTGTCAGAGGATTGCAACATCCTGCATTTCTCTGTCGAAGAAACGTCAGAGGCCGATCAGACCATCGAATTATCCCCGGAACAAGCCGAACGCATTCGCGAGATGACGGTAATTACGTCAAGTTTATTAATGACGTTACCGATTGAAGATGACAACATTCCCGTGCATCTGGTCGGCCGAAAAATCAATAAGCGTGAATGGGCTGGTAGCGCATCCGCCTGGGATGACACCCCTTCCGTCGCCCGTGACCTGGCTCATGGCCTCTCTTTTGCCGAACAGGTGGTTTCTGAAGCCAATTCAGTCATTGTCATTCTTGATCGCATGGGCAACATTCAGCGGTTTAATCGACTGTGCGAAGAGTATACCGGACTCAAAGAACGTGAAGTCATTGGCCAAAGTGTATTCACATTATTTATGAGTCGACGTGAAGCTGCCGCGTCACGACGCAATATCGAGGTCTTTTTTCGCGAAGGTAACTCATATGAAGTTGAACGCTGGGTGAAGACCTGCAAAGGACAGCGTCTGTTTTTATTTCGTAATAAATTTGTGCATAACGGTAGCGGCAAGAACGAAATATTTCTGATCTGTTCCGGGACCGATATCACTGAAGAACGCCGCGCCCAGGAGCGTTTGCGGGTGTTGGCGAATACTGACTCGATCACTGGATTACCCAATCGCAACGCTATTCATAATCTGATCAGCAATGCGATTGAGAACGCGGGCGATACGCAGGTCGGGATTGTGTACCTCGATCTGGATAACTTCAAAAAGGTAAACGATGCCTACGGGCATATGTTTGGCGATCAGCTATTGCAAAGCGTATCGCTGGCAATACTCAGTTGCCTTAGCGAAAACCAGTTACTGGCACGGTTTGGCGGCGATGAGTTTATTGTCCTTGCCACCGAAACATCCCAGGGTTCACTGGAAGCCACCGCGTCGCGTATTCTGACACGCCTGCGTCAACCTTTTCGCATCGGCCTGATTGAAATCTATACCGGATGCTCTATTGGTATTTCCCTCGCTCCACAACATGGTCAGGACTGCGAGAGCGTCATTCGTAACGCCGATACGGCCATGTACACCGCAAAAGAAGGTGGCCGTGGACAGTTTTGTGTTTTCTCTCCGGAAATGAATCAGCGGGTATTTGAATATCTGTGGCTGGATACTAATCTGCGCAAGGCGCTGGAAAACGATCAACTGGTTATCCATTATCAGCCAAAGATAACCTGGCGAGGCGAAGTGCGCAGCCTGGAGGCGCTGGTTCGCTGGCAGTCTCCGGAACGTGGCCTCATTCCACCACTGGAATTTATCTCCTACGCCGAAGAATCAGGGCTTATCGTTCCTCTGGGTCGCTGGGTTATTCTGGACGTTGTGCGTCAGATAGCAAAATGGCGCGCAAAGGGAATCAATCTGCGCGTGGCGGTAAACGTTTCTGCCCGGCAGCTCGCCGATCAGACGCTATTTACCGATCTCAAGCAGGTGCTTCATGAACTCGACTTTGAATATTGCCCCATCGATGTCGAGTTAACGGAAAGCAGTTTAATTGAAAATGAGCAGTTGGCACTGTCCGTCATTCAGCAGTTTAGCCAGATGGGGGCGCAAATCCATTTGGATGATTTTGGTACCGGTTATTCGTCACTGTCTCAACTGGCTCGGTTCCCGCTTGATGCAATTAAACTGGATCAAACCTTTGTCAGGGATGTACACAAACAACCTGTTTCGCAGTCGCTGGTACGTGCCATTGTTGCGGTCGCACAGGCACTCAACCTGCAGGTCATCGCCGAAGGTGTTGAAAGCGCGAAAGAGGATGCGTTTTTAACCAAAAATGGCGTCAACGAGCGTCAGGGTTTTTTGTTTGCCAAACCAATGCCAGCCGCCGCGTTTGAGCGTTGGTATCGACGGCACCTCAATAAAAAAACACGCTAATGCAGTGGGATCAAACGTTGAAAATAGCCATAAATGGACATTACGTAACGATCCTATCTTCATGTAATCACAGAATATATAATATTCTTCTATCGTTGATAGTTAATACTATTTTTCCCTTCTCTTTTGCCATGAAATTCTGCATCATGAAATTCAAACTCTATTGCCATTAGGATGATAACCATGTCTGATATCGACGCTCAGCGTCTGGCCGAACGCATTGATACCGTGCTGGATATCCTCGTTGCAGGTGATTACCACTCAGCTATCCATAATCTCGAAATTCTGAAGGCTGAGCTGCTAAACATGACCAAAGAAGATGCCGAATCCTTGCCCAAAAAGCACAAGGCTCCCTGGGAGATCTGATGACATTAACCCTTTAATGTCGCTGCTATAAGCAAACTGCACGTGAGGCAGTTTCCGTTTAATTTCCGATACGATATCGCAATAAAATTAATATTATGAATTCCCGACAACAATCTATTTTGCAGATGGTGACTGATAAAGGTCAGATGAGCGTTGCCGAACTGGCAAAAATCACCGGTGTCTCAGAAGTGACGATTCGACAGGATCTGAACACACTGGAAAAACAGAGTTATTTACGCCGTGCGCACGGTTTTGCTGTTTCATTGAACAGCGATGATGTGGAAACGCGCATGATGACTAATTTTACGCTGAAGCGTGAGCTGGCTGAATTCGCCGCATCGCTGGTAAGCCCAGGTGAGTCCGTATTCATTGAAAACGGCAGCAGCAATGCGCTCTTAGCCAGAACGCTCGCGGAGCAAAAAGATGTCACCATCATTACCGTCAGCAGCTATATAGCCCATCTGCTGAAAGAAACCCCCTGCGAAGTGATTCTCCTTGGCGGCATCTATCAGAAAAAAAGCGAAAGTATGGTTGGGCCCTTAACTCGCCAGTTTATCCAGCAGGTACACTTCAGCAAGGCCTTTATCGGCATTGATGGCTGGCAGGCTGACACCGGCTTCACCGGACGCGACATGATGCGTTCTGATGTGGTTAACGCGGTGCTGGAAAAAGGTGCAGAAGTTATTGTGCTTACTGACAGCTCAAAATTCGAAGCCATTCACCCGTACACGCTGGGTCCATTAGAGCGATTCAGCCGCGTAGTCACGGACTCCAGGCTTAGCGCCAGCGTACAAATGCAGCTTGAGCATTCCGGATTAACCGTCAATATCATTGATACCCGCGCGTAACATCTTCAGCAGATGATTTGTCAGTTGGCAAATCATCTCCTCTCTGAGAGTTATCTGACAGTCCAATTAAGACTTTTTACCTGTCGTTAACAGGATTAAGTCGTAAAATTAATGTTAGCGATATAACAGGAACGAACCTCCAACTTCAGGATAGTGTTTGTAATGCCTTCGCTAAACGGTTTCACGGAAATATCTTCGTTAGCCTAAATTTAGCGCTATTCTTAAAGAACACTGGATTCCGTGAATCAATAATTCAGGAGAAAGTATTATGTTAGTAACGAGCAAAAAAATGACCGCTGCCATTCTGGCGATTACTCTGGCAATGTCGCTGAGCGCCTGCTCTAACTGGTCCAAACGCGATCGTAACACTGCAATCGGTGCTGGTGCAGGTGCAATAGGTGGTGCAGTCCTGACTGACGGCAGCACGCTGGGTACGCTGGGTGGTGCTGCAGTAGGTGGTATCATTGGCCACCAGGTGGGTAAATAATCTACGGTTGAACGGCTCGATATAATAATACGTTTACTTTTTCAGGTCTGTATTATTAAAAAGCCACGGAAATATTCCGTGGCTTTTTTTATTAACCGCCAGCCAGTTTAACTTTCATTCCTTTGGCTTCCAGCAGCGATTTAATCAAGTCGCGTTTATCACCCTGTATCTCAATCACGCCATCCTTCACTGCCCCGCCACAACCACATTTTTTCTTCAGTTCCGCAGCTAATTTGGTCAGTTCGGCATCGTCTTGATCAATACCGGTAATCAAACACACGCCCTTACCTTTGCGGCCACTGGTCTGGCGCTGGATACGAACAATGCCATCGCCTTGTGGGCGCACAGGAGCAGCTTTTGGTTCATCAATGCGCCCGGAGTCGGTTGAGTAGACCAGGCGAGAGTTTGAGTCGTTCATTTACGCACCTCGTTTCAGTGAGGCATTAATCATCTTCAGCGTCTGAGCCGGATCTGCCGACTGCGTGACCGGACGACCAATAACCATATAATCCACACCAGCTGACTGTGCTTGTTCCGGCGTCATAATGCGACGCTGGTCGCCCGCCTCGCTGCCTTCAGGACGAATACCCGGCGTAACCAATTTAAATGCCTGGCCAAACGCCTGCTTGAATCGCACCGCTTCCTGCGCGGAGCATACAACGCCATCCAAACCACAATGTTGGGTTAAGCGCGCCAGCCTTTCAGCATGCTCTGCAGGTGACAACGTCACGCCGAGATCGGCGAGGTCGCTGGCTTCCATACTGGTCAGAACCGTTACCGCAATCAGCAGCGGTGCGTCCTTGCCAAAAGGTAATAAGGCTTCACGTGCGGCGGTCATCATACGCGCCCCACCAGAAGCATGAACGTTAACCATCCACACGCCAAGCTCAGCCGCTGCCGCAACGGCATGCGCGGTAGTGTTGGGAATATCATGAAATTTCAAATCAAGAAAAACGTCAAAACCACGCTGTTGTAAATCGCGAACCAACTGAGGTCCAAAAAGCGTGAACATCTCTTTGCCCACTTTCAAACGGCAATCACGAGGATCAATTCTGTCGACAAAAGCTAATGCTTTATCACGATTGGAATAATCGAGAGCGACAACGACAGGAGAATCAGTAACAGCACGAGAAGAAGATGAAGCAGTAAACGTCATGACCAGACCTTCTTGAGGATGGGCGCCGACAGTAGCGCGAAATGGGTAAACGGCGTGCATTCTACCTGCGGTAATAGAAAATTAACAGGCGCGATTCCATTTCTGCCAGGCGAATTTGGCAACGGTGGCTGAGGATGGCTTTGTTACTCATCATTAGTATGTTGTAACTAAAGTAAGATTTTTTTAAAAATTACAACCCATCAAGCCCGCGAATAGGCTTAATGGTTGACCATGAGCGACAAGATGGGCAGTGCCAGTACAGTGTATATGCGGTAAATCCGCACTTCTGGCAACGATAGCGCGGCTTGCTGCGCACCTGCTCCCCGACCATATCGCGCAGAACCATCAGGCTCTCTTTCGCGCGCCCTTCTTCTGCTTCGTTAAGATGGTAATCCATTAATTTGTGGAAAACGCGCATCGTAGGATGGCGTTGTAGTTGGCGGGTAATATAAACCTGAGCGGTATCAGTCCCCTCACGCGCTTCAAGAATATCGGCCAGCATCAGCTCGGCGGCGGCGCCAGTATTCTCTTCAACGGCCCGACGTAAAAACTCTGCCCACTCATCGGTTTTACCCAGATGCTGGTAGCAGCTTTGCAGCATTTCCAGCGTTTCGCTGACCAGTTCTTTATCCTGAGAAATCACGCGTTGCAGACTTTCAACGGCCTTCGCGTACTCGCCTTTCACCATGTACACACGGCCCATCATGATGGAAACCCGGGCACTGTTTTTGTCTGCCGCAGCCCCTTTTTTCAACAGCGCCATGGCGCGATCCATATCGTCGCTGCCCATCTGCTGTAAGGCCAGTTCGCAGTAGAAGTGGGCTATCTCAATACGCTGTTTATCTTTGCCTAGTTTCACCAGACGTTCTGCGACATCAATGGCTTTCTGCCAATCGCTGGTCGCCTGATAAATTTGCAGCAGTTGCTGTAATGCACCGACGCGAAAATCTGTTTCATCGGTAAGCTGATTGAACATGTCTTCCGCGCGGTCGTACAGACCTGCGGCCATGTAATCGCGCCCCAACTGTTGTACGGCCAACAAACGCTGCTCGTAGGTCAGCGAAGCACTTTCCATTAACGTTTGATGGATGCGGATTGCGCGATCGACTTCACCGCGCGAGCGAAACAGGTTTCCGAGAGTGAGATGAGCCTCAACGGTGCCCGTATCCTCTTTTAGCATATCAAGGAACAGATCCACCGCTTTGTCTTGTTGGTTGCTCAGGAGGAAGTTAACCCCGGCGACATAGTCACGGGAAAGACGGTTAGCTTCATCCTGCTTGGTTTGTTGCGCACTTCTGCGACCCATATACCACCCATAGGCAGCGGCTACAGGTAAAAGCAGAAACAACAACTCCAACATAAATAATTATTCCTTCACAACCGACGAATCGGCAGAAACCGCAACGTCGGTCGCAGGCGTAAGCTGGTTTTCCAGTCGTTTGATTTTACGTTCGGCGCGCGCAAGAGACACTCGAACCTTCAGCCAGAAAAGGCCGCAAATTAACCAACCAATCGCAAAACCTGCGGCAAACAATACAGCAAGCAGCGTAGAGATACGATACTCACCCTGAGCCAGCAGGTAATTAAACGTAACCTGTTGATCGTTTTGCGCACCTAATGTCACCGAAATAACAAAAATCGCCAACACCAGTAAGAAAATGAGTAAATATTTCACATTACTTCCCGTTATGTGGTTTAAGCGAATAAATCGTGTACAACTTACCGCGTTGAGCCCTTTAAATTACCATTTTCACAACGAGTGCGAAATGGAAAAGCGCTTTCCGCTTTCTGATTTAAGGGCAAAATTTGAAAAATCAATCATAGCTAGCTTTCTTGCTCGCGTTGCGCGATTTCTTTTGCCTCCTGCACAGGCGGCGTAAGTGGCCCGCACACTCGCTGCGCGAGCCAGGTCGCCAGCGTTACCAGCAGCCATGAAATCAGCGTTGCAACGACCAAATCACGAGGCCAGTGCATGCCCAACAGCAAGCGGCTACCCATAACACCTGTCGCCCAGATAAGCAAAAACATAATCGTCAGCGTACGTCGGCGTGGCCATAACAGCCCTACTGCCAGTAAAGCCCAACTGGCAGCAAACATTGTATGTCCTGACGGAAAGGCAAAACCCGTTTCTTTTTGCCAGTGCTTACGTAGAAACGTCGGAATATCCTGTTGTTCGGCCAATTGATCTTTAACTAAGTTGCCACGATCTTTACGTTTTAAAGTGTAGAACTCATCAACCGGGATATGGTGCGTTTTTTCCAACCATACGACAAAGGGCCGAGGTTCCTGCACCCTGTCTTTAACCCAGGACTTCACACCCTGACCGACTAAAATTGCCACGGCCAGGATCGCAAACAGCATTACCGCAGCTTTCAGACGAAAACGCAGACACCACAGAAACCATGCGCAGAGCACAACGTGAGTGATAATCCCCCACGGCTGCGTCACCGTTTCCGTTACCCAGTACAGAGATTTTAGCCACCAAACGTTGTGTCCCGGCTGCCAGCTCCAGCCCGATACCCATACAGCAACCGGCATAATAAGTAGCAGCCCGGCCCCGACCGCAGTGCGCTTTGCAATTGACAGCATTGCCTCTCCTTTCGTCGATAAGTCTCACAATCATAACTGAAAAAAGTGCATGCCGGGAAAATTGACATTTTTGTGCCATTCCAAAGGCGAATCCGTTGTCGCGATTAGGTGAACATCGTTGCCTTATGGCAAAATAGTGCAATACAGAACAAGAAGCCAACAGGCGACGGCACGACAGTGCCAGCATAATCTGGAGAATTACATGCAGCTTAAACGTGTGGCAGAAGCCAAACTGCCAACCCCCTGGGGTGATTTCCTGATGGTGGGATTTGAAGAACTGGCAACCGGACACGATCACGTCGCACTGGTTTTTGGCGATATCACAGGTCAAACGCCTGTTCTGGCGCGTGTCCACTCCGAATGTCTGACTGGCGATGCATTGTTTAGCCTGCGTTGCGATTGCGGCTTCCAGCTCGAAGCGGCTCTCACCCACATTGCTGAAGAAGGGCGCGGTATCCTGCTTTATCATCGTCAGGAAGGACGCAATATCGGCCTGCTCAATAAAATCCGCGCCTACGCGTTGCAGGACCAGGGTTATGATACCGTTGAGGCTAACCATCAGTTGGGCTTTGCGGCAGATGAGCGTGATTTCACGCTGTGTGCGGATATGTTCAAGCTGCTGGGCGTGGACGAAGTTCGTTTGCTGACCAATAACCCGAAAAAAGTGGAAATTCTGACTGAAGCGGGAATCAATATTGTTGAACGCGTGCCGCTGATTGTGGGTCGTAACCCGAACAATGAACATTACCTGGACACCAAAGCCGCCAAGATGGGGCATTTGCTGGGCAAGTAATGGTTGTTACCGCCGATAATAAAGCCTGCTCTCGCAGGCTTTATGCATTTTAATTCAACATATTACGAATCACGTAGTGCAGAATACCATCGTTTTGGTAGTAAGTTAGCTCCGTCGCAGTATCGATACGGCAGCGGCATAAAATCACCTCTTTACGTCCATCTGAGCGAACCATATTCACCGACACTGTTGCGCCCGGCTTGATGTTTTGCAGGTCCGTAATATCGATCGCTTCCTCACCGGTTAGTCCCAGCGTTTTGCGCGTGACTCCCTGTGGAAATTCCAGCGGCAAAATCCCCATACCAATCAGGTTAGAACGGTGAATTCGCTCAAAGGACTCAGCGATAACCACGCGAATCCCCAGCAAGCGCGGGCCTTTTGCCGCCCAGTCGCGACTGGAGCCAGAGCCATACTCTTTCCCGGCAATAACCGCCAGGGGGATATTCTCCTGTTGATATTGCATAGCCGCATCATAGATAGCCACTACCTCAGTTCCCGGCAAATGACGCGTCATCCCACCTTCCACTCCGGGTACCATCTCATTACGAATACGAATATTGGCAAAGGTACCGCGCATCATCACTTCATGATTCCCGCGGCGTGAACCATAGGAGTTGAAATCTTTACGCTCAACGCCGTGGCTTTGCAGATAACGACCTGCTGGGCTATCCGGCTTAATACTGCCGGCAGGAGAAATATGGTCGGTGGTGACGGAATCCCCAAGCATTGCGAGGATACGCGCACCATGAATGTCCTGGACCGGATCCGGCGTAGCCTGCATACCATCGAAGAACGGCGACAAGCGGATATAAGTTGAGTCAGACTGCCAACCATAGGTATCAGCCCGATCAACCTGGATAGCTTTCCATTCTGGCGTACCTTCAAAGACTTCAGCGTACTCTTTATGGAACATGGCGGTAGAAACCTGCTCCACGGCACGGACAATTTCCTGAGCCGTCGGCCAGATATCTTTCAGATAAACGGGATCGCCCTTTCTGTCATGGCCTAACGGATCTTTCGTCAGATTGATATTCATATTCCCTGCTAGCGCATAGGCCACCACCAGCGGCGGAGACGCCAACCAGTTGGTCTTCACGAGCGGATGGATACGCCCCTCAAAGTTTCGGTTGCCGGAAAGCACGGCGCCAACGGTGAGATCGCCTTTTTTGATGGCTGTCTCGATAGGATCGGGTAACGGACCCGAGTTACCAATACAGGTGGTACAGCCATAACCTACAAGGTTAAATCCCAGCTCATCAAGGTACGGCGTGAACCCAGCCTGCGCCAGATAATCAGACACCACCTTCGATCCTGGCGCCAGCGAGGCTTTCACCCACGGCTGACGTTTCAGACCAAGTGTCACTGCTTTTTTCGCCAGCAGTCCCGCCGCCATTAATACGCTTGGGTTGGAAGTGTTGGTACAGGAAGTGATAGCTGCTATCACCACCGCACCGTCCGGCAGCTTATACTGCTGGCCGCTCATGGTGTAGTCCACGGGCTGACGGTCTTTCAGCGAGCTATTTACTTCGAGTTCATTACTTGCCGAAAACGCTTTCGGAACGTCAGCCAGTGCCACCCGATCCTGCGGGCGTTTCGGTCCGGCAAGGCTAGCTTCCACACTGCCCATATCCAGCTCCAGTGAACTGGTAAATACGGGTTCATCCCCTGGATTACGCCACATTCCCTGCGCTTTGGCATAGGCGCTGACCAACTCAACCTGCTCCTCACTGCGTCCACTCAGACGCATATATTCAAGAGTGATGCCATCGATCGGGAAGAAACCGCAGGTTGCGCCGTATTCCGGTGACATGTTCGCAATGGTTGCCCGATCGGCCAGCGGTAAGGTGTCGAGGCCATCACCATAGAATTCAACAAATTTACCGACCACGCCGTGCTTACGCAGCATCTGGGTAACGGTTAAAACCAGGTCGGTAGCGGTGATACCTTCCCGCAGTTTGCCCACTAGTTTAAAGCCCACAACATCCGGGATAAGCATAGAGACCGGTTGACCCAGCATTGCTGCTTCAGCCTCAATGCCTCCAACGCCCCATCCCAGCACACCGAGACCATTAATCATTGTCGTATGGGAATCGGTACCGACCAGCGTATCGGGATAAGCCACCCACTCACCGTCCTGTAACTCGCTCCAGACGGCTTTGCCAAGGTATTCAAGGTTTACCTGGTGGCAAATCCCCGTTCCCGGCGGTACAACGCTGAAGCGACTAAATGCCTGCTGTCCCCATTTCAGGAACACATAACGTTCATGGTTACGTTCCATTTCCAGGCGAACGTTTTCTTCAAAAGCATCATCATCACCAAAACGGTCCACCGTTACCGAGTGGTCAATGACAAGGTCCACTGGCGAAAGCGGATTCACTTTTGCCGTATCTCCCCCCAGACGTTTCACCGCTTCGCGCATGGCGGCAAGATCGACCACCGCCGGCACGCCGGTAAAATCCTGCATCAGAACACGAGCGGGTCGATAGGCAATTTCACGATCGGCATGGGCGGTCTTCAGCCAATGCGCGAGAGCATGAATATCATCTTCGGTAACGGAATTACCATCCTGCCAACGAAGCAGGTTTTCCAGCAACACTTTTAGCGATTTGGGTAGTCGGGTGATATCACCCAGTGATTTAGCAGCCAGAGGTAAACTGTAGTAGCGGTAGGTTTTATCTTTAACCTGCAATGTGTCCTTACTGGCTTCTCGTAGGGTCGACGACATAGCTCCTCCTTAAATGACAGGGTTGGATCCCCTGACTTTCCTCAGGGTTAGTATTAAAGATAACACAAACAAAATGTAACGCTTTGATAACAACTCAAAATGATAAAAGTAGCGGGCGATATAAAAGCGCGAACTGAGGTCGATGGTAAGGAGGAAGGTCTAGCCGTGTAGATTAATAGGATGGATATTCAGCAGGCAATAGAGCAATGGATAATACGTTGATTAGGTTGTTGATGACGATTACATGGATAAATGATTCGATATTCAAGGGCACAAGGTAATCGTTATTATTATAAAATACGTACGAATTATTGTTTCTGTTCATCATCATCAGTTAACAGATCAATAAACGCCCGTTGTTCAGGAGAAAGGTTCCAGGATTCGGGTACCTTCTGCCCCTTCTCTGCGACGGTTTTGCTCTCTTGTTCATGGTCATGAGGCGATAGCCTTTCGGTAGAGTGCTGCTCTGGTGCGGACATACTTACCCCCACACATTCCAGGCCACGAGTGCGACAATAATCCAGAATATCGCAGAACCAAGAAATACGGCGAACCAGGCTTTACGTTTCATCACCGGATCCCTGCGTGCTGGCTGGTTTCCTGAAGGCATCGCTAACCTCATACTATCGAAATCACTTATCATTTAGGCACCAAACAATCGGTACAATTAATCATCAGATAGGAGGAATCCTAATAAAAAAGGCGAAAAAAAGCCAGTTAATTTTCAGACTCGTCCTGATAAATAAATCGATTGTTTGATCGGTTATAAATATTTGAAAGGAATTTTTGGCAAGCTGACTAATTTGAAACTACTTTAGAGAATTTTTTCCACAAGCTATATATGGTTAATTTATCCACGGTAAATTATCAATTAATTCAGTGTTTCCCGTCGGTATCGCTTTATGCTTATGGATACCGACGAGGTTACAGTCGTTATTATTTCTCAGGCAATTTAATATCTTTAAACATGGCTTCAATATCATCGTTGGAACGCAGCGCCACCGCCGTGTCCACCACATCACGCGTCAGATGCGGCGCGAAACGTTGAATGAAATCATACATGTAACTACGTAAGAAGGTGCTGCGACGAAAACCAATTTTGGTGGTGCTATGGCTGAAGATATCGTGAGCATCCACGCGTACCAGGTCAGGATCGGATACAGGATCAACCGCCATACTGGCAATCACACCCACGCCAAGGCCCAGACGGACATAGGTTTTAATGACATCAGCATCGGTTGCGGTAAAGACAATACGTGGCTCCAGACCCGCGCGGTTAAACGCGGTGTCCAGCTCCGAGCGTCCGGTAAAACCAAACGTGTAGGTCACCAGCGGATACTGTGCCAGTTCCTCAATAGAAACCGAAGGTTTTCCCGCCAACGGATGATCCGGCGTGACGACGATCGAGCGGTTCCAGTGGTAGCAAGGTAACATCACCAGGTCGTCATACAGGTGCAAAGCTTCCGTCGCGATAGCAAAATCTGCATTTCCTTTCGAAACGGCTTCGGCGATTTGTGTCGGCGATCCCTGGTGCATATGCAATGAGACGCGAGGATAGCGCTCAATAAAACCTTTAATCACGTTCGGTAAAGCGTAACGCGCCTGAGTGTGCGTAGTGGCGATATATAACGAGCCTTTGTCCGGCCAGGTATGTTCGCCAGCAACGGACTTAATGGCATCCACCTTCGACAGAACTTCTCGCGCAATACGAATAACTTCCTGCCCCGCTGGCGTAACTTGCGTCAGGTGCTTACCGCTACGGGCAAAAATCTGGATGCCAAGTTCATCTTCCAGCATACGAACTTGCTTACTGATACCGGGCTGCGAGGTATAAAGCCCTTCCGCTGTTGAGGAGACATTAAGGTTGTGGTTCACCACCTCAACAATGTAGCGAAGCTGCTGTAATTTCATGTTATGCCATCCCGATTCGCGCCATCAAATCATCGTTTCAGTGCAGGCTCGCGGGCGCTGCTAATACGATTTAATAATAAAAACTCTGTTAACTATAACCACTATATCATTTATATGTACGCTGTATAGGTATGACAAAAAATAATATGCGAGAAACAAAAAGGGCCGCTTACGCGACCCTTTGAGGAGAAATTCAGCCGAAACGCTGTTATTTCTTCCCTTCTACCCATTTGCCGTCAACAAAGAACGCGGACCAGCCAGTCGCCTTACCGTCTTTCTCAGCGGCAACGTATTGCTGCTTGGTTTTACGGCTGAAACGAACCATGGACTTGTTACCATCCGGATCAGTTTGCGGCGCATCTGCCAGATAACGCAGTTTTTCCGGCAGGCGATCGCGGAAGCGGTACAACTCTTCCACCAACGGCGCACGAGTCTCACGTGATTTCGGGAACGTATTGGCCGCCAGGAAGATACCTGCAGCACCATCACGTAACACGAAATACGCGTCAGATTTTTCACACGGCAGTTCCGGCAACGGAACTGGGTCTTCTTTCGGCGGAGCGACTTCACCGTTACGCAGGATCTTACGGGTGTTTTTGCACTCGTCGTTAGTACACGCCATGTACTTGCCGAAACGTCCCATTTTCAGGTGCATTTCAGAACCACATTTTTCGCACTCGACGATAGGACCGTCATAACCCTTGATACGGAACTCGCCCTCTTCGATCTCGTAGCCGTCGCAGGTTGGGTTATTACCACACACATGCAATTTACGCTTAGGATCGATAAGATAACTGTCCATTGCCGTACCGCACTTCTGGCAGCGGCGTTTGGCGCGCAATGCGTTCGTTTCCGCGTCGTCGCCTTCCAACACGTTCAATACTTCGTTTTCCGGCACCAGGTTAATGGTGGTTTTGCAACGCTCTTTCGGGGAAAGTGCATAGCCGGAGCAACCAAGGAAAACGCCGGTACTGGCGGTACGAATACCCATCTTGCGTCCGCAGGTCGGGCAATCAATGCTGGTCAGCACCATCTGGTTCGGACGCATACCGCCTTCTTCAGGATCTTTCTCGGCTTTATCCAGTTGCTGAGTAAAATCAGTGAAGAAGTTGTCGAGTACGCCCTTCCATTCGGCTTCTTTATTCGCCACCTGGTCGAGGCTATCTTCCATCTGCGCGGTAAAATCGTAGTTCATCAGTTCGCGGAAGTTTTCTTCCAGACGATCGGTGACGATTTCACCCATTTTTTCAGCGTAAAAGCGACGGTTTTCAACGCGAACATAACCACGATCCTGAATCGTAGAAATGATCGACGCATAGGTAGATGGACGACCAATGCCACGCTTTTCAAGCTCTTTAACCAGCGAAGCTTCACTGAAGCGCGCAGGCGGTTTAGTAAAGTGCTGTGCTGGCGTCAGTTCGATAAGCGTCAGCGTATCGCCTTTGTTCACCGCCGGTAAGATGCGATCTTCATCGCCTTTACGCAACGCTGGCATCACTTTCGTCCAGCCATCGAAGCGCAGAATACGACCGCGCGCCTTCAGGCGGAAATCACCCGCACCCACGGTGAGCGTCGTGGAATCATATTTAGCTGGGGTCATCTGACAGGCAACAAACTGGCGCCAGATCAGCTGATACAGTTTTTGCGCATCAGCTTCCATATCTTTCAGCGATTCCGCCTGTACGGCGACATCGGAAGGACGGATAGCTTCGTGCGCTTCCTGCGAGTTCTCTTTGCTGGCGTACTGATTCGCGTTTTCCGGCAAATATTTTTTACCAAAATTATCGCTGATGTAATCGCGAACCATGGTCACTGCATCCTGGCTCAGGTTGGTTGAGTCAGTACGCATGTAAGTGATGTAACCCGCTTCATACAAGCGCTGCGCCATCATCATGGTTTTCTTCACACCGAAGCCGAGACGCGTGCTCGCAGCCTGCTGTAGCGTGGAGGTAATGAACGGTGCGCCCGGCTTGCTGCTGGTCGGTTTATCTTCACGTTCCAATACGCTATAGCGCGCTTTTTCCAACAGGCTAACAGCGGCAAGCGTTTGTTCCCGATTTACGGGACGGAACGGCTTATCATTTTGATGCGTCACCTCAAGCGGCAACGCGTCGCCGCCCGGCGTGGTCGTGTTAGCATCAATTTCCCAGAACTCTTCTGGAACAAATGCTTTGATTTCGCGTTCACGCTCAACCACCAGACGCACAGCCACAGACTGTACGCGACCGGCAGACAGACCGCGTGCAATTTTTTTCCACAGCAGTGGCGACACCATATAGCCCACAACACGGTCCATAAAGCGGCGCGCCTGTTGCGCATTAACACGATCGATGTTCAACTCGCCCGGTTTTTCAAACGCCTGGCGAATAGCATTTTTGGTAATTTCATTAAACACCACGCGGCTGTAGCGGGTGTCGTCGCCACCGATGACTTCCCGCAGGTGCCATGCAATGGCTTCCCCTTCGCGGTCAAGGTCAGTTGCGAGATAGATGTGGTCGGCTTTTTCAGCCAGTTGCTTCAGTTCAGAAACAACTTTCTCTTTACCAGGCAGCACTTCATAGCGCGCATCCCAGTTGTGCCACGGGTCAACACCCATACGGTTGACGAGAGCGCCACGTTCATCCTTTTTGGGCTTTTTAGCCGTTTTGGTGGAGGTTGAGTCGGCGCTCTTTTTAGTTGCTGAGCCACTGGTCGGCAAATCACGGATATGACCGACGCTGGATTTCACCACGTAGTCATTACCCAGATACTTGTTGATCGTTTTGGCTTTTGCCGGGGACTCAACGATGACAAGAGCTTTACCCATATTCACCTTTACCTAATTTGATTCTTCCAGAATGCGTCGCACGTTGATTCACCTTCCACTGGCGACGAGACATTGATATGGTCTCTGCGTCGGCGGATATCAACCCTTTAAACTGATTCGCGCTTGTAATGTAACTCTCATGTAACTGAGTTAACAGGCTTTTTTTCTCACAAACGCTCTAGCACGACGAAGTATTGGTCGAATGTCAAGCAAATCTGTTGCCAGATTGACGAAAGCGTCACACTGTACCTGATAAAATGCGTTACGCAACTTTATTAGCATGCAAAAACAAATCTCGCCAGTTGTAACACTGTCGTAAAACCTTCATTTATGTCAGGGAATATTTGCCCATAAGGCGGGCTCAGCGTAGACTAATGTCCTTGTTTAAGGAGTAAATCATGCATAAAGACACTCAACCCATCGATCGCGAAACACTGCTGATTGAAGCCAACAAAACCATTCGTGAGCATGAGGACACGCTGGCGGGGATTGTCGCCACCGGCGTTACGCAGCGAAACGGCGTGCTGGTTTTCAGCGGAGATTACTTTTTAGACGAGCAAGGGCTACCAACGCCCAAAAGTACGGCGGTGTTTAATATGTTTAAACACCTGGCGCACGTACTTTCCGAAAAGTATCACTTGATCGATTAACACGAGTAATAATTTGCCGGATGGCGGCATCGCCTTATCCAGCCTATATTGATGCATATTTGTAGGCCGGATAGGAGATATATGAGCATCGCTATCCGGCAATGACAATTTTACATCAGTGGCTTCTGCCCCCGCTGCCACCAGCGCATCAGCAAACGATCGGCGCTCTCCGCCGCACTACCGGTAAAACGATCCATCAGCTTTTTACGCTGCAGATAGCGAACGTTCAATACTTCACGACCTTCCATCAGCCCGAGGATCACCTCATCGCTGGTATTGATCTCATCCACCAGCCCATTTGCCAGCGCCTGTTGACCAAACCAGTGTTCACCGGTGGCAACCTGCTCAATGTCCAGAGTCGGACGCATGCGCTGCACAAAATCTTTAAACAGATGATGCGTTTCGTTCAGATCTTCGCGGAATTTCTGCCGCCCTTCTTCCGTGTTTTCACCGAGTAAGGTCAACGTACGCTTATACTGTCCGGCGGTGTGCAGTTCGATATCAATATCTTTCCCTTTCAGGAAGCGGTTAAAGTTCGGGATCTGCGCCACCACGCCAATTGAGCCGACGATAGCAAACGGCGCCGAGACAATTTTATCCGCCACGCAGGCCATCATATATCCGCCGCTCGCAGCGACTTTATCTACCGTAACGGTCAGCGGGATCTGCTTATCGCGCAGACGTTGTAACTGGGACGCAGCCAGGCCATAACCATGTACCACACCACCCGGACTTTCCAGACGAACCACCACTTGATCCTGAGGTTTAACAACCGCCAGCACAGCCGTCACCTCTTCGCGTAATGCGCTGACCTCATGGGCATCCATACTGCCTTTAAAATCAAGCACCCATACACGAGGTTTATCTGATGACGTACTGTCACCCAGTTTCGCTTTTGCCTTAGCCGCTTTCGCCTCCAGCTTTTGTTTCTTTTTCTGCGCCTTATGCCAGAATTTTTGCTGATGCCCATCCAATAAGGCTAGCGACAGGTCTTCCTTCATCTCTTTATATTGATCGCTGAGGTTAATAACCCGCAATTCCCCACGCTGACGTTTGCGTTGTGTCGCGTTTACGATCAGCATCACCACCACTGCAATAGCCACCACGACAGTGACAATTTTTGCCAAAAACAACCCATATTCAGACAACAATTCCACGAGACCCACCTTGGTTAAACAACGCGACTTCCGCTCAGTGTACAACAGGCGTGTCACCTCGTCTTGCTTCATACATCCAGTGCTGAATCAGTAAAAAGCATGACAAAGCGTTCATTTTGCGGTGTTATTGCCTTTGGCTGATTGAAAAAGTACAGGGTTTAAGGCATAAAGCCCAAAAGTTATCGCGAACGAGATATCCAGGACGTCGCCGAGGAGTAGCCGTGCATTACCAACCTAAACAAGACCTTCTACAGGGCCGCATTATTCTTATCACCGGTGCCAGCGATGGTATCGGACGCGAAGCCGCGCAGACCTATGCACGCTATGGCGCGACCGTTATCCTGCTTGGGCGTAACGAAGAAAAACTGCGTCAGGTTGCCCGCACTATCGCCGATGAAAACGGAACACAACCACAGTGGTTTACACTGGATCTACTGACCTGTACCTCTGAAGAATGTCACCAGCTTGCGCAGCGCATTGCAGCACATTTCCCGCGTCTGGATGGCGTACTGCATAACGCCGGATTACTCGGCGATATTTGTCCAATGAGTGAACAAAACCCGCAGGTCTGGCAGGATGTGATGCAGGTAAATGTAAATGCCACTTTTATGCTGACTCAGGCATTGCTGCCGTTGTTACTCAAATCCGATGCCGGATCGCTGGTCTTTACCTCTTCCAGTGTCGGTCGCCAGGGACGCGCCAATTGGGGAGCATATGCCACCTCAAAATTTGCGACCGAAGGGATGATGCAGGTTCTGGCTGATGAGTATCAAAACCGTCATCTGCGCGTAAACTGTATCAATCCTGGTGGGACGCGAACTGGCATGCGAGCCAGCGCATTCCCAACGGAAGATCCGCAAAAATTGAAAACTCCCGCCGATATTATGCCGCTCTACCTGTGGCTGATGGGCGATGACAGCCGCCGTAAAACCGGTATGACTTTTGATGCCCAGCCGGGCCGTAAACCAGGAATTGCCCAATGAGTGAAGAACGCTATCAGCAACGTCAACAGCGCGTAAAAGATCGGGTTGACGCACGCGTTGCCGCAGCGAAAGATGAGCGCGGAATTATCATCGTGTTCACCGGAAATGGTAAGGGTAAAACCACCGCCGCATTCGGTACCGCCACGCGCGCTGTGGGCCATGGTAAAAAAGTCGGCGTCGTACAATTTATTAAAGGTACGTGGCCAAACGGAGAACGTAACTTACTTGAACCCCACGGCGTAGAGTTTCAGGTTATGGCGACAGGATTTACCTGGGAAACGCAGAACCGCGAGTCTGACACCGCAGCCTGTATGGCCGTGTGGGAACACGGCAAGCGGATGCTGGCCGACGATGAACTGGATATGGTGATACTGGATGAGCTAACCTACATGGTGGCATACGACTATCTGCCGCTTGAAGAGGTCATCAATGCCCTGAAAGCGCGCCCAACCCATCAAACGGTCATTATCACCGGCCGTGGATGTCATCGCGATATTCTGGAGTTAGCTGACACGGTTAGCGAGCTGCGCCCGGTCAAGCATGCGTTTGAAGCGGGCGTGAAAGCCCAAGCAGGGATCGATTATTGAGTGTAGGCCGGATAAGGCGTTTGCGCCGCATCCGGCTCCACGCTAACGCCTGATGGCGCTTTGCTTATCAGGCCTGGTCATGATTAACCGTTGTTGCTGCGACCACCCGGACGACGGCTGCCGCCGACCTGAGAGTGGCGCTTCACCGCACGACGGATCTGATTCGCCTTCATGCGACGACGATCTTTCTCGACGGCCACTTTAGAGGTCGTTTCCGGCTTCAGGTCCACCAGTTCACGCAGATAGTTGGTCTGAGCAAGATCAAGCTCTGTCCAGCCACCACGCGGCAAGCCTTTCGGCAGCGGGATATCACCATAACGGACACGAATCAGACGGCTTACCTGTACACCTACAGCTTCCCACAGGCGGCGGACTTCACGGTTACGTCCTTCGGTCAGCGTGACGTTATACCACTGGTTGATCCCTTCACCACCGCTGAACTTGATCGTTTTAAATGCCGCCGGACCATCTTCCAGCTGCACGCCACGACTCAGATCGCGCAGTTTTGCATCATCAACCTGACCAAACACACGTACCGCATATTCACGCTCAACTTCGCGGCTTGGGTGCATCAGACGGTTAGCCAGTTCACCATCGGTTGTAAACAGCAGTAAACCACAGGTATTCACGTCCAGACGCCCTACGGCAATCCAGCGCGCATCACGCAGTTTTGGTAAACGATCAAACACGGTCGGACGACCTTCCGGGTCGTTACGGGTACACAGTTCGCCTTCTGGCTTGTAATAGGCCAGAACACGGCAGATTTGCTCCGCAGACTCTTTAACCGAAATCAGATGACCGTCGATACGGATTTTCAGACCCGGAGTGACTTCAACGCGATCGCCGAGCGTGGCAATTTTGCCATCAACGCTCACGCGACCCGCGGCAATAATAGATTCGATTTCACGGCGAGAACCGTGGCCAGCGCGCGCCAGCACTTTTTGTAACTTTTCGCTCATAGAGCTTCCTTTAGGTGTCGCCTTCACAGGCGTCGAACAGGAGAATCAACGGCGCCAGTCAGCGCCATTTTAAGGCCGCGTAGTATAGCGGTTCGCGCCCTTATAAGAAAGGTTTAACGTCACCGACGCCTTCACGCAACACCACCGGAGAATCATCGGTTAAATCAATGACCGTGGTCGGCTGCTGGCCGAGATATCCGCCGTGGATAATTAAATCCACCTGTTTCTCCAGGCGGTCTTTAATTTCTTCCGGATCTGACTCGGTAAATTCGCTACCCGGCAGCATCAGTGACGTGGAGAGCATCGGCTCGCCCAGCGCTTCAAGCAGCGCCAGTGCTATCGGGTTTGAGGGTACACGCAGGCCGATGGTCTTACGTTTTTCTTGCAACAAGCGGCGCGGAACCTCTTTCGTCCCCTTCAGGATGAAGGTGTAGTTGCCCGGCGTGTTGTTTTTAATTAAACGGAAGGCCACGTTGTCGACAAACGAATAGGTCGACAGTTCAGACAGGTCACGGCACATCAGCGTAAAGTTGTGCCCGTCCGGCAGGTGACGGATGCGGCAAATGCGCTCCATTGCGCCTTTATCTTCAATTTTGCAGCCCAACGCATAGCCGGAATCGGTTGGATAGACGATCACCCCACCTTTACGCACGATTTCAACGGCCTGATTGATCAGGCGCTGCTGCGGGTTTTCGGGATGAATATAAAAAAACTGGCTCATACTTTCCTCTCTGTGATCTCGGGCTGCTCCCAAAGTTGCCAGACGCCTTCCACGCCTGCGGGCAACCAAAGTTTACGACCCAACTCAATCCATGGGCAGGGTAGATGAAAATCAGACCCTTGCGATGCCCATAATTGATGCTGACGCGCAAGCGTCGCCAGATGGGTGCGTTCATTGGGAGACTGCTGACACTGCGCTACTTCCATCGCGTCGCCGCGATGTTCAGCAAAATGTGCAACCAGTCTTTTCAGCCACTTAGCGCTAAGATCGTACCGCCCAGGATGAGCCAGAACAGCCTTACCGCCAGAATGATGAATGACATCAATAGCTTGTTCTATTGTACACCACTGTGGCGGAACGTAACCGGTTTTCCCACGGGCAAGATATTTTTTAAAGACATCCGCCATGGTTGTGGCTTTGCCACATTCCACCAGGAAACGCGCAAAATGGCCTCGCGTAACCGCCCCGCCATCAGCCAGGCGCAACGCCCCTTCCCACGCGCCGGGGATATGCGCTTTGTCGAGTCGTTCGGCAATCAGGCGCGCACGCTGCTGACGACGTTCCGTTTGTTGCGCCAGAAACTCGCACATCATGGGATGGGCGATATCAATGTTCAGACCCACTATATGGATCTCATGGTTTTCCCAGACAGTTGATATCTCGACACCAGGGATCAAATTTAACGCTAAACCCGAACGTGAAATTTCTTCTCTTGCCGCCGCAATGCCCGCCGTGGTGTCATGATCGGTGATCGCCAGTGTACCGACTCGCATCTCTACCGCACGGTGTACTAAGGCTTCTGGGGTTAATCGCCCATCGGAGGCTGTAGTATGACTATGCAGGTCATAAATCACTGCGTAATTCGTGTCGCTCAAGGCGGCTCCCGTTTTAATAAATGTCGTAACACGCCCATCATAGCGGTTTCGGCAAATATACTGAAATCAGGTGTTGACTTTACCCCACCGAACTAGTTAACTAGTACGCAAGTTCACATGAAGAAGGTATCTGCAATGAAAGCAACATTTTTTCTGCACGGTTGGTGGCGCACTTCCTGATTTCGGGCAGTGTCTTACGTCTGCAATTTGCAACCAGATACCCGGCCCGCCTAATGAGCGGGCTTTTTTTTGAACAAAATTAATGAGAATAACGATGCAAACACAAAAACCGATACTCGAACTGCTTGCCTGCGATGCCGCCTACCGTGAGAATCCGACATCGCTGTTTCATCAGGTGTGTGGCGCACGTCCGGCAACGCTGCTGCTGGAATCTGCAGATATCGACAGCAAAGACGATCTGAAGAGCTTGCTGCTAGTCGACAGCGCATTGCGCATTACCGCTCTCGGTGACACTGTCACTATTCAGGCGTTATCCGCAAACGGCGCATCGCTGCTGCCCTTGCTGGATGCTGCCCTGCCCGCTGGCGTTGAGAATGAAAAACAGACGAATGGTCGTCATCTGCGATTCCCTGCCGTCAGCCCGCTGTTGGATGAAGACGCCCGTTTATGTTCTCTTTCCGTATTTGATGCTTTTCGCTTACTGCAGGGGCTGGTGAATGTTCCTGTGCAAGAACGTGAAGCGATGTTCTTCGGCGGTCTGTTTTCCTACGACCTGGTTGCCGGTTTTGAAGATTTACCTCAGCTTGAAGCGGGCAACCGTTGTCCTGACTACTGCTTCTATCTGGCAGAAACGCTGATGGTTATCGACCACCAGAAAAAAAGCACCCGAATTCAGGCCAGTGTTTTTACCCCCAATGATGCGGAGAAACAGCGTCTTAACGCCCGTCTGGCGCAGCTGAGCCAACAGCTTACCGAGCCTGCGCCGCCGCTGCCCGTTACTGAAGTCCCGCAGATGCGCTGCGAATGCAATCAGAGCGATGAAGAGTTTGGCGCCGTGGTGCGTAGGATGCAAAAAGCGATTCGCGCGGGCGAAATTTTCCAGGTGGTTCCGTCCCGCCGTTTCTCGCTGCCCTGCCCGTCACCTCTGGCAGCCTACTATGTGCTGAAGAAAAGTAACCCCAGCCCATACATGTTTTTCATGCAGGACAACGATTTTACGCTGTTTGGCGCCTCCCCGGAAAGCTCGCTGAAATACGATGCCACCAGCCGCCAGATTGAGATCTACCCGATTGCCGGCACTCGTCCGCGCGGTCGTCGTGCGGACGGTTCGCTTGACCGCGACCTTGACAGCCGTATCGAGCTGGAAATGCGTACCGACCATAAAGAGCTTTCTGAGCACCTGATGCTGGTTGACCTTGCGCGTAACGACCTGGCGCGCATCTGTACGCCTGGCAGCCGCTATGTTGCTGACCTCACCAAAGTCGATCGTTACTCCTTCGTTATGCACCTGGTTTCGCGCGTGGTCGGCGAGCTGCGTAGCGATCTGGATGTGCTGCACGCTTACCGCGCCTGTATGAATATGGGCACGTTAAGCGGAGCGCCAAAAGTTCGCGCTATGCAGCTTATCGCCGAGGCAGAAGGTCGTCGCCGTGGCAGCTACGGCGGCGCGGTAGGTTACTTCACGGCTCATGGCGATCTGGATACCTGTATTGTCATTCGTTCCGCCCTCGTGGAAGACGGTATTGCCACCGTACAAGCCGGTGCCGGAATTGTTCTGGATTCTGTACCGCAGTCTGAAGCCGATGAAACCCGTAATAAAGCGCGCGCGGTTCTGCGTGCTATCGCCACCGCGCACCACGCACAGGAGACCTTCTAATGGCTGACATTCTGCTGCTCGATAATATCGACTCTTTTACCTATAACCTGGCGGATCAGCTGCGTACTAATGGTCACAACGTGGTGATTTACCGCAACCATATTCCGGCCCAGACGTTGATTGACCGCTTAGCAACGATGAAAAATCCTGTGCTGATGCTCTCTCCAGGCCCAGGTGCGCCAAGCGAAGCAGGTTGCATGCCGGAGCTGTTAACCCGTCTGCGCGGCAAGCTGCCAATCATCGGCATTTGTCTGGGACATCAGGCCATTGTTGAGGCCTATGGTGGATATGTGGGCCAGGCTGGAGAAATCCTGCACGGCAAAGCGTCCAGCATTGAACACGACGGTCAGGCAATGTTTGCTGGTCTGGCTAATCCGCTGCCGGTGGCACGCTATCATTCGCTGGTTGGCAGCAACGTTCCGGCAGGATTAACCATTAACGCCCACTTTAACGGCATGGTGATGGCGGTGCGTCACGATACCGATCGCGTCTGCGGCTTCCAGTTCCATCCGGAATCCATTCTGACCACCCAGGGCGCGCGTCTGCTGGAACAAACGCTGGCCTGGGCGCAACAGAAGCTTGAACAAACCAATACGCTGCAACCAATTCTGGAGAAACTGTATCAGGCCCAGACGCTGTCCCAGCAGGAAAGCCACCAGTTGTTCTCTGCCGTGGTCCGCGGTGAACTGAAGCCGGAACAACTGGCTGCGGCGCTGGTGAGCATGAAAATTCGTGGCGAACACCCGAATGAAATTGCCGGTGCGGCAACCGCGCTGCTGGAAAACGCAGCCCCATTCCCGCGCCCTGATTATCTGTTCGCCGATATTGTCGGTACCGGCGGCGACGGCAGCAACAGCATCAATATTTCTACCGCCAGCGCCTTTGTTGCTGCGGCTTGCGGACTGAAAGTTGCCAAACACGGCAACCGCAGCGTCTCCAGCAAGTCAGGTTCTTCGGATCTGTTAGCGGCATTTGGCATCAATCTGGATATGAACGCCGACAAATCCCGTCAGGCGCTTGACGATCTCGGCGTGTGTTTTCTGTTTGCGCCGAAATACCACACCGGTTTTCGCCATGCCATGCCGGTACGCCAGCAGTTGAAAACCCGCACGCTGTTTAACGTGCTCGGCCCGTTGATTAACCCGGCACATCCGCCGCTGGCGCTGATAGGCGTTTACAGCCCGGAGCTGGTGCTGCCGATTGCCGAAACGCTGCGCGTGCTCGGATATCAGCGGGCAGCCGTAGTGCACAGCGGTGGCATGGACGAAGTTTCGCTGCATGCACCGACCATTGTGGCAGAGCTGCACGATGGGGAAATCAAGAGTTATCAACTGACGGCAGAAGACTTTGGCCTGACGCCTTACCACCAGGAACAGCTGGCTGGCGGCACACCGGAAGAAAACCGTGACATTCTTAGTCGCTTGTTACAAGGTAAAGGTGAAGCCGCTCATGAAGCCGCTGTTGCCGCGAATGTCGCCATGTTAATGCGCTTGCACGGTGAAGAAGATTTAAAAGCCAATGCGCAAACCGTGATTAATGTACTGCGCAGCGGTGCGGCCTATGACCGTGTCACTGCACTGGCAGCAAGAGGGTAAATGATGCAAACCGTTTTAGCGAAAATTGTCGCAGACAAGGCGATTTGGGTAGAAGCCCGCAAACAGCAACAACCGCTGGCCAGCTTTCAAAATGATGTTCAACCCAGCTCTCGTGATTTCTACGATGCGCTGCAAGGTGCGCGCACCGCCTTTATTCTGGAATGTAAAAAAGCATCGCCGTCAAAAGGCGTGATCCGTGATGACTTCGACCCGGCACAGATTGCGGGCGTTTATAAACATTATGCTTCCGCGATTTCCGTACTGACCGATGAGAAATATTTCCAGGGCAGTTTTGATTTCCTGCCTATCGTCAGCCGCATCGCGCCGCAACCTGTTCTGTGTAAGGACTTTATTATCGATCCTTACCAGATTTACCTGGCGCGTTTCTACCAGGCGGACGCCTGTTTGTTGATGCTGTCGGTCCTCGATGATGAACAATATCGTCAACTCGCCGCCGTCGCCCACAGCCTGAAAATGGGCGTACTGACCGAAGTCAGCAACGAAGAAGAGCTGGAGCGTGCTATCGCACTGGGCGCCAAAGTCGTTGGTATCAACAACCGCGATTTACGCGACTTGTCGATTGATTTGAATCGCACCCGCCAGCTTGCGCCGCGCCTGGGCCACGGTGTGACCGTCATCAGCGAGTCCGGGATCAACACCTATGGTCAGGTGCGCGAGCTCAGCCACTTCGCCAACGGTTTTCTGATTGGTTCCGCGCTGATGTCGCATGGTGATCTGCACGCCGCCGTTCGTCGCGTACTGCTCGGCGAGAATAAAGTCTGCGGTTTAACCCGGGCTCAGGATGCCAACGCGGCGTATAAATCCGGCGCGATTTATGGCGGACTGATATTTGTACCCACATCGCCACGCGCGGTTAGCGTTGAGCAAGCGCGAGAGGTCATGACCGGCGCGCCGCTGCAATACGTCGGGGTGTTTCGCAACACAGATATTATCGACGTACGTGAAACAGCGGCTGCTCTGGGACTCACTGCCGTGCAACTGCATGGTAGCGAAGATCAGGCCTACGTAGACGCGCTACGCAATGCGCTACCCGCACAGGTACAAATCTGGAAGGCGCTCAGCGTCAGCGATAAGTTGCCAGCCCGTGATTATCAGCATGTCGATAAATACGTCTTCGACAACGGTCAGGGCGGCAGCGGGCAACGCTTCGACTGGTCACTTTTAGGCGGACAATCGCTGGATAACGTATTACTGGCTGGCGGACTTGGCGCAGATAACTGCGTTGACGCGGCAAAAACCGGCTGTGCCGGTCTCGATTTCAATTCTGGCGTAGAGTCACAGCCGGGCATCAAAGATGCACGTCTTCTGGCTTCGGTCTTTCAGACGCTGCGCGCATATTAAGGAAAAGGACATGACAACATTACTCAATCCGTATTTTGGTGAATTTGGCGGTATGTATGTGCCACAGATTCTGATGCCTGCCCTGCGCCAGCTGGAAGAAGCTTTTGTCAGCGCGCAAAAAGATCCTGAATTTCAGGCGCAGTTTACAGACCTGCTGAAAAACTATGCGGGTCGCCCAACCGCACTGACCAAGTGCCAGAACATTACTCAAGGCACCAACACGACGCTGTATCTCAAGCGTGAAGATTTACTGCACGGCGGCGCGCACAAAACCAACCAAGTGCTGGGCCAGGCGTTGCTGGCGAAGCGCATGGGTAAAACGGAAATTATCGCCGAAACAGGCGCGGGGCAGCACGGTGTTGCATCTGCTCTCGCCAGCGCACTGCTGGGGTTGAAATGCCGTATTTACATGGGCGCGAAAGATGTTGAACGTCAGTCGCCGAACGTTTTCCGTATGCGTTTGATGGGTGCAGAAGTTATCCCCGTTCACAGCGGTTCCGCAACGCTGAAAGATGCCTGTAACGAAGCGCTGCGCGACTGGTCTGGCAGTTACGATACTGCGCACTATATGCTCGGTACAGCGGCAGGTCCGCACCCCTTCCCGACTATTGTGCGTGAGTTCCAGCGGATGATCGGTGAAGAAACCAAGGCGCAGATTCTGGAAAAAGAAGGTCGTCTACCGGACGCCGTTATCGCCTGCGTGGGTGGCGGTTCTAACGCCATCGGTATGTTCGCCGATTTTATTAATGAAACCAGCGTCGGTCTGATTGGCGTAGAGCCAGGCGGTCACGGGATTGAGTCTGGAGAACACGGCGCGCCGTTGAAACATGGTCGTGTCGGGATTTACTTCGGCATGAAGTCCCCGATGATGCAGACCGAAGAAGGACAGATTGAAGAGTCTTACTCTGTTTCCGCCGGGCTCGACTTTCCATCGGTCGGGCCACAGCATGCGTACCTGAACAGCATTGGTCGCGCCGATTATGTTTCAATAACCGATGATGAAGCATTGGAAGCCTTCAAAACGCTGTGTCTGCACGAGGGGATTATTCCGGCACTGGAGTCCTCCCATGCCCTGGCGCACGCGTTGAAAATGATGCGTGAAAATCCGGAAAAAGAGCAGTTACTGGTGGTTAATCTCTCCGGTCGCGGCGACAAAGACATTTTCACCGTACACGATATTCTGAAAGCGCGAGGGGAAATCTGATGGAACGTTACGAAAACCTGTTTGCCCAGCTGAAGGACCGCAAAGAAGGTGCTTTTGTCCCCTTCGTAACCCTGGGCGATCCGTCTGTTGAGCAGTCACTGAAAATCATTGATACGCTGATTGAAGCTGGTGCCGACGCGCTTGAACTCGGCATTCCGTTCTCCGATCCGCTGGCCGATGGCCCAACCATTCAGGAAGCCACTCTGCGTGCGTTTGCCGCCGGCGTCACACCATCGCAATGCTTTGAAATGCTGGCGCTGATTCGCCAGAAGCATCCGACGATTCCCATTGGGTTGCTGATGTATGCCAACCTGGTCTTCAGCAAGGGCATTGACGAGTTTTACGCCCAGTGCGAAAAAGTGGGTGTGGATTCTGTGTTGGTAGCCGATGTCCCTGTTGAGGAGTCTGCGCCATTCAGAACTGCTGCACTGCGTCACAACATCGCACCGATTTTCATCTGCCCGCCGAACGCTGATGAAGAACTGCTACGCCAGATTGCCTCTTACGGTCGCGGCTACACTTATCTGCTTTCACGTGCAGGTGTGACCGGTGCCGAAAATCGTGCGGCATTACCGCTGCATCATTTGGTTGAAAAGCTGAAACAATATGATGCTCCGCCTTCTTTACAGGGCTTCGGTATCTCAGCGCCTGAACAGGTAGCCGGAGCTATTGAAGCGGGCGCTGCCGGCGCTATTTCCGGCTCGGCGATTGTGAAAATTATTGAGAAGAATGTTGCGGCGCCAGAACAGATGCTGGCTGAGCTGAAAGCGTTTGTCAGCACGATGAAAGCCGCCACCCACCAGTAAGTTAAATCAACCGCCAGAGACGTCTGGCGGTTTCACCCTTCTTTCGTGTGCTTCATTCTATACATAGCGCTATCCGCATTCTGAATGGCCACATCCAGTTCACCGTTCACTTCTGCAATTCCCCACGATACTGACAATGGCACGGTATGCCCATCCACCACAAACACATGACTGGTCACCTGCCCGCTAATACGTTGCGCGATTGCTATGGCGTCAGTTGCCTGCGATCGAAACAGCAGGATCATAAATTCATCCCCGCCGGTACGAATTACAATATCGTGGCTGGTGCGAGTGTTTGACAGCATCCTGTTGGCGATAATTTGCAACGCGCGATCGCCTGCCGCGTGGCCCCAGGTATCATTGACGGCCTTAAATTTATTGCAGTCCAGTAGCACCACCGAACAGTGTGATAAATCCCGACGCTTGATAATGTCGAGTATTCGGCGGTTAAAACAGCCGGTCAGAGTATCGATATAAACCTTGAGGTCGCTTTCGTTTAGCCATGACTTTAACGAGAAGCTAATGATGATGAAAAAGAACGGCGCCAGCAGGATAACAATCCCGGCATGTGTATCGCGCGCCATAAAACGGCCTAATGAAAGCGAATAGTGCAGCGCATATTTCTCCGAAAAATTGCGCACCAAATAGCTGGATTGCCCCGCACATTTGCCGGATAAGCAGAGGCTCTCTTTGTTGGTCAGATTCACCAACTCCACGTTCAATCCGGGAAGGATTTGATTATCAAACGCCTCGGCTAACGCTTCCTGCAGCTCAGGCTTCGAATGATCATAGACCAGATAGGCAACGATTTGGTCTGATATCTCTTTACCCGACAGATCGTAGATATAGCTCACTACGCTGTAGGCTTTTTCACCGGTAATTTTATCGGTATAGAAGTTTGTTGAACTGAGAGCTTTATTTTTTACGTTTTTTTGCAACAACCGGGTATAGAAATCGGTGGGCGGATAGAAAAAATGCGTAATATCCATCGCCATTTCGGAGTCAGAAAAACTGAAATTGCGCGAGTCGGAAGCCATAAACCAATAAAAATAATCTGAATTGCTGGCGATAATGTAACGGTGCGCATCGAAGCTGCCTGGATTTAGCTCATTAACCATTCCGCGAATGAACTCCGCCGCAGTATACATACACAGCGCGTTATGGCTGGGTTGCTGAGCAATAATCGTTCCCGTTGCAGAATGAACCCGCTTTGGGTCGGCGTTAATTCCCCATTCATCTTTGTTTCGCGGAACAAACTGCGCCTTAACACCACACTGTTCCCCGGTTTTGATGTGGTAATAACGCTCGCCAATCGCATCGGCAATCAGTTCATTATCGTTAAAAATGTCCAACATGTGAGCTTGCAGGCGGCTAACGCCTTCACTGGCGGCCGCCATACGCTGTTCATAAATGATAAACAGAAACAACGAGGTAAAAATCAACGTAATGAGCCCGGATACCAGCAGAGCCTGCCTGTTTCTGAGCTTATCCTGCACAATCTTCACGAGTCCACCCTGATAGTTAACAGTATTGCCAAATCGGTTACCCGTTTATGTTGTTGCATAACAGCGTTGTACGTTGATAGAGAATGTTTGCCACTCCGAAGCAGGTACGTTGATGTAGCCCGCAATCGCGCGCTTAGGTTACAGATTTATACAATAAAAGCACATAGTTGTTAACATAAGCGCAAACTAATCATCACCTTCGATAGGATACCCTGCTCGCCGGATGGCCTCGCGGCAGTCGTTTACGCCTGCGGCATAGCCCGCCTCAATCTCACAAACCGGACTTGCGCTGCAATAAGGTAGTGTAACCGGAGTCGCAATAAGTTTCTCCAGCGCCTCAGTTTTATCCATGTAAAGCAATAACTCACGTGCAACACTCACGGCAAACGCTGCCGTTTGATCCTCGTAGAACGGTTCCAGAAGTGTGATTTTTTGCTGTAGCAGATGGCGGGTCAACATCATCAGCAATACCCTCAAAGTTGGCTTGTTTAAAGAGTAGCACTACATCAAAGGGGAGAAAGGCAGGATGTTTTCCCCAGAATTTTTTAAATGAAGAACGAGGGGAATTTTTCCTGGTTGCTAACCACGGGCAGGTATGCCCGGAATCTATACAGTTCGGTCGTCTTGGTTGTGCAACCATTAATGAAGTTGACTTCAAAAAGTCCCTTGCGAGACACTGAAGTAAAACATGCCAAATATGGGTGAACTTGTTGAAACATCTGTTGATTAAATTAGTTATGTTAAGCGTTGGATTTTTAAGCGCTGGGGACATACTGGCAAATACTCCGGAACAGGTAATCACCGCTTTCCAGAGGGATTATAAATATTGGAATGATCAGTCATTTCAGAGAAATCAGAACTACGGAAAGCAAGAAGTTATGCTCCTGGCCCAGAAGGGTTGGAATGAGCTTTTGAATAAATATACAAAACCTGGTTTTCAGGGCGAGCCTATAGCTTTTGGTTCTGAGTCTAGTCATGATCCTGAGCAAGAGAACATCATATCGGTTCATATTTCTGAAAAAGTAGCGACCGTGACGACCAGATTATCGAGGCAGTATTATTCACCTATTTATGAATATCAATTGTCCAAAGAGAATGATACCTGGTACCTATCTCAGATATTTTTAGTTGATGATGATGGAAAATATCCGAGTTTGTAATAAATAGTGCACTCATTACAACTTTATGAGTTAAAAAAATCTGCCATAATGACAGATTTCTTTAATCTATCATTAGAGATTTGCAACGTTATGATATACTTTTTGAACATCATCGTCATCTTCAAGAGCATCAACAAGCCCTGCAAAGACTTCTAAATCTTCTGGTGAAAGTTCAATTTCTGATTGAGCAATCATTTCTAATTCTGTGGTTGAGAACTCAGTAATTCCTGCTGCTTTTAGAGCTGCAATGCCTTTATGAAGATCTGTAGATTCAGTATAAATAACGATGTTTCCTTCTTCCTCGGTTACATCACGAACATCTACTTCAGCATTAAGCAGAATTTCAAAAATATGGTCAGGGTCTGTCCCTTCAAATACAATTACTCCGGTATTGTCAAACATATAGCTGACAGAACCCGCCGCTCCGATATTCCCGCCTTTTTTATTAAAAATTGAGCGGACATTAGCAATCGTACGGTTAACGTTTGAAGTCAATGTTTCAGCGATAATCAGTGAGCCACTGGGACCAAAGCCTTCATAACGCCCTTGCACGAACGTTTCATCGCTGCCGCCTTTGGCTTTATCAATGGCTTTATCAATAACGTGTTTTGGAACCTGCGCTTGTTTCGCACGTTCAATAACGAATTTTAAAGATGTATTTAATTCTGGGTCTGGTTCGCCTTGTTTAGCAGCAGCATAAATTTCTACACCGAATTTTGCATATACATTAGACGTTGCACCGTCTTTAGCTGTTTTTTTAGCAACAATATTTGCCCACTTACGTCCCACTGGAATGATCTCCTCGAAAATTCATTTACATTATTGAATGGTAAATAATCTGCCATCACATTATATCATGATGTATAAACCTTAGTCCATGAAAAATAAAATATCCAAATTTTACGATATGTTACTTTAATTTTATCAATAGTTAACATTTTGGATAAGTTATCCCCTGATTATCTGCAGGTTCTTTTTTGTACGTAATAAATGAGCCGCAGTAATAATGCATAAGAGAATAGAAACAAAAGCGATATTCCAGATAAACACACAGGCTATTATAGTTACCGCGGTACTGCTTAAAGAGAGCGCTACAAGTCATCTTGCACTGCGCCTTATTTGATAGTGTGTTCGTTTAGTACCGGGACAAGATACTTAGCCTATATTTACTCCACCACTCCAACAAAGGGAAATGCTAAATGGGTGGAGCGGTACAACCAGCATCTCTGACTGATGTGTTCAGAAGCACACGTGACTCAGTTGACTACGGCTGGTCAAAACAACGATACGCGTGGAAAAGAATGGAAAAACTGGTCATTTGATGACCAGTTTTGCAGAGGAGTTTTGCAGAAGAACTTAAAAACGATAACCCGCAGAGAACATAAACACCCACGGATCGAGGCGTACACTGTCGCGCTGCTGGACGCCACCCATTTTATAGCTTGCGGTGGTGTCGATATCCATGTACCAGACCGACATGTTAATCAGCCAGTCGCGGTTAATCAGATAGTCCATACCGACTTGCCCTGCTGCACCCCAGGAATCTTTCAGACTCAGGTCCGATAATCCTGTTTCTTTACCGTTATCGTTAAAGCCTTCATCGAAGAAGGTCGTGTAGTTCACACCAACACCTACGTACGGACGCAGTTTACTGCTGGAGTCACCGAAGTACCACTGTGCCATTAACGTCGGCGGCAAATGATGTACGGTGGCAATATCACCCGTTGCTGCAGTACCAATTTTATGGCGGAACGGTGTAGCCGCCAGTAATTCAACACCGATATTGTCGGTTGCCATGTAGGTAAATGTCAGACCCAACTGCGTGTTATTGCTGACATCAAAGCCACCCAAGCTGCCCAGCGTACCACCTGCACCTTCCGTCGGTCTGACGGTGGCAGAACCTGCACGAATAAAGAACTCTCCAGCTTCATGCGCAAATGCGTTACCAGAGAGAAGAGTTGTTAAAGCCAATGCTGCAACTGTTAATTTTTTCATGTCCGCTCCATCGTTATGGTTATAAAAGCGGAATGAATATACCTACTTTGGAGTAATAAATGATCTAACATGGATCACATTGACTTTGATAATTTAACATTTATTGATCCAGATTAAGTTAGAACTTGCATTCAAAATCCTGGTTAAATTAATTCAGATCAATTTTGATATATTTTCAATGTGCAAGTACCTCCAGCTCATTGCTGATGGGTGATGGTTATCCGCACGCGATGCGCAGATAACAAACAGCGTTCATGCACGACGCTGAAGTCATAGCCAAAAATTACCGCAGCTTTACAAAGATATGCTTTTCCATACATCGCGCGATGCTGCCACTGTAGAGTTATCCAGGGTACAATTGCCCGCAAATGAACACCTGCAAAACTCAAGGAGAGTGCATGTCTATCACGGCGAAATCCGTTTACCGTGACACGGGAAACTTTTTCCGTAATCAATTCATTACCATCTTGCTGGTATCGTTGTTGTGCGCGTTTATCACAGTGGTGTTAGGGCATGCCTTTTCCCCCACTGACGCACAAATTGCGCAACTCAGTGAAGGCGATCAGTTAACCAGCAGCGTGGGGTTGTTCGATCTGGTGCAAAACATGACCCCGGAGCAACAGCAAATTTTGCTACGCGCTTCCGCGGCGTCTACGTTTTCTGGTCTGATTGGTAATGCCATCCTTGCCGGTGGGGTCATCCTGATGATTCAGCTGATTTCAGCAGGTCATCGGGTCAGCGCATTACGTGCCATCGGCGCCAGTGCGCCAGTGTTGCCAAAGCTGTTTATTCTGATTTTTTTGACTACTCTGCTGGTGCAAATCGGTATTATGCTGGTTGTTGTTCCCGGTATTCTGCTGGCCATCCTGCTGGCACTCGCACCTGTGATGTTGGTACAGGACAAAATGGGTGTCTTTGCCGCGATGCGCAACAGTATGCGTCTGGCGTGGTCGAATATGCGACTGGTTGCGCCGGCAGTAATCGGTTGGTTGCTGGCAAAAACGCTGCTGTTGCTTTTTGCGCCAAGTTTTGCAGTACTTACGCCGAATGTAGGCGCGGTATTGGCGAATACGCTGAGCAATATGATCTCCGCGGTGTTGCTGATCTATTTGTTCCGCCTGTACATGCTGATTCGCCAATAAACCCTGAACGCATTCCGGGCTTGTACCCGGTGCTTTTGATGACGGAATCGAAGAATGAAGCAGTTTCTTGATTTTTTACCGCTGGTTGTCTTTTTTGCTTTTTATAAGCTTTACGACATCTATGCGGCGACCTCGGCGCTGATTGTCGCAACGGCTGTAGTGTTGATTTACAGCTGGGTTCGCTATCGCAAGGTCGAGAAGATGGCGTTAATCACCTTTGTCCTGGTGGCCGTATTTGGTGGCCTGACTATTTTTTTCCACAACGATGAATTCATTAAGTGGAAAGTAACGGTGATTTACGGGCTGTTTGCTGGAGCATTGCTGGTAAGCCAGTGGGTGATGAAAAAACCGCTGATCCAGCGCATGTTAGGTAAAGAACTGACCCTGCCGCAGCCAGTGTGGTCGAAACTAAATTTAGCCTGGGCAGTCTTTTTCATCCTGTGTGGTCTGGCGAATATCTATATTGCATTTTGGCTACCGCAGAACATTTGGGTCAACTTCAAAGTGTTCGGCCTGACCGCCCTGACTTTATTCTTTACGCTGCTGAGTGGGGTCTATATTTACCGTCATCTGCCACAAGAAGATAAATCGTAATACATGCTCGCCAGATCTGCGGATCTGGCGAATTTTTATCCCCTCGCGTTCCATAGAGCTGACAACCTGACTTACATCTGCTCTGCATGCCGCATCCCCTCTGTTCTCGACGCACAAATTCTAGTAGCATCGCGCCTGTAATCTTTCTCTATAGTCGGTTCTACAATGACAACAACGAATAACACTCCCCAGGGTGAACTGGTTTTACGCACTCTGGCCATGCCTGCCGATACCAACGCGAACGGTGATATTTTTGGCGGCTGGCTGATGTCACAAATGGATATAGGTGGCGCGATTCAAGCCAAAGAGATCGCACATGGTCGTGTGGTAACTGTGCGGGTTGAAGGAATGAGCTTTTTGCGCCCGGTCGCCGTAGGTGATGTAGTGTGTTGCTATGCTCGCTGTGTGAAACGCGGGACAACCTCAATCAGCATCAATATTGAAGTTTGGGTGAAGAAAGTCGCTTCAGAACCTATTGGCCAGCGTTATAAGGCCACCGAAGCTCTGTTTATCTACGTTGCCGTTGATAAAGACGGGAAACCGCGTCCAATCCCCACGTTGGCCTGATAGCACACGCCAGTAATGCTATCCGGCAATCATCACTCTTGATCATTGCCGGACGGCCTGATGCTTACTCGATCTGCGTTGTGCCGTTTAATTTGAAAACAATATTCACCACGAGTCCGGAACCGGGTTTACCTGCTTCATAACGCCATCTACGCATCGCGTTTTTCACTTCACGCTCAAACATATTGGCAGGCTGTGCAGACAGGATCTCCACATTTTCAACCCGACCATCCGGCATTACATTAAATTTGACCTTTACCCGCCCTTCAATGCGCAGCGCCTGCGCTCGCGCCGGATACTGAGGCTGATTACGGCTTAAAGCGCGTGGGCCCGATGGCGCACTGACCACCGGTTTGCTGGTAGTTGCCGGCGCGGTATTGGTCATTGTGCGCGTAGGTGCCGCATTTTCCAGCGGGGAGGCCGGCCGCGGTTCTGCTGGTTTAACATCGCGTTTCGGCTGCTCTTCCACCTTTTTCACCGGTTTTGGCTTCGGTTTAGGCTTGGGCTTCGGTTTTTCAATCACCACCGGCGCCTCTTTTGGTGGCTCTGGAATCGGCTCTGGTTCCGGTTCAGGCTCGACAACGGGTTCCGGCGGCGGCTGAACGGCCTGAGGTGGTTCGAGATCGGCAGGCGCGACCATCGTGACAGAGATCGGCTGCGCTGGCGCAGGCAGTTCAATAACCTGATGTACCGAGGTATACAGCAAACCAGCCACTACGGCACCATGAATGCCGACAGACAGTAACGTTGGCCAGGGAAAGCGACGAGGTAAATCAAGGGTCATTGAAGTCATAATCGTTTCAGTAAAAAAACCAGGCCCTGATTTTAAATGCAAATAGCAATCATATTCAATAAGCCCATGGCGGTAACTGACATTTAGAACGCGATTTTATGATAAAAAACCACTTTCAGAGTATGGCCTTAACATATCAGTTATCTTTCCGTTGCAGTTGTTAGGCCTTTCCAATAACGTTATTAACGACTTTTACCGTTCAAGGAGTTCTACCCGTGCTGTATGTTATTTACGCCCAAGATATCGCAGACTCTCTCGAAAAACGTCTTTCCGTGCGCCCTGCTCATCTGGCTCGCCTGCAACTCCTTCATGACGAAGGTCGTTTGCTCACGGCGGGCCCCATGCCAGCGGTCGATAGTAACGATCCCGGTGCAGCGGGTTTTACCGGCTCAACGGTGATTGCCGAATTTGAATCTTTGGAGGCGGCACAGGCGTGGGCGGAAGCCGATCCGTATGTTGCAGCGGGCGTTTATGCTCAGATTTCAGTAAAACCTTACAAAAAAGTATTTTAAAAACAGAACAAAAACAGACATTGGGCACCGCCAGCGGTGCCCTTTTGGGATCAGATGCTGTGGATCGCAAACAGCAACGAGTTGCGTTGATGGTTGAGAATGCACTTTCTGATAGTGTGGATACGCATATTACGACGCGATTGTCCTTCAAGCCAACGTGCTTTACGGCGGCTAGCCTGACGCAGCATCCGCCAGCGTCCCACTTCCGTTCTACTACGCTTCATGTTTACTACTCTTTCAGTCACTGAGTGGCCATTATAACGCCACACCGAATGCAGACCAGCGGTTTTCCCGTGTTTTTATTTGCCAGATTAATCCTGATGCGTAAACTCTTAACAATACGCTTTCAAAAGGATTTTTAAATTTATGACAACCTTCTACACCGTGGTGAGTTGGCTGGTCATTCTGGGTTACTGGGTACTCATTGCTGGCGTAACATTACGCATTCTAATGAAACGACGCGCAGTGCCCTCCGCAATGGCCTGGCTTTTGATCATCTATATTCTGCCATTGGTAGGGATCATTGCTTATCTGTCCTTCGGTGAGCTCCACCTGGGTAAACGCCGCGCCGAACGCGCCCGGGCAATGTGGCCGTCAACGGCCAAGTGGCTGAACGATCTTAAAGCCTGTAAGCATATTTTTGCGCAGGAAAACAGCAGCGTCGCCTCCTCCTTATTTAAACTGTGCGAGCGTCGTCAAGGAATCGCCGGCGTTAAGGGAAATCAGCTGCAGCTGCTCACCAGTTCAGATGACGTGATGCAGGCATTAATCCGTGATATTCAGCTGGCGCGCCACAACATAGAGATGGTGTTCTACATCTGGCAGCCGGGTGGTATGGCCGATCAGGTAGCCGAGTCGTTAATGGCTGCCGCGAGGCGTGGCATTCACTGTCGCCTGATGCTGGACTCCGCCGGCAGCGTGGCATTCTTCCGCAGCCCTTGGGCGGCGATGATGCGTAACGCAGGCATCGAGGTTGTAGAGGCGCTGAAGGTGAACCTGATGCGTGTATTTTTACGCCGTATGGACCTGCGTCAGCACCGCAAAATGATCATGATCGACAACTACATTGCGTATACCGGCAGCATGAACATGGTCGATCCGCGCTTCTTCAAACAAGATGCAGGCGTTGGGCAATGGGTTGATTTAATGGCAAGAATGGAAGGCCCGGTAGCCACCGCTATGGGCATCGTCTATTCTTGCGACTGGGAAATTGAGACCGGAAAGCGCATTTTGCCCCCGCCACCGGACGTCAATATCATGCCGTTTGAGCAGGCCAGCGGGCACACCATTCACACAATTGCCTCGGGTCCTGGTTTCCCAGAAGACTTGATTCATCAGGCGCTGTTAACCGCAGCTTATTCAGCGCGCGAATATTTAATTATGACCACGCCTTACTTTGTTCCCAGCGACGATTTGCTGCATGCAATTTGTACGGCAGCACAGCGTGGGGTCGACGTCAGTATCATTCTTCCGCGTAAGAATGATTCCCTGCTGGTTGGCTGGGCAAGCCGGGCCTTTTTCACTGAGTTGCTGGCAGCTGGCGTTAAAATTTATCAGTTCGAAGGCGGCCTGCTGCATACCAAGAGCGTACTGGTCGATGGCGAGCTGAGCCTGGTCGGTACCGTTAACCTGGATATGCGCAGTCTGTGGCTCAATTTTGAAATCACGCTGGTCATTGACGATGCTGGATTCGGCGGCGATCTCGCCGCCGTGCAGGATGATTATATTTCGCGTTCCCGCCTGCTTGATGCCCGTTTGTGGGTAAAACGACCACTCTGGCAGCGGATAGCAGAGCGACTGTTTTACTTCTTTAGTCCGTTGCTGTAAAACGTGCCCATCAGACAGTAAACAGGTAGTCATTATGGATATGGATTTGAACAATCGCCTGACCGAAGACGAAACGCTTGAGCAGGCTTACGACATTTTTCTCGAACTGGCTGCGGATAACCTCGATCCGGCAGATATCATTCTGTTCAATTTGCAGTTTGAAGAACGCGGCGGTGCCGAGTTATTCGATCCGGCAGAAGACTGGCAGGAGCATGTTGATTTTGACCTGAACCCTGATTTCTTTGCCGAAGTGGTGATTGGTCTGGCAGATACAGAAGACGGCGAGATTAACGATATTTTTGCGCGCGTTTTATTATGTCGCGAAAAAGATCATAAGCTCTGCCATATTCTCTGGCGCGAATAATCAAACAAAAAAGCTGCTCTCGCAGCTTTTTTCATTTTTAGCCCGGTAGTTTGCTTCCGCAACGGTTACAAAACTGCGCGCTATGTTCGTGCTGCGCCTGCTGACACTGGGGACATTTTCGTTGGTGCCCGCGATGCTGGAACGCACTGCTCATGTGCGTGGTAATCAATCCCGTCGGTATCGCAATCACCGAGTAACCAATCAGGATAAGCACGGACGCCACCATGCGCCCCAACGGGGTGTGCGGTGTGATATCGCCATAGCCGACGGTGGTTACAGTAACAATCGCCCAATACACTGACGCATTCAGCGTAGTAAATCCATATTTTGGCCCTTCAATCAGATACATCATCGCACCAAAAACCACCATCAGAATGGCGATAAATGAATAGAACAACATCAGCTGATGTCGGGCACTTTTTAACGCATTCCAGAACACCCGTAGAGAAGGCATAAAGCGCAACAGCTTGAGAATACGCAGGACGCGCAGGACACGCATCGCCCGCCAGGCGAAAACATAACTCAGACTGATTTCCGGCCATAGCCACATCACATACAGCGGCAGAATGGTGGCAAGGTCAACTATCCCCCAGAAACTAAACACATATTTGGCGGGATTGGCCCAACAGCATAAGCGCAGAAGATATTCGAGAGTAAAGACCAGAGTAATAAAGATCTCCAGCCAGACAAAAACGCGCCATTCCTCAAAGGTTAAATGGTATTGCGTCCCTACTCCGGACTCAATGAAGATAACAATAACGCTGAGCAAGGCGAATAGCGCGCACATACCTTCAAAGCGACGCCCTGAACGGGTGTTTAAATCGAATAATTTGCGAAAGAGCGCGCGGCGGACAGAAGAGACTAAACCTGGCACAGATACCTCACCAAAAAAAGGGCTGACTTTTGTCAGCCCTCGGAATTATAGCGGGTCTACTTTCAGGCAGGAAACTGCGTGTCGGAAACTTCCTTCGAGAACCGGGCGCGTTTTTGCGCATTCCGGCCCTGCAATCGGGCAGCGCGTACGGAACACGCAACCGGAAGGAGGGTTAATCGGGGACGGTAACTCGCCTTCCAGCAACTGGATAACCTTGTTCCTTTCCTGATCCGGATCGGGGATCGGCACCGCAGACATCAGCGCTTTGGTATAAGGATGCAGCGGGTTATGGTACACCTCGTCATAGGTCCCTAATTCCACCGCATGTCCAAGATACATAACCAGCACACGGTCGGAGATATGTTTAACCACCGCGAGGTCGTGGGCAATGAAGATTAACGATAATCCCATTTCTCGCTGAAGTTGTTGCAGCAGGTTAACCACCTGGGCCTGGATTGACACGTCCAGCGCCGAAACAGGTTCATCGCAGATAATCAACTTCGGTTCGAGGATCAGCGCGCGGGCAATACCAATACGCTGACACTGGCCACCTGAAAACTCATGTGGGTAGCGGTTAATCAGGTTGGGCAGTAATCCTACCTTCATCATCATCGCTTTCACACGATCGCGGACTTCCTGACCAGGAAGATTCGGATGATAAGTACGCAGCGGTTCGGCAATGATTTCACCAATGGTCATGCGCGGGTTTAACGATGCCAGCGGATCCTGGAAAATCATCTGGATATCGCTGCGTACTTCCCGCCACTCATCGGGTTTCATACCCAGTAAATCTTTACCCAGCCAGGCAACCTTTCCATCGGTGGCCTTCACCAGGCCGATAATCGCACGGGCAAAGGTCGATTTCCCGCAGCCTGATTCACCGACCACGCCCAGGGTTTCGCCCTCATACAGTCGCAGGGTTACGCCATCAACTGCCTTAAGGGTTTTAGATGGTTGCCAGAACCACTGTTTGCCATCTTTAATATCGAAATGGACTTTAAGGTCAGCAATCTCAAGGAGCACTTTACGTTGTTCGGTTACCGCATTCATACCAGTTCCTCCACCGGCTTAAAGCAGGCGCGCAAACGGCCTGGACTAAATTCCTCCAGTGGCGGAGCACTGCTACAGATTTCCATCGCATGCGGGCAACGCGGCTGGAATGGACAGCCTTTTGGCAGACGCAGCAGGTTCGGTGGGTTGCCCGGGATCGTGAGCATCTCTTCCCCTTCAGCATCCAGACGAGGTACGGCATTCAGCAAACCAATCGAATACGGATGAACGGGCTTATAAAAGACATCCCGCGCACTGCCGTATTCCATAGTACGACCGGCGTACATCACCAGAACTTTATCGCAAATACCGGCAACAACCCCCAGATCGTGGGTGATCATGATAATCGCGGTGTTGAATTCGCTTTTCAGTTCATTCAGCAGCGTCATGATTTGCGCCTGTACCGTCACATCGAGCGCAGTGGTCGGTTCATCGGCTATCAGTAATTTGGGCCTGCACAGCAACGCCATAGCGATCATTACGCGCTGACGCATACCACCGGAGAATTCATGCGGATACATTTTCATGCGCTTACGCGCTTCCGGCATTTTCACCGCATCCAGCATTCTGACTGACTCTTCAAAAGCTTCCGCTTTGCTCATGCCTTTATGCAGCATCAGAACTTCCATCAACTGCTCCCCGACCCGCATGTACGGATTGAGAGACGTCATCGGGTCCTGGAAAATCATCGAGATCTGCTCGGCGCGCAGTTTGTTTAGTTCACGTTCCGGTAAGTTCAGAATTTCACGTCCGTTGAACGTAGCGGAGCCCCCGATACGACCATTAGCCGCCAGCAGGCCCATCAGGGCAAAGGCCGTTTGCGATTTACCTGAGCCGGATTCTCCGACAATACCCAGCGTTTCTCCAGCTCGCAGAGAAAAGTTTAAATCGTTGACCGCAGTTACATCGCCGTCGGGGGTAGCGAACGTCACACGCAAATCTTTTACGTTCAGCAGTGCGTTAGCCTGTTGTTGCGCGAGCGGCGCGGTTGAGGTTTCAATTACGCTCATGGCTGCACTCCTTAACGGTCTTTCGGGTCGAGGGCATCACGCAAGCCATCGCCAATAAAGTTAAAACAGAACAAAGTGACCACCAGGAAACCTGCCGGAAACAGCAGCAGCCATGGTGAGACTTCCATTGAGTTGGCGCCATCACTGAGCAGAGCGCCCCAGCTACTTAACGGCTCCTGCGTACCTAATCCCAAAAAGCTCAGGAAGGATTCAAACAGGATCATGCTCGGCACCAGCAATGAAGCGTATACCACCACCACACCCAGCACGTTCGGCACAATATGGCGGATAACGATACGCGCGGTAGACACCCCACCCACTTGCGCCGCTTCAATAAACTCTTTGCGCTTGAGGCTCAGCGTTTGTCCACGCACGATACGCGCCATATCCAGCCAGGAGACCATCCCGATAGCGACAAAAATCAGCAGGATATTTTGCCCAAAGAAGGTGACCAGCAGGATCACGAAGAACATGAACGGGAAGGAGTTGAGAATTTCCAGCAGACGCATCATCACCGAGTCGATTTTTCCGCCGAGGTAGCCCGACAGAGAACCGTACAGCGTACCTACAACCACCGCGACCAACGCCGCCGCAATGCCGACCATTAGTGAGATGCGCCCGCCAATCGCCACGCGCACCAACAGGTCGCGTCCCGACGAGTCAGTACCGAAATAGTGGCCTGATTCCGTATCCGGCGCGCTGGACATCATGCCCCAGTCAGTATCGAAGTAGGTAAACTGCGACAGCATCGGCGCGAGCGTCACGAACAGCGCAATAATTACCAGCACCACCAGGCTTGCTACCGCAGCTCGGTTATGCATAAAGCGTCGACGCGCGTCCTGCCACAGGCTGCGGCCTTCGACCTCCAGCTTTTCACTGAAATTCTCCAGCGCTTCGCTGTTTTTCTTACTTAACATCATAGCGAGCTCCAGTATCAGTAACGAATTTTCGGGTCGATAACGGCATAAAGCACATCGACAATCGCGTTAAACACGATGGTCAGCGTACCCACCAGTATGGTCAGACTCAGAACCAGCGAATAGTCGCGGTTTAACGCGCCATTGACGAACAACTGACCAATGCCAGGTAAACCATAGATGGTTTCAATAACCATCGAACCAGTGATAATGCCGACAAATGCCGGTCCCATATAGGACAGCACTGGCAACAGCGCAGGTTTTAACGCATGGCGGAAAATAATCCGCCGCATCGGCAGCCCTTTGGCGCGCGCGGTACGAATAAAGTTAGAGTGCAGCACTTCAATCATCGAACCGCGAGTAATACGAGCGATACTGGCGATGTAGGCCAGTGACAAGGCCACCATTGGCAGGATCATAAATTTCAACGCCCCACCGTTCCAGCCCCCGCCGGGCAGCCATTTCAAAGTTATGGCAAATATCATGACCAATAAGGGAGCGACCACGAAACTGGGGATAACTACCCCAGTCATTGCCACCCCCATCACCGTGTAATCCCAACGTGTATTTTGCTTCAGCGCGGCTATCACCCCGGCGCTAACGCCGACGAGTACCGCCAGAATAAAGGCTGCCGCACCCAGCTTCGCAGAAACCGGAAAACTCGAAGCAACGAGGTCGTTAACCGTGTAGTCTTTATATTTAAAGGATGGTCCAAAATCGCCATGCGCCAGCTGTTTCAGATAGCTGAAATACTGCGTCGAGATAGGATCGTTAAGATGATATTTCGCTTCAATATTCGCCAGCACCTCTGGCGGTAACGCGCGTTCCCCGGTGAATGGGCTTCCGGGCGCAAGGCGCATCATAAAGAATGAAATCGTAATAAGAATAAACAGCGTCGGAATCGCTTCCAGACAGCGACGTAATATGAATTTTAACATTGCCCGTACCTTCTGGCGTGTGCCTTTATACCTCTTTAACCCCGACGTTCAGGTAAAGCGGTATTAATAGTTCGAAGAAAAAAGACACTGTGGGGCAAAAATGATTGCCCCACGTCTTGCCATTAATGCTTGATAATATACAAGTCTTTAACGTGGATATTATCCATCGGGTCTTTACCGGAGTATCCGCCAACCCATGGTTTCACCAGGCGGGCATTGACATAGTAATAAACCGGTACAATCGCAGAATCTTTATCCAGCTGCTGTTCCGCTTTCGAATACAGTTCGCTGCGCTGCGCTTCATCAGTCACTTTCAGCGTATCCGCAATCAGCTTATCAAATGCCGGGCTCTTATAGTGGACGGTATTATTGGAGCTGTCGGACAGCACCATATTCAGGAAGGACGTCGGTTCGTTATAGTCCGCACACCAGCCCGCACGTGAAACATCATAGTTGCCCTGATGGCGCGTATCGAGGAACGTTTTCCATTCCTGGTTTTCCAGCTTCACATTAGCACCCAGATTTTTCTTCCAGATAGATGCCGCGGCAATAGCCAGCTTCTTATGCAGATCTGAAGTGTTATACAGCAGGTCAAAGGTCAGCGGTTTCTCAGCGGTATATCCGGCCTCAGCCAGCAGTTTCTTCGCTTCTTCATTACGCTTTTCCTGAGACCACTTGAACCACTCTGGCTCAACCAGTTTCGCGCCATCGGTGTATGGAGGAGTAAAGCTATACGCCGGCAGGTCACCCTGGTTTTTCACTTTATTGACGATAATGTCACGATCCAACGCCAGCTTCAGGGCGGTACGAACACGAACATCGTTGAACGGTGCTTTCTGGTTGTTGATTTCGTAATAATAGGTGCACAGATACGGGTCAACGTGGACTTCGTTCGGGATCTCTTTTTTCAGTTTCTGGAATAACTCAATCGGCATGTTGTTATAGGTCATGTCGATTTCACCGCTGCGATAGCGGTTAACGTCAGTCACTTCAGAAGAAATAGGCAGGTAGGTTACCTGGTTAATAACCGTTTTGGCGTTGTCCCAATAGTTGGTATTACGCTCAAGCACAATGCGCTCGTTCACAACCCAGTCTTTCAGTTTATACGCACCGTTAGTAACGATGTTAGCGGGCTGGGTCCACTTCTCGCCGAATTTTTCAACAGCAGCTCTAGGAACCGGTGAAACGGAAGAGTGCACAAGCAGTTTGTAGAAATAAGGAACAGGTTCGCTGAGGGTGACTTCAAAAGTATGATCGTCGAGAGCTTTTACACCGAGATCGGTGATCGGTTTTTTACCGGCGATAATATCATCAATATTGACGATATGACCGTACTGCAAATAACTGGCGTACGGTGATGCAGTATTTGGATTAGCCAAACGTTGCCAGCTATACACGAAATCTTGCGCGGTAACAGGCGTGCCGTCAGACCACTTAGCATCTTTACGCAGATGGAATGTCCAGACTTTAAAATCTTTATTTTCCCATTTTTCAGCCACGCCAGGCGATGGTTTGCCATCGACATCACTGATTAATAAACCTTCAAACAGGTCACGGTTAATGTTGGATTCAGGTACACCTTCGATTTTGTGGGGATCGAGTGACTGCACTTCCGAACCGTTATTACGCACCAGAGTCTGCTTTTCAGCAAGCTGCACACCCGCTGGCACTACTGCCGCCGTGGCAACATTTCCAGCGACTAGCGCAGTTAAGATCCCCGCAGCTACTAAACTTTTTTTAGTGATGTTAGTCATTGTGTTGTACTCCCTCATTATTATGGCTGGTTTTTTAACCAGACTGTTAATCCTGTCAGGATCACTGTACGGCACCGGAGATTTTCTGCCGTCAGGTCGTTTTTTGTTTTACTGCTTGCTATCACCGACTTTATTTATTCTGGCGGTTCGTATGACTGCCTTACGTCGATTATCTACGTGCCTCCCCTGCCGGAAACACGCTATTACCCTGTTGAGAGAAACTAACTGCAAATGATTCTCATCAACGTGAATTCTTCTGCATAATACCTGGCCGGAAAGTACCAAATGCGTTTCTTAACCGCCAATACATTTTACAAATTTGTTAACCAATTCTCTTTTATTGGAAACAAATCCCACAAAGAAAGTCTTACGAATGAAGATTTTCTATAACAAACCCATAAAAAACAATAAATTACATCAAGCCAGATGTTAACTACCCTGTCAGGTGTCAACACCACGTCAAAATGCACATAAATTTAACAATTGGTTATTAATTAGCACATTCAACTGAAAAAAACGCTGAAATAACTAATAACATTTCGATAATCCTTCAGCAAGCCCCAGAGTATGATGTTAATTAAATAACAGCGATATCAGGCTCTCTCTGGCAGATGGATGAGTGTTACATTCATAAAATCAATGAATAAACAAATGAATAACCATCAGCATTTTTTATTATCACTATGCTGATTTTCAACTTTAGTGAGAAGTTTTACTGATAATGAAAGGAAACGGAGCCGGGACCGACTCCGTTTGTACAGAAGAGAGATATCAGGCCAGCAAACCTGGGAAAATGGATTTGATACCTGTAACAATGAATTCGATACCCAAGGCCATTAACAGTAGCCCCATAATACGGGTAATGACGTTGATGCCAGTTTGTCCCAACAGTCGTACCAGCCATGGCGCCATGCGAAACAGCCCCCAGCAGCACAGGGCAAACAGCGCAATCGCGACAAAAAAGCCAAACAGGTTAATCGCACTGTGATATCGCGTACCCCAAACAATAGTTGAGCTTATCGCCCCCGGTCCCGCCATCAACGGCAATGCCAACGGTACAACGCCGATACTCTCACGGATTGCGGTTTCTGATTTTTCCTGTTTGTTTTGTTTATCTTCCCCTAGTTTTCCGCTAATCATTGACATCGCGATAGTCACAACCAGAATGCCGCCGGCAATCCTGAACGAATCTATTGAGATACCGAAAAGTTGCAGAATACCATCACCAAGAAACAGCGAAGTCCACAGAATGATAGCGACTGACAGGTTTGCCGTAAGGTTGGTTTTGTTTCGCGCTGCAGCAGTTTGATAACTGGTCATACTGATAAAGACAGGGATGATCCCTACCGGGTTGACCAACGCAAATAACCCAATGAAAAATTTAAAATAGACAGGAAAATCAAATAGCGTTTGGATCACGGTTAGCTCCGAAGCGTTAGCCGGATAAAATGAGTCATAAAAATTGATAAAATCCGCGCTGAAGATACGCCTTTTGTCAGCATACTTCACCTTCTATCTTCGTATATCTACGTAAATACGCTACCAATACTCAGTGTTATTAATATGTATTAATTATGCTAACGTTATTAGCATTCATTACGTCAATTTATTAACACTTGACGAGAAACGCTAAAAGGGCCTGCTGAAAGGTGTCAGCTTTGCGAATTTTTGATCCAGATCACGCAATTACTACTCAGAAGTGAGTAATCTTGCTTACGCCACCTGGAGGTAACGCGTTAGAGTTAACTGGCACTAGCGTATAAGCTCTTTTAGTAAATCAAAGTAAAGTGGACGTTAATTAACCGTTTGATTTTCAAACCGTTACACAAATTTTCGTCGGTCTGTCTATACTCTCGTATCGAGCAGATGATTTACTAAAAAAGTTTAACATTATCAGGAGAGCATCATGGCTGTTACTAATGTCGCTGAACTTAACGCACTTGTAGAGCGCGTAAAAAAAGCCCAGCGTGAATATGCCAGTTTCACTCAAGAACAGGTTGACAAAATCTTCCGTGCCGCCGCTCTGGCTGCCGCAGACGCTCGAATCCCTCTCGCGAAAATGGCCGTTGCCGAATCCGGCATGGGTATTGTCGAAGATAAAGTGATCAAAAACCACTTTGCTTCTGAATACATTTACAACGCTTACAAAGATGAAAAAACCTGTGGTGTGCTGTCTGAAGACGACACTTTCGGTACCATTACCATTGCGGAACCAATTGGTATCATCTGTGGTATCGTTCCAACCACTAACCCAACTTCTACTGCGATCTTCAAATCACTGATCAGCCTGAAGACCCGTAACGCCATCATCTTCTCTCCGCATCCGCGTGCAAAAGATGCAACTAACAAAGCAGCTGATATCGTTCTGCAAGCAGCAATCGCTGCTGGCGCACCGAAAGATCTGATCGGCTGGATCGATCAACCTTCCGTTGAACTGTCTAATGCGCTGATGCACCACCCGGACATCAACCTGATCCTTGCGACCGGTGGTCCAGGCATGGTTAAAGCGGCATACAGCTCCGGTAAACCGGCTATCGGCGTAGGCGCAGGTAACACCCCTGTTGTTATCGACGAAACCGCTGATATCAAACGTGCTGTTGCATCTGTTCTGATGTCTAAAACCTTCGATAACGGCGTAATCTGTGCTTCTGAGCAGTCTGTCGTCGTGGTTGACTCTGTATATGATGCAGTACGTGAGCGTTTTGCGACTCACGGCGGCTACATGCTGCAGGGCAAAGAGTTGAAAGCAGTCCAGGACGTTATCCTGAAAAATGGCGCGCTGAACGCAGCTATCGTTGGTCAGCCAGCATACAAGATTGCTGAACTGGCAGGCTTCTCCGTACCAGAAACCACTAAGATTCTGATCGGTGAAGTGACGGTTGTCGATGAAAGCGAACCGTTTGCTCATGAAAAACTGTCTCCGACACTGGCAATGTACCGTGCGAAGGACTTCGAAGACGCAGTCATTAAAGCTGAAAAACTGGTTGCGATGGGCGGTATCGGTCATACCTCTTGCCTGTACACTGACCAGGACAACCAGCCAGAACGTGTTGCTTACTTCGGCCAGATGATGAAAACCGCACGTATCCTGATCAACACCCCAGCTTCTCAGGGTGGTATCGGTGACTTGTACAACTTCAAACTCGCACCTTCCCTGACTCTGGGTTGTGGTTCCTGGGGTGGTAACTCCATCTCTGAAAACGTTGGTCCTAAACACCTGATCAACAAGAAAACCGTTGCTAAGCGAGCTGAAAACATGTTGTGGCACAAACTTCCGAAATCTATCTACTTCCGTCGTGGCTCTCTGCCAATCGCACTGGATGAAGTGATTACCGATGGTCACAAACGTGCGCTGATCGTGACCGACCGCTTCCTGTTCAACAACGGTTATGCAGACCAGATCACCTCCGTTCTGAAAGCTGCTGGCGTTGAAACCGAAGTGTTCTTTGAAGTTGAAGCTGACCCGACTCTGACCGTTGTTCGCAAAGGTGCTGAGCTGGCTAACTCCTTCAAACCAGACGTAATCATCGCGCTGGGCGGCGGTTCCCCGATGGACGCCGCGAAAATCATGTGGGTTATGTACGAGCACCCGGAAACTCACTTCGAAGAACTGGCGCTGCGCTTTATGGACATCCGTAAACGTATCTACAAGTTCCCGAAAATGGGTGTGAAAGCGAAGATGGTCGCCGTCACCACCACTTCCGGTACCGGCTCTGAAGTGACTCCGTTTGCGGTTGTTACTGACGATGCAACTGGGCAGAAATACCCGCTGGCAGACTATGCGCTGACTCCGGATATGGCGATTGTTGACGCCAACCTGGTGATGGATATGCCGAAGTCCCTGTGTGCGTTCGGTGGTCTCGATGCCGTCACTCACGCTCTGGAAGCTTACGTTTCCGTACTGGCTTCTGAGTTCTCCGACGGTCAGGCTCTGCAAGCGCTGAAACTGCTGAAAGAAAACCTGCCGGCGTCCTACCATGAAGGTTCTAAGAACCCGGTAGCACGTGAGCGTGTACACAGTGCAGCAACCATCGCCGGTATCGCGTTTGCTAACGCCTTCCTGGGTGTATGTCACTCAATGGCGCACAAACTGGGTTCTCAGTTCCACATTCCTCACGGTCTGGCGAACGCCCTGCTGATCAGCAACGTTATTCGTTATAACGCGAACGACAACCCGACTAAACAGACTGCATTCAGCCAGTACGACCGTCCGCAGGCACGCCGTCGCTACGCTGAAATCGCAGACCATCTGGGTCTGAGCGCACCGGGCGACCGTACTGCCGCGAAAATCCAGAAACTGCTGGGCTGGCTGGAAGAAATCAAAGCTGAGCTGGGTATTCCTAAGTCTATCCGTGAAGCTGGCGTTCAGGAAGCTGACTTCCTGGCACACGTGGACAAACTGTCTGAAGATGCGTTTGATGACCAGTGTACTGGTGCAAACCCACGTTACCCGCTGATTGCTGAACTGAAACAGATCCTGCTGGATACATACTACGGTCGTGAGTACAGCGAAGGCCAGACTACCGCTAAGACTGAAGCAGTAGCTGCACCGAAAGCAGAAAAGAAAGCGAAGAAATCCGCTTAATTTTCTCAGATAAGTTTTAGTTTCACCATAAACGGTCCCAGTTGGGACCGTTTTTTTTCGTCTTGTGTTATGAAAATTGAGTGATCCCCAATTTAACCATGTGAATAGAATGGCACGGTAAGAGATGTATTCAGGAAGATGTGAGAATAGCCGTCAGAAGAGAGTTGACAGGGTAGAGAACATTGACGAATGTCCCGGCCTACCCTGTATTTATAAGCGCTCAGAAGCCTGCAGGGTTAATCGTGGCTGTGTCGTTCTTGTATCGCCGTCAGAGAGCCCTCAGACTGCGCCTGTTTGTAGTGTTTACGGCATACCGACACATAGCGTTCATTCCCGCCAATAACCACCTGCTCGCCCTCGTTATAGGGCCTTCCAGACTGATCAAGACGTAAAACCATGCTGGCCTTACGCCCACAGAAACAAATGGTTTTTAATTCAACGAGCTTATCAGACCACGCAAGCAGGTATTCGCTGCCGCCAAATAATTCACCACGGAAATCAGTGCGTAAGCCATAGCACAACACAGGAATATCCAGCCGATCGACAACTTCAGATAATTCATAAACCTGTTGTCGAGTCAGAAACTGTGACTCATCAACCAGTATACAGTGAATTCTTTGCTGCTCATTTTCAGCACGAATCTCTTCGTACAATGATGAATTTTGGTTAAACAATTTTGCAGGCGACGACAGACCTATACGTGAACTTACTTTTCCAGCACCAAAACGGTCATCAATTTCCGCTGTATATACAACAGCACGCATCCCACGTTCCTGATAATTGTACGAAGATTGCAGCAATGCAGTCGACTTACCGGCATTCATTGCAGAATAGTAAAAATATAGCTGTGCCATTGACCGAAGGCCCTCACATGGGGAAATAAATATGCGCGGGATTGTATCATATTTCACGATAGTGTCGGTGTAGCGCTGCGCCCAAAGGCGTATAAATGCGCGGACAAGCCCGCTCAGTGCCGCCCGAATTTAAGTAACAGGTAGTGAGAGAGCATACAACCATCGACCATACAGCCCGAGCTCGGACGCGTATATACACACTCTTTCACAAATAGTGCTCATGAAATTTATCAATGTCACTTATCATCATACGGCAATAAAGAAACCCTGCCCATATTGTTATTGAATCTACCCACTGTCGCCATGTATTAGCGAATTCACGTAAGCAAAACTAATACAAAAGGTTGAAATCACTGCAAAGAGATACTATTTGTACACCATAAAATGTGACCTGAATCTTGAATTTTTACTCTCAACCGCTGAGAAGCCCCCTCGCCAATAAGCCTTTTTTATGCCCAACATCATGGGGAATTTAAGACAGGAGAATTAATTCTGTTACTAAATAAAGCGCAATTTTGAATTCCTTACATTCCTGGCTATTGCACAACTGAATTTATCGCTCTATTATTAGCTCAACAAACCACCCCAATATAAGTTTGAGATTACTACAATGAGCGAAGCACTTAAAATTCTGAACAACATCCGTACTCTTCGTGCGCAGGCAAGAGAATGCACTCTGGAAACGCTTGAGGAAATGCTGGAAAAATTAGAAGTTGTAGTTAGCGAGCGTCGCGAAGAAGAAAGCGCTGCTGCCGCTGAAGTTGAAGAACGCACTCGTAAACTGCAACAATATCGTGAAATGCTGATCGCTGACGGCATTGATCCGAACGAACTGCTGAATAGCATGGCTGCTGTTAAATCTGGCACCAAAGCTAAACGCGCTGCACGTCCGGCTAAATATAGCTATGTTGACGAAAACGGTGAAACTAAAACCTGGACTGGTCAGGGTCGTACACCGGCAGTAATCAAAAAAGCGATGGAAGAGCAAGGTAAACAACTGGACGATTTCCTGATCAAGGAATAATTCAGAAATACTTTGCTTAAAATCCCGCCATTGGCGGGATTTTTTTTACTGGTACTTCGCTCAGCCCTACCCGGATTAGGTATAAAAAAAACGGCGCTGTTAATACAGCACCGTTCTGACCAGATAATACCAGAAGGTTACTTCTTAATCCCCATCTCGTCTTCCAGCCAGGCTTTAAATTCAGCGCCGAGAGTGTTATGGCGAATACCATATTCGACGAACGCCTGCATATAGCCCAGTTTATTACCACAGTCATGGCTTTTGCCCTTCATGTGATAAGCTTCAACCGTCTCTTTTTCAATCAGCATATCGATTGCATCTGTCAGCTGAATTTCATCACCCGCTCCCGGAGGGGTTTTAGCCAGCAGAGGCCAGATATCGGCACTAAGAACGTAACGACCCACAACGGCCAGATTAGAAGGCGCTACATCAGCCTTTGGTTTTTCAACCACGCCAACCATCGGGACGCTTTCGCCCGGGGATAATTCAACGCCTTTACAATCAACAACACCATAAGCCGTAACATCTTCTACCGGTTCAACCATAATCTGGCTGCTACCTGTTTCATCAAAACGATGAATCATTTCGGCAAGGTTGTCGCGGGATAAATCAGATTCGTATTCGTCAAGAATTACGTCCGGCAGGATTACAGCAACCGGTTCATCGCCAACCACAGGGTGCGCGCACAATACTGCGTGTCCCAGACCTTTTGCCAGCCCCTGACGCACCTGCATAATAGTCACATGCGGTGGGCAAATAGATTGCACTTCTTCCAGAAGCTGACGTTTTACACGTTTTTCCAGCATTGCTTCAAGTTCAAAGCTGGTATCGAAGTGGTTTTCAATAGAATTTTTAGACGAGTGAGTTACAAGTACAATTTCAGTGATGCCCGCAGCAATACATTCGTTTACGACGTACTGAATTAATGGCTTATCAACCAACGGTAGCATCTCTTTCGGGATTGCTTTCGTAGCCGGTAACATCCTGGTTCCTAATCCCGCAACTGGGATAACGGCTTTTTTGACTTTTGAATTAAGGGCAGCCATTTAAAACTCTCCTGGACTGTTCATGTATTGAACGTGTTCATCATTCTGTATCGCATCCGAGTATATCAGTACAGCGACAAACTTCTGGTCTGAAAAGGACGCGCGTCGGTATAATTAAGATAAATACGAATAAATCTGGCGCTGATAGTAGCACTCACAGCACGGGGAGGGTGAACCAATTTCATTTGCACGCCTCTCAATTGTTCATTCCGCAGACAACATCAAGCGCAGGCGCCCTCCCGCCCCCCATATTTGGCATTGCCATGACTCACAATGTTGGCTCAACTGATTAAGATACGTATTACCTAAGGTACCCAGCGGAACGCCATTGCTGATTTGCACTTGGTGGGAACCTGTATTTAATGTCGCATTCAGCCCTGCAGATACCAGAATCAGATTTTTTAATCCGCTGTGGTAATACCCCACCAGCAAGGGAAACTGCCCTGGTAAATTGGCTTGCCGCAACAAATGATTTACCTGTTTCAATAACGTACCTAACTCCGGCAACCGCTGATTTTGTTGTGTCAGTTGCTCCTGCAGTAGACCATTAAATAGCGCCCGCAATAATAATGCAGCCAAAACACCATTATCCCCTGCCCGCGTCACATCAAGGCAATAGAATGCAAGGTCATGATCCGACAGCGGCGCAATATCCAGCACCAGCCCCGGTTGGTCGGCTACTACCAATTGTCGATAGTTAATGCGGCAGTGCGAAATCACTTGCGACACTGGAGGCTGTAATTCTTTTAGCAGCTTCGCGGCGGCGGCAGGATCGTCCACCATCGCATCCCAGTCGCGAAACAGCCGCTCTTCTTCTTCCACGCGTGAATTAAACATGTTGGGATAAAGACATGCAAAGACGGTTTCTCTCAAGCGATTAAGGTCTTTCACCGGCTTCAATAGGACATCATCCACCCCGAGTCGTAGCGCTTTGGCTATGTCGGACATGTTTTCCGTCGCAGAAATCACCAGTATCGGGGTCTGATCGCCACGATTGCGTAGATACTCAACCAGTTTGAGGCCGTTCATTCTTGGCATAGCCAGATCGCAAATCATCAGATCTGGCGTGAAGTGTCCAAGTAGTTCAAGTGCTTCAAGCCCGTCGCCAGCCACCGCCGTTGTCGCTCCCAAAGAGGAAAACCATGAGTCCATGAGTGAGCGAAATACCGGCTCATCCTCAACGATAAGAATCTGTTTTCCGACCAATGGCTGCGTCATATTCTCCCCCCTGACTGGCTTTAATAAATAGTGGCATGCTATTGCCACTCACGCCTGTCAGAATTTGCTTAAGTGTTGATAAAAAATGCGTTAGACGTTGGTTTTCACCAAGGGTAGAAGTTCATCCATTTTCTTCTCGACCGCCAACTGCCCGGCAGCAATTGCTGCACTGGCGCGGTGAAAATCCAGCGTGGATATTTGTGGACAAAACGGCTGAATCAGTATGTCTGGAGGGTCGCCGGCCATGCGGTTACGTTTCAGACGATTTTCCAGAACCTGAATAGACGTCGTCATGATCTCCATCGCCGTCGGTGCCGTGACCGCACGCCTGGCCGTAATGTTGCTCAATCGCTCTTTCAGGCGGGCATGCCATGAAAGCTCGTCAGCATCATTACCCGATTCGGCATCGCTATTGACGTTGAAGGAGAGTAAATCTTGTTGCATGAGATGAGCATCGTGTTGCAGGTCGACCGCGATAACAATATCGGCCCCCAACGCACGAGTCAGGGATACAGGGACGGGATTCACCACCGCGCCATCGACCAGCCAGTAACCATTATGCGCCACGGGAGACATCAGACCAGGAATGCTACAGGAGGCTCGGACAGCCAGATGCAAATCACCTTCGGTAAACCACAGCTCCCGCCCCGTACTCAGATTAGTAGCAACTGTTGCGAAACGGCGTGTGCATTGCTCAATTGCTTCTACCGGCATAACATTACGGTACTGATTGAATACCCGTTCACCGCGCAGTAAACCTCCCCTGCGCCACGAGAGATCCATCAGCCGTAAAACATCCCAATAGCTGAAAGAACATACCCACTTTTCAAGAGCAGGCAACTTATTGCAGGCGTAGGCAGCACCAACCAGCGAACCGATGGAGCACCCTGCCACGATATCAACATCGATGCCCATATGCTTAAGGGCTTTAATAACCCCAATATGCGACCAACCTCGCGCCGCGCCGGAACCTAGCGCCAGCCCAATTTTTATTTTTCTCATTATACGTACAAACTTCCCCTGGCTTGCAGACGTAGCAACATCGCTACCGCTCAGTTAACATAGTGCCACTCTGGCGTTTTTACGCCGTTTTTATATTCCAGGGAGTACTTTGTGTCTCAGCTTTGTCCCTGTGGTAGCGCTGTCGAGTATAGCCTATGTTGCTACCGTTATGTGTCCGGCGCGCAAGTAGCACCTACGCCGTCACACCTCATGCGTTCTCGTTACTGTGCTTTTGTGATGAAAGACGCAGATTATCTTATCAGGACCTGGCATCCAGATTGTCATGCGGCCTCGTTTCGCGACGACATTATCGCAGGATTTAATCATACTGAATGGCTTGGGCTGACCGTTTTTGAACAAGAGACGGCAGACACAGAAGATATCGGCTATGTCAGTTTCGTCGCACGGTTTTCTGAACAAGGTAAAACAGGTGCAATTATCGAGCGCTCTCGTTTTTTAAAAGAAAACGGTCAGTGGTACTATATAGACGGTACACGCCCTCAAATTGGACGAAACGATACCTGCCCTTGTGGCTCCGGTAAAAAATTTAAAAAGTGCTGCGGCTAATCAACGCCCGACAGTATCAATTTTGCAAACATTCTCAACAGGATCACCGCTGCAAATGCATTCATTACAAAGAAAAGTGCTGCGTACTATTTGCCCAGACCAAAAAGGTCTGATCGCACGCATTACGAATATCTGTTACAAGCATGAACTGAACATCGTGCAGAACAATGAGTTTGTGGACCACCGCACCGGACGCTTTTTTATGCGCACCGAACTGGAGGGCATTTTTAACGACGTCACGCTGCTTGCCGATCTGGACAGCGCCTTACCTGAAGGTTCAATTCGTGAATTAACCCCAGCAGGCCGCCGCCGCATCGTCATTTTGGTCACTAAGGAAGCGCATTGCCTGGGCGATCTGTTAATGAAGGCCAATTATGGCGGGCTGGATGTTGAAATCGCCGCGGTGATCGGCAATCACGAGACGTTGCGTCCTCTGGTTGAACGGTTTGATATTCCGTTTGAGCTGGTCAGCCATGAAGGTTTAACACGTGACGAACATGATCAGAACATGGCTGACGCTATCGACGCCCACCAGCCGGACTATGTCGTGTTGGCTAAATACATGCGCGTTCTGACCCCAACATTTGTTTCACGCTTCCCAAATAAAATTATCAATATTCACCATTCATTCCTGCCAGCATTCATTGGTGCTCGCCCGTACCATCAAGCTTATGAACGCGGCGTGAAAATCATCGGCGCGACGGCCCATTACGTAAATGATAACCTTGATGAAGGCCCAATCATTATGCAGGACGTGATCCATGTTGATCACACCTACACTGCCGAAGATATGATGCGCGCGGGTCGCGACGTTGAAAAAAATGTTTTAAGCCGTGCGCTGTATCAGGTTCTGGCTCAGCGCGTCTTTGTTTACGGTAACCGAACGATTATTCTGTAATCGATTGATAAGTTAATTGGTTACCTTTACATCTTTGCGTGTAAAAATCAGGCAACCAGTTCTTTTTTATCAACGGAATGCTTTACAGGGGCGCATCATTTGATATGATGCGCCCCGCTTCCAACGGAAGCAGGCCAGTAATTAGCATTACCCCGTGGTGGGGTTCCCGAGCGGCCAAAGGGAGCAGACTGTAAATCTGCCGTCATCGACTTCGAAGGTTCGAATCCTTCCCCCACCACCATTCATTCTTTTAGACTCACAAAATTAGTATACCCTTGGTGGGGTTCCCGAGCGGCCAAAGGGAGCAGACTGTAAATCTGCCGTCATCGACTTCGAAGGTTCGAATCCTTCCCCCACCACCATCACTTCATAAAGCACCAACACAAAATCAATCTGCAATGCCCTTTATTTGCCTGATGCGCTGTGCTTATCAGACCTACAAACTCGACACATGCCCACAAATTGCCTGATGCACTACGCAGGCCTACGGCGCTCGCTTAAACCTGCGTAGGCTGGATAAGGCGCTTGCGCCGCCATCCGGCAAACAGGCATAAAAAAACCCCGCCGAAGCAGGGTTTATCTTTCACAGAAATACGATTAGTGACGTGCACGAACAATCTGGTATTTGCGTGTCAGATATTCGACCGGGACGCTCCAGATGTGTACCAGACGCGAGAATGGGAACAACAGGAACAGCGTCATACCCAGCACAAGGTGCACACGGAAAATAAATGCGACGCCATCCAGATACTGAGACGCTCCGCCATGGAAGGTCACCACTGTCTGCGCCCAGTTCACCAGCTTCATCATCTCGCTGCCGTCCATATGCTGGGCGGAGAACGGAATGGTCAGCAGACCCAGCGCACACTGGATAACCAACAGAGAGAGGATCAGAATATCCGCTCCGGTGGTGGTGGCCCGCACTCGTGGGCTGAACAAACGACGTTTCAGCAGCAGTACACCGCCAATCAGACACATTACGCCGCTGGCGCCACCTGCGAACATCGCCATCTTTTGTTTCACTTCAAGCGGCAGCCACGCTTCATACATCCAGTGCGGCGTTAACATACCCAAGAAGTGCCCGGCAAAAATCCCCAGGATCCCGATGTGAAACAGGTTTGACGCCAGGTTCATCCCTTTGCGATCCAACATCTGACTGGAGGCCGCACGCCACGTATACTGCCCGTAGTCATAACGCAGCCAACTGCCGATCAGAAAGACAGAACCCGCGATGTACGGATAGATGTCAAAGAAGAACGTATTCAGGAAGTGCATTAGTGCTGTCCTCCGGTGGTGATATTCAGATACTGCGGCGCAACGGCCCCGGCAAAACGACGCTGGTGAGCGGAGATTTCCGACTCGCCACACCCCTGATCGGCGAAGAATTTTACCTGCTCTTCTTCCCAGACCGCATCCAGCGCTTGTGGGGTATCATCACGGGCTTCATCCGCAATTTTTTCAGCCACTTTATCGCTGTCGATAACGGTATTCGCCAGTTTTAACAGCAAATCGAACAGTACTGCATAACGGCTTCCACGCTGCTGCAAACGAGCGCTGAGCAAAGCCAGAATCGGCGCGATATCCTGCAAGCCACCTAGCGCTTCGCTTTTCGGCAGTTGCGCAAGATATTCCAGATACAACGGCAGATGATCGGGAAGTTCGCGGCTGTCGAGCTGCAAACCGTGCTGTTCATACTGTGCCATCAGGTCAACCATCGCCTGACCGCGATCGCGGGATTCACCGTGTACATGTTCAAACAGCAGCAGCGAGGTGGCACGGCCACGATCAAACAGTTCGCTGTAACTTGCCTGCACATCCAGCACGTCTTGCGCGATTAGATCGCGCAGGAAAACGCCCAGAGTCTGGGCATCCTCTTTATCCAGGTTCTCAGATGACGCGAGTGCATCGAAAAGCTCCTGCTGATGCTGCCACAGGGCAGCATCCGGGTACTCGAGCAAACGCGAAACAATGACGAGTTCAATCATTGGTGCGGCTCCGTTTTGCTGGTCACATCGACAGCGTCGATGCGGCGGCTGTTGAACAGATTGAATTTAGTATCAGAACCGTGGCAACCGTCACCGAAGGTAAAGCCACAACCGCTTTTCTCCGGGAACGCGTCACGCGCCAGTTCACGATGGCTGCTCGGTACCACGAAACGATCTTCGTAGTTCGCGATCGCCAGATAACGATACATTTCCTGTGCCTGCGCTTCGCTCAAGCCCACCTCTTCCAGCGCACGGGTATCGACTTTACCGTCAACGGTTTCCGTACGTTTGTAGTGACGCATTGCCAGCATACGTTTCAGCGCCAACAGCACCGGCTGAGTATCGCCTGCGGTCAGCAGGTTCGCCAGGTACTGAACCGGGATACGCAGACTGTCAACGTCCGGCAGAATACCGTTGCTGCCCAGCTCGCCCGCATCGGCGGCAGACTGAATCGGTGACAATGGCGGCACGTACCAAACCATCGGCAATGTGCGGTATTCCGGATGCAGAGGCAGCGCCAACTTCCAGTCCATCGCCATTTTATAAACCGGAGACTGCTGTGCGGCATCGATAACGCTCAGCGGAATACCATCTTTCAGCGCCTGTTCAATAACAGCCGGATCGTTCGGATCGAGGAACACGTCCAGTTGACGCTGGTACAGATCTTTCTCATGCTCGGTGCTTGCCGCGCTTTCAATCGCATCCGCGTCATACAGCAGTACGCCGAGGTAACGGATACGACCGACGCAGGTTTCGGAGCACACGGTCGGCTGACCGGCTTCGATACGTGGATAGCAGAAAATGCACTTCTCTGACTTACCGCTCTTCCAGTTGAAGTAGATTTTTTTATACGGGCAACCGGTGATGCACATACGCCAGCCGCGGCATTTGTCCTGATCGATCAGCACGATGCCATCTTCTTCACGCTTGTAAATGGCACCGCTCGGGCAAGTCGCCACGCACGCCGGATTAAGGCAGTGCTCGCACAGACGCGGCAAATACATCATGAAGGTGTTTTCGAACTGACCGTACATCGCCTTCTGCATGTTCTCGAAATTTTTGTCTTTCGCCAGCTTCTCGAACTCACCGCCGAGGTCATCTTCCCAGTTCGGACCTTTGGTGATTTTATCCATACGCTGACCGGTGATCAGCGAGCGCGGACGGGCAATCGGCTGTGCTTTGCTGTCTGCCGGGGTGTTGTGCAGAGTCTGGTAATCGAAGTCAAACGGTTCGTAGTAGTCATCAATACCTGGCAAATGCGGGTTAGCAAAAATTTTACCCAGCAGCAGCGCTTTGTTACCCATGCGCGGCACCAGTTTACCGTTGATCTTACGGATCCAACCGCCCTTCCATTTTTCCTGGTTTTCCCAATCAGTTGGGAAGCCAGTACCCGGTTTGGTTTCAACGTTGTTAAACCAGGCATACTCCGCACCTTCACGGCTGGTCCAGACGTTTTTACAGGTTACTGAACAGGTGTGGCAACCGATGCACTTATCGAGATTCAGCACCATGCCGACTTGTGAACGAATTTTCATTTTACGCTCTCCTGTACCTGGTCATTGCCTTCGCCATCCAACCAGTCAATGTTCTTCATCTTACGAACCACCACGAACTCATCACGGTTCGAACCTACGGTGCCGTAGTAGTTAAAGCCGTAGGCCAGGTGGGCATAACCACCAATCATGTGCGTCGGTTTCGGTGTGATACGGGTCACCGAGTTATGGATCCCGCCGCGCTGCTCGGTAATCTCCGACCCCGGAATATTCACAATACGTTCCTGGGCGTGGTACATCATGGTCATCCCGGCCGGGACACGTTGACTCACAACCGCACGGGCGGTAAGTGCCCCGTTACTGTTAAAGACTTCGATCCAGTCGTTATCCTCGATACCCAGATCTTTCGCATCCGCTTCGCTCATCCACACGATCGGACCGCCGCGGCCTAACGTCAGCATCAGCAGGTTATCGCTATAGGTGGAGTGGATACCCCACTTCTGGTGTGGCGTCAGGAAGTTGAGCGCTTTTTCAGGGTTACCATTTGATTTCTCGCCCATCACCTCTTTCACCGAACGAGTATCAATTGGTGGGCGGTAAACCAGCAGGCTTTCACCGAAGTCTCGCATCCACTGATGATCCTGATACAGCTGCTGGCGACCAGTCAGCGTACGCCATGGGATCAGCTCGTGAACGTTGGTGTAACCGGCGTTGTAAGAAACATGTTCATCTTCCAGTCCTGACCAGGTCGGGCTGGAGATAATTTTGCGCGGCTGCGCCTGAATATCGCGGAAGCGGATTTTCTCGTCTTCTTTATTCAGCGCCAGATGCGTATGGTCACGGCCGGTAAATTCACTCAGCGCAGCCCAGGCTTTCACCGCCACCTGACCGTTGGTTTCCGGTGCCAGGGTGAGGATCATCTCAGCGGCATCAATCGCCGTATTCAGCATCGGCTGGCCTTTTGCCGGGCCTTCAGCCTTGGTGTAGTTGAGCTTACGCAGCAGGTCCATTTCGCTCTGGGTGTTCCAGGCAATCCCTTTCCCGCCGTTCCCGACTTTATCCATCAGTGGGCCGATGGACGTGAAGCGTTCGTAGGTTGCCGGGTAATCACGCTCAACTGTCATGATGTGCGGCGCGGTAACGCCTGGAATCAGATCGCATTCGCCTTTCTTCCAGTCTTTAACATCCAACGGCTGCGCCAGTTCGGCGGCCGAGTCGTGCTGGATAGGCAGCGTCACTACGTCAGTTTCTTTGCCAAGGTGGCCCACGCAAACTTCAGAGAATTTCTTGGCGATAGCCTTGTAGATTTCCCAGTCGCTCTTCGATTCCCAGGCTGGATCAACGGCGGCAGACAACGGGTGAATAAACGGATGCATATCCGAGGTATTCATATCGTCTTTTTCATACCAGGTGGCGGTCGGCAGCACGATGTCGGAGTACAGACAGGTGCTCGACAGACGGAAGTCCAGGGTAACGACCAGATCCAGCTTGCCGTCCAGTCCGTTATCCTGCCATTCCACTTCTTCTGGCTTCACGCCCCCCTGTTTACCCAGATCCAGTCCCTGAATACCATGTTCAGTACCCAGCAGATACTTCAGCATGTACTCGTGGCCTTTACCGGAAGAGCCGAGCAGGTTAGAACGCCAGATAAACAGGTTACGCGGATGGTTTTTACCGTTCTCTGGTTGTTCGGCCGCAAAGCGAATAGAACCTTCCTTCAGAGATTTAACGGTGTAATCCACCGGTGTCATCCCGACTTTTTCTGCCTCACGCGCAATGTACAGCGGGTTAGTACCTAACTGCGGCGCAGATGGCAACCAGCCCATACGTTCAGCGCGAACGTTAAAGTCAATCAAATGACCACTGTAGCGGGATTTGTCTGCCATCGGGGACAGCAGTTCCTGTGCCGTAACCGTCTCATAGCGCCATTGGCTGGAGTGGTTATAGAAATAGGACGTACTGTTCATGTGACGCGCCGGACGCTGCCAGTCAAGGCCAAACGCCAGCGGCTGCCAACCGGTCTGCGGACGCAGTTTTTCCTGACCCACATAGTGGGCCCAACCGCCGCCGCTCTGGCCGACGCAACCACAGAACACCAACATGTTGATAAGCCCACGATAGTTCATATCGAGGTGATACCAGTGGTTCAGACCCGCGCCAACAATAATCATTGAGCGGCCGTGCGTTTTATCTGCGTTATCGGCAAATTCACGGGCAATACGCACGATCTGAGCGCGCGATACGCCAGTGATTTTCTCTGCCCATGCCGGGGTATACGCTTTGATATCGTCGTAGCTGGAGGCGCAGTTTTCATCGTTCAGACCGCGTTCCAGACCGTAGTTGGCCATGGTCAGATCGTAAACGGTAGTCACCAGCGCAGTAGAGCCATCTGCCAGTTGCAGGCGTTTTACCGGCAGTTTGTGCAGCAGAACATTTTCCAGTTCAACTTTGCTAAAGTGCTCGGTACCTTCGCCGCCAAAATACGGGAAGCCGACTTCAGCGATGTCGTCCTGGCTGCCTAACAGGCTGAGCTGCAGTTCGGTTTCGTTACCGGACGTGCCGTCGCGCTGCTCAAGGTTCCATTTACCTTTTTCACCCCAGCGGAAACCAATTGAACCGTTTGGCGCAACCATTTCGCCGTCGGTATTGATGGCAACGGTTTTCCACTCTGGATTATTTTCCTGACCCAGGGAGTCAACCAGATCGGCGGCACGCAGCATACGACCCGCCGCATAATACCCGTCACGCTCTTCGAGCATCACCAGCATCGGGAAGTCGGTGTAACGACGCACGTAGTCGGTGAAGTATTGGCTCGGGTTATCAAGGTGGAACTCGCGCAGCATGACGTGACCCATTGCCAGCGCCATTGCGGCATCGGTGCCCTGCTTCGGAGCCAGCCACAGATCGCAGAGTTTAGCGATTTCAGCGTAATCCGGGGTGATGGCGACCGTTTTAGTCCCTTTGTAGCGAACTTCCGTGAAGAAGTGCGCATCTGGGGTACGGGTCTGCGGAACGTTTGAACCCCAGGCGATAATGTAACTGGAGTTATACCAGTCGGCAGATTCCGGAACGTCAGTCTGCTCACCCCAGGTCTGCGGAGACGCAGGCGGCAAGTCACAGTACCAATCGTAGAAGCTCAGACAGGTGCCGCCAATCAGCGACAGATATCGTGCACCGGAGGCGTAGGAAACCATCGACATCGCAGGGATCGGTGAGAAGCCCGCCACGCGGTCAGGACCGTAGGTTTTAACGGTGTAAACGTTAGAAGCGGCAATCAGCTCATTCACTTCCTGCCAGGAAGAACGCACGAAACCACCACGACCACGCGCTTGTTTGAAGCTTTTTGCTTTATCGGCGTCTTCGATGATGGAGGCCCATGCGTCTACCGGATCGCTGTGCAGTCTTTTCGCTTCACGCCACATTTTCATCAGGCGTTTGCGCATCAGCGGGTATTTCAGACGGTTAGCGCTGTAGAGATACCAGGAATAGCTTGCACCACGAGGGCAACCACGAGGCTCGTGGTTTGGCAGGTCCGGACGGGTACGCGGATAATCGGTTTGCTGGGTTTCCCAGGTCACCAGACCATTTTTCACATAGATTTTCCAGCTGCATGAGCCAGTGCAGTTTACCCCGTGGGTTGAACGCACGATTTTGTCATGCTGCCAACGCTGGCGGTATCCGTCCTCCCAGTCCCTGTTGGTATTGAGAAGCTGGCCATGCCCATCGGCAAAGGTTTCGCCCTTCTGCTTGAAGTAGCGAAACCGGTCCAGGAATTTACTCATCGGTTTTCTCCTGTAGGAGCCTGACGGCTCTCTGATAAATCGACATTGCTTGATTGAGAGCGAAGGTAACGCTCTGAAAGGGCGTGAGAATTGATAACGATCAAGGCAGGCAGGGATGAAAAATGAGAGCTGGTTTTTACATACCCCCAAAGTGGGATACTGACAATTAACGTAATAAATTGAATTTAAAGGTTTTTTAATAATTCAATTATCATGCAAATGTTAAATTCTTTATAAGTGGGTATTAAGGGGTATCCCCCCTGCTTAGCATGTTGCGTTCGCCGTTCTCACAGACTGTTGTCATGCCACAATACAAAAGTATGTTGTAACTAATTACAGTAAAAAAAAAGCGCGGTCTAACACCGCGCAATGGATAATCAACTTACACTTCATCCTTCAAACTGCTTCGCGTTGGCTGCGCTCGTTCTCCCCAGTCACTTACTTCTGTTAGCTCCTGGGGATTTCTCACTTGCCGCCTTGATGCAGTTAGAATGATTTTGTGTATACCACTTTTTTACTTTTTAGAATGACGTCCGTATACCGCCCAGGTGATAACCACACAAGCGACATAGAAGATCAGAAATACTTTCATCGCACCGACCGGAGAACCGGTTAATGCCAGGGACGTGCCAAATGCTTTCGGGATAAAGAAGCCGCCGATCGCACCAATAGCAGAGATAAAGCCCAACGCTGCCGCCGTATCGGTTGCCGCCTCGCGCATCGCTTTCTCTTCTGAACCACCTTCAGCTTTCACTCTGTCCATCGTCAGTTTGCGAAAGATTACGGAGATCATCTGGAAGGTTGAACCACTCCCCAGTCCGGCCGTCAGGAACAACGCCAGGAACACAGCGAAGAAGGCAATGAAGTTGCCGCCGACACCGTTTGATGGCAGCGTCAGGAACAGTAAGGCACTGAAAATAGCCATCAGAATGAAGTTCACCAGCGTGACGCGGGTCCCGCCCAGACGGTCAGAGATTGCGCCGCCCGCAGAACGCGCCAGCGCACCAATGAACGGGCCAAAGAAGGCGTAATGCAGGATCTGCACCTCAGGGAACTGCGTTTTTGACAGCATCGCGAAACCGGCAGAGAAACCGATAAAGGAACCGAAGGTCGCCAGATACAGCAGGCTCATAATCCACAAATGCCCGCGTTTCAGCACCGGCAATTGCTCTTTCAGCGAGGCTTTGGAGGTTGCTAGTTCGTTCATACCGAACCATGCGGCCAGCGTGAAAATAGCGAGGAACGGCACCCAAATCCATGCGGCGTTTGCCAGATACAGCTGCGTACCATCCGGTTGTTCAACACCGTGGCTACCAAATGCGGCAAAGATTGACAATGAAACCACCAGCGGCGCGACCAACTGCATCACGCTGACGCCCATGTTGCCCAGGCCACCGTTCAGACCCAGCGCGCCGCCCTGTTTCTGTTTTGGAAAGAAAAAGCTGATGTTTGCCATACTGGACGCAAAGTTCGCACCAGCGAAGCCGCACAGCAGGGAGATAATAATAAAGGTACTAAACGGCGTGGAGGTATCCTGCACCGCAAAACCTAACCATACGCAAGGAATGATCAGGATGCCGGTGCTAAATGCCGTCCAGCGACGTCCACCAAACAGGGGGACCATAAAGGAGTACGGAACACGCAGCAGCGCGCCGGACACCGAAGGTAATGCCGTCAGCATGAACAGCTGTTCAGTGGTGAAATCAAATCCGACTTTCGGTAAGTTCACCGCCACGGCGCTAAATAACATCCACACGCAAAACGCCAGCAGCAAGCAAGGGACGGAAATCCACAGGTTACGGCTGGCGATTCGTTGACCACGCTGCTGCCAGAAGGCGGGATCTTCCGGTCGCCATTCGGTAATTACAGCTCCAGATGCCCTTTCCGGGGCAGATGAGTGACTCATAGACACCTCTGATACTTGTTTCGATGCCTGCAACATTAGGGTTTACAGCTGGAGGTAAGTTGATATAAATCAAAGGAAAAGGTGTCATTATTCATGCCTAAAATTTATTATTACCCTTAATGAGTACATAACTTCGGTAAAAAAGATGTGGTTTTTCACGCTTCTGTCGCCCCCTACTCCCCCTCGCCCAGGATCTCTCCCTCCACTGGCAATTAAGGGGTAGCCCGTTTGAGGTATGGGTATACTCCAGTGTATCGCCGAGAATAACGCCACTGCCTGCAGCAGAATCGTCATTCAATAAGGTTTTCTGTTCGACGAAAACCCGAAGGAACAAGTCACCATGTTTAAACGTTGTCTCTCCCCGCTTACGCTGGTCAACCAGGTGGCGCTGATTGTTTTATTGTCCACAGCCATCGGCGTGGCGGGTATGGCTGTCTCCGGCTGGCTGGTTCAGGGCGTTCAGGGTAGCGCCCATGCAATCAACAAAGCGGGATCGCTGCGCATGCAGAGTTATCGCCTGCTGGCAGCCGTACCGCTGGACGCTAGCGATCAACCGCTGCTGGATGAAATGGAGCAAACGGCGTTTAGCCCGGAGTTGACGCGTGCCGCAAAGCGAGATGGACAACAGGCGCAGTTAAAAGCATTACAGGATTACTGGCACACTGAACTTGCGCCGGGACTTGCGCATGCGCAAACGCCTGATGCGGTAGCGCAGGATGTGACGCGCTTTGTGGGCGGACTGGATAAATTGGTCACCGCCTTTGACCATACCACCGAATTACGCATTGAACGCGTCGTCCTGCTGCATCGCCTGATGGCCGTATTTATGGCATTGCTGCTGGTTTTCACCATTATCTGGCTGCGCGTGCGCCTGTTAGAGCCGTGGAAACAGCTGCTGTCGATGGCGCGAGCCGTCAGCCAGCGTGATTTTACCCAACGCGCGCATATCAGCGGTCGTAATGAGATGGCGGCTCTGGGCTCGGCGCTAAATAATATGTCGGAAGAACTGGCCGAAAGTTACGCTGTGCTGGAACAGCGAGTACAGGAGAAAACAGCGGGGCTGGAGCACAAAAATCAGATTCTTTCTTTTCTGTGGCAAGCTAACCGCCGCCTGCACTCTCAGGTGCCGTTGTGCGAACGCCTCTCTCCGGTACTGAATGGTCTGCAAAATTTGACCTTGCTGCATGATATTGAGCTCCGGGTTTACGACCTGGAAGATGAAGACAATCATCAGGAATTTACCTGTCAGTCAAATGCCAGCTGTGATGAGAAAGGTTGCCATCTGTGTCCTCGCGGAACGCTGCCCGCGATTGACGGCGGGATTACATTGAAATGGCGGCTGACCGATGCGCATACCCAGTACGGTATTCTACTCGCCACCTTGCCGAATGGACGCCATCTCAGCCACGATCAGCAGCAGCTGGTTGATACTCTGGTTGAGCAACTGACCGCAACGCTTGCGCTCGACAGGCATCAGGAGCGTCAACAGCAGTTGATTGTGATGGAAGAGCGTGCCACCATTGCGCGCGAACTTCATGATTCTATTGCACAATCGCTCTCTTGTATGAAGATGCAGGTTAGCTGTTTACAGATGCAGGGCGATGCGCTTTCAGATAACTGTCGCGAGTTGCTCAGCCAGATTCGTAACGAGCTAAATGCTTCATGGGCACAACTGCGAGAACTGTTAACCACCTTCCGTTTACAGCTCACGGAACCTGGATTACGACCGGCGCTGGAAGCCAGCTGTCAGGAGTACAGCGCCCGTTTTGGATTTACGGTTAAGCTGGATTATCAGCTACCGCCACGCCTGGTCCCTTCGCATCAGGCGATTCACCTGCTACAAATTGCGCGCGAAGCCCTGAGCAACGCACTTAAACACTCTCAGGCCAATGAAGTGGTCGTGACGGTGGTGCAAAATGGCAAGCAGGTCAAACTGACAGTGCAAGATAACGGCTGCGGCGTACCGGAAAACGCCGAACGCAGTAACCACTACGGCATGATAATAATGCGCGACCGCGCGCAGAGCTTGCGCGGCGATTGCCGCGTACGCCGTCGCGAGACGGGCGGTACTGAAGTTGCTGTCACTTTTATTCCCGAAACAAACTTCACAGAAGTCCAAGGAGATACCCATGAGTAATCTGGAACCGGCAACTATCCTGTTGATCGACGATCATCCGATGCTGAGAACCGGTGTAAAACAGCTTGTCAGCATGGCGCCCGATATTACCGTTGTCGGCGAAGCCAGCAATGGTGAGCAGGGTATCGAGCTGGCTGAATCCCTTGATCCCGATCTGATCCTGCTTGATCTCAACATGCCCGGCATGAACGGTCTGGAAACCCTCGATAAGCTGCGTGAAAAATCACTTTCGGGCCGTATCGTTGTGTTTAGCGTATCCAATCATGAAGAAGATGTGGTTACCGCACTGAAGCGTGGTGCCGACGGTTACCTGCTGAAAGATATGGAGCCGGAAGATTTACTGAAAGCATTGCAGCAGGCTGCCGCTGGTGAAATGGTGCTGAGCGAAGCCTTAACCCCGGTTCTGGCCGCCAGCCTGCGCGCCAATCGCGCAACATCCGACCGTGATGTTACTCAACTGACGCCGCGCGAACGCGATATTCTTAAACTCATCGCCCAGGGTCTGCCTAATAAGATGATCGCCCGCCGCCTCGACATCACCGAAAGCACAGTAAAAGTTCACGTGAAGCATATGCTGAAGAAAATGAAGCTCAAATCACGCGTTGAAGCCGCGGTATGGGTGCACCAGGAACGCATTTTCTGATAACGCGCTCATGCGTCATTGTTAACGAGGATCATTTTCCGAAACGGTAATAAACGGTTCGGTCAGTGATAGCGTGATCTCATTGGAAGAGACACGCTGGCCCTGCTCATCTTCTACCACCACAGACAATCGCCAGCGGTTTGTCGCACCTTCTCTGTTGTCCCACTTCGGCATAATAATCGTCCAACCCTGAGCGCTTCGGCTATTGCTGCCCGCCGTTAAGCTCAACGCCTGAGTATCACCCTGCCATGCCAGACGACGGATCCCATGCAAACTACGCACCTGCACCTTCAACGCCACCGTCTCACCAGGCTTGAGATCCCAGGGTGGCGTGGCCAAAAATACCGACAGTGTTTTACGCTGGCGATACTCCAGCGTCGGCAGATTGTTACGTTGTGGATCGTCATAACGACTGCCGCGCAGCGATCGGCTGTTTGCCACCTCGCTTACCATCAGCTGTTTTTTTAGCGGCACACCAAAACGATAATTTAGCGTTAATCCGAGGTTATTCTGACTGACGCCATTTTCACCCTGCTTATGCTGTGCTGCCACGGTGATCAGCGGCACCGGCGTATAGCTCAATCCCAGATTCACCGCCACAGGATTGTGGTACCCGATTCCGGAATGAAACAGATCCACCTGGTCACCAAAATACTGCTCCACGCTGACGCTGGTATTGAGATGTTGATAGAACGGCATGCGCATTTGCGCGGTCAGGTCGTATCCCCGGGCCATCCGTTGTTCTTGAGTTGCAAAACGATCCTGCCAGGAGGACAACGGTTGATAGTAATTAGCAGATAAACGGAGGTATTCACCCCACGCCTCTGCCCCCACGCCTCCCCGAGGCAGATTCTCATCCAGCAGGTTGTCATAAAAGGTGTTGTAACCCAGTAACCAACCGTCACGAACCCAGCGCTGCCCAATCCCCGCATTACTGACCAGGCCTCCGTCCTGTTGCGTCAGCCCCAACTGGCTCCAGGTGAGATAACGTTGATTGTCCTGCCACGGGATAAACCAACTTCCCCGACTCCCGGTAAAGCTGCCTTCGTTATCCACCTGCAACCCCACGCTGGCGTTTCCCCAGGGAGAGAGCCAGGATTCCAGTTGCTGATTCACCTGTTCGCTGACCCTGTCGCGCACCTGGCCAAACGCAAACTGCTTCGCCTGTTCACCTGTATCAAGCCCGTTATCGGTCATGCTGGCTTCACCAAACGCTTTGACCATTTCGGCAAAGTGCTTTTCGCCTGCCCGCGACTCCGGCGCCATACCAAGATCGGGCAAGCCATCACTATTGTTATCGAAAGGGTTTTCCGCCTGGTGAATAAATGACGATTGCGCGCTGGCAGTACCGCCTGCCAACGGCAAGAGTGCAAATACAGCGAGAGATAAATAAATAATACGGCTCAAATCGTTAGTGGTTTCTTATATCTATTAGCCACAGCGGCATACTTATCTTAAACCATAACGTCTTCAGTATTGATTTTCAGCCCTTCCTTCCTTTTTCGGCATTATCCTGGCATCTAGAAATAGGTGTAACATACGTGTCAGTTTTTAACGCTCACATGCAGCAAAAGGAGTAAAAATGCAAAAGATAGTGATCGTCGCGAACGGTGCAGCCTATGGAAGCGAATCGTTATTTAACAGCCTACGTCTGGCTATCGCCTTGCGCGAGCAGGAAGGGGATCTCGATCTGCGTTTGTTTTTAATGTCGGACGCGGTAACCGCGGGATTGCGTGGTCAAAAACCCGCGGAAGGATACAATATTCAGCAAATGCTGGAGATTCTGACGGCGCAAAATGTGCCGGTAAAACTGTGCAAAACCTGCACCGATGGCCGTGGAATCACCACGCTGCCGTTAATTGACGGAGTAGCCGTCGGCACGCTGGTTGAACTGGCTCAATGGACGCTGGCTGCAGATAAAGTGCTGACCTTCTGATACACCGCTTTCAGGCAAGCACACTGAAAGTGTCGATAATTTCCGGATTTAATCGTAGATGGGCGCGGTTTCGTTGAACGTTAGCACGCCCTTTCAATCCTTTTGAGGGATTTTGTCACTTTTGTTTAATCGTTATGCCATTTTTTGATCAAAATCAGCATCCCGTTGCTCCCCCTTTGGTGTTATGCAATGAGTGAAATGTGAACAACATCACGCAGCACTTTCGACAGAAAGTACGTTGTTTTCAAGAACGGGGTGAAAAATGGCATTAGTGAAGGCAAGTTTAAAGTTATTTGGTGGCGATACGGTGGTTGTGCGCTGTTCCGAGCGCTGTCACATCCATCTGATGAGCGAGAAAAATCACGTCAAAGACACGCAGTCCGACATCTTAAGCGTGCAGGATCGTGATAACGCATGGTTGACCGTGCCCTACACCGGCATCTGGAATGTGCTGATCGACAGCCACAGCCAGTCGCTAGAGCATTCAATAAGTTATATTGCAGCCTAAGCGTTAATTGCCCGAAAAGCGCCTGGCTTTCGGGCATTCAGTTCCCGGCTGGATTCAGGCAAACCCTGGCCGCATAACGCCTTCCGGCAGATTCTCTCCCAACAATCGTTTGACCGTGATCACCAGATCGTTAAGACAGTCATCCTGCATCCCCAACTTGACCAGCTCTTGTTCCAGCGAGAACAAATACTGGGCGTTGGTGCCTAAAGGTCCGCTCGCCGCAGCGATAAGCGGCGCAATCACCTGCGCGCGCGTGTCTGACTCAAACAGCGGGTGGCGAGGATCCATAATAAAGACCAGCGCGTTCACCGTCCGACCATCATCCAGCGCCAACTGGCACCAGGTGGGCAGATAGCATCCGGTGATCATTTCACGCTTCCACAGTAAAGAAAGCTCTTGTTCGAGCGATGCGTTAGGTAAGCGGTAGGCTACACCGGTAGTGCGTCCGCCCTCTTTCAAGGCCAACATGCGTCCTGGCTGACCCGCCGTTCCTCGCCCCGCCGTCAGGCGCAGGCAAAAAGCACGGTGCCAGCCAACTAACGTCCCGGTACAGGACTCATCAAACTCTAAGGCCGGATTCCACATCAACGATCCATAACCGAAGATCCACACCGGTCCATCATCGGGTCGGCAAGCAAGCGTGGCCGCCAGTGAGGCTGCCCGTTGTTCCGCTGACCAGAGTAGTGATTCTTCAATAGCACCAAATGCCGTCTTACAGTCGGCATTCAATAAAAAATCACGCGTTAACACCTTACACCTCCGCCACTGCTGCTTCCCTGCGACAACTTTTTTGACGCCTTCCGGGCTTTTTTACTGCTCATTTTGAAACCAATAGCTGGACAATAGGCAATTCGCCGCTAGCTTGCAAGGCAACAAAGCGTCAACGGCACTTTATATCCTCTCGCGTTGCTAAGCTCTGCACTATCATTTGTATCAGTAGTATCAGCAATTTTTGTTGACGTTAAAATCTAATGCTTTGTTATTTAAATACTCTATAAACAAGATATGCAATTTTATCCGCTTGGATGCAAAAATTGGTCCATGCCGTAAAATTACGTAAAACTAGATCGGAAATACCGAAAGATCTGTTATTTTTTACATTCTTTAATACTTTTATAATTATAAATACCTGCAGAGATGGAGAATTAGTTCAATGACACAAGTACATGAGGCGGTAAAAACCCGCCACAAGGAGACCTCTCTCGTCTTCCCGATTTTGGCGCTGGTAGTCCTGTTCTTCTGGGGGAGCAGTCAGTCACTACCAGTGGTCATCGGTATTAATGCGCTGGCCCTTATTGGTATATTAAGCAGCGCATTCAGCGTTGTCCGTCATGCGGATGTATTAGCACATCGACTTGGCGAACCCTACGGGTCACTGATCCTCAGCCTGTCCGTCGTTATTCTCGAAGTCAGCTTAATCTCCGCATTAATGGCGACCGGTGATGCTGCACCTACGCTCATGCGCGACACGTTGTACTCAATCATTATGATCGTCACCGGCGGTCTGGTCGGTTTTTCGTTACTATTGGGTGGCCGTAAATTTGCTACTCAGTATATGAATCTGTTTGGTATTAAACAGTATTTAATTGCCCTGTTCCCACTGGCCATTATTGTACTGGTGTTCCCAATGGCTTTACCGGGAGCGAATTTCACTACCGCCCAGGCGCTGCTGGTAGCATTAATTTCTGCAGCGATGTACGGCGTATTTTTACTGATTCAAACCAAAACGCACCAAAGCCTGTTCATTTACGAGCATGAAGATGAAGGCGACGATGACGACCCGCATCACGGCAAGCCATCAGCGCACAGCAATATGTGGCACGCCGCCTGGCTTATCATTCATCTGATCGCCGTTATTGCCGTAACCAAGATGAACGCCAGCCCACTGGAGACCTTGCTGACTGAACTGAATGCCCCAGTGGCCTTTACCGGTTTCCTGGTTGCGTTACTCATCCTCTCTCCTGAAGGGCTGGGCGCGCTGAAAGCGGTTCTGAGCAATCAGGTACAGCGGGCGATGAATTTGTTCTTCGGTTCAGTATTAGCCACTATTTCACTGACCGTACCAGTGGTGACGCTGATCGCATGGGCAACCGGGAATGATTTGGTGTTTGCGCTGGGCGCGCCAGAGATGATTGTGATGGTTTCTTCACTGGTACTGTGCCATATCTCTTTCTCCACCGGACGCACCAATGTGCTTAACGGTGCGGCACATCTGGCGCTGTTTATCGCCTATCTGATGACGATATTTGCCTGATGAAAAAAGCCGGACACCGACATAACTTGTCGGGTCCGGCTTCTTATTTCCTTTCGTATACCTGATAAGCGCAAGCTCTATCAGGCACACAAAAGGAATTAGTTCTCAGTATCCAGCTCGTCGAAGCTTTTCACCAGGTCATCAATCGCTTTAATCTGCGTCAGGAACTGTTCCAGTTTTGCCAGCGGCAGCGCGGATGGGCCATCGCATTTCGCATTGGCTGGATCCGGATGCGCTTCAATAAACAGACCCGCCAGACCTACCGCCATACCGGCGCGAGCCAGTTCGGTAACCTGCGCACGACGACCGCCGCTTGCTGCGCCAAACGGATCACGGCATTGCAGCGCATGGGTAACGTCAAAAATCACCGGTGAGTTGCCGGAGACTTTCTTCATCACGCTGAAGCCCAGCATGTCTACAACCAGGTTGTCATAACCAAAGTTCGCGCCACGGTCGCACAGAATAACCTTATCGTTACCACCTTCATGGAATTTATCCACGATATTGCCCATCTGGCCAGGGCTTACGAACTGCGGTTTCTTCACGTTGATAACGGCACCGGTTTTCGCCATCGCTTCCACCAGATCGGTCTGACGCGCGAGGAATGCCGGCAGCTGAATCACATCCACCACGTCAGCAACAGGCTGCGCCTGGCTGGCTTCGTGAACGTCGGTGATCACTTTTACGCCAAAAGTCTGCTTCAGTTCCTGGAAGATTTTCATCCCTTCTTCAAGGCCCGGTCCACGGTAAGAGTGGATGGAAGAACGGTTGGCTTTATCAAAGGAGGCTTTGAACACGTAAGGGATACCCAGCTTTTGAGTAACGGTTACGTAGTGCTCACAAATGCGCATCGCCAGATCGCGGGATTCCAGCACGTTCATTCCGCCAAACAGCACGAACGGCAGGTCATTTGCCACGTTGATGTCGCCAATGCTAACCACTTTTTGTTTCATAGGATCGCCTTAAACGGTAGGTAAAGTGTCATTAATCAATGCAATACAATTTGCTTGTGCGAAATAGTATTAATCTGCGCACGAATCATTTCGCTGATCGGGTCTTCCGGACACTGCTCAACGAAATAACTTAAATCGGTCAGCGCAACATGTTCACACTCGAGCTGCGCGTAGATTAATCCACGATCGCGTATTTCATACGGATCTTCAGGATTAAACTGTAATAGTGCTTCGCTGGCACGCAGCGCCAGCTCCATTTGCCGCTCTTCCATCAGCGATGATTTCAGCGTGTCGAGCAGCTTGCGGATTACTTCTGCATTATCCGCCTCATCCAGGTCTTCGTTAAACAGCTCCGCGACCGGGCTGATATTCCCCTTCAGCCACACTTCCAGCGTGTGCTCATTTAACGTTTCGCCATTGAACGGATTGATTAGCCACATTTCGCCATCGAGCGATTCAATACGCAGGATGAGTTGTGTCGGGAAAATCACCGGCACCAGCGGTAGCTCCAGTCGGTTGGCAATCCACAACAAGATAGCGCCCAGAGATACGGCGCTGCCCTGACGATTTTTCAGTACCTGGTCAAGCCATAATGCATCAGAAAGACGATAGACGCCGTGGGTATCCGTAAACCCCCATTCGCCGTAAAAAAGTGCCAGCAGTTTTTCCAGTTGCTCATCCTGAGACAGGAGCTGGCTAATTTCTTCTTGCGCCAGACTAACCAGACGTTCCAGTTCGTCATACACAGTTTGTGTTGGAAAATCCAGACGGATAGACTCCGACGCCAGGATCATCCCATCACACAATGGCGCTTTATTAAATTCGAAATCAGCTAACGACCTCATGCTTACCCCAGTAACGGTATTTTTGTGGTGGCGAGTTTAATGATGATGTACAGCACCACCAGTGCCAGCGGAAATGCGACTAATCGCGCCTGCTGACTGCGCGCCCGACGATAATCGAGCGCAATAAAACCCAAAACGATGTAAATGATAACCCCAAACAGCTTTTCAGTCAGCCATGTCCCGTGCTCAGTGAATGGCAGGATGTGCGCTTTAACCATTAACGCTATGCCGCTGAGTAATAAAACGGTATCGACAACCGGCGGCACGATGCGCGTCCAGCGCGCGCAGGCAAGGCGCGAGTCGGTGTAACGCCACCAAAAACGCAGCGTTAACAGACCAACAGAAAGCGCAATGCTGATGAGATGGACGTTGAGTAACACGCTGAAGGTACTCATGATGGGATGCGTCCAAGCGTAATTCGCTCGTTGCCGCCATAGTCGCGGCAGGTTTCAACCGCCTGGTAACCGGCATGAGTATAGGCGTCGCGGACTGCCTGTCCCTGCTGCCAGCCGTGCTCCAGCAACAGATATCCGCCGGGCGTTAACATTTGTCGAGACTGGTCAATGATATGCACGATATCCGCCATACCCTGCTCGCCCGCCACCAGTGCCGATAGCGGCTCAAAACGTACATCGCCAAGCGCCAGGTGCGGGTCCTGTTCGTCAATATACGGCGGATTGCTGACAATCATGTCAAACTGCTGCCCCTGCAAAGCACTGAACCAGTCGCTTTGCAGCACGCAAACATTGTCGATGGCCAGATGCTGTTTGTTGCGAGTTGCCAGCGCCACGGCATCGGGCATGCGGTCAACCGCGGTCACCGCACAATCCGGACGCTCAGTTGCCAGCGCCAGCGCGATGGCGCCCGTACCGGTTCCCAAATCGAGAATACGACACGCAGAGGCAGGCAGACGAGCCAGCGCCTGCTCAACAAGACACTCAGTATCCGGGCGTGGAATAAGCGTAGCCGGAGAGACAAACAGCGGCAGCGACCAGAACTCGCGCACGCCGGTCAGATGTGCCACCGGCTCACCCCGCTGACGGCGTTCCAGTAATGTATCGAGCCGTTGACGCTGCGCCTCGGTTAACACCGTTTCGCCGAACGCCAGAATAAAGGTGCGCCCCTTACCGGTGACAAACTCGAGTAAAATCTCGGCGTCACGTCGCGGGCTTTCGCTTTCCTGTAATTGGCTTATCGCTTCACGCAGCCAGTGCTGATAATCCATTAATCCTGCTCGGACAACGCCGCCAGTTGGTCGGCCTGGTATTCCTGGACAATCGGCTCAATCAGCATATCCAGTTTGCCTTCCATCGCTTCATCCAGACGGTAGAGTGTCAGGTTAATGCGGTGATCGGTCACACGACCCTGCGGGAAGTTATAGGTGCGGTTACGATCGCTGCGATCGCCGCTGCCCAACAGGTTACGACGTTCAGAGGCTTCTGCCTGTTGACGTCTTGCCACTTCGGCGGCACGAATTCGCGCCCCCAGCACCGACATCGCTTTGGCTTTGTTTTTATGCTGTGAACGTTCGTCCTGGCATTCCACCACGATACCGGTCGGTAAGTGGGTAATACGGATTGCGGAGTCGGTGGTGTTAACGTGCTGACCGCCCGCGCCTGATGAACGGAAGGTATCAATACGCAGATCGGCCGGGTTGATGTCCGGCAGTTCGGCATCCGGCAGTTCCGGCATGACAGCGACCGTACAGGCAGAAGTATGAATACGCCCCTGCGATTCCGTCGCAGGTACGCGCTGCACGCGATGGCCGCCGGACTCAAACTTCAGTCGCCCGTAAACGCCTTCGCCGCTAATCTTGGCAATGACTTCTTTAAACCCGCCATGTTCGCCTTCGCTGGCGCTCATGATCTCTACCCGCCAGCGACGCGATTCAGCGTAACGGCTGTACATGCGGAACAGATCGCCGGCAAACAGCGCCGCTTCATCACCACCGGTTCCCGCACGCACTTCGAGGAAGGCGTTACGTTCGTCATCGGGGTCTTTAGGTAACAGCAGGACCTGCAGATGCTGTTCCAGCTGCTCGCATTTCTCTTTTGCTTCGCGCAGTTCATCCTGCGCCATTTCACGCATTTCAGGATCGTCGAGCATCATCTGAGCCGTCTCGATATCTTCCTGAACCTGTTGCCAGTCCGTAAAACAGCGAGAGACATCGCTTAATTGCGCATATTCGCGCGACAGCGCACGAAAGCGATCCTGGTCTGCGATAGTACCCGCATCACCGAGCAGCGCCTGAACTTCTTCATGGCGTTCATGCAGGGCTTCCAGTTTGGCAACGATAGAAGGCTTCATAGGCGTAAATGCACCCTGTAAAAAATAAGATTGGTGTGCTGCTACTCCAGCCCGAGGCTGTCGCGCAGAATATTCAGGCGTTCACTATCCCCATCACGGGCGGCCTGTTGAAGTGATTTGGTTGGTGCATGGATCAGGCGGTTGGTCAGTTTCCAGGCCAAATCCTGCATAATGGCTTGCGCATCACCGCCCTGCTGAAGAGCGGCCAACGCTTTAGCGGTCAGTTCATCACGGATCTGTTCTGACTGACTGCGATACTCGCGGATAGTGTCGCTTGCGCCCTGGGCGCGTAGCCAGGCCATAAACTCGCTGGCTTCCTGCTCCACAATCGTTTCGGCTTCCACCGCCGCCGCTTTGCGCTGGGCCAGGTTATGCGAAATGATGCTTTGCAGGTCATCAACGCTGTACAGATAGGCGTTAGACAATTTACCCACTTCCGGCTCGACATCGCGCGGTACGGCGATATCCACCAGTAACATAGGCTGATTGCGACGGTTTTTAAGCGCGCGTTCCACCATTCCTTTACCGATAATCGGCAGCGGACTGGCAGTAGAACTGATAATGATATCGGCATCCTGCAAACGCGCGTCGATATCACTCAGTGAAATCACCTCGGCGCCGACTTCATCTGCCAGCACCTGCGCACGCTCGCGCGTACGGTTGGCGATGATCATCTTCTTCACTTTATGCTCGCGCAAGTGTCGCGCTACCAGTTCGATGGTTTCGCCCGCACCGACTAACAGCACGGTTACCGTTGAGAGCGATTCAAATATCTGCCGCGCCAGAGTACAGGCGGCAAACGCCACCGACACGGCGCTGGCACCGATGTCAGTTTCTGTACGTACACGTTTAGCAACAGAGAATGATTTCTGGAACATGCGCTCCAGCGCACTGGCGTTCTGGTGGCCTTTTTGCGAATCCGCAAATGCTTTTTTCACCTGCCCCAAAATTTGCGGTTCACCGAGCACCAGTGAATCCAGACCACTGGCAACGCGCATCAAATGACTGACGGCGTCGTTGTCCTGGTGCCAGTACAGGCTATTACGTAGGTCTTCTTCATTGAGGTTATGGTATTCGCACAGCCAGCGAATCAGCGCTTCTCGCAGGTTATCCTGCTCTTCCACGCTGAGGTAAATCTCTGTGCGGTTACACGTCGACAGCACTACCCCGCCCTGCACCATTGGCAGCGCTTGCAGGCTGTCCAGCGCCTGATCGAGCGTATCCGGCGAAAACGTTACGCGTTCTCGCAGCGATACAGGTGCCGTTTTATGGTTAATACCAAGCGCTAAAAGGGTCATGTGTGCGGGAATAGTACCAGCGTTGATAAGGTTAGACTGGGTGCATCATACAGGATGCGTGCGGTCAATAAAAGAGACTGACCCCTTTTGGAGTAATAGCTTAGTGCACAAATTTAAGCGATTTAAGATAACTTGAACGTAGACGATGTCAGATGGTGGCGCTAGCATTGAGAGTTATAACTGCAACGTATCTCAAGGATTTGTCATCATTATGACCCTGCCTGATTTTCGCCTGATTCGCCTGCTGCCCCTTGCGGCCCTGGTTCTTAGTGCCTGTACCCTCAACGCGCCGAAAGGTCCCGGCAAAAGCCCCGATTCCCCGCAGTGGCGCCAGCACCAGCAGGAAGTACGCGCCCTGAACCAATATCAGACGCGCGGTGCGTTTGCCTATATTTCCGATCAACAGAAAGTGTATGCCCGCTTTTTCTGGCAGCAAACCGGTCAGGATCGCTATCGTCTCCTGCTGACCAACCCACTGGGCAGCACTGAACTGGAACTCAATGCGCAGCCGGGTAACGTCGAACTGGTCGATAACAAAGGCAAGCACTACACTGCCGACGACGCTGAAGAGATGATCGGCAAACTGACTGGCATGCCTATCCCATTGAATAGCCTGCGCCAGTGGATCCTTGGTCTGCCGGGAGATGCCACCGATTACAAACTCGATGATCAATACCGTCTAAGTGAAGTGAATTACAGCAAAGACGGTAAAAACTGGAAAGTGGTCTATAGCGGCTACGACAGCAAAACCCAGCCAGCGATGCCGGCAAACATGGAGCTGTCGGACGGCTCCCAGCGTATTAAGCTGAAAATGGACAACTGGATTGTGAAATGATGACTCATTGGCCCTCTCCGGCAAAACTGAATCTGTTTTTATACATCACCGGGCAACGTGCGGACGGTTACCACTCGCTGCAAACGCTATTTCAGTTTCTTGATTATGGCGACACGATAGATATTGCGCTGCGTGGCGACGGCGAAATTCGCCTGTTAACCCCGGTGGAAGGCGTTGCGCACGAAGACAACCTGATCGTCCGTGCGGCACGTTTGCTGATGAAGGTAGCATCTGAAAGCAATCGCCTTCCCAAAGGGAGCGGTGCGGACATCAGTATCGACAAACGCCTGCCGATGGGCGGCGGCCTCGGCGGTGGTTCATCAAATGCGGCAACCGTTCTGGTGGCGCTTAACCATCTCTGGCAGTGTGGACTTTCGATTGATGAACTGGCGGCACTCGGTTTAACCCTAGGGGCGGATGTTCCCGTGTTCGTGCGCGGCCATGCGGCCTTTGCCGAAGGTGTTGGAGAAATTCTGACGCCGGTCGAGCCTGAAGAAAAGTGGTATCTGGTTGCTCACCCAGGAGTCAGCATTCCGACACCGGTGATTTTTAACGATCCCGACCTCCCGCGCAACACGCCAAAAAGGTCAATAAAAACGTTACTAAAATGTGAATTCGGCAATGATTGCGAGGTTATCGCAAGAAAACGTTTTCGCGAGGTTGATGCGGCGCTTTCCTGGCTGTTAGAATACGCGCCGTCGCGCCTGACTGGTACAGGGGCTTGTGTCTTTGCTGAATTTGACACTGAGTCTCGTGCTCGCCAGGTGCTTGAGCAAGCCCCGGAATGGCTCAAAGGCTTTGTGGCGAAAGGCGTCAACCTCTCCCCATTGCACAGAGCGTTACTCTAAATCCTTCTGGTTTCAGGAAGATGGCGAAATGACGAACCGCCAGGAGCATACAAAAGTATGTGACTGATGTGAGGAATTAATGCCAGCGAACATGAAACACGAAGGATAACGAGTAAGCCGGGCAAGCTGAGTTGCGGTGACAACGTCACCCTGTTCCAGACGTTGCATCGCGCTCTTTAATACACCGCATGGAGAGGATACTGCCTGGCCCGCACAGTTTTCGGCAGATTCTTTCCACCAATGGACGCATGCCTGAGGTTCTTCTCGTGCCTGATATGAAGCTTTTTGCTGGTAACGCCACCCCGGAACTAGCACAACGTATTGCCAACCGCCTGTACACTTCACTCGGCGACGCCGCTGTAGGTCGCTTTAGCGACGGCGAAGTCAGCGTACAAATTAATGAAAATGTACGCGGTGGTGATATTTTCATCATCCAGTCCACTTGTGCCCCTACTAACGACAACCTGATGGAATTGGTCGTTATGGTTGATGCGCTGCGCCGTGCTTCCGCAGGCCGTATCACCGCCGTTATTCCTTACTTCGGCTATGCACGTCAGGATCGTCGCGTACGTTCCGCTCGTGTACCGATTACCGCTAAAGTCGTCGCTGATTTCCTGTCCAGCGTTGGCGTTGACCGCGTCCTCACCGTTGACCTGCATGCTGAACAGATCCAGGGCTTCTTCGATGTACCGGTTGATAACGTATTTGGTAGCCCGATCCTGTTAGAAGACATGCTGCAGCTGAACCTGGACAACCCGATTGTGGTTTCTCCGGATATCGGTGGCGTCGTGCGTGCCCGCGCTATCGCTAAACTGCTGAACGATACCGATATGGCTATCATCGACAAACGTCGCCCGCGTGCGAACGTTTCTCAGGTGATGCACATTATTGGTGACGTTGCAGGTCGTGACTGCGTACTGGTTGATGACATGATCGATACCGGCGGTACGCTGTGCAAAGCAGCAGAAGCACTGAAAGAACGTGGTGCAAAACGCGTATTTGCTTACGCAACCCACCCGATCTTCTCAGGTAATGCGGCAAACAACCTGCGCAACTCAGTGATTGATGAAGTCGTTGTCTGTGACACCATTCCACTGACTGACGAAATCAAAGCACTGCCAAACGTGCGTACATTGACCCTGTCGGGTATGCTGGCCGAAGCGATTCGTCGTATCAGCAACGAAGAATCCATCTCTGCTATGTTCGAGCATTAATCGAGCCCGGCTCAAAAACCCGCTGCGGCGGGTTTTTTTATCTGTAATATTTATTTGTATGACTTTTGCCTCCTTCACCTGCCATTCAGTTGACAGATGATGCGCCCATGGATGAAACATTATTGTGAACAGATTATTTTCCTCACATGTGATGCCTTTCCGCGCCCTCATCGACGCTTGTTGGAAAGAAAAATATACTGCTTCCCGCTTCACCCGCGACCTGATCGCCGGGATAACGGTTGGGATCATTGCCATTCCACTGGCGATGGCGCTGGCAATAGGCAGTGGCGTTGCACCGCAGTACGGTCTGTATACCTCAGCCGTTGCTGGGATTGTTATCGCCCTTACCGGGGGCTCGCGCTTTAGCGTATCTGGCCCAACCGCCGCCTTCGTGGTGATTCTGTATCCGGTGTCGCAACAGTTTGGGCTGGCAGGCCTGCTGGTTGCCACGCTCATGTCCGGGATATTCCTGATCCTTTTCGGCCTCGCCCGCTTTGGTCGTTTGATCGAATATATTCCGGTGTCCGTGACGTTAGGTTTTACCTCAGGTATCGGTATCACCATCGGTACCATGCAGATTAAAGATTTTCTCGGCCTGCAAATGACCCACGTGCCAGAGCACTATTTGCAGAAGGTGGGCGCGCTATTTATGGCTTTGCCAACCATCAACGTGGGTGATGCCGCGATTGGCGTGGTGACACTGGGGATCCTGATTTTCTGGCCGCGTCTGGGTATCCGATTACCGGGCCACCTTCCCGCACTCCTGGCAGGCTGTGCGGTAATGGGTATCGTGAACCTCACCGGCGGCCATGTCGCCACCATCGGATCTCAGTTCCACTATATTCTGGCTGACGGCTCGCAGGGCAATGGTATCCCACAGTTGCTGCCGCAATTGGTATTACCGTGGAATATGCCAGAGTCAAATTTTACCCTGAGCTGGAGCTCGTTACAGGCGCTGTTACCGGCAGCATTCTCGATGGCAATGCTCGGGGCGATCGAATCTCTGCTGTGCGCCGTCGTACTCGATGGGATGACCGGCACCAAACACAAAGCTAACAGTGAGCTGATTGGTCAGGGACTGGGCAACATCGTCGCACCGTTCTTTGGCGGTATCACCGCCACGGCGGCAATTGCCCGTTCTGCGGCAAACGTCCGCGCGGGTGCAACATCGCCAATCTCAGCGGTTATCCATGCGATTCTGGTGATCCTAGCCCTGTTGGTGCTTGCACCGCTGCTTTCCTGGTTACCGCTTTCCGCCATGGCCGCCCTGCTGCTAATGGTGGCATGGAACATGAGTGAAGCGCATAAAGTGGTGGATTTGCTGCGTCATGCGCCGAAAGACGACATCATCGTTATGCTGATGTGTATGTCGCTGACGGTGCTGTTCGATATGGTTATCGCCATCAGCGTCGGTATCGTTCTTGCATCTCTACTGTTTATGCGTCGTATTGCGCGCATGACGCGTCTGGCGCCGGTCAACGTAGACGTACCGGACGATGTGCTGGTGTTGCGCGTCATTGGCCCGCTATTCTTTGCCGCGGCGGAAGGATTATTTACCGATCTCGAGTCGCGTATTGAAGGTAAACGCATCGTAGTCTTGAAGTGGGACGCGGTCCCGGTACTGGATGCCGGTGGTCTGGACGCTTTCCAGCGCTTTGTGAAAAAGCTGCCTGAAGGCTGCGAGCTGCGGGTATCTAACCTGGAATTTCAGCCGCTGCGCACCATGGCGCGCGCGGGTATTCAGCCGATCCCCGGTCGTCTGGCATTTTTCCCGAATAAAGACGCCGCTTTAGCGGATATTAAATAGCAAAAAGGCTCCCGTGAACGGGAGCCTTTTTATTGCCGGATAAGGTTCGCTTATCCGGCCTACAAAACCCAAACGTTGTGCCGACCCCGTAGGCCCGATAAACGCAGTGCCACCGGGCAATTACGCGCTTAAAATGCTCAATGCCGTTGCCTTCACGCTGGTCAGCAGGACTTTCACATCTTCCAGGCATACCGTCGGGTTCAGCAGCGTCAACTTCAGGCAGGTGATGCCATCCGCTTCTGTCACGCCGACGTTGGCGCTACCTGAAGCCAGCAGCACGTCGCCAATACGCTGGTTCAGCAGCGCAACGAACGCCATATCGTCGCTTTCAGGACGGAAGCGGAACAGCACGCTTGCCAGCTGTGGTTCCATCACCAGTTCAAGATGCGACTGGGTTTTGACAAACTCAGCAACATCACGCGCCAGCGTTACGCCATTATCAATGATTTCGGCATACTGCTTTTTGCCCAGCGCTTCGAGGCCCATCCACAGCTTCAGCGCATCGAAACGACGCGTGGTCTGCAGCGACTTCGATACCAGGTTTGGTACGCCAGCCTCTTCATCGAAATCAGAGTTCAGGTACGCCGCCTGGTAACGCATCAGCTCGTAGTGGCGTGCATCTTTTAACAGGAACGCACCGCAGCTGATGGTCTGGAAGAACTGTTTGTGGAAATCCAGCGTCACGGAATCTGCCAGCTCAAGGCCGTTGAGGAAGTGACGATACTGCTCAGAAAGCAGTAACGCCCCGCCCCATGCAGCATCCACGTGCATCCAGATCTGATGTTCTGCCGCCAGCGTCGCAATATCCGCTAACGGATCGATGGCGCCCGCATCTGTCGTGCCAGCCGTCGCGACAATGGCCATCACCTGCTCGCCGTTGGCTTTCGCCTGGGCCAGCTTGTCTTTCAGGTCAGCCAGATCCATGCGTGAAAACGCATCGGTCTTCACCTGGGTGACGGAGCGGTAACCCAGCCCCATTAACGCCATGTTCTTCTGCACGGAAAAGTGCGCGCTTTCAGAGCAGAACACTTTAATTTTGCTCAGATCACCGGTCAGACCATCTTGCTGAATGGAATGTCCCTTGCGAGCGAAGAAGGCATCGCGCGCCAGCATCAGGCCCATCAGGTTACTCTGGGTGCCGCCGCTGGTAAATACGCCCGCATCGCCTGCCGCGTAACCCACCTGCTCGCGAAGCCATTCGATCAGTTTGATCTCAATGATCGTGGCCGACGGGCTTTGGTCCCATGAGTCCATACTCTGGTTAGTGGCGTTGATCAGCACTTCCGCCGCCTGGCTAATCACCAGACTTGGGCAGTGCAGATGCGCCACGCACTGAGCATGGTGAACCAACAGGCTGTCTTTGAGAAAGTATTCAACCGCACGCTCAATAGCGGCCTGGTTGCCCAGGCCCTGAGACGTAAAATTCAGGTTGATACGTTCACGCAGTTGCTCAACGGTTTTGCCCTGATACATCTCAGGCTGCTTCAACCATTCAACGACCGCTTGCGTACTCTGCTCGATAGCGTCCTGATAGGCGGCGATGCTTTGCGCCGAGCCGGACAGAATCGGGTTTACGTCTGACATTCGATCCAACTCCGTTTAAACCGGCTTCACGCCAGCGCCCAGCAGGGCGTTTTCGAATTTATCGAGGAAAATTTCCAGCTCAGCGTTGGTGATCAGCAGAGACGGCAGCAGACGCAGCACGCAGCCGTTGCGGCCACCACGCTCCAGAATCAGCCCGTTTTCGAAGCATTTCTTCTGCAGCAACGCAGACAGCTCGCCATCAGCCGGGTAGCAACCCATATGATCCTGCGCTTCGTTCGGCTTCACGATTTCCAGGCCGATCATCAGGCCCAGACCACGCACCTGACCGATAACCGGGTAGCGTTTCTGCAGGTCAGTCAGTTTGCCTTTCAGCCACTCGCCCTGGGCGGCAACTTTATCGGCAATCTTGTCGTCTTTGAGGATCTTCAGCGTTGTCAGACCGGTCGCCATCGCCAGTTGGTTGCCGCGGAAGGTGCCAGTGTGGTGGCCCGGAGCCCACGCATCGAATTGCTTTTTAATGCCCAGTACCGCCAGTGGCAGACCGCCGCCAACCGCTTTGGACATCACGATGATATCAGGTTCAATACCGGCGTGTTCGAAGGCGAACAGTTTACCGGTACGTGCAAATCCAGCCTGAACTTCATCGATGATCAGCAGAATGCCGTGTTCCTGAGTCACTTTACGAATGCGTTGCAGCCATTCGACCGGAGCCGGATTCACGCCACCTTCGCCCTGCACCGCTTCGAGGATTACGGCAGCCGGTTTACGCACGCCGCTTTCAACGTCGTTGATCAGGTTTTCGAAGTAGTAGGTTAATGCTTTGACGCCAGCGTCGCCGCCGATACCCAGCGGGCAACGGTACTGATGTGGATATGGCATAAACTGCACTTCCGCCATCATATTGCTGACCGCTTCTTTCGGCGACAGGTTACCGGTCACGGACAGCGCGCCGTGTGTCATCCCGTGGTAGCCACCGGAGAAACTGATGATGCTGGAACGACCAGTAACTTTCTTCGCCAGCTTCAGCGCCGCTTCAACGGCATCTGCGCCGGACGGACCGGTGAACTGCAGGCAATATTCTTTGCCCTGGCCCGGTAATAAAGAAAGTAAATATGATGAGAATTCATCTTTTAACGGCGTGGTAAGGTCAAGCGTATGTAACGGTAAGCCGCTTGTGATGACACTTTGAATGCTCTGCAGCACTTCAGGATGGTTATGACCAAGCGCCAGGGTTCCGGCACCTGCCAGGCAATCAAGATATTGATTATTTTCTACATCAGTAATCCAGACGCCCTGCGCTTTAGCGATTGCTAATGGCAGTTTACGTGGATAGCTGCGGACATTAGATTCAAACTCAGCCTGTCTTGCTAAAAAGGTATCATTGCTCTGTGGTAATGAATTAGCACTTAAAGTATCAATACGGACTTTATCCGTCATCATATCACTCCTACAACCAGGTGTAGATTAACGCCTGATTGAATAAATGGTTATAAGGATTACCTGTAAAAAAGCGCGGCTAATATATGTTGTTTTAGCTTGGGACTCAATCATTTATTTTTAGACGTCTCAAATAAGCATTTTTTCCTTAAATTTCAGCGCATAACCTTCTTCAATCATTACTAAATCCTAAACAAATATAGCTATTAAATTAACAATACTGTAGCCAATTGCAGCGCTTACGATGTTATAAAAACCATGAGATTTTCATGTTTTTATTATTTTTTTACACGTTTTTACCATTAATAATGTAGGCGCTTTCTTGTTACGACATGATTTTTCACTTATTTGCCTATAAATCGAATAAAAAAGTCGATCCCTTAATATAAATCACTTAGTATGGCGCGCTTATTTGCAGGCTTTGTAAATAAAATTAATGCGCAGCACCCGGTAACGCGTACAGGCGACACTCGTTATCGACAACAGGTATACCCTGGGTTGTCAGCAGAAATGTTCGCGGGCGGACATTTCGTAAGGCGAACTTTGTTCCCTTATGCCGAGAATGAAAATTTTCTAGCCATACTTTTATGGCGCCCTGATATGAGATTGTTATGACTCGCATTTATCCACCATCCGTCGTTGCCAAATTTGGCGGCACCAGCGTCGCTGATTTTGATGCGATGAACCGAAGCGCCAGCATTGTCCTTGCTGATCAAGATGTCCGTTTAGTCGTTTTGTCTGCTTCAGCAGGCGTGACAAACTTACTGGTCGAGCTTTCTGAAGGTCTGGAAACGCATCAACAATTAGATAAGCTTGAGACTTTACGCGCCATCCAATACAACATTATTTCCCGCCTGAAGCAGCCTTCCGTTATCAGCACGGAAATCGATAATCTTCTCAACAACATACAGCGTCTTGCACAAACGGCGATGGTTTCACCGTCTGATGCGTTAAGCGATGAATTAGTCAGCCATGGCGAGCTGATGTCGTCACTACTGTTTACTGAAGTCTTACGTGAACGGCAGGCCGAGGCCGGGTGGTTTGACGCCCGCAGCGTGATGCGTACTAACGCGAACTTCGGCTGCGCCGAACCCGAGCTTGGCACACTGCACCACCAGGTGGAGACTCACCTGCGCCCTCGTCTTGAGCAAGCGATTATGGTGACTCAGGGATTTATCGGGCGAGATGCCGCAGGACACACCACAACGCTTGGACGCGGCGGTAGTGATTACACGGCTACGCTTCTCGGTGAGGCACTTCACGCCACACGCGTTGACATCTGGACCGACGTCGCAGGGATCTACACCACCGACCCACGCATTGCACCGCGGGCCAAACGAATCGACCATATCTCATTTTCCGAGGCCAGCGATATGGCCGCCTACGGTGCGAAGGTCCTCCACCCGGCTACGCTACTCCCGGCAATGCGTAAAAGCATTCCGGTCTTTGTTGGCTCAAGTAAGGATACTGCCGCCGGAGGTACGTTGGTGCACAACACCACCGATAATCCACCTCGCTATCGTGCGATCGCCGTGCGTCGTAAACAGACGCTGTTGAGGTTACACAGTCTGGAGAAGCAACCTTCCTGCTCTTTCCTGGCGCATTCCTTCGCCATTTTAGCTCGCCACGCGGTTACGGTGGATTTGGTTACAACCTCAGAGAATAGTATTGCGCTGGTGCTGGACGCCACTCATGCAACCTCAGGTGAAGACCATGTGCTGACCACCGCATTGTTTACCGCATTATCCTCCCACTGTCGTGTAGAAGTGGAAACCGGGCTGGCGTTGGTCACTTTGGTGGGGAATCAACTCACACAGGCTGCGGGAGTTTGCAAAGACGTTTTTGCCTGGCTTGAAGAGCATACGGTACGAATGATTTGCCATGGAGCATCGAACGACAACCTGTGCATCCTGTTACCGGCTGACGATGCAGACAGCGCGGTTAGAGCATTACATTACCGGTTATTCGAATAATTCTTCTCTTATTCTGTCGCATCCAGTTTAAGCAATGATCATGAACAAGCAGAGCCCTGGTTTTATAACCAAGGCTCTTCATTCTGACCCCCGCCCTTTCAACAGAGGGAGGATTTAGTTATGACGGTGATTGGTGTCACCACGACGACAGCGTTTGTCATAATGACGTACCCACCAGTAACGGTCACTGATTTGTTCATGTCCACCCACTCTGGCACCTGCTAACCAGAGAATACCGCCAACAAAAATACTGAGCACCGCACCATGTGCGAAAAACTGCGGCAGATTAAATTGCGGCAACTGGTTTAAAATTGAATAACCCACACCCACAACCATTACCACCAACCCTAAAGCCATGAGCACGTTACCGAGTAGCGAAGCGTTTTTGCGTTTCATGTGTCACCTCCGGAACTTTGGGTTGTTACAGGGAATACCCCTAATCCTTATGTGTAAAGTATAGACAACACTGCCGTTCGCAAGTGCGGGAGCGATCACAATTACAAACACTCACGCAACAAAACTTTACAAATAAGCCACTGAACATACTCATTTTCTAATAGTCCATTTGTGCAATTATTCAGCTTTTGGCGATAAGCACGCAGTTTTTTGTCAAGCGCACCGTCAGACAGTAAACTACACGTCGTTTATCGAAACACTCAGGACAAAACAAGTGGCGATTAAATTGATTGTCGGCCTGGCGAACCCCGGCGCAGAGTATGCGGCAACGCGACACAACGCAGGCGCATGGTATGTCGATCTACTGGCAGAGAGATTACGCGCCCCCCTGCGCGATGAGCCGAAATTCTTCGGTTACACCTCCCGAGTAACGCTTGAAGGTGAAGATGTCCGTCTGCTGGTACCGACCACATTTATGAATCTTAGCGGCAAGGCCGTCGGTGCGATGGCCAGTTTTTATCGTATCAACCCCGATGAAATTTTGGTCGCGCACGATGAATTAGACCTGCCTCCTGGCGTCGCCAAATTTAAGCTTGGCGGAGGTCATGGCGGACATAATGGCCTGAAAGACATCATTAGCAAATTAGGTAATAACCCCAACTTTCATCGTTTACGCGTTGGAATTGGCCATCCGGGCGATAAAAACAAAGTTGTCGGATTTGTTTTAGGCAAACCGCCTGTTTCAGAACAGAAGTTAATTGATGAAGCGATTGACGAAGCGGCACGTTGTACCGAGATTTTGTTCAAAGATGGCCTGACCAAAGCTACGAGCCGGTTACACACCTTTAAAGCGCAATAAGCAGTGATGTGCGGCATTTTTCTCGCGTGCTGTGTATAATAGGCAAAGTTATTTACATTTCTACAATCTGTTTTCCATAACAGGTTGAATATCAAAAGATTAAGGTGATTTAAACATGGGATTCAAATGCGGTATCGTCGGTTTGCCAAACGTAGGCAAATCCACCCTGTTCAACGCGCTCACAAAAGCGGGTATTGAAGCGGCAAACTTCCCGTTCTGTACTATCGAGCCGAACACGGGTGTTGTCCCGATGCCCGATCCGCGTCTGGATCAGCTGGCCGAAATCGTCAAACCACAGCGTATCCTGCCTACAACGATGGAATTCGTCGACATTGCCGGTCTGGTAAAAGGCGCGTCCAAAGGTGAAGGTCTGGGTAACCAGTTTCTGACGAACATCCGTGAAACCGAAGCTATCGGCCACGTGGTGCGTTGCTTTGAAAACGACAACATCATCCACGTTAATAACAAAGTGGATCCCGCTGACGACATCGAGGTTATCAATACCGAGCTGGCGTTGTCCGACCTCGACACCTGTGAGCGCGCTATCCATCGTGTGCAGAAGAAGGCAAAAGGCGGCGACAAAGACGCTAAAGCGGAACTGGCTGCGCTGGAAAAATGCCTGCCACAGCTGGAAAACGCCGGCATGCTGCGCGCGCTGAAAACGCTGACTGACGAAGACAAAGCGGCCATCAAATACCTGAGCTTCCTGACCCTGAAGCCAACCATGTATATCGCTAACGTCAACGAAGACGGTTTTGAGAACAACCCGTACCTCGACAAAGTGCGCGAAATCGCGGCTGCCGAAGGTTCTGTTGTGGTTGCCGTTTGTGCTGCCGTTGAAGCTGATATTGCAGAACTCGATGATGCTGACCGTGAAGAATTCATGGCTGAAATGGGTCTGGAAGAGCCGGGCCTGAACCGCGTTATCCGTGCTGGTTACGAATTGCTGAACCTGCAGACCTACTTCACCGCTGGCGTGAAAGAAGTCCGTGCATGGACCATTCCTGTCGGTGCCACGGCTCCGCAGGCAGCCGGTAAAATCCATACCGACTTCGAGAAAGGCTTTATCCGCGCACAAACCATCGCGTTTGAAGATTTCATCACCTATAAAGGTGAGCAAGGTGCGAAAGAAGCTGGGAAAATGCGTGCCGAAGGTAAGGACTATATCGTCAAAGATGGCGATATCATGAACTTCCTGTTCAACGTCTAAATAGAATTTGTTGTCTCATGAGGTTTCACTGAATCTCATAAGAATCGAAAAAATTTATAAAATCCACGCAATTGCGTGGATTTTTCATTTCATAAAGTCTCAACTTATCTCGTAACAACGCTGTCAAAAATGAGTACATGGATGAGTACAACATTCTTCCATCTTCATTTTAAGTGAGTGCAATAACGGTATAATAAATAAACAAGGCCCCGTTATGCTCACCGATACGCAATGCCACACTGCCAAGCCGAAAGAAAAACTATATCGACTCAATGATTTCAACGGTCTCTACCTCGAAGTGAAACCCAATGGCAAAAAGGCATGGCGCTATCGGTTTAAACTCAACGGTAAATCCAGCATGTTTGCGCTGGGTTAGTACCCGACAGTCAAACTTGCCGAAGCCCGCGAGAAATGCGAGCAAGCGCGTAAGCAAGTCGCAGATGGAGTTAGCCCAACACAGGCTCGTCAGTTAGATAAGATCCGCAAGGTCAATGACGCTTCTAACACCTTTGAGCTGATCGCCAAAGAGTATTCGATCTTGATAACGCCCTATGGACCATTCCGGCAGCGCGAATGAAGGCCCGCAGAGAACACGTTATTCCCCTACCTTTCCAAGCTGTCAAAATGCTCAGAACACTACAGGGATTAACCGGGCATCGGCAGCACCTTTTCCCTGGCAGAGATAATCCGCTAGGACCAATGACATCGCACTCGCTGCGCCAGCTACTTAAAAGCCTCGGATGGAGTGGCATTTATAGTCCCCATGCTACCCGAACTACAGGAAGTACGCGTTTAAACGAAATGGGCTATCGACCTGATGCTATTGAGGGCCAACTTGCGCACGCTGATACCAACAATGTTCGTCGCACATACAATCATGCAACTTATCTTGATGAGCGTAAAGTGATGATGCAGGAATGGCCTGATATGTTGGACAAACGGGTAGCAGGATCCGAGTAGAACTTAGTGCACTTAGTGAACCACGAGATAAACTCATTCCTCAGGGTCCACTTTGTGCCATAAGCGGAAGTTAACTACGGATAAAATTCAGCGCCTCACACCCAGAGCCGCTGCATAACGGCAATAAGCTACACTTGTTCATTATTTCCAAAACCGGAAAGCCTTCTGCTGCTTCAACGGTGTGTGTTTGACATCGCGCTGTTGGGGCATTTTGATCAACAACGAGCATGGCCCGCTAACGATGAAATTGATACTTGTTCGACACGCAGAAACAGAGTGGAATTTGGAAGGAATTATTCAGGGGCACAGCGATAGCTCCTTGACCTGTCGGGGTTTGCGTGAAACATCCGTCCTACTAGCAGCCTTTAGTGCAAGTGAGTATCAAATAGAGCGTGTTTACGCTTCTCCGCTTGGACGTGCCTGGCAAATGGGGCAAAGCCTGGCTGAACACTTTCGCTGTTCACTGACGGCTGAACCGGCCCTTAAAGAGCAGGCCTTTGGTCAGTTTGAAGGTATGCCGTTAGAACTACTCAGACAAAAACATCCGAACGATGCAAATGCATTATTCAGGCTTGATGCAGAGTATTGTCCACCTGGGGGGGAGTCACTGGCGCATGCTTCTCAGCGAGTTATGCGTTTTTTACAAAACCTGGAAGATACTTCATCACATCAACAAACAATATGTATTGTGTCTCACGGGCATGTCAGTCAGGGCACTCTGGCAATTCTTAAAGAAGGGACTGTCAATAGTTTCCCTCGCTATGCTCACCCCAATGCAAGTTATTCTGTTATCGACCTGATTAATGGAAAATGTATCGGCCTAAAGTGGGGGATTGCTACACATTTACGTCACCTGAATTAGTGGTCACCTTGCAATCATTGAACACCCATCCTGCCAGAGCCATCATTATTATTTAAGCACAATGTCAGCTCCTCGCTCACTGCGGACCTTCATCTCAGTTAGCTCGTCCACTGTGTGCCAAGAGCCGACGTTGCCAACATCTATCTGCATCAATCTGTGGGGAGCAGTTCAGAGTTATTATTGCATTTCAAAAGTTTCCCTGTGCTTTAAATAAAATTTGAATTTGATAAAATTTTGATATTATGCTATGAAAAAGAAATATTTACAGGTCTGGAGGTAATTTATATGAAGCCAAAAGAAATACTTTGCCAATGGGTTGACGCATTTAATAATGCAGATGCAGAAATGATTTCAGAATTATATGATGATAATGCAATAAACCATCAGGTAGCCAATGAGCCAGTTATTGGGAAAGAGGCTATAAAGAAAATGTTTGAACAAGATTTTTCAATTCCAGAAATGGTTTGTATCGTTGAAAACATTTTCGAAGATGGACAATGGGCAATTTTAGAGTGGCGTGCCCCATTAGGTTTGAGAGGTTGCGGTTTTTTTCAAATAGTAAATAATAAAATTATATTTCAAAGAGGCTATTGGGATAAGCTATCCTTCTTAAAACCGCACAATTTGCCTGTTGAACAAAATCCATACATACCTTTATGAATAGTTTGCAAAACTCTTAAGGTGTGTATTAAGGGAGGCATAATACCCCCTTAAAAAATCATATAAAGTCAATAGTGCATTAAAACACATCCTATTCTTTTAAAATCAATGTGTTAAATATTTTTAAGATATTATTCTAAATGCTTTTTATAGAAATTAATCACTGAGTTAGTATCCGCACCATTTTTATTAGTTCTATTGTTAATAGCAATTAGCACGGATAGCCAATTAAGCTGGACCGCAACTCCCGCAGGAAGAAAAGCGAAGTCGAATTATGGTTACAGCAACGCATTGCGGATTCACGTGAATGCTATTAAGCCCAGCATCGTCATAAAAGCCGTATCATTCATTAACTGTCCTTATCAAAATTATCTACCCATAGTCCAGACCCAAGACTTAGAGAATGCATGATATTGATAAAAATACATCCAGAAGTCACTACGTACCTTTTAAACATTAATTCTTAAGGCCTTCATGTTTGACAGTCACCTTTAGAATTTTTTCTCTTGCATCCCCTTAATAGTTAATTCAGCATAGCTTTAGTCGTCGACGGCAATTCTGAATTTAAAAATTTCTAATATTTTTATTAAGGAATATGCTATGAATGAAATGAAGCTGAATGAAATTGGTAAATTTGACCTGACAGAAGACACCGTAAAAATCTCTCTGCATCCCTCTTACCGAAACGGTTTGCAGGGTCTAGAAGGGTACAGTCATGTCAACATTTTATGGTGGAGTCATGACTGCAATAACGCCTTATCTCCTCTGAACATGGTTACATCAACGCCCTATTCGCCAGATGATATGGGGGTATTTGCCACACGGTCACCGGAACGTCCAAATCCTATCGCGCTAACAACAACAGAAATCTTACATGTTGATTTAGATAAAGGACTACTCGTGGTCTCATGGATTGACGCTAATGAGGGTAGCTCAGTAGTAGATATCAAACCCTATATACCTTGTTTAGATCGTGTAGAAATACCTAAAACGCCATCTTATCTGGCTAGCTGGCCAATTTCACTGGAGGACTCCGCTGAATTCGACTGGGCTTCAGTTTTCAGTCATTAAGCACATCATTGAAAGCCTGATCCTATAACCGCTGTAATAGTTTTAGTAACAAAGGGCGGATATTTTCCGCCCTTATCTACATGAAATTAATTCACTAAGGAGTCTTATACGTTGCAACTATTTCAGCCCGGACAAAGTGCAATCCTACGCCGGGCGAACAACGTTTCCGTAGACAGCTGGAATTCATATTCAGCAGTCTTCAGCCTCCTCGATTTAAGCAGCTTCATCGTAACGCCGGTGATCTGCCCTGCGTCCAGCCCTCTCTGAATTTCACCAGCGCTCAGCATGAGCTGCTGCTTCAAAATCGACAACAAGCTGACCTGAAATGAACGGGAAATCCTGACACTAACGCGGACCCGCTGGTGGGCAGTGATGCTTACCGGCCAGCGCTCCTGAACGGTAAAATCAGGCCGACCCGATAGTTCAGCGTTGTTCCGCTTCAGCATCGCGATATCACTGGCAAAGTGCTGTACCGTGGCGGCATCGTTTGTCATTAGCCGATGATAAAGCTGGCGGTCGATTTTGCTGACGTGCAGGCGCGAAAACAAGGAGATATTCCAGGTGTAATCACAGTGTGTGCATTTATAGATACTCCACACATCCAGCACTTTCTTTTGCGAATTAACCCGAAATGCACCTGACGGCGTGAAGTCCCGTTTAATGTTGCATGAAGGGCAGCGTTTCACGATGCGCTGGTACCCCACAGGCGTGACGGTCCATGTAACTTTCATAACGTACCTTTTTTAACCCATATAAAACCGGATCCGTACTGAACGGACCATGAGTATTTATGTGTGAAAAATATTTAATCGATATTTTTCAGCGGGTTAAGAAAAGATTTCCAACGTTACAATCCTGTAGATGATCAGCGAGATAAGTCGAGCCTATCAAAGCGGCGCTTATCGGGTAAATGAGCTCAATCAATATTCATGTTGGTTACAGCAGGGACTGTTGATTTGACCCGATAAAGGCTACTCAGTAAGTTTGTATGTTTAGCAGATAATCAAACGGCTGAAGGAACACATGACGACACAGCACGAGTGGTTTTATCAGGCCTGCGCAATGGCGATGTATGCACCTGATGCACATAATGACTACTGCAGCGGCCAAAGCGGTAATCTTAAACACTGGTAAAAGGCGATACAGGGTTTCCTGGATTGCGGGCAAAAATTCGGGCACAAAAGCAGGCAAAACGTTACCTGACGGAATGCCTACCCGGGAATTTCCAGGCTAAATGGTTATCAGCAGATGGCCCTTAACCGGATCAACCTGCATCTCGATTAAACTTTCTTTACAGGGAACTGTATTTCAGTCATCCACTCCGCGGAGTCTTGTTTGTTCCAGATGCCGTCGATGTAGCTTTCCCTTGGTGAATTTGTTAACAGGTAACCATTGTCTTCAACCCATTGCGTAAGATAGATGTACGCATTTCTTAATGAATCATATGGTCCCTTGTGTATTACAGTTACAGCTGTAATGGCAGGGATAACCTGGAAAATAATATCCCCTTCATTTTTACCCAAATCATCAACAGCTTCACAGAACTCGACATCTATGTTTTTCTCTTTGTACTCTTTATCATGATAAAGGGTGAAGCAATATGCCGGGGTCGCCAGAGTTAAATCTGGATTTGCCTTCACAACCTCTTGCCCTATAGGTGGAATTAATTTGATATATGAAGAAAAATCAGGAACAATGAAACGCTTGGAGTAAACAATACATTCCGGAATTTCCCTCAAAACAGCTTGATATTGCATAATTCTTTCCTTTTTTTTATGTTGCAGATAGTGGTTAATTCGGGAGAGCATATCGTCCATGTCTCGAATTTGTTTCTGTAATTCAAGGCGTCGCTGTTCAATTATGTGGCTGGAATGTTCATCCTGAGTCAGCGTAACTATTTCAGTTATTGTAAATCCAAGCTGACGTAAACTCGCAATCTGATGAAATTTCATTAACTGGTCAGAACTATAAAATCGATAACCATTCTCAGGATTAATATAGGCAGGAACAAGCAAACCGATTTCATTATAGTAATGAAGCGTTTTTATCGTCACACGACAGATCTTTGAAAACAGCCCTATTTGATACATACAACCATCTCCCTGAATGAGTATGTGGACCTTACAGTCTTACCTTACAGGAGAGTCAACAACAAACTGACGCATCTTATGTTGAGCCCTCATGACCACCAGTAACCTGTACCATGCCCATTCTCCAGACTCTATGATGCAGAAAGTGAATTACAGGGGGCTATCTGACAGCAATCCCTGCCTGAATGCATAAAGCAAAAGAGTAAACAGTACCTTTTTTGAACAAAAAAGATTGACATCACACCACCGAACTAGTTTACTGATACAAAATGTAAACAGACAGGTATCGAATTATGACATTCTCAATGATGACTTTGCATGGCTGGTGGCGCACTTCCCGTTAACGGGCAGTATCGTCACGTTTGCAATCCGCACACCGATACCCTGCCCGCCATGAGCGGGCTTTTTTTTGCCCAAATTTTGTCATACGCGAAAAGTCCATCGCGTATTAACGCAGCCAGGAAGCGCTGCGTATTCACTGATTTCACTTCACGTGCAGAGTCCAGACCGCAGACACTGCGCAGACATTAAGGAGCAAAAATGAGCACCATACTTAATCCACGCTTCGGCGAATACGGCGGAATGTACGTCCCGCAAATCCTCATGCCCGCTCTTCTTCAACTGGAAGAGGCCTTTGTTAACGCACAGAAAGATCCGGCATTTCAGGCCGAATTTACCGGACTGCTGAAAAACTACGCCGGGCGTCCAACAGCGTTGACTCTGTGCTGCAACCTCACCAGAGGAACCCGCACCACGTTATATCTCAAACGTGAAGATTTACTCCACGGCGGCGCGCACAAAACCAACCAGGTACTGGGCCAGGCGCTGCTGGCAAAGCGCATGGGGAAAACTGAAATCATTGCCGAAACCGGGGCCGGGCAGCACGGCGTCGCCTCGGCGCTCGCCAGCGCACTGCTTGGCCTGAAATGCCGCATTTATATGGGTGCAAAGGATATCGAGCGTCAGTCGCCAAACGTCTTCAGGATGCGCCTGATGGGGGCCGAGGTGATCCCGGTACACAGCGGTTCCGCGACCCTGAAAGATGCCTCCAACGAGGCCCTGCGCGACTGGTCCGGTAGCTATGAAAAGTCGCATTTCATGCTCGGAACAGCCGCGGGTCCACATCCCTTCCCGACCATTGTTCGTGAATTCCAGCGCATGATTGGAGAAGAGACCCGGGTGCAGATTCTGGAAAGAGAAGGCCGTCTGCCGGATGCGGTTATCGCCTGCGTGGGTGGGGGATCGAACGCAATTGGAATGTTTGCCGACTTTATTGATGAACCACGTGTCGGTCTGATCGGCGTGGAGCCTGCTGGTCACGGCATTGAAACCGGCGAGCATGGCGCACCACTAAAGCACGGTCGCACTGGCATCTATTTCGGTATGAAATCTCCGATGATGCAGACCGATGAGGGGCAAATCATTGAGTCCTGTTCCATTTCCGCCGGCCTGGACTTCCCCTCCGTAGGGCCACAGCATGCGTACCTTAACAGCATCGGACGTGCCGACTATGTCTCGGCGACCGATGATGAAGCCCTGGACGCCTTTAAAACCCTCAGCCGCGAAGAAGGTATCATTCCCGCCCTGGAGTCCTCTCATGCACTGGCGCATGCCCTGAGAATGATGCGTGAACATCCCGACAGGGAGCAGCTGCTGGTGGTCAACCTTTCTGGTCGAGGGGATAAGGACATTTTTACCGTACACGATATTCTGCAGGCACGAGGAGAAATCTGATGGAACGCTATAAAAATATGTTTACTGAGCTGAAAGCCCGCAGAGAAGGCGCTTTTGTTCCCTTCGTGATGTTAGGTGATCCCAATCCGTTGCAGTCACTCAGGATTATTGACGTTCTGATTGAATCGGGAGCTGACGCGCTGGAACTCGGGCTCCCTTTCTCCGATCCGCTGGCAGATGGCCCAACCATTCAGAACGCTGCACTGCGGGCTTTCGCTGCGGATGTCACGCCGACTACCTGTTTTGAGATGTTAGCCACTATTCGCCATAAGCATCCCGACATCCCCATTGGTTTACTGGTGTACGCCAATCTGGTTTTTAACCGGGGTATTGATGATTTTTATGCCAGGTGTGAACGTGCAGGCGTCGATTCGGTTCTGGTGGCGGATGTACCGATCGAGGAGTCAACGCCGTTTCGCGAGGCAGCGACAAACCATCACGTCGCGCCAATTTTTATCTGCCCGCCGAACGCCGACGATGAACTCATACATCAGATAGCAACCTATGGATGCGGATATACCTACCTGCTATCCCGCGCCGGGGTAACGGGTACCGAACAGGGAACATCAAAGCCGCTGCAACATTTGGTTGAAACACTGGCGAATCTTCAGGCCCCTCCGGCACTTCAGGGATTTGGTATTTCCACCCCCGCTCAGGTCGCGGATGCTATTCAGGCCGGTGCGATGGGCGCCATTTCAGGTTCTGCCATCGTCAAAATCATTGAGAAACATCGTGAGGATGATGTTGCGATGCTGAATGAACTGAAGGTGTTTGTTATGAGCATGAAGGCGGCAACGAGTCGGTTTTAAGACTAAGAGATTGCCTGTCTGTATCGACAGGCAATCTCATATGAGGACAGATGCCAGGCATTCTTATTTCAGAGCGTGTCTGTGCTGCCTGAACTTATCAAAGTAGTCTGCAAACATCCGGCCACCAGACTGCCTTTAACCTCAAACGATAAATGGCTGTAACACTGGCTCGAAAAAAGGCGCCGTCATTCGTTAAATGATAATCTGCGGATACTATTCCGTTTAATCAAGTTACTTACCCTGTCCGGGGTGTGATTGCATTGATGGCACACCAGAAGGAATTATCTCTCCAGCTCTCATCAATACCTGGCAATTAGCAGAACTGGATAGTTCTGCCTTGTTTATTATTCGAGCACATATTATTCGAATGGCATTATTTAAATAAACGCTAAACAACCATTTATTTAATATGGATATGCTGATTTTATCCGTTAACCTGTTCTGGCTAACAAACGAAAAGCTCTCCAGAGGAAACTGTCAACCCAGAAGGAAAACGGAGAGAAAATACCCCGGCCGTCGCTCTCTATCACGCACTCGGTTTTCAGGTTCGCCGACATCTGTGCAAATACCGGTGAAATCCACAGTCCCGTGTGGAAATGCCCTCAGGGGATATGGCATCCACGACTGTTGATGACTTCCTGCGTGCCGTCTGGTCTGTACCAGATGATAATCTTCCCTGGCTGGCCAGTCCCTTGCCGCTCCTGACTATTCCCTGCGATATCATCAGGGATAACGACCATGCATGGTGTGCTGTCGCTGAGTTCATGGGACAACCTCGGCTCCGCTGTCTGTTTGTGGAACCGGCGTATCGTTACCAGGGACGGGCTAAAACGATGCTGAAGAAAATCAATGCCAGATGGCCTGGCATAGGTACATCAGCCGCGATCCCAGAAACGCTGGCACCATTATTTACTGCGGCGGGTTATCAGGCTGAACTGTTATGCCAGTTTGAGATGGAGCTGACATTTTAAAATATCTTTATGCTACGTCCGGATGACAGGAGAACAATGATGATTTGCAAGTTTGAATGGATCAATGAGCCTGCCATATGGTGCTACGAAAATAATTCCCTGTCGGTAATCACAGATGACCATACTGATTTCTGGCGTCGTACCTGGTACGGGTTTGAGCGTTTTACGGGTCACATCTACGCCACTGACGTAAAAGATGATTTTACTTTTCAGGTCAGGATTCGCGCAGACTTCACCACACTCTATGACCAGGCCGGAATTATGATGCTCTCTGACGAACAACACTGGCTCAAAGCTGGCATCGAATTTAACGATGGAGCATCTGCAATCGGGAGTGTACTCACGCTGGGAAATTCCGACTGGGCTACAGGATTATTTCCTGGAGATCCGAAGGAATTCTGGCTGCGTCTGACCCGTAAGAAAGATGCGTTACGATTGCAGTACTCCTCAGATGGGCAGCACTGGCCATTACTTCGCTTATGTCATTTTCCCACTGGACCTGTAAGAACGGGCGTCATGTGTTGTACACCTCAGCGCCAGGGGTTGGAGGTGGAATTTCTTGATCTCAGACTGACTCCTGCGATGGATAAAGAACTGCACGATCTGAGTTGATTAAAACCATTTAATAATAAAAAACGGAGAACCCGTTTATGAAGACATTTTCGGCAAGCCTTAGCAGGTATGGCAGCGTTCTATTATTTCCGTTGGCGATGATTATTTATGATTTTTCAGCCTACCTGACAATAGATCTTATTCGGCCAGGCATCATTTGCATTATCAACGAGCTACGGGCAGATGTAACTCTGGCGCCAGTATCCGTCAGTATATATGGTCGGAGGTATGGCGCTGCAATGGCTGTTGGGACCCTGTCCGACCGTATTGGTCGTCGCCCCGTGCTGTTAACCGGCGCGCTGGTTTTTGCCCTTGCCTGCGTGAGCATGCTGTTTGTCACCTCGCGCGAACAGTACTTAGTCGCTCGCTTTATACATGGCACAAGCATCTGCTTTATCTCGACCGTAGGTTACGTCTCAATTCAGGAAACGTTTGGCGAAATGGATTCCATCCGGATCATGGCAGCGCTCACCTCGATTGTGCTGCTCGCGCCGGTTATCGGGCCGGTGGCCGGCGCGGCGTTGATGACGTTCATTCACTGGAAATGGCTGTTTGCCATCCTCGGTGCGTTCGGACTGGTAGCATGGTCCTTACTGCTATTCAAAATGCCGGAAACCATTATCTCTCAGGCACGGGGATTTAAGCCGGGTGAAGTATTATGCTATTTCATCGCGGCATTTCGCCATCCGGTGGTGCTGACCGGTTCACTGGCTGTCGCTTTTGGCAACCTGCCAAAAGGCACCGTTTCTGCCACGCTGAATATTATGGCGCTCGGCATAATTGCCCTTAGCATTGAAATAACCCGCTGGGTTTACTTCCATGCCGGCGGCAGGATTGCTTTCCACGGCGCGGCGCTGCTGGCCGGTATAGCCGTCATCATACTGGTTTCCCGACTGCTGAAACTGCGCAGGCAATATCAGGGTCAGCCTGTATCGTCTGCAAGTTATCAGGAGCAATAATGCAAAAGAGAGTCAGGAGGAGATATGTTTTCTTACGTGATGCTGGGAACTAACGATCTCCAGCGTGCCATAAGGTTCTACGATCCGTTGATGGAATTGCTCGGGCATCCAAAGGCGGGCCGGAATGAAGAAGGCGCATCCTGGGGAACGTTCAACAATAACCATACCACCGGATTGTGCGTGGGTACCCCTTTTGACAGGCAGCCTGCTGGAGTTGGGAATGGCACGATGGTGGCGCTGAATACCCGCTCGTTTGAACACATCCAGCAACTGTACGCACTGGCGCTCAATCTTGGCGGTACGGACGAAGGCGCACCAGGGCACAGGCCGCAATACGGGCAAGGATTCCATAGTGCATATGTCCGCGACCCGGACGGGAATAAGCTCGCATTTGTGTATTACGATTTTGGAGGCTAAGGGGGCCGCTTAACCGTGGCGATCACTATCGTGATAGCCCTATGCCGTCAGGCCCTTCGAGTTGACAGGGCCTGACAGCCTCCACATTCGACAAAGGGAGCAAGGAAAGTCCTGTCCCTGCCCCAATCTGCCCGTCATGGCTAAAAACATCGGGGACTAATACGTCGCCGGCTCAACCGGATGACTATCGCCCGGGATATGCGGAGATTTAACAAAAACGCCTTTCCACGGCACCTCACCTCTGTTCACCAGAAAATGCGCGTCACCGGGATCGCAGTGTAGAACATCCCCCGAGCCTAACGTGTGCGCCTCACCGTTCAGGTAAAGCGTCACTTCGCCAGCCAGGGTATAAAAAATTTCACAGGCTTCGATGTGACGATGGTTGGGAAAAGACTGGCCGGGCTGGAGCATGACCACACCCATGTCGCACACCGGACCGCGAATGAGGTATTTCGGGCCACTGTCACCAAAACGGTACTCATGCTGCGCTTCATTTGATTTAATCATCACCCTCTCCCGTTATAAACCAGGCGCTTTCCACAAAGAGGTCGTCAACCCGTGATCGACCAGACCTAGCTGCTCCTGATATACCGCCTGCCATTTCTCGCGCGATTCCTGATAAAGCTCGTGCTTCGCTCTGTCAGGTACATGCTCCCGTTCCCAGCGTACCAACCGTTCGCCGGTCTCAGCCATGGATGACCAGATCCCCGCTCCGACACCAGCTGCAATGGCGCAGCCCAGCGCCGTGGCTTCTTTGACCACCGGCACGTTGACCGTCAGCCCTGATACATCCGCCAGAATCTGGCTCCAGAGTTTGCCCTTCGAGCCTCCCCCGGCGAACACCAGTGAAGTCGGATGGATCCCGGTAAAATCGGCGATTTGCTGCAAATTGCAGGTCGACACAATGGCCGCATTCTCTTCCAGCGCACGAAACAGCGTGGCTTTATTGCATTTTTCCGGATCGATGGACAGGTTGATGAACGAAGGGGCGGCGTGATACCAGCTCTTGAAGCGCATCCGATCGGAGAAAATGGGCATGACGCCCCATGCGCCTGCCGGTACCCGGGAAGCCATCTCTTCCAGAAGCGTGTAGGTGTCTACGCCCAGACGCTCAGCAATCAGCTTTTCTTCAGCACAGAAAGCATCGCGGAACCAGCGCATTGTCAGACCGGTAAAGAAGCTGATGGATTCGGTTTGTACCATTCCCGGAATAACGTGCGGATTCACGCGCACGTTCATTTCAGGATCCACAATCGGCGCAGGTAAATTCACCACCTGCTGCCAGAATGTTCCCCCCAGCACGGCAGTTTGCGCAGGGCGTACAACCCCAAGACCGAGGCATCCCAACTGAACATCTCCGCCCCCCACCACCACCGGGGTACCCGCTCTCAGCCCGCACTGTTCGGCGGCCTGGACGGTCACTTTTCCCAACAGTGTCCCGGTCTCTTTGACCGGGGAGAGAATATCTGACCGTAGTCCGGCCATCTGCAACAATGATGGCTTCCAGTCGCGCGTTTTGAGATCTAACAGGCCCGTTGTTCCAGCATTGGAGGGATCCACCGCCAGCTCACCGCTGAGCATATATGCCATCCAGTCGCTGATCATCGTGACCGTCGAGGCGCGACGATAGATATCCGAACGATGATGCGCCAACCAGAGCAGACGCGGAATCGCGCTCAACGCCAGCGTCTGACCGGTACTACGATAAACCTCGCTTTCGAAGCTATAGTCGTGGATCTCCTTCAGTTCGCTAACTTCCCGTGCCGCTCTGGCATCCACGTTTGCGCAGGCCCAGACGGGCGTTCCCTCTGCGTCATAAACCACAATGCCTTCACGCATCGAACAGGCTGAGACGGCAGCGATCGCTTCCGGCGCAATCCCGGCGATATGCAGTGCCTGACGGATACATTCACAGACCAGTTGCCAGTTTTTTCCCAGATCAAACTCCATCGAGCCGGGAACATCCGGAACCGCAAGGTGCCGCCATTCCGATTGTCCCACCGCGATTTGTTTGCCTTCCAGGTCGAAAATCACGGCGCGGACGCTTCCGGTTCCGGCGTCCAGTGCCATCAGGTAATGCGCTGATTCAGAGAGGGTACAGAGTCGGGCCATCGTTTTTGTCCTCGGCTTATTTTATTTATCAGTTCGTCAATGCTTTCTCCACGGTACAAACGGAAATTCTGTTACTCCCTGCCGCACGCCTGCACGGCAGATACGCATTACTGCCCGCTGACAATGGCGGCGGCAGTTTCCTGGTCTGTGACCAATGCGTTGATATAACCCCCTTTCATTGCCGCAGCGATTGCTTCCGCTTTATTCACGCCCCCGGCGACGCCGATCACCGTCGGGATCGTCTTCAGGGTATTGAGGGTTAATCCAATAAGTTCATCGTGAATCTTCATATCCGGAATTACCTGCCCTTCGCTATCGAAGAAGTAGCCCAGAATGTCGCCCACGGCGCCTTTACGGCCAATCATCAGCTGTTCACCCTGAGTGATATAGCCTGAGCGAATAATGGTGGCCTCCTCTTTCTGGTTGATTGCGCCGATCCCAACAATCGCCGCATCGGCAGCCTGGGCAGCCAGCAGGACATCCTGAACGCTGTTTTCATTTTTTAAGGTCCGGGCAATCTCAGCTGAAGAGGCGCGAAGCGGAGCCGGAATAATACTGACCGGACAGGCCGCGTTGAGTTGCCCAATCCCGGTCATATAAGGTCCTACGCCGCCCGACAGCGTCACCAGGCGAATTTGCTGAGCAGAGATAAACCCGCTGAGCCGTTTTAAGGTATTCATGGTTGCCTCGCCGAAGCCCGCAGCCAGAATCTGCTGCGGCTGGAGTGACTCCATCAGCATATGCGCAGCGCCAATCCCCAGGCGTACGCACGCATCGGCTCCGGGGAACCCTGGAATGACCCGCACATTGTGCAGATCAAAGCGGCGACGTAATTCAGTTTCATATTCCAGACAGCCTTCAAAGCGAGAATTAATCTGGACGCGAATAATCCCGGACTGATGCCCCTTCTCCAGCAGCCGCGACACCTTAAGCCGCGTTAGTCCCAGCCTGTTGCTGATATCGCTTTGCGTCATACCATCGTGGTAATAGAACCACGCAATGCGTGCCACCAGCTCTTCTTCACACATCCCTTGCTCGGAAATCATCGGGTCATTAATAGTCATCATTCAGTCTTCACTTTGAACATATCTAATTTCTGAACACAATTGTTCATTTATCGGTCATTAATAACTGTGATTAAACCCACGTTTTAGTGGCTTCAGCTTGAACAAATTTAAATTACAAGATCATTTTAGCATAAAACGTGATCTATTCGTCGGATTTATGAGCAGTTAGGCCATAAGGTTATGAACAATTAGAATCGCTCAATACATTTGTTCAACCTGATTCTACCCAGGCCGAACGGAGGTAGCACATAAATGAGTCTCGAAAAGATCGCCCCCCTACTCAGCGCACAATCTATTTGCAAGCAGTATTCTGGCGTCAATGTACTGAAAGGTATCGACTTTGTCTTGCGTAAAGGCGAGGTCCATGCGCTGCTGGGAGGGAATGGTGCCGGGAAATCCACGCTGATGAAAATCATCGCTGGCATTACCCCAGCGGATAGCGGAAGCATTGAGATTGAAGGTTCTCGCTGTACAAAACTGACGCCGATTCTGGCGCATCAATTGGGGATCTACCTTGTGCCGCAGGAGCCGCTACTCTTCCCCAGCCTGACGGTAAAAGAGAATATTCTGTTTGGTTTGCCCATACACCAGAGCTCAATGCCCAAAATGAACGCGATGCTGAGCGCTCTCGGCTGTCAGTTTGATATTAACAGTCCCGCGGGTTTACTGGATGTCGCCGACCGACAAATGGTTGAAATCATGCGCGGCCTAATGCGCGATTCGCGAATTTTGATCCTCGATGAACCCACAGCCTCGCTCACTCCTGCGGAAACGGATCGCTTGTTCAGCCGTCTGCGTGAGTTGCTGAGCAGTGGTGTGGGGATCGTCTTTATCTCTCATAAACTGCCAGAAATACGCCAGATTGCGGATTACATTAGCGTGATGCGGGACGGAATCATTGCGCTATCCGGTAAAACCGCAGACCTGAGCACGGACGAGATTATCCAGGCCATCACGCCGGCTTCACGCTCAAATTCGCTCAGTGCGACGCAGAAACTGTGGCTGGAGCTGCCCGGTAACCGTCCGCAGCACGAGACGGGCGCACCGGTATTAAGCCTCGAAAATGTGACCGGAGAAGGATTCATGAACGTCAGTTTCGAGGTTCGTGCCGGGGAAATTTTAGGTCTGGCGGGTCTGGTTGGCGCCGGGCGCACCGAACTTGCCGAAACGCTTTACGGGCTACGACCTCTACGAGGCGGACGCGTCGTACTCGGCGGCAATGATATCTCCACGCTTTCCACACGCGAGCGTCTGCAACAAGGTCTGGTCTATTTGCCGGAAGATCGGCAATCGTCAGGGCTGAATCTGGATGCTTCGCTGGCATGGAATGTTTGCGCATTGACCCATAACCACAGCGGTTTCTGGGCTAATCCGGCAAAAGATAGCGCCACGCTCGAACGCTATCGTCGTGCGCTCAATATCAAACTGAACGATCCCGAACAGCCTGCTCGCACGCTCTCAGGCGGTAATCAACAAAAAATTCTGATCGCCAAATGTCTCGAGGCCTCACCCCAGGTGCTGATTGTGGATGAGCCGACGCGCGGTGTGGACGTTTCTGCCCGTAACGATATCTATCAGTTGCTCCGCAGTATCGCCGCTCAGAACGTTGCCGTCCTGTTCATCTCTTCCGATCTGGAGGAGATCGAGCAAATGGCCGATCGCGTTTACGTCATGCACCAGGGAGAAACGGGCAACGAGGCTCTACAGGGCGACGAGATTAATGTCGACACCATCATGCACGTCGCTTTCGGCGATCGCAGGTCAGGGACAACACCACTCTCCGGGGAGGCGACATGCTGAAATTTATCCAGAATAACCGCGAAGCAACCGCACTGCTGGCCGTGCTGCTGTTGTTTGTTCTACCCGGGATGCTCGACAGCCAGTATCTCAACGTGCAAACGCTAACGATGATTTTCAGCAGCGCCCAAATCCTCATCCTGCTCGCGATTGGCGCGACGCTGGTCATGTTGACTCGTAACATCGACGTGTCGGTTGGCTCAATCACCGGGATGTGCGCCGTGCTTCTGGGGCTGCTGCTGAACGCGGGATATCCCCTATCTGTTGCCTGCGTGGCGACGCTGCTGCTGGGGCTGCTGGCGGGATTTATCAATGGTGTGCTGGTCGCCTGGCTGAAGATCCCGGCAATTGTCGCCACGCTGGGCACGCTGGGCCTGTATCGCGGCGTCATGCTGTTGTGGACAGGCGGAAAATGGATTGAAGGTTTGCCGGCACAACTTAAGCAGCTCTCTGCCCCGGTTTTCCTCGGCATCTCCGCCATCGGCTGGCTGACCCTGCTGCTGATGCTGCTGATGGCCTGGCTGCTGGCAAAAACGGCATTTGGTCGCTGTTTTTATGCCACCGGGGATAATTTGCAGGGTGCGCGGCAACTGGGTGTGCGTACCGAAGCCATCCGTATTCTGGCCTTCTCGCTCAACGGCTGCATGGCGGCGCTGGCCGGGATCGTCTTTGCCTCGCAGATTGGTTTTATCCCGAATCAGACAGGAACCGGGCTGGAAATGAAAGCCATTGCCGCCTGCGTACTGGGTGGAATCAGCCTGCTGGGCGGTTCCGGGACCATCATTGGTGCCGTGCTCGGCGCCTATTTCCTGACGCAAATCGACAGCGTACTGGTCCTGCTGCGCATCCCAGCTTGGTGGAATGACTTTATTGCGGGCCTGGTTCTGCTGGCTGTGCTGGTTTTTGACGGCCGACTGCGTTGTGCGCTGGAGCGGAATATCCGCAGGCAAAAATATGCCCGTTTCACTCCGCCGTCCCCGCCGCGTCCGTCAGCACAAAGCACAGCGGATCCTGTGAATACCGCCAAAAAACGTGAGGTTGCATGATGACTCGTTTACATCGATACGGCTGGGAACTGGCGCTCGCCGCGCTACTGGTCATTGAGATTCTGGGGTTTGGCACCCTGAATCCGCGCCTGCTGGATCTGAACGTACTGCTGTTCAGCACCAGCGACTTTATTTGCATTGGTATTGTCGCTCTGCCCTTAACCATGGTCATCGTCAGCGGCGGAATTGATATCTCCTTTGGATCGACAATGGGGCTTTGCGCCATTGCGCTGGGCGTCATGTTCCAGGGCGGCGTACCGCTACCGCTGGCGATTATCCTGACGCTCGCGCTGGGAGCGGTATGCGGGCTGATCAACGCCGGGCTCATCATCTACACGGGCGTAAACCCTTTAGTCATTACCCTGGGGACGTTGTATCTGTTTGGCGGCAGCGCATTGTTGCTTTCAGGGATGGCCGGGGCGACCGGTTATGAGGGTATCGGCGGTTTCCCGCAAGGCTTCGTCGATTTTGCCAACCTTGATGTGCTGGGCTTACCCGTACCCCTGCTCTTCTTTCTCGTCAGCGTGCTTTTTTTCTGGTTGCTCATGCATCGAACCCACGCCGGACGAAATGTCTTCCTGATTGGGCAAAGCCCGCGCGTGGCGCTGTATAGCGCTATCCCGGTAAACCGGACGTTGTACGCACTGTATGCGATGACCGGCTTTGCCTCAGCGATCGCAGCCGTGCTGCTGGTTTCTTACTTCGGCTCGGCGCGTTCCGATCTGGGTGCCTCTTTCCTGATGCCCGCTATCACGGCGGTTGTTCTGGGCGGCGCCAATATCTACGGCGGGTCCGGGTCCATCCTCGGTACCGCTATCGCCGCGCTGTTAGTGGGCTATCTGCAGCAAGGGTTGCAGATGGCTGGCGTGCCTAACCAGGTATCCAGCGCCCTCTCCGGCGCATTACTTATTGTCGTTGTCGTAGGTCGTTCCATCAGCCTGCATCGTCAGCAAATCAAAGACTGGATGGCACGCCGTCGCGCGGTTCGGCAGGCCTGAAACCCATAGCCTTAAAGGAAAAGTACATGACTATTCAAAGCATTAATAAAATTGCTGTAATCAGTACCCTTAGCCTGGCGGCATTCACCCTCAACGCTTATGCCGCTGAGCGAATCGCATTTATCCCGAAACTGGTTGGCGTGGGATTTTTTACCAGTGGCGGTAACGGCGCCCTGGAAGCCGGCAAAGAACTGGGGGTCGATGTCACATATGACGGCCCAACGGAGCCCAGCGTATCTGGCCAGGTTCAGCTCATCAATAACTTCGTTAACCAGGGATTTAACGCCATTGTAGTTTCCGCCGTTTCACCGGATGGCTTATGCCCGGCGTTAAAACGCGCGATGCAACGCGGCGTGAAGGTATTGACCTGGGATTCGGACACCAAACCGGAATGCCGCTCGTACTACATCAATCAGGGCACTCCAGCCCAGTTAGGCGGCATGTTGGTCGATATGGCCGCAAATCAGGTCAAAAAAGAGAAAGCCAAAGTCGCCTTCTTCTACTCAAGTCCAACGGTGACCGATCAGAACCAGTGGGTGAAAGAAGCCAAAGACAAAATCGCCAAAGATCATCCGCAATGGGAAGTCGTCACCACGCAGTTTGGCTATAACGATGCCACGAAATCGCTGCAAACCGCAGAAGGCATCATTAAAGCGTATAGCGATCTTGACGTCATCATCGCGCCGGATGCCAACGCGCTCCCCGCCGCCGCTCAAGCCGCAGAAAACCTGAAAAACACCAACGTGGCGATTGTCGGATTCAGTACGCCAAACGTGATGCGTCCTTATGTTGAACGCGGCACGGTGAAAGAGTTTGGTCTCTGGGACGTGGTTCAGCAGGGCAAGATCTCCGTGTACGTGGCTGACGCGTTGCTGAAAAAAGGAGATATGAACACCGGCGACAAGCTGGACATTCCGGGCGTCGGCCAGGTTGAGGTCTCACCGAACAGCGTACAGGGCTACAGCTACGAGGCGAAGGGCAATGGCATTGTGCTGCTGCCGGAACGCGTGGTGTTCACCAAAGAGAATATCGATAAATACGATTTCTGATTTTCCTTCCGTAAACGTGGAGTAAAAAATGGCTGATTTAGATGACATCAAAGATGGTAAGGATTTCCATACCGATACGCCGCAACGCAATACCCCATACACGCTTAAGGGGTGCGGCGCACTTGACTGGGGGATGCAGTCCCGACTGTCGCGCATTTTTAATCCTGAGACAGGAAGAACGGTCATGCTCGCGTTTGACCACGGCTATTTTCAGGGGCCGACGACGGGGCTGGAGCGTATCGATATCAATATCGCCCCCCTGTTCCCGCTCGCCGATGTGCTGATGTGTACACGCGGTATCCTGCGTAGTGTCGTCCCCCCCGCCACTAACAAACCGGTGGTCCTGCGCGCCTCTGGCGCAAATTCGATTCTCACCGAGTTAAGCAACGAGGCGGTCGCGCTCTCGATGGATGATGCCGTTCGTCTCAACAGCTGCGCCGTCACGGCACAGGTGTATATCGGCAGCGAATACGAGCATCAGTCGATCAAAAATATCATCCAGTTGATCGATGCCGGCATCAAAGTCGGCATGCCGACAATGGCGGTGACCGGCGTGGGGAAAGATATGGTGCGCGATCAGCGCTACTTCTCACTTGCCACCCGTATCGCCGCAGAGATGGGGGCGCAGATCATCAAAACCTACTACGTCGATAAAGGCTTTGAGCGCATTGCCGCCGGGTGTCCGGTCCCAATTGTGATTGCAGGAGGGAAAAAACTACCTGAACGTGAAGCGCTTGAGATGTGCTGGCAGGCGATCGATCAGGGGGCATCCGGTGTCGATATGGGGCGCAACATCTTCCAGTCCGCTCACCCTGTCGCCATGATGAAGGCCGTTCACGCCGTGGTACATCGCAATGAAACGGCTGACCGCGCGTACGAACTCTATCTGAGCGAGAAAAACTAACAAAGTCATGGGCCTGCCTGGCGGGCCCATGCGTTTTTTAAGGAGAACGGTATGCATGTCACTCTGGTGGAAATTAACGTCCACGAAGATAAAATCGCCGAATTTATCGACGTATTTCGCCTGAATCACCTGGGCTCGGTACAGGAAGAAGGAAACCTACGTTTTGATGTCTTGCAGGATCCGGAGGTTGAGAGCCGCTTCTATATTTATGAAGCCTATAAAGATGAAGCAGCCGTTGCGTTCCATAAAACCACGCCCCACTACCTTACCTGCGTAGAAAAACTGGAATCGCTGATGAGCTGTCCGCGAAAAAAACGCGTCTTCAATGGATTGATGCCATAAGGAACTCAAAAAATGAACCGTCCCTTTGCCGGTTTGAATCGCACTGAGTGCGTATCGTTGATGAAACGCTACCCGTTAAGCATCGGCATTCTTGCCGGTCAGTGGCTCAAACTCGGGGAGTACCAGCAAAATCTTCGAACGCTTGAACAACCCGTTCTTCACCTGGATCTGATGGACGGGCATTTTTGTCCTCAGTTCACCGTCGGCCCCTGGGCTATCGCGCAATTGCCGCAGCAGATGATTAAGGATGTCCATCTTATGGTGGATAATCCCTGGCCTGTCGTGCAGGCTAGCGTAAAGGCAGGAGCACACTGCATCACATTGCAGGTGGAAAATACGCCTCATCTGCACCATATGCTCCATTGGTTGGGTGAACAAGAAGCAGAAGTCTCCGGCGGTACGATGCCGATTTTACGCGGGATTAGTCTGTGTCCGGCAACGCCGCTGGAACACATTCTGCCGGTCATTGAAGACGTTGAAATCGTTCAAATTCTGGCGGTAAACCCTGGCCACGGTAGTAAGCTCAGCAGGTCTGCATTACTGAGACGCATCGCCCAGGTGGTCGCATTACTCAATGCAGCGGGTAAGCGAGACTCCACTTTGCTGGCGGTTGATGGTTCGCTAAACCTGGAGGAGCTTCCGGAGATAATCACCAGCGGCGTTGATCGTGTGGTCTCCGGCAGCGCACTCTTCAGGAACGATGCGTTGGCGGACAATATCTCCCGCTGGCTCACTACGATCCATTCAGCTAAATAATGTTCAACGATAACCATACCCGCAGATTGTGCGCTGACAGGCCCTTTTAAGATCATCACGTCAATAACACGATAATGGCAGCGCACAATCCTTAGCACGAGAAAATAGCGCAATGAAAGGCATAAACCTTTCCCGCGTTTTATTCATCCTCATTATTTCAACATACTGACTGCTCTCCTCCGCCCGTAACTTTCACAAGCGTTGAGCGCTTTTATCCCACCGGGCTCACATTATTTTTTATTTATTCAGCTTTGCGTTATTTCACGTGAGCTCTTTCACAATTACCCGACCATTCTGCGCCTATAAAACGCTCAACGAGTGATTGTTTTACGTTCTACGGAGATAGCTATGTCATTTTCTGTGCAGGAAACGCTGTTCTCGCTTTTGCAGTACAACGCGATTTCAGGACACGAAAACACCGTTGCTGAAATCATGCTGCGTGAATTCAAGCGTCACGCGAAAGAAGTCTGGAGAGATCGATTAGGAAATGTCGCCGCCCGCTACGGCAGTGATAAGCCCGATGCGCTGCGGCTGATGTTTTTTGCGCATATGGATGAGGTCGGTTTTATGGTGCGCAAAATAGAGCCGTCTGGATTTTTGCGCTTTGAGCGCGTAGGCGGCCCTGCGCAGGTGACTATGTCTGGGTCCGTCGTCACCCTCGCCGGGGACAACGGGCCGGTCATGGGATGCATCGGCATTAAGTCATACCACTTTGCCAAAGGCGACGAACGCACGCAGTCACCTTCCGTCGACAAACTGTGGATTGATATCGGTGCCAAAGACAAAGAAGACGCCATACGGATGGGCATTCAGGTTGGGACGCCTATTACTCTGTATAACCCGCCCCAACTCCTGGCAAACGATCTGGTGTGCAGTAAAGCGCTTGACGATCGTCTGGGCTGTACTGCCCTGCTCGGCGTAGCCGATGCTATCCGTAGCGCAGAGCTTGAAATCGCCGTGTATCTGGTGGCGTCGGTACAGGAAGAATTTAATATCCGCGGCATTGTTCCCGTATTACGCCGTGTAAAACCCGATCTGGCGATTGGTATTGATATCACGCCATCGTGTGACACCCCTGACTTACACGATTATTCAGAGGTCAGGGTTAATCAGGGCGTGGGCATCACTTGTCTGAATTACCATGGTCGGGGAACGCTGGCGGGATTAATCACGCCCCCTCGCCTGATAAGGATGCTGGAACAGACGGCGCTTGAACACCATATTCCGGTGCAGCGTGAAGTGGCTCCCGGCGTGATAACAGAAACCGGTTATATCCAGGTTGAGCAGGATGGTATTCCCTGCGCCAGTCTTTCCATTCCTTGTCGCTATACCCATTCTCCAGCGGAGGTTGCCAGCCTGCGTGATTTGACTGACTGCATCCGCTTATTGACCGCTCTGGCAGGTATGCCAGCAGCGCATTTCCCCGTTGAGCCTGATTCAGGCGCTACACAAGAGGCACATCCATTATGAAAAAGATCCTTGTGGCATGCGGTACCGGCATGTCGACCTCGACCATGATTGCACACAAACTGCAAGAATTTCTGACTGAACAAGGCATTGCGGCCACCACCGCCCAGTGCTGTCTGAATGAGATCCCGCTGAACTGTAACGGCATGGACCTTATTGTGACCTCCATGCGAACCAACAGTGATTATGGCGTCCCTACGCTTAACGGCGCCGCCCTGCTCACAGGGATCAATGACGACGCGTTAAAACAACAAATCAAGGCTCTGTTAACCCAATAAAGGAGGCATTATGTTTGATTACATCCTGTCTCTCGGCGGTACCGTTTTTGTCCCCATCATCATGATCGTGATTGGCCTTATCTTCCGCATCCCCTGGCTGCAGGCGATTAAGGCAGGGGTAACGGTCGGGATTGGTTTTGTCGGCATGGGGCTGGTGATCGTCATGGCGATCGACAGCCTCAGTCCCCCTATCAAAGTGATGATTGAACGCTTTGGCCTGACCCTGCATGTCTTTGACGCGCCTCCGGGGTTGGGTATGCGACGGCCATCGGCGCCATGATTATCCCGGTTATTTTTCTGCTCAATGTCGCCATGCTGGTCACCCGTCTGACCAAAACGATGAACGTCGATATATATAATTACTGGCACTACGCCATTACGGGTACGGTGGTCCAGTTGATGACCGGCAGCCTGATTTACGGTGTGCTGGGGGCAATCTGCCATGCAGCGCTCTCGTTAAAGATGGCCGACTGGACGGCAAAACGAGTACAAAGCATCGTCGGGCTGGAAGGTATTTCGATACCGCAAGGCTACGGCTCCAGCTCGGTACCCTTGTTCGTTCTACTGGATGCTATCTATGAAAAAATCCCGTTCATGAAGGGACGCAATATTGATGCTCAGGAGATCCAGAAACGCTACGGGATGGTCGGCGATCCGGTGATTATCGGCGTAGTGCTCGGCCTGATTTTTGGCCTTGCGGCGGGCGAAGGTTTTAAAGGCTGCGCCAGTCTGATGATTACCGTTGCGGCAATCATGGTGCTGTTTCCGCGCATGATCCGCCTGATTGTCGAGGGCTTAATGCCTATCTCCGACGGCGCAAGAAAGTTCTTCCAGAAGTATTTCAAAGGGCGTGAAGTCTACATCGGTCTGGATACCGCAGTGACGCTGGGCCACCCAACCACCATTGCCGTTGGCCTACTACTGATTCCCATTATGTTAATTCTGGCCAGTATTTTACCGGGCAACAAAGTATTACCCCTCGCTGACCTTCCGGTCGCTCCGTTCTTTATCTGTATGGCGACGGTTATCCACCGTGGAGACCTGATCCGCACGCTGATAAGCGGGGTCATCGTGATGATTACCGTCCTGCTGATCGCCACCCAGTTCGCGCCTTATTTCACCGAAATGGCGCTTAAAGGCGGTTTCAGCTTTGCCGGTGAAAGTGCGCAAATCTCGGCATTGTCCGTGGGCAATATGTTCGGCTGGTCGATTTCCGAACTGATGTCGCTTGGCATTATTGGCGTTGTCGTGGCGGTAGGTATTGTCGGCAGTGTCGTCCTGTTCTTACGTAAACGTGAACTATCAGAATAAGGAGTACTTCAATGAGTTGGCTGAAAGAAGTTATTGGAACGGAAAAAGCCGTCATCGCTATGTGCCATATACGCGCATTGCCTGGCGACCCGGGTTTTGATCCGCAAAAGGGGATGAACTGGGTTATTGATAAAGCCGGGGACGATCTGATAGCGCTCCAAAATGGAGGAGTGGATGCCGTCATGTTCTCCAACGAGTTTAGCCTTCCCTATCTCACGAAGGTACGCCCGGAAACGACGGCGGCAATGGCGAGGATCATCGGGCAATTGATGAATGATATCCGCATTCCATTTGGCGTCAATGTGCTGTGGGATCCCGTCGCCTCATTCGACCTGGCGATGGCCACCGGCGCTAAATTTATCCGCGAAATATTCACCGGCGCCTACGCCAGCGATTTTGGCGTCTGGGACACAAACGTCGGTGAAACCATTCGTCATCAGCACCGCATTGGCGCAGGCGGGGTGAAAACGTTATTCAATATCGTCCCTGAAGCTGCCGTCTATCTGGGTAATCGCGATATCTGTTCCATTGCTAAATCAACGGTCTTTAACAACCATCCTGATGCGCTCTGCGTTTCTGGCCTGACCGCCGGGGCACGTACCGACAGCGCGCTATTGAAACGGGTCAAAGAAACGGTGCCTGATACGGTTGTGTTGGCTAACACAGGCGTCTGTCTGGAAAACGTTGAGGAACAGCTCAGCATTGCCGACGGCTGTGTAACAGCCACGACGTTTAAAAAGGACGGTGTTTTTGCCAATTTCGTTGACCAGGCGCGAGTCAGTCAGTTTATGGAGAAAGTACATCATATACGCCAATAAGATGGGGATAAGCAGAGCGCTTATCCCCGGCAGAAAGCAATAGCCCTTCTGCGATCCCTACCGCCTTCGCCAAAAGTATCGGTAGGGATCGCTGTCAGAGTAACCCGAATCGGCAAGGAGTCAACTACGGATGATTAACGATCTAAAATGGGTACAGGCACAACGTGAAGCCGCAGACTGGCAGCAGGCCATCGAGATCGCCACCCGCCCGCTGATCTCTTTTGGCGCTGCGCAGCCAGGCTACGTTAACGGTATCATCGAAAATACCCTTAACTGGGGGCCTTATTATCTCATCGCCCCGGGTATCGCATTACCCCACGCCCGGCCAGAACAAGGGGCAAACTTCAATCAGGTCAGCATAACGACGCTAAGCACGCCCGTTGCTTTTGGTCACGAGGAGTGCGATCCCGTCTGGCTGCTATTTTGCGTGAGCGCCACGGATGCCAACGCGCATATTCTGACGATTCAGCGCATCAGCCAGTTTATTGACTCCCCGCAACGGCTAGCGGCGGTGCGTGACGCAAGGACCGACGAGACATTGTTTGCGCTGGTATCAGGTTAACGGAGGTTCTCATGATTCTGCACCCTTCTCTCGCCTCAGCCAATCCTCTGCGCTATGGACATGAGCTGGCGGCATTAAACGATGTCGATATGGGGTCCGTGCATCTGGATATTGAAGACAGCAGCTTCATTCATAACATTACCTTTGGCATAAAAACGGTGCAGGCCGTCGCACGGCAAACGCACCATCCGCTGTCCTTCCATTTCATGGTTGCCCGGCCGCAACGCTGGTTTGACATGCTGTCGGAAATCAGACCCGCATGGATCTTCGTTCATGCAGAGACGCTGGAATATCCTTCAGAAACGTTAGCTGAAATTCGCCGAACCGGCGCACGAGCGGGGCTCGCGGTAAACCCGGCCACGCCGATTGACCCATACCGGTATCTGGCATTACAGCTGGATGCAGTGATGGTGATGACCAGCGAGCCAGATGGGCAAGATCAACGTTTTATTCCGTTCATGTGCGAAAAGATAAAAAAAGTACGTGAACTTTTCCCTCAAACAGAATGCTGGGCAGACGGCGGAATTACGCTCGCAGCAGCACAGCAGCTGGCGACTGCTGGAGCGCAACATATCGTCATTGGTCGCGCGCTGTTCTCTTCGTCTGACTATCGCACGACCTTAGCTCAATTCGCTGCCCTGTAAGAGGAGATTTCTTCCGATGAGCCAACAGAGACCTGACCGTATCAAACAGATGCTGCACTACCTGTGGCAACATCGTCACCTCTCCACACAGCAGGCCATGGAGCTCTTCGGCTATGCGGAGGCGACCGTCCGCCGTGATTTTCAATATATCGCCAGCCAGTATCCAGGCATGATCCGCGGCCACGGTTGCCTCGACTTCGACGACAGCACCGATGATAAAGAGTACGTTTTCGACGTGAAGCGCACGTTACAATCGGAGGCGAAAAAGGAAATAGCCGCCCTGGCCCGCAGCCTGATCAAAGAAGGCGACTGCTTTTTTCTCGACTCCGGCTCAACATGCCTCGAACTGGCAAAATGCCTGGCCGATGTGCGGGTGAAAGTCATTTGTAACGACATCAAAATCGCCAATGAACTGGGATGTTTTCCGCATGTTGAGAGCTATATCATTGGCGGTCTCATCCGACCAGGCTACTTTTCGGTAGGCGAAAGCCTTGCCCTGGAGATGATTAATGCTTTTTCAGTAGAACGCGCATTTATCTCCTGCGATGCACTCTCGCTGGAAACGGGGATCACCAATGCCACCATGTTCGAGGTCGGCGTGAAAACCCGGATTATTCAACGTTCGCGTGAAGTTATACTGCTGGCCGATCACTCAAAATTTGATGCCGTTGAGCCGCATGCGGTAGCAACATTGTCGTGTATTAAGACGATTATCAGCGACAGCGGATTATCAGAGGCCATTGCGCAGCGTTATCAGCGAGCCGGATGTCAGTTGTTTCTGCCTCACTCAATAAAGCGATCGGCAGGTTAGTTCGACACGGTAAAACTGAGCGCCAGGATGCATCATTCGGCCATTTCAGCCACACGAAATCGATAGTTTTATGGTGTATCGCAACGATGCTGAGTGGATGAAATATCAGGGGTTTAAGGGGCTAACAAAAGAGGACTATGAAGCAGCATTGCTGGGCGTTCTTACACTTGCTCAGGGCATTCAACTAGCCATCGTCAACAAGCGGACGCAGGTTTTGATGGGTGATATCTATTTACGTCAGCAATGCGATGTATTTTGGCTCGGCTATACCATCAGCCCCGCTTATGCTCGCGAGGGATATGCATTTGAAGTCATTACCGCCACCATCGGCTGGATAAAAGAGAACGGTTTTTCACTCATTAAAGCCGGTGTGAATCCGGAAAATAACCTTTCAATAAAATTACTTATCAAGACAGGCTTCAACTTTTCAGGCATCGAAGAGGGTGAGCATATTTATGTTATGGATTTAACAAAAGGTGAATAATCTCCCGAGGAGAAAAGCCGATTAGGCCATTTCTGGCGTACTTCAACATGCATTCGTCTGTGTCATCTGCCTTTTCCAGTAAATGGGTTGGCATTCAATTTCCAAAGTACATCACACTTTTTCGACTGAAACATATCCCTGCTAAAACTACGTGTTATCATTCACCTCGTAAATACCTTTCAACTCAACCCGAGGCTTTGATGCTGGAGAATGTAATCATCCGATAATCAGCTTACCGACCTTTTCAGGCCGGACTGATTATCAATGCGCCGAAATCGAATGCGGACACCGCGGTGTGTTTGCACGTTTTGCACATGATGATTAAACAGGTTCTTCAGTATGAATTTATCCCGTCAGGAACAACGTACCTTACACGTTCTCGCCAAAGGTGGTCGAATCGCGCACGTCCGCGATGCATCAGGCCGTATCACCGCCGTTGAATGCTACACCCGCGAAGGGCTACTACTCACCGACTGCACCCTCGCCACCTTCAAAAAACTCAAAACCAAAAAACTGATCAAATCCGTCAATGGTCAGCCCTATCGTATCAATACTACCGGGCTGAATAACGTTCGAGCGCAGTTTGATAACCGCTAAGGAGAGCATAATGGATATCAGTACCCTTATTTCTTCATCCCGACACATTCAACTGTCGGCGGAGGAGAGCAAAATCCCCTGGGACGAACCGGCCTTCAGCCAGCGCATGCTGGCGAACCATTTGTCGCAGGATCACGACTGGGCCAGCCGCAGGCAGGAGATCATTGAGCGGCAGGTGGAGTGGATCGCCAGCCAGCTATCCCCTGGCGCACATATTCTCGACCTCGGCTGCGGTCCCGGCTTTTATACCCACCGCTTAGCAGATCGCGGATTTCACTGCACCGGCGTGGATTTCTCACCGGCATCCGTGAGCTGGGCCCGTCAACAGGCGCAGAACGCCGGATTGAATATCGACTATGTTCAACAGGATGTCCGCGCATACTGGCCGGATAAATCGTTCGATTTCATCATGATGACATTCGGGGAACTGAATGTGTTTAGCACGGCAGATGCGCGCTCACTTGTCAGCCGCTGCGCGCTGTGGCTGGAGCCGGGTGGCAGGCTGCTCACTGAAGTCCATACTTTCGACGAAGTTAAACGTCAGGGAATGGCCGAAGCGAGCTGGCAACGCTGTCCGGACGGATTGTTTCTTGACGTCCCTCACCTGTTGCTGACGGAGCATGGCTGGGATGAGGAAGCACAGACCAGCTCAACGCAGTTCTGGGCCATAGAGCCAAACGGTCACACCACCCGTTTCGGCAGCCAGATGACGGCCTGGCGCGATGACGAGTACGTCAGCCTGCTCGACAATGCCGGATTTAACCTGCTTCCTCCTCCTGAAAGCCACGACTGGCCAGTCAGCAAGACATTTGAAGGAAAGCTGTTTGCTCTGCTGGCCGAAAAAGCAAAAGCCTCAGAGGAACTTCCTCTTAATACTCAACGCAATAAAAGGAATTCCACATTGGATATCCCACGTATTTTTACCATCAGCGAAAGCGAACACCGCATCCACAACCCGTTCACCGAAGAGAAGTACGCCACGCTGGGTCGCGTGCTGCGCATGAAGCCGGGCACCCGCATTCTGGACCTCGGCAGCGGCTCGGGTGAGATGCTCTGCACCTGGGCCCGGGATCATGGCATTACGGGGACTGGCATCGACATGAGTCAGCTGTTCAGCGAGCAGGCCAGACGACGCGCGGAAGAACTCGGCGTCAGCGACCGGGTTCACTTCATACATAATGACGCCGCTGGATATGTGGCAGAAGAAAAATGCGACGTGGCCGCCTGCGTTGGCGCGACATGGATTGCCGGTGGGTTTGCCGGGACGGTCGAACTGCTGGCGCAGAGCCTGAAACCGGGCGGGATCATGCTCATCGGTGAGCCCTACTGGCGTCAGCTTCCGGCAACGGACGAGATAGCCCAGGCCTGTGGCGTCAGCTCAACGACCGATTTCCTGACGCTGCCGGGGCTTATCGGCGCGTTCGACGATCTCGGCTATGACGTGGTGGAAATGGTACTGGCAGATCAGGAAGGCTGGGACCGGTATGAGGCCGCGAAATGGCTGACTATGCGCCGCTGGCTGGAGGCTAATCCTGACGACGACTTCGCCGCCGAAGTCAGGGCCGAGCTAAATATCTCGCCAAAACGTCACGTGACGTACGCACGGGAATACTTTGGCTGGGGCGTGTTCGCGCTCATAGCCAGGTAACAACAAGCCCCGGTATTTCTGACTGGAGATACCGGGGCTTCGCCTTTGCTTTGATCTGATGCATCACCTGCACAATACAGATTGTGTATGTTTATTAACCAGGATGTCACCATAAGGAGCATCATATGTCACAACATGAAAAGTTCTGTCAGGCTTGCGGAATGCCGATGTCTGCACCCGATGCACACAGTGCCAGCGATCAATATTGCGCGTACTGCTGTGACAGCAACGGCAATCTTAAACCCTGGGAAGAAGCGGTATCAGGCTTAGCCAACTTCCTTGATTCCTGGCAAAAAGTCGGCCCGGAAGAAGCACAGAAGCGTGCAAAACGTTATCTGACGGCAATGCCCGCCTGGGCTCATAAAGCAGACGAGTGAAGAACAAAGCCTGAGTAATTTAGGCAGACTATCTTCACTCCCCTGATTCCATAAAGGAGAGACGATGTTTTCTTACATTATGCCCGGCGACCTGCCACACGCAATCACGTTCTAAGATCCGCTAATGGATATGCTGGAGTAATAGCGTCACATAGTGAAGAACCAATTGGTATTGACCTACTGGAATAATTGACGAAATAAAGATGAAGGGGCATTTGCCCCTTCATCTTTATTTCAGTCGTTTACCTGCATCATCAACAACTTTTTCACCGTCTTCCTTGGTGAAAGCCGCTTTCTGAGCATCTGGAAGGACATCCAGAACCACCTCGGAAGGACGGCACAGTTTAGTACCCAACGGTGTCACCACAATCGGACGGTTAATCAGGATCGGATGCTGAAGCATAAAATCGATTAACTGATCGTCAGTAAACTTATCTTCCGCAAGCCCCAGTTCTTCATAAGTCTCGACGTTTTTGCGCAGCAGAGCCCGGACTGAAATGCCCATATCTGCAATCAGTTTGACCAGCTCATCGCGTGAAGGTGGATTTTCAAGATAAAGAATAACGTTCGGTTCAGTACCGCTGTTGCGGATCATCTCAAGCGTGTTACGCGACGTGCCGCAGGCAGGATTGTGATAAATGGTGATATTGCTCATATCAGTATCTCATTACAAAGTGAAAGAGAGACGTAGCGCCAGCGCTGCCAGCGTTACAAACAGCACGGGCAGAGTCATGACGATCCCGGTGCGGAAATAGTATCCCCAGGTGATGGTCATATTCTTCTGTGAAAGGACATGCAGCCAAAGCAGCGTTGCCAGGCTACCAATAGGTGTAATTTTAGGTCCCAGATCGCAGCCAATCACATTAGCGTAGATCATCGCTTCTTTGATAACGCCTGTTGCGGTGCTGCCATCAATAGAGAGAGCGCCAACCAGCACGGTAGGCATGTTGTTCATGATGGAAGACAGGAAAGCAGTCAAGAAGCCAGTACCCAGCGTCGCGGCCCAGAGTCCTTTATCCGCCAGTACATTCAGTACACCTGAAAGGTATTCGGTTAGCCCGGCGTTGCGCAGACCGTAGATCACCAGGTACATCCCCAGTGAGAAGATGACGATCTGCCAGGGTGCGCCACGCAGCACTTTACTGGTGTTAATGGCATGGCCTCGTTTCGCCACAGTAAACAGTATTACCGCCCCAACTGCAGCAATTGCGCTAACGGGGATCCTGAGTGGCTCGAGAACAAAGAACCCAACCAGCAGAAGAATCAACACTATCCAGCCGGTGCGGAACGTAGCAGGATCTTTTATTGCTTTTGTCGGTGTCTTAAGGAGAGCCAGATCGTAAGTCGGCGGGATATCTTTGTGGAAGAACAGATGCAGCATAACCAGCGTGGCAACAATGGCTGCAATATCAACCGGAACCATCACCGACGCATATTCGGTGAATCCCAGACCAAAGAAGTCCGCCGATACGATATTCACCAGGTTCGACACGATAAGCGGTAGGCTGGCCGTATCGGCAATAAACCCGGCAGCCATGACAAATGCCAGTGTCGTGCCTTTGCTAAACCCTAATGCCAGTAGCATGGCGATGACTATCGGCGTCAGAATAAGTGCCGCACCATCGTTGGCAAACAGTGCCGCCACCGCTGCGCCGAGCAGAACGATATACGTAAAGAGCAAACGTCCACGACCGTTACCCCAGCGGGAAACATGCAGCGCTGCCCATTCGAAAAAACCGGACTCATCAAGCAGCAGACTGATAATAATTACGGCAATAAAGGTCGCCGTCGCGTTCCAGACGATATTCCACACCACCGGAATATCGCCAACATGCACAACGCCAGATATCAGAGCCAGTACCGCACCCAGCGTCGCGCTCCAGCCGATGCCTAACCCCTTCGGCTGCCAGATAACCAGAACGATGGTCAGGACAAAAATAGCGCCTGCCAGTAACATAAAACCTCCTGACAGGGCGACTTTGTCGCCCTGTATATGCCAAAAATTAACTCATCAACTCTCTGAGCTTTTCAATACCGGCGGGCTCTGACGCCAGCACCGGAACAAGCGCTATACGCTCAGCGTGCTGATTCTTAACAGCCTCAATCTGAGGCCGTTCCTGCCGGGCGCGCTGGCAAAGCAACGGAGAACGCGTATCCGCAATGGAAAGGCTGTTATTGATAATCCAGCCCCACGGATGAATCCCCGCTCTTTCAAGGTCAGCCTGCAGGTTTGCCGCTTCCAGTACCGGTGTGGTTTCAGGGAGCGTAACCAGCAGAACTTTGGTTCTATCCGGATCCTGAAGCTGCATCATTGGGGTAGTAAAATGACCTTTATTCCCCATTTTTTTGGCAATCTCTCGGTGGTAAGCCCCGGTCGCATCCAGCAACAAAAGCGTGTGTCCCGTAGGGGCGGTATCCATAACAACAAACCGCTTACTCGCTTCACGAATCACGCGGGAAAAGGCCTGAAACACGGCAATTTCTTCAGTACAGGGAGAGCGTAAATCTTCTTCAAGTAGCCGTTTCCCTGCTTCGTCCAGATCTCTTCCCTTCGTCTCAAGGACATGCTGGCGATAGCGTTCGGTTTCATCATGTGGATTGATTCTACTGACCTGAAGATTTTTGAGGCTACCGTTCAGCGTTGTACTCAGGTGCGCAGCAGGATCAGAGGTCGTGAGATGCACGTCAAACCCTATGTCTGCCAGCCTGACGGCGATAGCCGCAGCCATCGTGGTTTTCCCTACACCGCCTTTACCCATCAGCATAATCAGGCCGTGTTCACTGCGAGCGATATCATTGACCAGGCCAGAAAGTGATAGGTTTTCAGACGTGTACTGGAAGTTCGTTGAAGGATACGGTAATACCTCAGAACGGGTATCCAGCAGTCCCTTCAATGCAGCCACTCCAACCATATTGACTGCCTGGAGCAATAAGGTATCTGTCGATAGCCCAGATAAACCGGCAGGAAGATTTGCCAGAGCTTCCTGCTCCCGTTGCCATATCGCAGCGGCCAGGGCGTCATGTTCAGCTTCTGCTTTGGGCAGCACACCATTAATCACCAGGTACTGGTTTTTCAGGCCAATTGCGGCGAGTTCTTCATGGGTGCGGGCGACTTCCTGCAGCGTAGATTTTTGCAGTCGTGCGACCAGAACCAGGCGGGTACGTTCAGGATTGGATAACGCTTCTACCGCATGAGCATACTGCTCTCGCTGCTTTTCCAGCCCGGCCATTGGGCCAAGACAGGAAGCTCCGTCCGGGTTACTCTCAATGAAGCTACTCCAGGCTCCGGGAAGCTGGAGCAGACGAATCGTGTGGCCCGTCGGCGCGGTATCAAAAATGATGTGATCGAAGCGGGTCAGCAGGGAAGCGTCTGTCAATAAGCCGGTGAACTCATCGAACGCCGCGATCTCAGTGGTACAGGCCCCCGAAAGCTGCTCGCTGATGCTGTTAACAACGTCATCAGGCAGAAGACCTTTGATAGGATCAACGATTCTGGCACGGTATTGCTGGGCGGCTTCCTGCGGGTCAATCTCCAGTGCAGAAAGTCCAGGAACTGCTGTCACAGGGCGAATGGTGTTACCGATAGCCTGATCGAATACCTGGCCGACATTGGAGGCCGGATCGGTACTGACCAGCAAAACCCGCTTACCCTGTTCGGCAAGGCGGACAGCCGTCGCGCAGGAAATGGACGTTTTTCCTACGCCTCCCTTGCCGGTAAAGAACAGGTAAGGTGGGATATTCTGTAAGAATTTCATATGTCCCCCTGACATATTCAGCAACAGGAAGTATTACCACCACAACAGCTGGTGGGAGCTAACCCTACCTTCTCCAGCGGAATACCGAACCAGCGAGCCAGCTCAGCGCGTTTTGGGTATCGCCCAGCCATCACCGTTTCACCGTCTAACAGCAGTAGCGGAAGCCCTTCTGCCCCAGATGCTTCGAGGAATGCTTTCGCTTTCTCATTGTGAACAAAGCTCATGGGCTGCTGCGCCAGGTTAAAACGTTCGATCTGGACCCCACGCCCTTTCAGCCACTGCACATCGGCAGAGAAATCAACCAGAACCTGATCGACATCTGAGCCACATATACCGGTACTGCAGCACATTGCCGGGTCAAACACCGTTAACGTTTTCATTCTGAATACCTCACATTTGAATAATCATATATGTTCAGGCAAATTTTTTAGATGCAAACAGCCTTACCGCTACCAGAGCAGTTTGCCGATGCCAGTTTACGGGCGATGGCCTGTACGTCGTCCTGTTGGCTTAGCCAGGCCTGCTCAATCACCTGAGCGGCCCAGGAAGGAATATGCGGGGATAAGCGGTAGTGAACCCATTTACCCTGCTTGCGATCCAGCAATAGGCCACTTTCCCGAAGCATTGCAAGATGGCGGGAGATTTTGGGCTGTGACTGTTCTAGCGCAGTGCAAAGGTCGCACACGCACAGCTCTCCCATCTCTCTGAGCAGCAGTACGATCCCTAGACGGGTTTCATCGGAGAGGTTTTTGAAGAGTTGTAAGGATGTTAGTGACATCTGGCCTCCTGTCCTATTGAAGTTAGGATACTCCCATAAGGTTCAAAATCAACATTCACATTCGAAAAAACATATGTGTTATTTAGAAGGATTTTTTTGCTAACGATCAATAATTACGGCTAACACACTAAAATCTAGTGAATTCAAGTGTTATACAGTTCCTAGAATACACACTTCATTGTTGGTTTAGCTGGCTTATGCGCTAAGGAATAGAATGTGATAAAAAAGATTAAAATCTCAGGTTACAGAATCTACAAGCAATTGATTTTAGAGCCAAATCCAAAGCTCAACCTGATAGTTGGGGGGAATGAGGTTGGAAAATCAACCCTAATGGAAGCAATAGCCTTAGCGCTAACAGGCAGAATCAACGGAAAAGGAGCTAATGATGAATTAAATCCGTATTGGTTTAATACAGAGCTAGTCGCTGATTTTGTTGAAAGAAGACAAAGAGGTGAAAACATTAGTCTACCTGAGATTAAAATTGAGCTCTTTTTTGATAATACGCCAGAATTACAAAATCTATGTGGAGCTATTAATAGCGACCATCCAACAAATGCATGCCCTGGTGTATTATTCCATGTACTGCCCAATAGTGAATATAATGAGGAGATAGAGCAATGGCTTATAAACCCTAGTAAAATTTTACCTGTGGAATTCTACCGAATAGAATGGCGATCTTTTGCTGATGAGAAGTTACTCAATAGACCTAGGCAATTAACGACTGCCATCATAGATTCCAAAACTGTTAGATCTTCCACATCAATAGATTATCATTTAAGGCAGATAATTAATGATCATCTCGATCCAATAGAAAGGGCAAAAATATCCTTATCATACAGGCAAGTTAAAGCATCTATGGCTGGAGGTGTACTTAGTGATATCAACGAAAGAATAAGTACATTAAATGCCTCATTACATGATAAAACCATCATTTTGGATATGGATCAAAGTAGTCGAACCTCTAGGGAGGGCGTTGTATCCCCCATGTAAATGAGGTCCCTTTTTCTATGTCTGGGCAAGGGCAACAAGCTGCCATCAAAATTTCTTTGTCTATGGGACGTCACGCTGAAAAGACAAAATTTGTGATGATAGAAGAACCAGAGAACCATCTTTCACATACCAGTTTATCAACACTACTTTCTCGAATCGAAAAGTTATCCAGTACTAGTCAGCAATTGTTCATTACAACGCATAGTACTTTCGTTTTAAATAGACTCGGGCTAGATTCATTAATTTTAATTGGCAATGAATCTGTAAGCAGAATCGATGGTCTATCTCCAGCTACTGTAGCTTACTTTCAGAAACTACCTGGTTACGACACACTCAGAATGGTCCTGGCAAAGAAAGTGGTATTGGTCGAAGGCCCATCTGACGAAATAATTTTCGAACGTTTTTTCAAAGACACATACCAATTACGACCTATGGAGGTCGGTATTGATGTTATAAGCATGAGGGGACTTTCACTATCAAAATGTTTGGAGTTATGTGCGGCTCTTGATAGGCCTGTAGCCTCTCTCCGAGATAACGATGGAGTTTCTCCAGAGGATCTTGCTCTTCCAGTCCAAGAGTGGCTGAAAAAAGACCGAAGAGAGCTATTTATTGGGAGTGTAGTTACTGGGACAACTTTAGAGCCACAACTTATCCACCACAATGGTGAAAAATTACTTCGCGAAGTATTAAACATAGAGGATAGAGCTGAACTTCTAACATGGATGAGCAGAGAAAAAACTGAGGGTGCTTTGAGAATTTCGGCTTCAAAAAAAGCACTGACACCACCTAAATACATGAGCGATGCGATAAGGTTTATTTATGAACAATGAGTTAATCTTGGCTGTAGCAGGTTCAAGAAAAACACAAGGAATCATTGATCATTGTGCGAGAATAGATGGTCAAAAAAGAGTATTAGTTTTAACATTTACTCAATTCAACCAAAATGAAATTCGCAATCGGTTATCTCGTTGTGCAGGAAACAACTCATATATTGAAGTGCTTGGGTGGTACACTTTTTTACTTCGACATTTTGCCAAACCGTTCCTCCCCTATAAATTCCCTGGACAAAGGATTTTGGGATTTAACTTTGATGGAAGGCCATACATGATGGCAAGGGGTATCAACAGATTTTTAGATAAAAACTACCATGCATACGCTTGTGAGCTAGCTCGACTAAGTGCAGAACTGATTACTGCAAGCCAAGGGGCATTAATTTTTAGACTTGAGTCTATTTATGATGAAATACTTATTGATGAAGTTCAGGATTTGAGCGGCTACGATTTAGACATATTAGATTCTTTGTTAGCAACAGCTATCAATTTGAAAATGGTTGGAGACATGCGGCAAGCTGTTCTATCAACCAATCCAAGAGGAAGTAAGCATAAAAAATATCAAAATACTAATATGCTTTCTTGGTTTTTGGAAAGAGAAGAGAAAGGAATAATAAAGATAATTGAACGTTTTACTACCTGGAGATGCCATCATTTAATATCTGATTACGCCGATACTATTTTTTCACCTGAATGGGGTTTTCCTAAAACAAAATCTGAAAACCACACTGTTACATATCATGATGGGGTTTTTCTTGTAATGAAGGAGCATGTTGAAGATTACATCAAAGCATTTAAACCACAATGCTTGAGAAACTCAAAAAGCAGCGGTAAGGTCTATAATTTCGATTTTATTAATTTCAAAGCATCTAAAGGTTCAACTTTTGAACGAATCCTAATAATTCCAACCTCAGGAATTGAGGCCTTTATTCAAAAAAATGAGTATCTTGAAAGTACAGCCGCCGCAACATTTTACGTTGCAGTTACAAGAGCTCAGCAAAGCGTTGCAATCGTTATAGGGAAACCAGGTCAATCAACCTTACCGATATGGAAACCATAAAATGGAAGTTTACTCATCATTTTCTAATGTTATAAACTTTAAACGTTCAAATATTTCTACCCAAGGAATATATAAGAGGTATGCTATTTTATTTGATAAAATAATATTCAACAGGTACAGATGTCCAATAGGAACCCATGATTTATTTACAAGTCTACCTGAATATATTTCAACTTTTGCAAGTGATGAAGAAGATCTCAAGCAGAAACTAAATTGATTCCGGTTGAGTCCAGTTGATAACAGGATATAAAATACGGGCCAGAAACCGCAGTATACGGGTTTTAAGTTGATTTCGGTAGACTTGGGGAGAGTTTGAAATGGTGCGATAATAGGAGTAGAACCTACGACCTTCGCCTTACGAAAGCAAGCAAACTCCAAAATGAGTACAAGACTGAGTATTCTTAAGACTAATTTTTAGATAAAACATAAATATCAATAAAATATAATTAAAGTCACTGTTCAACGTCTAAATAAAATTTGTTGTCTCATGAGATCTCAACACATCTCATAAGAATCACAAAAACCTATAAAATCCACGCCATTGCGTGGATTTTTTATTTCATAGCATCTCAGTGGTTCCCGCTGTTGTGCATCTGAAAGTTGGCACCAAACACGATGACCAAAAAGGCTGAGCTACTTTGGCAAAGCAGCAGTTGCCACGTGAACGTACTCATATTGAGGCGCGCGGAAGCCAGGGGCTGTCTACCCGCACGGTATCGCGGTGATCGAGCCCCTGGATAAGATGCAGTGCACTGAGACGGCCAATTTCATAATGCGGCAGCTGTACTGTGGATAGCGGCGGCAAAAACAGCTCGCCGGTGCCTACCATGTTGTCATAGCCTAGTACGGCAACATCCTGCGGAATGCGCAGCCCTCGCCCCAGCAAGACCTGGTAGATAACAAAAGCCACGCGGTCGTTACCGCATACCACCGCATCAAACATCGGACGCGTGCCACTCAGGTAATGCCCGGCAATCTCCGCCGCATCAATATGGTGACTCTCGCCAGCCGGAAGATAGTGGTGGAACATGGCATCAGGGTCGACGCCCGCTTCACGACAGGCGCGCTCCATTCCCGCCCGGCGGCGATCGGTGGCCACAATCCCTTTTGGCAGGTGGATGCACAGCAGCCGACGGTAGCCTGCGGCCAACAGCGCTTTCACGCCAAGGTATTGCCCTTGCTCATCATCAGGAATATAGGTGGGAAAAGGGCCACTGATGCTTTCGCAGTTCGCCAGCACGCAGCGATACTTATGCAGCTTTTCCGGCACGGGAACCTGACGCAGCCCCATCGCGGTGTAGATAATGCCGTCAGGGCGATGCGCCAACAGCAGATCAACCATTTTCTCTGGCTGGTCATTGCTGAACATATTCACCACAAAGCTATTCCAACCGTGCGCCCGCGCGGTCTCTTCGATAGAGAGCGTTATCTCCACGGAAAATGGCGTGGTCATGGTGTCCAGCGCTAACACCCCAATAGTGTTAGCCGTGGTTTTCGCGCCACGAATTTTTTTCGCGGAGAGATCGGAGACATACCCCAGCGCATCTACCGCTTCCATCACCTTTTTATAGGTTTCTGGCCGCAGTCGTTCGGGCTCGTTAATCGCTCGCGATACGGTCATTAACGAGACGTTAGCCCGTTGCGCCACATCCTTTAAAGATGCCATACCCTCTCCTTTGACGGCGTTCATCCTGCCGGGTCTGAAAATGCGATCTTGATAACACTCGCAAAATGTTAACGTTAACTTTTGTGATTAACATCGATATTACCATCAAATTCGCGAGAAAACCGAGAATGTTAACGTTATCTTTTGCTCAATTCACTTACAGGGACCAGCAAATGACGTCACTACTTTCCAAAGCCAACGAAGCCTTAAACCAGCAGAAAGACCTTGTAAACCCGCGCTGGTATCCGCGCTATCACCTCGCCCCTCCGGCGGGTTGGATGAATGACCCTAACGGCCTGTCCTGGTTTGATGGTTACTACCATGCGTTCTATCAGCACTATCCGTGGCAGCCGGTCTGGGGACCAATGCACTGGGGTCATGCGCGCAGCCGCGATATGGTGAACTGGGAACACTTACCCATCGCACTGGCACCAGAAGGGCCGGAAGATAAAGACGGCTGTTTTTCCGGTTCAGCGGTGGTTGACGGCAATAAACTGGCCCTGATCTACACCGGGCACAAATTCGACGGCGAAGCGAAAGAGGAAAACCTGTATCAGGTACAGTGCCTGGCTACCAGCACCGACGGGATTCACTTTGAACGCCAGGGCATGATTCTGAATACCCCGCGAGGCGTACACCATTTTCGCGATCCGAAAGTCTGGCAAGAGGGAGACAGCTGGTACATGGTGGTGGGTGCCCGGGTCGACGACGTCGGTGAAGTACAGCTCTATCGCTCGCAGGATCTGCAGCACTGGCAGTTTGCCAGTACGCTCGCCCAGGCCTATGACGGCATGGGCTACATGTGGGAGTGCCCGGACCTCTTCCCACTGAACGATAAGCTCGTCTTAATGTTCTCGCCGCAGGGCATCGCCGCGGACGGATACGATTACCGTAACCTGTTCCAGAGCGGCTATATGGTCGGCGAATGGCAGGATAACCATCAGTTCCACGTTACCCACCCCTTCCAGGAGATGGATCACGGGCATGATTTTTACGCCCCTCAGTCATTTATCACTCCGGACGGTCGCCGCGTGGTGATCGGCTGGCTGTCGATGTGGGAATCGCCGATGCCAGAACAGGCCGACGGCTGGGCGGGCATGCTTACTCTTCCCCGGGAAGTGACGCTCGATGCAGATCTGCGGCTGCGCATGAACCCGGTCAAAGAGCTGGAGGCATTACGCGGTCAGCTTCATGTCTGGCCGGTCAGTGACCTGAACAATCGCACCCTGATGGTAGAAGAACAGGCGCATGCTCTCGAGGTCGAACTGAGCCTCGATATCGCCCGCAGCCATGCTGAACAGTATGGCATCGCGCTGGGTGACGGGCTACGCGTCTTCGTCGATACCCAGGCACAGCGTCTGGTGCTGGAACGCCGCTATCCGCAACACGGCCTGTCGGGCTGCCGTAGCGTACCGCTGCCCGCCAATGATGTGCTGGACCTACGTCTATTTATCGATAGTTCGTCGGTAGAAGTCTTTGTTAATCACGGCGAGTACACCCTCAGCAGCCGTATTTATCCTGAACCGGACGATCGCCAACTGACCTTATTTAGCCAGAACGGACACGCCATTTTTAATAACGGGCATGCCTGGCCGCTCGCCGCCAATTAACCACCCGTCTCACTGCTTTGGGGAAAAATAATGACAATCTGGACGCTCGGAGATGCCGTGGTGGATTTGCTACCGCGCGACAATATGCAGTTTGAAGCCTGTGCGGGAGGTGCTCCCTTCAATGTGGCCATCGGCGTCGCCCGCCTCGGCCATGACAGCGGCTTTATCGGCCGCGTAGGCAATGACACTTTTGGCCGCTTTCTGCATCAGACGCTGGTAACAGCGCAGGTGGATACAGGAAGTCTGGAGTTTGATGCACAACAGCACACCAGTACCGTACTGGTTTCACTGGCTCCCAACGGTGAGCGGCAGTTTGAGTTTTTAGTTAATCCGTCTGCCGATCAATTTCTCAGCCCGGCGAGTCTGCCCGACTTTGGTGCCGATATTCTGCACTTCTGCTCGCTGGCGCTGGTTGCCCCTGAGTGCCGCGCCACCCTCACCCAGGCAATGGCCGCATTGCGACAGGCCGGCGGTACGCTGAGCTTTGACATCAATCTGCGTCCGCAGATGTGGAGCAACGAGATGCAGATGTTTGACCTTGTCAGCGAGTTTGCCCGGCAGAGCGACATTCTGAAGATGTCGGAAGAAGAGCTGCTGTGGCTAACACAAACTGACTGTCTTAGTAGCGCCTGCGAACGCCTGGCTGATTTTCCCGCACGCCTGAAAATCATCACCCGCGGCGCCGATGGCGCAATCGCTTTCTGGCAAAACCATAGGCTGACTTTAAGCGGCTATCACGTCGACAGCATCGATACCACCGGCGCCGGTGATGCCTTTATGGCCGGGCTGCTGGCGGCACTCGCCGGAGAAGGCTGGCCCACATCGACGTCAACGCTACTTCCGCTTATCGAGCAGGCCAGCGCTTGTGGTGCTCTGGCGACTACCCGGCGTGGCGCGCTAAGCGCGTTTCCCGACAGCCAACACCTGAGCAGCTTTATTCAGTCGCAACCGTCGCTACGGAGAACGATCACCCCGTAATAAAGCGCACTCGTTACGTCGTATCAGAAAGACCTTACAATGACCTGATCTGGATTGGAAAAATCATGAAGATAAATATGCCGTTCAGTAATGATAAATATCGATACTCATCCGGGTATCTGCTCTTTTTCTTTGCCGCCTGGTCGTTGTGGTGGTCTTTTTATGCAATATGGCTAAAAAATAAACTTGGCCTGTCCGGAACGGAGCTGGGAATGCTGTATGCCGTAAACCAGTTTTTCAGCATGCTGTTTATGCTGGGCTACGGTTTTCTGCAGGATAAGCTCGGTACCCGCAAACCCCTTATCTGGATGATGGGGACTGTCATCACGCTCAGCGGTCCGTTCCTGATTTATGTTTATGAACCGCTGCTGGTCTCCAACTTCAAGCTTGGCATGGTGCTAGGCGCCATTTTCTTTGGCCTTGGCTATCTCGCCGGTTGCGGTCTGGTGGAAAGCTTCGTCGAGAAAGTGAGCCGTAAATTCAACTTTGAATTCGGCACTGCTCGTTTCTGGGGATCGCTTGGCTACGCCGCAGGGACTTTTGTTGGCGGTATCTTCTTCAGCATCAACCCACACATTAACTTCTGGTGCGTGTCGGTCATGGGGGTGTTATTCCTGGTGATTAACGTGGTGTTCAAAACCGACGCACCGGCCCCGGCATCCACGGATACACGTTCGCCCGAGCCAGACGCGCTGACCCGAAAGGATTTTCTCACCATCTTTAAAGATTCGCAGTTCTGGTTTTTCGTTATCTTTGTCGTCGGCACCTGGTCGTTCTATAGCATCTACGATCAGCAGATGTTCCCGGTGTTTTACGCCAGCTTATTTGACGATCCCGAACTGGCACCACGCGTATACGGCTACCTCAACTCGGTACAAGTCTTTATGGAGGCCGTCGGTATGGCGCTGGTTCCGTTCCTGATTAACCGCATCGGGCCTAAATCCGCATTGCTGCTGGGTGGAACAATCATGACCTGTCGAATCCTGGGTTCAGCACTGTTCACCGATATATATATTATCTCCTTGATTAAAATGCTCCATGCGCTGGAGGTCCCACTGTTTGTTATTTCAGTGTTTAAATTCAGCGTAGCGAATTTTGATAAGCGCCTGTCGTCAACGATATATCTTATTGGCTTCAATATCGCCAGTTCCATTGGTATCATCGTGCTGTCACTGCCTGTCGGTAAGTTGTTTGATAAAGTGGGCTATCAGGAAATCTTCCTGATTATGGCGAGCATCGTGGTAATAACACTAATATTTGGCTACTTCTCGCTGAGTAAAAAGCATCATCAGCAGAAGGGTATCAATGAACTGGTGACAGAATAGCGAAGTTTTATTAATATCGCGACAGGGCCATTAGCCCTGTCGTACCCTTCAACAGTAAGTACGAACTGTCGATTTACTCAGGCATGTTCCAGCCAGTTGCGGAATATTTGCGCTCGCAGTATTCCCTGAAAATCAATCAGCCCAGAACAACCAAGCTTTTTGATCAGATTCTGCCTGGCCTGGTAAATCGTTTTTAAGTGTAGATTTAACAATGCGGATATCTCAAAAATAGTTCGACCTTCTCCTAACTGCGTTAAAATATATTTATCTCTCGCGGTTAATGAGATATTTGAATCCGATTGATTCTCGTGATTACCACCAGCACGAGTAATATCAATAATAAATTGTTTGATTGAAGCAACTCCGATATCTACTGGTAGTCTGTAAAGCGAAACATCATTAAGATACTGATACAAATGACCATCAATCAGCAATACCAGACGATGCGTTTTCAGATTGTAATTTTGCTTTTTTACCGCCTCAAAGTGATTCGCGGTAAAGAATACAAGTCGCGCCTTGTCATCTTCAAAAACGATATCTGCAAGAATATTCTTTAACCCTTGCCTGATAAAAATATCATCAATCCATAACTCTGCGTTTAGAGTATGTTCCTGAACGATGTTCATCATTATGGCCTCAATGAAAAATCATAATTGATTTAGAGGGGTGCTATGTATAGTCTTAATCCAAAAAATGCTTAGCATAAGGGCTTTCAGCATATAACAAGGGTACTGTACATATTTTGTTAATATGAAGACTTATTAAACATCGTCAGCTGTGTAGCGCAATACTATTTCCAGGGTTTTTCTGATAACATCTGCCTGAACAACGTCAACCGTTGACTCCAGAGAACCAATCAGGCTTAAAATGATGTTTTTATTATTAACATTATCACCTGCAAGAATTACATTTGTTACCGCCTGCCCCAATACCACAGACTCATCTGCTAATAGCTCACCTGCATTATGGAAGTAACTTGATAAAGCTTTATCCGTCATTACGTTGTGGACATTAATTTCATGGAGCATGGTAACCTCGCTTGTATAGTCTGGAAGATTATCTTTAATGTAATTTAGGGTTTTTGCTGGCACTGAATGCACTCTCATCTCTGGTTTTATCCGGTTTTCTGCTTATTTTCTCCGGATTAATGTTTGTAAAATCATTGATAACGCTGTCAATTAATTGCTTGCGTGTGCCATCTATTTCACTGGCCTGCATAAGTCGCAATTGCTTAATCACTGCAGCTAACGAAACGTCTCTATGCATTCGCAGAATTTCCAGCACAGCCAAACCTGTAATTTCATGTTTCAAGCGTTCACTATCAGTTTTCTTCATAACGCCTTCACTACTTACCCCTATCATATAAGGGGTTTATTTTATTCAAAGAGCAGGCCAATTAACGCATTGTAATGTTTTTGTTCTTTCTCCCCTGATGCTTTTTCAAGACGACACAGAAGCTTAGTGCAAAGTGATTTGCGGTTCAGATTACGTCCATCGTTGAGTATCTCAGTGACGATTTCTCCCAATGTTTCCTGTTGAGTTGGCAGATGCGCCTTCGCAAAGTAACGAGAAATCGCGCTTGCAGTATCAGTGCGAACGTTATGCTGCTGCATGTCATGCTCCTGTATCAAAATGCTGGTGAATATTAAGTTTTATAACAGTAGCAAAGTTGTACCAAAAATGTGTACAACAGAATTAATTTGTTTTTACCAAAATGTGCTAATTGATATAAATCAATTACATACAACTGTATCGATTGATGTGAACGTTAGGATCACTGTACAAACCACGCCGTAACATGGCTAAATTTCATCTTAATCAGACCGTTCAATTGTGAAGTTAAAGTTAGAATAATGTATTAAAATCAGGACATAACCTGGGTTGTCTGATACTGTCATATACCTTCCTCTCCCTTATTCCCGGACTGTCCATGCTCACGACCATTATTTACCGCAGCCATCTACGTGATGACGCCCCCCTCAAAGCGCTTGAGGATATGGTGACAGCCGCAAATATCAAAAACAGGCGATCTGATGTTACCGGAATCTTACTCTTTAACGGTCACCACTTTTTCCAACTGCTTGAAGGCCCTGAGGAGCAGGTAAAAGAGATTTATTGTTGTATTTGTAACGATCCACGGCACCACAATATCGTTGAGCTGATGTGTGATTACGCTCCTGCGAGAAGATTCGGAAAAGTGGGAATGGAGTTATTTGATCTACAAAAACATGAACGCAATGACGTTCTGCAAGCTGTGCTGAATAAGGGAACATCAAAATTTCAGCTCACCTATGATGACAGGGCGTTACAGTTTTTCCGCACATTTGTCCTTGCGACGGAAAAATCGAGCTATTTTGAAATACCAGCGCCAGATTGCTGGAGTTTTATTGCCGACAACTCTTGTACTCTCCTGGATGAAAACACACTCCCATCCGATATCGATTTCAGCTTTGCTTTTCAACCAATTATCGATCCTATGTCGCAACGCGTCATTGCCCTGGAAGCACTTATTCGTGGTAGAGACGGTGAAACGCCCGCAACTTATTTTGACAACTTAAATCCTGAGGAACTGTATACCGCGGATCTGCAGAGCAAAAAGACTGCTTTTGCAATGGCAAGCGCGCTGGGACTTAACGACAAAATGCTGTCAGTCAATCTGCTCCCCATGACCCTGGTAAACAAACCCAATGCAGTCAGCTTTCTTATAAACGAAATCGCTGCGCACGGGCTAGTGCCTGAACAAATCATTGTAGAGTTTACCGAAAGTGAAGTTATTTCTCGCTTTGATACGTTCGCGCAGGCCGTGAAGTCACTCAAGGCTGCGGGGATCTGTGTGGCGATAGACCATTTTGGGGCAGGTTTTGCCGGGCTTCAGCTTCTATCTCGTTTTCAACCCGACCGAATTAAGATAAGCCGCGAGCTGATCACGGATGTGCATAAAAGTGGACCGCGGCAGGCTATCATTCAGGCAATTATCAAATGCTGCGCGTCACTGGAAATTATGATTTCCGCAGTCGGCGTTGAAAAACCCGAAGAGTGGATGTGGCTTGAATCCGCGGGCATTGAAATCTTCCAGGGTAACCTTTTTGCACAAGCCTGCCTGAATGGTATTCCATCTGTTGCATGGCCAGAGAAAAATGATTTCTCAGCGTCAAAATAACTAACGCATTGTTATAAATCAACAATCACCACAACCGCCCTCATGCTGAACATAAAAAAACAGCATTTACTCCTTGCATGATAGTAAAGTAAATCTTAATTTTGCTAGAATCTTATATATGTTTTGTACAATTTGATGAATGTTGTACAAAGTAGCAGGAGCCGCATATCGGTGACGGAGAATCAGGAGTGTCCGGGGGAACTATGGCTTATTACAGCATTGGGGATGTCGCAGAACGTTGCGGTATAAATCCTGTCACCCTTCGGGCATGGCAACGACGTTACGGTTTACTCAAACCTCAACGCAGTGAAGGTGGCCACCGACTCTTTGATGAAGAAGATATTCAGCGTATTGAAGAAATAAAACGTTGGATTAGCAATGGCATACCTGTTGGCAAAGTTAAGGCATTGCTGGAAACCAGTACCCGTCAAGCTGACGACGACTGGAATCAATTACAAGAAGAGATGATGAGCATTCTTCGCATGGCGCATCCACCGAAGCTGCGAGCCAAAATTACCGCACTCGGTCGCGTTCATCCCGTAGATGCGCTGATTGATCACGTTTATCTTCCCGTACGTCAACGGCTGATACTTGACCATAATACATCCCGCATAATGAACAGCATGCTTGATGGCGCATTGATTGAATATGTTGCAACACTGCTGTCTGAAACGCGGCGCAAGTCAGGAAAGGATGCTCTGCTGATGGCCTGGGATGTTGAAGACAGAACCCGTCTGTGGCTCGAAGCCTGGCGTTTATCGCAATCTGGTTGGCATATTGCCGTTCTGGCTGAACCCATTGAATCGCCAAGACCTGAACTTTTCCCTGGGCAAACGCTTTTTGTCTGGACCGGTATCGCGCCAACCCGCAGACAAAATGAACTGCTACAACACTGGAATGAGCAAGGTTATAAGGTCATTTTCCACAGCCCGTAGCCATTACGTAATACGTGTAAGATAAATCATACAACTCTCATTTTTTGGGTGGTTATTTTGAGTACCATCCAAGGAATATGTTGCCCCCTATTCTCCTGACTTAACACCCGCTATAGCATAAAAACAAAACAACATACTCACCCGTTGGTATTATTTTTTTGTCGACGACATCACCTTTTTCCTAAGTAAAATTCATTAGATCAACTGGCGTACACCTAATACTTATTCTAGGGTTAAATTATGTCTTCTTGTGCCACATTATTGTTTTTCTAAAGTAATAAATGTGGTTATTTGAAAAAGGTAAAGGATATGGCTCTAGTCTTAGACAAACGCTTAATTCTTTGTTGCTGCGCCTTTTCCATTATCTCTGTGGCAAATGCAGCAACCGTTAACGGAACATTTCAGGTGCTGATGACGATTCAAAAGGCCTGTACCGTGACAGCGGGTTCGGCTTCAAATATCACACTTGGTCCGGTGAATACCACGGCGACAAACACCAGTGCAAGCAACACTATTTCAATTAATTGCTCAAAAACCACGCCCTATTTTATCGGCCTGGCGCCGTCGGCTGCCAATGGAGGGACGACGACGGGCTCGGGCGCTATGTCCTCTGTGGCTAACGCTGCCACCAATACCGATAAAGTGCCCTATCAGCTAAATCGCACGTCAGCAACAGGTCCGGTATGGGGAAATACCGCCACCGACACCGCACCTGGGAATGGCGTAGCAGCGACAGGGACCGGCCTGGTGCAAACTTTTACTGTTTATGCCACCGCACCGAGCGCCAACTTCACTCCTGACGACTATGCCGACACGGTAACGGTTAACGTTAACTACTAACTTCAGGAAGCTATATGAGAGTAAAACTGCCTGTTAAGCAGTGTGCCTGCGCATGCCTGCTAGGGATGGTTGCGAGCGCCAACCTTGCCACTGCCAGTGGGCTGCAAATAGCCCCGGTCACGTTAACGTTGCAAGCGACGCAAAATGCCGATGGTATCTGGTTGAGTAACGCGGGTGAAAATGTGCTCAATGCCCAGGTTCGGGTTTTTCGCTGGAGTCAAAGTGCTTATGACAACAAACTTTCCCCCTCTCAGGGGCTGGTGATAAGCCCGCCGATGTTGGCATTAGCCCCTGGAGAACGTCAGTTGATTCGAGTTATTCGCACAAGCCCTCCCTCGGCACATGCCGAAGACGCTTATCGTTTGTCGATAGATGAGTTACCTCCTGCAAAAGTAGAAAAAAATAAGCTTCAGTTTGTGCTGCATTATTCCGTTCCCGTTTTCATTCAACCAACATCAGCGGCACAAACGCAGGCAAAACTGCAATGGAAATTACAACAACTGGATGGCAAAAAATTTATTGAAGTCAGTAATCAGGGAAATGGGCATGCACAGTTATCTGCTGCAACATTTATAAGCCCTGACGGTACTAAAAAAGTCATTACACCCGGACTATTAGGCTACGTTTTACCAGGCTCAACAATGCGCTGGATAGTCTCCCCGTCGGCCAGTAATAATCATTATGGCGGGAAAATTGAAGTCACAATCAATGGCCAAAAAACAGTACAAGATCTGTAACAGATTCTGGCTTCTGGTGAAATATTGCTTTCTCAATGGAGTATTAATATCGGGAATGGTTTGCGCACAAACGCTGAATAATAACCAGAGTGAGAATGGTGTTATTAATAGCACCTCACAAATTACGGGAGTCGATTTGTATCTCGATGTCACCTTAAATGGGAATCCCGTTGGGCTGGTACATTTTGGCTACGATAATGGAAAGCTTTATGCGGGAGCTGATACCCTGAGTAAAATGGGCTTTCGCTTTGCTCCAGACGCCACTAACGCCGTCTGCCTGAATGATATCCCCCAGCTAACCATTGACTACAACGTTCAGTTGCAAACGCTCTCGCTTACTGCGCCACTTAGTTCACTCGATCTTGCCACCACGCAGCTTAACTCGCCTACCGAAACCGCGCCAACGGCGACAACATCACGCGGAGCGCTGCTCAATTATGATATCTATACCCAGCAGGGGGATGAGAGCGTAATAAATACCTTCAGTGAACTTCGCGCCTTCAATGCTGCCGGCGTGCTCAGCACCACCCAGTTGACGCAGTACTCCACCGAGGAATACGCCGATAACAGCTTTGAGCGCCTTGATACCAGCTGGCGTACCTCATTTCCTGATACGATGTTGGCGTTAACCGTTGGCGATACCCTGACAAGCTCACTCATCTGGTCCCGACCTACGCGTATTGGCGGCATTCAGATAGGCACCGATTTTGGTTTACAGCCCTATATGCCAACCACCCCGCTCCCTGCATATCTGGGATCCGCGACGTTGCCATCAAACGTTGAGCTGTACGTGGACGGTGTCAGGTACTACAACGGAGAAGTCCCCGCAGGTAGTTTTCAGATCAACACCATGCCTAACATCAGCGGCGCGGGAACGGGTCAGGTGATGATGACAGACGCGCTGGGGAGAACGAGCGTACAAAATTTCTCGTTCTACAACGATCAACAACTCCTGCGGGAAGGATTAACCGCCTGGTCGGCAGAATTGGGCACGGTACGCGAAAATTATGGTTATTCCTCTTTTGACTATGCCAGCGCACCGGTATTGAGCGCTACGTGGCGTCGCGGGTTTAGCAATACGCTGACCACCGGGGCTCACGCGGAAACCAGCGATGGACTGATTAACGCAGGCTTCAGTAACGACTGGATCCCGGGAACCCGCAGCGGCACATTTTCGACATCACTTGCCGCAAGTAGCGATTCAGGGCAGAACGGATTTCTGTATAGCTTTGGTTATCGTTGGTCCGGCGAACGGTTTAATTTCAGTACCAGTACCACGGCAACTTCTGGCGATTACCGCGATGTCGCCACCCATTATGGTGAGCCGCCCCCAACGCTTAACAGCAACACGGTCATTGGCTATTCGCTGGAATCTGCCGGAAATGTCAGCCTGAGTTACCTGCAGTTTCGTTATCCACACGAAAATGCGGTGCGCTACGCCAACGCCAGCTGGTTCAAATCCGTTACAGACAACATCTCACTGAATGCCGGATTCAACCAGAACATTGACGATAACCGCGATCGCAGTCTCTATCTGATGGTAACGATTACCACTGATAACAATCTGAGCGCCAGCAGCACGCTACAACGCACCAACGATGAAACCGGCTATCAGCTCAACGCCAGCAAGACGCCGCCTGCCGACGGCGGTTGGGGCTGGAATCTGGCCGCCAGTCAGCAGGCTTCCAGACAAAGTGGCCAGGGAGAAGTAGGATATCTGGGGCGTTATGGTAAAGCGTACGCGGGATTCAGCCGTTTACCAGATAACCATTACGGCTACGCAGGCGCAACCGGATCGCTGGTGACCATGGGAGGCGGCTTGTTTGCAGCAAGGGAAATCAACAATGGTTTTGCCGTCGTCTCAACTGACGGCGTGCCTGATGTTCCAGTCAAACTGCAAAATAACCTGATTGGTCGCAGCGATGACCAGGGACTACTGCTGGTCACACCGCTCAACAGTTATCAAAAAAACCTGATCAGTATTGACCCGATGGATCTCCCCACCAATATGCGGATCGCACGCGTTGAGACGAATGCCACGCCTGCCGATCGTTCCGGCACTTTGGTTAGTTTTGGCATCACCCCCGTACGTGCTGCGCAGGTTATCCTCGTCGACAATCAGGGTAAGCCAATTCCTGAAGGCAGCATGGCTTACGCCATCAACGGAAAAGGACAGTCGTCTGTCGTTGGTTTTGATGGGATGACCTGGTTCGACACCCTGGAACAGCACAACACGCTGCGCGTTGATACGGACACCGGTAGTTGTCGCGTGCAATTTGACTATCCCGTGTCAGCAAAGGGGATTATGCAAATAGGCCCACTGGTTTGTCGCCCACACTAACAGGAGTACGTTCATGAGGTTAAGACATCTGCTACTCATCGCTGCCGTACTTTTTTGTCCGGCTATTAGCCATGCGGTTACCTGTTCAGTGAGCAATGTTCAACCCATAAATTTAGGTTCGGTCAATCCACTGTCTGCAACAGGCGCAACGTCATCAATGACGTTCAGTTACACCTGCACCAAAGAGCTTGGTGACGCGCTGGCAGGGATCAATCTCTGTTTTAATATTGGCGCCTCGGCCGTCAGCGGCCAGGTGACACCGCGAAATATGTCATTAAGCGGAACGCCTGCCAGTACACTGGCATACCAGCTTTACCAGGATAGCGGGCGCACCAAAGTTTGGGGCAGCCAGTATCAGTCGGGAACCACTTTTCCCATGGTACAGCTTAACCTGCTGAATCTGACGCCAGTGACGGGTTCACTCACGGTATCGGCGCAGATCGTCACGCCACAAACCGCAGCCGTCCCCGGAAATTATCAGGATAGCTATACGACGGCAACAGCCCTTGTCACTCTCAATCCCGGATTGCTTTTCCCGCCAACAACCTGTGGCGATACGGTTGCCGCCAGGCTGCCTTTCACCGTATCGGCGACCGTAAGCAAACAGTGCAATATCACCTCTGCAACCGATATTAGCTTTGCGCCAGCCAGGGCGACCGGGCGTAACCTTACGGCTTCAAATACCGTGGGCGTAGCATGTTCCAATAACACGCCTTACACCATCGGGCTTCAGCCCTCCAACGGTAATACGGCAGGCAGCGGCGTGATGGCGGGCACGGGGTCAAATACGGATAAAGTCCCCTACCAGCTTAGTTCGACGCCAGGTCCTTCCGGTACGGTCTGGGGCAATACATCACTCAATACCGTCGCGGGCAACGGTACGGGAACAACAACTACCTACCCGGTTTACGCCACCGTCCCCAGCGCGAACTACACGCCAGACAACTATGCCGATACCGTTACCATCGCCGTAACCTACTGACCTCATCTTAACCGCAATAAAGCAAATACATTTTGTTATCAAATTATTTACTTTTAGAGGTGCGTCATAAATCTAACAAATTACGATTTTTATATATTATGCATATTAAATTACACACCCCGCAAAACAACCCAAATACAAGCAAAGACAAAGAATAATTATTCAATCGCAAGTTAAAGCCCATACTAATCATGGCGATAATTCGTGCTGGTCGGGCAGGCCCTTCTATGAAAAAAATGTTAAATTTAGGTTTATATGGTGAGATTCACTGTATACCACGGCCAAATTAAGAACATATTACTTTTATAACTAAGGTTTATCATGGATAAGTTATCTTACGCTTCAGATAGCAGCACATCTGCCTGGAATACCTACCTGCAACAAATCGAGCGTGTGGCCCCTTACCTGGGCGAACTTTCCCATTGGGTGGATACCCTGCGCCACCCAAAACGCGCGCTGATTGTCGATATCCCGGTGCAGATGGATGACGGCACTATCCGTCATTTTGAAGGGTATCGCGTGCAACATAACCTCTCCCGCGGGCCGGGCAAAGGCGGTGTGCGTTATCATCCTGATGTTGATCTTAATGAAGTGATGGCCCTGTCCGCATGGATGACCATCAAATGCGCGGCGTTGAACCTGCCGTACGGCGGTGCCAAAGGTGGAGTGCGCGTCGATCCGTTCTCGCTGTCTGAAGGCGAACTGGAGCGTTTAACGCGTCGTTATACCAGCGAAATCGGCATTATCATTGGGCCGCAGAAAGACATTCCTGCGCCGGATGTAGGTACTAACGGAAAAGTCATGGCCTGGATGATGGATACCTACTCCATGAACCACGGCACCACCGTGACCAGCGTGGTCACCGGTAAACCTATTCACCTTGGCGGTTCATTAGGTCGTGATAAAGCCACCGGTCGCGGCGTTTTCGTCAGCGGTCTGGAAGTCGCGCGCCGTGCCAACATCGAAGTTGAAGGTGCTCGCGTTGCAGTGCAAGGTTTTGGTAATGTCGGCAGCGAAGCAGCCCGACTGTTCGCGGCAGCTGGTGCACGCGTAGTCGCGATTCAGGATCACACCGCTACGCTGTTTAACTCCACAGGTATCGACATGACCGCGTTATCTGCCTGGCAGTTAGAGCACAAACAGATTGCCGGTTTCCCGGGCGCTGAAACCATCGCCAGCGAGGCCTTCTGGAGCCTGGATATGGATATTCTTATTCCGGCCGCGCTCGAGGGTCAGATCACCCGTCACCGTGCGGAAACCTTGACCTGTAAACTGGTACTTGAAGGCGCTAACGGCCCAACCTATCCGGATGCCGACGATGTGCTGGCAAGCCGTGGTATCGTGGTTGTGCCTGATGTGGTCTGTAACGCCGGCGGCGTAACCGTCAGCTATTTCGAATGGGTTCAGGATATGGCAAGCTTCTTCTGGAGTGAAGAAGAGATCAACAATCGCATGGACAAAATTATGACTGATGCGATGGTGCATGTTTGGGAAAAAGCAGCTGAGAAATCCTGCTCCCTGCGTACCGCAGCCTACATCGTTGCCTGCGAACGCATTCTGCTGGCACGAAAAGATCGCGGAATTTATCCGGGTTAACGCCGAAATCGACCATGCCTACAAACCACCTGTTCTGCAGGTGGTTTGTTTTCCATAAAAAATCGTTCAAAAACTTTCCGCACAAATACCGCCCGACCTCTCACTTTCGCTGTTTTATGCACCATGACGTTCCAATACGGAACATTATTATGCTGCTATGTTTCGTATTGAAACGCTCTTCACAGCAATTTTCTTTTGCATACCCGTGTGCAAAATTACCTTATCGGCAGCGAGCGGTCGCCGTAGCGTTGTACAAACCGATACCCTACATCAGATGCCTGCCCGAATTTGGCAGCCATCCAGGACTGTCTGCGGAGCATAAATAATGAAAAAATTGATCAACCGTGTTGAAGACGTACTGAATGAACAACTCGCCGGACTGGCGAAAGCGTATCCTTCCCTGGCACTGCATCAGGACCCAGTGTATGTCACCCGCGCAGATGCACCGGTGATGGGCAAAGTGGCGCTGCTTTCCGGCGGCGGCAGCGGGCACGAGCCTATGCATTGCGGCTACATTGGTCAGGGCATGCTCTCCGGTGCCTGCCCGGGTGAGATTTTTACCTCCCCCACGCCGGATAAAATGTTCGAATGCGCCATGCAAATTGATGGCGGCGAAGGCGTGCTGCTGATAATCAAAAATTATACCGGCGACATTCTTAATTTCGAAACCGCTACCGAGCTGCTGCACGAAAGCGGCGTCAAAGTCACCACCATGGTGGTGGATGACGATGTGGCGGTGAAAGACAGTTTGTATACCGCCGGACGTCGTGGTGTGGCTAATACCGTATTGATCGAAAAACTGGTCGGCGCGGCCGCCGAACGCGGTGACTCGCTGGAAGCCTGTGCGGCGCTGGGTCGTAAGCTGAATAACCAGGGCCACTCCATTGGCATAGCCATTGGCGCCTGTACCGTTCCTGCAGCCGGACAACCGTCGTTCACGTTACAGGATAACGAGATGGAGTTTGGCGTAGGTATCCACGGGGAACCGGGCATTGACCGCCGCACTTTCACCTCTCTCGATCAGACCGTTGATGAAATGTTCGATACCCTGCTGGAAAACGGTAACTACAGCCGTACGCTCCGCCACTGGGACAACGTCCAGGGCGCGTGGCATGAAGGTAAAGAAAGCAAGCGTGCGTTACAAAGTGGCGATCGGGTTATTGCGCTGGTCAATAATCTCGGTGCGACGCCGTTGTCTGAACTCTTCGGCGTGTATAACCGCCTCGAAAGCCGTTGCCAGGATGCAGGCATCGTCATTGAGCGCAACCTGATCGGTTCTTACTGTACCTCTCTGGATATGACCGGCTTCTCCATCACCCTGTTACAGGTGGATGACGAAACGCTGAACTTATGGGATGCACCGGTTCACACCCCTGCTCTCAACTGGGGTAAATAAGGAGATTCATGATGTCCCTCAACAGAACACAGATTGTTAATTGGCTCTATCGCTGCGGTGAGATATTCACCACTGAAAGTGATTTTCTCACCGGACTTGACCGGGAGATCGGCGATGCCGACCACGGTCTGAACATGCATCGTGGTTTCAGCAAAGTCGTTGAAAAGCTGCCGTCCATCGCGGACAAAGACATCGGCTTTATTTTGAAAAACACCGGTATGGTGCTGCTCTCAAGCGTCGGCGGGGCCAGTGGACCGCTGTTTGGCACGTTTTTTATCCGCGCCGCCCAAGTAACTCAGGCTCATCAAAGCCTGACGCTTGAAGAGCTGTATCAAATGATTCGTGATGGCGCAGAAGGTGTGATTAGCCGCGGTAAGGCTGAACCTGGCGATAAAACCATGTGCGATGTCTGGCTGCCGGTAGTGGAGTCCTTACGCCAGTCATGCGAACAGAAGCTGAGCGTCCAGGCGGCTCTGGAAGCGGCAAGCCAACAAGCGGAAGTCGCAGCGCAAAGCACCATCACCATGCAGGCTCGCAAAGGCCGCGCCAGCTATCTAGGTGAGCGCAGCATTGGGCATCAGGATCCCGGCGCAACGTCGGTCATGTTTATGATGCAAATGCTGGCTCAGGCGTCCAGAGAGTAAGGATAAAGCGATGGTAAACCTGGTTATTGTTTCTCACAGCGCCCAACTGGGCGAAGGCGTCGGCGTGCTGGCCCGGCAGATGTTAATGGGTGATGGTTGCAAAATCGCCATTGCCGCAGGCATTGACGATCCTGAGAATCCGATTGGCACCGATCCGATTAAGGTGATGGAAGCCATCGAGTCCGTGGCCGATACGGACCACGTGCTGGTGATGATGGATATCGGTAGTGCATTACTGAGTGCGGAAACCGCGCTGGAACTGCTCGACCCTAACATTGCCGCCAAAGTGCGTTTGTGCGCAGCACCACTGGTTGAAGGCACACTGGCCGCGACGGTTAGCGCCGCCGCAGGTGCTGATATCGATCGGGTCATCCGTGATGCCATGAACGCCCTCGACGCCAAATGTGAACAACTGGGTTTACCTTCGCCATCCGCAGCGAAACCCGCATCCGCTGAACTGTCTCCCGACGCTGATGCCCGTTCTGTTGCCATTGTGGTGAAAAACCCTAACGGCATCCACGTCCGCCCTGCTTCGCGGCTGGTTTCTGCGTTGTCTGGTTTTAACGCCGACATGTGGCTGGAGAAAAACGGCAAGTGTGTGGTCCCTGATAGCCTGAATCAAATAGCCCTGCTGCAGGTGCGCTGTAATGACACGCTACGCCTGATTGCTAAGGGCGAACAGGCAGAGGATGCGCTGGCCGCATTTAAACAGTTGGCGGCAGAGAATTTTGGTGAATCGCTCGAGCCCGCGCATACTGATAACAAGGCAACTCTGGCTCCCTCAAAAGTCACGGGGACGGCATTTTGTCACACGCCGTTCTCGCCAGAGGTAAACCCGCAGTCCGCCGCATCACTGCAGGCTGAGCAGCAGCGATTACAGACCGCCATCCAAAGTACGCTGAACGATCTGAGCGAACTCACCGCTCTTGCTGAAGAACGATATTCCGCAGATATCGCCGCCATCTTCTCCGGTCACCACACGCTGTTGGACGATCCTGAACTGTTTGAAATGGCCTGCGATGTAATGCGTGAAAAACAATGCAGTGCCGCCTGGGCCTGGCATCAGGTGCTGAGCGATCTCAGCCAGCAGTATTTACAGCTCGATGATCCTTATCTGCAGGCGCGATACATTGATATTGAAGATTTGCTGTCTCGTTCACTGCAACATTTGACGGGAGAGAGTGCACAAATTCCCGCGTTCTTGCGCCCCACTATCCTGGTCGCTGATGTCATTTATCCGTCTACGGTACTGCAACTCGATCCGAAGACCATCAAAGGTATCTGCCTGCGGGACGGCAGCGAAGCCTCTCATCCGGCGATTATCGCTCGTGAAATGGGTCTGTGCTGGATGTGTCAGCAAGGCGCTGCTCTCGATAGCATAAAGATGGGCGATACTCTGACCATTGACTGTGTCACACAGCGGATAACCCGCGCAAACTGATACCGAAGCACACCCTTTCCGACAAAGGGTGTGCTTCTTCCCTATTCGCGTCGGGAAATGTCTGTTTGTTCGCAAAATGGGGTGTCGATCACGCGCAACGGTCGATCCTGAACTAAGGTTTTCTCATGGTAAATGCCGCTACTTCGGCACACCGCTAAGGAGATTAACCGATGATAACGCCTGCAACTCGCCATCCAGGCCTGCTTTCTGTTGCAATAAAACTGACTCTCGCCAGTACCTTTTTTGCCCTTTCCTCTTTTGCCGTCAATGCAGAAGACGCGCCAGCCGCTACACCGCAGCCGCCAGATATCCTGCTTGGACCTCTGTTTAACGATGTACAAACGGCTAAACTGTTTCCAGACCAGAAAACCTTTGCTGACGCAGTTCCTAACAGCGATCCTCTCATGATCCTTGCCGATTACCGGATGCAGAAAAATCAGTCCGGATTCGACTTACGCCATTTTGTGGAGGTGAATTTCACCTTGCCGAAAGAAGGCGAGAAATACGTTCCCCCGGCCGGGCAATCATTACGCGAACATATTGACGGACTGTGGCCGGTCCTCACCCGCTCGACAACTGACGCTGAAAAATGGGACTCGCTACTGCCACTTCCAGAGCCGTATGTGGTGCCTGGCGGGCGTTTTCGCGAAATATATTATTGGGACAGCTATTTCACCATGCTGGGGCTTGCCGAAAGCAATCACTGGGATAAGGTCTCGGATATGGTGGCAAACTTCGCTTACGAGATTGATTCCTGGGGACACATTCCTAACGGCAACCGCACCTACTACCTGAGCCGTTCGCAACCGCCGTTCTTTGCCTTTATGGTTGAACTGCTGGCGCAGCACGACGGGAATGACGCGCTGAAAAAATACCTCCCGCAGATGCTCAAAGAGTACAGTTACTGGATGGAAGGCGTAGAAACACTCCAGCCCGGTCAGCAAAATAAGCGCGTGGTTAAACTGGATGACGGTACCATTTTGAACCGCTACTGGGATGACCGCGATACGCCGAGGCCAGAGTCCTGGGTAGAGGATATCGCCACCGCTAAAAGCAACCCAAATCGCCCTGCCACAGAAATCTACCGCGACCTGCGTTCAGCGGCTGCGTCCGGCTGGGATTTTAGCTCCCGCTGGATGGACAATCCTAATCAGTTGGGCACTCTGCGCACAACCAGCATCGTTCCGGTCGATCTCAATGCGTTGATGTACAAAATGGAAAAAATGATCGCCCTCGCCAGCAAGGCTGCCGGTGATGATGCCAAAGCGGCGCAGTACGATGGCTTCGCTAATGCCCGACAAAAAGGGATCGAAAAGTACCTGTGGAACGACAAAGAAGGCTGGTATGCCGACTACGATCTGAAAAGCCATAAAGTACGCAACCAGCTCACGGCCGCCGCCCTGTTCCCGCTGTATGTCAATGCGGCGGCAAAAGATCGCGCCGGTAAAGTCGCCATAGCCACCCAGGCACATCTGCTGCAACCGGGCGGCCTTGCTACCACGTCGGTGAAAAGCGGCCAGCAGTGGGATGCCCCCAACGGCTGGGCCCCGCTCCAGTGGGTCGCAGCATCCGGGTTACAGAATTACGGTCAGGATAACGTTGCGATGGATGTGACCTGGCGATTCCTTACCAATGTGCAGCACACCTACGATCGAGAGAAAAAGCTGGTTGAAAAATATGACGTGAGTACCACCGGCACCGGCGGTGGTGGCGGGGAATATCCATTGCAGGATGGTTTTGGCTGGACCAACGGCGTCACGCTAAAAATGCTTGACCTGATCTGCGCCAAAGAGAAGCCCTGTGACAGCGTACCCGCATCGCGGCCAACACCGACAAGTACACCACCAGCCGAGCCTAAAAAACAGACTCAACCGACGCCATAACATCATTACCTGAGCCGTTTTACTCCCCGAATCCGCGCTTCGTCGCGGATTTTTCTGTCATATTTTTCGCTATTTAAGCTGCCTCTATCCCCTCTAGCCCTTATGGGGTATCCGGTGTTTTCATCCGTGAGAATTTGATTCTGAACATGTTTTTATTCGCTGTATATGTAAATATATAGCGAATTTGTAACCTTCAGGATACTGATAATGGCACTGACAAGACGGATGTTTGCCCAACTCGTGGCATCTGCACTGCTGCTACGCCATCTTCCCGCATTGGCGCAAACGCCGCTAACCGTTGCCGTTGGAGGCTCGCCAGGGCCGAATATAACCCTACGCGTGGTCAGTGCTGGCGCGCCCGCTGACATGCTACTGCTGGCTGTCGCGCCAGAAAAAGTGGTGGGTTTTTCCTCCTTTGATTTCTCTCGCCAAACCGCCATCCCGTTTCACGATGATATTCGGAGTTTACCGAAACTGGGCAGGCTGGCGGGCCGCGCCAGCACGCTCTCGCTTGAAGCACTCCTGGCGCTTAAACCTGATCTGGTTATTGACTGCGGTAATGCCGATGAAACCTGGCTTTCTCAGGCCAGACAAGTGAGCGCACAAACTCACATTCCCTGGCTGCTGATTAACGGCGAACTGCGCCATACCCCAGAGCAGTTGCACGCAGCCGGTGAAGCATTGGGCGTCGTCTCGCGTACCGCAATGCAGGCCGCGCTGGCCCGTCGATTTATCGATAATGCAATAGCTTTCTCGCATACAGCTGCGGCGAATCTGCGTTTTTATGCCGCGCGCGGTGCCAGAGGACTGGAGACAGGTTTACAAGGTTCTCTGCATACCGAAGCGGCAGAACTGCTGGGGCTACACAATGTGGCGCACATCCCCGGACGACAGGGGCTCACACAGGTTTCAATGGAAAATCTACTCAGTTGGCAGCCCGATATTATTTTGGTGCAGGATACGATGACAGCGCAGCACCTACGAGAAGATCCGATCTGGCAAGGAGTCAACGCAGTTGCTGACCGGCGCATTCTGTTTCTCAGCGGCCTGCCGTTTGGCTGGTTGGATGCACCTCCTGGCATCAACCGCTTACTGGGATTACGCCGCCTGCACGCCTGGCTTGATCCGCAGGTTAACAAGAGCTTTAAAGCCGATATGCAGCGCTACAGCGAACTGTTCTGGCATACCACGCTAAGCGATGCACAGTATCAACGTCTGGTGGCAGTCTGATGAAAACATCTACTCTCGGTTTTCTGATGATTGCTACGGTGGTGCTTTGCGCGAGCGTCGCCGCTGTATCGGGCGCATACCGCCTGGATGCACAACAGGTTGTGAATCTTATTACAGGTACTGATGACGTCCCGATGCAGGACAAAATCGTCTTCTGGCAAATCCGCCTGCCGCGCATTCTGGCCGCATTGCTGCTTGGCGCGGCGCTGGCAAGCGCAGGAACCACCTATCAGGGTATGTTCCGCAACCCGCTAGTCTCGCCGGATATCCTCGGCGTGGCGGCGGGTGCCGGTTTAGGCGCCTGTACGGCAATACTTTTCGGATTACCGATCCTTTTCATTCAGATGTATGCGTTCACCGGCGGTTTATTCGTGGTCGCCGGTGTCTGGTTGATTACCCGGCGAGTTAAGCGTCACGACCCGGTGTTAACGCTGGTGCTGGTCGGGATTGCGCTGGGCACGGTATGCGGCGCGGGAATTTCACTCATCAAAACGCTGGCCGACCCGTATACCCAACTTCCCTCCATCACTTTCTGGCTGCTCGGCGGTTTATCAACGATTACGCTGCACGATCTGTGGTTCTCGGCACCGCTGATCTTGGCAGGACTGGTCCCGCTATTGCTGCTGCGCTGGCGCATGAACCTGCTTACCCTTTCGGATGATGAAGCACGATCGCTTGGCATCAACGTCGCCCGACTACGGCTGGGGCTGATCGTCTGCGCAACGTTAATCACCGCCTGCACCGTCGCCATCGCGGGCATCATCGGCTGGATTGGGCTGGTTGTGCCACATATCGGCCGACTCCTCAGTGGCAATAACCACCAGCAGCTACTGCCGGTTTCCATGGGGGTCGGCGCCATTTTGCTGCTGCTCACCGATACCCTCGCCCGTACGCTGAGCAGCACGGAAATTCCGCTGGGGATCCTGACTGCATTTATTGGCGCACCGTTCTTTTTGCTGCTTTTGCTACGGGGAAATCGCCCATGACGCTATTAATCGTGCGCCGGGCGTCGCTGGGATACCACAGTCAACAGCCCGTGCTACGCAATGTCTCATTTCAGGTTCCGCCCGGCTCCGTCTGTTGTCTGCTTGGTGCCAACGGTAGCGGAAAAACCACCCTGATGCGCACCATTCTCGGCGTTCTTTCGCCGCTTCACGGTGACATTCTTCTTGATGGCATCGCCATAAATCATCTCAACGATCGGCAACGCGCCGCCGCTATCGCCTGGGTTCCTCAGGCGCATGACGGCGCGTTTGCCTTCACTGCGCTGGACATGGTGATGATGGGGCTGGCCCCGCAACTGGCGGCATTTGCGGTTCCCGGGGCTAAAGAACACGACATTGCTCATCAACAACTGGCGATGCTGGGGATCTCTCACCTGGCGCCCCGGCGCTGGAACACTCTGAGCGGCGGAGAGCGGCAACTGGTATTGATTGCCCGCGCGCTGGCGCAACGTCCGCGCCTTTTGTTGCTGGATGAACCCGCTTCCAGCCTGGATTTTGGGCATCAGATCCGTCTGCTCGACACGCTGGTGACGCTGAAAAATTCGGGTATGGCCCTGCTGATGTCGACGCATCATCCGTTGCACGCCCGGGCAATCGCCGACAGCGTGGTACGCGTTGAACCGAACGGTGAAGTGTCGCAGGGGCTTCCTGAACACCAGCTCGCCACCGATCGCCTGGCTGCACTGTATCACGTTACACCGTCACAAATCGCCCATCACCTCTTTGGCTCACACAATTAAGGAATAAGAATGCTCATTGACGACATTGATTTTGCCGATCTTTACCGTAAACAGTTACAACTGGCGAACAGAACCGAGAAAAAGCCGGAGCACTGGGATAAACGTGCGGAAAAAATGGCGGAGAATTGCGCCTCATTAACCGACAGCTATTTGCTACAGCTGTTGGGGAAAATCGACCTGCAAGGAGCGGAGTCGCTGTTTGATATGGGCTGCGGTCCCGGTACGGTCTCGCTGGCGCTGGCTAAAAAGATACCAATAATTTACGGCGTAGATTACAGCCAGGGAATGCTGAGCGTTGCTGCCCGCCGCGCTGTGCAAATGAACGCCCGTCACGTACAGTGGGTGCAGCGGGCCTGGGAAGAACACTGGGATGATTTACCCCAGTGCGATATCGCCGTCGCCTCGCGCTCTACGCTGGTTGCCGATATGCGCCAGGCGATGACCAAACTGAATAATCAGGCCCGGCTGCGGGTTTACACCACCCATCTCGTCAGTTCATCTTTCGTTTCCCCCACCATTCAACGTGCGCTGGGCCGCGAGGTGATTGAGCTTCCCAACTATATCTATGCGCTTAATGTCCTGTATCAGATGGGGATCCACGCGCACGTTGATTTTATCCACGGCCCCAACTGTCAGCAGGACAACAGTACCTGGACGCGCTTTCTGGAAAACGTGCGCTGGAGTATGGGCGAACTAAGCGCCGACGAGGTCGAACGTCTGGAAACCTGGTATCAGCAGCAGGATCCACGCGCGATTGCCCCCGCCAGCCGTGACTGGGCGCTTATCTGGTGGGACAGTGTGCCGCGGGAGGCACTGCGATGATCTACTTTTCGCAGGCGCAATCCGACGCGCTGCTGCTGGAAGATATTCAGGGCGGCGATCTGACTACCCGCGCGTTGGGAATTGGCGCACAGCCCGGCGTTATGGAGTTTTACCATCGCCAGGGTGGGTGCGTTAGCGGCACCGCTGTTGCCAGACAAATGCTGACGTCATTGGGCATAACCGTCAGCGATATTATGGCCGATGGCGAACGAGCGAGCGCGGGACAGAGAATAATTTGTGCGCACGGAAATGCGGCGGCACTACATCAGGGCTGGAAAGCGGTACAAAACGTTCTGGAGTGGAGCTGCGGAGTTTCGGGCTATCTTGAGAGCATGTTGAGCCAACTGCGCCAAGGCTATCCTGATGGGCAGATTGCCTGCACCCGCAAAGCCATTCCCGGCACGCGTTCGTTGGCGACTCAGGCAATACTCGCCGCCGGGGGCATTATTCATCGCGGAGGATGCGCCGAAACGGTGCTGCTGTTCGCTAATCACCGCCGTTTTCTTACCAACCCAAACGACTGGACAAACGCGGTTGCGCGCTTACGCAGCCATGCGCCAGAAAAAAAGATCGTCGTCGAAGCGGATACGCCAGATGAAGCATTAGCCGCGCTACGCGCCGCGCCCGATGTTCTGCAACTCGACAAATTCACCCCTGAGCAGGCGACAGACATTGCCCGTCAGGCACCTTCACTGGCCCCTCATTGCACGCTGGCGCTGACTGGCGGCATTACCCTCGCCTCGCTGGCGAGTTATCTCGACTGTGGCATCAGGCTGTTTATCACTTCCGCACCTTATTACGCTCCACCTGCGGATATCAAAGTTAGCCTGAACCCGGACGCACGTGGCATATAACATTAAAAAATGGACTAACAATAATGAATTTCAACAAAAGTTGTCTTTACACAGCCCTGTCGTTTGCTTTCGCGCACAGTGCTTTTGCTGGGCAAGAAAGCGAAACCATGACCGTCTGGTCAAGCCCGGCCTCTGCGGCAACCACTACGGTTCTCGGCCAGGAAACGATCCAACAGTTGGATAAACAAAACGTGGCGCAGGCGCTAAGCGTCGTCCCCGGCGTGGTGCTGCAAAAGTCGGGCAACCGCAATGAGCAGCAGGTGAAAGTGCGCGGTTTTGACAGCCGTCAGGTTCCCGTCTTTTTTGACGGTGTGCCGGTGTACATCCCCTATGACGGCAACCTCGATTTAGGCCGTTTTCTGACATCCGATATCGCTTCAGTTGAAGTATCCAAAGGCTACTCATCTCTGCTACAAGGGCCTAACCAGATGGGCGGTGCCATTAATATCACCACCAAAAAGCCCACCAAACCTATTGAAGGCAGCATCGGTTATCGCCAGGGCTGGAGTCGTAGCAAAGACAACGCTCACGATATGCACGCTTCATTTGGCGCCAGTAACGATCTGGGTTACATCCAGCTCAGCGGCAGCCAGTTGAAGCAGGATTTCCTTGGCTTACCGCACGGCGTGGACAATCCGGTTGCGGGTAGTCACGGCAAGATTGCCAACTCGTCCGCCGATGATAAACGCGGCATCGTGAAGCTGGGCTTTACCCCTCGCGGCGATGATGAATATGTCCTGACCTATATTAATCAGGACGGTGAAAAAGATAACCCACCATATGCCGGAACCAGCAGTCAGAAATCACGCTACTGGCAATGGCCACAGTACGATAAAGAGAGCTATTACTATCAGGGCACCACCCATCTGGGCGATCGTTTCACTCTGAAAAGCCGTCTGTATCGCGATACCTTTGAAAATACGTTGATGATGTACAACTCGCTTGCCGATCTGAAAAACAAAAAAGGCAACTACAGTCATTATTCAGACTATAGCGATGGAGCTGGCCTGCAGCTCGCTGCGGATATGCGTGAAAACGACCTGCTCTCTTTCGCCGTAAACTGGAAGGATGATGTTCACCGCGAGAAAGCCGCACCGAATGCGGCTTACGACCGTTACGAAGACCGCACCTGGTCTGTTGCCAGTGAATATCAGTGGGCAGCGGCGGATAATGTCGATGTAGTGGCGGGAATAAGCTATGACTGGCGTGACAGTCTGGAAGGCATGAAGCACGAAAAAAATGGTAGCGTCACCCACTATGATGACAACAATCAGTCGGCCTTCAACTGGCAGATGATGACCAAATATCACTTCGAAAATGCAGACACATTAGCGCTGTCCTATTCTGACAGAACGCGTTTCCCTACGTTGAAAGAACGCTACACGACCTCAAAACCGGCCTATAACCAGGTGGCGCTGGTCAATCCGCAGCTTAAACCTGAACGAGCCCGCAGCGTGGATCTGACCTGGAATGGGTCACTTAGTCAGAACTGGGGATTCGAAGCCAGCGTGTATTACAACCGCATCAGCGACGCCATCCTTTCACACAATATTGATGCCGACACCATCCAGAATCAGAACAGTGGCCGGGTGGATTACACCGGTCTGGATGCAGGCGTTAAAGGTAAAGTCTTTGATATGCTGGATGTCGGTCTGAGCTACGGCCTTATTCATGCAGACGTCAAACGTAGCGACATCGGCAAGATTACCGACCTGCCAACGCAAACCCTGACTGCCTGGATGACGCTGAAGCCATGGGATCCGCTCAGTATTACGCTGTCAGAAGAGGCCCGTTCGTCGAGCTATAGCAATAGCGACGGCTCACAGAAAGCCGCTGGTTTCGCCATTACCCATTTACGCGCTGACTACGCCATCGGTCACGGATTCAGCGTTAACGCGTCGGTCAATAACCTGTTCGATACGCAGTACGTTTATAGTGAAGGATTTATTGAAGAAGGCCGTAATTACTGGGCGGGGATTGAGTATCAGTTCTGACTTAGCAATACAGAGAAACGGCCCCCGCGGGGGCCGTTCGATTAATCTCGCCGCACCAGTCGGAAGACACCCAGCACAACAATCGCGCCGACCACGGCCACCAGGAAGCTGTGGAGATTAAACCCGCTGACATCGCCGCCGATACCAAACATCGTTGCCAGCCATCCACCGACCACAGCACCGACAACACCGAGAATACAGGTCAGGATAAATCCACCGCCATCGCGCCCCGGCATAATCAGTTTGGCGATAACCCCCGCAATCAGACCAAAAATAATCCAGGCAATAATTCCCATTTTCAGGCCCTCTTTCCAGTGAACGCACGCGCAAGACATTCTTGCGCCAGCCTTTAAAGTATAGGCAAACCATCGCTATATGCTGTTTTCACGCAGACTTAATTCATTGGCGTTGGTAAAAAATTTCATCCATTTGTATTAAGTTCCGTTGATTGATGCCGATAATCCAACGACAAACCAGGCATCCGGGAGTCATTAGGTGTGAGTAACTACAATGAGCAGTTCCTGAAGCAAAATCCGTTAGCGGTGTTAGGTGTACTTCGGGACTTAAAATCGCAGCAGGTTCCACTGCGTATCTCCTGGTCGGGCGGCCAGTTCATCAGCAAAGTTCTGGCCGTCAGTCCGGACGAGCTGGTCATGGATTTTGGTAGCCAGGAATATGAAAACCAGGCCGTACAGCGGGCCAGTCAGATCTCGATTATCGCCGAAACGCAGGGAGCCAAAGTAGAATTCACCCTGCCACAGTTAAAAAAAGGTGAGTATCAGCAACTGCCAGCGTTTATTTCATCCTTGCCGCCTTCCCTGTGGTTTGTTCAGCGTCGGGAATATTTCCGCATCGGCGCTCCGCTGCATCCTCCCTATCGCTGCACGGCAAAAATGCCGGACAACAGCACGCTGTGCTTTCGCTTATTCGATTTGTCGCTTGGCGGTATGGGCGGGCTGTTAGAAACGGCAAAACCAGAAGGACTGGTAGAAGGTATACGCTTCGCGCAGGTTGAACTGAACATGGAACAATGGGGGGTGTATCACGTTGACGCCCAGCTTATTTCCATTAGCGAACGCAAAGTTATCGACAGTAAAAACGAAACCATTACCACTCCCCGCCTGAGCTTTCGTTTTCTCAACGTCGGCCCGGCGGTGGAGCGGAACTTACAGCGGATTATTTTTTCCCTTGAGCGCGAGGCCCGGGAAAAGTCGAACAAAGTGCGCGATTAACATCACCTGAATTACATTACATCCAGCGCTTGCTGAAGCTTCCAGATATAGCGCGGAGCCTGCGGCGCCGGATGATTGTCCGCAACATGTTCAATAAATTCATCCGGGCTGAGATCGTTGATCTTATTGATGGCTTTCTTCCTGTCGGAAGAGAACGTTCGCAGCAATGCTCCCGCTCCGTTAGCGTACGATACTACCAGCGCATACTGCATCACCTGCGGATCCTCGATCCCTGCCAGCGGCCCGGTCTCCAGAATACTCAGGTATGCGGCCCCCATGGAGATATTGCGTTCGGGGTTTTTCAACTCGCTGGTCGACGGCTCTCCGCTCCATCCCATGCGACGATAAACATCGCGGCCTGAAGTCGAGGCTTTTAACTGCATCAGACCAATCGCATTAGACTTACTGACCGCATTCGGATTACCGCCTGATTCAATGGCAATAATAGCGGTAATCAATTGTGGACTGACACCCCAGGCCGCACCGGCTTTTTCACTGATCGGCATCCATTGCATTGCGCGTTTAACCGGAACTTCAGCATTCCACGGCGGGTTTTTGTAATCATGTTTTGAACTACAGCCCGCAAGTAATACAACCAAAAAAGCAAACCATCTCAATTTCACGTCATCTATCCTTATAGCCGGAACCTGTCGCTGAGGTGACAACGACATACCTAAGCGGCATGATATACATTTGGTTTTAGTTGTAGCAAGGAAATGCCATGTCCCGGTTTCACTTAATTGCCCCGTCGGGCTACTGTATCAATCAGCAGGCTGCGTTACGTGGGCTTGCACGTCTTACTGAGGCCGGTCATCAGGTCGACAATTCAGCGGTCATTGCGCGCCACTGCCAGCGTTTTGCGGGTACTGAGGCAGAAAGGCTTGCTGATGTGAACTCGCTCGTTAATCTGAAAACCCCCGATACCATTGTGATGGCGGTACGTGGCGGCTATGGCGCGAGCCGTTTACTGGAAGATATTGACTGGCAAGGGCTGGCAGCCCGCCAGCAACTAGATCCGCTGCTGCTGTGCGGACACAGCGATTTTACGGCGATCCAGTGTGGTCTGCTGGCTCAAGGGAATGTGATTAGCTTCAGCGGCCCGATGCTGGCGGCCAACTTCGGTGCCGAGGAGATGAACGCATTCACCGAGCACCATTTCTGGCAAGCATTGCGTAATGCCCAATTCACCCTCGAATGGCAGGGTGACGGTCCGCAGTGCGCGACTGAAGGTACACTGTGGGGCGGAAATCTGGCGATGATCATTTCGCTGATGGGTACACCGTGGATGCCGGCCATCAAAAACGGCATTTTGGTGCTGGAAGACATTAACGAGCATCCATTCCGTGTCGAGCGCATGCTGCTGCAGCTGTACCACGCGGGAATACTGGCCCAGCAAAACGCCATTATCCTCGGCAGTTTTAGCGGCAGCGCGCCGAATGATTACGACGCTGGTTACAATCTTGATTCAGTTTGTGATTTTCTGCGCACCAGACTGTCCGTTCCGTTGATCGGCGGCCTCGATTTTGGCCATGAACAACGCACTGTCACCCTGCCGTTGGGAGCCAGAGCGGTGCTGAAAAACGATAAAAACAGCACTCAGCTCACCTTAAGTGGGCATCCGGTACTAAAATCGTAAAAAAAGCGGCTAATAGGGCTAAGTAAAACGCTGTTTCTGTCGTTATTATGGTAGGGTTTATTAATACGAAACAGCGTAATTCAGGAGTAACCGAACGTTGGATGCCGCAGCAATTATTAGCCTTTTTATTTTGGGTTCCGTTCTCGTCACCTGCAGTATCTTACTCAGTTCATTCTCATCACGTCTCGGTATCCCAATTCTGGTGATATTTCTCGCTATCGGTATGTTAGCGGGTGTGGATGGTATTGGCGGCATACCTTTCGATAACTATCCTTTCGCCTACATGGTGAGTAACCTGGCACTGGCGGTTATCCTACTCGACGGCGGCATGCGCACTCAGGCCAGCTCTTTTCGCGTTGCGTTAGGCCCGGCGCTATCGTTGGCGACGGTCGGTGTGCTGATTACTTCCGGACTCACTGGCATGATGGCCGCGTGGCTGTTTCATCTGGATCTTATCGAAGGGCTGCTGATTGGCGCGATTGTTGGTTCAACTGACGCCGCGGCGGTCTTTTCCCTGCTTGGCGGTAAGGGGCTTAACGAACGCGTTGGCTCTACGCTGGAAATTGAATCCGGTAGTAATGACCCGATGGCCGTGTTTTTGACCATCACACTCATCGCCATGATCCAAAATCACGAGACCGGCTTAAGCTGGATGTTCGCGGTGCACATTATCCAGCAGTTTGGCTTAGGAATCGTTATCGGTCTTGGCGGTGGATATATGCTCCAGCAGATGATTAACCGCATTTCTCTGCCTGCCGGACTGTATCCACTATTGGCGTTAAGCGGTGGGATCTTGATTTTTGCCCTGACCACTGCGCTGGAAGGCAGCGGTATTCTGGCGGTTTATCTGTGTGGTTTCCTGCTGGGGAATCGCCCCATCCGCAACCGATTTGGTATTCTGCAAAACTTCGACGGTCTGGCCTGGCTGGCGCAAATCGCCATGTTTCTGGTGCTTGGACTGCTGGTTACGCCGTCCGACCTGCTGCCTATCGCAATCCCTGCGCTGATTTTGTCTGCGTGGATGATATTCATTGCCCGCCCGCTTTCGGTCTTCGCCGGACTGCTGCCGTTTCGTGGCTTTAATCTGCGCGAGCGTATTTTCATCAGTTGGGTGGGTTTGCGCGGCGCGGTGCCGATCATCCTCGCCGTCTTCCCAATGATGGCGGGCCTGGAGAACGCGCGCCTGTTCTTTAACGTCGCCTTCTTCGTGGTACTGATCTCGTTGCTGTTTCAGGGAACGTCACTTTCATGGGCCGCGAAAAAAGCCAAGGTGGTGGTCCCTCCCGTCGGCTGGCCCGTTTCGCGCATTGGTCTCGATATTCACCCAGATAACCCGTGGGAGCAGTTTGTTTATCAGCTCAGCGCAGATAAGTGGTGTGTGGGTGCCGCGCTGCGCGACCTGCATATGCCGGAAGAAACGCGAATAGCCGCCCTGTTTCGTGACAACGTGCTGTTTCACCCCTCCGGCAGCACGCGTCTGCGCGAAGGCGACGTATTGTGTGTTATTGGTCGCGAGCGCGATCTCCCCGCTCTCGGCAAGCTATTCAGCCAGTCGCCACCGGTGTCGTTAGACCAGCGCTTCTTCGGTGATTTTATTCTGGAAGCCAGCGCGAAATATGCCGATGTGGCGCTGATTTATGGCCTGGATGATGGCACAGAGTATCGTGATAAGCAGCAAACGCTGGGTGAAATTGTCCAGCATCTGCTTGGTGCCGCGCCGGTCGTCGGTGACCAGGTGGAATTCGCTGGCATGATCTGGACGGTGGCCGAGAAGGAAGATAATGCAGTGCTGAAGGTCGGTGTTCGCGTTGCTGAAGACGAGGATGAGTAAAGAGGATGTTGTTTGCCGGGTGGCGGCAGCGCCTTACCCGGCCTGTAAAATGCACTGAATCTACAGGCCGGATCAGTGCAGCGCCATCAGGCAGCCCCGTAAATGTTACACCGTCACAACCGGTACGCGCAGCGCCAAAGAACACATTAACTCGTAGCCCACCGTTCCTGCTGAGGTAGCTACATCGTCAATTTTAATCTCTTTGCCCCACAGCTCTACCGGCGTCCCGATCCCTGCCTGCGGGCACGGTGTCAGATCTACCGCCAGCATATCCATTGAGACTGTCCCTACCGTCCCGGTACGTACACCGTCCACCAGCACAGGCGTTCCGCTTGGCGCATGGCGCGGATAACCGTCTGCATAGCCGGTAGCCACTATTCCGATGCGCTGCTCGCCGCTGGCGGTGTAACGGCCACCGTAACCCACCCGATCGCCAGCTTTCAGCGTTTGTATGCCGATTATCTCGCTGCTCAGAGTCATCACTGGCTTCAGGCCGGTGTTGGCGATGTCCCGCCATTGTCCCGAAGGCGACGCGCCATACAAAATAATGCCCGGACGAACCCAGTCATAATGCGCTTCAGGGTGCCACAGCGTGGCGGCCGAATTCGACAGTGACCGTCTGCACTCCAGTCCTTCTGTTGCCAGCGCAATACGCGCCATTGCTTCCTGGATACCTTCCGGGTGCTCTGCATCTGCAAAATGCGACATCAGCGTCATTTCGCCGACGTTGGGCATCGCCCGCAGCTGTTGCCAGACCGTTGGAACTCTTTCCGGTAAAAACCCAAGCCGGTTCATACCGCTGTTCACCTTCAGGTAAACATCGAGCGGTGCTTTGAGGCGGGCATTCTGCAATGCTTTTAGCTGCCAGTTACTGTGTACACAGGTGGTCAGTCGATAATTGTCATATACCGTCAGGTCTTCAGCGTGGAAAAAACCCTCCAGCATGAGTATCGGGCCTTTCCATCCGCGCTCGCGCAGGGTTATCGCCTCTTCAAGATTGAGCATGGCAAAACCATCGGTTGTGCCCAGCGCATTCCAGACGCGTTCAATGCCGTGTCCATATGCATTGGCTTTCACCACCGACCAGACGCGAGCGTCCGGCGCTGCCTGGCGGGTAATGGTCAGATTTTGTTTCAACGCCTGCAGGTCAATGCTGGCCAGTATCGGGCGGGTCATCTCACGTCCTTATCAGTTATGTGCGCCATGTAAATGTCGTGGACGAGAGGGGGTAAACCCCGGACTGTAACGCGCCACGCTCAGATCGTCATAAGGTATGGCTGGCGTACGGCCAGAAAGGATATCGCTCAGCAACTGACCGGAACCGCAGGCCATGGTCCAGCCCAGCGTGCCGTGGCCGGTATTGAGCAGCAGATTCTTAAAGCGGGTGCGCCCCACCACCGGCGTACCGTCCGGCGTCATCGGACGCAGTCCAGTCCAGAAGGTTGCCTGCTCCACATGACCGCCGCGCGGGAAGAGATCGCGTACGACCATTTCCAGCGTTTCACGACGAGGTTGTAGCAGCTCTGTATTAAAACCGACAATCTCCGCCATGCCGCCAACCCGAATACGATTGTCAAAGCGGGTAATAGCGATTTTGTAAGTTTCATCAAGGATAGTAGAAACCGGCGCACCGTCGTCTTGCGCTACCGGAATAGTCAACGAATAGCCTTTGAGCGGATAGACCGGGATATCAACGATCCCTTTCAGCATCGCCGTGGAATACGAACCAAACGCCATCACATAGGCATCGGCTTTGATAATCTCTTCGCCGCACTGGACGCCATAAATCTGCTCACCATCGCTCAGCAGCTTATCGACCGGGGTGTTAAAGCGAAACTTAACGCCCGCCTGCTCCGCCATCTGCGCCAGACGCTGGGTAAACAACTGGCAGTCGCCGGTTTCATCATTCGGTAAACGCAGACCGCCGGTCAGTTTGTGCGCCACTTCTGCCAGTGCCGGTTCGACTTCCGCCAGACGATTTGCTTCCAGGAGCTGATATGGCACGCCAGCGTCTTCGAGCACGGCGATGTCGCGAGTGGCGTTCTCATACTGTTGAGCGGTACGGAACAGTTGCAGGGTTCCGCCCTGACGTCCTTCATACTCAATACCGGTAGAGGCGCGCAGCGCTTTCAGACAATCACGGCTGTATTCCGCCAGTCGCACCATGCGTCCTTTATTTTCCATGTAGTGGCTGGTGTCGCAGTTGCGCAGCATCTGCCACATCCATTTCAACTGGAACTGGGTTCCGTCAAGACGAACGGCCAGCGGAGCGTGGCGCTGAAACATCCATTTGATTGCTTTAAGCGGTACGCCTGGTGCCGCCCATGGTGCCGCATAACCTGGAGATATTTGCCCCGCGTTCGCCGCACTGGTTTCCAGTGCCGGACCGGGCTCACGATCAATGACGGTGACATCGTGTCCAGCCTGACTTAAGTACCAGGCGCTGGTCACGCCAACGACACCACTTCCCAGTATGACAACTCGCATAGCCACTCCGTTAACAGTAAAAGAACAATCATCTAATTACATCTTGATAACTCAGTTGAAAATATTATTCAACATATGGCTTTTTTATGGTGACTTATCTCACATATAGCGGTGATGGCGGGGAACTCTCTGCTTTGGCATCTCCTGCTGTGCGTTATTTTTATCCAGCATAAAATTTTGCGACAATGCCGTTTTTCAACGCCTCGCTAACGAGAAATCGCAAAGAAAAAATTTCTGCCGCAGCACGTTTTTTAACACCATGATCTATGCTTGAAATGAGGTACTCCAGACAGAGAGTGCCGCCAACAATGAGGGTGCGCGAATGGCTACGATTGATTCCATGAACAAGGACAGCACACGGTTAAGCGATGGACCCGACTGGACGTTTGATCTGCTGGATGTCTATCTGGCAGAGATAGACCGCGTGGCGAAACTCTACAGACTGGATACCTACCCGCACCAAATCGAGGTGATCACCTCCGAACAGATGATGGACGCTTACTCCAGCGTCGGGATGCCGATCAACTATCCTCACTGGTCGTTTGGTAAAAAGTTTATTGAAACCGAGCGCTTGTATAAGCATGGTCAGCAGGGACTGGCCTATGAGATTGTTATCAACTCCAATCCGTGTATCGCGTATCTGATGGAGGAGAACACCATCACCATGCAGGCGCTGGTGATGGCGCATGCCTGCTACGGACACAACTCCTTCTTCAAAAACAACTACCTGTTTCGTAGCTGGACGGATGCCAGTTCCATCGTCGATTACCTAATCTTCGCACGAAACTATATAACCCAGTGTGAAGAACGCTACGGGGTGGATGAAGTCGAAAAGCTCCTCGACTCCTGCCATGCGCTGATGAACTACGGCGTTGACCGTTACAAACGCCCGCAAAAAATCTCCCTACAGGAAGAGAAAGCCCGGCAGAAAAGTCGTGAAGAGTATCTGCAAAGTCAGGTCAATATGTTGTGGCGCACGCTGCCGAAGAAAGAGGAAGAGAAAAGCGTGGCGGAAGCCCGGCGTTATCCCTCTGAGCCACAGGAAAACCTGCTGTATTTCATGGAGAAGAACGCCCCGCTGCTGGAGTCCTGGCAACGCGAAGTGCTACGCATTGTACGCAAGGTCAGCCAGTATTTTTATCCGCAGAAACAGACGCAGGTGATGAACGAGGGCTGGGCCACTTTCTGGCATTACACCATCCTGAACCACCTTTATGATGAAGGTAAAGTCACCGAACGGTTTATGCTGGAGTTTCTGCATAGCCATACCAATGTGGTATTTCAGCCACCCTACAACAGCCCGTGGTATAGCGGGATAAACCCTTATGCCCTGGGGTTTGCCATGTTCCAGGATATCAAACGTATTTGTCAGTCGCCGACCGAGGAGGACAAATACTGGTTCCCGGATATAGCGGGTTCCGACTGGCTGGAAACCCTGCATTTCGCGATGCGCGATTTCAAAGATGAGAGTTTTATCAGCCAGTTCCTGTCACCGAAGGTAATGCGCGATTTCCGCCTGTTCACCGTGCTGGACGACGATCGTCACAACTATCTGGAGATTTCTGCGATTCATAACGAGGAAGGATATCGTGAGATCCGCAACAGGTTGTCGTCGCAATACAACCTGAGCAACCTGGAGCCGAATATTCAAATCTGGAATGTCGATCTGCGTGGCGACCGTTCGCTCACCTTGCGCTATATTCCGCATAACCGCGCACCGTTGGATAAAGGACGCAAAGAAGTGCTCAAGCATGTACACCGGCTTTGGGGTTTTGATGTGATGCTGGAGCAGCAGAATGAAGATGGCAGCGTGGAGCTGTTGGAGCGTTGTCCGCCAAGGATGAACGGTCTGTAAATCTTATTGCCGGAGGCGGTGTAAACACCTTATCCGGCCTACGAAGTGCATGCATTCCAGGCCGGATAAGACGCTTTGGCGTCGCCATCCGGCTTTGAGCGATTAACGGCCCTGAATCGCCAAATCGCCCGGCAGATTCTTCTGCATACGATGCCAAATCTCGCCACTGTCGTGACCGTAGCGGCGCACCGTTTCATACACCTGCTCATGAGCACCCTGCTCGCAGAGTTCTGACAGCTTGTGGTAGAAGCTCAGCGCCAGCGCGCGCGCTTCCGGGTTGGCAAAATAATGGCGGCCAATGCGGGTATATAATCCTTTCATACCGTTGAGGATCAAACCGTAAATCGGATTGCCGGAGGCAAAGGCCAGACCGCGGAAAATGTTATAGTCCAGATCGGCAAATGCGTCAGCGTGGTCAGCCACCTGATTTGCCGTCGCCAGAACCTCCTGTGCTTTATCAGGATGCTGGCGAAACGCAGTACGAACAAAGATCGTCGAAATATTGGTACGCACAGACAGCAGATTATCAATCAGCTGCGGAACACTCTCGTGATCGAGGCGCGCCAGCGTTTCAAGAATATTCAGCCCGGAAGTTTCCCAGAAGTTATTTACCTTCGTCGGTTTGCCGTGTTGAATGGTCAACCAGCCATCTCGCGCCAGACGCTGCAATACTTCGCGTAGCGTGGTACGTGTCACCCCAATAAGTTCGGAGAGTTCACGTTCAGCGGGCAAAATAGTGCCAGGTGGGAAGCGGTTATTCCAGATACTTTCAATGATGTACTCTTCCGCGAACCCAGCCGGGCTTTGCGCCTTAATGACCATAGTAAAAATTCCATTACACAGCAAAACATAGTTACACACATCATACCAGATGGGTATCTTAGCTGATAGCTGACGCAATGAAGAAAAAGTGGATCAAGGCTTCATTTTCCAAATAACGCTACAGTACAGCCAACCTTGCCAGTCTTGTGAATAGCTTGCCTGTACTCCCTCCTCCCGCTAAGCTTTGCGGTCAAACATAAAAATATGATTTCATTTTTAAAGGTAGGGAAATCACCATGGAGCTATCATGGGGCCGCGCGATGTGGCGCAATTTTTTAGGTCAATCACCAGACTGGTACAAACTTGCACTGCTTGTCTTCTTAGTCGTTAACCCGATTATTTTTTTCATCAACCCTTTTATCGCCGGCTGGTTGCTGGTGGCCGAGTTCATTTTCACGCTGGCGATGGCGTTAAAATGCTACCCACTGCTGCCTGGCGGGCTGTTGGCTATCGAAGCTGTCATTATTGGTATGACCAGCGCAACGCATGTTCGTGAAGAGGTTGCCGCAAACCTTGAGGTGTTATTGCTGCTGATGTTTATGGTGGCAGGCATCTACTTTATGAAGCAGCTGCTACTGTTTATTTTCACGCGTCTGCTACTCACTATTCGCTCCAAAACGCTGCTGTCGCTGGCATTTTGTGTTGCGGCCGCTTTCCTCTCGGCGTTCCTTGATGCGCTGACCGTCGTGGCCGTGGTAATCAGCGTTGCGGTCGGTTTTTATGGCATCTACCATCGCGTTGCCTCTTCCCGCGCGGAAGACAACAACATGCTCGATGACAGCCATATCGATCAGCACAATAAGGTCGTTCTTGAGCAGTTCCGTGGTTTTCTGCGTAGCCTGATGATGCACGCGGGTGTCGGTACGGCGTTAGGCGGCGTGATGACCATGGTGGGCGAGCCACAAAACCTGATTATCGCCAAAGCGGCTGGCTGGCATTTTGGCGACTTCTTCCTGCGCATGTCGCCGGTTACCGTCCCGGTACTAATTTGCGGCCTGTTAACCTGTGTACTGGTCGAGAAATTGCGCTGGTTTGGCTATGGCGAAACGCTGCCGGAGACCGTCCGTGATGTCCTGCAACAGTTTGACGATCAGAGCCGCCAGCAACGTACCCGCCAGGACAAAATCAAACTGATTGTCCAGGCGATTATTGGCGTCTGGCTGGTAGTTGCGTTGGCCCTGCATCTGGCTGAAGTAGGATTGATCGGTTTGTCAGTCATCATTCTGGCAACCTCCTTGACGGGAGTCACCGACGAACATGCGATAGGTAAAGCCTTTACCGAGTCGCTGCCCTTCACCGCCCTGCTGACCGTGTTCTTCTCTGTTGTTGCGGTGATTATCGATCAACAGCTCTTTTCGCCGATCATTCAGTTTGTATTGCAATCCTCCGAACATGCCCAACTGACGCTGTTCTATCTCTTCAATGGCCTGCTGTCTTCTATTTCTGATAACGTATTTGTCGGCACCATTTACATTAACGAGGCCAAAGCCGCGCTGGAACAGGGGACCATCAGCCTCAATCAGTATGAGCTGTTAGCGGTGGCGATCAATACCGGGACCAACCTGCCTTCAGTGGCAACTCCGAACGGCCAGGCTGCATTCCTGTTCCTGCTGACCTCTGCACTGGCGCCGTTAATTCGCCTCTCGTATGGTCGCATGGTGTGGATGGCTCTGCCTTATACTCTCGTCCTGACGCTCGTCGGTCTGCTTTGCGTCGAGTTCACGCTTGTCCCGGTGACCGAGTGGATGACCCAAACGGGCTGGTTAGCTACACTTTCATAACAATTAACCGGGCAAATCACTGCCCGGTTTGACTTTTTGCATGATAATTATCCGATTACGCAAATTTTCAATTCCCGCTAGTGGCGCATAAAGTGAATTGGTTTAAACTGCGGTCTCTACGCATGTTGCAGGGAAATGATTATGTTGCGATTTTTAAACCAGTGCTCCCGAGGTCGTGGGGCATGGTTATTGTTGGCGTTAACCGCCTTTGCGCTGGAGCTCGTTGCGCTGTGGTTCCAGCACGTCATGCTGCTAAAACCTTGCGTGTTGTGTATTTACGAACGTAGCGCATTATTTGGCGTGATGGGTGCAGGGCTGGTGGGTGCTATTGCACCAAAAACACCGCTGCGCTATGTGGCGATGATAATCTGGATTTACAGTGCCTGGCGCGGACTTCAGTTAGCATATGAGCACACCATGATTCAGCTGCACCCGTCCCCGTTTATGACCTGTGATTTTGCCGCACGCTTCCCAAGCTGGCTGCCACTGGACAAATGGCTGCCGCAGGTGTTTTTAGCGTCCGGTGACTGTGCTGAGCGCCAGTGGTCTTTTTTAACCCTGGAAATGCCGCAGTGGCTGTTGGGGATCTTCGCCGCCTACCTGGTAGTCGCCGTGCTGGTGGTGATAGCACAGCCGTTCAAACCGAAAAAACGTGACCTCTTCGGTCGCTAACAGAGACGCTCCTTCGGGAGCGTTTTTTTTGGCTTAAATTCATTGCCTGCTGGCATCTATAAGATGTATATTAAATACATCTTATAGATGCCACACCAAGGAGATGTCTTATGTCCCATTTACGCATCCCGGCAAACTGGAAAGTTAAACGCTCTACTCCCTTCTTTACCAAAGACAATGTCCCCGCAGCACTTCTTTCTCACCATAACACTGCAGCAGGCGTTTTTGGCCAGCTTTGTGTGATGGAAGGTACGGTAACGTATTACGGTTTTGCCAATGAAGACGCAAAAGAGCCTGAAGTAAAAGTGGTAATTAATGCCGGTCAGTTCGCGACCAGCCCGCCGCAGTACTGGCATCGCGTTGAATTAAGCGACGACGCCCAATTCAACATCAATTTCTGGGTTGAAGATGACAACCATGGAGATGAGATGTATCAGGCGAAAAAGTCTTAAGCCCTTACGCCTGCTAATCGATGGGCGGCTTAGTCCGCCCATGAAGGTTTGTTCAAAATATGGTCCTGCCAGTCACGCACTTCCGATTCTTTCACCGCAATATGACGTACTGAAATACGCTCGCCGTGCATTGCCGCTTTGGACCCCGTCAGCAGTGGATGCCACTCCGGCAGCCCTTTACCTTCCGCTAACAGACGATAAGCACAGGTCATCGGCAGCCATTCAAAGGTAGGCAGATTATCGCGCGTCAGTTTGATACAGTCAGGCTCGTATTCGAATCGGCGTTCGTAATTACGGCATTGACAGGTTTTGATATTGAGCTGCTTACACGCGACGTTGGTAAAATAAATTTCGTCGGTGTCTTCATCCATCAGCTTATGCAGGCAGCATTGACCACACCCATCACATAATGACTCCCACTCGGCATCGGTCATTTCATCCAGGGTTTTACTTTGCCAGAAAGGTATGTCGCTCATCAGGGTATCCGCTATTGCAATAAAGCTGCACCTTATAACCAGTCTGGCACGCTGATGCAAGTTTTGCCGCCCGAAAAGGCGGCAAGAAGAGATTACAGCACGCGTGTCGTCAGCGTTTGACCATGAAAACTGATGACCAGCTCATCACCGCTGTTTAACGGCCCAACACCTGCTGGCGTCCCCGTCAACACAACATCGCCCGCTTTGAGGGTAAAGAAACGACTCATATAGGCAATCAAAGGAACGATTTGATGGATCATATCCGCCGTGGAGCCGTGCTGGCGTGTTTCACCGTTGACCGTTAACCCCAGCATCGTATCCTGCGGATCGCCGTTAAACTCGGCCACCGGAATAAAACCCGACAGCGGACAAGAGTTATCAAAACCCTTCGCTTTTTCCCACGGCTGCCCCGCTTTCTTCATTTTGCCCTGAATATCACGCAAGGTCAGATCCAACGCGACGCCATAGCCCGCGATGGCTTTGCGCACATGTTCTTCCGTCGCCTGACGTAGGGTCGCGCCAATCAGTACCGCCAGCTCAACTTCATGATGAACTGAACCCATATCAGATGGGATCACCAGCGGCTGGCGCAAATCGCACAGCGCAGTTTCCGGTTTGATAAACAACACCGGCTCTTCCGGAGGGGTTCCGCCCATCTCTTTAATATGGTTGGCATAGTTACTCCCCACGCAAACCACCTTACTCACCGGATAATCCAGCAGAGCACCATGCCAGTTATGATGTTGATACATTATTTTCCCCTAACGTAGTTATCGATTTCAGGTACTGCATCGATGGGGCGTGCTGCTGCCGGATGCAGTTTAACGTTTAGCGTCTGGTGTATTTTGTTTCGCCGCAGCCAGATGCTGTTTAAGTAAATCTTCTGGCGGTGGTGGTATTTGTAAATAATAGCCCTGCTCGGTGAGTGCCTGTTTTACTTTTTCCAGATCGGCATTAACGAGCTTTTTACGGCCATCAAGCGGCAACATCATTGCCAGCGTCGGCTGACCAAATCCTTTCATCAGTTCTTCAGGAACTCGCGAGAAATCGTCTTTTTTTTCGACATATAAATAGGTCTGGTCACGTTTACTGCTTCGGTAGATCACACAAAACATATCTTTTACTCTGAATTCACGGAATGGTGGCTTGCCTCAATATAATACTGACTATAACATGCCTTATAGTCTTCGGAATATCACCCCGCGCTGGGGATGATAAATAGCAAATTGAGTAAGGCCAGGATGTCAAACACGCCAATCGAGCTTAAAGGCAGTAGCTTCACCTTATCAGTGGTTCACTTACATGAAGCAGAACCCGAGGTTATTCGTCAGGCGTTGGAAGACAAAATCGCGCAGGCACCTGCTTTTTTAAAACATGCTCCCGTCGTGGTTAACGTGAGTGGTCTTGAAAGCCCGGTAAACTGGTCAGCGTTGCAGAAAGTTGTCGCGTCTACTGGATTGCGCATTATCGGCGTTAGCGGATGCAAAGACGCCAGACTCAAGGCTGAAATCGACGAAATGGGTCTTCCTTTACTGACTGAAGGTAAAGAAAAAGCTATTCGTCCTGCGCCCGTTGAGGCCCCGGCTCACGTCGCTCCGCCGCAAAACGTTACTCCCATCACAAAAACACGATTAATAAATGTGCCGGTTCGTTCCGGTCAGCGCATTTATGCACCACAATGTGATCTGATTGTTACAAGCCACGTCAGTGCAGGCGCAGAGCTTATCGCTGATGGCAATATTCATGTTTATGGAATGATGAGAGGCCGTGCGTTGGCAGGCGCTAGCGGTGATCGGGAAGCGCAAATTTTTTGTACCCATCTGACGGCAGAACTGGTGTCTATCGCAGGTGTTTATTGGCTGAGTGATAAAATCCCAGCAGAATTTTATGGCAAAGCGGCACGTCTGCAATTAGCAGAGAACGCTTTGACAGTTCAACCGTTGAATTGATCCCTTTTTAACAAGGAATTTCTATGGCACGCATTATTGTTGTTACTTCGGGTAAAGGGGGGGTTGGCAAAACCACCTCCAGCGCGGCCATCGCTACAGGTTTGGCCCAGAAGGGAAAGAAAACTGTCGTTATTGATTTTGATATCGGCCTGCGTAACCTTGATCTGATTATGGGTTGTGAACGCCGCGTCGTTTATGACTTCGTCAACGTTATTCAGGGCGATGCGTCGTTAAATCAGGCGTTAATCAAAGATAAGCGTACCGAAAATCTCTTTATTCTTCCGGCCTCACAGACTCGCGATAAAGACGCGCTGACGCGTGAAGGCGTCGCGAAAGTTCTGGACGATCTGAAAACGATGGAATTCGACTTCATTGTCTGCGACTCTCCGGCGGGTATTGAAACCGGTGCGCTGATGGCCCTGTATTTTGCCGATGAAGCGATAATCACCACTAACCCGGAAGTTTCCTCTGTACGTGACTCTGACCGTATTCTGGGTATTCTGGCGTCGAAATCTCGTCGTGCGGAAAACGGTGAAGATCCGATTAAAGAGCATTTGTTGCTGACGCGCTACAACCCTGGCCGCGTAAATAAAGGTGACATGCTGAGCATGGAAGACGTACTGGAAATTCTGCGAATCAAGCTGGTTGGCGTGATTCCTGAAGATCAGTCAGTCCTGCGCGCGTCTAACCAGGGTGAGCCGGTTATTCTCGACATCAATGCTGATGCCGGTAAAGCCTATGCTGATACCGTAGACCGTCTGTTGGGAGAAGAACGTCCTTTCCGCTTCATTGAAGAAGAGAAGAAAGGTTTCCTCAAACGCCTGTTCGGAGGATAAGTTATGGCATTACTGGATTTTTTTCTCTCGCGGAAAAAGAGCACAGCGAACATCGCTAAAGAGCGACTGCAGATTATTGTTGCGGAACGCCGTCGTAGTGACGCCGAGCCACATTATTTACCGCAGTTGAGGAAAGATATTCTCGAGGTTATCTGCAAGTATGTACAAATTGATCCTGAAATGGTGACCGTACAGCTTGAGCAAAAAGACGGCGATATTTCTATCCTCGAACTTAACGTGACATTACCTGAAGCCGAAGAATCTAAATAACGGCTTTGCTCAGAGAGTCATCGTTACAAAAAAGGCAGATTATTCTGCCTTTTTTATTTTCTGTTTCTTGCCAACCTGTTGCATTTTTATTCCAAAGTAAACTTTGGATAGTTTTCGGTAAAATAGCGGCGCAAATACTCGACCGTAATACGGATTTTTGCCGACGTCGCCAGCCGGGAAACATACACCGCCCAAATATTTGCTGGTTGATAATACTCGGGCAATATGTGTATCAAGTTTCCGCTGGCAATGTTGTCGCAAACGTCCCACCATGACCGCAGGGCTATTCCCTGCCCATCAAGGCACCACTGATGTACCACTTCGCCATGATTAGACGACAGAGGCCCCGTAACTTTAATCGAATGCGCGCCCTCTTTATTGCGCATTTGCCAGATACCAAACGGATGGTCGCGCTCTTTGATGACCAGACAAGGAAGAGTGGCAAGATCGTTGAGTTGCTTCGGCGTCCCATGCTGCGTCAAAAATTCCGGCGAGGCGCACAAAATACGGTAGTTAGTCGCCAGCTTGCGGGCAATCAGGTTCGGCGCGATATCATCCCCGATACGAATATCAAGATCGATGCCATCATTCACCATATCCACCAGACGATCTTCAACATCGAACCTCAGTTCTAACTGCGGGTACTCTTTTGCCAGCGCAGACAGCGCCGGAGCCACCACCCGGCGGCCAAAACCAAAGCTACTAATTATACGCAGCATCCCCCGCGGAACCTGCCTGGCATCAGAAAGCTCGTCCATCATTTGATCGACATCCTGTAGTATCCGCTGCGCCCATTCGTAGATCCGCTCCCCCTCTTCCGTGATTGTTACGCGCCGCGTTGTTCGATGCAGCAGCACTACATTCAGCGTTTGCTCCAGCAGGGCAACGCGCTTACTGATAAAAGCCGGTGATACGCCCAGTTCCTCGGCAACGGCGGCAAATCCTGCACGACGGGCAACCAGCATAAAGACGCGTAAATCATTTAGCAGCGGCAGATTATTCATGATCTGTGTTTTATGTTTCACCAGTTAGGGGGATTAACTATTAATCAGTCAATTATAGGATAAGGAGAAAGTCAATTTTGATGGCGCACAAGTGAGAGCTGCTATGAAGAAAACCTGGCGTATCGCCGCTATCCCCGGAGATGGCATTGGTAAAGAAGTCCTGCCTGAGGGCATTCATGTGTTGCAGGCAGCCGCCGAGCGTTGGGGGTTGTCGCTCAGCTTTGAGCTAATGGAATGGGCCAGCTGCGAATACTACGCCCATCACGGCAAGATGATGCCCGATGACTGGCATGAGCAGTTGCAATCCTTCGATGCTATCTATTTTGGCGCGGTTGGCTGGCCGGACACCGTGCCTGACCACATCTCATTATGGGGTTCGCTGCTTAAGTTTCGCCGCGAATTCGACCAGTACGTCAACCTGCGACCGGTGCGCCTGTTTCCGGGAGTTCCTTGCCCACTGGTTGGCAAGCAGCCTGGCGACATTGATTTCTACGTCGTACGCGAAAACACCGAGGGAGAATACTCTGCCCTCGGCGGACGCGTGAGCGAAGGTACTGAACACGAGATGGTGATCCAGGAGTCGGTCTTCACCCGCCGTGGCGTCGACCGAATTTTGCGTTTTGCCTTTGAACTGGCACAAAGTCGACCACGCAAAACGTTGACTTCGGCGACCAAATCCAATGGGCTGGCCATCAGCATGCCCTACTGGGATGAACGCGTCGAAGCGATGGCGTCACACTATCCTGAGATCCGCTGGGATAAACAGCATATTGATATTCTGTGCGCCCGCTTTGTCATGCAGCCTGAGCGATTTGACGTCGTGGTTGCTTCCAACCTGTTTGGTGACATCCTCTCCGATCTCGGTCCAGCCTGTACCGGAACGATTGGCATTGCGCCTTCTGCCAACTTAAATCCGGAACGCACCTTCCCGTCCCTGTTCGAGCCGGTACACGGTTCGGCCCCGGATATCTACGGTCAGAATATCGCCAACCCTATAGCGACTATCTGGGCTGGAGCCATGATGCTCGACTTCCTTGGCAACGGTGATGCCAACTATAAAGCAGCCCACGGCGGTATTCTGGCGGCAATTGAGCAGGTCATTGCCAGCGGCCCGAAAACGCCAGATATGAAAGGCTTCGCCACCACCCAACAGGTAGGTGAAGCCATTCGTCAGGCACTGTGTCGCTAACGCGAATCCGATTAAAAACGGGAGCCCAGCTCCCGTTTTTTTTAGGTTTTCTACTGTGGGTATTCCTGCAGCAGCGCGTTGAGTCGTTCTGCCATCAACTCGCCACGCCAACCGGAAATCAGCTCCGGTAGAGTCTGCTGTGACTTTAATTTCCAGTGCCAGTTGAGTAGCTGGTTGATTTGACGGCGTGAAGCCAGCAGCTCGACGCTAAGATTATGCTCAGTACTCACCTCGGCAACCAGCGTCTTAATGGCTTTGAACGCCTTGCGATAGCCTGGCATATCCATCAAATTCAGCAGCGGCTGCGGCAGCGACTCTTCCGGTAATGCCTGTGCCTTTTCTACCAGGGAGATCAGCGTCTTGCCGTGGAAGCGAATTTCGCTCCCGGAAAGTCCCAGACTATCCAGCTCGCCCAGACTGCCCGGCATATAACGAGCGACCGACCACAGGTGTTCTTCACGCACCACAAAGTTCACCGCCAGATCGCGCTCACGTGCTTTACGCAGTCGCCAGTCGGCAAGCAGTTGCAGGCAGGCCAACTGACGGGTACGCAGCTGCCAGGCGTTGGTGATGTCGCGCCATGCGTCTTCAGGCGCCAGAACCTCCTGGCGACGCTGCTGCATTAAGCGACATTCGTCCAGTGCGGCTGGCAGCCAGCCGCTGGCTTCAGTTTCGACCATCAGTTTTGTGGTGATCGGTAATAGATACCAGACATCAGCCGCCGCGTACTCACACTGACGCTCGGTCAGCGGTCTGGCCAGCCAGTCAGTACGCGACTCGCTTTTGTCGAGCGCCACGCCCGTAAACTCTTCCACCATCGCGGCAAAGCCCCACGACAGCGGACGACCGCAAAAAGCAGCCAGAATTTGTGTATCAATCAACGGCTGCGGCAGTTCGCCAAAAGTGTTGAGAAATACTTCCAGATCTTCGCTACCTGCATGTAGGAATTTGGTGATGGCAGTATCACGCAGAATATCACGCAGCGGCGACCAGTCGGTGATCCCCTGCGGATCAATCAGAGCAACGTGTTTGCCATCAAACAGCTGGATCAGCCCCAACTGCGGATAATAGGTACGCGTGCGAACAAATTCTGTATCCAGGGCTATCGCCGGAAATTCACGGACGGCTTCGCACAGCGTGGCCAACGCGTCGTCCGTGGTGATCATTTGATAATTCAAATCGTGCTCTCTTAGGTTTGCGCCAAAAAAAACGCCGGATTACCCGGCGTTTTCTGCTGGCTGACTTAACGCTCAGCCTTTATTGTCCACTTTGGCGCGCGCTTCGTCACGTAATTCTCGTCGCAAAATTTTACCGACGTTAGATTTCGGCAACTCATCGCGAAACTCCACCAGCTTCGGTACTTTATAGCCCGTCAGGTGACGACGACAGAAAGTGACCAGCGCTTCATCGGTTAACGAGGCGTCTTTCTTCACCACGAAAATTTTCACCGCTTCACCGCTGCTGCCGGACGGAACACCAACCGCAGCCACTTCCTGCACGCCAGGATGTTGCATAACCACGTCTTCAATTTCGTTCGGATAGACGTTAAAGCCGGACACGAGGATCATGTCCTTCTTACGATCGACAATACGCAGGAAACCTTCATCATCCATCACTGCAATATCGCCGGTGTGCAGCCAGCCGTCTTTGACGATTTCGTCAGTGGCGTCTGGTCGCTGCCAGTAGCCCAGCATCACCTGCGGGCCTTTCACGCAGAGCTCCCCCGGTTCTCCCGGCGGCACTTCGTTGTCGTCGTCGTCCACCAGCTTGACCTCGGTGGAAGGCACCGGTAACCCGATACTGCCGCTGTGGTAGTCGATATCGTGAGGATTGACGCTTACCAACGGCGCGCACTCCGTCAGGCCGTAGCCTTCCAGCAGATACTGACCTGTCAGCTTCACCCAACGTTCAGCTACCGCCTGTTGAACCGGCATTCCGCCGCCTGCCGAGAGGTGGAGTGAAGAGAAATCCAGTTGCTGGAACTCTTTGTTATTCAGCAGCGCGTTAAACAACGTATTGACACCGGTCATCGCGGTAAATGGATACTTCGCCAGCTCTTTTACCAGCCCCGGAATATCACGCGGGTTAGTAATCAGCAGGTTTTGACCACCTAGCTCAATAAACAGCAGGCAGTTCATCGTTAGCGCAAAAATGTGATACAGCGGTAGGGCCGTTACCACCAGTTCTTTACCCGGATGCAGCAACGGGCCATAGGTGGCATTAACCTGCTCCAGGTTAGCCAGCATGTTGCGGTGTGTAAGCATCGCGCCTTTCGCCACGCCGGTTGTCCCGCCAGTATATTGCAGGAACGCCAAATCTTCCGACACGACTTCGGGCTTCACATACTGCATGCGATAACCGTTTTGCAGCGCACTGCGAAACGAGATGGCATCCGGCAGGTGATATTTCGGCACCAGACGCTTGATATACTTGACGACGAAGTTAACCAGCGTCCCTTTGGCGGTGGACAGCTGATCGCCCATACGCGTCAGGATCACGTGTTGCACAGACGTTTTGTCGACTACTTTTTCCAGCGTGTGGGCAAAGTTAGATACGATGACAATTGCCGACGCGCCGCTATCGTTGAGCTGATGTTCCAGCTCGCGAGGCGTGTACAGCGGGTTCACGTTCACGACAATCATGCCGGCACGTAAAATCCCAAACAGTGCGACCGGATATTGCAGCAAATTCGGCATCATCAGCGCGACGCGATCGCCCTTTTTCAGCCCGAGCCCCTGTTGCAAATAAGCGGCAAACGCACGGCTACGCTCTTCAAGCTTGCGGAAGGTCATCACCTCCCCCATGTTTACAAACGCGGGCTGATCGGCATACCGTCTTACTGAGTGTTCAAAGAGTTCCACCAGGGATTGATAACGGTCAGGATTGATCTCCGCAGGAACACCAGCGGGATAACGGTTAAGCCAAACCTTTTTCAATACATCACCTCTAAAATGCGTATTCGTCGTCATCACAACCCCAGGCAATAAACAAACTGTTAACATAATATTAACTCAGCGTACCAGTTTGTTTATTACACAACGACAAGGTTGCGAAGCACGTCACTATTTATTTTTCTTATATCCACGTTAATGCAGAAACAGCGGACGGGCCGCTGTTTCTTTTACCAATAAAACAAAGAGTTACTCTGTCACTATGGTCTGAACCTGTGCCGGGCCGGGATTGTACCAGCCCCATCCACCATAGCCACCGTAAGGCCAGCCACGCGCACCGTAGAACCAGGGGTCGATAGGCTGAGGCGGCATGACAATCTGCTGAGTAATATGCCAGCGTTTATAACCGGTTACCTGCATCAGCATGAATTTATACGGCGTATTACCTATTTTTCCGTCCACCGTACCGCTAATCGGGCCGACGACGGTGACCAGTTGCCCGCGAAAGTCCACCGGGTCGAGGAAGCCATTTACATCAGCATATATACGCCCGCGAGAGGCTTCACCCAGCACTGGACGCGCACCGCTATCGAGCGGAACGGTGGCAATTTCCAGACGGGATTTTCCCTGCTGGTTCTGAATGTCCACCACTTTGCCACCAAAACGCGCTTCCTGTCCGACATACAGCTGCGGCGCATTCATCACCCGCACCAGATCCTGCTGCGGCATCGGGCTCGAACCTTTAATCGCATCCGGGATGGTGACGCAGCCGCTAAGCATTAACGCCAAGGCCCCCGCCAACACACCTTTCAATAACTGCTTTTGCACCGCCATATTGCGACTCCCTTTTCTTAGCTTCTGCCCCGGCCTGTTCACAATGCAGTGCACCGACGTCTATGAAAATTAACCGGGGATGTACTACTAAGATTCATTCTTTACCGGGAAGTTTCTTCCACGCCACGGTGTTACGTAAATAAACCGGTTCCGCGTGTTCGACCGCTACGGTCTTACCCGCAGCCAGCATTTGCGCGGCGACAGGCAGCATATCTTCAGCCGCAGGAAGCAGCACGTCACCATCGCTGAGCGTCAGACCGCTGTCTTTACCAAGCTCAGGCCAGGCTGGCCAGCCCGTCCCAACAGTTACCCACTCGCCAGAAAGCTGCAGTAAACGCTCATGTACCTGCTCGGGGGTTAACACCGCTTCGGTTTCTTCACCGTGCCAGTTGCCGTTGTCATCACGCTGGTATTCGGCCCAGTAGACTTCGCCCATTCGCGCATCAATCGCCGCCAGTACACGAGTCGCGCCCGACTTACGCCAGGCGCCCTGCGCCATGGTCGCCAGGGTGGAGACGCCGATCATCGGTAAGTTTGCGCCTAACGCCAGCCCCTGAGCAATGCCAATACCGATACGCACGCCGGTGAAACTGCCGGGACCGCGACCAAACGCCAGGGCGTCGATATCGGTTAACGTGAGATCGCCAGCGGCCAGGATTTCCTGAACCATCGGTAAAATTCGTTGGGTGTGTTCTCGTGGGCAAAGCTCAAAGTGAGCCTTGATAGTACCGTCATTCCACAGGGCAACAGAGCACGCCTCTGTGGCGGTATCGATAGCCAGAATTCGCATGGGTGTTTGTGATCAGATCAATAAATTTGGCGCGCATCTTACCACACTCCGTAACAAATTACTCAGTCGTTGGTATGGCAAGAAAGCGAACCGCGCGAGCGATGTCACGCGTCCGCGGCGCAGGAGGAAGACTCGCCAGGAAGGTGGCGCCGTATGGCCGCATAACCAGACGATTGTCGCAAATCACCAGCACGCCGCGATCGTCGGCATCACGTATCAGACGCCCTACCCCCTGCTTCAGGGTGATTACCGCATCCGGCAACTGGACGTCTTCAAACGGATCGCCGCCGCGCAGTCGACAATCCTCCATTCGGGCTTTTAACAGCGGGTCGTCCGGCGAGGTAAACGGCAGTTTGTCGATTATCACCAGCGACAGCGTATCACCGCGCACGTCCACGCCTTCCCAGAAGCTGCTGGTGGCAACCAGTAGCGCATTACCTGCGCTGACAAACTGCTGTAACAGTTGCCCTTTACTGGTTTCGCCCTGCAGCAGAACGGGAAGCGTCATGGTGGCGCGGAATTGTTCCGCCAGATCGCGCATCATCGCGTGCGAAGTGCACAGCATAAAGCAGCGACCGTTGTTCGCTTCAATAATAGGTCGCAGCATGGATGCTAACTGGCGTGCAGCCCCCGGCTGGTTGGTTTGCGGGAGATTACGCGGCACGCATAGCAGCGCCTGGCGCGTGTAATCAAATGGACTCGGCAATAACATCGACTCGGCATCTTCAATCCCCAACCTCGCGGTGAAATGATGAAGGTCATCGTTTACCGACAACGTCGCGGAAGTAAAAATCCAGCAGCCCGGCTTTTGTTCCATCACTTCTTTGAATTTATCCGCCACAGTGAGCGGCGTCAGCGCGAGAGTGAAATGGCGGGAGGTGCATTCATACCAGTAGCTGAAGCCTGGCTGGTTGATCTCTTTCAGACGCTTCAGGCGCGCACGGTAAAGTGTGGCGCGTTCAAACGCGGCATCCAGCAACGCCGAACGCCCAAGAGACAGCTTCGCCACGTCATAACATAGCTCCAGCGTGTCATCGAGCAGCAAAAACGCGCGCTGTACGCGCTGGTCGGCCAGCAGTTCCCGCAGGTTTCCGCGATAGCCCGGCTCACCAAGTTGCAAGCGGAAGTCCTGAGCGCTTTGTGCAAGGCGATCGGCGCACTTTTGCAACTGCTGAGTGTCTTTCAACTCGGTGCGATAGGCAATGGTGATGTCTTTCGCCAGGTCTAACAGCTGGCGACTGGAGAGCGATTGACCAAAGTACTGGCTGGCGATATCCGGTAGCTGATGCGCTTCATCGAAGATCATTACATCAGCTTCCGGGATCAGTTCGCCAAACCCGCTCTCTTTTACCACCATATCAGCGAGAAACAGATGATGGTTAACCACGACGACATCCGCATCCATCGCTTTTTTACGCGCTTTCACGACAAAACACTCTTTATATAGCGGGCAGTCGCTGCCCAGACAGTTGTCATTAGTGCTGGTGACCAACGGCCAGGCCTGAGAGTCTTCCGCCACGCTGACGCAGGTGCTGATGTCCCCATCAAGGGTTTGATTTGACCAGGAGCGCAGCAGGATAACGTCGCTTAACGTTTGTACCGGCAAGTCACCACCCGCCAGCGCCTGCTGTTCGAGACGCTCAAGGCACAGATAGTTTGAACGCCCTTTCAGCAGCGCCAGTTTACCGGTGAACTTTAGTGCCTTAGCGACGGTCGGGAGATCGCGGCTGTATAGCTGATCCTGCAACGCCTTCGAGCCCGTGGAGACAATGACCTTCTTTCCGGCACGCAGCGCTGGGGCAAGATAAGCATAGGTTTTACCCGTCCCGGTTCCGGCTTCTACCACCAACGGTTGTGATTTTTCGATGGCATGACTGACGGCGATGGCCATCTGCCGCTGTGGTTCTCGCGGTTTAAAACCCGGTATTGCTTTAGCCAACTGACCGTCTGCTGCAAAATCGTCCGTCACACTGCCCCCTGTTCATTTGAACAGGGATTATGTCAGGCCAGCAGCTCTTTCGCCAGTTGAAGAGGTGACGTGGGCACAACATTATGGCAGTCTTGGCGCAACCCAAAGCCATTTGAAAACACGTAAATGAGGAATGATTTATGACGATTGTGCGCATTGATGCCGAAGCGCGTTGGTCCGACGTGGTTATCCACAACAACACGCTGTATTACACTGGCGTGCCGGAAAATCTGGATGCAGACGCTTTTGAGCAAACGGCAAATACGCTGGCGCAAATTGATGCGGTGCTGGAAAAACAAGGCAGCAACAAGTCACGTATTCTTGATGCCACCCTGTTTTTGGCAGACAAAAACGATTTTGCCGCCATGAACAAAGCCTGGGACGCGTGGGTTGTTGCGGGTCACGCGCCGGTACGTTGTACCGTTCAGGCCGGGTTGATGAACCCGAAATACAAAGTTGAGATTAAGATTATCGCTGCAGTTTAAGCGGCGTTATTCGTCTTCATCTTCAAAACGCGCCACGATCCGCTCGCCGGTATGACTGGCGCGTAACTCTTCAGCAACAAGAGCAATGGCTTGTCCGCTGCTCATCCCCTGCGACATCAGCTCCTGAATACGCTCTACCGCTTTTTGCTGCTGCTCATGACTGAGTGAAGGTAAACCTGCAAACATTGTTAACTCCTGCTAAATTGTCTGCGCTAATTATTTCATGCTACCGGGCAGTTAGCCAGTAGAGTAGCAACGAGTCAGGACTGATGAAGACGTTATCTCCCGCAGTAATCACATTACCCTGGCGTCAGGACGCCGCTGAACGCTATTTTTCGACATTAAGCCATCTGCCCTGGGCGATGCTGCTGCATTCGGGTCAAGCCGAACATCCGCATAACCGCTTTGATATTCTGGTGGCGGATCCCGTCACCACGCTTGTTACGCGAGCTACAGAGACCGTAGTGCAGGACGGGCACGCAACCTCGCGCTCGCTTGATGATCCCATGACGGTATTACATTCCGCACTAATCGCACACAAGATTCACCCCGAATATCACCCAGACCTGCCGTTTCAGGGCGGTGCGTTAGGTCTGTTTGGCTACGATCTTGGCCGACGCTTCGAATCTCTGCCCACTATTGCAGAGCGTGATATTACGCTACCGGATATGGCCGTTGGCATTTACGACTGGGCACTGATTGTCGATCACCAGTTGCAGACCGTATCGCTGCTCAGCCATACCGATGTCGAGGCTCGCCTGAAATGGCTCGACGCGCAACAACCGCCAACGCGTGAGCCGTTTACATTAACTTCGGCGTGGCAGTCTAATATGAGCCGTGCTCAGTACGGCGAAAAATTCCGCCAGGTGCAGCATTATCTGCACAGCGGAGACTGTTACCAGGTCAATCTTGCCCAGCGTTTTCAGGCGCATTACCAGGGCGATGAGTGGCAGGCATTTGTCACTCTCAATCACGCCAACCGCGCTCCGTTTAGTGCATTTATTCGTCTTGAGGAAGGTGCAATCCTCAGCCTTTCGCCGGAACGATTTATTCTGCTGGAAAACCAGCACATCCAGACGCGTCCGATTAAAGGCACGCTACCGAGGCTTGAAGATACCGATGCCGATCGTGAGCAGGCCCGGCGACTGGCGAATTCGCCGAAGGATCGTGCGGAAAACCTAATGATCGTCGATTTGATGCGTAATGATATTGGCCGCGTTGCCGTACCGGGTTCGGTACAGGTTCCGGAGCTGTTTATCGTCGAACCGTTCCCTGCCGTTCATCATTTGGTCAGTACCATTACCGCACGTCTGCCAGAGTCATTATACGCCACCGATCTGTTACGCGCCGCCTTCCCCGGCGGCTCCATTACCGGCGCGCCGAAAGTGCGGGCGATGGAAATTATCGACGAACTTGAGCCGCAAAGACGCAACGCCTGGTGCGGCAGCATTGGTTATCTGAGCTTTTGCGGCAATATGGATACCAGCATTACCATTCGCACGCTGACAGCCACAAACGGACAAATTTATTGCTCCGCAGGCGGTGGTATTGTTGCAGACAGTCAGGAAGACGCTGAATATCAGGAAACATTTGATAAAGTGAATCGCATTTTGCACCAACTGGAGAATTGACACGTGGAATACAGCAGCCTGACGCTTGATGATTTTTTATCGCGCTTTCAACTCCTGCGCCCGCAGGTCAATCATGCCGCGTTAAACCAGCGCCAGGCCGCCGTACTGATCCCCGTCGTGCGTCGCCCACAGCCGGGGTTGCTGTTAACCCAGCGTTCCGTTCACCTGCGCAAGCACGCCGGACAGGTCGCATTCCCCGGTGGGGCGGTGGATAGCAGTGATGCCTCATTAATTGCCGCCGCCCTTCGCGAAGCACAGGAGGAGGTGGCGATCCCACCTTCATGCGTAGAAGTGATTGGCGTTCTGCCGCCTGTCGACAGCGTGACCGGTTTCCAGGTCACCCCAGTGGTAGGCATTATCCCGCCTAATCTGCCGTATCGCGCCAGTGAAGATGAAGTTTCCGCAGTGTTCGAAATGCCGCTGGCCCAGGCCCTGCATTTAGGTCGTTACCACCCGTTGGATATTTACCGTCGTGGCGATTCACATCGCGTATGGCTTTCCTGGTATGAGCAATATTTCGTCTGGGGAATGACTGCCGGAATAATTCGTGAGCTGGCGCTGCAAATTGGCGTCAAGCCCTGACTATACTTATCTTTACGCACACAATAGACAACTTGAAACTCAGGTCACAACATTAGTAAAACCGCGGTTATCTATTAGTTTAATTCATGTGAATAGTTAAGCCGATCGCCGCGTTCCCTCTTACACTATGCGCAGTTATAACATCGTTACTGGAAAGCCCAGTCGCCCTGTAGGAGTATTATCGTGATTAGTCTATTCGACATGTTTAAGGTGGGGATTGGTCCCTCATCTTCCCATACCGTAGGGCCTATGAAGGCGGGTAAACAGTTCGTCGATGACCTGGTCGAAAAAGGATTACTGGACAGCGTTACTCGTGTCGCCGTCGACGTGTATGGTTCACTGTCGCTCACGGGTAAAGGTCACCACACCGATATCGCCATTATTATGGGTCTGGCGGGCAATGAGCCTGCTACCGTGGATATTGATAGCATCCCCGGATTTATCCGCGACGTAGAAACGCGTGGACGCCTGCTGCTTGCGCAGGGTCAGCACGAAGTGGATTTCCCGCAGAATGACGGGATGCGTTTTCACAACGGCAACCTGCCGCTGCATGAAAACGGAATGCAGATCCATGCGTACAATGGCGAAACCGTCATTTATAGCAAAACCTACTACTCAATCGGCGGTGGATTCATCGTTGATGAAGAACATTTTGGTCAGGATGCCTCGGGCGAGGTCAGCGTGCCTTATCCGTTCAAATCCGCTACTGAAATGCTGGAATATTGCAACAGCACCGGCCTGTCTCTCTCTGGCATGGCAATGCAGAACGAACTTGCGCTGCACAGTAAAAAAGAGATTGAAGAGTATTTTGGCCACGTTTGGCAAACCATGCAGGCATGTATCGATCGTGGCATGAACACCGAAGGTGTGTTGCCGGGTCCGCTGCGCGTTCCTCGCCGAGCTTCAGCCCTGCGTCGTATGCTGGTTTCCAGCGATAAGCTGTCTAACGATCCAATGAACGTGATCGACTGGGTGAACATGTTTGCGTTGGCCGTTAACGAAGAAAACGCCGCGGGCGGTCGCGTAGTGACAGCGCCAACCAACGGTGCCTGCGGTATCGTGCCTGCGGTACTGGCCTATTACGATCATTTCATCGAGTCCGTTAGCCCGGATATCTATACCCGCTATTTCCTGGCGGCCGGTGCGATTGGCGCGTTGTACAAAATGAACGCCTCTATCTCTGGTGCAGAAGTAGGTTGTCAGGGTGAAGTGGGCGTAGCCTGCTCCATGGCTGCCGCGGGTCTGGCTGAACTGTTAGGCGCAAGCCCGGAGCAGGTGTGTGTTGCTGCTGAAATTGGCATGGAACATAACCTCGGGTTAACCTGCGATCCGGTTGCCGGTCAGGTACAGGTTCCGTGCATTGAGCGTAACGCAATTGCTTCAGTGAAGGCGATCAACGCTGCGCGTATGGCAATGCGCCGTACCAGCGCGCCGCGCGTCTCGCTGGATAAAGTCATTGAGACTATGTACGAAACGGGTAAAGACATGAACGCCAAATACCGCGAAACGTCACGCGGTGGCCTGGCGATCAAAGTTCAATGTGACTAATACTTAATTTTCGCCCATCTGCAACGGATGGGCGAATTTACCCCCTCTCCCTCGTCTACTGTAATTTTCCCCACTACACTTGCTCTGTTGCTGTTGGCTTCTGTGACCAACGGCTTATCGGGCGGCCCGCATGCAAACAGCACAACGGATCATTAAAAATTATCGCCGGAATCGCTTAATCGTCTGCACAGTATGTGCACTACTGACGCTCATCCTCACATTAACTGTCCGATTTATTTCGGAGCGTAATTTAAATCACCGAAATATCGTCACCTTTGCCAACCATGCTGTAGAAGAACTGGATGACGTGCTTTTACCCTTGCAGACCGGACGGGACGTATTGCTGCCGTTGATTGGCCTCCCCTGCTCAGTGGCGCGTTTACCCTTAAGCAAACATGCCGCAAGGTTGCAAACGGTGCGTTCTATTAGTCTGATTCAAAGCGGGATCCTCTATTGCTCCAGCATTTTTGGTTATCGTAATGTTCCCATTAGTCAACTGCAGCCCGAATTACCCAGCAAGGAACCGCAACTGCTGCTGTCTACCGACCATTCGTTGATTAAAGGCAGTCCGATTCTGACTCAGTGGTATCCGTCTTCTGCCGATGGTGAAGATGGCGTACTGGAAATCGTCAATATTGACTTATTGTCGTCTATGTTGCTTGAACCCCAGCCGCCGCAGATCACCGATGCCAGCTTAACCGTTGGTAATCGGCATCTACTGTATGATCAAGGTGTTGTCGATACTCTGCCTAAGCTAAATGATGAAAAACGCTACCAGCTTTCATCTCAACATTTTCCGTTTACCATTAGCGTCACCGGCCCTGGTCCCAGTGAGTTGGCGGTAAAACACCTGCCAACACAGCTGCCGCTGGCGGTGATCCTAAGTTTATTAGTGGGTTATCTGGCATGGCTGGCTACCGCCAGCAGAATGAGTTTCTCATGGGAGATTAATCTGGCCCTTGCTGCTCGGGAATTCGAACTATTTTGCCAGCCGCTGCTTAATGCGCAAACCCAGCAATGCATGGGCGTGGAAATCCTTTTACGCTGGAATAACCCACGCCAGGGTTGGATCTCTCCGGAAGTGTTTATTCCCATCGCTGAGGAGCACAACCTGATTGTACCGCTTACCCGCCATGTCATCGCAGAAACCATTCAGCAACGACACGTTTTCCCGATGAGCAGCCAGTTTCATATTGGGATTAATGTCGCCGCCAGCCATTTTCGTAATGGCACGTTGCTAAAAGATCTTAATCAGTACTGGTTCAGCCAGCACCCAATCCAGCAATTGGTTATCGAACTGACCGAACGCGATGCGTTACTGGATGTGGATTATCGGGTCGTACGCGAATTAAATCGGCTTGGCGTAAAACTGGCGATTGATGATTTCGGTACCGGCAATAGCTCGCTCTCCTGGCTGGAAAAGCTCCGCCCGGATGTGCTGAAGATCGATAAATCATTTACTTCGGCAATAGGAACAGACGCCGTGAACTCAACCGTCACAGACATCATTATCGCTTTGGGGAAAAAATTGAATATCGAACTGGTGGCGGAAGGCGTTGAAACACAGGGGCAAGCTCAGCATTTGCGCCGACACGGCGTACATTTATTGCAAGGTTTTCTGTATGCCAAGCCAATGCCGCTGCGCGATTTTCCAAAATGGCTGGCGGGCAGCACGCCGCCGCCCACCCGGCATAACGGGAGACACAGTATGCCCGTCATGCCGTTTCGCTAAACCCGGTTACTCGTCTTCGTCGTGAGCGGGTTGTTCTTTAACAATGCGAACTAAATCCACACGATAGTCATTCGCTTCGACAATCGTAATGCTCAGCGGTGCGACCTCGATAACATCACCTACACGAGGAATATGGCCGTTAGCCGCAATGACTAAACCTGCCACCGTAGCGATGTCTTCGTCTTCATTCACTAACGTATCCACGTCCAGCGCCTGTTGCAACGCATGCAGATCGGTACCGCCTTTGACCAACCAACCGCCTGCATCAGCTATAATTTCAGGCGTTTCATCGGCATCAGGGAATTCACCGGCGATGGCTTCTAATACATCCAGCGGCGTGACCAGACCCTGTACTACACCAAACTCGTTTGTGACGATAACGAAGCTACCGCGGGCACGACGCAGAACGCCTAACAGATTGATCGGGTCCAGCGTTTCCGGAACAACAATAGCCGGAGAAGCAGAGGCAATCGCCGCCACATCCACACCGTCTTCCAGCGCCACCAGCAGCTCTTTAGCACGCACGATACCGATGATTTCATCCAGTTCACCCCGACATACCGGGAACAGGCTATGAGGTGACGAAAGCAACTGCTCGCGAATTTCCTCCACGCTCAGGTCTGCATCAACCCAGCTAATCTCCCCACGAGGCGTCATAATGCCGCGTAATGAACGCGACGCCAAAGAGAGGACGCCGTTGATCATATAGCGTTCTTCTTCTACAAATGCGCCTTCCGGGACGGGAACCGGTACCGGATTGTCGGATTCCATCTGCACGCTGGCCTGACGTTTACCGCCCATCAGACGGAGAATCGCATCGGCAGTACGCGCACGCAATGGCAGCGTCGACTGGTGACGAATAAAGTTACGACGGGCAATCTGGTTAAACAGCTCAATGATGATTGAGAAACCAATCGCCGCATACAGATAGCCTTTCGGAATGTGGAAGCCAAACCCTTCGGCAACCAGACTCAGACCAATCATCAACAGGAAGCTCAGACACAGCACCACCACCGTCGGGTGTTGGTTCACAAATCGGGTCAACGGCTTAGAGGCCAACAGCATCACGGCCATGGCAATCACTACTGCCGCCATCATCACTGGCAGATGGTTGACCATACCGACCGCCGTAATCACAGCATCCAGCGAGAACACTGCATCGAGGATGACAATCTGCGTTACGACAACCCAAAAGCTCGCATACCCTTTCGTCTGCCCGGTATCATGTTCACGGTTTTCCAGCCGCTCATGCAGCTCTGTCGTAGCCTTGAACAAGAGGAAGATACCCCCCAGCAGCATAATCAGATCGCGCCCCGAGAACGCATAGTCCATTACCGTGAACAGCGGCTTTGTCAGCGTCACCATCCACGAAATCACGGACAACAGGCCCAGACGCATAATCAGTGCCAGTGACAAACCGATTAAACGCGCTTTATCTCGCTGTTTCGGCGGCAGCTTATCAGCCAGGATCGCAATGAAGACCAGGTTATCAATACCCAGAACAATTTCAAGAACGACAAGCGTGAGCAAACCCACCCAAATCTGCGGGTCCATTAATAATTCCATGACAAGCTCCTGCTTAAGGAATGACCAAACTGCGCGCTGAGGATCTCAGGCGTTAAAGCGATATGCAGAGAAAATTTGTGGCAAAAAGTGCCAATCTGACAGGCTTGATACGGCCTGAAGGTGAAATGACGTCGGTGACGATCCATATGGTGGGCTACTGCCCTATACTCCTGAGTAATTAAACAGATGCTAAACATAACAGAGAGAAGCGGTTTTTAGCAAAGATTTACCTTCCTTTGCAATAAGTTGTTTCGGAGATATTTTACCCTTCGAAATTTCTTTTAATCGGAAGTTAAATTACGGATCTTCATCACATAAAATATTTTTTTCGATATCTAAAATAATTCACGAAAATCATAGGTTTTTCTTTGTAACCCTTATCTGAATCGATTCGATTGCGGACGACGATTCAAATACATCTTCACGTTGATGTGTTAACGATAATAAAGGAGGTAGCAAGTGACCATTGCTATTGTAATAGGCACACATGGTTGGGCTGCAGAGCAGTTACTTAAGACGGCAGAAATGCTGTTAGGCGAGCAGGAAAATGTCGGCTGGATAGATTTCGTTCCAGGCGAAAATGCCGAAACGCTGATCGAAAAGTACAACGCTCAGTTGGCAAAACTCGATACCAGTAAAGGCGTGCTGTTTCTCGTTGACACATGGGGAGGCAGCCCGTTTAACGCTGCAAGCCGCATTGTCGTCGATAAAGAGCATTACGAAGTTATCGCCGGTGTGAACATTCCCATGCTGGTTGAAACCTTCATGGCGCGTGATGACAACCCGAGCTTTGATGAATTAGTGGCACTGGCCGTTGAAACTGGTAGCGAAGGCGTGAAAGCGCTGAAAGCCAAACCGGTTGAGAAAGCCGCTCCTGCCCCAGTAGCAGCACCCAAAGCAGCAGCTCCCGCCAAACCGATGGGTCCGAACGATTATATGCAGATCGGCCTGGCGCGTATTGATGACCGTTTAATCCATGGTCAGGTGGCAACTCGCTGGACCAAAGAAACCAACGTAACACGCATTATCGTCGTCAGTGATGAAGTTGCCGCCGATACCGTGCGTAAAACGCTGCTGACTCAGGTAGCACCTCCGGGTGTGACGGCGCATGTGGTTGATGTCGCGAAAATGATCCGCGTCTACAACAACCCTAAATATGCAGGTGAGCGTGTGATGCTGTTGTTCACCAACCCAACCGACGTAGAACGTATCGTTGAAGGTGGTGTGAAAATTACCTCCGTAAACATTGGCGGTATGGCTTTCCGTCAGGGTAAAACGCAGGTAAACAACGCAATTTCTGTCGATGACAAAGACATCGAAGCCTTCAAGAAACTCAACGAACGCGGTATTGAGCTTGAGGCACGTAAGGTTTCTACCGATCAGAAACTGAAAATGATGGATTTGATTGCCAAGGTGAAATAATTCCCTGGCATTTACTTAGTTTTCACACTTAAGTCTGTATAGCAATAGGAGAAGTACAATGGAGATTACCACTCTTCAGATTGTGCTGGTGTTCATCGTCGCATGTATCGCGGGTATGGAGTCGGTACTCGATGAATTTCAGTTCCACCGTCCGTTGGTGGCCTGTACGCTGATTGGTGCCGTTCTCGGGGACATGAAAACCGGTATTATCATCGGTGGTACCCTGGAAATGATCGCCCTGGGCTGGATGAACATCGGTGCTGCGGTTGCACCAGATGCCGCACTGGCCTCAATTATCTCTACCGTTCTGGTTATCGCAGGTCACCAAAGCATTGGTGCCGGTATCGCGCTGGCTATCCCACTGGCAGCCGCAGGCCAGGTACTGACCATTATCGTTCGTACTATCACCGTAGCATTCCAGCACGCAGCGGATAAGGCGGCCGAAAACGGTAACCTGACGGCACTCTCCTGGCTGCATGTATCCTCTCTGTTCCTGCAGGCTATGCGTATCGCTATCCCAGCGGTAATCGTAGCGATTTCTGTTGGTACCAGTGAAGTTCAGAGCATGCTTAACGCCATTCCGGAAGTCGTGACCGGCGGTCTGAACATTGCAGGCGGTATGATCGTGGTGGTTGGTTATGCGATGGTCATCAACATGATGCGCGCAGGCTACCTGATGCCATTCTTCTACCTCGGCTTCGTCACCGCGGCATTTACTAACTTCAACCTGGTTGCTCTGGGTGTGATTGGCGCAGTAATGGCGATCCTCTACATTCAGCTGAGCCCGAAATATAACCGCGTAGCCGGTGCACCTGCTGCGGCGGCTGGCAATAACGATCTCGATAACGAACTGGACTAGCAGGTGAGCGAAATGGTTGATATGACTAAAACTACCACCGAGAAAAAACTCACTCCGAGTGACATTCGTGGCGTGTTCATTCGTTCTAACCTGTTTCAGGGTTCATGGAACTTCGAACGTATGCAGGCGCTGGGTTTCTGTTTCTCCATGGTGCCGGCTATCCGCCGCTTGTACCCGGAAAACAACGACGCACGTAAGCAAGCGATTAAGCGTCACCTGGAATTCTTTAACACCCATCCGTACGTAGCGGCTCCAGTACTGGGCGTTACGCTGGCGATGGAAGAACAGCGTGCAAACGGCGCAGAGATTGACGATGGTGCCATCAACGGTATCAAAGTTGGTCTGATGGGTCCGCTGGCAGGCGTCGGCGACCCGATCTTCTGGGGTACCGTTCGCCCAGTATTCGCCGCGCTCGGCGCAGGTATCGCGATGAGCGGCAGCCTGCTGGGGCCATTGCTGTTCTTCGTTCTGTTTAACCTGGTTCGTCTGGCAACCCGTTATTACGGTGTGGCATATGGCTACCGTAAAGGTGTCGATATCGTTAAAGATATGGGCGGCGGCTTCCTGCAGAAACTGACTGAGGGGGCGTCAATCCTCGGCCTGTTTGTCATGGGGGCATTGGTTAACAAGTGGACGCACGTAAACATTCCACTGGTGGTTTCTACTATCACCGGTCAGGATGGTCAGACTCGTGTTACCACTGTGCAGACTATCCTTGACCAGCTGATGCCGGGTCTGGTTCCTCTGCTGCTGACATTCGCCTGTATGTGGCTGCTGCGTAAGAAAGTGAACCCGCTGTGGATCATCGTTGGCTTCTTCGTCATCGGTATCGCGGGCTACGCTGTCGGACTGCTCGGCCTGTAAAACTGTTGTACATCACCGGGGGCTTGCCCCCGGTTTTTCTATTTAGAGGGTTGAGGATTCATGACTATCACGGACCTGGTGCTGGTTCTATTTATCTTTTCGCTGCTGGCGTATGCCATTTACGATCAGTTCATCATGCCCCGCCGTAATGGCCCTACTCTGCTTACTGTCGCCCTGCTTCCCCGCAGCAGAGTCGACAGCGTTATCTTCCTTGGCCTGGTAGCTATTCTTATCTACAACAACATCACCAGCCACGGCGCGCAATTTACCACATGGTTATTATGTGCACTGGTATTGATGGGTTTGTATCTGTTCTGGATCCGTACGCCAAAAATCATCTTCAAGCGGAAAGGCTTTTTCTTCGCCAACGTCTGGATTGAATATAACCGCATTAAAGAGATGAATTTATCTGAAGACGGTGTATTGGTGATGCAATTAGAACATCGAAGATTGTTGATTCGTGTACGAAATATAGACGATCTTGAGAGAATATATAAACTATTAATTTCAAATCAATAGCTTACAAATATAGCCTGAACTATGTTTTTATATATCAGTGTAAAAACAAACATAGCCAAGGCTATATTTCACTGTCCTCAATGTTATTTATTTTAACGTTTTATTTATAAATAAATCTAAATGAAAATCGTTTTCAAGTAGAAGTCAAATATTATTTCTGCGTTTCTTGTTTTATATTCTCAAAATATGTTAAGGTTGCGCCCGTCGTTGGGGAGTAGCCGATTTCCAGACTCCGGAAATGTACGTGTCAACATACTCGTTGAAAAACGTGGCGCGTACGGACTGAACTTACAGGTTCAGTCAGGCGAGACCATAGGCACATCAACTGCAATGCATATTTGAATGGCGCTGTATTTACAGTGATTCCAGCCTGTATGCATGGTTACTGGGGGCAGTGATGTGTTTTATGGATACCCCGGTCAGGACGCTGTTATGAATCTCACCGCTACCGTTCTTCTCGCTTTCGGCATGTCGATGGATGCTTTCGCCGCATCAATTGGCAAAGGCGCCACCCTGCATAAACCCAAATTTTCTGAAGCATTGCGCACCGGACTGATATTCGGCGCAGTTGAAACGCTTACGCCACTGATTGGCTGGGGCATGGGGATGCTGGCCAGCAAATTCGTGCTGGAGTGGAACCATTGGATCGCCTTCATTCTGCTGATCTTTTTAGGCGGGCGAATGATAATCGAAGGTTTTCGCGACAACGGCGATGAAGAGGAAGAACCGCAGCGCCGCCACGGTTTCTGGCTGCTGGTTACCACCGCCATTGCCACCAGTCTCGACGCAATGGCCGTCGGGGTGGGTCTGGCTTTCCTGCAGGTCAACATTATTGCCACAGCGCTGGCCATCGGCTGCGCCACATTGATTATGTCCACGCTCGGCATGATGATTGGTCGTTTCATTGGCCCAATGCTGGGCAAACGAGCTGAAATTTTGGGTGGGGTGGTGCTGATTGGTATCGGTGCCCAGATCCTCTGGGCACACTTCCACGGTTAATTCAGACGCTGCCAGACATGAATACTAAAGTCGGTCTGGCAGTCAAACGTCGTTTTCCCCGCTAACGTTTCCCACACTTCCGGCTTTGCCCGCCAGGCGAACGGCGTCATTTGCAGTAACGCAACGGCCTCGCTGCCCTGAAGCTGCATCTGATATCCCAGCGCAATGCTCTGTTGCAGAACAAAACCGTCCAGTTGCTCAGTATGGGGCGCATGTAAACGCACCTCATCATAAATCAGCCCTTTCAGTTCCATTAAATGGCGCGGTCCCGGCGTGGCGGTGATCACCCATCCACCCGGTTTAACCACGCGAGCCAGTTCTTGCGCTTTACAGGGCGCATAGATCCGGATGATGGCATCCATTGATTCGTCTGCGAACGGCAGACGATGACTGGAGGCAACGCAAAAGATCACCTGCGGATAGCGTCTGGCTGCGGCTTTAATTGCCACTTTGGATACGTCAAGACCAAAGGTTGTACAGCCCGCCAGCGCGTCGGCAAACGCATGGGTATAATACCCTTCCCCACAGCCAATATCCAGGATCGCTGCATCTTCTGAATTCGACTTTTCTTTAAGCACATTCACAATCGCATCACGCAACGGTTGATAGTGCCCAGCATCAAGAAATGCCCGTCTGGCTTGCATCATTTCAGCGCTATCACCCGGATCGCGCGACCGCTTATGCTGAACCGGCAGTAAGTTGACATACCCTTCTTTCGCCACGTCAAACTGGTGCCGCCCGGGGCAGACAAAACTGTTATTCGCTTGAGTAAGAGGCTGGTGGCAAAGAGGACAGGAAAACGACATGACAACTCCGGCAGGTGACTTAAGGGCGCAAGTGTAACGCGAATTGCGCCCTGGGAAAATAACTTACAGCGACGGCGAGGATACGTTGCTGCCGTGCATCACCAGCAGATGATCAGAGTCGGCAGGCATACCATCCGGTTTAACGTTCTCCAGACGCAGGACATCACCCATTATCTGGCTGAAGACAGGCGCAGAGACAGCCCCACCATAATAAGCACCGTTTTGTGGATTATTGATGACGACCACCAGTGCAAATTTCGGGTCGCTCGCTGGCGCAACGCCTGCCGTGTAGGCCACGTATTTATCGACATACTTACCGTCATCACCAATTTTCTTTGCCGTTCCTGTTTTAACCGCCACGCGATAATCTCTGACCGCGGCTTTAGTTCCCCCACCACCGGGTAACGCGACGCTTTCCATCATATGTTCGACCTGGTGAACCAGCGCCTCCGGCATCACTCTGGTACCGATTACCGGCGGGTCAATACGGGTAATCGAAAGGGGTCGATAGATACCAAAACTACCAATGGTTGCATATACGTGCGCCAACTGCAGCGGCGTTACCATTAATCCATAGCCGAATGCAAAGGTCGCGCGATCCAAATCGCTCCAGTAGCGGCGTTGAGGCATTAAACCGCTACTTTCACCGGTTAATCCCAGTCCGGTTGGATCGCCAAAACCAAAGCTCTTATAGGTATCCAGCAACTTTTGAACAGGCATAGCCAGTGAAAGGTGCGACACGCCGGTATCGCTCGATTTCTGCAAAATTCCGGTCAACGACAGCTCCGGGTAAAATCCGACGTCGCGAATGCGATGTCCATCAAGGTAAAAAGGATGGGTATCAATCACGCTGTCCGGTTGTACTATCCCCTGCTGGAGCGCAGTCATGATCACCAGCGGTTTAACGGTTGAACCGGGTTCAAACGTATCGCTTATTGCACGGTTACGAAAATCATCCAGTACCGCGCCGTCACGGTTATTGGGATTGAAGTCAGGAAAACTCGCCATGGACAGTATTTCACCGGTAGCAATGTTTACCAGCACTGCGGCTCCTGATTCCGCTTTATTCCACGTAACGGCATTGTCCAACGCATCTTCAGTGACCGTCTGCAGGCGCTCATCGATGCTGAGCTGTAATTGGTGTGCAGGAACAGGCGTAACTTCGGTGATATTTTCGATTACATGGCCAAATTTGTCTTTACGTACCAGACGGGAGCCAGGTTTACCCATCAACTGGTTATTAAAGCTTTTTTCCAGCCCTTCAATGCCTTGTCCATCAATGTTGGTAAAACCTATGAGATTCGCCGCTACGTGGCCTGCAGGATAGAACCGGCGGGATTCCTCGCGCAGGTTAATGCCCGGGAGATTAAGATCATCGACCCACTCAGCCTGCTGAGGGGAAATTTGTCGTGCCAGGTAAATAAAACGTCCGCCAGGATTACTGTTAACGCGTTCCGCCAGCGTACTCAGTGACAGATGCAGAGCCCTTGCCAGAGCCTGCCACCGTTCGTTATAACCCACGCCTCCCTTGCTGATGATGGTCTTAGGATCGGCCCATACCGCGTTAACCGGAACACTTACCGCCAGCGGTCGCCCTTCTCTGTCGGTAATCATCCCGCGCGGCGAGGCAATAGTTACCTCACGTAATGAACGCATGTCTTCCTGTTTCACCAGACTCGTCGGCGTGACAATTTGCAGCCATGCAACCCGACCCAGCAGCAATCCCAGACTCAATAATATTGCCACACAAAGCAGGGCAAAACGTACGGGAGTAAAATTGCGCGCGTCGCCGTCGTTTTTCTTTTTCACCTGAACTCCAGCAAGATAGTTTTTCAGGTGTCTGATTTAACGAGAAATGTCGTAAGAAAGCGGGGAAAACTATGCTACGAACATCACGCCTTTGCAACAAAGCGCTAATGGGAAGGCATTTAGAAATATTTAGACGTATTTTGAATTAAAAAGCCCCGCATAGGCGAGGCTTTATATCTGAGATGGTTGCGCATATGCGCTTCAAATCAGTGGTGTCGATCAGATAGCTGTTACGTTAACAGCAGCCGGACCTTTCTGGCCGTCCTGAATTTCGAACTCAACGTTCTGGCCTTCAGCCAGAGTTTTGAAGCCGTTACCCTGGATAGCGGAGAAGTGTACGAACACGTCTTTGCTGCCATCAGCCGGAGTAATGAAACCAAAACCTTTAGACTCGTTGAACCACTTAACTTGACCTTTAATCTTTGCCATTTGCAAAATTCCTTAGAGTATTTTCTTCGCCCGCAGGCATAACATAGATAAAACTGAGACATTACTGCTTGAGGCACTAATATAAGGTTCGGCAGAGAAGCGGTATTCAACGTCAACGTGTTTACTCAGGACTTCTTTACTGAAAATGCCACACATAAACAGAACTGTACCTCGTTTAACCCAAAACGTGTTATCACATACAACGTTAATAATGGCAAGCCATTTTTAAACGTGTCTCGATCGGTCGCACAAATCCTGTCGTTCATCAAACAGCAACTGCACAGTTATGCGCCACACCGAGTAGTGTTATATTCCCGCCGCTCGCCCCATCCCCCGCCAGGCTTGCACCATAGCCGGGACATTTCTACCATAGCTCAATAGCTTCGGTTGTTCCAGATTAGCTGTTACAGGGTGTGCTGAATATCATTTTTTATGCTTAGTAATGCATAAAATGTCACAAGCGTAAAAATGAGATCTGCCTTCTGCTTTTGCACCAAAATAATGAAAGAATGATGACAATGCACAAAAAAAGTAAGAGAAACGTTTCGCTGTTAATAAAACGATCACTATCACAAAAATGACATAATCATATTTTTATCGTATGGGAAATTATATTTATATCAGACCGGGGATAAGATATTAATTGGCTGGAGCATCTGAAAATACTGAGTTAACACGAGAATCAGAGTGCTAATTACACGACATGTGCAGAAGAAAATAATCTGGCATGTTGGCGACAGGATGAAACATCTGAGAACGTAAGCAACAGATCCTCACCCTGTCATACCGTTTTTACCGCTCAGCTACCAGGCGGATGATGTCATCATCTTCGTCTTTCGCTGTGACCACAGCAGGCTCTGCCGCTTTTTCAGGTTCGTTAGCTTCGCAAAGGCGACGGAGCAATGCGTTCTGTCTTTTTTGCTGATCTAACAATGCTTCAAGCAGCTCAATCTGCTCATTAGTACGCGAACTTGCCCTATTGACGAAAAACCACAGTACAAGCCCGACAACCAGAATCACCACCGATACAGCCAAAGACGCCAAACTCAACGCGCCAGAATTCAAAACTTCGTTCATTTCACCACCTCAATGTAGACAGCGTAGTTTACCACTGCCGCACAAGAAGGTAATCAACTGTGGCAAAAATGCGCTTACCAGGGAATAAATTTATTAATGGCACAAATACCGCTGAAAAATTGTACATCCTGATCGCACATGATGTTGAACACTTGCGCCCACATCAGTATGCATACCAGCACGACAACTATCAGCACTACCCAGCGAATTTTTTTCACTCCAGCTCCACTCTTCGAATCAACATCTTATGCCTATAAATTATCATGCGTTACCTAAACCCAGCGTTAACTGTATCGGCATTCAATCTTTTTAGGAATGATTCACTTGTTTCATCCCATGTACAGGCTAATCTAATAATAACGAGAAAAGATAAGAGGTTGTAATGCGTCTGATAATCCGCGCTATTGTGTTGTTAGCTCTGGTTTGGATCGGTTTATTACTGAGCGGCTACGGAATTTTGATTGGAAGTAAGGAGAATGCAGCAGGCCTGGGCTTGCAATGCCAATATCTGACCGCCCGCGGAACCAGCACTGCGCAATACGTCCACACAGACAGCGGTATCATTGGCCTGTCGGATTGCCCCTTGTTAAGAAAAAGCACGGTCATTATTGATAACGGTTAATATAGCAGCAATACATCCGCTACGTTATTTGCACCAACTAACGTTATGACTGTTCATAAAAAACCCCAGATACAAAAATACCTGGGGTTTTTACCTTGACGCTATTTCATCAGATTAGAACGGATAGTCGTTATAACCCATTTGTTCTGAAATTTTACGCGCAGCCGTATGCAGCATCGCCACATACTCGTGCAAACGTTCTTCTGAGAAACGCAGTGTCGGGAATGAAATACTCAAGCCTGCAATCACTACACCGAAACGGTCAAACACCGGTACACCGATGCAGCGCAGACCTTCTTCCTGTTCTTCGTTATCTTCACCGTAGCCCTGCTCGCGTACTTTATCCAGCAATACCAGCAGCTCATCAGTATTGGTAATAGTACGGTCGGTGCTGCGCTTGTACTCAATACCATCCAGAATCTGCTTCACTTCATCGCGGTCACGCCATGCCAGCAGAACTTTACCGATAGCCGTGCTGTATAGCGGATTACGGCGACCTACGCGAGAATACATGCGCAGATTGTACATAGAGTCGATTTTATGGATGTAGACGATGCTGTCTTCATCCAGTGCACCAAGGTGCACTGTCTCTTTGGTCAGGCGCGAAAGTTCGCGCATCTGAATATCAGCGCTACGGATAAGATCGACGTTTTGTAACGCGCGAGCACCCAGCTCGAATAGTTTCAGGGTCAGTGAGTATTTCTCAGACTCCCCTTCTTGTGCCACATAACCCAGCGTTTTCATGGTCTGCAAAAAGCGATAAACGGTGCTCTTTGACATCATGACGCGTTGCGACAACTCGGTAATACCAATTTCGCGCTCTTCACCCAGCGCCTGCAGAATGCCAAAAACCTTCAGCACGGAAGATACAGAATCGGGTTGTTTATCCAGATCTGCGATTGCCATTTATCACCCCTTTCGAGTGTTTTATAAAAATCAGAACCGGTTTTTATTATAATTTCACGTATCAGCCCTCGCAATCGCTCTTTGCTTACTTAGTTACAAATCTGCGACCTAACGCCTGAATATCAATGCTAAAATTATTATTCTCATCATAAATTCCAACAGTATTGACTTCCTATGGAAAAAACTCAGACCGATGGTCTGCCATTGCCCCAGCGATATGGCGCAATTTTAACCATTGTTATTGGCATCTCTATGGCAGTACTCGACGGCGCAATAGCAAACGTTGCCCTCCCCACTATCGCCACCGATCTTCAGGCCTCACCCGCCAGCTCAATCTGGATTGTGAACGCCTACCAAATTGCGATCGTTGTTTCGCTGTTATCGCTCTCTTTTTTAGGTGATATGTTTGGCTACCGACGCATTTATAAGTGTGGTCTGGTCGTGTTTCTGTTGGCATCTCTATTTTGTGCCTTGTCAAACTCGCTGCATATGCTGACGTTAGCGCGCGTGGCTCAGGGGTTTGGCGGCGCGGCGCTGATGAGCGTTAATACGGCATTGATCCGACTCATTTATCCTCAGCGCCAGCTTGGCCGCGGGATGGGTATTAACTCCTTTATCGTGGCTGTATCCTCGGCAGCGGGTCCGACTATTGCGGCGGCAATTCTTTCTATTGCCTCGTGGAAATGGCTATTTCTGATTAACGTTCCATTGGGGATCATCGCCCTGCTGCTGGCTATGCGTTTTTTGCCACCCAATTCATCACGTAGCAATAAACCGCGCTTTGATCTGCCCAGCGCAATAATGAACGCCTTAACATTCGGTTTGTTGATCACGGCACTCAGCGGATTTGCACAGGGACAGTCACTAAAACTGATTGGTGCTGAACTTGTGGGGCTTCTCGTGGTAGGTTTTTTCTTTATCCGCCGCCAGCTCGCATTGCCAGTACCGTTATTACCGGTTGATCTACTACGCATTCCGCTGTTTTCACTCTCTATTTGCACCTCAATCTGTTCATTCAGCGCACAAATGCTGGCGATGGTTTCCCTGCCCTTTTTTATGCAAACGGTTCTCGGACGCAGCGAAGTTGAAACGGGCCTGCTGCTGACGCCGTGGCCGCTGGCAACCATGGTGATGGCCCCACTGGCGGGATATTTGATTGAACGTGTTCATGCAGGTCTGCTTGGCGCGCTGGGCATGGCAGTAATGGCGTGTGGGCTGTTTTCGCTGGTGTTACTGCCCGCATCACCTTCCGATTTTAATATCATCTGGCCAATGATTTTGTGTGGTGCGGGTTTTGGCTTGTTCCAGTCACCGAATAATCACACCATCATCACCTCCGCGCCGCGAGATCGTAGCGGAGGCGCGAGCGGTATGCTCGGAACGGCGCGCTTACTGGGTCAAAGTACCGGGGCCGCACTGGTTGCGCTGATGCTAAATCAGTTTGGTGACAGCGGAACGCACATCTCGCTGATAACAGCGGGCATTCTGGCTTCGCTGGCCGCAATCGTGAGTGGCTTACGTATTACACAACCGCGGGTTCAGTCATAAAAAAAGCGCGTCTGTCGACGCGCTTTTTGTTGTTGTCTGCTGCAGATTATTTCAGGTACTCACCGCTGCGCAGCGCTTCAATACGTTTGTCCAACGGGGGGTGAGTCATAAACAGCTCACTCAACGATTTGGATTTACCATTGATGCAGAACGCCATCATACTGGTCGCTTCCTGCGGCTCATAGCTGGTTTTCAGGCGCTGCAGCGCGGCGATCATTTTTTCACGACCCACCAGTTTTGCAGAACCGGCATCCGCATGGAATTCACGATGACGTGAGAACCACATGGTAATGATGCTCGCCAGAATACCAAACACCAGTTCCAGCACAGTCGCCACCGCAAAGTAGATCAACGGGTTACCGTTGCTACCCTCACCCTCATCACGATTCCCGCCCATAAAGCCAGCGGCAATTTGCGCCAGAATACGTGAGATAAAGATAACGAAGGTGTTTACTACCCCCTGAATGAGCGTCATGGTCACCATATCGCCATTGGCAATGTGGCTGATCTCATGCGCGATAACCGCTTCGGCTTCATCCGGGCTCATGTTTTGCAACAGGCCAGTACTTACAGCCACCAGCGAGGCATCCCGGCGGGCACCAGTCGCAAACGCGTTAATATCTGGCGCGTGGTAGATTGCAACCTGTGGCATAGCGATCCCGGCCTGGCGGGCCTGATTCGCAACTGTATTCATCAGCCAGCGTTCTCTTTCATTGCGAGGCTGTTCGATCACTTCCCCGCCAACGGACTTTAACGCCATCCATTTGGACATCAGCAGCGAAATGAAGGAACCACCAAAACCAAACAGCAGTGCCATGATCAACAAGCCTTGAACGCTGCTTGACTGGATCCCTGTCAGGCTCAATACCAGCCCGAAAACGACCATCACAGCCAGGTTCGTCAGCAGGAAGAGCGCGATTCGCATCATAATTTTCTTTTAACCTCAATTTAACAAAACGCACTATGCGATTACCCATATCGTATGGGTCTTATGACTATTTTCAAGCATCCATAGGTGCTAAGTCACCAGAAAGACACAACTTTACATTTTATCGTATCAGGCTGACGTCTTCATGCACTTGTTAAAAAAACAGGCACAATTTCTTGTGCCTGTTCGAGGTTATTGACTGGTTGCGGGCTGTTCCGCTGGCTTCTCTTTCTCAAGATGCGCCAGGTCGAGCGCGATTTTTACCGTTTCATCCAGGTACGGATCCGGCTCCTGGTAATCCTTCGGCAGATCATCCAGTTTCTTCAATGGCGACTTGCCTTCACGTTTAAACCGATCGTTGATACGCGCCAGACGCATTGCGTCATCTTCGTTATTCTCTTTTTCACGCTGAGCGTAATTCAGAGAAGCGATGTTGCGTTTATCCTTCATCGCATTGAAACGCGCAATGTCCTTCATGATGTACTGGAATTCAGGATCTTTGGCAATACGTGCATTGTGCTCTTTCAGCAATTCAGGTCCGAACGGCGTCAGATTATCTGACTTAGTGTAGGTCGCAGCATCAATGCTGTCCCACGGCAGTGCGTTATCTTCAAACTTTTCGCCGGTTTCAGTTTCTTCATTACCTGTCGGCATGATGATATCCGGCGTAACGCCCTTACGCTGCGTGCTGCCACCGTTTACGCGGTAGAATTTCTGTATCGTATACTGAACAGAGCCCAGCGCAGGCCATTCCGGTCGTAGCATCTGATCGTAAATACGGTTCAGGGAGCGATACTGCTGGACGGTGCCTTTCCCAAAGGTCGGTTCACCAACGATCAACGCTCGGCCATAATCCTGCATTGCCGCCGCGAAAATCTCTGATGCTGAGGCACTGAAGCGATCGACCAATACCACCAGCGGGCCTTTGTAGTACACAACGCCGTCGGTATCGCTGTCTTCACGCACTTTACCGTTATTATCACGAACCTGAACCACCGGGCCGGAAGGAATGAACAGACCGGAAAGCGAAACCGCTTCAGTCAGTGCACCACCACCGTTGGTACGCAGATCGATGATAATACTGCTGACATTTTGTTTTTCCAGTTTCTGCAGTTGGACTTTGACATCATCAGTCAGACCTACATAGAAGCCAGGAATATCCAGTACGCCAACTTTTTCTTTACCAACGGTTTTCACGGACATTTTCACGGCGCGGTCTTCGAGACGAATACGTTCACGCGTTAGCGTCACGGTGCGCGTCTTGGTACCTTTACCGGCAGGCAGAATTTCAAGGCGTACCTTGCTGCCTTTAGGTCCTTTGATCAGTGCCACGACGTCATCCAGACGCCAGCCAATCACATCGACCATGCCCTTGCCCGTCTGCCCGACGCCGACAATACGATCGCCAACGCTGATCGACTTGCTCTTGGCTGCCGGACCACCTGCCACCATGGAGTTAATGACGGTGTAGTCATCATCCATTTGCAGAACCGCGCCAATACCTTCCAAAGACAAGCTCATTTCAGTATTGAACTGCTCGGTATTGCGCGGAGATAGATAGTTAGTATGCGGGTCGATTTCACGGGCGAACGCTGTCATCGCCAGTGAGAACACATCTTCGCTGTTGGTCTGCGCCAGACGGCGAATCGCAAATTTGTAGCGGCGCGTCAGCGTTTCGCGAATTTCCGCATCGGTTTTACCGGTCAGCTTCAGGCTGAGTTCGTCAAATTTAACCTTACCGTCCCACAGTGCATTTAGCTCTGCTTCGCTCTTCGGCCACGGCGCTTTGCTTCGGTCGAGGTTAAACGTGTCGTTACCGGTAAAATCCATCGGACGTGCCAGTACGCTTAATGCGTACTGATAACGTTCAAATCGGCGTTTTTGCGCCAGATTATAGAGATCGTAAAAGACATCCAGCTTGCCGGTGCGTAGTTCATCGCCGAGGACCGTTTTCTTTTTTGCATACTGTTCGATATCGCTCGCCAACAGCACATTGTGGCTGTAGTCGAGCAAATTCAAATAGCGGTCAAAAATTTTTGCCGAAAACGCCTGATCCAGATCGAACTGGCGATAGTGTGATCGCGTAAAACGCGACGTCACACGTTCGCTTACCGTCGCATGCTGGGTTTCTTCCTTTAAAACGGGGATTTGATCGGCACGCGTGATGTCTTCCACAGCAAGTGCCTGGCCTGCTAATGCAAGCAGACCAGCTAACGCAGTAAGCCTAAAAAAAGTGTTCATGCCAGGCCTGGCCTCCGTTTCAGAACACCAGGTGTTCTGCGCGTACAATCAAAGACATACCCGAATTCAGCTGTACACGGACGCCATCTTTGGTGATTTCTAATACGGTGGCATCCATCGCATTATTTCCTGCTTTCACCTTCAGAGACTGCCCTACCGTCAGTACTGAAATATCAGATACCGGGGTATGCTGTTCTTCGCGAGGAGCACGCGGTGCTTTTGCTGCTGGTTTTTCAGCGCGAGGTTTACGCTCTGCACCTTCTTTACGACGCGGTGCAGGACGCGGCTTACGCTCGCGACGCGGTGCGCCTTCTTTTTCACCGGCAGCAGCTGCCGCTTCGCGTTTTTTCGCCTGTTGCTCTGCGCGTTGCGCCTGAACACGGGCTTTAGCTTCTTCCAGCTGTTTGCGCGCATGTTCAACATGTTGTTCATCCAGCTCACCACAAGGGTTGCCGTCGAGATCAACACGCGTTGCGCCCAATTTAACGCCGTACAGATAGCGCCAGCTTGAAGTATAGAGACGTAAGGCAGAACGGAGCTGAGTCTTGCTGAGGTTCATTTCGCCCTCAACACGCTCTACCAGATCCTGAAAAATGCCAATTTTCAGTGGGCGCGCTTCGCCTTCCGCACTAAAACACTGCGGGAAGCGTTCGGCCAGAAACGCGATGACTTCTTTACTACTATTCAACTTAGGTTGATTTTCCATGAAATTTCCTGATTACAACGGACGTAGCCAACAAGCGCAGGCATGAACAGGCGACATTATAATGACGTCATCAGTAATTGCTACGTTATCCGTTGATTATCCTGCGACGTGCGCAAAGAATTTTTTGTAATCCGTCGTTGCAAGCACGGTTTCAAGCTGTGCCACCAGTGTACGCAGACCTTGTTCATCTTCCTCAGTAAAGCGGCCAAACGCCGTGCTATCGATATCCAGCACGCCGATTATCTGATTTTCGACGGTGATTGGCAGGACGATTTCAGCGTTGCTGGCGGCATCACAAGCAATGTGCCCATCAAAAGCATGTACGTCCTCAATACGCTGAACCTGGTTCTGCGCCACTGCTGTACCGCACACACCACGCCCTACCGGGATCCGCACGCAGGCAATTTTGCCCTGGAAGGGACCAAGCACCAGCGTATCGTCCTCAAGCAGGTAAAAACCGGCCCAGTTCACTTCTGCAAGACGCTCGTACAACAATGCGCTGGTATTCGCCAGCGTTGCCAGAAAACTGGTTTCACCTGCCATCAATGCCTGAAAATCACGGTTCAGATCCGTGTATAGCTCTATTTTGTTCATTATGTAATCACTTAGTTGTCTTACTTAAAACTGCAGCCTACTAAAATAAACATTAAATGCGTTAATGCTCAAGATCATTCCCGTCATGAGTTAAGATAACATTACTTCAACAATTTGATTCGCGATACATGGCCTTAACGACACCACGCATCACGCCAACTAAAAAAATAGCCATCAGGTCCATCGGTGAGGCACTACCTCGTGCACATTATCATCGCTGCCCTGAATGTGACCTGATATTTAGCTTGCCTAAAATGCGTTCGCACCAAAGTGCCTTTTGCCCACGCTGCCAGGCAAAAATTCGCGACGGACGCGACTGGTCATTAACGCGACTGGCGGCAATGGCTTTCACCATGTTGCTGCTGATGCCCTTTGCCTGGGGAGAGCCACTCCTGCACATCTATTTATTAGGCGTGCGCATTGATGCCAATGTTATGCAAGGCATCTGGCAAATGACCCGACAAGGTGACCCCCTCACTGCTTCTTTCGTGCTTTTTTGCGTCGCTGGCGCGCCGCTAATTCTCGTGACCTCAATTGCTTATCTGTGGTTTGGCAATATTCTTGGGATGAACCTGCGCCCGGTGCTGCTGATGCTGGAAAGGCTCAAAGAGTGGGTGATGCTCGATATCTATCTTGTGGGCATTGGCGTCGCGTCAATCAAAGTTCAGGACTATGCATTTTTGCAACCCGGTGTGGGGCTGTTTGCTTTTATTGCGCTGGTGATCCTCAGTATTTTGACGCTGTCGCACCTCAACGTAGAGCAGCTTTGGGACCGATTTTACCCGCAAAGACCAGCCCGTCGCCCTGATGAAAAGCTCCGCGTCTGCCTCGGTTGTCACTTTACAGGTTATCCGGACGCTCGGGGTCGCTGCCCTCGTTGCCATATCCCGCTGCGCTGGCGCAGGAATCAAAGTATCCAAAAGTGTTGGGCGGCGCTACTGGCCTCGATTGTCCTGCTTTTGCCTGCTAATCTGCTGCCCATCTCGGTAATTTATGTCAACGGTGGTAGGCAGGAAGACACTATCCTGTCAGGCATAATGTCTTTGGCAAACAGCAACGTCGGCGTGGCGGCGATCGTTTTTATCGCCAGTATTCTGGTGCCATTCACCAAAGTGATTGTGATGTTTACGTTGCTCATCAGCATCCATTTTAACTGCGAGCAAGGATTGCGTACCCGCATAAAACTGCTGCGTATGGTGACCTGGATTGGCCGCTGGTCGATGCTGGATCTCTTTGTTATCGCTTTAACCATGTCGCTGATTAATCGCGATCAGATACTTGCTTTTACTATGGGACCGGCTGCGTTTTATTTCGGCGCGGCGGTAATATTGACTATTCTTGCTGTGGAATGGCTGGACAGCCGCTTACTTTGGGATGCACATGAGTCAGGAAACGCCCGCTTCGCAGACTGAAGCGCAGATTAAAACAAAACGCCGTATCTCTCCGTTCTGGCTGCTGCCGTTCATTGCACTGATGATCGCAGGATGGCTTATCTGGGGAAGCTATGAAGATCGCGGCAATACCGTAACCATTGACTTCATGTCCGCGGACGGCATTGTACCAGGACGCACGCCCGTTCGTTATCAGGGCGTTGAAGTGGGCACGGTGCAGGATATCAACCTCAGCAAAGATCTGCGTAAAATTGAAGTCCGCGTCAGCATCAAATCGAGCATGAAAGATGCACTGCGCAAAGATACCCAGTTCTGGCTGGTCACGCCGAAAGCGTCGCTGGCCGGAGTTTCGGGTCTGGATGCGTTGGTTGGTGGTAACTATATCGGCATGATGCCCGGAACCGGCGAGGAAGAAGATCATTTCGTTGCCCTCGACACGCAGCCCAAATACCGTCTGGATAATGGCGATTTGATGCTGCATCTGCGGGCGCCTGACCTCGGTTCGCTCAATAGCGGTTCGCTGGTTTATTTCCGTAAGATTCCGGTGGGCCGGGTGTATGACTACACTATCAACCCCAACAATCAGGGCGTAACTATCGACGTGCTGATTGAACGTCGGTTTACCAATCTGGTGAAAAAAGGCAGCCGCTTCTGGAACGTCTCCGGTGTGAATGCGGATGTCAGTCTCAGCGGCGCGAAGATCAAACTGGAGAGTCTGGCCGCGCTGGTCAATGGCGCCATTGCTTTTGATTCGCCTGAAGACTCAAAACCCGCCGCAGCCGACGACACGTTTGGTTTATATCAGGATCTCGCGCACAGCCAGCGCGGGGTGATCGTCAAGCTTGACTTACCCAGCGGGGACGGACTCAAAGCTGGCTCAACCTCGCTGATGTATCAAGGATTGGAAGTCGGTCAACTGACCAAACTGGATTTAAATCCAGGCGGTAAAGTCACCGGCGAAATGACCGTCGATCCCAGCGTCGTAACGCTGCTGCGCGACAACACGCGGATTGAATTACACAGCCCTAAATTATCGTTAAACGATGCCAATCTCAGCTCACTGCTGACGGGTAAAACGTTTGAACTGGTCCCCGGCGAAGGCGAGCCGCGTAGCCAGTTTGTGGTTATCCCCGCAGAGAAGTCGTTGTTACACGATCCAGGGGTCATGACATTTACGCTCACCGCACCGGAAAGTTACGGTATTGATGCTGGCCAGCCGCTGATTCTCCACGGCGTACAGGTCGGTCAGGTGATTGAGCGCACGCTTTCCAGCAAAGGCGTTTCATTTACCGTTGCCATCGAACCGCAGCATCGTGACCTGGTGCAAGGTGACAGTAAGTTCGTGGTCAACAGCCGCGTGGACGTCAAAGTCGGACTTGATGGCGTGGAGTTCCTTGGCGCCAGCGCCAGCGAGTGGCTCAGCGGCGGCATTCGTATTTTGCCCGGTACGAAGGGGGAAATGAAAAAAAGCTACCCGCTTTATGCCAACCTGGAAAAAGCGATTGAAAACAGCCTGAGCGATCTGCCAACCACCACGGTCAGCCTGAGCGCCGAAACGCTGCCTGATGTGCAGGCCGGCTCGGTGGTTCTATACCGCAAATTCGAGGTCGGTGAAGTGATCAGCGTTCGTCCTCGCGCCGATGCGTTTGATATCGATCTGCATATTAAACCGGAATATCGCAACCTGTTGACCAGCAACAGCGTGTTCTGGGCCGAAGGCGGAGCAAAAGTTCAGCTTAACGGCAGCGGATTAACCGTACAGGCATCTCCCCTTTCGCGCGCGCTCAAAGGGGCAATTAGCTTCGATAATTTAAGCGGTGCCAGCGCCAGCCAACGCAAAGGCGACAAGCGCATTCTGTATGCTTCGGAAACCGCCGCGCGTGCGGTAGGCGGCCAGATAACGCTGCATGCGTTCGATGCCGGTAAACTCGCTGCTGGCATGCCGATTCGCTACCTGGGAATCGATATCGGCCAGATTCAGACGCTTGAGCTGATCACCGCCCGTAACGAAGTGCAGGCAAAAGCAGTTCTGTACCCGGAATACGTGCAGACCTTCGCGCGAAGCGGTACCCGTTTCTCCGTAATCACCCCGCAAATTTCGGCAGCTGGCGTGGAGCATCTGGATACAATCCTGCAGCCGTACATCAACGTTGAACCCGGACGCGGTAATCCGCGACGTGATTTTGAGCTGCAGGAAGCCACCATTACCGACTCTCGTTACCTCGATGGTCTGAGTATTGTGGTGGAAGCACCGGAAGCAGGTTCGCTGAATATCGGAACCCCGGTTTTGTTCAGAGGTATTGAAGTGGGGACCGTCACCGGGCTGACGCTGGGCTCGCTTTCCGATCGTGTGATGGTTGCCATGCGCATTAGCCAGCGCTATCAGCATCTGGTGCGCAACAACTCCGTGTTCTGGCTGGCATCCGGCTACAATCTTGACTTCGGCCTGACCGGCGGTGTCGTGAAGACCGGTACCTTCAATCAGTTCATCCGCGGCGGCATCGCCTTCGCGACTCCACCAGGCACACCGCTGGCTCCTAAAGCACAGGCAGGTAAACACTTCCTGTTGCTCGAAAGCGAACCGAAAGAGTGGCGTGAATGGGGAACCGCCCTGCCACGATAATCTCTCCAGTTGCTCCGGCGTACTCGCGCCGGAGCACTTATGCTACACTGCGCACCTGTTTTTTTGCCGGTGGTACCAAGTGGCTTATTTTCCCGATGCCTTTCTGACCCAAATGCGTGAAGCAATGCCTTCCACGCTCTCATTCGATGATTTTCTCGCTGCCTGTCAGCGCCCGTTGCGCCGCAGCATTCGCGTCAATACGCTGAAAATCTCCGTTGCCGATTTCCTCACACTGACAGCACCTTACAACTGGTCTCTCACTCCGGTTCCCTGGTGTGCTGAAGGTTTCTGGATCGAACGCGATGAAGAAGAGTCAGTGCCGCTCGGTAGCACAGCAGAACATTTAAGCGGCCTGTTTTATATTCAGGAAGCCAGCTCAATGCTGCCAGTCGCTGCGCTGTTTGCCGAAGGCAATACCCCGGAACGCGTAATGGATGTCGCGGCAGCCCCTGGCTCCAAAACCACGCAAATTGCCGCAAAAATGAATAATCGAGGCGCCATTCTGGCGAATGAATTTTCTGCCAGTCGCGTCAAAGTTCTGCATGCCAATATCAGCCGTTGCGGGATAGCCAACGTCGCCCTGACCCATTTTGACGGCCGGGTTTTTGGCGCTGCGTTGCCGGAATCATTTGATGCCATATTGCTCGACGCCCCGTGTTCCGGGGAAGGCGTAGTGCGTAAAGACCCCGATGCGCTAAAAAACTGGTCGCCAGTAAGTAATCTGGAAATTGCCGCGACTCAGCGCGAACTGCTCGACAGCGCCTTTCACGCTCTGCGCCCCGGCGGCACGTTGGTTTACTCCACCTGTACACTTAACCGTGAAGAAAATGAAAACGTCATGCAGTGGTTGATTGAAACCTACCCGGACGCCGTCGAGTTTTTACCACTCGGCGATTTATTTCCACAGGCCGAACGCGCTCTGACGCCGGAAGGATTCCTGCATGTGTTTCCGCAAATTTACGATTGCGAAGGTTTCTTCGTTGCGCGTTTGCGCAAAACAGCCGCCATCCCTCCACTACCTGCGCCGACATATAAAGTCGGTAACTTCCCGTTTAGCCCGCTGAAAGGACGCGAGTCCGCGCTTGTCGCGCAAGCCGCGAGCGCTTGTGGACTGCAGTGGGAAGATAATTTACGTCTGTGGCAGCGCGATAAAGAGATTTGGCTATTCCCAACAGAAATTGAGCCACTGATCGGCAAAGTCCGCTTTTCCCGACTCGGCGTCAAATTAGCTGAAACGCACAATAAAGGCTACCGCTGGCAGCATGAAGCCGTCATCGCGCTCGCCAACCCAAATCACAGCCATGCGTTTGAACTGACGCTTGCCGAAGCTGAAGAGTGGTACCGCGGCCGGGATGTCTACCCACAAGCCACACCGACGAGTGACGACGTACTGGTTACATTCCAGCATCAGCCTATCGGTCTGGCAAAACGTATTGGATCGCGACTGAAGAATAGCTACCCACGCGATCTTGTCCGGGATGGCAAACTCTTTACGGGATAACGCACGTTTTTACTGGCGCTTTTGCTAACGTTGACTACGCTGAAAAATGGACGACCTAACTGGTCGTACCACAATTAGCAAATTAACGGAGAGCACGATGATGAAAACCAGTGTGCGCATTGGCGCTTTTGAAATCGACGACGCCGAGTTACATGGCGAATCGCCGGGGGACCGAACGTTAACCATTCCGTGTAAATCCGACCCGGATTTATGTATGCAACTGGATGCCTGGGATGCCGATACCAGCGTCCCGGCCCTGTTGAACGGAGAACATTCAGTACTATTTCGCGAACACTACGATCGTAAGTCAGATGCCTGGATCATGCGCCTTGCCTGATTCAAAAAGAACCCGTCGCCAGACGGGTTATTTCCTGGTTAATTTCCCTCATCTATCAACATCTTCTACACTACAGCTATGGCTTTACCATTTGAGGATGGAATGTTCACGCTGGTTCTTTTTGTGTGCTACCTGGATGGCGGTTGTGAAGATATCGTGGTTGATGTCTACAAAACTGAGCAGCAGTGCCTGATATCGATGGACGATCAACGTATTCGTAACGGAGGGTGTTTACCCGCGGATGACTACATTGATAGTTTCTGGCACCCGGCCCAGGAATACAGCGATTTTTGATTATTGCAGTTGTACCAGCGTTAACTCGCCGCCAAATACAGCACCGGTATCAATATAATGCAGATTCTCGCGATCCAGCCGATGGAGCAACGGCGTGTGGCCAAACCAAAAGTGATCCGCGCCGCGAATCCCACAACCGTTGTTCATTAGCCTCGAACGATCCCACAGCACACGCTGTAAATCGATCTTTTTTAGCCACAGATAATCATCATCCGGGTAATCGGCATGAGCAATAACGTGTATGCCGTTTTGACAATGCAGCTCCAGAATCCAGGGTAATTGCCAACACTCTTCAAGAGCGAATTTCGCTGCCGGTTGCTCCGCCTGCGCATACCACGAGCCACCATTCATAAACCACATGAATTGATCTCCCGTCACCAGCGCGTCCAGCGCCATCTGCTCATGATTCCCCCTGACCGCGACTATCCAGCGTTTACGCATTAATTTCAGGCAACGCAAACTGTCTGGTCCACGGTCAATAACATCCCCCACTGAAACCAGCAGATCCTGCCAAGGATCAAAACGGTACTGGCGCAGTTTAGCCATCAGTATCGAGAAGCAGCCGTGGATATCCCCAACCACCCAGACGTGACGCCACTGCGTACCGTCGATTCGTTGATAGATATTGTCAGGTCGTCCCATGTCGCCTCCAGAGTACAAGGGTACCTGATTATAATTTTAGCAATGATGGTAAAAAAGCCTGGACGATCGTGGGCAGGAGTATGGTATGGTTTATGGAGAATGCAGCATGCGATAAGCCGTGTTTTGCCCTGGATGGCATCGCATTCGCCACATAAAAAGAGACCGAATACGATTCCTGTTTACAAATCAAAACGTAATAACCTATAAACTTCAATATGTTAACACCAAAAAACCACTAAAAAACACCTCCTGATACTTACTAATGCACCCATTCAAGATCAATCAGTTGCTATTGGTTTCGTGGCGTCGTCGGGAAAAATTCGGGATCGCATTGTTCCAGCATCTACATATTTTTAAGAATTCATCAATTCACAAAACCATCATTCCAATTTACCTTACAAGCTCCTTTTTAAATCATTACCGGTGCGCACCACTTTTTCTTCCTGCCCTATACTTTCAGTCTGACATATGGCTGGAGGTTTCTATGTGTGGATGTTTTTTACAGTCAATGACGCGTGAAGATTATCTTGCCCTGCTCGCTGATGAATCAGAACGCGACATTTCACTCAATCTCGAACCAACTAGTCAACTATATTCGGCACGAGATATTAAAGTTCAGCTGTTAAATTTATATGGTACACGGCTACACGTATCTTATATAAAATTAAACAATAAAAACAATGCAATACATATTAAACCCCATTAATATCATTTACTAACTTTGTCAATTTATCTATAGATAGTGGCTGTGAGTAATACCATCCTTGGACACCGCACTCAGGGAACATTTCAGTTAAATATTTCACCTGAGTTGATGTCTCGACACCTTCGAAAACGACTTTGTTAGTTATATCTTTAAAAATCTCCACCAATCCTGATACGATATTATTATTTACAGAGGGTTCACCAATAGAATCTGTAATTGACTTATCAATTTTAATTTCATCTATTTGTAAATTTGATAGCCAGTTTAAATTTGAATGACCAGTCCCGAAATCATCAATAGCTATTGATATACCTTTATTATTAAATAAAGAAATAACCTTTTGGAGGGAATTTATTTCCGCGCTCTGCCTTTCTGTTAACTCCATCATTATCATACCAGGTTTTATATTTGATTCATCAATCATCTGAAACACTTTTTCTTGAAATGATTCCGACAGAAGGTCTTGAGAACTAACATTAATGCTTATAAAAATATCAAATTCCTCAGAAAGAGACATGGTTTGCTTTACTACCATTCGAAATACAAAATCACTTATTCCCTGGATTAAACCATGCTTCTCTGCAATAGGGATAAAAATATCAGGAGGAATGCTACCAATATCATGATCATCCCATCTAATTAGTGCTTCCACACCAATAATTTTTCCGGTTTTTATTTTATAAATAGGTTGATACACAAGATATAATGATTCGCTTCTTATCGCATTTTTTAATCTTGAAACTAATGATTGCTTACGTGCAACTCTTTGATTATAAAAACCACCCAGAAGAACACCGGTCACAATAGATGTAAAGGAAATCAACAACATCGTTAACCAACTATCGAAACTCATCCACGGAAATTTAACTCCCCCCATGACACAGATATTATTATTTTTATTACAGCTTTGCGTGGTAATAAGTCCTAGTTGGTAGGATTTATCATGCTGAGCCTCTTCAAGAAGATCGACCTGCTCACCAAGTTTGAACAAATGAAGCGAATGATCTCTGTCACCTACAATTGCAGAAAACCCCTTCTCTTCATGGTCTGTAACAAATCTATTAAATGCAAATGGTGAAATCGTTATGGCTAATTTTTGATTGCTTAGCAAATCAGCTTTTACATTATTTTCCAGTAACACACCAAAAAACCAAGTTACATTGTCCTTTTCAACTTTTCTATCATAGATATTGAGAAGCAATGGTGCTGGCAACACTCCCCATAAAGCACTACATATGACTGCACCATTTGAAATAAATGATATATCTTTTATAAGAGCATAGGGCCATAAGGCCACTCTTAGAGCATGAAGTTGTAGTTCACTACAAGGACTATAAGCATTAAATATTTCATAACTATCATTTATTTTATCAATCTGTTGAATGAGACTAACGCTTCTATTCAAAACTCGTTCTGTATATGATGCAATCCTCTCCTTGTATATATAATACATTGAAATCTCAGACAATGAGAAAAAAATAAAAAATGAAAACATGATTGATATCATATAAGGCTTAATTCGTTTTAAATTGTGGTTATTCTTCACGCCGACCTCTTTATATGCCTGACCCTATGTAACAACATACATTCTACTATCTGTCGTGAATCAAATACATACAGTTAAAACAGATTATCGGCTAAAACAAATATTTCTTTATGTTTTTTATTAGAAAAGAACGTTATAAAATAACGCAAAACCACATCCAAGTTAGATTTGTGTTTGCATTTTAGCCAAATAAGTGGCACTTCATCTTGTATTCATAGGTCTAATGTAAAGGATGTAATTCTAAGGGAAATAAGTGTGAAACCGCGCCTTTTCCCGATACTGGTACTTGGGTAAAACCGATGATGACGCTGCCGGCGATCAACACTGACGCCAGCAAGCATGAGAAGGAACAGATAAGCCGTACTGTTCAGGAAATGTTTGAAGAGGCTGATGTGTGGCTGATGAGCGAATGATGAACGTGTATAACTTGATTTTTCTGTGGGGATGACAGGTCCCCACCCATCACCATCCCTCCGATCTTACCTTTGGACTCAAAGCATTTCTTATTGTCAATAAGAGCAAGAATCTACCCAAAGATAGGGTTCTTGAACGTAAAAAGGACATCATACTACTGTATTGACTCAGGTTTTCGATGGTCCTATACCAAAACCAAATCATAGACATCATGAATGATATTGTATTTTTTATGCTTCCTGTTTATCAAACTATACGTATAATCAGTCATAACCTTCACTTACGTAAGGGTATGCGATCATATGACGCGGTCGTAAAAATTCACTCCACCAAGGATTGGAGCTAAAGTTTAACTATGTTTACTTATTGGTTCTTAAGTCTGAAAAAAAAAGTTTCTCCAGTATCCGCATCTATTTTCTTCAATTCATCTCAAGCAAGTAGAAAAAAGAAAAACACAATACTCATTAAAGCTGGTGTAGAAACGAATGGAAGTTTCACTATTAGACCACCGTTTTTCTTTGAAAAAGGTAATGTTAAGATAGGAAACAACTCTTACATAAACTCAGGATGCGTAATTTTAGATCATGCGCAGGTAGTGATCGGTGAAAGTACCTTCATTGGGCCACGTGTTACGCTCACAACTGTTGCTCACCCAATTTCCCCCAAAGAAAGATGCGACGGGTTACTAATGCATTCCATACACATCGAAAATAATGTTTGGATCGGTGCAGGAGCAGTTATTTTACCAGGCGTAACTATTGGTGCGGGTAGCATAGTAGCAGCAAACAGTGTTGTTAATTGTGATATTCCACCTAATTCACTTTATGCCGGAGCACCAGCTGTATTCAAAAAAACATTAGAATAATTTATATAATGTCAGGCATGGGCGGCCAGTTAATATCTGGTGCAGATTCTGCCTGGATACGATTAATCAATACACGATATTTTTTCCATTTAATCAAAAGAGCCGCTTCACTTTCTGTTGCAATATCAAGGTCAACAGCATCCTGAAGCGGTGATATTTTAGATGTGGCTAATCTAAGAAGTTCATCCTTTTGTTGAGCTGCCTGTAACACCTGAGCTGCTCTTTTTGCATCTTCATCATGTACCCATGACTTACCATCCCATTTAACATACTCGCCATCAGGAGCTGAAGAAACGGTGTTATCAGGTAATGCTCCCAATGTCTCAACATTAACCAACTGACCAGTTCGGGTGTCATAAACGCTTTCCCCTCGATGGTCTTCAACAAGAGACCACTTGCCGGACTCAGAGTTAAATACAGCAACAAATCCATCGGGTGCTGAAGGTGGTGCTATATCAGTACTGTATGCAGGCAAACCAGTGTTCGCCGGGATATATCCATCACCTTTACCAATAAATTCATTAGTAGAAGATGACAGGTTATAAATAGTAATAGTGCGATTGGTGTTAGTCATTTTAAAAGTCATTATGCAAGTCTCACAATATAGTTAAATGCGGTATTTTTTACGGTGTTTTCAGCATGACCTGACGGCGAAACTGTCACACCGTGGCTGTGCGCGCCAATATATACAGAGTGGGCATGTGCCCCAATGCCAACAATATGGCTATGCGCACCTATATAAACGTTGTGTGCATGAGCACCATTGGTGGATGTGGTTTGCGTGACAGCACCCATATTTTGATTACCGGCTGGATATCCCCAACCTGCTTGCCATGCCATGAATGTATAATTGTGCGCGTGAGCACCCTGGACATCAGTTGTTTTTGTTCCGTAATCAAAGCCTGTTGTTTCTTTATTTCCGTAATCAAATCCTGTTGTGTCCCTATTCCCTAGGTCGGTGCTTGCGACCGTGGCACCGTGGTCGTGTGACTTAATACCGTCAAGTTCTTGCGACAATACTGTGCGACCATCCGGCTTACCCTTTATCGTCTGCCCTCTCATATCAGGGATAACGCCTGATGGATAAGCTACAGCAAGTAATGGGTAAGCAGACTTATCAAACGGCTGTCCCTGCATAATCGCATGGTTAGCAGGTGGTGTGTCTGAAGGCCAGGGAATTGGTGCACCTACAGGGTAAGAGTCAGGAGAAGGATTATTTGGTGAATAAACTCTCTTCCCATTATCGAAAACATTTCCAAAGTTACAATTCCCATTTGGCAAAATAGATGCTGGATTTGATATCCACATACCTTTTTCATCATAAAAATGAATATCAAATCTGCCACGATAATAACCATATCCGCAAGCCAGTATTCCGCTATCATCATTGCTGTATATTAAGTGGTTAGCGTCATTTCTGGATTGCAATAATGAAAAGGAAATTTGTCCCTGTAAATTACCTCCTGCTACTGGCAGCGCTCCGGCTGCCAGTTTTATCGTTTCTACTAAACCAAGATATGTGAGAATTTCATTTATTGAGCTTTTAGCAATCAAAGCCCGTCCTGTCGTCGTCAGGTCCGTCAACATCAACGTATTTTTACTGCTAAAAAAAGGCAATTTACTTCCGGATGTAGACAGCCCGGACAGCGACGTCAGTATTTCATTTAGCGGCTGTTTACCCGCTAACGCATTGAGCATCGTGGTTGCAAAGTTAGGATCATTTCCTAATGCATCAGCTAACTCAGCAAGGGTGTCCAGGGCTTCAGGTGATGAGCCAACTAACGCAGCGACCGCAGCCTGAACGTATTCGGTATTCGCAATCTGTTTGTTGCTGACACTTAATGGCGGCGTGGGGGTGGTTGGCGTTCCCACCAGTTCAGGACTGTCCAGCGGGGCTTTTAGGTTCGTCAGGTCTTTGACTTTTTTAACGGCTTTCGGTGTCGCTGCAAGGGCTTCACTGTCGCTGTCGTCATTGCTGCTTAACTGCACAAGCCCTTTCTGCGTTGTGCTGGCGTCTCCCAGCTTCAGACCTTCAGCAATATCCCGCGCTTCATCACGGTATCCCTGTGAGGCTGCTGCTGCACTTTCAGCGCCAGCCATCGCGGCTTCTGCGCGCTGAGTATCATCGGCTACAGCAGCTTTCAGTTGCGCCGAAATCTTGCTGGCAGCTTTCTCTGCAGCGTCTGTCGCCGCTGTTTCAGCAGCTTTTACTGCCTCGTTCCGGGAAGTAAGCGTCTCATCTCTGGCCTGTTGCGCACGGGTGGCACTCTCAGCGGCTGCATTTTTCTGGTTCTCAGCCGTTTCAGCTGACTGTCGGGCTGATGCATCACTGGAAGATGCCGATTCTGCACTGGCTGATGCCGCAGTCTCTGATTTAGCGGCCTTGTCGCTGGATTCCCTGGCATGCTGTTCACTCAGGGCCGCAGCTGCAGCACTATAATTACCCTGCTCTGCAGCCTGCGTGGCCGTGAGAGCGCTTTCACGTGCTGAGGTTTCAGATGTGGCTGCATTGCCGGCATGCTCACCCGCAGTTTGTGCTGACGCAGCTGCACTTCCGGCACTTCCCGCAGCAGACTGCGCCGAAACTCCCGCTTCCTCCTGCACTTTCTGTGCCGTCTCAGCGGCGGTTTTTGCCACTCCGGCTTGTTCCGTCGCCATCTGTGCTGACTTTGCCGCACTGTCCGCATCCGCAGCACTGGCCAGAACATCCTGCGCTGTCTGTCGGGCATTATCTGCAGCAGACCGGGCAGACACATCAGCAGCATCTGCAGAGAGTGCCGCCTGGCGCTGTGACTCTGCCGCTGCCGTTGCAGACAATGCCGCTGAATCCTTACTTTGTTCCGCTGACTGTGCTGCGTTTTCCGCACGCTCCCGATCCTTCTCTGCCTCCTGGCACAGCGCTGCCGTGCGGTTGACCATTTCCTCAAAACGTTTCATCACCTCCGGACGCAGGTCCGCATCCTTTGGTGCATCGAGAAACGCATTCAGGGTATCCGGCGCATCGGTCGGGACCACGTAAATATCACCGGCCACGGAGGGAGGAAAACCTTCCCGCAGCAGTGACACACTGTAATAACCCGGTTCAGCCTCAATGCTGTAATGGCCATTCGCATCCGTAACAGAGGATGAGGTCACCTCAACCACAACGGTCGGGCTGGTTTTCCTGGCACTCAGCTGAATGGTGCAGTCCTGTACGGGTTTTCCCGCACCATCTCTGAGAATGCCTGATATAAGTACCGGCATAGTACCTCCATAAAAAAACCGCCCGGAGGCGGTTTCTGTTATTAGCTTATTGTTATCCCGGCTGATGACTTTTTCGTCACAATAACCAGCAGGTCACTGATTCTGGAATATGGCCAGCCGCTGCCGTTGCCGCGAGTACTGACGCTGAAACTCAGCGTCATCCTTCCGCTCCCGGCAGGCATATCCAGTGTTCGCGAAAAAACGGCCGGTACACCTATGCTTGTCTGGTTGTATATCTCCACCCCGTTTTTCCTGACAATCAGCGTACAGGCATCCCATACGTCGTTACTGGTCTGGCTGTCATACGCTGCGCCCTGAAAGGTAATCGCTGGAATGGAAACCTGTCGGTCAAAAGACTGATCATCGTCAATCACGACCGTCAGCGTACCGTTGGCGTATCGTTTTTCACCGGTATTGGATATTACGAAGTAAGGAAACTCCCTGCCCGCAGCCTTAACAATGTCCCCAAGAATACGCTCGGCCCGGAGCGTCCCCTTGATGGTACAGTTTTCCTCAATCGTCACATTGTTGAGAGCGCCAGAGTTCGCGCTGATATGTCCGCTGATATCCGCATTACGGGCAGTCAGCCTGCCGTCAGGCGTCAGCGTAAAGGTCGGCGGGTTTCCGCCGCTGGTGATGCTCGGCGCTGTCAGATATTTGAGGAATACCTCGTTCATAAATATCTGATCACCCTGCATCACGAAGGCGGGAGTTTCATTGCCATTCGCCGGATTGATAAACGCGATACGGTCAGCGGCTACCAGAAACTGGCTCACCTTTCCCTCTTCCGTGTCTTCCATACTCAGGCCCAGACCAGCCACATAGTGCTTCCCGTCTTCGGTCTGTTCTATCTTCACGCCCCACATGGCATTCCATTTGCCGTTCGCGTCCTGCCATTCTTTCGAAAACTCATCCAGCCGGCTGGCGTTGTCTTCCGTCAGCTCCACCTTCTCCAGCAGTTCTTTCCCCAGGTGGCTTTCGGTGATTTCCCCTTTGAAGAAATCCAGGTAGCCCGCCGCATCATTGCTGGCCTGGCCTTTAGCCTCCACGAACGCCGATTTCCCGACCTGGTTCACAGCCCGGATATAGAAGTAATAATCCTTGCCGGGTTTGATACCGCTGCTGGCCGCAATCCAGTACAGCGCCGTGCCGAGATAACGCGCATCGGTTTCCACCTGGCGGATATCGGCAATCTGCGTATCCGTAAACCAGAACTCATACTGCACCGTAGGGTCGTATACCGCCTGGCGCGGGGTGGCGGTTATCTGGAAATAGCCGGGGGTCAGCTCAACATAAGACGGTACAGCCGGCGCGGCGATGCTGAAATCCGTGCTGGCGGGGTCGCCCTGCTGGCCCTGGCTGTTCACTGCCCGGACCGTCAGGGTGTAACGCCCCGGCGTCAGGTTGCGGAAGGTGTGCTCCGTTTCGCTCAGGGTCAGGCTGCTGGTCAGGCGGTCGCTGTTATCTTCCGCTTTCACCGTCAGACGCAGAGAGAAGTTAACGCCTTTCACCACGCGCGGCGTATCCCAGCGCGCCCGCGCCTGATACTGCCCGTCCTCTGCCAGAATCTCCGTGGTGAGATGCTGCACGGCGGGCGGTGTGTTCGTGATGCTGGTTCCGGGCAACGGATCAAACTTCGCCCCGTTGTCCACGATGCTCTCTTTCTCCGGAACATGCTGCACGGCGGTGATGGCATACGTCCCGTCATCGTTCTCCCGTATAGCCACGCAGCGAAACAGGCGCTGGCGCAGGGTCGGCAGTTTCAGCCCCCACACGCTGTACGCCGCCACCCCCTCGGGCAACTGGCTGACGGTCACACGGTCCGGGACGGGGTGCGCGGTGATCGAGACGGTAACAGGCTGGCCATCGCTGCCCACCAGGTTCAGCACCACATTGCCGCCTGCGGGTATCTCCACCTGACGGTCCAGCGTAAGCGTCCGGGACAGGCTGTCGACCGACAGGACGCGTCCGCCCACGGTCACGCCGGCATAATCACTGTCGCAGACCTCGATGATATCGCCGGGTACATGTCGCAGCCCCTCAGGTTTCCCTGCCATTGGTGCGAATACGGAACCATCAGGACGGGTCAGGCTGTCCACCCATACTGAGATATCAAATTTAGCCCGGAGAGAAGATAATCGGTCCGCCATTTGCCTGGCTGGAGTGAAAACCTTCTTGGCCTGCGCCATTGTCGTCGCACCACAATAGACTTCCGCACTGTTTTCACCATCAGCGCAAAACATGTAAGTGCCAATCCCGGCCGCAAAAAAGGATTTCCCATTTTTCCTAGCTACCCTGATATATGCTTCGCGAAATCGCCGCTTTTTATCCTTTTTCGTCACCCAGCCAAAAATTGAACAGAAAATAAAACTTTGCCACGGTTCCAGTATCAATTTTTGCCCAGCTAAATCCCCGCTAGAATGGGGTAACAACTGAACGAATCTGCATGCACGTTCAGCTAAGTCTCTGTTGAATTGATAGGGGTAGTTCTTATCCAGTGATTTTTTCAGGTCATCAAAATGGCGCTGACATGCCAGTTTGATATATCGACATGCGAGGATTTTCCCGCTTAGTACATCGCGTGCATAAGCGTTCGCCAGATTGACGCTCGGGTATGCCGCCATATACTCCACCCATAAAAAAAGGGACTAAAGACCCAATTAAAATTCGTCGAATTCGTTTCCTGGGTTGGTGTTATCTCCTGGCTGCTTTTTCCTGATGCGGCTGTTGGGGTCCAGTTTCAACACAACACTGAGACGAATAAGTTCGCTGATATATTTGCTCCTGGCCTTTACCGCCGCACCCAGTTTTTGTCCACCTGCAGCAGTGTCGTCGCCAAGACCATCGCTTTTAATTTCCTGATTCGCGTCGTACAGAAGCTGCACTGTATTGCAGTATTCCATCAGTAAATAACAATCTTCCATCTCGAACGTACCCCTGTTGATCAGGATTTTGCACGTCCGTCGCCAGGCATCAACAGCCATTTCACCAAGAAGCTCATCAGGCGGGGAAACGGCTCTTGTAAGAGAACTAACCTGCGTTCCTGTGTTATTCGACTTACGACCGCCACCTGGTGCTCTCACTCCCGAACCCATGTCGAAACACCTCTAAATATGCTCAAAAAAAATTTCTTATTTCTCACGCGCAAAAATCTACCGGGAGCGGCAGTCCTGAAGCGCGAAAGGGGTCAGGGATTTGATCCCCCCTCCCCCTTGAAGATGACAGCAAGAAAGCATGCAAAAGCAGATACTGGTCATTCATCAGGATGTTCAGCATAGTGTCTTCAGTTAATCTCAATAAATAAACGATGGAGTCTAAGAAATGGATAAAACTAGAAAATATGATAGAGCCTTACAACTTGAGATCCTCAACGCTCTTATAGATTGTGCTCCCAACTCTTTAAACAAGGCACAGGAGCGAGACCTCATTGAGAAGTTTGATAACTATGATCACTTTGTGGCGTGCATGCTATATCTTGAAATGCATAGTCTTGTTTCTACACCCTTCGTACGCAGCGAAACCATGGCTGGCGTTGATTTTATTTTCAACGCCCCATACTGCAACATTACAGAGAAAGGAATTGATTTTCTTCTTGATGATGGCGGCTTAAGTGCGATCCTTAAGGTTCAAACCGTTCGGTTACACAATGACACGATTGTTGCCCTTGAGGATATAATCCGTGTCGCAAATATATCTGAAGATCAGAAGAAGGGATTGATTTCAAAACTCCGAGAGCTTCCGGGAGACGCCATAAAACATTTGACCCTACAGTTACTGACTCAGGGGGTTCTGAATCTGCCGAACGCACTTCGACTAATTCAAACAACCCTCCAGTAGGGCTAAACTCGTCAGAGGGGCGAATTAACTCAAATTTGCCCCATCCCAGTGTTTTACTTAAAAACACCCAAAATTCCTTCCGGGTATCTGCATGAATGTAGAAACTGTTCTTATGCATTACAGCAGTGAATATTATCATCGAATACGTTCTCTTGCTGTCTTCGCTCTGTGGCATTCCCAACACAACGACTCAAGATTGGAATCGTCATCAGTACCGCCATGAGCTTTTGGGATTATGTGGTCAACGCTGGTCGCTTTCTTCGCTATCTTCTGCCGGCGATGGTTCTGACACAGGAATTGATCACGCTGTAGGATACGCTCCCGTATGATTTCCCAGGACCGCCCATAACCACGTTCTTGTCTGCTCTTTCCTGCCTGATAACTCCGCCAGCCGTCACCAGCATGCTGCTGTCGGTGTTGGTCACAATATCCGCTGACATCATTGGTGATTGCCGCACACCCTTTGTGTCGGCATGGGCGTTTAGCGCGTGCTGGCATCGGTATAATCCTGTTTATTAGATACAAATTTTTTAGTATGAGGAAAGAAAACGGAAACGGTCGTTAGCTGAATTTTTTCATAAATAGAAAGAGCCTCTGCGATTGTCGCCCGTTACAGCCGAGCTCGCCAGAAGGCCCCGTTAAAAGGAAGGCAGAAAATCTATGCATAGAAGCGAAGGCTTTGACAACGTTCTTAATTTTATGACAGAAATAAAAAAGCATTACCTTGAAAGGTAATGCTTTTTCACTCAAATTGAGTCTTATAACTATTAAATTAATGTAATTTTAATATCATAGCTTTCAAGCCCAGTCATTTTTTCACGGGCAGTAAACTGGATGTCGGAAACTTCTTTTCCTGTCTTTTTTTTGAGTTCAATAATTTTTTTCGTAATGAATTCAGAAATATCCGCTTCAGTTTTTCTTTTTAAATCTTCAACGTTCATTGTTTACCTCTCTTGATCTCTAACATATCCACGCCAGGCATGTTACATTCCCCATGGAGCACTTTTAAAAGCGCTGACATGCTTAAAAGGTAGAATGGAAAGACCCAATAATCAAGAGGTTGCAGTACAATCCTCATACAATAATAGCTCACAAACCACACAAACCGCTGAACTGAAATCTGGGTCGATAACGAAACCATCAGATATCATTTCAAAAGCTTCGATGCTGCTTCGAGAATCTCTTCGGAACTGACATCACGATCGGAGGCTACATAAACTATTTTATGGTCTCCTGTCAGAGATGGAAATCCCGCAGACATCACGGGTAGATGAGCTTTTTCCCCATTAGGAAACTCACGCATTATCGTTGTAATACCCTTCATTACGGATACAACTACTGCTGGTTCGGAGTTAAAAAAAACAATTACTTTTTTCATAATTATACCGTGATGGTTCTTACATAAATGAACGGTTAAGCATACAAAAAAGGCTCCATAAGGAGCCTGAAATTTATTTTCTAAAATCTAACGAAGTCTGACTAGAACGAATGTATAGTGCAACATTATCAAATGTTATCATTGTTGATTTGCAAAAAATACATTTTGCTCCGAAAGGATTTTTTTCAGTAACATCAAAGCTTGACGTTCTGTACTGAGATCCGTGACAACACGGGCATCTGAAGTGAATATTGTTAGTAATAACAGTACCCTTATACAGCCACGACATTAACTGCTGAGGGGCCTTTAGGTCCCTGTTCAACACTAAATTCTACTTCCTGATTCTCATTCAGTGTCTTGAAATCATTGCTCTGGATAGCAGAGAAGTGTACAAACACATCTTTACTGCCATCTTTAGGGGTGATAAACCCAAAACCTTTTTCAGGATTGAACCATTTAACTAAACCAGTCATTTTATTAGACATAATAATTACCTTAATTGAGTGAGCCCTTGGGCAGAATGGTCCGAAAAAAATTATCAGAGAGAAAAGCTAACAAGGAAATCTCAACAGGAACAAGAAATAAAATTATTACAGTGACTGCTTCAGATAAATTCGTAACAAACCAGAGATTCATTAACGCATGATTAACCAAACATAGCAAGGTTTAGTTTTGTAAGTAAATCACCCATGATTTTGAACATAAAAATTATTTTAAATGGCTAAAATTGAAAATTATGCCATGCTGCTTAAGACCTTTATCTATCACCCTAAGTTGTCAGGGATTTTTGACTCACGGATGAGTCGTATTTCATTCATTGGACAATTCAAATGTAGTACCTATAAAAAGTACTAACCTCTTAATTTTTCGCTTTATTCAGCATATTTCTATGCGGTCCACTATTAGTATTCCTTATGGCCCCATAAATGCTTTCACAAGTCAATCCGGCATTGAAGCGGTCGTCAGCAATCTCAGCATAATATTTAGCTTCTGCTGCAATACTTCCGAGCATGTCGGCAAGCATTGTGGCGTCGGCTCCGGCTGTTTTGCTTCTGGCGGAAGCGGCAATATTTGCGGTGTGCTTTGCGGCGTCCAGGTGGATGGCAAGTTTGGTTGCTTCGTTGCGCAACTGGCTAACAGTAACAGACAGACTAGCAGCAGTAGCAGCTGCTTTAGCGGCTTGTGCTTGTGCATCTTTAACGGCCTCATCACGGGCAATAATTCGCCCCTGTTCAATAATGCGGGCGACAATTTGGACATTAGCTTCCTGAGAGGATTCAGCGCTGTCGCGTTCCGCCCATTTCTTCTGCCAGCCACGGTCGCTCCAGACGCTTCCGGCAAGAAACGCACCGGCCACCAGCAGCAACACAGCAAATATTTTATTCACTGGTCTATCCCCCAGCACGTCAGCGCACTTTCTTGATCCCGTCGCTCTACCTGACCGTAACAGCCATTTTTCTGACCTTTTGTCAGGCGACAATCGCGTCCGCCGTCTTTAATCCACCAGCGGATCGCTTCACAGGCTCCTTTTCGGTCGCCAGCATTGATCCGTTTGTAGAAAGTGGAAGGGAAGCATTTTCCGGGACCGATGTTATAAGGGCAGAAAGAAGCGATACCCGCTTTCTGAGGTTCACTCAGCGGGACTTGGATATTTTTCTCTACCCACGCCAGCGCCTTGTCGCGTTCTATGGCGTTCACCTGGGCGCATTTCTCAGCAGACAGTTTCATGCTCTGAACTACTGGCTTACCGTCAACCATCGTGGCGCCACGGCAAATGGTCCACACTCCGCCGCCGTCGCGATATGCCGTCAGGCTGTTACCCTCTTTCTCATCCAGAAACTGATCGAGAATCACGGGTGCGGAAGCCCCCGCAAGAATCAGACCAACGACCGCTGCGCTCAGTTTATTCTTCAGCTTTGGTGGCATTGCCATTAAGCCGATCCTCCCTTTCCTTTTTCCTGTAATACCAGTTCACTGCACAGGTGATAACAGTGCATGCAATACCGACAATAATTGCCCAGTCGCTCAGGCTTAACCCTGCAATTCTGTCGGCCAACATCCAGGACACCTCTTTTGCTGTTTTAGCTGTTTCGGCATATGCCTTCGCTGATACACCGCAGCCGGTCAGCGTGGTTCCTGTTCCATATGAAAGTCTGCTGTAAATGGTGCTCATTCTGGTCATAGCCCTACCTCCGATTTTTCGGATGGCGTTGTGTGTAATTAAAGGGTCAGGCTTCACGGGCTGGATTTATCAACAAAGCACGTAGTGAGTGATACCCGTGAGCCTGAAATGAAAAAGGCTGCCAGTTGGCAGCCTCGAAGTGAGTTAAGTTGTTTACATTGGCGGAGAGAGAGGACCTTCTAACACCTCTGCTTCACCGTTATGGCAAATGTCATCACCCCTTGTCAGATGCCAGACACCTGTGATTGTTTTACCCGATTCCAGATCATCAACAGTGTCATTCGTGTAGTACGCTACCTGTACAACACCGACATGCTGAATCCAGTAATACCCTTCTTTCATACATTCCTCCGCGATACTCAGCAGATAGTATAGAGCGGAACAGATAATGCAGCGTTGCCAGAAGCCACAACTCAATGTTTGCTGTCCGTGGTGCTCATTCTGGTCATAGCCCTACCTCCGATTTCTTCGGATGGCGCTGTGTGTGATGAAAGGCTCAGGCTTCACGGGCTGGATTTATCTACAAAGCACGTAGCGGATGTTTCCCGTAAGTCTGCAACTAGTGAATATGTCTGAAATATCAGAGTGTTTATTAAAACAACTCGATAAGTGTGGTAAAATCTGGATATATTCCTTTAATTTACTTTGTACCAATGATTACTAAACCCTGCCCCTTTTGCGGGAAACTGATCACCTTACATGCCCTGATGTGCCCACATTGCCAAACCGTAAACCCGTTCGTGAAGGCAGTTAAAAGAGAGAGATTTAAAAACGTTTGCCTCACCGCTATAGCGATCACCTTGGCAGGGGTTGTTATCTGGTTCTCTTTTTGAACATAAATTTATGTCGTTTGCACAAAATCCGACCTGCTTACCTTTCATGCAAAACAAAGTCGGCTGGGACGAACAGGAGGGGAGAGTAAAAAATCCGTTCAAATAACCAGTTCAAAAACAACATTGTTCCTGAGAGGAGAGTTCTCATCAGCAGGTTCTTTGCGAAACTGTTTTCTTAGTGCTATTCCCGCAAACACTGTCTTCTCGGTGCCTCATCACAATCAATCTATACTCGTTATCTTACTAATGGCTATATCAATTCAGTCACCGATATTTTTTATCAGCCCACATCTTTTCATAAAAATAAGATTTTCTGGGCAAATTAAGGTAAAGTTGAAGTCCATCCATCAAGGAAAAGCCTATGTCAGAACGTAAAGACTCTAAATCACGCCGTAACTATCTTGTCAAATGCACCTGCCCAAACTGTACCCAGCAATCTGAACACAGTTTTTCAAGAGTACAAAAAGGTTCCCTTTTAATCTGTCCTCATTGCAATAAAGTATTCCAGACGAATCAAAAAGAAGCAGCCTGAATCTGTTTGAGATACTGTTTCTCGCACAGAATCACTTCATCTGTATTTTAAGATTAATTAAGCTACAGATAATAAAAAACCCGCTGGCTGCGGGTTTAGTATTTTCATATTAAATGAATAGTAATTATTGTGATATCTGGGAAAACCATCCCCTTGCGTACTTTATCGTGTAAAGCAAGCAGTCAGTCTCTGAACGTTAGACTTTTCGTGCAGTGAACCAACACTTAACGACAATGGTCAGTATACTTTCTCATTCAAGATTGAGATGAAATATGCTCACCGTTGCCTTTAATGCCGGATCAGTAACATTTTAACTCTACTGATCCAACAATACATCCATTACTTCTGTCAGTATGTCTACTCAGGCTTTAGCCGTCATCGATATTGCATACAGACAAAAAAGGATTTTACTCTGTGATAGCTACGTTGCCAGCAACCGGACCTTTGGCACCATTCTCAATGGAGAATGAGACTTTTTGACCTTCGAACAAGGTGCGGAAATTATCGCTCTGGATAGCAGAGAAATGTACAAACACATCTTTACTACCATCAGCAGGAGAGATAAAACCGAATCCCTTATCAGCATTAAACCATTTTACTAAACCAGTCATTTTATTTGACATTTTTATTCCTTAATTTGGCCTTCCGGCGAACATGGTTTTATTACAGAAACTACTTAGCGCTTAGTGGAGAGACTCAAAGAAGGGATAAATATACAACACCTGAAATGAGAACTGCTTTAGTAAACTACTTTGTATTTTGTCTGTTCTTCAAACCGACGCAATCATTAACGCATGGGCGTATGTAATAATCAATGTTTATTTTAGCCGTCCAGATCTCACGATGGCCGAAAAGTATTTCTGGCATTATCTACAGGCATGTGTATAGTGCACCTCGTTATTAGCTTTAAGGAATTTTTTTGTCTCGTAAAATGACAGGAATTGTCACAGCCTTTGACTGCAAAAGCGGTAAAGGTCTAATCACCCCCTCCGATGGTCGCATAGATGTTCAGCTTCACATTTCAGCTCTAAATCTCCGTGACTCAGAAGTACTCCTTCCCGGATTGCGCGTTGAGTTTTGTCGAATAAATGGTCTACGAGGCCCATCTGCAGCGAACGTGTATCTCTCATGACTTGTAGCTCACCCTGACTTCTGGAATCATAAAAGAGAATTTAAAAACAGGGAGAGTTTCATATGTATCCGAAAATCTATCTAAACGACTGGCTAACAGGTCTTAAGAGCTCATGCTGCACGCTGATAGTGACTATACTCCTTTTCATCTAACCTGTTAGGTTGCCGCGTCCTGCTGGCCTCGGCTTGAAAACAGGGGCCAGGAATCATGGTATCATCTGGAAAATACTGCAAAATCAAGCTGATGTTGCAACAAGTTGCGGAGCGAAATAACAATAGTTAACAGACTAAATAGCTTTTTGGAATTCCACAACCTTTTTTGCTTTATATGTGTCTGTATTTTTTTTCGTGCATTCTATATCCATCTCCAGAGTTACATCCACCATCGCCAGGCAGCCTTCAATAAACCCCTCAGCAGCCTGCAGTCGCTTTAATACTTGCGTATGGGAAATTCCCAACTTTGTCCCCATAACACGAACGGGAATACAATGGATGTAATACCATTCAAGCATCACACATAAAAGAGGATCATGTTTCTTAAGCCTGGCCATAGCGCCATTAATAATTAACCCATCGTTATCACTGCAAGACAATCTGGTTTTGCATGCCTGGGGCAACAGCCCCTTGAATCCTGCTGCTACTGGAGAATAGTTCACTCCTGAACTATCGCTTGCCACCCAACCGCCCCATCGTTTTAAAGTCATCTGAATATCTCGCATGTTATCTCCCCTATTCATGCCAGTACGCCGATTGCCAGCGCACGATCTATAACCCGAAAAATAAGCAACAACTGGTCACCATATTTCGCTTCAAATGCCACAGAATCAGCATGCAACTCATCGTGATGTTCTCTGCACAGTGGTATAACAAACAAGTCGTGCGCCTTTGTTCCCATCCCCCCCTGTCCATGGCCAATCAGGTGATGCGGATCATCTGCCGGTCGCCTATAGCTTTCGCAGGGTTGAGTTTTAATCCATGCCAGATATCTGGGAGCCGTCCAGCGATTACCTCTCGCCAGCTCTGCAGGTTGTTCGCTGTAGTGGTCACGCAAATGGTCATCACAATGTCCACACAGGAGAACCGATCCGGGTTCATGACGCATAGTGGTTAACTCGTGATAATGGTAATCGCTGTGTGGCCACTGGCAGCAATTACCGCCATAACACAGAAGCCAGTAATCAAGACCACTCAAACCACCAGCAGCCTTTATAACCTTTTCATCCAGGAAGAACGGCCTCAGGGACCCGTCACTGGCAAGCGGCTGGCGAACGTCAGGAACACGGCCAGCAGGCAACCGTTCCATGACTGCCGGCTGGCTTTCCACCAGTACACACTCACAACTGAATAATGACATGAGCTCGCTGCCCGGCTTGAGCAGCACAACTCCAAGCTCACGCGCAACCACCGGCTTCAGCAGCGCCCTCATTCTGCTATCTCCCCGATAACTATTTGTCCCTTTTCTCCCCATAATTTTGTGACGCGTGAATCCCAGATGTGAGCGTCATCTTCGTAAAGGGCATCCATCAGCGCTTTCATCATGTTGTCGAAATCAGGTTTAGCCTGGTGTGGTTTACCGTTTAACTCAGCCCGTTTCTTTTTGTTCCAGCTCGCAGGCATCGGAAGAATGAAGGTGACATGCGAACCGCTTTCCGGCAGCTCAACACCCTGCAGACGAACTTCATCACAGAAAGCCCGGTAACGCAGAACCTCGGGGCGTTTTTTCCATTTGTCAGCGCGCGTCATTCTGGGCTTGCCCATTGGGGTGATATCGTAGACTTTCACATTCACCTCCAGATCCGTTGTTGCCAGGTTCTGTCCTGACGCGGAGGCTTAGATGTTTCTGGCAAGAACGCACTAATCGTCCAGTGAATGAAGTCATTATCCAGACTGCGCTCGGTCTTAATCTGCTTTGCGCGATAGCGGGCTTCCAGCTCGTCGGCTTGCTCGGTTGTGCATTCGTGATGGTGGAACCAGGAATATTTCATCGCCATCACCCCGCAAAACTCATGAGCTGCGCTGCGGCGTTTTCCGCTTCACGCTGAGTCTTGAATGCCCGGGACAATACCCAGCGCCACAGAACATCGAGCGCGGCTTTGTACAACTGCTGGAATTCAGTCTCTTCCATGTTGGCGAAAGCAATGCTGCGGGGGTGTTTACGAAGGGTTCCGTCAGGCAGTTGAATGGCGTCGTAGTGGCCAGCCTCGACAATTACCCAGGCTCGGTATGCATCAAAAGATTTGCAGGCGCTGATACTTCCTGCACGCCTGTCAGCGATTCGATCGAGGTATTGCTCAGCTGCATCAAGAAGCGCACCTTCGTTTCCACCAAATGCCGCGAGATATTTAGCGTACCCGGTCACCAATTTTCGTTCATTGGAGGAGATCGCCCCGCCAGTAGGTTCCCAGTATTCAAACCCGAGATTCAGGAGCGCAAAGAAACGGCGATGGAAAGCGGGATTCCTCACCTGACGAAATTCGGCTACCAGTACGGCACCGAGTTTGATTTTTGATTGCAGAATATCGCTGGTCTCGGGAGTGGCCGGGATCAGGATTCCTGAAGATTGCTTGATGAGTTGTAGTTCGTGCGCCATGGTTTCTCTCCGTGGCGCAGTAGGTTACGGTTGTTCAGACCGTTGATTTCATATTATCAGAAGGCGGAGTTACCCGGTAGCCGAGACGGCGGATAAATTGCACAAAACCATTGGGAGTAAAGACTTCTTCATCATCGAGCAAAGGTCGCATTGATACCATTCCATTAACGCGATATATCAGATGCCTGCCAGATGAAGGAAAGCTAAACATAACACAACCATCAGAACGTCTGACAAGGTCGTACCAATGATCATCTGATGCCTGCAATGCTGAATTACTCACTTTTTATTCTCCCTTCAATCGACACAGACGCGGTTAAAAGTTGTCGGCAACAGCATCAAAGGGATACACATTTTCGGTATTCTGTTATCTGCGCGCCGGCTAACCCAAGTTCAGTAAAACCAGTCGTCGGCGCTTTCCCATGTTTCCTGCAGGATTTCCTCCACCTTCGTTTTATCGCCCTTATCGCCACCGAAAACAGTCAGGCTATCGCCGCCAGCCCTGCGGATAACCAGAGAACAATTTTCATATTGATTCTGAAGTCGTTTAAGCAACTCTTTCTCAAGTGCAGGTATGGCGCGGCGCGGCAGGTCTTTTGATTTGTTGATGGTAAGTTCTATCTTCATAATTCCCTCTACATCAATATACTGTACATTTATACAGTAAACCTATTAAACCTCATATTCAAGTGGTTAATAGCACTTTTTGCCAAAGCCATATCTTTGTATACACTAAGTTTTTCCGAGCATTCGGAATTTACTAAATCGGAGAGGAAAAACTGTGTAGGCAAGAAAAAACCCGCCGAAGCGGGTTAGAAGTGCGGGTGCGTTGAGGATACCAAACTAAAAGAGTGGCGGGGATCGCTTCCGTCTTGCTCTCTTACTCAACTTCGTAGGTTAAATCAATGCAGCTTGTCATTTTTAGCGAGCGAATCTACAAAGCTTACCTGAGACACATCTTCTTGCTGTCTTTTCTTCCCCAGTACATCAACACTACTGAGGTCTTTTTCTGCGGGCTTATTTAGTTTTGCCAACTGGTTCCTGAGGGATTTCATTTCGATTTTCAGGGTGGATATTTCATTGGTCATTTTTCCACCAGCCCCTTCCCACTCTTTAACGAGATTCCGGCGGGCTTTCTCGTAGTCATCCTGCAGCAGACGCTTCAGGTCATGGATTTTTAACTGAACAACGATATTAGCAGCGCAAAAAACATATACGCTTAAGGCTAAAAAAGAAAAAATCAGTACGGCGATGTCGTTAATCGGCATGAACCCTTCAAAGGAAACACCAACCTTTACGGTGAAAGCGTGGCTCGAGCGCTACGAAGTAATTCTTGAACGAAGAGAATTGAAGCCAAACACGATGAAGGTCAGGCGCAACCAGATCGCCACTATCAGCGATGAATTCGGACGTATGCCGCTATCGGCGGTCAGCACGAAGGACATATCTACTTTCCTTGAGAGTTACATAATCTGTGATAAGAAGAGCATGGCCTCAGGACTACGTTCGGTATTATTGGATATTTTCAGGGAAGCGATTGTCGAGGGGCATATTGAAAGGAACCCGGCAGAGCCGACAAGAACGCCGACACCCAAAGTGAAGCGTGAACGTTTACTGCTCGAGCATTTTATTGTTATCCGCGCGGCAGCTGCTTCACACTCTGAATGGTTGCCTAACGCTTGCGATCTTGCTTTGGTTACAGGACAGCGCCGCGAGGACATTTCTCTGTTTCGGTTTAGCGATATAAAAGATGGCAGGCTATTTGTTACGCAGGAGAAGACGGGCCACAAGCTGTCGATTCCACTCGATTTAAGATTGGAAGTTGCTGGCCTGGAATTGGGAGAGGTGATTGAGCGATGCCGAATCAATAATCCATCAGATTTTATGCTTTTCTCGCCAGTCAGACGCGGTGGCAGAAAGCCGGGGCCACTGACCCCTGATGGATTGACCCAGGCATTTTCGAATGTAAGGGATGCGACGACGATAAAATTTGGGCCGAACCCTCCTACTTACCATGAGATCAGAAGTCTGGCCGGCAGACTGTATGAAAAAGAACGCGGGGAGGAATTCTCGCAACGTTTACTCGGGCATAAAAATTTGACAATGACCAAAAAATACCTGGACGCACGTGGTGCAGAATATGTTATGGTTTAGACAGGATATGGAAATTTCGAGTAATTTTCGTGGAATTTCGTGAGGACACCGAAAAAAACCATGAAAAACAAATACATAAAAAGAGACCGAATACGATTCCTGTATTCGGTCCAGGGAAATGGCTCTTGGGAGAGAGCCGTGCGCTAAAAGTTGGCATTAATGCAGGCTAAGTTACCCTGCCATTTAAGAATAGATGACAGCGCCAGGTTTTCCAGTCCGCGACTAAAGTGGCCGGAAAAAAAGGACGTTTGTTACGCATCCAAACGCAAAAACCGCAAGTTCTCGTGTGAGATCCTTGCGGTTTTTTATTGGAAATCAGAGCGCTACATCTGACAATTAGCAGAGTTTTTCTGCACGCTCCACAAACGGTGCCAGGCTCATTTTTTCGCCCGGTTTCGCCGGATCATCAATCTGGATAATCTCGATCGGCTTTGCCGTGGTTTTTCCGCTCTCCATCTGCTGTCTGGCAACATCATTCAACGGGTATTGCACCAGCGTACTGGGATTGATGACATACAGCGCGTTACCCGGGCGGCAGGTCAGCATCACCTCTTCCCGATTAAACGCCCACTTATCTTTGCCAACCTCAAAACGGCTGACGGTAATGACCTGCGGCGCAGCCAGCGCGGCTCCGGAGCTTGCCAGGAGTAATAAAGAGATAATGATTTTTTTCATGCGTTTCGCCAGTCCATCAATCAGAAAGGTTCAAGGGTTGCGAACAGGCTGACAATTGCCAGCACAACGGCTCCTATACCCCATTCCAGCTTGGTCATCCAAATAAAATAGAGAGTCATGCCGCGGTTATCCTGCCGCATGCGTGGTACCAGAACATACCGATTCACCAGCGCAATCGCCACCATTAGCATGACCAGAGCACCTTTTAACAAAAGTAGTCGCCCGTAAGCCATGTGCCAGGGAACAGAAAAACCGACAATAAACAGCGCATTCATAATACCGGTAAGTAAAACACCGATAACAAAAAGATGCCCATAGCGTGAGAAGCGCATCATGGTACAAATGGCAGGTTCCCGCCAGCGACCTTGCGCCATTCGCATACAGTAAAGTACGGGTAGCAGGCCACCGAACCAGGCGGCGGCGCATATCAGATGCAAGGCATGGTTAACCTGCTGGATTGCCCCAGTAATACCACTATGCAGCGTCGCATGCCCGACGCCAGCCAGCAAAATAAACTGCGCAATCGTCAGCATTAACAGCCGTCGCGGCATGCTACGCGGTACGATAATAACCACCACCAGAGTGACCAGCGCGAGGATAATCTGCCATAACCAGACGCCGCCAAACTGCGTTTGCAACACCGCGCCCCATACATCTGTAGAGATAACATCCCGCCAGCCTGAGCCCATTAACCCACCCTGGATCGCCAACATCAGCGTCGCGCTGATAAAGCTCCACGTTGCGGCATGCCGTTGCAGACGCAAAAAACGACGCATCATTAAACGACGAACCGAAACGGGAGCAAGCCATGCGCCGTAAAGCGCACAGCCAAACACCAGCATCAACGTGGTAAAATGGATAAACCGTAATGCAACCCAGGTAAATGCCAGCATCGGTTATTTCACGCTAAAGGTATATTGCCCCTTCGTCTTGTGACCATCCACGGAAACAACGTGCCAGTCGACCGTATATTTTCCAGCTTCAAGTGTTTGATCAAGCGGAACAATCAGCTGTGTTTTGTCCTGCTCACTGCGTGACGCCTTACCCGTTTTGATCTGTTCTTTGTTTGGACCTGTTAGCTTTGCGCCGCTGAATCCCGGCTCTACGCCTTCAGAAAAATTCAGCGTCAACGCCTGAGGAGATGCCGCAACCTCGGCATTAGCCGCCGGGCTTTGTTTTGTGAGGTGGGCATGCGCCAGGGCGGCGGGCGTTGCCAGCACGCTGGCGAGTACGATGAGAGCGCTGCGAAGCATAGATGCAGATGAAGCCATTTCAACTATTCCTTTTTGTTATGTCTAATCTATAGAGAATAACCTTCTACAATGATCGAGTCGAGAATCATCATTTCGGTCTTGCCATTAATGCACACTCTTAGTAACTTTGCGCGCCGAAAGACAGAGAAAAGGAGAAGCCCATGAACATCAATCTGGCCAAACTTGAGCAAGCGGAAATGGATAAGGTCAATGTTGACCTGGCCGCTGCGGGTGTAGCGTTTAAGGAGCGATACAACATGCCGGTTGTTGCCGAAGTTGTTGAGCGTGAACAGCCCGAACATTTACGCGACTGGTTTCGCGAAAGACTCATCGCGCACCGACTGGCATCCGTTTCCCTTTCACGTTTACCTTACGAGCCTAAAGTTAAATAAAACTTATACTACGTTACGATTCCTTACATGATGGCTGCTACAGTATAAGTATATTCTTAATCTATACTTTCAGGATGATTGTAGACACTATGGAAAGGAAATCATTATGTCACACTGGAAAATCGCAGCAGCGCAGTACGAACCTCTTCACACCTCAGTTACCGAGCATGTCGCACATCACCTGCAATTCATTCAGGCAGCCGCCCAATGCCAATGTGAATTGCTGGTCTTTCCTTCCCTCTCCTTGTTAGGTTGTGTTGATGAACATGACGCGCTTCCTGCCCCACCCGATGAAGCGCTGTTAGAACCTCTCGCCCATGCCGCCGTGACTTATCGTATGACAATCATTGCGGGACTACCGGTGGAACATAACAACCGGTTCGTAAAAGGCATCGCGCTCTTTTCTCCCTGGATGACCTCGCCCTTAACGTTTCATCAAAGTCACGGAGCCTGTATCGCCAGACAGCAAAATGCCATTAGCGTAGTGGATAGCCAACCGGAAGGAATCGATATCGACCCGGCTTACTCCCTGTTCACGAGCAGTCAGTCCATTAGCGAACCCGAATTGCTCTCCTCCACATCTCGTCTACAGAGTTTCTCGCATAAGTTTGCCATAGCTGTATTAATGGCCAATGCGCGTGGCAGCAGCGCGTTATGGGATGAGCGAGGCCGATTGATTGTTCGCGCAGACAGCGGTTCTTTGCTGTTAACCGGTCAACGCACGCCACGGGGTTGGCAAGGTGATATCATTCCATTACGCTAGTCGTTTTGGGTCAGGAGCATGGCATGTTGCGCATAATAGATACAGAAACCTGTGGTCTACAGGGAGGCATTGTTGAAATTGCTTCTGTCGATGTGGTTGACGGAAAAATAGTCAACCCAATGAGCCACCTGGTACGCCCTGACCGCCCCATCAGCCCACAGGCGATGGCTATCCATCGCATTACTGAAGCAATGGTGGCCGATAAGCCGTGGATTGAAGACATCATCCCGCAGTATTACGGCAGCGAGTGGTACGTGGCCCACAATGCCAGCTTTGACCGCCGCGTATTACCCGATATGCCCGGAGAGTGGATTTGCACCATGAAGCTCTCCCGTCGTTTGTGGCCGGGGATCAAATACAGCAACATGGCGCTGTATAAATCGCGCAAGCTGAGCGTACAGACGCCAGCGGGTCTCCACCATCACCGCGCCCTGTACGACTGCTACATCACTGCTGCACTCCTGATCGACATCATGCAGACGTCAGGCTGGACAGCCGATCAAATGGTCGATATTACCGGCCGTCCCGCGTTACTCACTACTTTCACTTTTGGTAAGTACCGCGGAAAACCGGTATCAGAAGTGGCTGAACGCGATCCGGGCTATCTGCGCTGGTTATTTAATAACCTTGATAATATGAGCCCGGAACTGCGATTAACGCTAAAACACTATTTGGATCACGCCTGAGCAGGCAGTGTTCCCTGCGCCAGTCCAATCAAAAAAGCGTACTCAAGAGCCACACCTTCGTAAGATTTAAAACGCCCGGATTTACCGCCGTGTCCGGAATCCATATCCGTGCAAAGTAGCAGCAAACGATCGTCCGTTTTCAGCTCACGCAGTTTTGCCACCCATTTTGCTGGTTCCCAGTATTGCACCTGGGAATCGTGTAATCCCGTCGTGACCAGCAGATGCGGATACGCCTGCGCGGTTACATTGTCATACGGGCTGTAGCTTTTCATATAGGTGTAATACTCTTCGTCCTGCGGATTACCCCACTCTTCAAACTCACCGGTCGTCAGGGGAATTGATTCATCGAGCATTGTGGTTACCACATCGACAAACGGCACCTGAGCAATAACACCATGGAAGCGTTCCGGGCGCTCATTAATGGCGACGCCCATTAACATGCCCCCGGCGCTTCCTCCCATGCCATAACATAACTCAGGCGCGCCATAGCCCATTTTTAGCAGCGCATCACAGACGTCGAGGTAATCATTAAAGGTATTTTTCTTGCGCAGAAACTTACCGTCCTCGTACCACTGTTGTCCTAATTCACCACCGCCACGCACATGGGCAATGGCGTAAACAAAGCCGCGATCCAGTAAGCTTAAACGGCTGCTGCTGAAATCGGCATCCATGCTGGCGCCATATGACCCATAGCCATAAACCAGTAACGGATTTTTTCCTTTCAGGAAATACTTTTGATGATAAACCAGCGAAACCGGAACCTCAGTGCCATCACGTGCCGTTATCCATACGTGTTCGCTACGGTAATTCGCCGCATCAAATCCGGGGACCTCCGTCTGCTTAAGCACACGACGTTCACCGGTGTCCATATCCAGTTCAAACAATGTGTCCGGGGTGGTCATGGAGGAATAGCCATAGCGCAGGCGCGATGTCTCCGGCTCTGGATTATAGGCAAGCCAGGTCACATATGCCGGATCGTCAAAGGCGATCCCGACCACTTCGCGCGTTTTACGATTAATCTGCCGCAGGCTGGTTAAGCCCCGCTGACGCTCTTCTACCACCAGCCAGTCGGTGAATAACGTAAAGCCCTCCAGCATCACGTTGTCACGCGGAGGGATCAGCGTCTCCCAGGCTTGTTCATCACGAACACGGGTACGGTACAGGCCGAAATTTTTCCCCTGACGGTTGGAGCGCAGATAAAAATTGTGCTGATAGTGATCGAGACTGTATTCGTGGTCTTTGCGTCGCGCTAAAAAGACCAACGGTTCGGCATCTGCCAGTTCTGCATCAAGCAACAAAACTTCACTGGTGGTCGCACTGGCAATGTGGATAACCACATAATGCAATGATGTGGTTTTATGCAGACTGACATAAAACATGTCATCGGCTTCTTCATACACCAGCTCATCCAGTGACGATGGCGAGCCGACTGTATGTCGCCAGACCTGATACGGCAATAACGTCGTTTCGTGCTTGCGCACGTAATAGAAAGTCTGAGAATCATTCGCCCATACCAAATCCGCTTCGACGTTTTCCAGCACTTCCGGATACCAGTTGCCGCTTTGCAGGTTGCGAAAACGCACGCCATATTGCCGGCGAGAGAGATAATCTTCGGCCAGTGCCATGATGGTGTTATCCGGTGATATCGCCAGTCCTCCCAGCGTATAAAACTCGCTGTGTGCCGCGCGCTGGTTCCCATCCAATAGAGTATCCCAATCATCCCACTCTTCACTGAAGGCAGACTGACGCTGATAAATGGCATATTCGCACCCCGGTTCATAAATATGCCGGTAGCGATAACCATTCTTCACATAGGGGGCAGAAGCATCCTGAGGTGGGATGCGGTCGATAATCTCTTTCAGGACGCGATCCTGCAAAGCCTGCTGCGAGGCCATAATCTGACGGCCATACGCATTTTCTTGTTGCAGATAATCCAGCACTTCTGGCTGCGAGCGAGTGTCATCTCGCAACCAGTAATAATTATCAACACGAGTATCGCCATGCTGCGTCATGGCGTGGGGAATACGAGAAGCTTTTGGTAGCATGTCATTGTTCTTTTGCTTAAACATCCTATAAGGGTGGCAAAAGACAGCAATGATGCAAGCGAAACATGCGCCTTAGCGGTAAGTAATTAACCCGGTAACGCCTGTTTTTGTTCCTTGAGATCCTGTTCAATGCCTTCACGAACATCCTGCGGGATCTTCAACACATCGCCCAGCGCATTGAGATAACTACGCTCCATAAAGTGGTCGATATCAATCGCCGCGCAACTGAGGAAGTAAATTTCTAGCGCTTCTTCTTCGTTACGGATCCCATGCGCCAGACGCTGAGGGTCTAACGGTTGTTCGATGGCGCGTTCAATCAGAATGCGGCCCTGCTCTTCCACGCCCGCTTCACGGAGCTGCTGCTCAATAGCGCTACGTTCTTTGGCATCAATATGGCCATCGCTTTTCGCCGCAAAAACCAGCGCCAGAATCAGGCGTTCGGTTCGCTCATCCAGCGGTGAGCTTTCTGCACCAAACTGCGGCTCATCCTGATGCGCTGCGCGAACTTTATCCTTGTACTTGTTCCATAACACAGTCCCGGCAACCGCGCCGCCGCCCACCAGAAGCGCGCTGGTGCCGTATTTACTCAGTAATTTACGAGAAGATTTGTTGGCAACCAGTAATCCTGCCAGACCGCCTAACGCGCCAGGAACCAGAAGTTTACTCAGCCCTTGCTCGCCAGAAGATGACGCGGAGGAACCTTTTTGCCCAAGAAGAGATTGTAGTTGATTTAGCCAGTTAGCCATTTTGCCCCTCAAGTACAGACGAATAATCATCAAAGCGTACCCGAGGGGATGTCAGGAAGTGTTCAGGTCATCAAAAGATGTGCAAATACCTCCGTTACTGCGGCTGATACTCCGCTGTTCCGGCTTTGCAGTCGACTTTTACCTGATAGTGAATATCCGCACTTTTACCGCGAACCGTCAGGGGAACTGACCATTTCCCGTCTTTGCCCGTAATATCGGGCGTGTTTACCCAGGCGACAGGATCGGCTTGCCCGACGCGCTTTTGATCGTCAGCCCAGCGCGCAATGCGATTTTGTTGATAATCACGTTTCACGCTCGCCGCAATACCGTTAGCGTCCAGTCCCTCACACTTGGGGAACTGGACGTTTTTGCTTTCCATATTTGCCGCAAATACAGATACGCTGGCAGACAGCAGCAGCAGGCTCAATAACGTTCTTTTTTTATACATTCTTTTCTCCTTAATCTCCCCTTCGTCATTCAGATTGCCTCTAGCAACGTGAAGTAACGTCAGGGATTGCACAATGATTCAGGGAAAAGCATGGTACAAAACGTCAGGAGCGCAAGTCGTTTCAGGCAGCCTGAGTATCATCCCCAGCGTGCGCATCGTTTTCGACAGCCTGCGGCGAAGGAAGCTTGCCATTTTTCAGAATGGCGCTCAGCACATCTTTTTGCTCAGCCAGCCACAGGGAAAGCGCTTCGCGCTGCTCGTCTTCAAGCGCTACCGGCGATTGCTCCAGCCATGTGTCGAGCAGATCTGCTGTATCCAGCATTTTGTCATACGCATCGGCTTCCTTTTTGCTGGTAAACGACATTTTTTCCTCACCTTCCCGAATGACTACGTATTTAACTTCAACCGCCATTTTGCAGCCTCTTAAATCACCTGTATTTATGTACAGTATATTCTTTTTAAACCCTAAAATCAACCTGGTAATAAAGACAGACGCAAACGTTTTCGTATATACTGCGCCCAGATAAAACAGGGGATTAATTTATGACGTTATTAGGCACAGCGCTGCGTCCAGCAGCAACGCGAGTGATGTTATTAGGTTCGGGAGAACTGGGTAAAGAAGTGGCAATTGAATGTCAACGCCTGGGTGTGGAAGTCATTGCCGTGGATCGTTACCCCGACGCGCCAGCCATGCACGTTGCCCATCGCTCATACGTTATCAACATGCTGGATGGCGAAGCATTACGCCAGCTCGTCGAGCGTGAAAAACCACATTATATCGTGCCGGAAATTGAGGCGATCGCCACGGATATGCTGGTAAAACTGGAGCAGGAAGGCCAGCGTGTTGTGCCATGTGCAAGAGCAACGCAACTGACCATGAACCGGGAAGGAATCCGTCGCCTCGCCGCCGAAGAATTGTCTCTACCGACCTCTTCTTACCGCTTTGCTGACAGTGAAGTCCGCTTTCGCGAAGCCGTCGCTGAAATCGGCTACCCCTGCATCGTGAAACCGGTAATGAGTTCATCCGGTAAAGGACAAAGCTTTATCCGTTCAGCCGATCAGCTCGCTGCAGCCTGGGACTATGCTCAACAGGGCGGTCGGGCTGGTGCCGGACGCGTTATCGTCGAAGGCGTAGTGAATTTTGATTTTGAAATCACCCTGCTAACCGTTAGCGCCGTTGATGGCGTGCATTTCTGCGCGCCGGTTGGACATCGACAGGAAGATGGCGATTATCGCGAGTCCTGGCAGCCGCAGCAGATGAGTGAACTGGCGCTGGCGCGCGCGCAGGAGATTGCCCGCAAGGTGGTGCTGGCGCTGGGTGGTCACGGACTGTTTGGCGTGGAGCTGTTTGTCTGCGGTGATGAGGTGATTTTCAGCGAAGTCTCCCCTCGCCCTCACGACACGGGTATGGTGACCTTAATTTCGCAGGATCTGTCTGAGTTTGCCCTGCACGTACGTGCATTTCTCGGTCTGCCCGTTGGCGAAATCCGCCAGTATGGGCCTTCTGCTTCCGCTGTTATTCTGCCGCAACTTACCAGTCAGAATATCACGTTTGATAACGTGCAGGCCGCTGTAGGTGCGGGTATGCAAGTTAGGTTCTTCGGCAAACCGGACATCGACGGGAGCCGTCGTCTGGGCGTTGTGCTGGCCACAGCACAGAGCATTGAAGATGCGGTGATACGCGCGAAAGACGCGGCCGCACAGGTGAAAGTTACTGGATAAAAAAACGGGCCGAATGGCCCGTTACAGATTCCCATGCCCGGTAGTGATTACCGGGCATTTTGCGCAATTATTGCTTCGCGCCTTCAACAGCCTCACGAGCCAGTTTGGTAATACGATCGTAATCACCCGCTTCCAGCGCATCCGCCGGAACCAGCCAGGAACCACCGATGCACAGCACGCTTTTCAGTGCCAGGTAGTCGCGGTAATTCGCTGGAGAGATCCCACCGGTTGGGCAGAAACGGACCTGTGAGAACGGACCCGCAATCGCCTGCAGCGCTTTAGTACCGCCATTTGCTTCAGCAGGGAAGAATTTGAACTCTTTCAAACCGTAGTCCATACCCAGCATCAGTTCAGATACGGTGCTGATACCAGGGATCAACGGAATAGTGCCTTCAGTTGCGGCTTTCAGCAACGGCTCGGTCAGACCCGGACTGATAGCAAACTGTGCACCGGCTTCGGTAACTTCAGCCAGCTGTTGTGGATTCAGTACAGTACCTGCACCAACGATAGCGTCCGGAACTTCTTTTGCGATCGCGCGAATGGCATCCATCGCACATGCGGTACGTAGGGTCACTTCCAGAACGCGCACGCCGCCTGCAACCAGCGCTTTTGCCATCGGCACTGCGTGTTCCAGTTTATTAACCACGATAACCGGTACAACCGGGCCAGTGGTCAGGATTGCTTCTGCACTTGTCTTCCAGTTTTTCATCAGAGTTTTCTCTCGCCTGATTACAAAATAAGTCTTAAAAAGTGATACAGGTTGCGCCCTGTTCCGCACCGGACAGCTTTTCACGCAACGCGCTGAACATTTCACGGCCTGTGCCCACGCGCGATGCGCTGAGGTCAGGAATATGAGGCTGACGAGAAGCAAGTTCCTCTTCATCAACCAGCAGCGTCAATTCACCTGTCTGTCCATTCACACGAATGATGTCGCCATCGCGTACTTTTGCCAGCAGCCCGCCATCATAGGCTTCTGGGGTTACATGGATTGCTGAAGGCACTTTACCTGAAGCACCTGAAAGTCGTCCATCGGTAACTAACGCAATTTTGAAACAACGGTCCAATAATACACCAAGTGGCGGCATGAGTTTATGTAATTCTGGCATTCCGTTTGCTTTTGGTCCCTGATGGCGCACAACTACTACGCAATCACGATCGAGCAGTCCCGCATCGAAGGCAGGCAATACATCATGCTGACTTTCGAAAACAACCGCGGGCGCTTCAATCACCTGATTTTCTACCGGTACCGCCGACGTTTTCATCACTGCGCGGCCGAGGTTTCCACTCAGCACTTTGGTGCCGCCGTGGTGGGAGAAAGGCTGGTCAAAGGTGGCTATCACGTTGCTGTCCAGCGACTTCGCCGCACCTTCACGCCAGTCCAGCTCACCCTCGTTGAGCCAGGGTTCCATGGTGTAGCGCGATAAACCAAACCCGGCAACGGTGTTCACATCTTCATGCAGCAGACCCGCGTTAAGCAGTTCACGCATTAACACCGGCACGCCACCCGCCGCCTGGAAGTGGTTAATGTCTGCCGGACCATTCGGGTACAGACGCGCCATCAGCGGCACGATATCGGACAGATCGGAGAAGTCGTCCCAGTTAATCAGAATACCGGCCGCGCGCGCCATCGCGACCAGGTGCATTGTATGGTTAGTGGAGCCCCCGGTCGCCAGCAGCGCGACAATACCGTTGACCACTACTTTTTCATCGATCATTTTACCGATCGGCATCCATTCATTGCCGTTGCCGGTCAGACGCGTTACCTGACGAGCCGCAGCGGCGGTCAACGCTTCGCGCAGCGGCGCATCCGGGTGCACGAATGAGGATCCTGGCAGTTGCATCCCCATAAACTCCACTACCATCTGGTTGGTGTTTGCCGTGCCATAGAACGTACAGGTACCCGGTGCGTGATAAGACGCAGCTTCGGATTCAAGCAGCGCCATACGATCGACTTTACCTTCAGCATACAGCTGACGGATACGCACTTTTTCTTTGTTCGCCAGACCACTCGCCATCGGGCCGGAGGGAATAAAGATCGAAGGCAGATGACCAAATGACAGTGCCGCCATCACCAGACCCGGGACAATTTTGTCGCACACGCCAAGGAATAACGCGCCGTCGAACATATTGTGTGAGAGGCCCACAGCAGCCGACATAGCAATCACTTCGCGACTCAGCAGCGAAAGCTCCATCCCATCCTGTCCCTGGGTCACACCGTCGCACATCGCAGGAACACCGCCAGCGACCTGGCCTACCGCATTGGCTTCATGCAGCGCTTTACGAATGATGTCCGGGTAATGTTCGTACGGCTGATGCGCGGAAAGCATGTCGTTATAGGAGGTAATGATCGCGATATTGTTACGCAGCATGCTTTTCAGCGAAGCCTTGTCATCCGGCTGGCAGGCAGCAAAACCATGCGCCAGGTTACCGCACGCCAGTTGTGAACGATGAACGGTAGTCGATTTCGCTTGTTCAATACGGGCAAGGTAGGCGGAACGTGTGTCGCGAGAACGTTCGACGATACGTTTTGTTACGCGTAACAAATTCGGATTCATAGAGGCTCCTAAAATTTATCTGTCAGAGCGTTGGAAAAACAATGTGTTTCAGTTGGGTTAAAAACAGCTGAATCGCTTGTTAGCCGTAGCTCAGGGGCAAAATCGTTTCAGGCAGTGTAATAAAAAAAGCCCCGCGGGTGAATCCACGCGAGGCTTAAAAGTGCAAAAATTATTCTACAATCTGTGTTAGATCATGTTACCGGTAAAATAACACCTATGGGCTAGATGATATTTTACTCGAATTCGTTCCAGGAACGACCATCACGGGTAATCATGGCCACAGAGGCAACCGGTCCCCAAGTACCGGCCTGATAAGGCTTCGGCGCGTCGTTGTCCATTGCCCAGGCTTCGGTAATAGAGTCGACCCACTTCCATGCTTCTTCAACTTCATCTCGACGCACAAACAGCGCCTGAATGCCGCGCATCGTTTCAAGCAGCAGACGCTCATAAGCGTCGGCCAGATGTGTTTGGTTGAAGGTTTCGGAGTAGCTCAGATCAAGTTTGGTAATTTGCAGGTTATGCTTGTGATCCAGACCCGGTACTTTGTTCAGTACCTGGATATCGACACCTTCATCAGGCTGCAAACGGATGGTCAGCTTGTTCTGTGGCAGGTCCTGCCAGGATTCTCTGAACAGGTTCAGCTCAGGCGTTTTGAAGTAAACCACGACTTCAGAGCACTTGGTCGGTAAACGTTTACCGGTACGCAGGTAGAATGGAACACCCGCCCAGCGCCAGTTATCGATATCCACACGGATTGCCACAAACGTTTCCGTGTTGCTGCTCTTGTTGGCACCTTCTTCTTCCAGGTATCCCGGAACTTTTTTGCCCTGGGCAAAACCGGCGGTGTACTGACCGCGAACCGTTTTTTCTCGCACGTTCGAACGATCGATGCGACGCAGTGATTTCAGTACCTTCACTTTTTCATCACGGATGCTGTCAGCGCTCAGATCGGACGGTGGAGACATCGCGATCATGCATAGGATTTGCAGCAGGTGGTTCTGGATCATGTCGCGCATCTGACCGGCCTGGTCGAAGTAGCCCCAACGCCCTTCAATGCCCACTTCTTCCGCCACGGTAATTTCTACGTGATCGATAGTGCGGTTATCCCAGTTGTTCACAAACAGGGAGTTGGCAAAACGCAGTGCCAACAGGTTCAGTACCGTCTCTTTGCCGAGATAGTGGTCGATGCGGTAAACCTGGCACTCTTCGAAATACTCGCCGACCTGATCGTTGATTTCGCGCGATGTTGCCAGTGACGTTCCTAACGGTTTTTCCATCACCACGCGGGCAGGCTTAGCATTCAGCTTTGCTTCACCCAAGCCTTTGCAGATTGCGCCAAAAGTGCTTGGTGGCATCGCGAAATAGTTAATAGTGGTACGTGATTTCTGATCCAGCATTTCACCCAGACGGCTAAATGCGGCGGTATCATTGACGTCCAGATTACAAAACTCCAGACGACCGCTGAGGGTCTCCCATAAACCTTCATCGATTTTTTCTTTCATGAAGGTTTCGAGCGCTTCGCGCACAACCTTGGTATAAGCTGCTTTGTCCCAGTCGGCACGCCCAACCCCAATGATACGGGTTTCCGGGTTAATCTGGCCGGCCTTTTCCAGTTGATACAGGGAAGGCAGCAATTTCCGTCGCGCCAGGTCGCCCTTCGCACCGAAAATGACCAGGTCACATGCCTGGGCTGTTTGCGTTACCGCCATGTCATTCTCCTCAATTAAGTGCCTGGTGCTTTTGCCAGACACTGGTTGTAATTTTATTACAGTGCACTGTACTGCTTTTACGTGAATCCGGAAACCGTAAACGCTTATCCAGCCGTGCTGTTACCGCGAACAGCCGCTTTATTGGCGTATAACCCATCAAAATGGATAAAAAAGTCGTATTTTCCGTACCCATGACGAAGTATGAAAATCCGACTCCGATCATGTAATGAAAAAAAACAACAACTATTCTGTCCATTTTGCCCCGTTGCTGCATTAGCAGGGGTAATATCTATACACTAAATTGTGTATCGGTTTCCCCGTATCGCTGAAATCGTTTTTGCCCATGACCCATGAGTCTACCTACATCATGAATATGCTGGAAAAAATCCAGTTAAAACTGGAACATTTGAGCAAGTCAGAGCGTAAAGTCGCCGACATTATTCTTGCCTCTCCCGAGCGGGCAATCCATTCAAGCATCGCCGCACTTGCTGTAGAAGCGAATGTCAGCGAGCCAACGGTGAACCGTTTTTGTCGCAGCATGGACACCCGCGGCTTTCCTGATTTTAAACTGCATCTGGCGCAAAGTCTGGCAAATGGCACCCCTTATGTTAATCGCAATGTGGATGAGGATGACAGCGTAGAATCTTACACGGGGAAAATCTTCGAGTCAGCGATGGCAAGCCTCGACCACGTTCGCCAGTCGCTGGATAACGCGGCGGTAAACCGGGCGGTAGATTTATTAACCCAGGCGAAGAAAATTGCCTTCTTTGGTTTAGGTTCTTCCGCCGCGGTAGCGCATGACGCGATGAATAAATTTTTCCGCTTTAACGTGCCGGTAATTTATTCCGACGATATTGTTCTGCAACGCATGAGTTGTATGAATTGTAGCGACGACGACGTCATTGTGCTTATTTCTCATACCGGAAGAACCAAAAGTCTGGTTGAACTGGCGCAGTTAGCGCGGGAAAACGATGCCATGGTTATCGCCCTCACCTCTCCCGGTACGCCACTGGCGCGGGAAGCCACGCTGGCAATTACCCTCGATGTACCGGAAGATACTGACATTTATATGCCCATGGTCTCTCGACTTGCTCAACTGACCGTGATAGATGTGCTGGCTACAGGATTTACTTTGCGCCGAGGGGCAAAATTTAGAGATAACTTGAAGCGTGTCAAGGAAGCGCTCAAGGAATCGCGTTTTGATAAAGAATTACTCATCAAGAGTGATGACCGCTAAAAGCAATAACAATGTTCTACCCTTTTATCATCCGGGTTGTTCATTTACCGTTAATGTTTGAGAACGGCCGGATCAATGTTCACGCAACACCAAGTTGTTTCAGTCAACGGAGTATTACATGTCCAGAAGGCTTCGCAGAACCAAAATCGTTACCACGTTAGGCCCGGCAACTGACCGCGATAACAACCTTGAGAAGATTATCGCCGCGGGTGCGAACGTCGTACGTATGAACTTTTCCCACGGCTCTCCAGAAGATCACAAACTGCGGGCGGATAAAGTCCGTGAAATTGCCGCAAAACTGGGACGTCATGTAGCTATTTTGGGTGACCTGCAGGGACCTAAAATCCGCGTATCCACCTTTAAAGAAGGTAAAGTATTCCTTAACGTTGGCGACAAGTTCCTGTTAGACGCCAACCTCGGCAAAGGCGAAGGCGACAAAGAAAAAGTCGGTATTGATTATAAAGGGCTGCCTGCTGACGTCGTGCCTGGCGATATCCTGCTGCTCGACGATGGTCGCGTACAGCTTAAGGTGCTGGAAGTTCAGGGCATGAAAGTCTTCACCGAAGTCACCGTCGGTGGCCCGCTATCCAATAACAAAGGCATAAACAAACTGGGCGGCGGTCTCTCTGCTGAAGCCCTGACCGAAAAAGACAAAGCCGACATCATTACCGCAGCACAAATCAGCGTTGACTATCTGGCTGTCTCCTTCCCGCGCTGCGGCGAAGATCTGAATTATGCCCGCCGTCTGGCGCGCGATGCCGGTTGCGATGCGAAAATTGTCGCCAAAGTAGAACGTGCAGAAGCCGTCTGCGACCAGAATGCGATGGATGACATCATCCTGGCTTCTGACGTAGTGATGGTAGCCCGTGGTGACCTGGGTGTTGAAATCGGTGACCCTGAGCTGGTAGGTATTCAGAAAGCGTTGATTCGTCGCGCGCGCCAGCTGAACCGTGCGGTCATCACCGCTACGCAGATGATGGAGTCGATGATTACCAACCCAATGCCGACTCGTGCGGAAGTGATGGATGTGGCTAACGCCGTCCTCGACGGCACCGATGCCGTGATGCTCTCTGCAGAAACAGCAGCAGGTCAGTACCCGGCGGAAACCGTCGCGGCAATGGCGCGCGTCTGTCTCGGCGCTGAAAAGATCCCGAGCATCAACGTCTCTAAACACCGCCTTGACGTGCAGTTTGATAACGTTGAAGAAGCGATTGCGATGTCAGCGATGTACGCTGCTAACCACCTGAAAGGGGTCACCGCTATCATCGCAATGACGGAGTCCGGTCGCACTGCGCTGATGACTTCTCGTATCAGTTCCGGCCTGCCGATTTTCGCGATGTCTCGTCATGAGCGTACGCTGAATCTGACCTCCCTGTACCGCGGTGTCACCCCGGTTCACTTCGACAGCGAAACTGACGGCGTCGTTGCCGCCAATGAAGCGGTGAACCTGCTGCGCGATAAAGGCTACCTGGTTTCTGGTGACCTGGTGATCGTGACCCAGGGCGATGTGATGAGCACCATTGGCTCAACCAACACCACGCGTATTCTGACCGTAGAATAAGTCGCTTAAATGTAAAAAAGCCTCTCGTTTGAGAGGCTTTTTTTTATTTCTTCGGATAGAGATCTTTGCGCTTATAGGGCTCAATCTCGCCGGGTTTACGCGTCTTAAGCAGTTTCAGAATCCAGGTGTATTGTTCGACATGAGGCGTGACAAAAATCTCCACCTCTTCGTTCATCCGTCTGGCAATGGTGTGGTCATCCTCCGTCAGGATGTCATCCATCGGTGGACGAACATGGATCGTCAGGCGGTGCGTTCTCCCATCGTATACGGGGAACAGCGGTACCACGCGCGCGTGGCAGACTTTCATCAGACGTCCAATCGCCGGTAACGTTGCTTTATAGGTAGCAAAAAAATCAACAAACTCGCTGTGTTCAGGTCCATGGTCCTGATCCGGCAGATAGTATCCCCAATATCCCTGACGGACAGACTGAATAAACGGTTTGATGCCATCATTACGCGCATGCAAACGACCACCAAAGCGACGGCGTACCGTGTTCCAGACGTAATCGAATACCGGGTTCCCCTGATTGTGGAACATCGCAGCCATTTTCTGTCCCTGGGACGCCATCAGCATCGCCGGGATATCTACCCCCCAGCCATGTGGAACGAGAAAAATAACTTTTTCATCGTTGCGCCGCATCTCTTCGATGATTTCCAGGCCCTGCCAGTCAACCCGACTCTGAATTTTCTCCGGGCCACGTATTGCTAATTCAGCCATCATGACCATCGCCTGAGGCGCAGTTGCATACATATCATCAACAATGGCTTCACGCTCAGCTTCGCTACGTTCAGGAAAGCAGAGGGATAAATTGATCAATGCTCTGCGACGGGAGCTTTTTCCCAGTCTTCCGGCAAGCCGTCCGAGTTTTGCCAGAATAGGATCACGAAATGCTGCCGGCGTTAACGCAATACCAGCTATCGCCGCCACCCCCAGCCAGGCGCCCCAGTAGCGCGGATGGCGAAATGATTTGTGAAACTCAGGGATATACTCAATATTCTTTTTTTTCGTTTCCATGCTCTTCCAGTGTCTGGTGCCGCGAAAAGTAAATCTGCTGATAGTGTAGCGGCGCACCGTGCGCCGTACAAAATAAAAAAGCCGGCACGCATAGCGTACCGGCTTTGTCAGTGTACTAATTAATCAAAACGTAGCTGAGGCATAACCTCTTTCACCTGCGCCAGGTAATCGGTGCGATCCGAGCCGGTCAGACCCTCTGTACGCGGCAGTTTCGCCGTCAAAGGGTTCACGGCCTGCTGGTTAACCCATACTTCATAGTGCAGATGCGGCCCCGTTGAACGCCCGGTGTTACCTGACAGCGCGATACGATCGCCACGTTTAACTTTTTGACCTGGTTTCACCAACAGCTTACGCAGGTGCATATAACGCGTGGTGTAGGTGCGACCATGACGAACCGCAACATAGTATCCGGCAGCGCCGCTACGCTTCGCTACAACCACTTCACCATCGCCCACCGACAGTACCGGCGTCCCCTGCGGCATCGCAAAGTCGACACCTTTGTGCGGCGCTACGCGTCCAGTCACCGGATTCAGGCGACGCGGGTTAAAGTTCGAGGAAATACGGAACTGTTTCGCCGTCGGGAAACGCATGAAGCCTTTCGCCAGCCCGGTACCATTACGGTCATAGAACTTACCGTCTGCAGCACGGATGGCATAATAGTCTTTGCCTTCAGAACGTAAACGCACGCCCAGCAGTTGGCTTTGCTCGCGCTTGCCGTCCAGCATTTCGCGAGACATCAGCACCGAGAACTCATCGCCTTTTTTCAGTTTGCGGAAATCCATCTGCCACTGCATGGCCTTAATCACTGCGCTGATTTCAGAGCTGGTCAGCCCGGCATCTTTGGCGCTGGCGACGAAGCTTCCGCCCACCGTGCCTTTGATACGACTGTTAACCCAATCGCCCTGCTGCATTTCGCTGCTCATTTTGAAACCCGTCGCAGTGCGATCGTAAGTACGGGTTTCACGGCGGGATACTTCCCAGGTCAGACGCTGCAGGTCACCTTCCGCGCTTAAGGTCCATGAAAGCTGCTGACCAATTTTCAGATTACGCAGCTCTTTATCGGAAGCAGCGAGTTGACTGATATCGCCCATATCGATGCCGTACTGATTCAGAATACTGCTCAGCGTATCGCCAGTGGAGACGACATACTCATGCACACCAGCTTCACCAGACGTTTTGTCATCCAGTTCATCCTGCGGAATGGCTTCGTCTTCCTGTGCAGCCTGATCAATAGGTTCGCTTGCCTCAGGCAACAGTGAACGAATCTCGCTTTTTTCCAGCTCGATAGTTTTAACGATGGGTGCAGAATCGGGATGGTAAACATAAGGCCGCCAGACGGCGACGGCCAATGTCAGTACGGTAAGCGACCCCAGCATAACGCGATGGGGTCGCGGCAGATTATTAAATGCCAGAGCGACAGAGCGGGCTATCTGTTGCACGTATTCACTTCCTCATTAATCTCCTTTCAGGCAGCTCGCATACTGGTTGGCTAATTGGTTCAAAAACGCTGAATAGCTTGTTTTACCCAGTTTGATATTCGTACCGAGCGGATCCAACGTTCCCATTCGAACGGATGTCCCTCTCGCGACGGCTTCAACGACCGCTGGCCTGAACTGTGGCTCAGCAAAAACGCAGGTTGCTTTTTGCTCAACCAACTGTGTTCTTATTTCATGTAAACGCTGCGCACCAGGTTGAATCTCAGGGTTCACGGTAAAGTGACCAAGCGGTGTTAGTCCGTAGTGTTTTTCGTAGTAGCCATAGGCGTCATGAAAAACGAAATAACCTTTTCCCTTGAGCGGTGCGAGCTCGTTACCTACCTGCTTATCGGTTGCGGCTAATTGTGCCTCAAAATCCTTCAGGTTGGCGTCAAGTTTGGCTCGACTTTGCGGCATAAGTTCCACTAATTTTTCATGGATTGCAACCGCTGAGGCCCGCGCTATCTCTGGAGAAAGCCAAAGATGCATGTTGTAATCGCCGTGATGGTGATGCTCGTCACTTTTTTCACTGCCAGCATCATTGTGTCCATGATCGTCATCGTCGTCGTCAGCACCTTTTATGAGTAACGGTTTCACGTCATTGAGCTGCGCAATCGTTACCTGTTTCGCGTTAGGAATATTCTTGACTGACTTTTCCATAAACGCTTCCATCTCAGGTCCAATCCAAACGACTAAGTCCGCGCCCTGTAAGCGTTTTACGTCTGATGGACGCAGTGAATAGTCATGTTCTGAAGCCCCGTCTGGCAGCAAAACCTCAGTGTCTGTTACCCCGTCCGCAATGGCCGAAGCAATAAATCCCAGCGGCTTGAGCGAGGCCACCACAGCAGCATTTGCTGCCTGTGTTGCACTACCCCAAAGAGCAGCGGATAATGCTGCGAAAAGAAGCGTATTTTTATGTAACATAATGCGACCAATCATCGTAATGAATGTAAGAAATGTGATATTATAACATTCTATAACTTCTGCAAGACTAAAATTGATATGACGACTTTGGTTTCACTGGAAAATGTCTCGGTCTCTTATGGTCAACGCCGCGTCCTGTCTGACGTATCGCTTGAACTTCGACCCGGTAAAATTTTAACGCTTCTCGGCCCGAATGGTGCCGGGAAGTCTACGCTGGTGCGCGTTGTATTAGGACTGGTAGCGGCTGATGAGGGAGTTATCAAGCGTAATGGCCAATTGCGGATTGGCTATGTACCGCAAAAACTGTACCTCGATACTACGCTTCCGCTGACGGTAAGTCGGTTTATGCGCTTACGTCCCGGCACCAAAAAAGAGGATATCCTTCCGGCACTGAAGCGCGTTCAGGCCGGACATCTGATGAATGCGCCGATGCAAAAGCTCTCTGGCGGGGAAACGCAACGCGTCCTGTTAGCCCGTGCTTTATTGAATAAACCTCAGCTACTGGTGCTCGATGAGCCGACCCAGGGCGTAGATGTCAATGGGCAGGTCGCACTGTACGACCTTATCGACCAGTTGCGACGTGAACTGGATTGCGCCGTACTGATGGTTTCCCATGACCTGCATCTGGTGATGGCCAAAACCGATGAAGTACTGTGCTTGAACCATCATATTTGCTGTTCCGGTGCACCGGAAGTGGTTTCCATGCACCCGGAATTCATCTCAATGTTCGGGCAACGCGGCGCCGAACAACTCGGAATTTACCGTCATAATCACAATCACCGCCACGATTTACAGGGTCGTATCGTCTTACGCCGGGGAAATGGTCACTCATGATTGAATTGTTATTACCCGGTTGGTTAGCCGGGATCATGCTGGCCTGTGCTGCTGGCCCACTCGGCTCGTTTGTGGTCTGGCGTCGAATGTCTTATTTCGGTGATACGCTGGCCCACGCTTCGCTGCTGGGAGTCGCCTTTGGCCTGCTGCTGGATGTAAACCCTTTCTATGCGGTTATCGCCGTCACTTTGTTGCTGGCTGGCGGTCTGGTATGGCTTGAAAAGCGCCCTCACCTTGCGATCGATACCTTACTGGGCATTATGGCGCATAGTGCATTGTCGCTGGGGCTGGTTGTCGTCAGCCTGATGTCCAACATCCGTGTGGATCTGATGGCTTACCTGTTTGGTGATTTGCTCGCCGTGACGCCTGAAGATCTTATCTCCATCGCCATCGGCGTGGTTATTGTTCTGGCGATTCTGTTCTGGCAGTGGCGTAACCTGCTATCGATGACCATCAGTCCGGATCTGGCATTTGTCGATGGCGTGAAGCTGCAACGCGTGAAGCTGCTGCTGATGCTGGTTACGGCGTTAACGATTGGCGTGGCGATGAAGTTTGTCGGGGCGTTGATTATCACCTCGCTGCTTATTATCCCTGCGGCAACCGCCCGTCGCTTTGCCCGTACGCCGGAGCAGATGGCAGGAGTTGCCGTTGGTGTGGGAATGATAGCGGTTACAGGTGGGCTGACCTTCTCGGCCTTCTATGACACCCCGGCAGGTCCCTCCGTGGTGCTGTGTGCCGCGCTGCTGTTTATTTTCAGCATGATGAAAAAGCAAGCGAGCTAAGCATGCGTTGCCCGGTGGCGCTGCGCTTACCGGGCCTACAAAATCGCCCAGGCCTTATAAGCGTAGCGACATCATGCATTAAGGCATCTGTGGCGGCGTAATGCCAAAATGGTTCCAGGCGCGCACAGTTGCCATACGTCCACGCGGCGTACGCTGCAGAAAACCTTGCTGAATCAGATATGGCTCAAGCACGTCCTCAATGGTTTCACGCTCTTCCCCGATCGCCGCTGCCAGGTTATCCAGTCCGACCGGTCCGCCAAAGAATTTGTCGATAACCGCCAGCAGCAACTTACGGTCCATATAATCAAACCCTTCCGCATCCACATTGAGCATATCCAGCGCCTGAGCGGCGATATCTGCTGAAATCGTGCCGTCATGCTTCACTTCGGCGAAATCACGTACCCGGCGTAATAAGCGGTTGGCGATACGCGGCGTACCGCGAGCGCGGCGTGCCACTTCCAGCGCGCCTTCATCGCTCATTTCCAGGCCCATAAAACGCGCACTGCGTCCTACAATGTGCTGCAGATCAGCCACCTGATAGAATTCCAGGCGCTGCACAATACCAAAACGGTCACGCAACGGAGACGTTAACGACCCGGCGCGCGTCGTCGCCCCGATTAGCGTAAACGGTGGCAGATCGATCTTGATCGAACGTGCAGCCGGCCCTTCACCAATCATGATATCCAGCTGATAATCTTCCATCGCCGGATACAGCACCTCTTCCACCACCGGTGAAAGACGATGGATTTCATCGATAAACAGCACATCGTGGGGTTCAAGGTTGGTAAGCATTGCCGCCAGGTCACCCGCTTTTTCCAGTACCGGACCGGACGTGGTACGCAGATTAACGCCCATTTCATTGGCGACAATATTGGCAAGCGTGGTTTTACCAAGACCTGGAGGACCGAAAATCAGCAGGTGATCGAGAGCGTCACCACGCAGCTTCGCCGCCTGGATAAAAATCTCCATTTGCGAACGGACCTGAGGCTGGCCAATATACTCTTCCAGCAATTTAGGGCGGATCGCACGATCCACCAGGTCTTCAGGGGTCGTGCTGACAGCCGAAATCAGGCGATCTGCTTCAATCATCCTTTACCTCACAATGCCGCGCGAAGCGCTTCACGAATCAGGGTTTCACTGCTGGCATCAGGGCGGGCAATTTTGCTCACCATGCGGCTGGCTTCTTGTGGTTTATAGCCCAACGCCACCAGCGCAGCAACCGCTTCCTGCTCGGCGTCGTCCGATGTCGGACTGGCCGGAGAGGTCAGAACCAGATCCGCCGCCGGGGTAAAGAGGTCACCATGCAGACCTTTAAAGCGGTCTTTCATTTCAACAATCAAACGCTCTGCGGTTTTCTTACCAATGCCCGGTAATTTCACTAACGCGCCAAGCTCTTCGCGCTCAACGGCATTAACAAACTGCTGCGCAGACATTCCGGAGAGGATCGCCAGCGCCAGCTTCGGCCCCACGCCATTGGTTTTGATTAACTCTTTAAACAGCGTGCGCTCTTGCTTGTTGTTAAAGCCATACAGCAGTTGAGCGTCTTCACGCACAACAAAATGGGTGAAGATAATCGCTTCCTGCCCGGCTTCCGGCAACTCGTAGAAACAGGTCATCGGCATATGCACTTCATAGCCTACACCACCCGTTTCCAGAAGGACCAGCGGGGGTTGTTTTTCAATAATGATGCCTCTGAGTCTGCCTATCACGTGACGCTCCTGCGTTAAGGGCTAAAAGGTAATGCGCTATCATAAAAAAAGGCTGGATAGATATCCAGCCTCATTTGTCACTAACGTAATCGCCCTCGCGCCAAATTCAGCCTCGACTCGCTCATTTGCATGGCATTCTGACTGACATGGCAGTGGGTAATAGCAATCGCCAGCGCATCCGCGGCATCCGCTTGCGGATTCGCCGGGAGTTTTAGCAGCGTGCGCACCATATGCTGGACCTGGCTTTTTTCCGCACTACCGATCCCCACCACGGTCTGTTTTACCTGCCGGGCCGCGTATTCAAAGACCGGTAGATCCTGATTGGTCGCCGCAACGATTGCCACGCCACGTGCCTGTCCAAGCTTTAGCGCCGAGTCAGCGTTCTTCGCCATAAAGACCTGCTCAATGGCAAAATAGTCCGGCTGGAACTGGGTGATGATTTCCGTCACGCCCGCGTAAATTAACTTCAGGCGTGACGGGAGATCGTCGACTTTGGTGCGGATACAACCGCTGCCGAGGTAGGTCAGCTGTCTTCCGACCTGACGAATAACGCCATAACCGGTGATGCGCGACCCCGGGTCAATGCCGAGAATGATAGACATCACGCACCTCCTGTCAGGTTGCGGTACAGCCACCTCATTCTAAGGTAGCTGCAACCTCATCAGAGATCTCGCCGTTATGGTAAACTTCCTGCACGTCGTCGCAGTCTTCCAGCATATCGATCAGACGCAACAACTTCGGCGCTGTTTCTGCATCCATATCTGCTTTGGTGGATGGAATCATAGACACTTCAGCCGCGTCCGCTTTCAGGCCCGCCGCTTCCAGCGCGTCACGCACTTTACCCATCTCTTCCCACGCGGTGTAAACGTCAATTGCGCCGTCGTCGAAGGTCACCACGTCTTCAGCACCTGCTTCCAGCGCCGCTTCCATGATGGCGTCTTCGTCGCCTTGTTCAAAGGAGATCACGCCTTTTTTGCTGAACAGGTAAGCCACGGAACCGTCGGTACCGAGGTTGCCGCCCGTTTTCGTGAACGCGTGACGCACTTCCGCAACAGTACGGTTACGGTTGTCAGACAGACATTCAATCATAACGGCTGTACCGCCAGGACCATAACCTTCATAGATGATGGTTTCCATGTTGGAATCTTCATCACCACCCACACCGCGCGCGATTGCACGGTTCAGGGTGTCACGGGTCATGTTGTTGGCCAGCGCTTTATCAACCGCTGCACGAAGACGCGGGTTAGCGTCCGGATCGCCGCCGCCGAGTTTTGCCGCCGTCACCAGCTCACGAATTATTTTGGTGAAAATTTTACCGCGTTTAGCATCCTGCGCTGCTTTACGGTGTCTGGTGTTGGCCCATTTACTATGACCTGCCATAAATAATATCTCCAAAAAGCGCGCCTTTTCAGGCGACGTTAATTACAAACTCTTCAATCGCCTGCCGGTTACTCCACGACTTGGTTAATTGGGCGGCTTCAACCGCATTAACCCAACGATAGGTCAGATGTTCGGTGAACACGATCTCTCGTTCTGAGGGAAGTGCCAGGCAAAACCAGGATTCAGTATTTCGTTCAATTCCCGGTGCATAGCGATGACGTAAATGGCTAAAAATCTCAAACTCCACCGTGCGCTGACAGTCAATTAAGGTCAGTTGCTCAGATGCAACATCAATGGCGACCTCTTCCTTTACTTCGCGCATAGCGGCTTGCGACGCGGTTTCACCCTCTTCAAGGCTGCCGGTGACCGACTGCCAGAAATCAGGATCGTCGCGTCGCTGTAACATCAGCACTCTCCCGGTGTCCTTTGCATAAATCACGACTAACACCGAGACAGGCTGTTTGTATCTCATATCAGTTATTCTCGGCCTTCTTAACAACCTGAATGCTCAGTTCCGCCAGCGCAGCTTCGTTGGCAAAGCTCGGCGCTTCAGTCATCAGACACGCTGCAGCAGTGGTTTTCGGGAAAGCAATAACGTCACGAATATTGTCAGTACCGGTCAGCAGCATAGTCAGACGGTCCAGACCAAACGCCAGGCCCGCATGCGGTGGTGTACCATATTTTAGCGCATCCAGCAGGAAGCCGAATTTCTCACGCTGCTCTTGCTCGTTAATGCCCAGAATACCGAATACGGTCTGCTGCATGTCGCCGTTGTGAATACGCACGGAACCGCCGCCCACTTCGTAGCCGTTGATTACCATATCGTATGCGTTAGCAACCGCGTCTTCCGGCGCAGCTTTCAGCTCAGCAGCCGTCATATCTTTCGGCGCGGTGAACGGGTGGTGCATTGCGGTCAGTCCGCCTTCACCATCGTCTTCAAACATTGGGAAGTCGATAACCCACAGCGGAGCCCATTTGGCTTCGTCGGTAATATTCAGGTCTTTACCCAGTTTCAGACGCAGCGCGCCCATCGCGTCGGCAACCACTTTCTTGTTGTCGGCACCGAAGAAAATCATGTCGCCGTCTTGCGCACCGGTACGCGCCAGAATCGCTTCCACGATTTCTGCGTTCAGGAACTTAGCAACCGGGCTGGTGATACCTTCCAGACCTTTCGCACGCTCGGTGACTTTGATGTAAGCCAGACCTTTCGCGCCGTAAATCTTAATAAAGTTACCGTAATCGTCAATTTGCTTACGGCTCAGTGCGGCACCGCCCGGTACACGCAGAGCAGCTACGCGGCCTTTCGCATCGTTTGCCGGACCAGAGAACACTGCGAACTCAACGTCTTTCACCAGATCGGCAACGTCAACCAGCTCCATCGGGTTACGCAGGTCTGGTTTATCGGAACCGTAACGACGCTCAGCTTCGGCAAAGGTCATGATCGGGAAATCACCCAGATCCACCCCTTTAACTTCCAGCCACAGATTACGCACCAGCGCTTCCATCACTTCACGCACCTGCGGTGCGGTCATGAAGGAAGTCTCAACGTCGATCTGGGTAAATTCAGGCTGACGGTCAGCACGTAAATCTTCATCACGGAAGCATTTTACGATCTGATAGTAGCGGTCAAAGCCAGACATCATCAGCAGCTGTTTAAACAACTGAGGTGATTGCGGCAGCGCGTAGAATTTACCTTTATGTACGCGAGAAGGTACCAGGTAATCGCGCGCGCCTTCCGGCGTCGCTTTGGTCAGCATCGGTGTTTCGATGTCGAGGAAGCCGTGGTCGTCCATAAAACGACGCACCAGACTGGTAATTTTGGCACGCGTTTTCAGGCGCTGCGCCATTTCAGGGCGACGCAGATCTAAATAGCGATACTTCAGTCGCGCTTCTTCGGTGTTGACGTGGTTAGAGTCCAACGGCAGCGAGTCTGAACGGTTGATGATGGTCAGATCGGAGGCCAGCACTTCAATTTCGCCCGTCGCCATCTCGGCGTTGACGTTTTTCGCGTCACGCGCACGCACGGTGCCCGTAACCTGGATGCAGAACTCATTACGCAGTTCGGAGGCCAGCTTTAACGCGTCCGCACGGTCCGGATCGAAAAATACCTGCACGATACCTTCGCGGTCGCGCATATCGATAAAGATCAGGCTACCAAGATCACGACGACGGTTGACCCAACCACACAGAGTCACCTGCTGCCCCTCGTGGGACAGACGTAGCTGTCCGCAATATTCTGTACGCATGAGATATCCCTTAACTTTGCCGCAGGCGGATTGTCACCTGTCTCGCAGATGACGAAGTCGCAGCTTTAGCTGAATGTCACAACTGAATGAAAAAAGGCGGCTATTATACTGGAAATTCTGCCGCACGATAAGTCCGGTACTGACTGTACGCCTGTTTCCTGGACGGGCATTGCGTAATCTCACAAAAAATAACAAAAATTGTCGCCCCTTTCACACTGATTCGCGCTTAAGGTGTAACGGAATTCTATTTTTTACTGGAGTGAACATGCTGGAACTGAACGCAAAAACAACTGCCCTTGTCGTGATTGACTTACAGGAAGGGATCCTGCCTTTCGCTGGCGGACCTCATACGGCACACGCTGTGGTTGCCCGCGCCGCGCAGTTGGCGGAAAAATTCCGTACCCACGGTTCCCCGGTGGTAATGGTGCGCGTCGGGTGGTCTGACGATTACGCCGAAGCGCTAAAACAACCAGTAGATGCTCAGACTCCAGCAAAAGCGTTGCCCGAAAACTGGTGGGATTACCCGGCTGCTCTGGGTAAATGCACCAGCGACCTCGAAGTAACCAAACGCCAGTGGGGCGCATTCTACGGCACCGATCTGGAATTACAGCTGCGTCGCCGGGGTATCGATACCATCGTCCTGTGCGGCATCTCTACGAACATTGGCGTTGAGTCGACGGCGCGAAATGCGTGGGAGCTGGGTTTCAGTCTTATCATTGCAGAGGATGCCTGTAGTGCCGCCAGTGCTGAGCAACACCTGTGCAGCATGACTCACATTTTCCCCCGCATTGCGCGCGTTCGCAGCGTGGAGGAGATTTTGCAAGCGCTATGATCTATATCGGTTTACCCCAGTGGTCGCATCCAAAATGGGTGCGTCTGGGGATCACAAGCCTTGAAGAGTATGCCCGCCACTTTAACTGCGTGGAGGGCAATACCACGCTGTATGCGCTGCCTAAAGCCGATATTGTTGCCCGCTGGCAGGCACAGACCACCGATACGTTTCGATTTTGTTTTAAGTTTCCGGCGACCATTTCGCATAAGGCTGCGCTGCGCAATTGTGATGACCTGGTACAAGAATTTTTTACGCGCATGTCGCCGCTGGAATCGCGCATTGGACAATACTGGCTGCAATTACCCGCGACTTTTAGCCCACGCGACCTGCCTGCCCTGTGGCAGTTTCTCGATGCGCTCCCCAAATGTTTTACCTACGGTGTGGAAGTTCGCCATCCAGACTTCTTTGCCAAAGGCGAAGCCGAACAGCTATTTAATCGCGGGTTACACGAGCGTGGAGTAAACCGGGTGATTCTGGACAGCCGCCCGGTACATGCCGCAATCCCACATACCGAAGCGATACGTGACGCCCAGCGTAAGAAACCGAAGGTTCCGGTGCATGCGGTGGTGACGGCAAACCATCCGATGGTACGCTTTATCGGTAGCGATGATATGGCACAAAACAGCGCGCTTTTTGCCGTCTGGCTGACCAAGCTGTCGCTATGGCATCACACCACGACGCCGTATCTGTTTTTGCATACGCCGGACATCGCGCAGGCCCCGCAGCTTGTTGATACGCTATGGGCAGATTTACGCAATGCTCTGCCAGAGATCGGATCAGCGCCGTCTATTCCACAGCAATCTTCTCTTTTCTGAAAATGCCACCTATCATAGTCAATGCCAGCAGCCATTTTAAAAGGGAGTTTGTATGGTAAGCGCGCTTTATGCCGTATTGGGTGCGTTATTGTTAATAAAGTTCTCCTTTGACGTTGTTCGCCTGCGCATGCAATATCGCGTTGCCTATGGCGATGGAGGTTTTAGCGAACTGCAAAGCGCTATCCGCATTCACGGTAACGCGGTGGAATATATTCCCGTCGCGTTAGTGCTGCTGTTATTTATGGAAATGAACGGCGCAGAGACGTGGATGGTGCATCTTTGCGGGCTGATGTTGATTGCCGGACGACTGATGCATTATTACGGATTCCACCACCGGCTTTTCCGCTGGCGCCGTTCAGGCATGAGCGCAACCTGGTGTTCGCTGTTGCTAATGGTGCTGGCGAATCTTTGGTATATGCCCTGGGAGTTGGTTTTCTCCCTGCATTAGCGCACAATACGCCACTTTATTTTTCCCGGATTTTTACGTTATGTCTCACCGCGACACGCTTTTTTCTGCGCCTATCGCCAGTCTGGGTGACTGGACCTTTGATGAACGGGTAGCTGAAGTCTTCCCGGATATGATCCAGCGTTCCGTTCCTGGCTATTCCAATATTATTTCTATGATTGGCATGCTGGCCGAACGTTTCGTACAACCCAACACGCAGGTCTACGATCTGGGCTGTTCTCTGGGCGCGGCGACGCTCTCGGTGCGTCGCAATATTCATCACGAGAATTGCAAAATTATTGCTGTCGATAACTCCCCGGCGATGGTTGAGCGCTGCCGTCGTCACATCGACGCTTATAAAGCACCGACTCCGGTTGAGGTTGTCGAAGGCGATATTCGCAACATTACTATCGAAAATGCTTCGATGGTGGTGCTGAATTTTACCCTGCAATTCCTTGAGCCACCTGAGCGCCAGGCGTTGTTGGATAAGATTTATCAGGGGCTGAATCCCGGTGGCGCGCTGGTGCTATCTGAAAAATTCAGCTTCGAAGACGCGAACGTAGGCGAGTTGCTGTTCAACATGCACCACGACTTCAAACGAGCCAATGGCTATAGCGAACTGGAAATCAGCCAGAAGCGCAGCATGCTGGAAAACGTGATGCTGACCGACTCGGTCGAAACGCACAAAGCGCGACTGCATCAGGCCGGCTTTGAGCACAGTGAGTTGTGGTTCCAGTGCTTCAACTTTGGCTCTCTGGTGGCGTTGAAGGCTGAGGTTAGCGCATGATCGATTTTGGTAACTTTTATCAGTTGATTGCCAAAAATCATCTGTCCCATTGGCTGGAAACACTTCCGGCGCAAATCGCTGCCTGGCAGCGCGATCAGCACGGTCTTTTTAAACAATGGTCAAACGCCGTCGAGTTTCTGCCCGAGCTAACGCCGCATCGTCTGGACTTACTGCACAGCGTTACCGCAGAAAGCAAAGAGCCGCTAAGCGAAGGTCAGCTTAAACGTATCGACACCCTGATGCGTAACCTGATGCCATGGCGTAAAGGACCTTACTCGCTGTACGGCATCAATATCGATACCGAATGGCGTTCCGACTGGAAGTGGGATCGTGTCCTGCCGCACTTGTCTGATCTCACCGGACGTACCATTCTTGATGTCGGTTGCGGCAGTGGCTATCACATGTGGCGCATGATTGGCGCGGGCGCACATCTGGCGGTCGGTATCGATCCGACCCAACTGTTCCTGTGCCAGTTTGAGGCGGTGCGTAAACTGCTGGGCAATGACCAGCGCGCGCATCTGCTGCCGCTGGGTATTGAACAGCTTCCGGCGCTCAACGCCTTTGATACCGTATTCTCCATGGGCGTGCTTTATCACCGCCGCTCGCCGCTGGAACACCTGTGGCAGTTAAAGGATCAGTTGGTTAAAGATGGCGAACTGGTACTGGAAACGCTGGTCGTCGAAGGCGATGAAAATACCGTGCTGGTGCCGGGCGATCGCTACGCCCAGATGCGTAACGTTTACTTTATCCCGTCTGCACTGGCGCTAAAAAACTGGCTGGAAAAATGCGGGTTTGTTGATGTGCGCATTGCCGACGTATGTGTGACCACTACCGAAGAACAGCGCCGCACCGAATGGATGATTACCGAATCGCTGGCCGACTTCCTTGACCCGAACGACCACAGTAAGACGGTGGAAGGCTACCCCGCCCCACTGCGTGCGGTATTGATTGCGCGTAAACCGTAGTCATTTTTGCCAAATGACTATTACGTATAGCACCATTTCTCCAAAATAGTTCGGTTTGCAACAAGGCGGCGACGCAGCAAATCCCTGGGAGCGTAGATAACTACGTGACCGGGGTGAGCGAGGAAAGCCAACACAGTTGCAGACCGAAATATGCAGGAGAAGGAGAAAAAAAGGCCCCTGTTGAAATTGCAGGGGCCTGGTACGAGCAAGCATCATATTGGGCGACATGATGCAACGGTAAAATCAGCTGGCCTGATGGTGTGCAATGATTGCTTTCATTTCAGCAACCGCCGCCCCGTTTACCGCATAGCGAGAATACTCATCCGCCTGCGCATCCGAAGACATCGACAACCCCGAATTGCGATAACGCATTGGTGAAGCCAGCCATACTCCGGCAGAACTGTGGACTTCCTGCACCCCAGCATCAAGGAACAGGGACAAATTCGAGGCGCGAACCCCCGCTCCGGCCATAATGATTGGAGCACCAGGCTGCGTAATAAGTTCCATTATTTTTGTTAAACCTTGCGCCGCATCTGATTTTTGCCCGGAGGTGAGTACTCTGGCGATGCCCAAATCAGCTAATTTTTTAAGCGTATTGAGTGGGTTAGCACACATATCAAAGGCACGATGAAAAGTGACTTGCAGTGAACCGGCGGCGATCATTATTTTCTCCATGCGCGGCATATCGACATCGCCATCCGCATCTAAAATGCCGGTCACCAGCCCTGAGAACCCCAGTTCTCTGACCATCGCTATATCATCCAGCATTGCAGCGAACTCACCTTCGGTGTAACAAAAGTCGCCTCCACGTGGACGAATAATGGGATTGACGGGAATCGAAATGTGCTGGCGAACAGAACGCAAGACGCCCAGTGAAGGCGTTAAGCCCCCTTCTTTGGGTGCCGAGCAAAGCTCAATACGATCCGCGCCGTTTTGCTGCGCCGTGCGCGAGCACTCCATGCTGTAACAGCAGATTTCCAGTATAGTCATGCTCACTCCTGACGTTCGCTTGCCACAATGGTTTCAATCGACCACGGGTGGAATTTTATCGTCACGCTACCATCGCTAACCGCCAGCGTCGGATTCGGTAAACGTTCACGTTCTCCTTTTGGCGAGCTGGTTTTCACAAATATACCAGGTTGACTCAGACCGTGATCGGAAAGCAGCGCCAGCGCTCGCGCATTCAGCGTTTGTGCCTCACCCGGCAGAACAATTTCAATATGTTCCCAGCCTTCATGTGGGTAACGTTTTTCGCCCGGCCACGGCAGTTCGACGATGGAAAATTGCCAATGTTGCACACAAACCGGCTCATGCAGTTTAAAAAGACAAATAGGTCTGCCGTTAATGATGTTTTCTGACAACAATTCACCGCACTGTTCAAACCCGCGACGCCAGCGTTCTGCAGTGGTATTTTGATGGCAACGCAAGGAAATGTGATCGGCTTCCAGGCCTGTGATATCCAGCCCAAGACGGGTAGAAAGTTCCGTTAATGCCTGCGTGAAATGCGGTAAATCTGCAGAAATATCCTGTAGTTCTGCAACGGTTTGCCAGTTCGCCATATTAAAAGCTCATATCCATGTTCAAAGTCGCTAATTTACTCTGTTGCGCTGCGCCATCCAACCGCTGTTTTCTCCGAACACATCATGGATAAATTTATGCCATTGCATGGTTTATATTTCAGGCTACTGGCGGTACACACAATGCTGACGGCAACGGGCATTTGCAGTATACTCCCGCCCTTAATTCTTAAACTGGTGCGGTGAATTTTAGGCCGCTTCATAAATGTAAGGTATTCCGGTGAATATTCAGGCTCTTCTCTCAGAAAAAGTCAGTCAGGCCATGATTGCTGCAGGCGCGCCTGCAGATTGCGAACCACAGGTTCGTCAGTCAGCAAAAGTACAGTTCGGCGACTATCAAGCTAACGGCATGATGGCTGTCGCTAAAAAACTGGGTATGGCGCCGCGACAACTGGCTGAGCAGGTGCTGACTCATCTGGATCTCAACGGGATTGCCAGCAAAGTTGAAATTGCAGGCCCGGGCTTTATCAACATTTTTCTCGACCCAGCATTTCTGGCGCAGCACGTTCAGCAGGCGCTGGCTTCCGATCGTCTGGGCGTCACCCAACCGACTAAACAAACCGTCGTGGTTGACTACTCCGCGCCTAACGTAGCGAAAGAGATGCACGTTGGTCACCTGCGTTCCACCATCATCGGTGACGCGGCGGTGCGTACGCTGGAATTCCTCGGTCACAAGGTTATCCGCGCCAACCACGTCGGTGACTGGGGTACTCAGTTCGGTATGCTCATCGCATGGCTTGAAAAACAGCAGCAGGAAAATGCCGGAGAGATGGCGCTGGCTGACCTGGAAGGTTTCTACCGTGACGCAAAAAAACATTACGACGAAGATGAAGCCTTCGCTGAACGCGCCCGTAGTTATGTCGTGAAGCTGCAAGGCGGCGACGAATACTTCCGTGAGATGTGGCGTAAACTGGTCGACATTACCATGTCGCAGAACCAGTTAACCTACGATCGCCTCAACGTTACCCTGACCCGTGACGACGTCATGGGCGAGAGCCTGTACAACCCGATGCTGCCTGGCATCGTGGCCGATCTCAAAGCCAAAGGCCTGGCTGTTGAAAGCGAAGGCGCTACCGTCGTATTCCTTGATGAGTATAAAAACAAGGAAGGCGAACCGATGGGCGTTATCATTCAGAAGAAAGATGGCGGCTATCTCTACACCACAACCGACATCGCCTGTGCCAAGTATCGTTACGAAACCCTGCATGCCGATCGCGTACTGTATTACATCGACTCTCGTCAGCATCAGCACTTAATGCAGGCCTGGACCATCGTACGTAAAGCTGGTTATGTGCCGGATTCGGTACCGCTGGAACACCACATGTTCGGTATGATGCTGGGCAAAGACGGTAAACCGTTCAAAACCCGCGCGGGCGGCACGGTTAAACTGGCCGATCTGCTGGATGAAGCGCTGGAGCGCGCACGTCGTCTGGTCGCGGAGAAGAACCCGGACATGCCTGCCGATGAGCTGGAAAAGCTGGCAAATGCGGTCGGTATCGGTGCAGTGAAATACGCGGATCTGTCCAAAAACCGTACCACCGACTACATCTTCGACTGGGACAACATGCTGGCGTTCGAAGGCAATACCGCGCCGTACATGCAGTATGCTTACACCCGCGTACTGTCCGTATTCCGTAAAGCGGATATCGACGAAAGCGCGCTGGCAAATGCGCAGGTGATTATCAACGAAGATCGCGAGGCTCAGCTGGCTGCGCGTCTGCTGCAGTTTGAAGAAACGCTGACCGTTGTTGCACGTGAAGGTACACCGCACGTGATGTGTGCTTACCTGTACGACGTTGCCGGTCTGTTCTCTGGCTTCTACGAGCACTGCCCTATCCTCAGCGCTGAAAACGAAGAGATTCGTAACAGCCGGCTGAAACTAGCACAGCTGACGGCGAAAACCCTGAAGCTGGGTCTGGATACACTGGGTATCGAAACCGTAGAACGTATGTAATTACCTCAAGTAATGTGAAAGCCCGCGCTATGTCGCGGGCTTTTTTATTTTCCCTGACCCGTTCTCATGGCAGCGCAATCAGGCCTACGAGAAGCGGCGACGTTCACTGTAATTTGTAACAGCCCACAAGGAATGACACATTTCCCTAGAGATATGGAACATTTTTTGCCTGTCATCCCGTTTAAGCCTCCGTATCATTAGGCGGCGAATTAATCGGGTACGGGTCAATGACATTCAGAGATTTTGAGGCGGAAGAAAAACTCTTTCAGCGGCGTGTGTTGGTGGCCTTTGGCCTGGTGGTCATCTGTTTTGGCATCCTGATTTACAATCTGTATAACTTACAAATCTGTCAGCACCAGTATTACACCACCCGGTCGAATGCAAACGACATCAAAATGCTACCCGTCGCCCCCACACGTGGCATGATTTACGATCGCAACGGCATCCCGCTGGTGCGCAACGTCACCTGGTACGATATTTCCGTTACGCCTTATAAAATCAGCGATATGAATGCGTTGATCCAGCAGCTCACGCCCATCGTTGACCTCACTCCTGATGATATTGATCAGTTTCGCCATGAGCTAAAAGCCAGCAGCCGCTATCGTCCGGTCGTGCTAAAAAATGCACTTACCGATGTGGAAATCGCCCGTTTCTCGGTAAATCAGTTTCATTTTAGCGGCGTAAACATCAATAGCTACGAAGACCGCCAGTATCCCTATGGCGCGGCGCTGGCACATGTCCTTGGCTATGTTTCAAAAATCAATGACAACGACCTGAAAGCACTGGATCAAAAGGGTCAGGCAGAGAACTACGCCGCCGATCACAATATCGGTAAGCAAGGTATTGAGCGCTATTACGAAAATGAACTGCATGGAAAGACCGGTTATCAGGAGGTGGAAGTAGATAACCACGGACGCATCGTACGCCTGATCAAAGATGTGCCGCCCGTTGCCGGTAAAGATATCCATCTGACGCTGGATTTACATTTACAGCAATATATTGAGAGCTTGTTGGCTGGCCAGCGTGCCGCCGTTTTGGTTGAAGATCCACACGACGGTTCTGTACTGGCGATGGTCTCAAACCCCAGCTATGACCCGAATCCGTTTGTCAAAGGCATTAGCTATCAGGACTATAACAAGCTACTCCAGGATAAAGACCTGCCATTAATCAACCGCGTCACACAGGGATTGTACCCCCCCGCTTCAACGGTCAAACCGTATATGGCGATGTCAGCATTACTAAACGGTGTGATCACGCCGCAGACCAGTTTCTTCGGTGCTCCTACCTGGACGCTACCCGGCACCGAGCGACATTACCGTGACTGGAAAAAAACGGGCCACGGTATGTTGGATGTCACCAAAGCGATAGAAGAGTCTGCCGATACGTTCTTCTATCAGGTGGCGTATATGATGGGGATCGACCGGATTAACAGCATGCTCAGCCAGTTTGGTTACGGTAAACCGACCGGCATCGATCTTGATGAGGAGTATAACGGCCTGCTCCCGAGCCGTGAATGGAAGCAAAAAGTGCATAAAAAAGCCTGGTATCAGGGGGATACTATCTCAGTTGGCATCGGCCAGGGCTACTGGATTGCCACTCCTATCCAGATGGTCAAAGCCATGGTCGCACTGATTAACAACGGCAAGGTTATCGTCCCTCACCTGCTACTCGATGAAGAAAATGGCAAAACCTTCACGCCGTATCAAGCTCCAGAAGCACCGTCACAAATCGCCTCAGCCTCGTCACCCTACTGGGGACTGGTGCGTCAGGCGATGTTCGGCATGGCGAATGAACCAAATGGTACAGGTTATAAGTTCTTTCACACCGCACCTTACGGCATTGCGGCGAAAAGCGGCACCTCGCAGGTCTTTAGCCTGAAAGAAAATCAGACCTACAATGCGAAGATGATCCCTGTCCGCTTGCGCGACCACGTGTTCTATACCGCATTTGCGCCCTATAAGAACCCGAAGGTCGCGGTGGCGTTAATTCTGGAAAACGGCGGCAGCGATGGTGTCACCGCCGCGCCGGTTATGCGTCAAATCATGGATCATCTCTTTGCCCCGCAGGACAACACGGTACACACAGTGACGACTCAACCATCGGGTCCGATAGCGGTAGCGCCATCGAATACCGATATCAAAAATACTTACGCAAGTATTCGGTAAGACACAGCATCGCCATCGCTTGTCCGTAAGGCATAGAAGTCCGAGGGATGTTGCGGTAGAAATCGAGATTGTGTCCCATCCCGGTACCAAACGAGGTGTGCAGCAGTTCACCTTCCGGTGAAATATGCTGCACAATGCCACGAATGGCTTTTTCGGCCACCAGCGTATACTCTTGCCCAACATAGCGTTTACGTACAGCTTTGAGGATCCCATAAGCAAATCCGGCAGTTGCCGATGCTTCCAGATACGACTGCGGGTCGTCCAGCAAGGTATGCCACAACCCACTTTCATCCTGGCATTTCGCCAGCGCCGCGATTTGTGCGTTCAGGACCTGTACCAGATAGCGGTGAACGGCATTGTTTTCTGGTAAATCAAGTAATTCGAGGAAGTCCGGGATCACGATAGTTAGCCAACTGTTGCCACGCGCCCAGCGGGCATTGGCAAAGTTATGATTTCCTTCATAGCTCCAGCCGTGGAACCACAGCCCCGTGTCTTTATCCATCAGGTTTTGCACGTGCAGCAGGAACTGATACGTTGCCTCTTCGATGTAGTCAGGGCGATTGAGTAACTTGCCAATCTTCGCCAGCGGTAAAACCGTCATCATCAGCGTGTCATCCCACATCTGCTGGTGGTTTTCTTCCGCCAGCGTGATGTGTTGCATACCGCCGAACTCAGTACGCGGCATCTCATGCATTGCCCACTCAGCCCAGCTGTCGAGCCACGGTAGATACGCCGGATTACGCGTCTCTTCATAGCGATACGCCAACGTTAAAAATGGCGCCATGGTGTTAACGTTTTTGGTGGTTGCACCTTCAGCAAAGCGATCGGCAAACCAGCTATCGATGATATCGCGCATCGTTTCATCACCGGTTTGCAGATAGTACTGATACATCCCGTACAAGCCGACGCCGTGGGTCCACTCCCATCCCGCCCAGCCTTTGGTATCAATTACGCGTCCATCGTCCAGACGCAGCAAGAACTCACCAGTTTCGTCATGAATATTGACCAGGTTATGCGTCACCTTTTTGATCAGCGCTTTTAATTCATCCCTGGCAATAAAATGTTCTGGCTGGCGCAACAACGGGCTATGTTTAACCGGGTAAACAATCATTTACTTAACCTCTGTCAATGTCGGATTCAATGCTGTGACCTGCCCCTGTTGCGGCGCAGCAGCTGTATTTGGGAGGCCCCGCAATCCTCGCTTTGACAATGGGCATCCTTATAAGGGCACAGTAAAAGCAAACAGGAAGTGAAACCTTTCTATTTCTGCCAGAAGGGTTCGTGGAATGGCAACAATACAAAGAGTCCGGCAACGTACGTCACTTATTTTATAAAACTGCGTTTCTATTTAATTGAATGAGAGACTGGAATGTTGAAACAACCAGCAGTTTCAACTGCTGGTCTGAATGACGGAGGGTGTTAACGGTAGTTCACAATCACCTGATTGCTCTGAATGCGTAACGCGGGGATCAGGCGACCACCGCCGGGGACTTCCCAGACAAAATGCATCGGTTCAATGGCCGGAACATTATTGAACCCGTTGGTGGTCCCACTTTGCCCATCCAGCTCGACACAACGGGACTGAGAACATAAACGCACCCGCAGACCTGCGGGCGTGGGGCCATTCAGCTCATAGCGCCAGGCTACCAGCGTCATTAAGCCTGAGACCGGCTGGCCAGGAACCAAAGGCTCAGACGAGGCTGACTGGCCACGGTGATTTAAGGTGATCCCCATACCGCTTGCCTGCCAGGCCCCTTCTCCGGCGGCCTGCGCCACCAGAGGAAAAAACAACAACCACAGTAACTTGCGCATTATTTACCTCCAATGGTCGCTGTCATGCGGATATGGCGGTTATCGGAAAGCTCCATGTTCGATAACACCACCAACTGCGGGATGCTGCGACGTAAAAACCGCGCCAGCAGCGGACGCAACGCGTGATTAACCAGCAAGACCGGCGGCGCGCCCAACATTTCCTGCCGGGACAGCGCTTCCTGTGTTTGGGCCAGCAGGCGGTCTGCAAGCCCAGGCTCCAGGCCACCCCCCCCCTGCAGCGCTTGCAGCAGCAAACGCTCGAGCGGAGTATCAAGACCGATAACCTGAACCTCTTCATTACCCGGGAACCACTGCTGAGTGATGGCGCGTCCCAACGCAACACGGACGACCGCGGTAAGCTCATGCGGATCGTTTTGCAGCGGCGCATGTTCCGCCAGCGTTTCAAGAATGGTGCGCATATCACGAATCGGTACTTTCTCGTCCAGTAAGTTCTGCAGCACTTTATGCAGCGTGGTGAGCGTCACAACGCCCGGCACCAGATCTTCCGTCAGCTTTGGCATTTCCTGCGACACTCGATCCAGTAACTGCTGCGCTTCCTGACGGCCAAACAGCTCAGCGGCGAACTGGCCAATCAGGTGATTTAGATGCGTAGCAACAACAGTACTGGCTTCAACCACCGTAAAACCCTGAATCTGCGCCTGTTCTTTCAATGCGCTTTCAATCCAGATAGCGTCCAGTCCGAAAGCCGGATCGACCGTTTTCTCGCCCGGCAGCGACCCGGCAGCAGTACCCGGGTTAATGGCTAGCCAGCGTCCCGGATAGGCGTCACCGCTGCCAATTTCTACCCCTTTCATCAAAATTCGATAGCGGGCCGGCTGCAGATCCATATTGTCACGGATGTGTACCACCGGCGGCAGGAAGCCCATATCCTGAGCAAATTTCTTACGAATACTGCGAATTCGCCCCAGTAACTCGCCATCCTGCTGAAAGTCCACCATTGGGATCAGGCGATAACCTACCTCCATTCCCAGCGAATCTTCCAACTGCACGTCGTTCCACGTGGCTTCCACCACGGAGTTGTTTTCCGGCATTTTCACCGGCTGCGGTTCATCTGGCGCTTTTTGCTCACGACCGCGCATCCACCAGGCCAGGCCCAGCAATGCGGCAGTAAACATCAGAAACACCAGGTTCGGCATGCCCGGAACCAGGCCCAAAAGTCCAAGTACCGCCGCACTGAGCAACATGACACTAGGATTGCTGAACAGTTGGGTCACCATCTGTTCGCCTACGTCCTGGTCGGTACTCACGCGGGTCACGATAACGCCCGCCGCGGTAGAGATAACCAGCGCAGGAATTTGTGCCACCAGCCCGTCACCGATGGTCAGCAGGGTATAACTTTCCGCAGCGCTGCCCATGCTCATACCATGCTGCAACACCCCAACTAACAGACCGCCGACTACGTTGATCACCATGATCAAAATACCGGCAATGGCGTCTCCACGGACGAATTTACTCGCACCGTCCATTGAGCCGTAAAAATCCGCTTCCTGGGTCACTTCCGAGCGTCGTTTTTTAGCTTCATCTTCGCCAATCAGACCGGCATTCAAATCCGCATCAATCGCCATCTGCTTGCCGGGCATACCATCCAGCACGAAGCGCGCGCCAACCTCGGCGATACGCCCTGCACCTTTGGTGATTACCATAAAGTTAATGATGACGAGAATCACGAAGACCACGATGCCGATCGCAAAGTTACCGCCCACCAGGAAGTGACCAAAAGCTTCAACCACCTTCCCCGCCGCCGCCGCGCCGGTGTGTCCTTCCATCAAAATGATACGGGTCGACGCGACGTTCAGCGCCAGGCGTAATAATGTGGTAAACAGCAAAATCGTCGGGAATGCGGCAAATTCCAGCGTACGCTGGGTGAACATCGCCACCAGCAGCACCATGATCGACAGCGCAATGTTAAATGTGAACAGCAAATCGAGGACGAAAGCCGGCAGCGGCAGCACCATCATCGACAGGATCAGCAGGATGAGGATCGGTCCGGCAAGGATTTGCCATTGCGTGGATTTCAGGTTGCTGGGCAGACGCAGCATCGCGACCAGATTAGCCATCAGTATTCTTCTCGTTCATGAAATCCAGTGCTTCAGGCACCGGAAGGTTTTCAGGTTGTGGTGGACGTTTGCCGCCAGCCAGACGCCAGCGTTTTAGCTGCCATACCCATGCCAGCACTTCGGCAACGGCGGCATATAATTGACCCGGTATTTGCTGACCAATTTCAGCATGGCGATAGAGCGCACGCGCCAGTGGCGGCGCTTCTAACGTAGGGACACGGTGCTCTGCGCCAATTTCACGAATGCGCAGCGCAACCAGCCCGGCCCCCTTAGCGACAACTTTCGGCGCACTCATTTTGTTCTCGTCATACTTCAACGCCACTGAGTAGTGCGTAGGGTTAGTGACAATAACGTCTGCTTTTGGTACATCCGCCATCATGCGACGCTGAGCGGCCGCGCGCTGCATTTGGCGAATTTTGCCCTTAACGTGCGGGTCACCTTCGCTTTGCTTAAATTCGTCACGGATATCCTGGCGCGACATGCGCAGCTTTTTCAGATGGCTGTAGATCTGGAAAAAAACGTCGAATCCCACCATCGGAATGACGCCAAGCGCCACCAACAACGCGCACATGCCGACTAAATCCAGGGCGTTGCCCATCGCCGTAATAGGAGATTCCGCCATCAGCCGCATCATCTCTGGCCACTTGTGCCAGAGATAAAACCCGGCCACGCTGCCCACTAACGTCGACTTCAGTATCGCTTTGAGCAGTTCTGCGCCGGTTTGCGCGGAAAACATGCGTTTTATGCCCGGCAACGGATTCAGCTTAGAGAATTTGGGTTGCAGGGATTTACCGCTGAAAATCAAGCCGCCAAGCATCACCGGGGAGATTAATGCCACCAGAACGACGCCGGTAATCAACGGCAACAGCGCAATCATCGCGTCTTTAATCAGCAGGATGATTTGGCTGAGGATCAGGTTTGGATCGTTGACCATACTGTGGTCAAAACGTAATCCGGCCGACAGCATACCGGCCAGCCGACGGGCAAGCGACTCCCCGCCAATCCAGATAATACACACGCCCACCAGCAAAATAAGTAGTGAGGTTAGCTCTTTGGATCGGGGGATCTGCCCTTCTTCCCGCGCTTTTTCAAGTCGGTGGGGGGTGGGGGCTTCTGTTTTGTCGTCGTCGCTTTCTTCTGCCACGCATCAGACCCTGGATAGAGATATAGGCGAGAATGATGCCAGAACAGCTATCCAGCAATGGGAAGAGTAAGCGGTAAAAAAGACGGGATTTATGGCTTTAAGCAGAATTGCGCGTAAGCCGGATGAGAGGCCTACGCCTCACATCCGGCAAATACTCATCAGAACCCGAGGCTATCCAGCAGGTCGTCAACCTGATCCTGGCTTGCCACTACGCCAGCTTTCGAGGCGTCAACCTGCGGGCCGTTCAGCAAGCTTTCGTTTTCACGTTTAGGACGAGCGCCCTGTTCCGGTATGTTTTCCAACAGAACCATCAACAGCTGACGTTCAATTTCCTGGATAACATCCATCATGCGCTTGATGACCTGTCCGGTGAGATCCTGGAAATCCTGCGCCATCATGATGTCCAGCAACTGGGCATTAGTAAAGCTGGTATGTCCGGGCACATCACCAAGGAACTGACGGGTATCGGTGACCAGTTCACGAGCGTCTGACAGTTCGATCGGATTTTCGAACCATTCATCCCAGCGTTTGGTCAGGTCTTTGGCCCCTTTTTCCATCGCGTCCTGGTGCGGCTGCGAAGCTTCTACGCTGTTCAGCGCGCGCTCTGCCGCCTGAGCGGTCATCTGTACAACGTAATCGAGACGATCGCGGGCATCGGGAATTGCTTCTGCCGCTTCGGCAATAGCCTGATCCAGCCCCAGTTCACGCAGGCTGTCGCGCAGCATTCGGGTCAAACTGCCGATGCGCGCGATGATGTCCCCTGCAGAGTGCTCGTCAGCAGGTTTAATTTGTGGTTGCATCATCATCACACCCTCACATGCCCAGTTTCTCAAAGATTTTATTCAGTTTTTCTTCCAGCGTCGCCGCCGTGAACGGTTTCACGACATAGCCACTGGCGCCTGCCTGTGCCGCTGCAATGATGTTCTCTTTTTTCGCTTCTGCCGTGACCATCAGCACCGGCAGAGAAGCCATCCCACCATCTGCACGGATGGTTTTCAGCAGTTCCAGTCCATCCATGTTCGGCATGTTCCAGTCAGAAATAACAAAACCGAATCCCCCTGCCTGCAGCTTGTTCAGCGCATCCACGCCATCTTCAGCCTCTTCAACATTGTTGAATCCCAGCTCTTTAAGCAGGTTACGCACGATGCGACGCATGGTGGAAAAGTCATCCACAACCAAAAACTTAAGCTCTTTATCCGCCATAAAAATAAACTCCTGATTCAAATACGTATTGCCTGTCCGGCACTAATTTTCACCAGCATTTGCTGGCTCACCTGGCTAAGATCGACCACTTCGCTTACGCCACCCATATTGATGGCCTCGCGCGGCATGCCGAACACCACACAACTTGCTTCGTTTTGCGCAATGGTCCAGGCACCCGCCTGGTTCATCGCTAGCATTCCGGCTGCGCCATCGTTGCCCATACCGGTCAGGATCACCCCAACGGCATTACGCCCCGCATGTTTCGCCACCGAATGAAACAGCACATCCACTGAGGGCCGGTGCCGGTTAACCGGCGGACCGTCATGAATTTTGATTTGATAGTTCGCGCCGCTGCGCGCCAGCTCCATATGCTTGTCGCCAGGCGCGATATACGCATGCCCAGGGAGAACGCGCTCTCCGTCCTCTGCCTCTTTCACGGTAATCTGACACAGTTTGTTCAGACGTTCGGCGAACGATCGGGTAAATCCTGGCGGCATATGCTGGGTAATAAGAATACCGGGACTTGAAAGCGGCAATGGCTGGAGTACATGGCGAATTGCCTCTGTTCCTCCGGTTGAGGCGCCGATGACCAGCAGTTTTTCTGAACTGAGTAATGGCCCCGATTTCAAGGTCGTCGGTGCCGCCAAGGGTTTGTGGGCGGCCAGTTTTGCCCGCGATGCGGTGCGGATTTTCTCCGCAATCATCTCGCTATACGCCAGCATGCCTTCGCGGATCCCCAACTGAGGCTTGGTGACAAAGTCAATCGCCCCCAGTTCCAGGGCCCGCAGCGTGACCTCAGAACCTTTACCGGTCAGTGAAGAAACCATAACCACCGGCATCGGACGCAGGCGCATCAACTTCTCAAGGAAATCGAGGCCGTCCATGCGCGGCATTTCCACGTCCAGCGTCAGGACGTCGGGATTGTATTTTTTGATTAAATCCCGGGCGACCAACGGATCCGGCGCCGTCGCCACCATTTCCATATCACTGTGGCTGTTAATAATTTCGGTCATGATTTGACGCATCAATGCAGAATCATCTACCGACAACACCCTGATTTTACTCATGCTTTATCCTTACCTGGCGCATGCGCATACACGGTCTGTCCACGCAGGCTAAACTCGCGCACAAGGTTGCTAAAGTTTTCTGAATGACCTGCAAACAGCAGTCCGTCAGGTTTAAGAAGTGGAACAAAACGGTGCAAAATGTCCTGCTGCGTCGTTTTATCGAAATAGATCATCACGTTACGGCAAAATATGGCATCAAAAGGGCCTGGCACGTTGTACTGCTTATCCAGTAAATTGACGCTGGAAAATTCAACATGACCTGCCAGTTCCTGCCGAACGCGTACCAGCCCTTCATGCGGACCGGTACCGCGCATGAAATAACGCTGCAACTGCTGGGGTGACAGCGTCTTTAGCTCATCGAGGCGGTAAATGCCGTTTCTGGCCTTTTCCAGCACTTCGGTATCAATGTCGCTGGCAAAAACACGCCAGCGGCCCGGTGCCATACCTAAGGTATCGGCAAGCGTAATCGCAATGCTGTAGGGTTCTTCTCCGGTTGACGCTGCCGCGCTCCAGACGCGGTATTCACCGCTGCGCCGACGAGCATGATCTGACAGCACCGGAAAATGATGCCCTTCGCGAAAAAACGCGGTCAGGTTGGTAGTCAGGGAGTTAATAAAAGCCTGCCACTCAGCACTGTTCTGGTTAGCTTCCAGCATGCTGAGATAGCGACCAAAGTCATCCAGCCCCAGAGTACGCAAACGGCGGACCAGGCGGTTATAAACCATGTCCCGCTTATGGTCGGCCAGTACGATCCCCGCACGCTGGTAGATTAATTGACATATCCGACGAAAATGCGCGTCAGACAGCGCGAGGCGCTGTGTCATCTGTAACAATAATGACGTTTGCCCGGTGGGCAGAGATGATGTCATAGCGCCTTCTCAATCACATTCAGGATACAACGGGCGCAACCTGCGGCTGCGCCAACTCTTGTTTTGCTACGGTTTGCTCTTCAAGCTTGAAAAATGCGACACAGGCGGAAAGATTATCGGCCTGCGTGGCGAGTTGTCCGGTGGCGGATGCGGCTTCTTCCACCAGCCCGGCGTTTTGCTGCGTCACTGAGTCCATCTGGCTGACGGCCTGCGCCACCTGCTCAATGCCTCTGCGCTGTTCATCGGATGCCGAAGCAATCTCGCCCATGATGTCGTTAACCCGGGTCACCGAACTGACAATTTCCGTCATCGTGCGCGACGCCATATCCACCAGTTGCGAGCCCTGATGCACCCGGGTGACTGACTCCTCAATGAGCCCCTTAATTTCTTTCGCCGCCTGCGCGCTACGGCTTGCCAGATTACGCACTTCACCAGCGACGACGGCAAAACCACGCCCTTGCTCCCCTGCCCTGGCGGCCTCGACCGCGGCATTCAACGCCAGGATATTGGTCTGGAAGGCAATGCTGTCAATCACGCCGATGATGTCGCCGATTTTCTGCGAGCTGGCAGAAATCTCATGCATGGTGCTGGCAACCCGGGACGTCTGCTCGCCACCTTTATGCGCTGTGTCTGCCGCACTTTTGGCGATCCCTGACGCCTGGCGCGCGTTATCAGCGTTCTGGCCGACAGTGGCGGTAAGTTGTTCCATGCTGGCTGCCGTTTGTGCCAGCGCGGCCGCCTGCTGTTCGGTTCGCGAAGATAAATCGTTATTGCCCATCGCGATTTCTGAAATACCGCTATGCATGGCTGAGCTGCCCTGACGAACGTCATTTACTGTTTCGCGTAATGCCTTTTGCATCTTCTGCAGGCTGGCAAAAATGGCCGAGATCTCATTGCGCCCATAAACCGCTACTGGCCGTGCCAGATTCCCCGCGGCAATACTGTCGAAATGGCTGCCAATAATCGCCAGCGGCTGAACAATCATCTTGCGTGACCAGAACAGCGCACCGCTGGTGAGCAGTGCTGCCAGGACCACCATGGTGGCGAAAATCACCCCCGACATATGGTAATTGCGCTGACTCTGCTCTCCTGCCGTTTGCAACACGCGGTCGATGTTGCTCTGCCACGCATTCACATTCGCATCAAAAGCATCTTGAGCCGCCTGCACCGGCGCGGTCAGAAAATCTGACAACTGATTGTTTTCAAGCCAGGTGGCCTGATGCGCGAGATCGCTGTGCCACTGGTTGAAACTTTTCTCCGTCGCGCTAAACAGCGCCTTGCCTTGTTCCGTCGAATCCGACGTCGCCATAAAGCGTTTAAACATCAATTCAGACTGCGCCAGGCTGTCGCGCGCAAGGGTCATCAGGGTTTTGATGTCCTCTGGCGGATAGCTCAGGGCGGTCAGCGTCCCTGCCTTATTAAGGGCCGTACTGGCCTGTAATAACACAGCGCGGGTTTGGGCCAGCGCAGCGCGTTGCTGATTACTCCGTTCGACCTGATTCAGGTTCTGAAAACCGTCCCGAAATGCCCAGAAGGACAAGCCATTACTGCCAATCTGCAAAACACCGCAGAGGATTAAAATCAAAAACAGCGTGGTCGAAATTCGAATACGATTAAACATCAACGCTCCCATCAGGCGGCACTGGCCGCGGTTTAACTGTCAGTCAAAATGTTTCCCAATTCGTATCTTGTTCAATGCTCTGGCGCGGATAGGAGGCGCTCGGCGCTGCAGGTAATCGTGTGTCGCGTGGTTTTGTCGAGGCCGGACGTGACGCAAGGCGGAAAGTCGATACCGACTGCGTCAGGCGACTGGCCTGTTCTTCAAGAGCGGCCGCTGCGGCAGCCGACTCCTGTACCAAAGAGGCGTTCTGCTGCGTAACGCGATCCATTTCAGAGACCGCGAGCGCAACCTGATCAATCCCCCGGCTTTGCTCGTCGGAGGCCGAGGCAATCTCACCCATGATATCGGTCACCCGCGTCACGGCATTGACGATGTCGTTCATCGTTTCCCCAGCGCTTTCTACCAGTACAGAACCGGTATCAACCCGGGAAACGGAATCTTCAATCAACGCTTTAATCTCTTTCGCCGCCTGCGCACTGCGGCTTGCCAGATTACGCACTTCGCCCGCCACCACGGCAAAACCGCGGCCTTGCTCACCGGCGCGTGCAGCTTCAACCGCCGCGTTCAGTGCGAGAATGTTGGTCTGAAAGGCAATGCCATCGATGACGCTAATGATGTCGGCAATTTTCTTCGAGCTATCGGCAATTTCGTGCATGGTGTTCACCACGCTATCAACCACTTTGCCGCCATGCTGCGCGGTGTCCGAGGCGCTTTTCGCCAGTTGCGAGGCCTGACGCGCGTTGTCCGCGTTTTGCTTCACGGTTGCGGTCAGCTGTTCCATGCTGGCTGCGGTTTCCTCCAGCGCTGACGCCTGCTGTTCCGTACGAGATGAGAGATCCGTGTTTCCGCTGGCAATTTCGCTGGTACCAGAATAAATCGCATCAGAGCCTTCACGCACCAGAGTGACGGTTTCCGTCAGCGAGCGCTGCATATGATCAACCGTACTGGCCAGCTCGCCGATTTCGTTACGACCACTAACGGCGAGAGTTGCGGTCAGGTTACCGCTGGCGATTTCCCGAATATGGGCAATAACACGGGACAGAGGATTAAGCAGGGTATGACGGATGCCGTACCAGACCACCACCAGAATCAGCACCAGCACCACGGCCAGCACGCCAAGCTGCCATTGGGCGAAATGGTAATCCCGCGCGCTTTGATCAAATGCCTGAACGTAAAGCTTTTCGCTAACGCTGGCGTACTTGCCCAGCGCCTCGCCGAGCGCGTTTTGCATTCCCTGCGTAGGCTGCGCAAAGTAGGCATCCATATTGCCGCTTTCCAGAAACTGAACCAGTTCTGCCAAGGCCGCATGGTACTGCTGATATTTTTCCTCAATGTTGCCGCTGGCTTCTGCCATTTCCGGCAACGGTGTGATGTTTTTAAATTTTGCGTAATGCGTTTCAGCCTGCGCCAGCGATGCTTTCGCATTCTTCAGCAGATCGTTTTTGGCGCTGCTTTGCTGGTTAGACGCATCCATCATCATGCGCGCAGAAGAACGGCTTAAATTGATTCGTGTTTGCAGCATCAGATCCCATGTTGAGGTGAGTTCACTTTGCTGCTGTCGAAGATCGTTAGAAATAACAAAACTTTGCTGATTCTGCTGCAATGAAGAAAACAACAGACCACCGGAAACAAGCTGTAGCAGTGCGAAAACCCCCAGCACCATCATCAGCATTGTGACAACGCGGATACGGTTAAACATAAGGCACCTTCCTGAAAACGAGTTATCAACGTTATCGGCAGTGGCTGAGATAACTTTACGTTTGCAAAAAGGAAATCCTGAAGGGATGTGAAGCCTGGCGAGGGGAAGGTAAAACTGGTGTGCAGCAACTACAAATTATTCACATAAAAACACCATAATTATCATGCAAATAACATTCATACTCATCGGTGAGCACGGCCAGATTGGCTGAAATACACTTTTTTGTGTGATTGAGATCACACATACGCATCGTAAATACCACAACAAAATGGATAAAAAATTAAAAAAAGTTGTATCCGTTTACGCTTTAATCCAATTTATGTGATGAATACTTCGTTACCACTTAATAAGTATAAAAAATGAGTAACCGATCAATAAATGTTAAATCCTTACTGAGGGCTTTTTAGTGGCAAATGCAAACAAACTCACGTTGTTTATCGTGATCTTCATGCTGGCGGGGATCCTGTCGGGTGCGGTGATCCACTCTTATGCCTCCCCCGGCGTTGTGACCGCCTGGGCCGATAATATTACGCTTCTCACCGACATCTTTTTACGTCTGATTAAGATGGTGATTGCGCCTTTAGTATTCAGCACCCTGACCGTTGGTATTATGCGCCTGGGGGAAACATCCACCATCGGTCGCGTGGGCGGCAAAGCGATGATCTGGTTTATCAGCTCTTCTGTATTGTCTATTCTGGTCGGTCTGTTTGTGGTTTCCCTTGAGCAACCCGGGAGCGGGTTAAACCTTGCGATCCCGCTGGAAGCCACCGACACCGGTCTGGCCGTAGGCGGCATGAGCCTGAAAGGTTTTCTGACACATACCATTCCAACCAGCATAGCCGGGGCAATGGCTAACAATGAGATCCTGCAAATCGTGGTGTTCTCAATGTTCTTCGGTATTGGTGGAGCATCGCTCGGAGAAAAATTTAACGCTCCGCTGGTTGCCGCGCTGGATGTGGTTTCCCACATTATGCTGAAGGTGACCGGCTACGTGATGTACGTCGCGCCGCTGGCAATTTTTGCCGCCATCTCTTCCGTAATCTCTACCCAGGGTCTGGGGATCCTGCTTAACTATGCATCGTTTATCGGCGGCTACTATGTGGCGATTTTGCTGACCTGCCTGGTTCTGTTGGCGGTGGGTTATGTCATGCTGAAAAAAGAGGTATTTCGCCTGGTGAGCATGCTGAAAGACCCGGTTCTGGTCGCATTCACCACCAGCAGCTCTGAGGCCGCTTATCCGAAAACGCTGGAGCAATTAACTAAATTTGGCTGCTCACCCAACATCGTGTCATTCGTGCTGCCTATCGGTTATTCGTTCAACCTGGTCGGTTCCATGGTCTATTGTTCATTTGCCTCCATGTTTATCGCGCAGGCCTATAATATTCACCTCTCTTTCGCAGAAATCACCGTCCTGATGCTGACGCTGATGCTGGCGTCCAAAGGAATTGCAGGTGTGCCACGTTCAGCACTGGTGGTGCTGGCGGCAACCATCCCGAGCTTCAATATTCCGGTTGCCGGAATTCTGCTACTGATGGGAATTGATCACTTCCTGGATATGGGACGTTCAGCAATCAACGTATTAGGTAACGGGATTGCAACGGCGATGCTGGCGCAGGATGAAGGTTTACTGGAAGAAGAACCTGAGCTAGTTGAGCGGGAAGCGTAAGAAGGAAATCGGCCGGATGCGCTACGCTAATCCGGCCTACAACAGTAATCATTGTAGGCCGGATGAGTTATGGCGATTATGCGACGTGGGAAGCGGCAATATCCAGCAGCGCCATTTCTTCGCTGTTCAGCAGCTTCTCAATGTTGACCAGGATCAGCATCCGGTCACCCAGCGCACCCAATCCCGTCAAATATTCCGTCGACAGCGTGACCGCAAACTCCGGTGCCGGACGGATTTGATCCGTTGTCAGCGACAGCACATCTGAAACGCCATCCACCACAATCCCAACCACCCGCTGACCCAGGTTCAGCACAATCACCACGGTGTTTTCGTTGTAATCCACATCACTCTGGCTAAATTTCACGCGCAGGTCGACGATAGGCACAATCACACCACGCAGGTTCGTGACGCCTTTGATAAACGCAGGCGTGTTAGCGATGCGCGTCACCTGATCATAACCACGGATTTCCTGCACTTTCAGGATATCGATACCGTACTCTTCATCCCCCAGCGTAAACACGAGGAATTCCTGACCTGACGGTTCGCCGGCCAGTTTAGTTACATTACTCATACCGGTCATATTCTTCCCTTCTCACTCAATCAGGCGGCTGTGATCGCCACACGTTGTTCGCGGTTTAATCCCTGCAATGCAGAGACATCGACAATCAGCGCGACGCTGCCGTCGCCGAGGATCGTTGCTGCAGAAATACCTGGCACTTTGCGGTAGTTGCTTTCCAGGTTTTTGACCACTACCTGGTGTTGACCAATTAACTGATCGACCAGCAGCGCATAGCGACGCCCTGCACTTTGTAAAATAACCACAATGCCCTGAGTCGCTTCAGTTTTAGCGCCTTCAACCTCAAAGACTTTCCACAACTCAACCAACGGTAAATATTCGCCACGCACTTCCAGAACGCGTTCGCCTCCGGCCAACGGATGGAGATCTTCTTCGCGCGGTTGCAGCGATTCCATAACGGCATTTAGTGGCAGAATGAAGACCTCATCCGCCACGCGCACGGACATCCCGTCGAGGATCGCCAGCGTCAGCGGCAGCAGAATGCGAATAGTGGTCCCCTGTCCCTGTTTGGACTGGATCTCAACATGGCCGCCCATCTCCTGGATATTTCGCTTCACCACATCCATACCCACGCCGCGTCCGGAGACATCCGTCACCTGTTCGGCGGTCGAAAAGCCTGGAGCGAAGATCAACATACCCACTTCGTCATCGCTCATATTTTCGTGGATCGGCATGCCCTGGGAGATAGCTTTGGCCAGGATACGTTCGCGGTTCAGGCCAGCGCCATCATCGGTCACTTCAATACAAATATTCCCACCCTGGTGCTCGGCGGAAAGCGTCAGATTGCCGATTGGGCTTTTGCCGGATTCAAGGCGTTTTTCCGGCAGTTCGATACCATGGTCGAGGCTGTTACGCACTAGGTGCGTCAACGGATCGATGATGCGTTCAATCAGGCTCTTATCGAGTTCGGTTGAGCTACCTACCTGCGTCAGCTCGACCTGTTTACCCAGCTTACCGGCCAGATCGCGTACCAAACGAGGGAAACGACTGAACACATACTCCATTGGCATCATACGAATCGACATCACTGACTCTTGCAAATCGCGGGCGTTACGTTGTAACTGACCCATGCTGGTGATGAGATCGCCATGATTGACGGGATCCAGTTCGTTAGAGCGCTGAGCCAGCATCGACTGGGTGATCACCAACTCACCGACCAGGTTAATGAGCTGATCGACCTTCTCAACCGCTACGCGGATGCTGGTCGACTCGCTGGCGCGGGCTGGTTTTTCACGCTCCGCGCGCCCATGTGGCGCTTCACTGGCGGCGGCTTTCACCGCTGGCGCAACGGCAACCGGCTGCGGCTTCGCGACAACGGCTACCTCTTCAGTTTCAACAATCGCGGGCGCTGCGCTGACGGTTTCGAATTCAATTTGGTCAGCTTCAATGACAAAGCAGAGTACTGCAATGATGTCATCTTCTGCGAGGTTGCCATCAAGCGTAGCTGACAGCGTGTCGCTTCCTTTTACCACATCGGTTAAGGTCGCCAGATTCCCCAGTTCCTCTTCCAGCAAATCCACTTCGCTGGCTTTCAGACGCGAGAGAGTAATGCGTTTTTTGCTCTCTTCACTGGCGAGTTCAGGCTTTGCAACCGCCTCTTCCTGCATAGAGGTGCTATCAACAACGCTCAGTTTTGCTGAGTTGACAACTGACGGTGCGGTTTCACCTTTCGCTTCGAGCGCTAACTGCCGTAACGCCTGGCAAATGTACTCAAAACTGTCGGCATCAGGCTCCACTGAGCTTTTATAGGCGTCGAGCTGTTCCTGCATAATATCTTTCGTTTCCAAAAACAGGTTGATAATGTCGGCATTGAGCTGCATCTCGCCACGCCGCGCTTCATCCAGCAGGTTTTCCATCAGATGGGTCGTTTCCTGCAAAATGGTAAAGCCGAAGGTGCCCGCCCCGCCTTTAATCGAGTGCGCTGCACGAAAAATGGCATTCAGCTGTTCGGAGTCCGGGGCTTCAGGAACCAAATCAAGAAGGTGTTGCTCCATATCAGCCAACAGTTCGTCAGCTTCATCAAAAAATGTCTGATAAAAATCGCTAATATCCATGCTCACGCTATCACCTCGGATTGGCTGGTGGCGATGTGGGAACGCTTACCGGCGGGAGTTCCGCTGGCCGTTGTAAGACACTTACCGGCTCATTCTGGCTTTCAGCGTTTTCATGCAAAATGGCCTCTTCTGCCTGCTTATTGAGAACCAGCAGGCTAATACGGCGGTTGATAGCGTCTTCAGGACCGCGATCGCTCAGACGCATCGTGGCGGCCATACCTACCACACGTAATACTTTTCCATCATCCAGACCGCCGCTAACCAGCTCGCGACGCGATGCATTTGCGCGATCGGCAGACAATTCCCAGTTGCTGTATCCTTTCTCACCATTCGCGTAAGGATAATCATCCGTGTGACCGGAAAGGCTGATCCGGTTAGGGATCCCGTTGAGCACTGGTGCAATCGCGCGCAGGATATCGCGCATGTACGGCTCAACTTCAGCACTACCGGTCTTAAACATTGGGCGATTCTGACTGTCGATAATCTGTATCCGCAGCCCTTCCTGAACTAAATCAATCTTTAAATGCGGACGCAGCGCTCGCAGTTTGGGATCGGATTCAATCAGTTGATCGAGATCGCCACGAAGTTTGCTCAAGCGGCTCTGTTCCATACGTTTTCTCAGGTCATCAATATTCGGCTGCTTGTTCACCTCACCCTGCTGCTGGGTGTAATCATCCCCGCCGCCTGGAATCGGGCTTTGGCTATTCGAAATACGATTTCCCCCGGTCACCGCGGTGGCCAGCGGTGTACGGAAATATTCGGCAATCTGGATCAATTCTTTAGGGCTGGATATAGAAATGAGCCACATCACCAGAAAGAAGGCCATCATCGCGGTCATAAAATCGGCGTAGGCGATTTTCCACGAGCCATGCGCCCCACCACCGTGATTCTTATGTTTGCGTCGCTTTACAACGATAATGGGATGGGCCTGATTTTTCATGCGTCCTCGGTCGTCTGTTGCGCAGTTGGATTTCTCACCGCACGAACATGTTCTTCCAGTTCGATAAACGAAGGACGTTCGCTGGAGTACAGAGTCTTACGACCGAATTCAACGGCAATCGGCGGCGCGTAGCCATTCAGATTGGAGAGCAGCGTTATCTTCACGCACTGCATCATTTTGGTTGTTTCAGCGCTTTTCTGGCGCAGAACGCTGGCAAGCGGAGAAATAAATCCATAGGCCAGCAAAATACCGAGGAATGTTCCCACCATCGCATGCGCAATCAACGCCCCCAGCTCTGCTGCCGGGCGATCGGCAGAAGCCAGTGCATGCACAACCCCCATAACGGCCGCGACGATCCCGAATGCCGGCAGTGAGTCGCCGACCATCGCCAGACTATTCGCCGGAACTTCGGCCTCACTCTCATGAGTCTCAATTTCTTCGTCCATCAGCGCTTCAATTTCAAACGTATTCATATTGCCGCTGATAATCAGGCGTAGATAATCGACAATAAAATCAAGCATTACGGCATCGGCAAGAATGCGCGGATAGCTAGCGAAGATTTCACTTTCTTTTGGGTTTTCGATGTCGCGCTCAAGCGAGAACATGCCCTGTTGACGTGACTTGGCCATCAGGCGATACAGGAGCGCCAGCAGATCCATATACATCGCTTTGGTGTATTTCGAACGACGGAAAAGCAACGGGATCGCTTTCATCGTCCCTTTGATGGCTTTCCCATTATTGCCGACGATGAATGCCCCAATACCCGCGCCACCGATAATCACCAGCTCAGCCGGTTGATAGAGTGCCCCAAGGTGTCCGCCGGTCATCATGTAACCGCCGAAAACTGTACCAATAACAACCAGGTAACCTAATAAGATAAGCACGACATCATCCTTTCGCAATTGACTATGACAGGATGCGCAGTCGGGCAATTAACGTAAGGTCAGGACAAAAAAAAGCAGCGGTAATCGCTTACCGCTGCTGGAGTGTTCATCCACACCGTATCAGTTAAACAGCCTGTTCGATCTGTTCATCCAGCAGTTGTGGAATAATATCGGCAGCATTCTGGGAAAGTTTACGTCTTTTTACGGCCCTTGATGGCGGCTGGCATAAACTACAGGCAAAGCTGCCTGCGGGTTGGTGTGCATGGGTGATAAAATTCCCACCGCAACAATTGCATTGGGACAACTCCAGCAATCCGCTGTCGACAAATCGCACCAGCGTCCACGCGCGAGTTAACGCCAGCAATGGCCCTTCTTCAGGCTGCGGACACTGCTCAAGATATAACCGATACGCCTTAATTACGGCATCCACGCCGCTACAGAGACCCGTTTTGAGCAGGAATTGCCATGCATTGCAAAACATCGACGCATGAATATTTTGTTCCCACGTCATAAACCAGTCGGTGGAAAACGGGAGCATCCCTTTTGGCGGAGGACTACCGCGTAATTCTTTGTACAGCTTGATTAATCGACCACGGCTTAATTGCGTTTCGCTTTCCAGCATTTGCAAACGGGCGCCCAATGTGATTAATTCCATTGCCAACTGGATATCACGCGCTTCCTGAACAATGCTTTTTTCGCTCATCATCAAGCCCTTTTCTTACGTGCTGCATCATCGATGTCGCTTAACAGGCGTGTGGAAAGCATAATACCAGTATGGATTTGCTGAAGATCGTCAACGCGGGAGTCTTGCGTCAGGCGAGTAACAGTCTGGTGATCGTCGAAACGGAAATGACATACCAGTTGGTTTGTTTCGGCCAGTTTGACCATTTGAGGAAGTGTTAATGTTGCCAACGTGTCCGCCATTTCCTCGCTGATACCAAGGCGAAACATCGCAGATGCTTTGTCCTGAACGATCAAACGCTGTGCAAGCAATAAATATGACAAATTGATGTCATAAATGTGTTTCAGCAACTCGGATGTATGCATTATTTGCATCCATAATAACCAACATTGTTTTCATGCGGTAAAACCGCACCCCGTGATGTCGCCGGGAAGGCCCGGTAAAAAAAAGCAAAAGGTCAAATACATAGCAACGTAACGACACTTACGCGTCGTCTAAACATTCCCTTTTAAGAAGGCAGCGTCCCTTACAAGCTCACATCAATTCTTACAAATGTCTAAGATTTTTCCTAATTCGACGCAACTCTACCCGCCGTCAGTTACACATACAACGGAGCTATGCTGCGAATTTAAAGAATATGTGATCAAGATCACATAAACCAGCCAAACACTTAACATAAATCCATCAGCGTGGCTTTTACTTTGTTTATTTTCTAACCTCCCATTATCCATTTCGATTCCTGATGTACGAATATTCTTGCAATAAAAGCGAATAGTATTATGTTCACGACCGTTAATATCACGCCATGAAATAGCGAGCTGGATCACATATTTAACTCAAAAAACTTTTTTAATTAAATACTTTATAAACAATGACTTAAATATTTAGAGCGATTAATTAATACCGCGATGTGACGACCTTGCAAATGTTAATGTATGTTTATTTTTTATTAACACATTGTTTTCATTAGCCGTGGGTTTTACTTAAGTTACCTGAACATATCTGCAACCAATATGAATCGATTATTCTATTTATAAGAATAATTAATGAATAATCATGATGACATTCACACTATGAAGGAAGGAAACGTTGCAGTATGGAGTAAGCTGAGTAAAGCTGAAAAGCCCTCTCATAATTCTTGAAAAAAAGGAGCGAGTTATGAGCTATTCGCACATTCTTGTTGCTGTTGCCGCCACCCCTGAAAGTCAGCAGTTGTTAGACAAGGCGGTTTCTATCGCTCGCCCTGTCAACGCCCGAATTAGCCTGATTACACTGGTCTCAGACCCCGAACTTTATAACCAGTTTGCTGCCCCCATGCTGGAAGACCTGCGTGAAGTCATGCAGGAAGAAACTCAGGATTTTATCGACAAACTTAGCAAAGAAGCAGAATACCCCATTGAGCATACCTTTATTACCTATGGGGCTCTGAATGAACATATCCTGGATGTATGCCGCAAATACGCCATTGATCTGGTCATTTACGGCAACCATAACCACAGTTTTTTTTCACGCGCTTCCTGTTCCGCGAAAAGCGTGATTCATACCAGCCAGGTGGACGTTCTTCTGGTTCCGCTAGCAGGAGATTAATACACAGCGCCAGGACTTCATGCGAGTTTAGAACAGGATGAAATATTGTCTGGCAGTTGGCATTGACTCCGACGCGGCGTGACTGCTTTAAGATCACTAATGAACGTCGCCTGCCAGTTGTCGATATCGTTTTTAACGATAGTCTCAAGCATTTCAGCGTGGCGCGAAATGCGTTCGGTAAGTGGCATCGTCAGCGCCTGGTTTAATGCGCTTGCCACTTCATCCCGGTCATAAGGATTAACAATAAGCGCAGAGGTTAGCTCATTCGCCGCCCCGGCAAATTGCGATAAAACCAGCACGCCAGGGTTAGCAGGATCCTGTGCGGCCACAAACTCTTTCGCCACCAGGTTCATACCATCGCGCAACGGGGTCACCAATCCTACGTCAGAGTAGCGGAAGATCTTCATCAGCAATTTACGATCAAAATACTGGTTCAGATAGTAAAGCGGCGTCCAGCCCAGTTGCCCATATTTGCCGTTGATTCGCCCTGCTTCTGTTTCCAGTTGGTGGCGAATATCCTGATAGGCCTGCACCTCTTCACGCGAGGTCGGCGCTATCTGCGTATAGCGAATTTTACCGTGGTGCTGCGGATAATGTTCCAGTAAGGCCTCGTAGGCCTGAAAGCGCTCCGGCAAGCCTTTGGAGTAATCCAGACGCTCCACGGAGAAAATATTCTGCACATTTTTAAGCTCCGCTTTTAGCTGCGCCAGTTTTGGCGGCAGCGGTCCGGACGCCTGTCGTGCAATCTCATCAGGTTCGATACCGATGGGATAGACCTGAGTGCGAAACGCTTTTCCCCATGCCAGATGCTGCTTATCTTTATGCGTGGACACCCGAGTCTGGGCTGCGAGACAGTCCAGAAAAGCCTGGCGATCGTTTTCAGTCTGGAAACCAAGCAAATCAAAATCACACATTTGCTCAAGTAGCGCCAGATGTGGAGGGAGCGCATTAAAAATTTCCGGCGTCGGAAAAGGAATATGCAGGAAAAAACCGATGCGGTTATTCACACCGCGCTTACGTAACTCGCAGGCAAACGGCAACAGATGGTAATCATGAATCCAGATGATGTCGTCATCGTCAAGCAGCGGCAGAAGTTTATCTACCAGTAAGGCATTAACCCGTTGGTAGCCTTCCCAGGCAGAGCGCTGAAACTGAACTAAATCCAGTCGATAGTGAAATGCGGGCCATAAAACCGCATTTGAAAACTGGCAGTAATACTCTTCGTAATCTTGCTCACTCAAATTAAACGAGGCCCAGGTGATATTGCCACGCGTGACTTTTTTTAACGGTTTATCCTCATTACCTGTATCACCACTCCAGCCAAACCACAGACCACCAGCAGCTTTTAACGCGCCCAGTACACCGACCGCGAGCCCACCCGCGCTCCCTTTGTCATCTGGTGAGGCGATACGATTAGATACTACGACTAAACGACTCATAGCCACCTCTTCTGTTATTCGTTGCTTTCGATTCTTGCTGCGAAGAGTTAATTTGCTCCAGCCAGCGCCAGACATCCCTGACGCCATCCAGACGCCATGTCGCCTGCGTCGGCCCGCTCCCCACCTTCACGGAAATACCGCCAGCGCGGTTAACCACAGCAAATCCTGTTTCATCTGTCAGATCATCACCGAAAAACACAGGGATCCGGCCAGCAAAAGGCGCTTCCTGCATAAATGCAGCTATCGCGTCGCCTTTATTGCTGCCCTTAGGCTTTATTTCCACGACACATTTTCCGTGCTGCAGAGCAAGCTGCGGCCATCTGCGCGTGATGCGTTCAGCCAGGGTAATCAGCGCAGCTTCGTGTTCGGGTGCCTGACGATAGTGCAACGCGAAAGCCATACCTTTGGTTTCCAGCGTTGTCCCCGGTAACGTCACTAACGCTGCGTGTAATAAAGCCCCAGCTTCACGCTCGATACCTTCAGGCAGTTGTACTATGTGCGTTTGACCATTGATGTCACGGCGTTCTGCCCCATGCACTCCGGCAAGCGGAAAACGAAACGGAGTTGTGAGTGCGTCAAGCTCAACCATTGAGCGCCCTGAAATCAATGCCAGCGCATCCGCATTATGCGTCGCTAACTGATGTAAACATTGCAGGATTGCCTTAGGGACAACGACCTGGTCGGGAAAGGGTTTAATCTCAGCAAGTGTCCCATCGAGATCAAAAAAGTAAGCACAGTTTACAGATTGTTCAGGGGGTAAGATCAGTGATGCTGTCACCCGGTTATCCTCCTCATCATGGTCAGAACGCCACGCGGATCGCGGCGTATAGATGATGTATGACGGATATAAGTATAGACAGTGTGACCATGCTCGCCATTTGGAAAAACAATCGCCAGCCGGGTAGCGGCTGGCGACGGGCAGAAGCTAGACTAAAAAGTTAGGGTTTAAATCATCAAACGGTACGCTTCGCTTTTTGCTTGTAACGGTCGAAGATCACCGCCGCCAGCAGGATGAGGCCACGTACCACATACTGCGCGAACGGAGAGATATTCAGCAGGTTCATCGCATTCTCAACCGTACCCAGGATCAACACCCCGGCCACCACATATGAGATTTTTCCGATGCCACCTTTAAGCGAAACGCCCCCTAACACGCAGGCTGAAATCACGATCAACTCATAACCGATTGAGGTCATTGGCTGGCCGCTGGTCATACGCGATGCGAGGATAATCCCGGCAATGGCGGATACGAGACCGGAAAGAATAAAGATAATAATCTTGGTACGAACAACCGGAACCCCTGCCAGGCGCGCCGCCTCTTCATTGCCCCCAATAGCCAGCGTATTACGACCAAACGTGGTTTTGTTCAGCAGTAAACCAAAGACAATGAAACAAACGACAGTGATCCAGATAGGCGCAGGCAGACCAAACCAGTTAGCATAGCCGAGTGTAAAGAAACGCTCGTCTTCAATCCCGACTGCCTTACCGTCGGAGATAATATAAGCCAGACCACGTACAATCTGCATCGTCGCAAGAGTAGTGATCAGGGCGTTAATTTTTAACCGCGCAATCACGAACCCATTCACCAGGCCACACAGAATACCGAGCAGCAGTCCGGCAGCCACGCCAATCCACAAACTTTCAGTCATGTTAATGACTACGGCAGTGGTAACACCAGCACAAGCAATCACAGATGCGACAGACAGGTCGAAATCACCGGATGCCAGACAAAACAGCATCCCACACGCGACCATACCCGACATCGATACTGCCAGCCCCAGTCCCTTCATATTGATGAAGGTGGCAAAGTTTGGCACAAACAGGGAACAAACGAGGAACAGCACGGCGAACACCACCAGCATACCGTATTGATCCCAAATGCGGCCCAGATTTAGCGCCGACTTCGCTGCGCCAGAACCCGATGTAGAAACGGAAGACATCATACTCTCCTTATTCAGGCTACAGCCTGGCTGACTTTAGGCATAGCAAGGCTCAACGCCTGGCGCTCATCCGCCTGTTCATGAAGTAACTCACCGGCAATTTCGCCTTCTCTCATCACCACAATACGGTCGGCGACACCGAGCACTTCTGGCAGGTCACTGGAAGCAAACAATACGGCCACACCGCGCGCTGCGAGGGCATAAATCACGTTGTAAATTTCATGCTTGGCGCCTACATCAATGCCGCGTGTAGGCTCATCCAACAAAATCACCTTCATCTCTTCCGATAACCAACGACCGAGGATAGCCTTCTGTTGATTACCGCCGGAGAGATTCATGATCAGTTGCTCTGCACCCGGTGTTTTGATGTTGAGTGAACGAATATGGTGATCGGCATTGGTCTCTTCCCAGCCGTTGTTGATCACGCATCCCCCCAGAACATGCTTACGCCGTGCACTAATGTTGATGTTGTTGCGCACTGAATGGACCGGAATGATCCCTTCGGCTTTGCGATCCTCCGGGCACAGCATCATCCCTGCTTCAATGGCATGGCTTGGTTTACGGATATCGATAGGCTGTTCATCAATAAATACCTGGCCCGCCGTGATACGCGTACCACCGAACAGTCCTTTCATTAATTCGCTACGTCCGGCCCCCACCAGGCCAAACAGCCCGACAATTTCACCGCTTCGCACGGATAAACTGATTGGCGTACGCACGCCCGGGGCTTTTACCTCATGCAACCGCAGACGCTCTGTGCCATACGGTCTGGATTTCCAGCCATAGATATCCCCGAGGTCGCGCCCGACCATCGCCTGCACCAGCGCGTCGTGATCGACCTGCTGCATATCCGTGAACGTTTTGACGTAATGACCATCTTTAAACACAGTGATGGCATCGCTGAGGGCAAAAATCTCCTCCATACGGTGCGAAACGTACAGAATGATGCGTCCTTCGTTGCGCAGCTCACGGATGACACGAAACAGATTCTCAATCTCGCGAGCCGACAGGGAGCTGGTTGGTTCATCAAAGGCGATAATTTTGGCATTTCGCGCCAGCGCTTTTGCAATCTCCACCATCTGCCACTGACCAATGGAGAGGTATTTCAATGGAGTATCGGGATCGATATCCATTCCCAGATGCTTCAGCTGGATTCCTGCTTCATAGTTCAGCAGCGAGCGGTTCACAATCCCGCCTTTGTGCGGTAACTGCCCTAAATAAATATTCTCGGCAACGGTCATTTCCGGGACGAGATGCAGTTCCTGATAAATAATGGCGACGCCGGCGTTGAGCGCGGCAGTGGTATCCGCGAAGGAAACTTCCTGTCCGCGGATCGTCAATGATCCCGTCGTTGGCGCATAGTTACCGCTGAGAATTTTTAAGAGTGTTGATTTCCCGGCGCCATTTTCGCCCATCAGCGCATGCACCTGTCCGGCATAGCAGTCGAAACTGATATCCGTCAGCGCCTTAACGCCGGGGAACGTTTTGCCAATGCCGCGAAATGAGAGATACGGGGTAGACTGTTGCATAACGTCTCCGTGAGTCAGATCTTTATGCCGGAGGGGGGCTTTGCCTCATCCGGCCTTCTGAGGACGCAATTCGTAGGCCGGATAAGACGCGTTGACGTCACATCCGGCATTTGTGTTACTTACCGCCTAAGCCTTTCTTCGCCAGCTCTTCTTTGAAGTTATCGCGGGTAATCAGCACCACATCCGTCACTTCAGTGAATGCCGGTGGCTCTGCACCTTTCGTTACCCAGTTGTAGAGCATTTCACTGGACTTGTAGCCGTGAACGTCCGGGCTTGGCAGCAGTGAACCGTAGAACCCGGTCGCTTCGCCTTTAGACAGTTCGCTTACTGCGTCAACGCCGTTGATACCAATACCAATTACGTTTGGTGCTTTGAAGCCCTGCCCTTCGGTCGCACGTACGCCGCCCAGCACAGTGTTGTCGTTCATGCCGACAATCAGCCAGTGTTTGACTTCAGGATGCTGAACCAGCATGGAGTTAGCGGCGTCGAATGCGCCGGGGATGTCATTCGATTTTGTTGGGACCTGGTAGATCTGTTTTTCCGGGAAGCCTGCGGCTTTAAGCGCTTCCATTGAACCAGAAGTACGACGACGTGCGGTATCCAGTTCGTTGGCGGTAATGGCCATTACGGCGGTGGATTTCACATCCCAACCGCGTTTTTGCATCTCCTTGTACAGCTCCTGGCCCTGGCGCTCACCAATTTTGGTTGCCGCCATCATCACCAGCGGTACGGTATCCATCGGCTTACCTTTGGCATTGGCAAACTGGTCATCGACGGCAATGACTTTCATATCGTAGCCACGCGCCTTAGCCATAATAGCTGGCCCCAGTTTTGGGTCTGGCGTACAAATAACAAACCCTTTTGCTCCACTTGCAGCCAGGCTGTCGATGGCGTTAAGGGTTTTCTCACCATCCGGGACGGCAATTTTAATCACCTCAAAACCAAGGTCTTTACCGGCTTTATCGGCAAATTTCCATTCAGTCTGGAACCACGGTTCTTCCGGCTGTTTGACCAGGAAACCGAGCTTCATGGATTCAGCGATAGCGGATTGTGACATAATGGCCGCCAGACCGATGGCAGCCAGCGCTTTAGTGAATTTGTGCATGGTTAACTCCAGCTTTAACGTTCTTTTATGTAGGGTAAAATCAGACGATTTTTTGTAATTCGGACGTAAAACAAGGCATTACCTTTTATTGATAAGATCAATGCCAGTGCTGAGAGTATTTGTAGCGGGAAATTGATTCTCCATAAGAGAGCGGCATCACACCACAGAATTACAGTAATTGCGTACATAAATTCAGCGGGAAATGACATAAAAAAACGCGGTTTTGTCGACGGGAAAAAAGAGGAATAGCAGATTAGTCCATGACATCAGCCAACGAATCCTTGTTCCCGAATACCGGAGCATTCGGGAAAATGATTACCATCGGTAATAAATGTGGTCAGCGTGATCGCGAACCGGAATATCATCTCCCAATAGACGCGCCGCAAGCGTCAATGCAAAATCGAAAATATGTCCTAACCCTTTACCGCAAATCAGGTTGCCATCTTCCACAATCGGCGCATCGATATATTCCCCATCCGTTACGTTTTGCCACAGATCCCCTGAACACACGTAGCGACGCCCATTCAGCAGGCCGTTGCCACCCAGCACGCGCGCAGCCGCGGAACACACCGGGCAAATGAGTTTTCCTGCCTCGTCATGGCGAGCGATAAACTGGATGACAGCCTTACTGGCGGCAAGATTAACGCTGCCCTGCGGCCCGCCCGGTAACACAACGGCATCGTAAAGATCCGTCTGACGCGCAGCCAGCGTGCTGTCCGTCACCATCGGCACGTCATGATAGCTCACCACCGCACGGGACTCGGCGCAGGCCAGTGTTTCAACTTCGATCTGCAGGCGGCGCAGAATATCAATGGTAACAATGGCTTCCGCCTCTTCAAAACCTGGTGCCAGTAGCACGGCAACCTTTTTCATACACACTCCTCGATTTTTCCAAATACACCAAACCATAAATGCCGAATCATTCAGGCGCTTAACTTTATTAATTTCAACAAAACTGATCTGGCGCAAATAATTAGCCGCAGATTTCGTTCACCGACACATCCCGATGATGAAATTTCTCCATCCCAAGGCCGGATAATCATCCGGTGACAGACAATACCTGATTGTGAAATTCCATTTCGTGATATGAAACATCATTTCAATATTAACGCTTGACTTTAATACCATAAATATCAATCTGTTATATTCACACTACTTATATACACAAGCAGAAAAATCACTAATATTGCTATGACAATATGTAAAAAATCATAAATACGCAGATTTAAGGATTTTCTTAAGTCGGAACAGGAGTTATGCTGAATCTCGATCGGGAGCGAATATAATTCGTGATCACTAAAGGACCGGCGGAACGGATTTATTCTGCTAACAGTTTTAATTGTACGTAGAGGTGATGTGTAGCGGCAGCCCGTTGCACTGACGTAAGTAACGTACATCCCCCTTTCTGGAAATAAGGATATTGATATGGCTGCAGTTGGAATTGTTCATAAACTCAACACACAAATGAACCTCGAGTTCTACGCATCGAATCTTTACCTGCATCTCAGTGAATGGTGTTACGAACACAGCCTGACTGGCACCGCAACCTTTCTACGCACTCAGGCACAATGTAACGTGACTCAAATGATGCGTATGTTCAATTTTATGAAAAGTGCCGGAGCTAACCCCATCGTCAAGGCAATTGATGTTCCGGGTGATGAACTAACTTCTCTTGAAGAACTGTTTCAGAAAACGCTGGATGAATACCAACAGCGTTACAGCAAGCTATCACGCTTGACCAATGAAGCAGAAGCCTTGAATGATGCAACAACTATTGATTTTCTTCACGATCTGGAAAAAGAGCAGCAGCAGGATGGCGTGCTGTTACAGACGATTCTTGATGAAGTCCGCAGCGCTAAACGTGCGGGACTGTGCATGGCGCAAACCGATAAGCATCTGCTGAACGTCGTGAACTATCAACATCACTAATCTTCAATTTTCATCATGTTAATGCCGGATAACGTTGCGACGCACCTTATCCGGCTGGTGCTTAATTTTCTCTACGCTCACGCCTCTCATTCTGCGAGGCGCAAAAAAACCTTTCTAAAACCTGAAACAACGGTTTATTTTAGTGAGATTCATTCTGCGGCGTGAATTTCAACTCGATCAAGGCAACTGCTTTTTGTATTGCGCGCATAGTAACCGGATCGGCGCCCGCAGGATGGCTGGAGAAATCGATGCTTTTCAGTTGGCTGGACATTTTCTCCCGCACTTCTACTGGGGCAATAACATCAAGAACATCCAGAATCTGCTTGATAACCAGCTGACAGGCAACAACGTCCGAGAGCAGTTCCTGATCGGCATTCAGTGTTTGGGACATAGTGAGCTCCTTATAGAAAGGTCGTCATAGTACCTATTCAACGAACGAAACGATAGCCGCGCATGCATTACGAATGCGCTGGAAAATAAAAATAGATTCAGTCAGTTTCTTTTGAGATGGCAAGCACAACATGAGTGAACATTTAGCGGTTGAGAACAAACGCGGTCTATCCCCGGCTGCATTACTTGTTGCCGGGGCTTTCTTTATGGAGTTTATTGACGGCACGGTGATTGCCACCGCACTGCCCGACATGGCGAAGAGTTTTGCCGTGCAAGCGGTAGACCTGAACATAGGTATCAGCGCCTATCTGATCACCCTCGCGGTGCTGATTCCCGCCAGCGGCTGGATTGCGGATCGCTTCGGCGCCCGAAAGGTGTTTACCCTGGCGCTGGCGATATTTACTCTCGCCTCGGTTTTATGCGGTTTGTCCGAAAGCCTTGAGAGCTTTGTCGCCATGCGAATCTTACAGGGTGTAGGTGGCGCGCTAATGGTTCCGGTTGGCCGACTTGCGGTATTGCGTACCACGCCTAAACATCAGTTGATCACCGCTATTGCGACCCTGACCTGGCCCGCGTTAGTCGCCCCCATCATTGGCCCTCCCCTTGGCGGATTCATTACCAGCTATGCCAACTGGCGTTGGATCTTCTTCATCAATGTACCGCTCGGGATACTGGCGATTGCGCTGGCGCTACGTTTTATCCCGGATATTCATGACGACGAGCGCCGCCCATTTGATATAACGGGATTTATCGCAACCTCTGTAGCGATGGTAAGCCTGGTGTATGCCATGGAGTTACTGGGAACCCAACAGCCTCAGGGCTGGCTGACCACCGGACTTTTGGCGCTAGGAACAGTGACATTTCTGTTTGCCCTGCATCATTTTCGTCGCGCCGCATGGCCAATGATTCGCCTTGATGCCATGAACGTCCCTACTTTTCGCGTCACCATGTATGGCGGATCGCTGTTTCGTGCCTCTATCAGCGCCGTGCCGTTTCTGCTGCCGTTAATGTTTCAGGTAGGTTTTGGCATGAACGCTTTTCACGCGGGTTCGCTGGTGCTGGCGGTATTTGTGGGCAATCTGACGATTAAACCAGCCACCACACCGTTGATACGTTGGCTGGGCTTTAAGAAACTGCTGTTGATTAACGGTGCGCTTAACGTTCTGGCGCTGCTGGCCTGTGCTTTAATTACGCCGCAGACCCCCGTGTGGGTTATTTTGCTGGTGTTGTATCTGGGCGGTGTGTTCCGCTCAATTCAGTTTACCGGCGTCAGCACGCTTGCCTTCGCGGACGTCCCCGCGGCACAAATGAGCTACGCTAATACGCTGTTCAGTACAGCGACACAATTAGCGGTAGGATTGGGCATTTCTTTAGCCGCTATTGGGATCCGCATTGGCGATGTGGTCAGTGAAAGGCTGGCATTGGGCAATATTCCAGGGATCAGTTTCCGGCTGGCCTTTGTCGCTATTGCCATTATTTGTCTGGTAGGTATGGTGGATACGCTGCGGCTCGCCCGTGATGCAGGAAGTGCAGTATCGAACAAGAACAAGTAGCCCGGAGGGTGAACGCTGCCGGGCCAACAGGATTTAGCCAATTACCTCGCGTACAAACGCTTCGATTGCTTTGTCCTGGCAGTTTTCAAAGAAGCACTGCTGGAAGCGCGGGCCCGATACAGCGGTTTTCACCAGCTCAGGATCGATAGCGCGCAGCGTGTCCAGATAATTTTCTTTTACTACAGCCGCTTTCACCTGATTCAGAATACCGGCGTTACGCACCTGCGGCTCTTTACGCTCCGGTGGGTAGCCTTCGCCGTTACGCCCGGTGAACGCTTTTTCAAACATATAGCGCACATTCAGCTCAGCACCCCAGCCAAAACCTTTGGCGAATGCCAGAGAAAGCGCGTTGCCGTTGTTGATCTGAGAGAACAAGAACGCATCTGCAGGATCGAGGCAATAACCACACACCACACCCGGATGGATATTCAGTGACATCATTGCCCCCTGGCCCGTGCCGCAACCGGTGACCACGAAATCAACCGCTTTGGAATTAAGCAGGATGCTGGCCATAATTCCTAAATGGATGTAGGTCAGATGATGATCATTTTCATCGCTCATCCCAACGTTATAGACCGGAAAACCTTTCTCATCCGCAACGGCTTTAAGCTCGTTATGGATGATGGCGTTTTTGCTTGCCTGGCTGTTTTCCATCATCAATGCAATTTTCATTCTGTACTCTCCTGAATGCACTGCGGTAGCCCGCTGAAAGTCATAACATTCAGCCACATTACTATTTTGCAATCACACTTTCAAATTTAATGAAATTTAGTTTTAAAAAACAAAGTTGCGCTCACATTCTTGTCTGAAAAGTTCAGAATTGCCTCAAACGAATGACCTCGTTGTGATTAATCACAGGTGATCTTCGGGCTATTCAAGCCATTGATGAGGGCCTCTGTATGCCATGATAGTGTATCTTCGAACTTTCAGAGCGATCTCATGAAGACCTTTATCCTAGCGCTTTTGCCGCTCGTGCTGACAGGATGCACAATTACAAAACAGGCGCAGGTCAGCGAAGCCAGCGCCATCACTGGTGTGGTTCGCCTGACTTATAATCAGGCCATGTTACAAACAGCACGTACCGATGACTACGTTACCCAAGGGACAGCCACCAAAGAGTGTCAGCGCCTGGGCTATGCCAGCGCTGAAGCGTTTGGTCAGCCGGTGTCAACCTGCAGCGTATATGCAGGCTCTCTGTGCTTAAATACCAAAATTACACTCGCCTGGCAGTGTCATGGTGTCGCGGTATCGCAATCCCCCTCATTCAATTATTAATATTTCCGACCAGCACATTTTTGCTGGTCTTTAACCACTTTATTATTTATATCCCCCGCTTAATATCGTTAATGCGTTTTATTCCCATTCGCATTTTTAATAAATAAATTTATTATTTTACCTTTTGCAAATAATTAAATAACAAATTATAGTGACGCCACGTCAATATATAATAATGTTTGTGGAGCAGAACCATGCTGAAAACAGAAATGATCGACCAACTGAATGAGCAAATGAATCTTGAATTATATTCATCTCTGCTCTACCAACAGATGAGCGCGTGGTGCAGCTATCACAGCTTCGAAGGTGCCGCCGCGTTTTTGCGCCGTCACGCTCAGGAAGAGATGACGCACATGCAGCGTCTGTTCGATTACCTGACCGATACCGGCAGCTTGCCGCGTATTAATACCGTTTCTTCCCCTTTTGCTGAATATGCGTCTCTGGATGAACTGTTCCGTGTCACTTACGAACACGAGCAGCTGATCACCCAGAAAATTAATGAGCTGGCACACGCGGCAATGACCCACCAGGATTATCCAACCTTTAATTTCCTGCAGTGGTATGTTGCCGAGCAGCATGAAGAAGAGAAATTATTTAAATCTGTTATTGATAAGCTGTCGCTGGCAGGGAAAAGCGGCGAAGGTCTTTATTTCATCGATAAAGAACTGGCTACGCTTGATACGCAGAATTAATATTTTGGGGTAATGAAGGCAACCCGCCATCATTACCCATTAAAATCAGTGACGGCAGATCTTGCTTTCGTGCGTAGAGAAGCCGTCTTCTTTTGCAATAAACTTTCCCTTCGCCGCTAAAAACGCCACCAGCTCGCCTGCCGTCATATCTGCCGCAGAACAAGTGTGGAAACGTGCCTGCTCGCCGAAACGTGCCGTAATCGCCGCTTCAAGGCTGGCATTTGAATACTGCTCGCCAGATTCAATCATCATGTTGAGCACTTCGTGACCGTGAATAGATTCCATACTACCTCCTCAATAAAGACCGTAGCCTAATGTGAACCGCACGGCGCTGCTTTGCGCTAACGCAGGTTTATCCGCAGATAAATGTCATTTGTTATACATCTTAATGGTCAAAAAATCGTAAACATTAATGTACAACCATTGTAACGACGATTTGACGAAAATAGCGTTTTGCCTTAACCTGCGCCGCAGATATAACCGTTGATTATCTCTGGGACAGAGGAAAGCGTGAAAAACAGAACCCTGGGTAGTATTTTTATCGTGGCGGGAACCACGATTGGTGCCGGTATGTTGGCAATGCCGTTGGCTGCGGCAGGCGTGGGGTTTAGCGTCACGTTGGTATTGTTAGTCAGTCTTTGGGCGTTGATGTGCTACACCGCGCTGCTGCTGCTTGAAGTATATCAACATGTCCCGGCAGACACCGGGCTGGGTACACTGGCAAAACGTTATCTTGGTCGTTACGGACAATGGATAACGGGCTTTAGCATGATGTTTTTAATGTATGCCCTGACGGCGGCGTACATCAGTGGTGCAGGTGAACTGCTGGCCTCCAGCATCAGCGACTGGACCGGAACAAATATATCTCCGACAACAGGCGTACTGCTGTTCACCTTTGTTGCCGGTGGCGTGGTTTGTGTTGGGACCTCGCTGGTTGATCTGTTCAACCGTCTGCTATTCAGCGCCAAGATAATCTTCCTGGTGGCGATGCTGGCTCTGTTAATGCCGCATATCCATAAAGTGAACCTGCTTACGCTGCCGCTGCAACAGGGGCTGGCGCTCTCCGCAATCCCGGTCATCTTCACCTCGTTCGGTTTTCACGGCAGTGTCCCCAGTATCGTCAGCTATATGAACGGTAACATCCGTAAACTGCGTTGGGTGTTTATTACGGGTAGCGCTATTCCACTGGTCGCCTATATCTTCTGGCAACTGGCGACGCTTGGCAGCATTAACTCGACAACGTTCATGGGGCTTTTAGCCAACCACGCAGGCTTAAACGGCTTATTGCAGGCATTGCGTGAAGTCGTGGCTTCGCCGCACGTCGAACTGGCGGTACATCTGTTTGCCGACCTCGCGCTGGCAACCTCTTTCCTCGGCGTTGCATTGGGATTATTTGACTACCTGGCCGACCTCTTCCAGCGCCGCAATACCGTAGCGGGAAGAATGCAAACCGGCGTGGTGACCTTCCTGCCGCCGCTGGCATTCGCGCTGTTCTATCCGCGTGGTTTTGTCATGGCATTAGGGTATGCGGGCGTTGCCCTGGCTGTGCTGGCGCTGCTCATTCCCTCGATGCTGGCCTGGCAGAGCAGAAAACATAATCCGCAGGCCAACTACCGCGTAGCCGGCGGTGCTCCGGCGCTGGCACTAGTATTTTTGTGCGGCATTGTGGTGATAGCAGTGCAGTTTTCTATTGCAGCAGGATTACTACCAGAAGTGGGTTAAAACAAAGGGGCTTTCGCCCCTTTCTGTTAATGCAAACAGCACTGCTTATATTTCTTGCCGCTGCCACAGGGGCAAGGGTCATTGCGCCCTACTTTGGCATCCACTTTCACCGGTACTTTGACCGGCGTTTCCTGAGGATGCGCCATCCAGTAAGCATGCAGGTCCAGCGCAGCCAGGCGGATGGCATCGACGCTCTCTTCAAAAGCTTCAGGTGTCAATTTCTCAACCACCGCAAAGTTCTCTTCCGTACCGTGCAGCGCAATAGCCTCAAGTGCTGGTTTTAACGTGTCCGGTAACGCGGACCAGTCTGACAGTGCAACGCCGCGCATATAACCAAAGCACCACTCTTCAACGATGGTCAGTTCATGCTCGTCAATTTCACGCAAACCAAACAACGGCTCAAACTGCTCAGGATATTCATCCAGACGATCGGCCGTATCCGCCATATGTTGAAACGCCAGGTTCATGAAACGCGTCATTTCTTTTTCGGAGGACCAGCGAGGGACATACTGCGCGCCCCCCCAAATAGCGACCAGCCACTGCTCTGGTTCAATTTCATACGGTGAACTCAGCACCGCCGTCAGCAAACCATCCAGTTCTGACACATCCAGAATAGCCTTGTCTGTATTGTACTTAGTCAGTACATCATCCAGCCATTCCAGTTCGCTCTCGTTTAATGGTCCCGTTTTCATAACGCTTTTCCTTAGTCAAAAAATCTTGCCTGTGATCATCCTACATGGCTGGAGGGATAACAGATACAAATGGGCATATGCGGCATACAGTTGCCGCCTGTTCAGGTTAACAGGAAACGAGGGGAATTCCGGAAGTTAACGCACAAAAGAGAACACGAAGCCGCCGGGCATCATACCGGGAAAACACAATAAAACCACCCGCAGGTGATTTACTGTTGTTCAATGCGGTTGAGCGTTGCGGTATAGCCCGTTTTCGCTACCGCATTAAGTAAAGTATCAGTTGGGAAACCTTCTGGCACAATCGCTTCTGCTTGTCGGGTTTTTAGGGAGGACTTTGCCTTAATCACGCCGTCGGTTTCACGTAGCGCCTGATTGACCGAAATAACGCATAGCGAGCAGGTCATATTTTGTATATCCAGCACCACTTTTTGATTGGTCGCCTGAGCCCACAGCGGCAGCAACAAGCATGCAACTAATGTGAAGATTTTCATTCAAATACCTCATAAAACCAGGCAACGAGCGTTGGATAAAATAGCACCGGCAAAATCAACGCCAGCGCGCACCAGTAGAGAACGCGCGCTTGCTTCAGAGTTAGCCACCCGGAGCACCACAGCCGCCTGGAGAAATAGAGCCGCCAGAAAACATGCAGTAATAAGCCCAATGACACCAGCATCAAGGGAATTCGCAAAAACTCAAACTGGGTGAAAACAGCAAAGCTCGCCGCCGAAATACCAAACAGCAGGTAGAGCAGCGGTCCAACGCAGCATAAGCCCGCGGTGACGGCAGCTACCGCAGCCGTCAACAGGGTGAGTCCCGCCCCTTTAGCGTTGTTCTGTGGCGACATAGCTGTAGGAGAACGCTTTAGGATCATAGAAATTGATCGGGTCGCCATCAACTTCAGCATAAGGATAACCAAAGTTGTTCACCGCGCCCTGCTCCGTTGCCGGATACAGCTCGAAATCACGCCCGTAGTTGAATCCAACCCAGTTCATTTCCCAGTTACCAAACAGGTAAGTGTTTACCGCCTGGACATCGGCGTCCTGATGCGATTTTTTCTCTGCCAGACGCATTTTGGTCACATCAGCAGGATCGCAAGGTAACCAACCGTAACCGGCCAGATAGAACTCGGCACGACAATGTTGCCCACCGCTCACATCAGCAACGCCTGCGCTGTCTGCTTTGCCAAAAGCACTTTTCGAGTAACGTTCGAGCTTATTGGCTTTGCCCAGACGGATACCAAACAGTTCGCGCGCCGGAATGCCGCTGGCCCGCGCCAGAGCCACAAAAACGGAGCTCATGTCGGTGCATTTTCCTTTGAGCTTACCGCTTTTTAAGATCTCCGCTACATCCCCCGTGCCGCAGCCGATAACGTCGTTATCGCGCTCCATATGGCTACTCACCCACTCGTAAATCAGGCGCGCTTTTTTCAGCGGATCCTGCTCATTACCGGTGATTTTACGTGCGGTATCCAGAACCAGCCCATCAACTGGGGTATGTGCTGTCGGCAAAAGGTACGGTTTTACATCCTGCGGATAAATAACCTGCTCCGGCGCTTGCCAGGTTTTCAACGCGTCTTGCTTCAGCGGTTCCCAGTCGGCGGTTTCAATGTCGATATCAACGTTAATCAACAGTTCACCCTGCGAGTCAGGCCAGGTGGCAAACAGCGTTTTCGCGCCATAAGTATTATTAGTGGTGACATACGCTTGCTTATAGTTTCCGCTAAAGGCAAGCGCCGTCATTTGTTGAAACGCGGTATCTACAGGAAGCGGGATCCACAGTTTCACTACACCGCTCGAGCCCCTAGGAGGGTTAAGTTTATAGGTCTGGGATAACACAAAGCGCCGACGCGCGACTGGTGCAACGGATGGCTCAGCGGCGTGAACCGTCTGACTAATAACCGCAGGACCGACTAAACCGGCGGCCGAAAGGAGAACGCTATTTTTGAGAAATTGTCGACGTTGCATTGCTGTCTGTCCATGTTGTAAGAGTTGAGCTACGGCTAAGAAGGTAAAAACCGTATACGATCATCACAGCAGACAGACGCTGACATAAAAAGGTGAGCCGATGGAGGTTATTCATCAATAACAGACCTGTTAACTGTGAATGAAATAAGATACTACAAGGTCGCTATTAAGCCATTTACAGGCAAAAAAGTACAGCAGTGAGCGGATATCAATCTGCCAGCCCCCTTCTTATGAAACAAACTCAGCGTAAATCCTGTCTATATTTAACTGCAACCATAGCGGAAACAACCCTACCCCTAAATCCCGTTTCTTATCTTTGGAGGACATAAAAATGGCAATGAGAATACTGTCTATCGATGGTGGCGGGATCAGAGGCATCCTGCCGGGTATGCTACTTGTGGCACTGGAGAAGAAATTGCAGGATATATCACAAAATCCTGCCGCCAGAATTGCGGATTACTTCGATCTCGTTGCCGGTACCAGTACCGGGGCCATTCTGTGTTCTGCTTACGTTTGCCCTGATGCGAAAGGAAAGCCCAAGTTCTCCGCTCAGGAAGCCGTCAATTTCTACCTTCAGGATGGGGATGAAATTTTTGATGTCGGCGTCTGGAAAACAATCAGTTCACTGGGTGGTGCTAGCGATGAAAAATATTCTGCAAAGGAGCTGGAGAGGGTATTAAAAACAGCATTTGGTGAAACAAAAATCAGTGAATTATTAAGACCAACCTGCTTTGTTTCTTATGACGTGAGCAGTCGTCTTCCTGTCATTTTCAAACAACACTCCGCCCTCGCCAAGAATCGGGACTTCCTGGTCAGGGATGCTTTACGGGGTACCTCAGCAGCTCCCACCTATTTCGAGGCAGCGCGTATTTATTCATTACCCCCGGTACCCGAAAAATTTGTCCTGGTTGATGGCGGTGTGGTGGCAAACGACCCGGCACTCTGCGCCTATTCCGAAGCGATTAAATTCAGTAATGTCGCTGGCATTAAGGATATGATTATTGTCTCACTGGGCACCGGCAAGAAATTGCAGGGGTATTCTTATTCCGAAGTTAAGGACTGGGGCCCCTTTGGCTGGGCAAAACCGGCTATTGATATCGCGCTAGAGGGGGGGCCACAGATGACCGCGTATTATCTGCAACAAATTGCCTCAACGGTAAAAAACTCTAAATACTACAGAATTCAGCCTGAACTATACGGCGCCGATCCAACGCTGGATAACGCATCGCGTGAAAACTTAGAACTTCTGCGCAAGGCAGGCCTACAAAATGCCGCCGTGTATGATAAGAAATTGACTGAGATCGCTAAGTTATTAATCAGTAGTGGAGGCAATTTTAAATATCAGGACGCTAATTAATCCTCAACGCTGACTGAACTCAAAATATATGTACATTCGTTGCCAGCTTACGGGCTAACCCTCTGGCCCCTTCGCGCATGACCGTATCGTGATTCCAGCGAAAAACGGGTGCCGCCAGCGGGGCCAGGTAATTCATCCAACGAATCGTGGTGCGAACATTCCAGTCATATCTGACGATGGTCTCAGCGCCACTGGCAGAAAAATACCACACACCTCGCCCTTCTACCGCCCCACTGGCTTGTCCCTCAAGCAGCGAGCAAGGCAGAATATTTAACACGTTGATGTCAAAGGTTAAGCGATAGGGAAGCGCTCCTTTCCAGGTATAACGATGCAGCGCCCCAATGCCCTGTACATCACCTTTTTTAATTTCAACAATGCGTTCCAGACTTTCCCACCATTCAGGCCACTGATCGGGATGAGAAAAAACATCCCATACCTCCTGAATAGAAGCCTCAACCCGCCAGACGGTGGAAAACTGATAGTCAGCCATAATACAGCCTCCTTCAGGGTGAGAAGAAATTGGCAGGAAAACGGATATTAATGACAAAAGCATCCAGAAGCACGGTTTCTAATCGCTGCCCATCTGGCGCATAGCTGATCACTTTGGCAGGGAGTCCGTGATAATTATCCAGCCAGACGTCATAGCGGTGAACACCATCAACCACCATTGTTCCAGGCCCAACCACAGATACGTGCGTCGTCGCCCGTCCTGCAAGGTTTTCCTTACCAACAGTGGTCATTGTCCCTTCGCGTTGCAGATGACGAATATTGCCCAACAACACGCCGATATCAGAGCGATCCACCCGATGACCACGCTCATCCTGGATCAATGAATTAGTAGGCGACAGGTGCAAAATGGGCAAAGAACCCACACCAAATGGCCATAACGTCACTTTACCGCTGACAGGATTAAAGATAAGCACCGCTCCTGAATGCGGTTGGGTAAAATCCATCCGCACATACCCAGGCTTTTGAAAGCTATAGCGAATAATTTTGCTTTCTTCGGATGGCGACGAGGAGCGCATCATGACCTGATAAGAGGTCAGGTTATTAAATGACTGTTGAGAAAATGCGATGGGATCCATAGCCCTGGCATTCTGCGAAAAAATATTACCTTTTTCCACCGAATATGCTGCACAACTAAAGGTGAGCAATGCTGCGAACATGACTATCGGAGAAGATGAAATGTTCATAGCTGCCCCCTGAACCAGCACGATTGGCAAACAGGAGTTATCACCTGCCGACTGTTTTTATTATAGTTCTTAACTGCGCGGCACTACTCTTCCGGCCCCTCAGACTCAGTATGGGCAGCAGGTTTAAATTATTGGTTTTCTTTTCAGTTGAGATGACAACATAAAGCTATACTTTAATAGCCATACTTTTAATAGGTATTAATCATGAAACTGCCATCGGTATTTTCATGCACCGTTCTCATATTACTGCTGCTGTCGTCATCTTCTGCCACATCCAGCGCGTTACAAAACCAGGCCGTCAGAGAGCAAGAGTTAAGCGCGGCACTTCGAGCCGGTAATGGCGTGATCATCATTGGCGGGACGGATGATTTCGTTTTCACGTTCAGGGCACGAAACCGAATCCACAGACACCTGGCGATACAGGATGACTTTGGCGATCCCATCCTGATGAATGGTTTCCAGGACCACAACTATAATCCCGCCCGCGATGGTTTTATCAACAACCCTGCCCGAGGGGGCTTTATGTTTAACGCGCCTATTCGGCGATAGATTGATGAGCAATAGTGAGTTCTATGCTTGTAAAAAACAAGCACAAAAAAACCACCCGTAGGTGGTTTCACGACACTGCTTATTGCTTTGATTATTCTGTTCTTTCCCATGGTACCCGGAGTGGGACTTGAACCCACACAGCGCGAACGCCGAGGGATTTTAAATCCCTTGTGTCTACCGATTCCACCATCCGGGCTCGGGAAGAAATTGGAGGCGCGTTCCGGAGTCGAACCGGACTAGACGGATTTGCAATCCGCTACATAACCGCTTTGCTAACGCGCCGAAATCTTCTGGCTTTTCAGCCAACATCCGCTATTGCCGATGTCTCTAATTTGGAGCGGGAAACGAGACTCGAACTCGCGACCCCGACCTTGGCAAGGTCGTGCTCTACCAACTGAGCTATTCCCGCATCACCAAGTAACTTTGTTAATCACTTGATTTTGTTATCGTCTGGCAATCAGTGCTGCCGTTCGATGCGTTGCATTCTACTTACCTGACGCAATGAGTCAACGATATTTTTCACCACTAACGATCGTTTGCTGAAATTTGCGTCGAAACGATCACTGATCAAGCAAATCTCCACGTGCAGCGCTCAAATACTGGAACATTGACCACAAAGTCAGTATCGCGGCGACGAAGAAAAGTGCGATCCCAGCATACTCTACCCAGATATTTGGACGCCACAGCAGCCAGGCCAGAGCAGCCATTTGCGAAGTGGTTTTCACTTTACCGATCCAGGATACGGCTACGCTGCTGCGTTTACCCAGTTCGGCCATCCATTCACGTAGTGCAGAGATGATAATTTCACGCGCAATCATTGTTGCGGCAGGAAGCGTCACCCACCAGCTGTGGTAATGCTCGGTCACCAGGACCATCGCGATAGCCACCAGCACCTTATCAGCGACCGGATCGAGGAAGGCGCCAAAACGCGTGCTTTGGTTCCAGCGGCGTGCCAGAAAACCGTCAAACCAGTCAGTGACCGCTGCGATACAGAAGATCAGCGCACAAACAAAGGGAGCCCAGGTGAATGGCAGGTAAAAAGCCAATACAAAGAATGGGATCAGGATGACGCGAAACAGCGTGAGCAACGTAGGGATATTAAATTGCATATGACGGATAACTATCTGTTGTCAGTGAAATTACCCCTATGTTGCTACAGAGGGCCTAATGTTTCAACGAGTAGAAGATCTTTTCTGCCAGAGCTTGCGAAATACCCGGCACTTTTGCAATTTCTTCGATACTTGCATTACGAAGACCTTGCAAACCTCCCATATATTTCAACAACATCTGGCGACGCTTTGGTCCGACACCTTCGATGGTCTCAAGCGTGCTGGTGCTTTTCACTTTCGCCCGCTTTTTACGATGCCCGCTAATCGCATGATCGTGAGATTCATCGCGGATATGCTGGATAACGTGCAATGCAGGCGAATCCGGCGGCAGACTAAAGCCCTCACCTTCCGGCTCAAAGAACAGTGTTTCCAGACCGGCTTTACGATCGGCCCCTTTTGCCACCCCCAGCAAGAGTGGGTGCTGTTTGTCCCAGGGAACGTCCAGTTCAGCAAAAACGGCTTTCGCCTGCCCTAACTGACCTTTACCACCGTCGATCAATATGACGTCCGGAATCTTACTTTCTTCAATCGCCTTACCATAACGCCGACGTAAGACCTGATTCATCGCCGCATAATCATCACCCGGCGTAATGCCGGTAATATTGTAACGCCGATATTCTGCACGCAGCGGGCCATTGGCATCAAAAACCACACAGGAGGCTACTGTCTGCTCCCCCATCGTATGGCTAATGTCGAAGCACTCCATACGCTTCACCGCAGGTAACTTCAATACGGAGGCCAGCGCCGTCAGACGTTGCGTAATCGTCGACTGCTGAGAAAGTTTCGTAGTGAGCGCCACTGCCGCGTTGGTCCGCGCCAGCTTCAGATAACGCGCGCGATCCCCTCGCGGTTTCGTCTGCACGTTAATCTTCCGTCCGGCCAGTTCAGACAGAGAGTCTGCCAGCAGGGTTTTATCGCTAAGATTGAAATCGAGCAGGATCTCCCCGGGTAAGGTACGCATCTGGCTCCCCTGCAGATAAAACTGCCCGACAAAGGTTTCGACGACCTCGCCGAGTTCCGTACCACCGGGTACTTTAGGGAAATAGCTGCGGCTGCCCAGCACTTTACCCTGGCGAATAAACAGAACGTGCACACAGGCCATGCCGGCGTCAAACGCTACGCCAATGACGTCCAGATCGTCTCCGGTGTTAGAGACAAACTGTTTTTCGGTCACGCGGCGTACGGCCTGGATTTGGTCACGAATTCGCGCAGCCTCTTCAAATTCGAGATTTTGGCTGGCCTTTTCCATGCGGGTGATCAGCTGTGTTAATACCTGATCGTCTTTTCCGGACAGGAACAGACGAACATACTCGACTTGCTGAGCATACTCTTCCTCGCTCACCAGACCCGCGACACACGGGCCGAGACAGCGGCCAATCTGATATTGCAGACAAGGTCGAGAACGGTTGCGATAAACGCTGTTTTCGCACTGGCGGATAGGGAATATTTTCTGCAACAGCGCCAACGTTTCACGCACCGCATAACCGTTAGGGAACGGTCCAAAGTACTCGCCTTTGGCATGCTTTGCCCCACGATGCATCGTCAGACGCGGGTGGGTATCGCCGCTAAGGAATATAAAGGGGTAGGATTTATCATCACGCAGCAATACGTTATAACGCGGCTGATATAGCTTGATGTAGTTGTGCTCAAGCAATAACGCTTCGGTTTCAGTGTGCGTTACCGTGACATCAATCTGCTGGATTTGCGCGACCAGCGCTTCGGTCTTGCGTGACGCAAGATTACTACGGAAGTAGCTGGAAAGCCTTTTTTTCAGGTCTTTCGCTTTCCCGACATAGATAACCGTTCCGGCGGTATCATACATACGATAGACGCCGGGCTGACTGGTCACGGTTTTCAGGAACGCTTTGGCATCAAACAGATCTGTCACTGGCTTGCTAATGTCTCCGCATTACACAGGCCATGGCGAATTGCCAGGTGAGTCAGCTCTACATCGCCATGAATGTTTAATTTACTGAACATTCGATAGCGATAGCTATTCACCGTTTTAGGACTAAGATTCAGTTGCTCTGAGATCTCATTAACCTTCTGACCTTTGGTGATCATCAGCATAATCTGCAACTCGCGTTCAGACAAACTGGCAAACGGGGTTTCCGTTTTCTCAGGCTCAATCTGGCTGAGCGCCATTTGCTGAGCGATATCGGAGGCTATATACCGTTGCCCGGAAAAAACCGAACGAATCGCACTCACTACTTCCTGGGGGGCAGCGCCTTTGCTGAGATACCCTGCGGCCCCTGCCTGCATAACTTTTGCTGGTAATGGGTTTTCAGTGTGTACCGTCAGCATGATCACTTTAATGTCTGCCGTGGAACGCGCAATTTTGCGGGTTGCTTCCAGACCGCCAATACCGGGCATATTCATATCCATCAGCACAACGTCAACGGAATTTGAGCGGCACCATTTTACCGCATCTTCACCGCAGCACGCTTCGCCGACAACTTTTATGCCTTTTATATCTTCCAGAATGCGTCGTATCCCTGCGCGCACCAGTTCGTGGTCATCAACAAGAAAAACGTTGATCAAAGGAATATCTCCAGAATAGGGATAACGCTACCGATAGTTAATCGGTCCTATGTTAACGGGTTTTATCTCAACTTTGAAATGTAAAAAACACCCGACTTTCGATTTTGCTCTCGTTTTTGGAAATTAGATTGTACGACGAGTGGAAACTTTCAGTCCTGGCAGCCGTCTGCCACGGTTATATCTGCATAGCTGTTTCATAATGGTGACAAAAAGATCATATTCCTTCGCTGAATGCAAACCAGGCAGTCAAAGTTGTAACAATAATTAACGAGGAAAATACTCGAAATAAACAACATGTGGAGAAAATATATGCACTGCAACATGTTGTTTATTTTAATGTCCACAACATTGGTCCGCGCAAAAAACAACCACAGATATTTTTAGCCTCGCTTATGGTATACTCCGCCGCCTTAAGATTTGACATCGCACTTTTTCATTGAAACATAACGAGGAAAATAAATGAGTACGTCTGACTTTTCCACTGCTGAGAATAACCAGGAACTGGCCAATGAAGTCACCTGCCTGAAAGCCATGTTAACGCTGATGCTGCAGGCAATGGGTCAAGCCGATGCAGGCCGCGTGATTCTTAAAATGGAAAAACAGCTCGCGCTGATTGAAGATCAATCACAGGCTGCGGTATTTTCCAACACGGTTAAGCAAATTAAACAAGCTTACCGCCAGTAATAAGAAACCGGCTGATAGCAATGCTCTCAGCCGGTTTTGCGTCTGACACTCAGAACGATAATTTACTCAGATAAGCCCGGTTGCCGCGGCATAACAGGCTATCTGCGTTTTGTTTGGCGCATTGAATTTCTTTTGCATATTCTTCTGGTGGAAGTTCACGGTATTTTCAGAAATCGACAGAATGATGGCTATCTCTGAAGAGGTCTTCCCTTCTGCCGTCCATTTCAATATTTCCTTTTCCCGCTTGCTAAAACGCATCTCTGGCGCCATAACCATGTCATCTTCCAGTCGCGTCAGTACAGACAGACTTTCCCGTACCAGAAGCTGCATCCTGAGCTCTACTTCATCGCTCGCAAGGCGACTGTTACGGATACTTGCACGCGATACAGATAAAAAACCCAACGCCCGGTTAGGCAACATTAAGCATTGCGTCATCCCTTTGCGTAAACCGTGATTGCGCGCGGCGTCCCACAAAGGTTGCGCATCGCGAAACAGAGTATCGTTCCAGGGTAAATGCCCCTGGCTGAAGTTTTCAGGTTTCAGCACCGGATCAATAGCAAAATAATTTTCGGACTGATAATGCGCCACCCATGCTTTGGGATAGGTCGTATGAAGTGACGTTTTAGGTCGGGTAAAAGGTACCGGATGACGAACACAGAGCGCGTAGAAATCAAACTCTAAGTGCTGCGTCTGTTGTTGTAATTCCGTATAGACATCCTCTGCCGTCGCCATTTCCTGAAAGCGTAACAGCATGCTCCGTCGCCAGGTGAAGAAATCAAGATCCTGCATACTAAGTGGTAATGCCCCTGAGATTGATAATCATCCAAACATATGAAACAAGCTAACACATAAATGTATTTTATATATGCAAATTATCGGACAAATGAACAATTACTTGAGTATTACTCAACAGCGGAAGTAAGTAACAGAATCAAATGTTAATAATAAAGCAATAATTATAAATAGTTATGCGAAGAGCACTCGCCAGAAACAATCCCGGCGAGTGCCATATACACTATTTATTGCATCAAAAACTTTTCAAGAAACTGACGGGTACGTGGCTGCTGCGGGTGCGTGAATAAGGACTTTGCTGGTCCCTGCTCGACTATCCGTCCTTGATCCATAAATATCGCTCTATCGGCGACATCGCGAGCAAAGCTCATTTCATGCGTCACAATTACCATGGTGCGTTTTTCCTGCGCCAGTTGGCGGATGGTATTAAGTACCTCGCCAACCAGTTCAGGATCAAGTGCGGAGGTCGGTTCATCAAAAAGAATAACCTCAGGTCGCATCGCCAGCGCCCGGGCAATCGCTACGCGCTGCTGCTGTCCACCCGATAAACGCCGCGGATAGCTGGTTTCTTTGCCCGCCAGTCCGACTTTCGCCAGCAGTTCACGCGCACGAGCTGTCGCTTCAGCTTTTGGTTCACCTTTGACTATCACCGGCCCTTCAATAATGTTTTCCAGCACTGTCCGATGGGGAAACAGATTAAAGTTCTGGAACACAAAACCGACGTGCTGGCGTAACTGACGAATCAGCCCTTTCTGCTGGGTCAACGAACGCGCGGTATCAATGGTAATCTCACCCACTTTAATGGTGCCCGCCTCCGGTTGCTCCAGCAAATTGATGCTACGCAGCAGCGTGGTTTTGCCCGATCCGCTCGGCCCGATAATCGCCACCACTTCACCAGGTTTGACGTCAAGATCGATCCCATGCAGCACCGTTTGCCCATGAAATTTTTTGACCAGGTTTCTGACTTCGATAGCACTCATTTCGGCTCTCTCTCCTGGCGGTTCAGTTGTTCTTCAAAATAGTTTTGCAGCGCAGAAAGCACCGTCGCCATCACCCAGTAAATCAACGAGGCCGCCAGATACATCGTAAAGACTTCCAACGTACGCGAGGTAATCAGCTGCGCCTGACGGAACAGTTCCGGTACCTGAATAGTGGCGGCCAAAGAGGTATCTTTCACCAGACTGATAAAGCTGTTGCTCAGCGGCGGCAACGCAACGCGCGCAGCCTGCGGCAGGATTGCCCGGCGCATGGTCTGCCAGCGTGTCATACCAATACTGGCACCCGCCTCCCACTGTCCTTTGTCGATGGAAGAGATTGCCGCACGCAGGGTTTCCGCAGCGTAGGCGGCTGTATTAAGCGACAAGCCAATCATCGCCGCCGGGATGGGATCAAGCTCAATTCCAAACTGCGGCAGACCGTAATAAATCATAAACAGCTGGGCAATCAGCGGTGTTCCGCGAAAAATAGAGATATAAAAACGCGCCAGCCAGCGCACAGGCAGCAGCGGCGACAGACGCATCAACGCCAGGATAAACCCCAGCACGAGGCCAAAAAACATCCCGCCGATACTCAGTTGCAGCGTAAAAACCGCGCCTTTGAGCAGATACGGCAGGGAATCAATTACCAGTTGGATACTTTCATGCATTAGCGTTTTTCGACCTGGTTGTTACACGTGAGGATGGTAGGCAAACAGTGCAGGCGCCCCACCGGTATGGATAAAGAGGATTGGCCCTTCATCTTTGAAGCGCTTCTGGCTGATGCCGTCAATCAAACCCGCCATCGCCTTACCGGTATACACCGGATCCAACAAAATGCCTTCCAGGCGCGCCAGCAGTTTTACTGCCTCCATGCCTTCTTCGTTTGGCGTACCGTAGCCCGGCGCATAATAATCATCCCATAACAGGATATCCGCTGAGGCCGTCAGTTCCAGTTCATGGGCAATATCCTGCTGCAACGTGACAACTTTGGGTTTTTGATCGGCGACGCTGCGCGAGACGGTCACGCCGATAAGCTCGACGTCTGGCATCAGTTGTTCCAGGCCCACGGCCAGTCCGGCATGCGTTCCCGCACTGCCCGATGCGACCACCACGGAAGAGAGCGAAACGGCCCCTTCACACTGCTGGGCAATTTCCAGCGCGCTTTCCACATACCCCATCGCCCCCAGAGCATTAGAGCCCCCAACCGGGATCACATACGGGCGGAACCCTTGCGCTTCAATGCGCGTCGCCAGCTCCTGCAACTGCGCATTCGGATCGGTCAGCGCGTCACACATTTCGATCTGCGTATTAAACAGATCCAACAGCAGACGGTTGCCATTGGTGAGATAGTTTTCCGCCGTGGTGCCAATCGGATTTTCCAACAGCGCCACGCAGTGCAGGCCAAGCTTAGCCGCTACCGCCGCCGTCTGGCGAACATGGTTAGACTGGATGGCACCCGCGGTTATCAGCGTATCTGCGCCTTCACGCAGCGCGTCTGCGGCCAGAAACTCCAGCTTACGCAGCTTATTGCCGCCCATGGCCATCGGCGTGACGTCATCGCGTTTGATGAAAATATCGCGCCCAAGGTAGTCGGAGAAGCGTGGAAGATATTCAAGCGGCGTTGGCGCGCCAATAAATTCCAGACGTGGAAAGCGCGTTAAGTTATGCAGCGGCATACAGCCTCCGGTATTCGTTGTTGTGATGTTCTTTTTATTATGCACGTTCAGGCGCAATGAAATAAAAAAAGGCGCTGTTAAAGGCGCCTTTTTTTCAGCGGATGATGATCATTTCGTCACATCCGCTCCAAACCATTTTTCAGACAGGGCTTTCAGCGTACCGTCTTTCTGCATTTCAGCAATGGCCGCATCAACCGCTTTCAGCAGATCTTCATTGCCTTTGCGCAGCGCCACGCCGGACTCCTGACGGGAGAACGCTTCACCGGTCACAGCCAGCGTATCCTTGGTTTTCTTGACCAGATCCAGCGCCGCCAGACGGTCAACCAGAATGGCGTCGATACGGCCTACACGCAGATCCTGGTATTTAGTCGGGTCGTCATCATAGGTACGAATATCCACGCCCTGCACGTTCTGGCGCAGCCACTCTTCATAGTTGGTGCCCAGACCAACGCCGACTTTTTTACCTTTCAGGTCGGCAGCGGTCTTAATAACGCCTTCATTGCCTTTTTTCACCAGCGCCTGAATACCAGAAACCGTATACGGGGTAGAGAAATCGTATTTTTTCTTACGTTCGTCAGAGATGGTCACCTGGTTGATGACCACATCAATGCGCTTGGAATCAAGAGAGGCCAGCATACCGTCCCACTTGGTCGGCTTCAGGTTAGCTTTCACCCCAAGGTGCTTGGCCAGTTCCTCAGCGAATTCCACTTCGAAACCGGTCAGCTTGCCGTCATCGCCCTGAAAACTAAACGGGGGATAGGTCCCTTCCAGGCCCACCAGCAGCGTGCCGCGCTCTTTAACTTTATTTAACAGACCTTCATCTGCATAAGTCTTTACGCTCATTCCGGCGACAAGTGCAACAGCCATTACACCCATCAGAGCCTGACGTCCCAGAAGTGCTAATTTCATAGTTACCCCGAATATTGTCATTAGTGACTATCATTTATGACTACAGTGTAAAACGTTTGCTGTGATCCACAAACACGACTCTGTTACACCTTATTCGTTTTTAATATATATCAGAACTGGCTGTCCAGGAGGATTTCTGCATATGCCCTATATGCGTATGGGCTTTAAACTGCTCATACTTACGTAAGGCGATGCGGTAATTGTTGGTGCTGGTTTCCGGCAGCCACGGGGCAAGGTTTTCGTCGAGGAACCCTTCCTGTAGCAGATCGTGAGAGATATTTTGTTCGGTCAGGTGATTCCCGAGGCGACGCAGACGGACAACGTATTCACGTACCGTACCGTGACTCATTTCTGTCTGCTCAAATAAAAACTGTTTAAAACCGATAATATCGAAAAAGTCGCTCTGCTCTTTGCAATGCAAATCACCGCAAAAACGACACAGTGCCACCCACTCTTTTTTCTCCTGCTCCCACTCGGCTTCATCCAACAAAGTGTCCAGGCGGGCGATGGCGATTTTATTCACAATTTGCCCGCGACGAACCAGCGTGATCCTGTCGAGCAACTTAAAGCAATGGGCGCAATGCGTCTGGCTGTGTTTGAAATCTTTGAGGTAGCGGCTTAGAGGCCGTCTTTTTGATTGCTGCACCGTCATGAGAACTCCTGGTAGTCAATTCGTAATGCGGCATTGTTCAGGGGTAATAATGTACCCCTATAGCTTACCCAGCTTGGTGCGTAGACGTTTGATGGCCTGACTGTGCAACTGGCTGACCCGTGATTCCCCGACTTCCAGTACTGCGCCAATCTCTTTCAGATTCAGCTCTTCCTGGTAGTACAGCGTTAACACCAGCTTTTCGCGCTCCGGCAACGCCTCGATCGCGTCCATCACGCGCTGGCGGAGGTTACCCTCAAGAAGCTGTTGTAACGGGTTTTCCTGCTGATGTTCTTCCGTCACCAGCTCAATACTATCGCCATGCTCTTCCCGCCACTCGTCATAAGAGAAGAGTTGGCTGTTATTGGTATCGAGCAACATCTGACGATACTCTTGCACAGGAATAGCCAGACGCGCCGCCACTTCGGTTTCCGTCGCGTTGCGCCCTAATTCCTGCTCCAGTTGTCCCATCGCCTGTGCCACTTCGCGAGCATTGCGCCGAACGCTACGCGGCACCCAATCCCGGCTACGTAGTTCGTCCAGCATTGCCCCACGAATACGCTGCACTGCGTAAGTGGTAAATGCCGTTCCTTGCAAAGCGTCATATCGGTCAACGGCATTCAATAACCCGATGCCGCCCGCTTGTAGCAGGTCATCCAGTTCTACGCTCGCCGGCAAACGCACCTGAAGGCGCAATGCTTCGTGACGCACCAACGGTACATAACGCTGCCACAGCGAGTGTTTATCCATTACACCTTCAGCGGTATACAGTGAATTCACGATAAACAGCCCTGCGTTAAATGAGTTATCGGCATGATTATCCGTTTCTGCAGGGGGTTCTATCGGAGGAATAAGGCTATAAAAGAAGGGTTATTTCACTTATGTAGCTGATGGCGTTATTTCGCATCGGAAATAATCAAACATAAATCAAATAGTTAGCTTACGAGGGATGCGTTTTCACGCATCCCCGTTAAAATTATGTCAAGAGATGAATCATCGACAGGTCATCACCCGTTCTGACGGTCTCGATGTGCTTATGGAAATTCTCATGGACGGTAGGATTATGCTGACTTCTCGAATGGAAGCTGTAGATGATATTGATTGCATCTTCCTTCTCAAGGTATGTTCTTTCGTAGGCGCTCGCGGCAATCAACATTTTGATGAAGTAGTATTCAACGCCTATCATGTATAAGGATCGTAACGCGTCTACGCTCTTTTGATTAGGGAAATTGTTTTCCCAAATCTTATACAAAATAAGATTTTTAAGATCGAATCCAGTCTCATCCTGTTGTTCGTAAACCTTCTTCCAGGTCGCCTCTAGTCTGGCGATCCCCTCATCTAAAGACTGCGTATCGTGCTGAGTTAACATTCTCAGTAGGCACTGAATATAATAATTCAGCACTCCCCCACCTCGACTTACCTTGATGCCACGGAAATAATCCTGTATTAAGAGCACCAATGATACTTTAATATTTCTATTCATCGAGAAATCTAACAACTCTTTTCTTAATTCTCCTGATTGAAGTTGAGCCAACAGCGTATGATAAACGGGTTCAATCTCTGCCAATGCGCTATTATCAAACACCTTAAATTTCTCGATAAATAGCGTAAATTTAATCAGCGCATAAAATCCGGCGTTGATATCACGCCCAGCCTGATCCACAAGACTTAAACAAAAAAGATTCAACAACTTTTGTTGTTGAGAAAGTGCTGGCATTGCATTAGCTTTAGGCTTAACAATACTTTTTTCATTCAAAATCATTGCATGGGGATCTGTTAATATAATATTTGTGACTTCAGGACATGATAAACTCAGCGCTTTTCTCACATCGTTTTTATAAATGCGCTCGATACGTGGAAATGTTTTACAGGTAGTACTTAGCGCCTGGACTCCCAGCGTTTTTTGTACCTGGCACAGGCTATCTTCGGTAAGATATGGGCAGTTTCCTGTACCATCCGCAAGCTTAATCATCCCCCATTGCGTAATATCTTTTTTAAGCAGAATAATGTTCTCTTTGGCAATATTTTTGATGATCTCATTTTTGCTGGATGCATATTTATTCACCGTTGCCTTATCCAGATGTATATTCCAGCTTTTACAGCAATGATCGCGACATTGCGTGCCAGTGCACTGAAACGTAGTCACAAAATTGGGTTCAGTAACGGTAATTTCTTGCATTCTTCAGACTCCAGTATAGAAAAAAGGCAGCTTTCGCTGCCTTTATTGTCTCTAATGACTTAGTAACCCAATCGATGGATTAACGCAGTAAAGAGAGGACGTTTTGCGTGGTCTGGTTAGCCTGTGCCAGTACAGAAGTACCCGCCTGTTGCAGGATCTGAGCACGAGACATGTTGGACACTTCGGTCGCGTAATCGGAGTCTTCGATACGGCTACGAGCAGAAGACAAGTTGTTTACGGTGTTACCCAGGTTGGTGATAGTTGAGTCAAAACGGTTTTGAATTGCACCAAGTGAACTTCTCTGCCCATCAACCATCTTCAGGGCGCTATCAATAGTTGAAAGCACATCAGGATTACTGGAAATTGCCGTGCCTACTTTAACTTTACCGGTTGAATCGATATCAGCACGATAATAATCGGTACCTTCCTTGATCACATAACCCAGAGTACCGTCGTCTTTTTTATACGAGTTTAAAGTCTGGTTAGCAGCCAATGATTTGGTATCAACAGTAACTTTTTTCGTCGCGACATTCGCTTCAGTGACCGCTTTAGTCGTATCAACATTAGCTGCAATATCAGTAGAGCCAGAATCCCAAGTTACTTTACCATCAGTAGCGATAGTTGCTGCATGGTAGGTTGCCCCCGTTTTAACTGCGTAACCAGAGCCATCACTTAAAGCATAAAGTCCATCAGCTGTTTTCTTCGTAGCATTACCATCAGCCTGGATATCTGCAGTCACCTTTTTATATGAAATGGCAACATTCGCAGTACCATCAGCAATGGCCGTAGTATTAACCTTTGTAGTGTCAAAACCAGTATCGACAGAGAATTTAGACAGTCCTAAAGTTGTCGTATCAATCTTTTTAAGATCAATTTCAATTTTCTCACCGTCATTAGCACCAACTTGAATACCTAACTTCGTATCCTGAGTAAGAACTTTTACGCCGTTAAATTGAGTTTGACCGGAGATGCGGTCAATTTCCGCCAGTCGTTGTTCAATTTCCTGCTGAATTGATTGAACGTCACTATCAGAGTTTGTCCCGTTCTGAGATTGAACAGCCAGTTCACGCACACGTTGCAGGTTGTTGTTGATTTCGTTCAGTGCACCTTCGGTGGTCTGTGCGATGGAGATACCGTCGTTGGCGTTACGAGATGCCTGGGTCAGACCTTTAATGTTAGAACTAAAGCGGTTGGCAATTGCCTGGCCAGCAGCATCGTCTTTCGCGCTGTTGATACGCAGACCGGAGGACAGACGCTCGATAGCGGAGCTCAGTGAGGACTGAGATTTGTTCAGGTTATTCTGGGTCAACAGCGACAGGCTGTTTGTATTGATGACTTGTGCCATGATCTTTTCCTTATCAATTACAACTTGATGTTATTGGGCTGTTGCCCACGGTTTCTCACCGTAACCCATGTATCGGCACCTTAATTTCGAACTTTAGGAAATTTTTTGTTTTCGCCATTTTTTTCTTAGCCCATGAAATACCCTCTATATGCACCACTATTCCGCGCATTATTTTGACAAAATTATCATTAAACTTTGCGCGCAGATTGCCGATAACCCGCTTAACAATTGTTTGCAATCACAAGGAATCGGGCATGGCTTCATTTACATCACTGGGCGTGGGCTCAGGCTTACCACTGGACACGTTGCTAAACAACCTGACTATTGCAGAAAAAAAACGTCTAAATCCAATTACTCAGCAGCAAAGCGATAACACCGCCCGGCTGACGGCTTACGGTACTCTGAAGAGTGCGCTGGAAAAATTCCAGACGGCCAATACCGCGTTAAATAAACCGGAACTGTTCAGAAGCAGTAATGTGACCAGCAGTACTGAAGACCTGAAAGTTACCACCGAAGCCGGCGCAGCACCGGGTATTTATACCATCAGCGTCACGCAGCTGGCCCAGGCACAGTCTCTGAGCACCTCATCGGTTGCTTCCAGCAAAGACGCGCTGGGTGATGGTTCCACCACCCGTACAATTAAGATTGATCAACCGGGTCGTAAAGAGCCGCTGGAGATTAAACTGTCGCAAGATAAGACCACGCTGGACGATATCAGTAAGGCGATTAACGATACCGATAGCGGAATCTCCGCCAGTATCGTGAAGGTGAAAGATGGCGAATTCAAACTGGTGCTGACCGCAGCAGAAGGTCTGGACAGCAAAATGACCATCTCTGTTGACGGCGACAGCAAGCTTAACGATCTGCTGGCATACGATAGTAAGACCGGTACTGGAAAAATGACTGAGTTGGTTAAAGCGCAAAACGCACAGCTCACTATGAACGGTATCGATATTGAACGTCAGAGTAACAAAATCACCGATGCCCCGCAGGGGGTGACGCTGGAACTGACCAAAAAGGTCACCGACGCGCGTGTCACCGTCACGAAAAGCAATGAGAAAGCTACGGAAGCAATTAAAGGCTGGGTGGATGCCTATAACTCACTGATCGATACATTTAATACGTTGACCAAATATAAAGCCGTTGATCAAGGTGCTGAAGGACAGGACAAAGACAACGGTGCCCTGGTGGGTGATAGCGTAGTACGTATGATCCAGACTGGTATCCGTGCGCAGTTTGCTAACTCCGGCAGCGAAGGCGCCTTTAAGACGCTGAATGAAATTGGCATCAAGCAAGATGGCAAAACCGGCAAGATGACCATCGATGATACCAAACTGAAAAAAGCACTGGACGAAAATACCGCTTCGGTACGTGAACTGCTGGCCGGCGATGGTAAAGAAACTGGGATCACCACTAAAATTGCTGCTGAAGTAAAAAGTTATTTGGCTGATGACGGCATTATCGACAGTGCACAAGACAGCATTAATGCCACGCTGAAAAAACTGACCAAACAGTATCTGTCAGTCAGCGCCAGCATAGACGACATGGTTGCGCGATATACGGCGCAGTTTACCCAGCTCGATAGCATGATGAGCAAGCTGAATAACACCAGTACCTATCTGGGCCAACAATTTACAGCGATGAATAAATCCTGATAACACGAGGTAAACATGTATACCGCGAGCGGTACCAAAGCCTATGCACAGGTCAGCATAGAGAGTGGCGTGATGAGCGCCAGTCCACACCAGCTGATCGAAATGTTGTTTGATGGCGCAAATAGCGCCCTCGTGCGCGCTCGCCTGTTCATGCAGCAAGGTGATATCGTCGCCAAAGGCGAGGCCATCAGTAAAGCCATTAACATTATTGACAATGGTCTGAAGGCTGGGCTGGATCAAGAGAATGGCGGCGAAATCGCCGCTAACCTGTCTTCGCTGTATGACTATATGATTCGCCGTTTACTGCAAGCTAACTTGCGTAATGATTGTCAGGCTATTGAAGAAGTCGAAGGGTTGCTCGGCAACATTGCAGAAGCCTGGAAACAGATCTCACCGAAAGCGACGTCCCAGGAGTCTCGTTAATGACCTCAGCCGTGGAGTTTATCAACCGTTGGCAGCGCATCGCGCTGCTCAGTCACTCACTGCTGGAACTGGCGCAGCGCGGTGAATGGGACCTTTTACTGGAACAGGAAGTTACCTATCTGCAAAGTATTGAAGTGGTCATGGAAGAGCAAACTCCACCGGGCATTACGCGAAGTATTCAGGACTTGGTGGCCGGGTATATTAAACAGACGCTGGATAATGAACAATTACTCAAAACGTTGTTGCAGCAGCGCCTGGATGAACTCAGCAACCTCATCGGCCAGTCGACACGCCAAAAGACGCTGAATAACGCCTATGGTCGTCTTTCCGGTATGCTGCTGGTACCCGACGCCCCCACTACGCCACAATAATTTCCCGTCTCGTCTGAATTATCTTCCATACTCCAGAGGTCGGCCAAACGACTTCTGGAGCACGGAAGATGAAAAATCCCACGTTATTGCAGTACTTCCACTGGTATTACCCTGATGGTGGTCAACTCTGGCCCGAGCTTGCCGAACGCGCAGGCGGACTCAATGATATCGGCATCAATATGGTATGGCTGCCCCCCGCTTATAAAGGCGCGTCCGGCGGTTATTCCGTTGGCTATGATTCCTACGATCTGTTTGATTTGGGCGAATTCGACCAAAAGGGAACCGTCGCCACCAAATACGGCGATAAAAACCAGCTGCTGGCGGCGATTGACGCGCTGAAACACAATGATATTGCTGTACTGCTGGACGTAGTGGTTAACCACAAAATGGGCGCAGATGAGAAAGAAAAGATCCGCGTCCAGAGGGTTAACGCCGAGGATCGCACGCAAATAGACGATGAGATTATCGAATGCGAAGGCTGGACGCGCTACACCTTCCCTGCCCGCGCAGGCCAGTATTCACAATTCATTTGGGATTTTAAATGCTTCAGTGGCATTGACCATATCGAGAATCCCACCGAAGACGGGATTTTTAAAATCGTTAACGATTACACCGGCGAAGGCTGGAACGACCAGGTTGATGATGAATTGGGTAATTTTGATTACCTGATGGGCGAGAACATCGACTTTCGTAATCACGCCGTCACCGAGGAGCTCAAATACTGGGCGCGCTGGGTGATGGATCAAACCCATTGCGACGGCTTTCGCCTGGATGCCGTCAAGCACATTCCGGCCTGGTTTTATAAAGAGTGGATTGAACACGTGCAGGAAGTGGCGCCAAAACCGCTGTTTATCGTCGCGGAATACTGGTCCCACGAAGTCGATAAGCTACAAACCTACATCAACCAGGTAGAGGGGAAAACCATGCTGTTCGACGCCCCCCTACAGATGAAGTTTCACGAAGCGTCCCGTCAGGGCCGCGATTATGACATGAGCCAGATTTTCGCCGATACCCTGGTAGAAGCCGATCCGTTTCATGCCGTCACGCTGGTGGCCAATCACGACACCCAACCTTTACAGGCACTCGAAGCCCCCGTCGAGCCGTGGTTTAAGCCGCTGGCCTATGCGCTGATCTTGCTGCGTGAAAATGGCGTACCGTCGGTGTTTTACCCTGACCTCTACGGAGCGCATTACGAAGACACCGGCGGCGATGGCGAAACCTATCCTATCGACATGCCGATCATTGAACAGCTTGATGAACTGATCCTCGCGCGCCAGCGCTTCGCACACGGGGTACAGACACTCTTTTTCGATCATCCTAACTGTATCGCTTTTAGCCGCAGCGGAACGGACGACGATCCCGGCTGTGTGGTGGTACTGTCAAACGGCGATGACGGGGAAAAGACCATCAATCTCGGCGCCAATTACGGCAATAAAACCTGGCGTGACTATCTGGGAAATCGCGAGGAAAGCGTGGTCACCGATGAAAACGGTGAAGCAACGTTTTACTGTAACGGCGGAAGCGTCAGCGTGTGGGTGATTGAGGACGTGTTGTAAAGTTCAACCCCGGTGGCCAGAGGCTACCGGGGCGTACGGTTTATGGCAGCGGTGTGGCCAGCGGCGTTTTCTTTAACGCGTCAGCACATTCCTGCGTCGGGCGATCCACCCGCTGCAGCGTCATACCGTCATATTCCAGCGTATTGCCTTCGCGCTCGATCTCATACAGCTCGCGTTTCACCGTCACGTTGGTGAGATCGCCAGAGAGCATCGTCAGTTTCCCCGGCAGCGCGATCACCCGCTGCCACTGGCGACAATCCAGCGTATCGCCCTCTTTCGTTATCACCAGGCTGGCAATCGCTTCCGGACTTACCAGACTACGTTGCGGACCTTTTGACTGCCAGTATCCTTCCAGACCGGCTGGCGCTGGCGTTTTCACCACGTCGTTATAATTTTCTACTTCGGCGCATCCGGTAAGCGCCAGAAATACACCAACGATTGCTAATTTTTTCATCATTCATCCTGCATGCGAAGAAAATGGGATTGTGGCATTAAAGGCCTGATGTCGCCAGCCTTTCGGCAGCGTTGAGAAAGATTGATCCAGACGGTATTACCTCTTATTACTCATAGTCAAAAATTATGAACGGTGTAGTATCCACACTTCTTGTTACATACCTTCTGAGTTCAGAGGCGCAACGCATGTCATGGCAACACTTCAAACAGGCCTGGTTAATTAAATTTTGGGCCCCCGCCCCTGCGGTCATCGCAGCGGGTATTCTCTCCACTTATTATTTCGGCATTACGGGAACCTTCTGGGCCGTTACCGGTGAATTCACCCGTTGGGGTGGGCAAATCCTGCAATTATTTGGCGTTCACGCCGAAGAGTGGGGTTACTACAAGCTGATCCAGCTCGAAGGCTCGCCCCTGACCCGCATTGACGGCATGATGATCCTCGGTATGTTCGGCGGCTGTTTTGCTGCCGCACTGTGGGCTAACAACGTCAAGTTACGCATGCCGCGCAGTCGGGTGCGCATTATGCAGGCGATAGTCGGCGGGATGATCGCCGGATTCGGCGCCCGGCTCGCGATGGGCTGCAACCTGGCCGCATTCTTCACCGGCATTCCACAGTTCTCGCTACATGCCTGGTTTTTCGCGCTGGCAACAGCAATCGGCTCATGGTTTGGCGCACGCTTTACCCTGCTACCGATGTTTCGTATTCCGGTCAAAATGCAGAAAGTCTCCGCCGCTTCGCCGTTGACGCAAAAGCCGGATCAGGCCCGTCGCCGTTTCCGCCTTGGCATGCTGGTGTTTATCGGCATGATCGGCTGGGCGCTGCTCACCGCGATGGATAAACCCAAGCTCGGTCTGGCGATGCTGTTTGGCGTTGGGTTCGGTCTGCTGATTGAACGGGCGCAAATCTGCTTCACCTCCGCCTTCCGCGACCTGTGGATTTCCGGTCGCACCCATATGGCAAAAGCGATCATCTTCGGGATGGCGGTCAGCGCCATCGGTATCTTTAGCTACGTGCAACTGGGCGTCGAGCCTAAAATCATGTGGGCGGGTCCAAATGCGGTGATCGGCGGCTTGCTGTTCGGCTTTGGCATCGTTTTAGCGGGCGGATGTGAAACCGGCTGGATGTACCGCGCCGTTGAAGGCCAGGTGCATTACTGGTGGGTTGGTCTGGGCAACGTTATTGGCTCGACCATTCTGGCCTACTACTGGGATGATTTTGCTCCCGCGCTTGCCACCAACTGGGACAAAGTGAATTTGCTCAACACCTTCGGTCCGCTCGGTGGTCTGCTGGTAACCTATCTGCTGTTGTTTGCCGCGCTGATGCTGATTATTGGCTGGGAAAAACGCTTCTTCCGTCGCGCAGGACTGACGCCTGCCAAGGAGTCTGTATGAAAAATATCGTGCCTGATTATCGCCTCGATATGGTCGGCGAACCGTGTCCATACCCGGCTGTCGCCACGCTGGAAGCGATGCCGCAATTGAAGAAAGGTGAAATTCTGGAAGTGGTGAGCGATTGCCCGCAGTCAATCAACAATATTCCACTGGATGCGCGTAATCACGGCTATACGGTGCTGGATATTCAGCAGGATGGCCCAACGATCCGCTATTTGATTCAGAAGTAACTGGTTGCCGGATGGTCGCTGCGCTTATCCGGCAAACAATCTCTGCACGTTAAACCTATACCTGCATCGACATCACTTCCTGGTAGGCCGACACCAGTTTGTTACGTACCTGAATACCCATCTGCATCGAGACCGACGCTTTTTGCATATCGGTCATCACATCATTTAACGCAATACCCGGCTCACCGAGGGTAAATTTCTCAGCCTGCGTACGGGACGCGGTTTGCACATCGCTGATTCGGTCTAACGCCGCATGCAGCTGACCGGCAAAACTCACGGTCGGTTGTGGCTGCATATCCTGCATTTTTGCTGACATCGCCGTGGCTTGTAACTGGCTGATGACCCCTTCAATCCCCTGTATTGCCGACATTCTGATCCCCTGGATGATTTTTTACTTAGCTGAGATTACCAGTTAGTCAATAAGATAAAGGCGTTAAATAACGATAAAAAACCACGGTTTTTAACGCATAGAAAAATTCGAAACCGCAAATAATGAGACCGTCAATTTTTCGAGTTTGCTGACCCGGGAGTGAGTCTTGTTCCACTTTGCAAAAAACGCCGTCCACGATAAGCCACGAGGTGCGAGATGAGTGCGACAGCATCGACTGCAACCCAGCTTAAACCTCTCGAGTGGTTAAACCGCCTGCGCGCGAATCCCAGAATTCCTCTGATTGTGGCGGGAGCAGCTGCCGTCGCTATCATCGTGGCGATGGTCCTGTGGGCCAAAACACCTGACTACCGCACACTGTTCAGCAACCTATCCGATCAGGATGGTGGCGCGATTGTCACCCAACTGACGCAGATGAACGTTCCCTATCGTTTTACTGAGGGAAGCGGTGCTATAGAAGTTCCTGCCGATAAAGTTCACGAATTGCGGTTACGTCTGGCACAACAAGGTCTGCCGAAGGGCGGCGCCGTTGGCTTTGAGCTGCTGGATCAGGAAAAGTTTGGTATTAGCCAGTTTAGCGAGCAGGTCAACTACCAGCGGGCGCTGGAAGGTGAATTAGCCCGTACCATTGAAACGCTGGGACCGGTAAAACGTGCCCGCGTGCATCTGGCAATGCCAAAACCGTCGCTGTTTGTGCGTGAGCAAAAAGCACCTTCAGCCTCCGTGACCGTTAACCTTGAACCTGGCCGCGCACTGGATGAAGGTCAAATCAGTGCGGTCACGCATCTGGTTTCCAGCGCTGTTGCAGGCTTGCCGCCGGGCAACGTTACGCTGGTCGACCAGGCGGGTCATCTGTTAACTCAGTCGAACACCAGCAGCCGCGATCTTAACGATGCGCAGTTGAAATACGCGAGCGATGTCGAAGGGCGCGTTCAACGTCGTATCGAATCGATCCTGTCGCCGATTGTCGGCAACGGTAACGTACATGCGCAGGTCACCGCGCAACTGGATTTTGCTAATAAAGAGCAAACCGAAGAACAGTACCGTCCAAACGGTGATGATTCCCAGGCCGTGCTGCGTTCACGCCAGTTAAACGTCAGCGAGCAGATCGGGAGCGGAGCGCCAGGCGGCGTACCGGGCGCATTGTCTAATCAACCAGCACCGGCTAATACCGCGCCAATCGCCACCCCTCCGGCTAATCAGCAAAATGCGCAAACCGCGCAAACGGCAAATAACAACAATAATGCTGGTCCACGCAGTACGCAGCGTAATGAAACCAGCAACTATGAAGTCGACCGTACCATTCGCCACACCAAAATGAACGTCGGCGATGTGCAGCGTCTCTCGGTTGCAGTGGTGGTCAACTATAAAACGTTGCCGGACGGTAAACCGCTGCCGTTAACCGCCGATCAGATGAAACAGATTGAGGACCTGACCCGCGAAGCGATGGGCTTCTCCGACAAGCGTGGCGATACCCTGAACGTGGTGAATTCACCCTTCACGGCGACCGACGATTCCATTGGCGAACTGCCGTTCTGGAAACAGCAGGTCTTTATTGAACAGTTGATGACCGCAGGCCGTTGGTTGCTGGTGCTGCTTGTTGCCTGGATCCTGTGGCGTAAGGCTGTTCGCCCGCAGTTGGTTCGCCGCAGCGAAGAAGCAAAAGCGGTACAAGAACAAACGCGTATCCGTCAGGAAACCGAAGAAGCGGTAGAAGTTCGCCTCAGCAAAGACGAACAAACCCAGCAGCGTCGTACGAATCAACGTCTGGGTGCAGAAGTGATGAGCCAGCGTATTCGTGAAATGTCAGATAACGATCCGCGCGTCGTGGCGCTGGTCATTCGCCAGTGGATGAGTAACGATCATGAGTAATGCCCTTACCGGTACCGATAAAAGCGTCATCCTGCTGATGACCATTGGCGAAGATCGCGCGGCTGAGGTATTTAAACACCTTTCCACGCGCGAAGTTCAGGCGCTCAGTACAGCGATGGCGAACGTACGCCAGATCTCCAACAAACAGTTGACGGAAGTGCTGGCCGAGTTTGAGCAAGAAGCAGAACAATTTGCCGCGCTGAATATCAACGCCAACGAATATCTGCGCTCCGTGCTGGTGAAAGCGCTGGGCGAGGAACGCGCCTCCAGCCTGCTGGAAGATATTCTGGAAACCCGCGATACCACCAGCGGCATTGAAACGCTCAACTTTATGGAACCGCAAAGCGCCGCCGACCTTATCCGCGACGAGCATCCGCAGATTATCGCCACCATTCTGGTACACCTCAAACGGGGCCAGGCCGCCGATATTCTGGCGCTGTTCGACGAGCGTTTACGTCACGACGTGATGCTGCGTATCGCCACCTTCGGCGGCGTGCAGCCTGCCGCGCTGGCAGAACTGACCGAGGTACTGAACGGTCTGCTCGATGGTCAGAACCTCAAGCGCAGCAAAATGGGCGGCGTGAGAACGGCAGCAGAAATTATCAACCTGATGAAAACCCAGCAGGAAGAAGCGGTTATTACCGCCGTACGCGAATTCGACGGCGAGCTGGCACAGAAAATTATCGACGAGATGTTCCTGTTCGAAAACCTGGTGGACGTCGACGATCGCAGTATCCAGCGCCTGTTGCAGGAAGTGGATTCCGAATCTCTGCTGATTGCCCTGAAAGGTGCCGAACAGCCGCTACGCGAGAAGTTCCTGCGCAACATGTCGCAACGTGCTGCCGATATTCTGCGCGACGACCTTGCCAACCGCGGCCCGGTGCGTTTGTCGCAAGTGGAAAACGAACAGAAAGCGATTCTGCTTATTGTGCGTCGTCTGGCGGAAACCGGCGAGATGGTGATCGGCAGCGGCGAGGATACCTATGTCTAACGAACTGCCGTGGAAAGTCTGGACTCCGGACGACCTCGCCCCACCGATGGCGGAGTTCGTACTGGCCGACCACAGCGAAACGCCGCTGTCAGAAGAAGCTGAAGAGCCACAGCTTTCCGCAGAGCAACAGCTTGAACAGCAGCTCGCACAGCTGCAAATGCAGGCCCATGAGCAAGGGTATAACGCGGGGCTGGCGGAAGGTCGACAAAAAGGTCACGAACAAGGCTATCAGGAAGGTCTGAGCCAGGGGCTGGAGCAAGGCCAGAACCAGGCGCGAGCACAGCATGCGCCGATCCATGCCCGCATGCAGCAGCTGGTGAGTGAGTTTCAGAATACGCTGGACGCGCTGGATAGCGTCATTGCCTCGCGACTGATGCAAATGGCGCTGGAAGCTGCGCGTCAGGTGATTGGTCAGACGCCAATCGTGGATAACGCGGCGCTGATTAAGCAAATCCAACAGTTATTGCAACAGGAACCGCTGTTTAGCGGTAAACCGCAGCTGCGCGTACATCCGGACGATCTCCAGCGTGTGGAGGAGATGCTCGGTGCCACTCTCAGCCTGCACGGCTGGCGGCTACGCGGCGATCCCACGCTGCATCACGGCGGTTGTAAAGTCTCAGCTGATGAAGGCGATCTGGATGCCAGCGTCGCCACGCGCTGGCAAGAACTCTGCCGTCTGGCAGCGCCGGGAGTCGTGTAATGACCACTCGCCTGACTCGCTGGCTCAATACGCTGGACAACTTCGAAGAGAAAATGTCACTGCTGCCTGCGGTGCGTCGTTATGGTCGCCTGACCCGCGCAACCGGGCTGGTGCTGGAAGCCACGGGGTTACAGCTGCCGCTCGGTGCCACCTGCGTCATTGAACGTCAGGACGGCAACGAAACCCAGGAGGTCGAAAGCGAAGTCGTGGGCTTTAACGGTCAACGTCTGTTTCTGATGCCGCTCGAAGAGGTCGAAGGCGTTCTGCCCGGCGCACGCGTATACGCGAAGAACATTGCCGGAGAAGGTCTGCAAAGCGGGAAGCAATTACCGCTTGGCCCTGCTCTGCTGGGTCGTGTGCTGGACGGTAGCGGCAAACCGCTCGACGGACTGCCCGCCCCGGATACCACCGAAACCGGCGCGCTAATTACACCGCCGTTTAACCCGCTGCAACGGACCGCAATTGAACACGTCCTGGATACCGGCGTACGCCCCATCAACGCGTTGTTAACCGTTGGCCGCGGCCAGCGTATGGGGCTTTTCGCCGGTTCCGGCGTCGGTAAAAGCGTCCTGCTCGGCATGATGGCGCGCTATACCCAGGCCGATGTTATCGTCGTGGGTCTGATTGGCGAGCGTGGTCGCGAAGTTAAAGATTTTATTGAAAATATTCTCGGCGCTGACGGTCGCGCACGCTCGGTAGTGATTGCCGCTCCGGCGGACGTCTCGCCGCTGTTACGTATGCAAGGCGCGGCCTACGCCACGCGCATCGCCGAAGATTTTCGCGATCGCGGACAGCATGTATTGCTGATTATGGACTCCCTCACCCGCTACGCGATGGCGCAACGTGAGATAGCCCTGGCGATCGGCGAGCCACCGGCAACCAAAGGTTATCCACCCTCAGTATTCGCTAAGTTACCGGCGCTGGTCGAACGGGCCGGAAACGGTATCCACGGAGGCGGTTCAGTCACCGCGTTTTATACGGTACTGACCGAGGGTGACGACCAACAGGACCCGATTGCCGATTCCGCGCGCGCGATTCTGGATGGTCACATTGTGCTGTCTCGTCATCTGGCCGAGGCGGGTCACTATCCGGCCATCGATATTGAAGCCTCGATCAGTCGCGCCATGACCGCGCTCATTAGTGAAAAACACTATGCGCGGGTGCGTAACTTTAAACAGTTGCTGTCCAGCTTCCAGCGTAACCGTGATCTGGTCAGCGTGGGGGCGTATGCCAAAGGCAGCGATCCGATGCTGGATAAAGCCATCGCCTTATGGCCGCAGCTGGAAGCATTCTTACAGCAAGGTATTTTTGAACGGGCTGACTGGGAAGATTCTCTACAAGCTTTGGAACTGATTTTCCCTGGTGTGTGATTAAGCAGGAGAGCATAGGTCATGGCACAACATGGTGCATTAGCAACATTGAAAGACCTGGCTGAAAAAGAGGTAGATGACGCTGCTGTCTTATTGGGAGAGATGCGTCGTGGCTGTCAGCAGGCGGAAGAACAGTTAAAAATGCTGATCGATTATCAGCATGAGTATCGCAACAATCTGAATACCGATATGGGCCAGGGTATTACCAGCAATCGCTGGATCAATTACCAACAATTTATTCAGACGCTGGAAAAAGCGATTGAGCAACATCGCCAACAGCTCAATCAATGGACACAGAAAGTAGACCAGGCATTGAACAGTTGGCGCGACAAAAAACAACGATTACAGGCGTGGCAGACGTTGCAGGACAGACAAACGTCGGCGGCGTTACTGGCCGAAAACCGTCTGGATCAGAAAAAAATGGATGAATTTGCTCAGCGCGCAGCTATGAGGAAACCCGAATGATTACTTTACCCCAACTGATTACCACCGACACCGATGTAGCCGCAGGTCTTCAGTCAGGCAAAGCGGTAGATTCACCCGAGGATTTTTTAGCGCTACTGGCTGGCGCATTAGGTGCGGGCGACGCACAAGGTAAAGACGCCCCGCTGTCGCTTGCCGACTTACAGGCGGCCAGCAGTAAGCTGCAAAAAGGGTTGCTGCAAAAAAATGGCGATGCCACACCGTCGGTCAAATTAACCGATCTGCTGGCGCAACAGGAGCTGCAAACCGAGACTTCTCTTGCCGACATGACTGACGCTCAGCAACTGTTGTCCGCTCTCACGCCTTCACTGAAAGCGAATGCCCTGACGACACTGGGCAAAGTCGCTCAGCAGGACGAAAAAAACACTACGCTGAGTGATGACGATCTCGCCAACCTGAGCGCGTTGTTCGCCATGCTGCCAGGACAACCACTGGCTACGCCTGCCGTCGACAGCGCACCAGCCCCTGTTGATGCGGCGCTTTCCGCATTGTCACGAGGCGCGGTACACGGCGCGGCGACTGATAATGCAGACGAATTACTGCCGGGCGATGCCAAAAAAGGCAAAGCGGATGTCACGATTGCTGGCGGTGGTGCTAATCAGGCAAACAATCCAACATTAACCCCGCTGACGGCAGCAGTGAACGCCAGAGCTGAAATCGACAGCACCCCGTCACCGACCAGCATTGGCATGACTGCGGCCCCGCTAAGTGGTCCACAAACACATGCACAACCGTTACCGACGGCCGCGCCGGTGTTAAGCGCTCCGTTAGGTAGCCATGAATGGCAGCAATCGCTGAGCCAGCACGTCACCTTGTTCACGCGCCAGGGCCAGCAAAGCGCAGAGCTGCGTCTGCATCCGCAGGACCTGGGTCAGGTACATATTTCGCTCAAGCTGGACGATAACCTCGCGCAGTTACAAATGGTTTCACCGCACAGTCACGTGCGCGCTGCACTGGAAGCCGCATTACCGATGCTGCGTACACAGTTGGCTGAAAGCGGGATCCAACTGGGGCAAAGTAACATCAGCAGTGAAAGCTTCGCTGGCCATCAGCAGTCTTCCGGACAGCAACAGCAGTCTGGTCGCGCTCAAGGACAAGACATTTTTGCCGCTGAAGATGACGCAATACTGGCAACCCCAGCCTCGCTGCAAGCCGCTGCCCGCGGCGATGGCGCAGTAGACATCTTCGCCTAACGCCAGAGGTAGCATGATTATCCGCGTCTTTTCCACGCTTTGTCGTGGACAGGACACGGGATAATCAGCCCATAAGCTGTACCGAAACAGGAAGCCCGTATCTGATGACTGACTCCGCGATTAACAAAAAAAGTAAACGCGCTATTTGGATCCCTCTGCTGGTATTAATTACCCTCGCCGCCTGCGCAACTGCAGGTTATAGCTACTGGCGCATGCAGCAGCAGCCTTCCGCCAGCGTCAAAGCGGAACCGGCTCCACCGCCAGCCCCGGTGTTCTTTGCGCTGGATACCTTTACCGTCAATCTGGGTGATGCAGACCGTGTGCTGTATATCGGTATCACACTGCGCATGAAAGATGAGGCGACACGTTCACGTCTTAACGAATATCTGCCGGAAGTGCGCAGCCGCTTGCTGCTGCTATTTTCTCGTCAGAATGCGGCCACACTCGCCACCGAGGAAGGTAAGCAACAGCTGATTACCGCCATCAAAGAGACGCTGGCGACTCCGCTTGTTGTTGGGCAACCGAAACAGGTTGTCACCGACGTTCTTTATACAGCTTTTATTCTGCGGTAAAGACATGGGCGACAGTATTCTTTCTCAGGCAGAAATCGACGCATTGCTGAACGGCGATAGCGAAACCAAAGACGAACCCATTTCAGGTATCGCAAAAGAAAGCGATATTCGTCCTTATGATCCCAACACTCAGCGTCGCGTGGTACGTGAGCGTTTACAGGCGTTGGAGATCATTAACGAACGCTTCGCGCGCCAGTTCCGTATGGGGTTATTTAACCTGTTGCGCCGTAGCCCGGATATTACCGTGGGTGCGATCCGTATCCAGCCTTACCACGAATTTGCGCGCAACTTGCCGGTTCCGACCAACCTGAACTTAATCCACCTGAAGCCGCTGCGCGGTACGGGTCTGGTGGTGTTCTCACCAAGTCTGGTATTTATCGCCGTAGACAACCTGTTCGGTGGTGACGGTCGTTTCCCGACGAAAGTGGAAGGCCGCGAATTTACGCACACAGAACAGCGCGTTATCAACCGCATGCTGAAGCTGGCGCTGGAAAGCTACAGCGACGCGTGGAAGGCCATCAACCCACTGGAAGTGGAATACGTCCGTTCTGAGATGCAGGTGAAATTTACCAATATCACCACCTCCCCGAACGACATTGTGGTGAACACCCCGTTCCACGTTGAAATTGGCAACCTGACCGGTGAATTTAACATCTGTCTGCCATTCAGCATGATTGAGCCGTTGCGTGAGCTGCTGGTGAATCCGCCGCTGGAAAACTCGCGAAATGAAGATCAGAACTGGCGCAATAATCTGGTGCGTCAGGTTCAGCATTCTGAGCTGGAGCTGGTGGCAAACTTTGCCGACATTCCGCTGCGGCTATCCCAGATTTTAAAACTGAAACCCGGCGATGTACTGCCGATTGAAAAACCCGACCGCATTATTGCTCATGTGGACGGCGTGCCTGTGCTGACCAGCCAGTATGGCACTGTAAACGGTCAGTATGCGTTACGCGTAGAACATCTGATAAACCCGATTTTGAATTCGCTGAATGAGGAACAGCCCAAATGAGTGATATGAATAATCCGTCCGATGAGAACACTGGCGCATTGGACGATCTGTGGGCTGACGCGTTAAACGAGCAAAAAACCACGCCCACCAAAAGTGCGGCCGATGCGGTATTCCAGCAGTTAGGTGGCGGCGACGTCAGCGGTGCTTTGCAGGACATCGACCTGATCATGGACATTCCGGTCAAACTGACCGTCGAACTGGGCCGTACCCGCATGACCATCAAAGAGCTGCTGCGCCTGACGCAGGGGTCGGTTGTCGCACTGGATGGTCTGGCAGGCGAACCGCTGGATATCCTGATCAACGGTTATCTGATTGCCCAGGGCGAAGTCGTCGTGGTCGCGGATAAATACGGTGTGCGTATCACTGACATTATCACCCCGTCTGAACGTATGCGCCGTCTGAGCCGTTAATCATGAATACCCAGGCTACCGTTTCTCAACCCGCCGCCGTTCCCGGCTCACCGCTGGTGCAGGTAAGCGGCGCGCTGCTCGGGATCATCGTCTTGATCCTGGCGGTGGCCTGGGTCATTAAACGTCTGGGGTTTGCCCCCAAAAGTGCCGGTACACGCGGGTTGAAAGTCACGGCCAGCACCTCATTGGGTCCACGTGAGCGCGTGGTGATTGTCGAGGTCGAAGATACCCGTCTGGTACTGGGTGTCACAGCCTCGCAGATTAACGTCCTGCACACCCTGCCCCCGGCACCTGCCGATGCAGAAGAAAAAACGGCCTCCCCTGCGGATTTCCAGGCCATGATGAAGAGTTTGCTTAAGCGTCCTGGGAGATCCTGATGCGCCGTTTGTTATCCCTCACGCTGGCAGGCTTGTGGCTTTTCAGTCCCGTTGCCCTCGCCCAACTCCCGGGTCTGGTTAGTCAGCCATTGCCGGGCGGCGGACAAAGCTGGTCTTTGCCCGTGCAGACACTGGTGTTCATCACCTCGCTGACGTTCCTGCCTGCAATTTTGCTGATGATGACCAGCTTCACCCGCATCATCATTGTTTTCGGTCTCCTGCGAAATGCGCTGGGTACCCCCTCTGCACCACCTAACCAGGTGCTACTGGGCCTGGCGCTCTTTTTGACCTTTTTCATCATGTCGCCGGTGATCGATAAAATCTACGTCGACGCATATCAACCGTTCAGCGAAGAGAAGATCTCCATGCAGGAAGCTATGGAGAAAGGCGCCCAGCCGCTGCGTGAGTTTATGTTGCGCCAGACCCGTGAAGCCGATCTGGCCCTCTTCGCGCGCTTAGCAAACAGCGGTCCATTACAGGGACCAGAAGCCGTGCCGATGCGAATTTTGCTACCCGCTTATGTCACCAGTGAGTTGAAAACAGCATTCCAGATAGGTTTTACCATTTTTATTCCGTTTCTGATTATCGACCTGGTGATCGCCAGCGTATTGATGGCGCTCGGGATGATGATGGTACCGCCAGCCACAATCGCGTTGCCGTTTAAGCTGATGCTGTTTGTGTTGGTAGACGGTTGGCAGCTACTTGTCGGCTCGCTGGCACAAAGCTTTTACAGTTAGAGGCGCGAAATGACTCCTGAATCGGTCATGATGATGGGCACAGAGGCGATGAAAGTCGCCCTGGCCCTTGCTGCACCTTTGCTGTTGGTCGCTCTCGTCACAGGTCTTATCATCAGTATTCTGCAGGCGGCGACCCAGATTAACGAAATGACGCTGTCCTTCATTCCCAAAATTGTCGCGGTGTTTATTGCCATCATTGTTGCTGGCCCGTGGATGCTTAACCTGCTGCTCGACTACGTGCGTACGCTGTTCAGCAATATCCCCTATATCATCGGGTAGACAACGTTATGTTGCAGGTGACCAGCGTTGAGTGGCTCCACTGGCTGAATTTATACTTCTGGCCTTTGCTGCGCATACTGGCGCTCATCTCAACGGCCCCCATCCTCAGTGAACGAGCCATCCCCAAACGGGTAAAGCTGGGGCTGGGGTTGATGATAACCGTCGTTATCGCCCCGTCAATTCCCGCCGTTGACGTCCCCATCTTTTCGATCGGCGCACTATGGCAGGCAATGCAACAAATCCTGATCGGTATCGCTTTAGGCTTCACCATGCAGTTTGCGTTTGCCGCAGTACGTACCGCCGGGGAATTAATTGGCCTGCAAATGGGCCTTTCCTTCGCGACATTCTTCGATCCCGGTAGCCGTCTGAATATGCCGGTTCTGGCACGACTGATCGACATGCTCGCCATGCTGTTGTTCCTGACCTTTAATGGTCATTTATGGCTGATTTCGCTGCTGGTAGATACTTTTCATACTCTGCCCATCGGTGGCAATCCGGTGAACAGCAATGCGTTTCTCGCGCTGGCACGGGCGGGCAGCCTGATTTTCCTCAACGGGCTAATGCTGGCCCTGCCGGTAATGACGCTGCTACTCACGCTGAACCTCGCACTTGGTTTGTTAAATCGCATGGCGCCACAGCTGTCGGTTTTCGTCATCGGCTTTCCTCTCACTCTGACCGTAGGTATTTCACTGATGGCGGCGCTAATGCCATTAATTGCGCCATTCTGCGAACGATTATTCAGTGAGATTTTTAATTTACTGGCCGATATCGTTAGCGAAATGCCTGGAAAATAATAACCCTTAATTTTTATCCTGTTTTACTAAGGATTGTCCTAATTTTAAAAAGTGACAACATCCACCAGGATATCTCTGTCGCGGCTTATTTGTTTTTGCCTCACTCACATAACGCAACATTCACTTTACTTTAAGATGTTTCCTGGCAAATTATACGCAACTTTACGGGATAGTAAATTCGCCTGAAAAACAGCGAAAGCGTCATCTTGGGTCGTTATTATTCCGTTTAGTTGTGATGAAATAATCAGGTAAGGGGAATTATCGTTACGCATTGAGTGAGGGTATGCCATGTCAACGATTATTATGGATTTATGCAGTTACACCCGACTAGGGTTAACCGGGTATCTGGTAAGTCGGGGAGTGAAAAAAAGGGAAATCAACAACATTTCCAACGTTGATGAACTCAGTCTCGCCTGTGTCTCTCAACAACCCGCTGTGGTGTTTATTAATGAGGACTGCTTTATCCACGATCCTGCTAATAGCCAGCAAATAAAGCAAATCATTAATCAGCATCCCAGCACATTATTTATTGTGTTTATGGCAATTGCCAACGTGCATTTTGATGAATATCTACTCGTCAGAAAAAACTTATTGATTAGTTCTAAATCGATTAAACCTGACTCACTGGATAAACTACTTGGCGATATTCTGAAAAAAGAAGTAGATATTGCTATTGATGTGAATCTGCCGACATTATCATTAAGTCGAACCGAATCCAGCATGCTGCGTATGTGGATGGAGGGTCAGGGAACAATACAGATATCGGATCAAATGAATATCAAAGCCAAGACGGTGTCATCCCATAAGGGGAATATAAAACGAAAGATTAAGACGCATAATAAGCAAGTTATCTATCACGTTGTGAGGCTTACGGATAACGTCACCAATGGTATCTTTGTGAATATGCGCTAAGACGTTCTGACTGGTGGCGACTCCACCAGTCAGAATCAAACAACGGAACTCATCTCACTCCACTTTTTCCACAAAGATACCATCCTGATGACCTGATTCATTAAAGAACCAGATACCGAGCGGGTAGTCTTCCAGCGAAACCAGGTACATGGTGCCTTCACTAAACTCTTCGATTGCCAGTACCACGCCCGGTCGACGAGGACCGCCGTCCGTTTTGACTGTGACCCGATCATTCACCTTCATAGTTTTCCTCCTGTGGCTTTGTGCCAGTGTAGAACAAATTCCTTTTTCTGGCAGCGCTCTGCACGCGCGATTGCGGGTTTTATCGACGGTCTATACTTAAGTTGTGCGTATCTGATGTTTGGGTACGCTCCCCCGGTATCCTTAACGGTTGAGAGGTATGAGGATGAAAACCGCGAAAGAGTACAGCGATACGGCCAAACGTGAAGTCAGCGTCGATGTCGACGCGTTGCTAAAGGCAATCAACGAAATCTGCGAGAGTGAAATTCATCGCAGCCAGGATGACCCGGAGCGCGTTAGCGTCGACGGCCGAGATTACCATACATGGCATGAACTGGCCGACGCGTTCGAGCTTGATATCCATGACTTTAGCGTATCGGAGATCAATCGCTGACTGAGGGCGAAAAAAATCCCGGCCCTTATCGGGTCGGGATCAAGCTTGCTTATGCAAGAAGCACTTGTAAATTCGTTACACCAGAAAATCTGATGTGAACCAAACCTTATCTGCAATTTTTTTGCCTGACAAGTAAATAATTCTCACCAAAATGATAAATATAACTAATGGGTGAGAGATCACCAGGTTACGGTCGAGTCAAATGTTCAGGCATCCTGACAGAGCTGTCTTCGCTCGCCCGGCACCACCAGTTCATCTTCACGGAATGCTTCCCGTTTAACGCCAAAGCCGTCGTACCAGCGACACTCCACCATTCCGCTGGCATACCCGGTAACGATCATACGTGGGCCACCCTCTTTGGAGGTGACTTCCTCACTGACAGAAAAGACCATACCTGCCTCCTGTATCAAGAGAAACCTTTACACCTTAGATGACAAAGAGGCGTTTTGCATAATCAGTCCTGTAACAATTAGTGCGAAACTCCGCGCAGTTTGGTGACAGCTTTCACCAGCAGAACGACAATCCCACCGATGATAAAGCCGAGCACCAGGTTAAGCAGGGTCGGAAGCATTAGCGAAATCAATGTACTTTGCTGTTGAGCAAAATGTTCAATCGCATGATGCAGCGGTGATATTCCGTGTACCACAATACCGCCCCCCACCAAAAACATCGCCAATGTACCGACCACAGAAAGTGTTTTCATCAGCCAGGGGGCAACCACCAGCAACCCTTTCCCCAGCGACTGGGCAAGTTGGCTACGTTTTTCTGCCAGCCAGTACCCGATGTCGTCAAGCTTAACGATAATCCCGACCAGGCCATACACGCCCACGGTCACCACTAACGCGATACCCGATAACACCAACACCTGATTCAGCAAAGGTGCATCCGCTACAATACCCAGCGTAATCGCAACAATCTCGGCAGACAAAATGAAGTCAGTACGTATTGCCCCTTTGATTTTATCTTTCTCAAAGGTGAGTGGATCCTGTGCGGCCAGAGCAGCCAGACGCTGCTGACGCTCTTCCGGGCTTTCTTTGTGCTTACGCGCCTCCAGGGTATGCAGAACCTTTTCTACCCCTTCAAAACAGAGAAACGCCCCACCTACCATTAATAATGGGGTGATCGCCCAGGGAATAAATGCGCTTATCAATAGCGCCAACGGTACAAGGATAACTTTGTTTACAAACGACCCCTTCGCCACGCTCCAGACCACCGGGAGTTCACGGTTCGCCCGCACGCCCGATACCTGCTGCGCATTAAGCGACAGATCATCTCCCAGCACGCCCGCGGTTTTTTTCGCGGCCAATTTTCCCATCACTGATATATCATCCAGCAGCGTGGCGATATCATCGAGTAAGGTTAGTAAGCTACTTCCTGCCAAAATTTTGACCCTCAATATTATTTTTTTGCAGTCATAAGTATGAAGTAAAACACGCCATGCTGAAACTGACCTTTCTGGTCAACAAGTTTTTAACATCGACACGTAATTATAAATCTCGCCAGTAAGATAGTTTTGACGTTTACTATGTTGCACCTTTTTATTTCTACCGTGAGGGATTATGCGTTTCAGGCAATTGTTACCGCTTTTCAGTGCGCTATTCGCGCTGTACATCATTTGGGGTTCCACGTACTTCGTTATTCGCATTGGTGTTGAAAGCTGGCCGCCGTTAATGATGGCAGCCGTACGTTTTCTCTCTGCGGGAATTTTATTAACAAGTTTTTTACTTATTCGCGGGCATAAGCTCCCCCCCTTACGCTTAATCCTGAACGCCGCGTTAATTGGTATCCTGCTGCTGGCTGTGGGTAATGGACTGGTCACCGTCGCAGAACATCAAAATGTCCCTTCCGGTATTGCCGCCGTGGTGGTCGCCACCGTCCCGCTATTTACGCTGTGTTTTAGCCACTTTTTTGGCATCAAAACGCGCAAACTGGAATGGTTGGGGATAGCGATTGGGCTCGCAGGGATCATCATGCTGAACAGCGGAGGCAATTTAAGTGGCAATCCGTGGGGCGCTATTTTAATCCTGATCGGTTCGATAAGCTGGGCGTTTGGCTCGGTGTACGGTTCACGCATTACGCTGCCCGTTGGCATGATGGCCGGAGCCATTGAAATGTTAGCAGCCGGTATTGTGCTGATGTGCGCATCGTTACTCTCCGGGGAAAAACTGACCACCCTGCCAACATTTTCAGGCTTTATGGCGGTGGCTTACCTGGCCCTGTTTGGCTCCATTATTGCCATTAATGCGTATATGTTCTTGATCCGCAATGTCAGCCCGGCGCTAGCCACCAGCTACGCCTACGTCAATCCGGTTGTTGCGGTGCTGTTAGGTACTGGTCTGGGGGGAGAAAGACTGGCCCCTATCGAATGGCTGGCGCTCGGCGTGATCGTGTTTGCTGTGGTGCTGGTAACGTTGGGGAAATACCTGTTCCCTGTTAAAGCGGATGCCGTCGCGAGTTCGTCGGAAAAAACATTACAGTAAATGAATACCGAGAGTGTCGATCTGCGCGGTGTCGCCACCGCCGCAGATCCACTCGATGACACGTTCAGATAACGCTTCATCATCCAGCTTTTCGCGACCACGCAGGGCGCACTCCCAGACAATCAGTACGCGCCAGCCAAGAGCCTGCAATTTTTCACAATCCCGCGCATCGCGTTGGACATTTTTGCCTATTTTTTCCAGCCAGAATTCCGTTCGTGTCGCGGGAACTTTAAATAAATAGCAATTGTGGTGGTGCCAGAAACAACCGTGAGTAAAAATCACACAATGATAATCATCCACCACAAAATCGGGGCGACCGGGTAACGTCGCATCCTGCACGCGAAACGTTACCCCCTGCTCTGTCAGCACGCTGGCAAGGCGTTTTTCAATTGCGGTATCGCGGGTGGCTATCGCCCGCATATTTTTACTGCGTGTTGCTTTATCGTGAACGTCTGCCATGCAGGTTCTCTTTCTCGCGAATAGCAACTGCCTGCCTGATTTTTGGCTCCAGCAGCCTGGCCACCGCCGCAAATGCCGGAACGACCACCGAATTACCAAACTGGCGATAAGCCTGAGTATCTGACACGGGGATCCTGAACTGATAGCCTTGCGGAGATTCAAACCCCATCAGGCGCGCGCACTCTCTGGGCGTAAGTCTGCGAGGGCGGTGTCTCTGATTCTGAGGATCGTCAAAATCTTTTTCACCCAGCGCCATATCCCAGCCACGGTCAATCAGAATCTCCGCCCCATCCTTATAATAACGCGCAGATAATGTGCGCGTTACGCTATCAGGGTTACCGGGATACACCATGCCATAGCCAAATCCATTTCCCCGCGCCTGATGCTTTTTCGCATAGCGGTAGAGGTATTTCCACAGCACCGGCGTCAGCACATATTTCGCATCGACGGTCGGCTCAAGCAGTTCCGCCAGCGTAGTACGCCGCTGCGGATAACGCGTGGCAATATCCCGCAGCGTGAAGTCTGATTTCAAATTCAGATCGCGTCGGAAGCCGACAAGCACGATACGTTCGCGATGTTGAGGCAAAAAATGTTGCCCATCGATAATTTTCGGATCGTCCGGACCGTTATCTGCCGCATCTGCCACGTCATACCCCAGCTCGTCCAGCGTCTGCATAATGATGCGAAACGTTTTGCCTTGATCGTGACTCTTCAGGTTTTTGACGTTTTCGAGCACAAATATTGCAGGTCGACGAGCGTCGATAATGCGCACCACGTCAAAAAAGAGTGTGCCTTGTGTATCACAGGCAAAACCGTGGGCCCGCCCTAACGCATTTTTCTTTGACACCCCGGCCAGGGAGAAGGGCTGGCAAGGAAATCCCGCCAGCAGTACATCATGTTCTGGAATGTGCTGGCGAATATGTTCTGCCGCCTGCTGGTCGCTCACCCCATCCTGATGGCTCAGCGTGACATCACGAATATCTTCATTAAAGTGATGCTGGAAGGGATCGCAATAGTTGTTCGCTTTGTAGGTACGCACCGCATGCTTGTTCCACTCGCTGGTAAACACGCACTGCCCACCAATTGCCTCAAAGCCGCGACGAATCCCGCCAATGCCGGCAAACAGATCGATAAATCGAAAGGCATAATGCGGATGATGCGCAGGTGGCGTCGGCAGCAAGGAATTCAGATAAGTAAACTCATTGTCGCTGAGGCGATGCCATGTTTCGTTCGCCACCACTCGCTTAAAGATGGCCGGACTCCAGCGGTTCTCGCCAACACCGTTCAGATAAGCAACCAGGGTTTTCACGTCATATATTTCAAGCAACTTAGCCAAAATCACCTGCGCGGCGGCCTTGTTATCATCTGTCATCGGGTTCATGGAGCCTGCTACTGAAAAATTATCCTGCATACATTTAACCGGCCGAAATGGATAACCGACAGATTAACATAAAATAGTGTGGTTGACGTTGCGGCTGTACTGGCGACTAACGTGCTTTAAAGGGTTGAATCGCGTCAAGATCCAGCATTTCATACTCTCCTTTTAACTCCGCACTCAGCTTCGCCATATACGTCAGTAAGAAGTCAGCATTATGCTGCGCTAAATGTCGTCCTTGTTCAGTTTGCATCGTCGACGGCAACGTCAATAACTTGGTCTGGAAGTGATCGAGCGCGTACTGTTTGTCATCAAGGCCACGCTGGCGGGCAAACGGATCTTCCGCATCAAATAGCGCCACGCCTAACGCACCAGACACAGCAAATACGCGCGCTAGACCGATAGCCCCCAGCGCCTCAAGCCGGTCCGCATCCTGCACGATTTTCGCTTCAAGGGTTTCTGGTGCAATTTTGGCGCTAAAACTGTGCGCCTCAATGGCATGGCACACGGCAGGTATTCTTTGTTGTGGAAAATCCGGAAAATCGCGCATCAAAATGCGACGCGTTTCCAGAGCTGCCAGTACCGACGAACGATGACGCTCAGGATGGTTCTTTGGCAGGCTGACGAGATCATGGAAGTAGCACGCGGTCAGCACCACTAGCCAGTCTACAGTAGCATCTGTACTCAGCTTTTGCGCCGTCATCCACACACGACGAAAGTGAAAGATGTCATGCGCGGCATCTTGTCCGGAATGGTTATCAGCTAACCAAGCTTCAAATTGCGACTGCCAGTCGTGCAGTTTCATGCTATCTCCCTTTGTAGAAAGAAAATCACCTTAGCAACAATTTTCATTGCAAACCACTACCTGCCCCATTACATAATTAACTTTTATTATCACACCAAAAACAAAATCCACATGAATTTATAGAAACCATAATATCAATATCAACAACTATATTATATGAATAACAAAAACAAATACTCCGCACAAATAAAATTCAAGTTTCAAATAAATAACTAGATATACATAAAATATTGATTAAAAATGATTTATGTGACAAATAACAATTTATCCAACATATATTTTTAGTTATAAAAACACATCAATGAAACATTTAGAAATATTTTAAATACATTTGTTACATGTTATATTTTAAATTAAATGAACTTCATAGATAGTATCCAAATGTAGTTGCTTGGATAGTACTACATATTCATTTTAATTATCATGCAAAGGGAATACATAATGAAAAGAAAAGTATTGGCACTGCTTCTCCCTGCTTTATTAGCTGCAGGCGCAGCAAATGCGGCTGAAATCTATAATAAAAACGGCAATAAACTGGATCTGTACGGAAAAGTCGATGGTCTGCGTTATTTCTCTGATGATGCAGGCAGCGACGGCGACATGACCTATGCGCGTCTGGGCTTTAAGGGCGAAACGCAGATCAACGATATGCTGACTGGCTATGGTCAGTGGGAATATAACATTCAGGCCAACGGTACCGAAGGTGACAAAGGCGATTCATGGACTCGTCTGGCCTTTGCCGGTTTAGGTTTTGGTCAAAACGGTACTTTCGACTACGGTCGTAACTACGGCGTCGTGTACGACGTTGAAGCATGGACCGATATGCTGCCAGAATTCGGTGGTGATACCTACACTCAGACCGACGTTTACATGCTGGGCCGTACCAACGGCGTTGCTACCTATCGTAATAAAGGCTTCTTTGGTCAGGTTGATGGCCTGAACTTTGCCCTGCAATATCAGGGGAATAATGAAGGTAGCAGCGTAGGTCAGGAAGGTTCCGGTAACAGTGAAAACCGCAAACTGGCGAAAGAAAACGGTGACGGTTTCGGTATGTCCACCTCCTATGACTTCGACTTCGGTTTAAGCCTCGGCGCGGCATACTCCAGTTCTGATCGTACAGATGATCAGGTTGCTCGCGGTTACCAGGACGGTATGAACAAGCGCAATAACTACGCAGGCGGCGAAACAGCTGAAGCCTGGACTGTTGGCGCGAAGTATGACGCTAACAACGTTTACCTGGCAGCCATGTATGCAGAAACCCGCAATATGACCTATTACGGCGGCGGCAACGGCGAAGGTAATGGTGGCATTGCTAACCAAACCCAGAACTTTGAAGTTGTGGCTCAGTATCAGTTCGATTTCGGTCTGCGTCCATCCATCGCTTACCTGCAGTCTAAAGGCAAGGATTTAGGTGGTCAGGAAGTGAGCCATGGTAACTGGCGTTACGTCGACAAAGATCTGGTCAAATATGTTGATGTAGGTATGACTTACTACTTCAACAAAAACATGTCCACCTACGTTGATTATAAAATCAACTTGCTGGACGAAGACGACAGCTTCTATGAAAGCAATGGTATCGCAACTGACGACATCGTTGCCGTTGGTTTAGTCTACCAGTTCTAATTACGACAAAAATACGCAAGCCCGCTTCATACCAAGCGGGCTTTTTCACCGCACAGGGATAAGCTCTGCTAACAGCGCCAGATATCCGACATTCTTTTAGAATTAATGCGGGGAAGATTTTGAAAAAATATTGATAACCAGAACCCCAGCGCAAATCAGGAACATGCCTGCGATCGCCGGGAAATCCAGCTTTTGCCCACTTACCAACCAGCCCAAAAGGCTGATTAATACGATTCCAGCACCTGACCAAATTGCGTACGCAATACCCGTTGGAATCGTCGAAAGCGTCTGAGCGAGAAGATAAAAAGCAGTGCAGTAGCACACAATGGTTGCGACAGATGGCCATAGACGTGTAAACCCGTCAGAGAACTTCATCAGGGTTGTACCTATTACTTCAGCTACAATGGCCCCGGCAAGGAAAATGTATGAATTCAAAATCTGGCCCCATGTGACAATCTAAGATAATTATCGTATCACAAAGGGTTAAGTGAGTTTATCCAAAACAAGTCGTGGGCATAACCCCAACAAATATTGCAATCTTGTCACCGTCTTGTGCGCCCGCTCATCGCTCAAAGATAACTGTCAGATTTATTCTCGAGGCTTGTTGCTAATTTCTCTAACGGCCTGGTTTCTGGGGCTATCTTCTTCTAGCATAAAAGCCAAAATAACGTTAGCTACCCTGCCCCTGGTTTAACTTTGAGCCGCAGGAAAAAAACTTGATAGAAACGAGAAAGGACAAACAACTATTCTCAGATCACAAAACTGAACGCCAGGTTGCGGTTTATGACAGAAAAGTGAAAATTTCCCCCACACTGGATCTTCCAGTATTGGGCAAATCAGAACATGATGATGGCGAGCTTTATACTAAGCGAATATACCGACACTATACCAAGTGTGACATGAGTCGTTGAAAGGAATTGAGCTAAGTGTTTGAATAGTGGCGGAGAGAGGGGGATTTGAACCCCCGGTAGAGTTGCCCCTACTCCGGTTTTCGAGACCGGTCCATTCAGCCGCTCTGGCATCTCTCCGTTTTGGCGGTTGCCATGATGCCAGGTAATTTGGCATTTTAACAGACCCCGTTCCGTCAATTTCGTTCAAGTGACGAGTTTGCGAGCAAAACGATGATTAAGTGGCCCTGGAAAGAGCAAGAAACAACCCGGAGTGACGACTGGCCGTGGGACGACGCCCTGGCTATTCCTCTTCTGGTGAATCTCACCGAGCAAGAACAAGCCAGACTTATCGCCCTGGCCGAGCGCTTTTTACAGCAAAAAAGATTGGTAGCGCTTCAGGGGTTTGAACTTGACCCACTGAAAAGTGCGCGCATTGCGCTGCTTTTCTGTTTGCCTGTCCTGGAATTAGGGATCGAATGGCTCGACGGATTTCATGAAGTTCTCATCTACCCTGCCCCGTTTGTCGTTGACGATGAATGGGAAGACGATATTGGGCTGGTGCATAATCAACGGGTTGTACAGTCCGGGCAGAGCTGGCAGCAAGGTCCGATAATCCTTAACTGGCTCGACATTCAGGATTCTTTTGATGCCTCCGGCTTTAATCTGATCATCCATGAAGTGGCACATAAGCTTGATATGCGTAATGGCGACCGCGCCAGCGGTATTCCGGCGATCCCTCTGCGAGATATTGCCGGTTGGGAGCACGACCTGTATGCCGCAATGAATAACATTCAGGATGAAATTGATCTGGTCGGTGAAACCGCGTGCAGTATAGATGCTTACGCAGCAACCGACCCGGCCGAATGCTTTGCCGTTCTTTCGGAGTATTTCTTCAGTGCTCCTGAATTATTTGCGCCACGTTTTCCGGCCTTATGGCAGCGTTTTATTCAGTTTTACCGCCAGAACCCCATGGAGCGGTTACGCGATACCCGCTAAGATGGTCATTATCGCTCAGCAAATGCGCATTAACGCTGAATTTGAAGATTAATTAAGCAATTGAAATGACGCGCTAATTTTACTATTGACACCTCATGGTGAGGTCAGTAATATGCGCCTCGTTCACACGATTCCTCTGTAGTTCAGTCGGTAGAACGGCGGACTGTTAATCCGTATGTCACTGGTTCGAGTCCAGTCAGAGGAGCCAAATTTAAGAAGCCTGCTTAGGAAACTAAGCAGGCTTTTTGCTTTTTCGGTCGCTATAAAATCCCCTCTGATAAGCACCCTGCCTGCTCCGCACCCCGTTACATGCCGCATCACAACGTTGATTAAAGTTATGTAAATGTAAATCGTTTAAACTTTGCAATTATTGTAAGTGCTAGTGATTATCATTTATTGTACGCGAGCCAAAGGAACGAGCCCTCGCTCGGTTCACTGTACGTTCCAATTACTCTGGGATATAAACGATGAATTCTCTGCCTCGCGCCGGACTGCGCCGTATCACACTTGCCTCTTCCCTGGTCTTCTCAGTTAGCCTACCGGCTTTCGCTCAGGAAACGTTAACGCTCTATACAACCCGTGAACCAGGTCTGATCCAGCCTTTGCTTGATAGCTGGACCAAAACCAGCGGCATCAAAGTCAGTACGGTCTATATCAAGGACGGTATGCTTGAGCGCGTTAAAGCTGAAGGTAAAAATTCACCTGCCGACCTGCTGATGACCGTCGATGCCGGTAATCTCATTGATTTAGTGGAAGCGGGTGTAACTCAGCCAGTAGAGTCAGAAGCACTGAAAACCGCTATTCCGGCTAATCTGCGCGGTGCAGATAATCAGTGGTTTGCGCTATCGATGCGTGCCCGCGTGCTGTATGCCGAGAAGTCACTGCCAATCGATAACTGGCATTACGAACAACTCGCCAGCCCTGAGTACAAAGGTAAAGTCTGTATTCGTTCCGGACAGCACCCGTATAACACGGCGCTGATCGCCGCAATGATTGCTCATCACGGCGAAGCAAAGACCGAAGAATGGCTGCGCGGTGTGAAAGCTAACCTGGCGCGTAAAGCTACTGGTGGCGATCGCGATGTTGCTCGCGATATCCTCGGCGGCATTTGCGATATTGGTCTCGCCAACTCCTATTACGTCGGCCATATGAAAAATGCCAAAGAAGGCAGCGATGCGCGTCAATGGGGCGATGCGATTAAAGTCGTTAAACCTACCTTTGAAAATGGCGGTACACACGTCAACATCAGTGGTGCAGCTGTAGCCCGCTATGCGCCAAATAAAGCCGATGCCGTTAAGCTGATGGAATATCTGGTTTCAGCACCTGCCCAGCAGCAGTATGCGAAAGCGAACTTCGAATACCCGGTACTGAAAGGCGTGACGCTTGACCCGGTTATCAACGCAACTATTGGCGAAATCGACGTCGATAAAACACCATTAACCGAAATCGTTAAATATCGTAAACAAGCTAGTCTGCTGGTAGATAAAGTTGGATTCGATCAATAAACCTCTGCAGTTTCCGACGTTACGCGGCCTGGTTTCCGGGCCGCAGTCATTATTAACGCCGCTACATCTTGGCGCACTGTGCGTAGCGCTTGGCGTTCTGACACCGATCATTGCGCTGATTTGGCAGGCTACCCAGGCCGATTTATCTCACTGGGATAATCTCCTGACGTATGTACTACCTGCCGCACTAAAAAATACCGTGCTGTTATTAGCCGGTGTCGCGGTGATGGTCGGCGTGATTGGCGTAGGCAGCGCATGGGCGGTAACGGCATGGGATTTCCCCGGACGTAAAATACTTAGCTGGGCGTTACTGTTGCCGCTGGCGATGCCGACCTACATTGTGGCCTTTGCGTGGCTTGATCTGCTGCATCCGATTGGCCCCCTGCAAACCTTTATCCGTTTTTTACTGGGTTTTGACAGCCCAAGACAGTTCCGTCTGCCAGATTTACGCTCACTTTCCGGCGCAATCATCCTACTCGGATTAGTGCTTTACCCATACGTGTATCTGACAACCCGCGCCATGTTTATTAGCCAACCGGCCCATTTACTGGAAGCCGCACGCACGCTGGGATGCAGCGCAACCGGAACCTTCTTTCGTGTTGCATTGCCCATGGCCCGTCCGGCACTGGCCGTTGGGATCAGCCTTGCACTGCTGGAAACGCTCAACGATATTGGCGCATCGGAGTTTCTCGGGGTACAGACGTTAACCGTTACCGTGTACACCACATGGATCTCGCGTTCTGATTTATCTGCCGCGGCACAAATTGCCTGCATGATGCTGATGTTTATATTCCTTATTCTGACGCTGGAATTTTATGGTCGCAGAAAACAAGGATTCAGCAGTCGCAGCCTACGGGAAATTCAACCTACGCGCGTGCAGGGCTGGCGTGGCTGGCTGCTTGGTGGCGTTATTTCACTGCCTGTCCTGCTGGGTTTTCTGGCTCCGGTTCTGTTTTTAATGTGGGAAAGCGCCAAACGCATAGGTGATGAGAATCCGCTTTCCTCTTCGTTACTATCAGCATTACAAAATACGCTATCGCTGGCGGCGGGAACCACGCTGGTGGTGGTTTGCGTCAGTATGTTAGTGGCCTGGAGCGCGCGTCATAGCGCCGCCGACAACGCCATGCCAGGATTTCGTCGCGGCGTGATGCGTCTGGCTTCTTTAGGCTATGCGGTTCCCGGCACGATTCTGGCAATTGGTTTTTTGACACCCGCCATGGCGGTCGACCGCTGGCTGGCCGATTTACTGGATGTTCGTGGTCTGCCGCTGATGTCCGCCGGGATCCTGCTGGTAATTTGTTGTGCCATGCGATTCCAGGCGATTGCCATTGGCGCACTAGATTCTGGTCTGGGCCGTATCCCCCCCTCGCTGGAACAGGCGTCTCGTCTGTTGGGTGAGAATGGTGCGGGGACGTTTGCACGGGTCCATTTTCCCCTGCTGCGTCCAGCGTTAGTCAGCAGTGCCCTGCTGGTTTTTGCCGATGCCATGAAAGAACTGCCAACAACGTTGCTTTTGCGCCCGGTCAATTTCGAAACGCTGGCAACATTGTTGTATGCGGAAGCCGCCCGTGGAACCTATGAAGAAGGTGCTATCGCCGCGCTAATGATTGTTTTAGCTGGCACGCTACCGGTTATTTTGTTGGTGCGTCACCAAATGACTCGCCGTGGTTAAGAGAGCAACAATGTCAGAAATTGCATTACGACTCCAGGATGTACACGTTACTTATGGCAACAGCCAGCAATCGGTACTGAGCGGATTTTCAATGTCGGTACGTAAAGGTGAAATCGCCTGTCTGCTGGGCGCCTCAGGCTGCGGAAAAACCACGGTGCTACGCGCAGTTGCCGGATTTGAACGCCTGCAAAACGGAGAGATCTATGTGTCACAGCGCCGTGTTGCCGGTCCCGGCATTCATCTGCCACCGGAAAAACGTCATGTCGGCATGGTCTTCCAGGAATATGCGTTATTCCCCCATCTGACCGCGCAGCAAAATGTGGCCTTTGGATTGCGTCGCATGCCGCGTGAGGAACAACAGGCCAGAGTGACTGAACTGTTGAAAATGGTGGAGTTACACAGCCATGCCAACCGCTATCCGCATGAGCTTTCCGGCGGGCAACAACAGCGTATCGCCCTTGCGCGCGCGTTGGCGCCACATCCGGAAATCCTGTTGCTCGATGAACCCTTCTCCAGCCTTGATAAGCGCACGCGTGAACGTCTTGGCAACGAGGTACGGGATATTTTGCGCGCAGCCGGGCAAACGGCGCTGTTGGTTACCCACAGCGAACACGAAGCTCAACTAATGGCAGACCATATTGGCGTGGTAAAAATGGGGCAGTATCAAATAAAAAAAGCGACCCATCCGACCTGAAGGTCACCAGAGTCGCCCTGAAAATTAATAATGTTTCTGTACCAGGCTGATGTTCACCGGCATACCGGAACGTCTTTCCAGTGCCTGGTTCCCACGGCTCACATCCACGTCATTCCCGCTGATAAAGGTACGCAGAGCGGGAGTGACTGGCAAAGGTACCTTTCTGTCAGACTCGTATTCCGAACGATTTCGCGACAACGGCTCATGCACTTCCACCCAACGACTACCGTCCGGCTCTTCGCTGTATTTCACCGGCCGGTCAATTAATTGTACACGGGTCCCTACAGGCACCGTATCAAACAGGTACTTGATGTCGTCATTCCGCAAACGGATACACCCTTGGCTTACCCGCAGACCAATACCGAAATTGGCATTTGTCCCGTGAATGGCATAAAGCCTGCCGATATAAATTGCATACAGGCCCATCGGATTTTCTGGCCCGGCAGGAACAAATGCTGGCAAGCTTTCCCCGCGAGCGGCGTATTCGCGTCGGGTATTTGGCGTCGGTGTCCAGCTTGGTGCTTCCTGCTTACGCTCTACAGCCGTTACCCAGTTGCGCGGCGTTTCTCTACCCGCCTGACCAATGCCAATGGGTAAAACCTCAACCGTATTGCTGCCAGCAGGATAATAGTAAAGCCGCATCTCGGCGACGTTGATGACAATCCCCTCGCGTACGGTATCCGGTAATATCAGTTGCTGCGGCACAACCAGCGTTGAACCCGATTTAGGCAGAAAAACATCGACGCCCGGATTGGCTTCAAGCATATTGCTCAACCCCTGCCCGTACTGAGCGGCAAATGCCTCCAGCGGCTTGGTATTACCTGGTGGAACCGTAATAGTCAAAGGGCTACCCACCAGGCGACTGCCCTCTGGCGGCAGTGGATAACTCACCGCCTGCGCGCCCTGACTCGCAAGCAACATAATGAGTGAACAAAGCAGTTTTACACGACGCATCTTTTTCCTTTCCTTCGTCGCAGCAGATATCCGTTAATTATAGCTTTTATTATCTGTTTTAGTGGGTTACGACATATTTGCGCATAAAAAAACCTCGCCAACAGGCGAGGTTCAGGTTGAGCGGTAACTACGCTTCCTTACCATCCGGAAGCACGATGTTACTGGCGGCTAACTGCCCCATATTGTTGTACATCGCACAAGCAGCCTCAACAATTGGCATCGCCAACGCGGCCCCACTGCCTTCGCCCAAACGCATCCCCATATTCAGATACGGATCCAATTCAAGATGCGCCAGCGCGGTACGGGCGCCCTTCTCAGCGGAGAAATGTGACGGGATTAGGTAGGGTTTAATTTGTGGTGCAATCTGGCAGGCCGCCAGCGCAGCAGAATAAGAAAGAAAACCATCCAGCACGACCGGCAGGCCGCAGGAGGCCGCCCCCAACATTACCCCTGCCATGCCGACAAGATCGAACCCACCAACTTTAGCCAGCACATCGACACCGTCATGGCGATCCGGCTGATTGACGGCAATTGCCCGACGCACAACGTCTACCTTATTCCCCACCCGAGAAAGAGGAAGGTTAGCGCCAATACCCACGACTTCCTCAGCATCACTGCCGGTAAGCACGCTAACAATGGCCGCCGCAGGTGTAGTATTTGCCATACCAAGCTCACCGACACCAAACAGCGTCACACCGTCTTTGGCCAGTTCATGGGTATAGCGAATGACTTCCAGCAACAGCTCCTCGGCCTGCGAACGGCTCATTGCCGGGCCTTCGGCTATATTGCCGCAGCCGCGTGCCACACGCATATTCACCACGCCGGGAATAGGTTCAGCATCAATCCCCACATCTATCACATGGACCTTCGCCCCCGCCTGAGCGGCGAGGACGCAGACGCCGGTCGTTCCACGCGTCATATTGGCAGCCTGTATAGCCGTGACAACTTTAGGTGAAACGGCAACCCCTTCATCCCACACGCCGTGATCGGCGCACATCACCAGCATCGCTTTGCCATTCACATGCGGCACACCCTTCAGGCCAGGCATCCCGGCCAATTGCACGGCGAGAGATTCGAGTCGCCCCAAACTTCCCGGCGGCTTAAGCAAGCCGTCGATATGCTGCTGCGCGCGCAGCATCGCGGCACTGTCAGGTAATGGGATCGCGCGGAGTAAAGAGGTTAAAGTCTGCATAAGGGTTCCAGTATGTGGGCTGACTCAGAGCAGAGCCAGCAAGAAAATCAACTCGCCAAGTTCAATGGCAGCGCCCAGCGTATCGCCGGTTTGCCCACCCAACGTGCGTTTTAATAACTGCCCAAGAATAAAAATCGCCACCATTGTGACAACCAGCGCTGCCACGCCGCGCATGCCGGGAAGCAGCACGGCGGCAAGGATCGCCGCCAATCCCAACGTAACGCAGGTTTGACGCCCGGTGACTTTACCAATAAAAACGTTGCCCAGCCCTTCTTCGCGGGCATAGCGATGCCGATACATCAGCAACACCGCCGTTCCTCGCCCGGCGACACATGCCGCCGCCAGCGCAGCCAGCATCGGCGTGCCACGCAAAGCCAGTTCGCTCACCACCAGCACCTTCGCCAGTAAAACGAAAATTAACGCCAGTCCACCGTGGGTTCCCAGACGACTGTCGCGCATGATTTCCAGCATCCGCTCGCGTCGGCGCGCCGAAAAAATGCCGTCACAGGTATCCGCCAGACCATCCAGATGAAATCCCCCGGTCAATAACGCCAGCGTCAGCACCGCAAAAAGAGCGGCCAACGGTATACCGCACCAGGTCTGGAGCGCCATGAAGACCAGCCCCGTCAACCCTCCCAACACGACGCCAATCAGGGGAAACATCACAATACCGCGGGAATAGTGCTCGAAATCCAGTCCTTGCGACCAGCGAGCAGGAACGGGCAAGCGACTGATAAAAGAGAGCATTGCCCAGAACAACTTACTCATTTAATTTTGACTCCAATTCCTGATACCACCAGCCAGACCTCATCAGCCGCCGCCGCCAGTCGCTGGTTCACGCGTCCTGCAATATCACGAAAATGCCGCGCCAGACGGTTCTCCGGCACAATCCCCATTCCCACTTCGTTAGTGACCAACACGATCTTTGCCGGGCAGCGCTGACAGGCTGCAATCAGCGAACGGATTTCACCTTCGATAGACTGCTCCATCGCCGCGTAATCCCAGTTGTCAGGATCGCTGTCACCGCCCAGAGCAAACAGCAGGTTGGTCACCATCGTAGTGATGCATTCAAGCAGAATGGCTTCCTGAGGATCGTTCGCGGCCGTGATCAGTTCATCAAGATGTTGCCAACGTTCGGCTGTACGCCAGTGCGCAGGACGTCCATCGCGATGATGCTGAATTCGCGCAGCCATCTCCTCATCAAAAATCTGCGAAGTCGCAATATACAAAACGTTTGGGGAATCAGCGATCAGCGCTTCCGCATGCCGACTCTTACCGCTTCGCGCGCCGCCAGTAACCAGAATCATCATACTGGCTCCCGGTGTTGCTGCATGATGGTATAAATTTTCTCAATATCGATGTGTTGCCGCATCGCATCCGCCAGCAGATCAAACTGCTGCGATTTATATTGCGCGTAATGGAAGGTGGAATCCAGCGGAGCTAACCCTTTACGTTCTCGCAGGCCATTGACCAACGCACGGGTGAAATCATCGCTGTCGAAAAGACCGTGAAGATAGGTGCCGAACGCCAGACCATCCGCAGTGACCGCGCCGTCAACCACGTTGCCGCCGTCTTTGTGCAACGTCATCACCGACTGACATTCATCGGTTAATGCTGTTTCGCCCATATGAATTTCATAACCGCGAACGGATAGCCCCGCCGTGCCCGCCAGCCAGTCAGGCAGCGATGAGGACATTTGCCCCTCAACCAGGGTCGTGGTTTTGTGCTGGGCAAAATGGGTTACGGTATTGAGCAAGCCCAGCCCCGGCAGCGTACCGAGTCCTGACTCCACTTCATCAATGATGGTATCGCCGAGCATTTGATAACCGCCGCAAATCCCCACCACCGGTACGTTATTACGATGCAATTGCACGACGCCATGCGCCATCCCGCTTTCACGCAGCCACACCAGATCGCCAAGGGTATTTTTGCTGCCGGGCAAAATCACCAGATCGGCCCCCGCCAGCTCTTCAGGCTGGCGAACATAGCGCACACGCACATCCGGCTGCGCAGCAAGCGCATTGAAATCCGTAAAGTTAGAAATGTGCGGGATTTGCACAACGGCGATGTCGATGTCGCGTTTATCAGTGCGCAAATACTTGCCCTTTTGCAGTGCAACGCCATCTTCATCTTCCAGATCAACATCCAGCCATGGCATCACGCCCAGCACCGGAACACCGGTCAGCGCTTCAATTTGCTCGATACCGGAGTGCAGCAGCGTCACATCACCGCGAAACTTATTGATGATCACCCCTTTTACGCGTGCGCGTTCGTGATCGTGCAACAGCGCCAGCGTGCCGTAAATGGAGGCGAATACCCCACCACGATCGATATCCGCCACCAAAACGACAGGGCACTGCGCCATTTCTGCCATGCCCATATTGACGATATCGCGATCGCGCAGGTTAATCTCTGCCGGACTCCCCGCACCTTCCAGCACCAGCACATCGAACTCCTGCGCCAGGCTGTTATAAACTGACAGGATCTGTTCCCGCAGACGTGGTTTGTACTCGTGGTAACTCACCGCGTCCATATCAGTCGCTACTTTGCCCATCAGCACTACCTGCGCTTTGCGATCGCTGGTCGGTTTAAGCAGAACCGGGTTCATACGCACATCTGGCGTAATACCTGCGGCTTCAGCCTGAAAAATTTGCGCGCGGCCCATTTCTTTTCCCTCTGGCGTAATGCCAGAGTTCAGCGCCATGTTCTGCGATTTGAACGGTGCGGTATGCAGTCCATCCTGATAAAAAATACGACACAGCCCGGCGACCAATACGCTTTTACCCACATCAGATGCCGTTCCCTGCAACATTATTGCCTGCGTCATGACGCCTCCTTCAGTGCGTTCTCTCGCATACAGCTAAAAAATTCAGCCTCTGTTTTACACAGCGGGAAGCCCAACTCGGTATGCAGCTTCACCAGCCAGGGCTGAGTTAATCCCGCTTGTTCAATAAGATCCGTACGGGCGAAAACGTCACCTGGCGTGCCGTGCGTGAGTACTTCGCCCCGGCGTAAAACGTACACCGCATCGCTGACTTCATAGATAAGATCGATATCATGGCTTGAAATTACGACATGGTTTCCTTGCGCTACGATGCGTTTGATAATCTCAATCATCTGCGTGCGGCCTGACGGGTCGAGGCCCGCAGTAGGTTCATCCAGCAGCAAATACTGCGCCTGCAACACTAACGCCCCGGCTATCGCTACGCGTTTTTTTTGCCCATGGCTTAAACACTGAATGGGCTGATGGCGAAAATGCTGGGCGTCGACCAGCGTAAGCGCATCTTCCACGCGTCGGGCGATTTCAGCCTCATCCACCCCGAGATTGCGCAGGCTAAAGGCGATATCGCTGTCGATATCGGTATAAAAGATTTGCTGATCGGGGTCCTGAAATACCGTTGCCACCTGTTGACGCAGCGCCAGCAGGCCGCGTTTACTGTAATCCAGCGGTTTGCCCTGCCACATCACCGCGCCTTGCTGTGGGCGCAATAAGCCACTCAGGTTCATAAACAGCGTGGATTTCCCGCAACCATTAGCGCCTACCAACCCGGTGACTGCATGCGTAGAAAAATCCAGCGTTAGCCCTTTGAGGATCGGGTCATCCTGATAGCGAAACCAAAGCGCTGAGGTGGCAAGCATACTTTTCCTTACAGGTGAAAATCACCCTGATAAAGTTTGATATCCAGTGTGGTGGTCATTTGCTGGTAGCGGATCAACACGCGAGTGAACAGCAATCCCACCAGCATTGCCAGAGAGCGGTAGCCCAACGGCAAGCTACGATAACCAAAACGCAGCGTTTGTGCGCGGTGAATAGCCAGCGCCTCGTCTAACAGAATAAAAATAAACCGCCAGGTCAGCAGGATCTGCTCAGTTAGCAGGCGAGGAACGTGCGCGCGTTTGAGTAGGATAATTAATTGCGGAAACGGCAGATTCAGTACCAGCCAGAAGGTTGCCGCCAGCGCAGCAAGGCTGCGCCAGAATGTTTCATTCGCTGTCACCAGACCTGGTGCGCTGATCCCCAACCAGTAACTTCCCACAGGTATGCTGGCCAACAGCGTCTGTGGATCGCGGCTGATGCTAAACAGGATGGTCACTACGCCAACCGCCAGAAAACCAAACGGTAATGCCATCCAACGGCACCAGCGCCAGAAGGAAATACGCAGCAGCCAGCAGCTCAGCACGGCAATCAATAACAGCTCAATACCCTGCCCCAACGGGGGCAGGGTAAACGCCAGAATCATCATCACCAGCCAGAGCAGAAATTTCCGCACTGGCGAGACATGAACCCAACGGCTTTGATAGCTAAGCCTGTCAAGCCCGGTCATCACGGCGTTGCCTGCCCTTGGTATAACCCAGAATATAGAAAATCACGGCTGCGCCCAGCGATCCCTGAAGTGTAAACAGCAGACTTTCAATTTCACCGCTTGCCGGTTCATACAGCGGCTGGAACCAGGGTTCATAATGCGGGGCAATAGCCTGAATCTGACTCTCCGCCTCACCGTCTGAACCGCCGTACTCTCCACCGTGGTTGATAAAGAACGGCAGGATCACCAGCGCCACTACCATGCCCAATATAATCAGCGTCTTTTTCATCGTTAATGTCCTTGTGCGGTTATTAACTGGCGTTTGGTTAGCTGATCGTAAATCAGCACGGTGAGTAACCCTTCCGCAATCGCGATTGGGATCTGCGTCAGACAGAAAATCCCCATGAACTTAATGATTGAACCGGTAGCGCCAGCAGAGGGATCCGGGAACGCCACGCCCAGCTGTACCGACGTCACGAAATAGGTGACGAGATCCGCCAGCATCGCGCACAAGAAGACGCAAACATCACGACGCAGCCCTGCACGGCAGGCCATTTTCCACACCATGTAACCCACTACCGGGCCAATTACCGCCATCGACATGCCGTTCGCGCCAAGCGTCGTTAAACCACCGTGTGCCAGCAGCAGTGCCTGGAACAGCAGAACGATCGCCCCGAGGATGGCCACTACGCCAGGTCCAAACAGGATAACTGCCAGGCCTACGCCGGTAGGGTGTGAACAACTTCCGGTAACGGAAGGAATTTTCAGCGCCGACAGCACAAAAATAAAGGCGCCGCACAGTGCCAGTAAAACTTTCTGGTGGTTATCTTCCTGCACGATTTGGCGCAAGCGCACCAGACCGTACCACAGGCAGGGTAAAAACAGCAGCCACCATGCCAGCGCCCACATCGGCGGCAAGAAGCCTTCCATAATGTGCATGGCGAACGCTTGCTCAGGAACAATCATCAGTAATAGCGCCGCAGCCAACCCGCTGAAAGACAGCTGTTTTAGCTGTTGTTCAAGCTTCATTGTGCATACTCCCACTGTTTGTTGACCAGAATGGTCGAGAAATAAGGCAGCGGCTGATCGTCGCTCACCTCATCGAGATGACGCCAGCACTGTTCACCTGGCAGCGTGGCTTCAGACATCATTAATGCGCAGCCCAACAAACCTTCTTGTTGCAGCAGCGCTTTGATACGCGCAAAACGACCGTACACTTTCATCAACACCAGACTGTCATGCTGCTTTAACGCCTGCTGAATTTCAGCTTCCGGCGCGGTACAGGAGACCACTGCCAGCGATTGTTGCTCCATAGCGAGCGGGGTTTTCGAACGCGCGGCAATCGCAGCGAAAGAAGTCACGCCCGGGACGATTTCTAACCAGTCAGGCGAACCAATGCGCTGCAGTAAAAAGACCCAGGTACTGAACAGCATGGCGTCGCCGAGCGTAATAAAGCCTACTTTTTTTCCAGCTTCGACTTCCTGAACCAGCGCGGTTGCAACCTCATCCCAGACGGCCTCTTTTTCCGCGCTGTCGGCACTCATGGGAAAATGGCAGCAGCGGACCTCGGTCTGCTCGCCGATATACTCCCGTACAATCGACAGCGCCAGGCTATCGCCGCCTTTACGCCCGGCAGGCGCATAGAGAATATCCAGCATGCCCAGCGTACGTGCAGCACGTACGGTGATCAGATCGGAAGCGCCAGGTCCGGTGCTTAATGCGTACAGTTTCCCGCTCATGCTGCTTCCTCCAGCGCCACATTAAGCGCCTGCTGTAAATGTGCCACGAACATGGCGCGAACCGCCGGATTCTCACCCAGTCCACTGAGCCATGGCGTAGCCGTTATCCCGGCCGCATTGAACAATGTTTTCCACGAATCATCTTCGTCAGAGGCCATATCATTGATGGCATGGTCACCAGCAACTAACATCAGCGGCATCAGATGCACCGCCGTCACCCCTTCCTGGGATAAACTTTCAATCAGCACATCCACTTCCGGATAGCTTTCCACCGCCCCAACCCGCGCCGGAAAGCGCTGCGCCGTCATCATATGGTCGAGACAGGCATAGGCGGCAAAGGCATGATGGCTGGCGCCGTGTCCCATAAACACCACTTTTTCATTTTCTCTAAGCGTCGGCATTTGCTGTTGCAGCGCCAGCATCAGCTGGGCGTAATCTTCATGGCTGCTCAGTAGCGGTACACCCAGCGTCAGGCGTGAAAACAGCGGACGCATACTTTGCACTTCGCGGACAATTTTTTCGTATTCGTCGCCATTGATAATGTGCAGCGACTGAATAGCCACATCCTGATACCCCTGCTCCGCCAGTTTTTGCAGCGCCTGCAGCGGTGTGTCGATTTCAATGCCGTCACGCTGCTTGAGCTTGCGGATAATCATCCCGGAGGTAAACGCCCGGAACAGGTCGCGGTCAGGGCAACTGGCTGCAAGATCGCGCTCACAGGCCACAATATTTTTCTCACAGGTGTCGTGATAGCTGGTGCCAAAGCTGACCACCAGAAGCGCCTTTTTCATCTTTAACTCCTTAAGCCGCGGCCAGCCAGCGCGTTAAACGCGCCGCAAAGGCGGCCTGACTTTCCAGTAACTCGTCTCCCGTCACCAGCGGTGCCGGACGTGTAATCACGATGCAGGGGATACCGGCATCCAGACAGGGTTGAACTTTTTCCTGATAACCACCTTCAGCGCCTGAAGCCTTAGTGATCACCACATCAGCCTGACACTGGCGATAAAACGCGGCGTTGAACTCGGCGCTAAACGGCCCACACAGTGCGAAGATTTCACCGACGCCAAATCCCAGATCCGCGCATTGCTGAATGACCTCAGGTACAGGCAGAACGCGCGCCAGCAGCGTTTTTTCAGGCAACCCTTCGCGCCAGATGGACAGATCTTTACTGCCAGTCGTCAACAGCACGCGATCGCCGAAGCGTCGCGCCACCTCACAGGCTTGCGGAATACTTTGTACGGTATAAAGCTGCGGGTGAGTTAATCCGCTCAACTGCTCAGGGCGCTGGTAGCGGCTCAGCAGTACGCCCGCCGCTTCGCAGGCATTCATGATGTTGCGACTCACCACCTCGGCGTACGGATGCGAGGCATCGATCACCCAGCGCGTCTGATTTTCCTGTAGCCAGGCAATCATTTGTTCACGTTCCAGACGCCCGCAGCGCACCTGGCCTTTGATGTCTCCCGCCAGCTGCTTTCCCGTCGGGGTCGCAACGGACAGGGTGTAGGCCACGTTTGCCGCATCCAGTTGCTGGCACAGCATGCGCGCGTCGCTGGTGCCGCCCATGACCAGCACATCACCATAATTCACAGCACATAACCTCGTGGCGTGATCATCAGGCCGTCCTGAACATAGGTTGTTTTATTGCCCACGATCACAAGACTGGTCATATCAACCGGCTCAAAGTCCATTTCACCCAGCGTGGTCAGCCATTTTTCCTGCTTTTTACGTCCGGCTGACTTCACAATACCAACCGGCGTTTGTGCGCTCTTGCTGGCAGATAACAGCTCAAATGCGCGCGCCAGATGTCCTTCGCGACCCCGACTGCGTGGGTTGTAGAAACAGATAACAAAATCGGCCTCACCGGCGGCAACGATGCGTTTTTCGATCACCGGCCACGGCGTTAACAGATCGCTTAAGCTGATGTGGCAGAAATCGTGCATCAACGGCGCACCCAGCAAAGAGGCGGCGGCAATGCTGGCGGTCATCCCTGGGATTAGCCTGACCTCAACGTCCAGCTTTTGCTTACTGACCAGCTCGAGCACCAGCCCGGCCATACCGTAAATCCCCGCATCACCGCTGCTGATCAGCGCCACGTTGTGCCCCGCCTGCGCCAGTTCGATCGCCGCCTGACAGCGTTCAATCTCTTTGCACATCCCGGTTTTGATCACCTGCTTGTCGCCAGTGAACGCTTTTACCAGATGGGTGTAGGTTTTATAGCCAACGATGATTTCCGCTGCCTGCAGTGCTTCAACGGCTTCCATGGTCATCATTGCCTGCGAGCCAGGGCCAATTCCAATTACGCTTAACATCAGTGTGAAACTCCCAAAGTGATAGTGACGCCCTGTTCTCGCAGGGTCTCGCCTAACAGTTGTCCGTGGCTCAACAGCCAGGCTGCAGGACCAGAAACGCTTCCTGTACCCACCGTTTTGCGAACAAACGATGAGGCCGGAAAACGGTGCTCATGCTCACGCAGCGCGTCAGCAGTAAAGGTTTCGAAAGGAACGCGGCAGCATGAAGCCAGTTGGATAAGTCCCTGTTCATCTTTTTTCAGCGTGATGCTGCCAATCGCTTTTAGCGCCAGCGGATCGAGCTGTTGGGCTTCGAGTTGGCGGGCAAGCAGCGCAGCCAGCAGCGGGAACGGCGTATCACGGCGACAACCAATTCCGGCCACAACCCGCTGCGGCACCAGCTTCCAGTGCGGAACAGGCAGCTCAGGTAAATTGGTGCGTAAGGTGATGCACACCAAAGCATCCAGTTCAGGGAGTTGGTTGAGATCGGTGACCGTAATAAATCCGCGCCGGTCGCAATGGCTGACATCCTGCGTCAGTTCGTCATCCCACCACAGCCCAACCCGCTTATTGCTGACCAACATCTGATTGACGATCTTCACCGCCGAACGGAAATCACTCATTCGGGCATTCAGTTGAAATGCCAGCGTATCCAGTGCCGCCATATCGTTCACATCCGTCGCGGTGGTGATAACCGGGTCGGCACCCAACATGCCCGCCAGATAACGAGCCAACGCATTAGCACCGCCCGCATGACCGGAGAGCAGGCTGATGACATGCTGGGCACGTTCATCAATGACCACCACCGCCGGATCGCAAAACTTGTCGTTGACCAGCGGGGCCAGTACGCGCACCGCAATGCCGGTCGCCCCGATAAAAATCAGCGCCGAATAATTCGTAAACGCTTCGCGAGCGGTATTCGCAAAGCCGTTTTCGAAGGGAATAAACCCCTCCTCCAGCAGCTTTTCACTGGTAAAACAGGTAACCGGCAGCATAGCTGCCAGACGTTTCGCCAGCACAACGCCGCCAGGAGTCAGGCAAAAAAGCGCAATTGACTCAGGCTTTACGGTATTCATGGCTAAAGTCCGCCGCATAGAGTTTGGAGTAGTGATACTCCGAGCCCAGGAAATTACCGACCAGAATAAGGGCCGTTTTACGGATGCCAGCATCGCGAACCTTGTCGCCAATATCCGCCAGGGTCCCGCGCACGGTCTGGCTTTCCGGCCAGGTCGCTTTATAGATCACCGCTACGGGCGTGGTCGCCGGATAGCCGCCTTCAATCAGACGCTCAGCCACCCGATGAATACGCTGGACGGAAAGATATATCGCCATTGATGTCTGGTGGCTGGCAAAAGACTCCAGCTGTTCACGCTCTGGTACCGGGGTGCGGCCTTCCAGGCGCGTAATGATCAGGCTCTGTGACACTTCGGGCACGGTATACTCAACACCCAGCTCCGCCGCCGCGCCGAGGAACGCGCTGACGCCGGGCACCACCTGCCAGTCAATCCCGCGTTTGGTCAGCTCCTCGCCCTGCTCGCGCACGGAGCCATACAATGAGACATCGCCGGTTTGCAGACGCACAACGGTCTTACCCGCTTTCACTCCGGCTTCCATCAGATCAAGGATCTGCTCCAGATGCAGTTCGGCACTGTCGTGACATTCAGCACCAGCAGGGCAATACTCCAGCAGTTCGGTGTTAATCAGCGATCCGGCGTAGATAACAACCTGCGCCTGTTGCAGCAACCGGTAACCTTTGAGGGTAATCAGCTCGCGATCGCCAGGACCTGCGCCAACAAACCACACGCTACGGGGATCAAAAATCTCAGACATGGTTTCCTTCCTTCTGACAGGCGATAACAAATACGGGGTTATTCGGTTTAAAATAGTGACCACTGCCAAGCGCGGTAAGCGAGGAAACCTGTAGCTGCAGGCAATCCACTCCCTGTACGCCAAGATGGTCCAGATGTGTTAGGGCGGTGTTGAGGTTTTCCTGGAGGATAAATGTCATCACCAAACGCCCTGCGGGATGCAATTGACGCATCGACCAGTCAATCAGGTCGGTCAGATGACCCCCGCTGCCGCCCATAAAAATGGCATCGGCTTTTTCCGCGATGGTCATGGGAGCAACGCCGGGAAAAATATCGATATTTGCGCAGGCAAAATGCTGGCGGTTTTCGTCCAGCAACCTGAGCGCCGCCGGGTTACGTTCGATGGCCGTGACACGTAATCCGGGATATTGCAACGCCGCCTCTATCGACACGCTGCCGGTTCCGGCGCCTATATCAATCAGGTGGCTGGCGCGGTGTAATTCAAGTTTTGAGAGGGCAAGTGCGCGTACCGCTTCTTTGGTCATCGGCACTTTCTCTCCACGCAGAAACAGCTCATCTTTCATCGAGGATCACCACTGCATTCATGTCATAGTCGGCGTTAACTTCACGCACAGGCAGGAAATGGATCTTTTCGTTTTCCATCGCCAGGTTTTCGCCAATCACCATCCAGCGATGCCCCTTGCCTCGGGCAATGAGCTGCTGCGCGATTTCACGCGGGCCACACAGCGCATCAGTCACCATCGCTACCTTGTTATGTCGCGCCAGCTCATCAAAACAGACGCTGCGGCCATGGCTACTGGTCAGCCACATATCGTTCATATCAATACCGGACTGCGCGCACAGGTACTGCACCGCACTAATGCCGGGAATAATCCGCACATTCTCAATACCAAAATGCACCACCATGCGCGTCCCGATGCCGTAAAACAGCGGATCGCCAGATGCCAGTACCACAACATGCTTCTCCTGGTGCGCGCTAATCCAACTCAGGAGTTCCGGGATATTGGCGCCAAGAGCAAACTGTTCACCGGCAAAATCCGGGAATTGCTGCAAATGCCGCTTTCCACCGACCAGAACATCCGCCACCGCGACCGCTTCACGTGCCGCAGGCGTCATCAAATGCAAACCGGCGGGGCCCATCCCTACAACGGTTAACATTGCATCTCCTCAGCAATCTCTGCGACCGGACGATTACTGCCAAGAACCTGATTATCAAAGGAAAACATGATTGCATCGCAGATCGGCGGATTTTTGGTAAAGCGCAATGTTTGCAGAACACGCATACAAATGCGCTGAGCCAGATGGTCATAAATGTGCTGGAAACCGTATGCGTCGATATGCTCCATCGCCGCTTCGGTGGTATCGCACTCGCTGACCAGCGTCAGCAGCTCCAGCGGTGCGCCAAGTAGCGCGAGGTGAGCCACCAGCGTTTCCATGCGGGCATCGGCAATATGGCTATGGGTGTGGAAGATCCCCGCCGCGATTTTGACGAGCTTACCGGGGTGTCCCACCAGTACGATTTGCCGGAATCCAAGACGTACGGCTTCTTCAATCATGTAGCCGACAAAGTTGCTCATGGTGACCACAACCTGGGTGTCGATACCCATCTGCTCGCGCACAAAACGCTCGCCGTGGTTTCCCGGCACCAGTACGACACGCTCCAGCCCAGCCGCCCGCTTAATTTCCAGCTCCAGCGACAGCGAACGTTTCCAGCTCTCTTCCGACATCGGCGTGACAATACCCGTGGTGCCGATAATCGAAATACCGCCCAGAATGCCAAGGCGGGAGTTGTAGGTTTTTTGCGCCCGTTCTTCGCCTTCTGGCGCGAAGATTTCAATCTGCGCCCCACGATTTGGGCCAATCGCTTCGCGGACGGCAGATTCAATGGTCTGGCGAGGTGTACGGTTAATCGCCGAACTGCCGACCGGTAGGCCAATCCCTTTGCGGGTTACCGTACCAACCCCTTCACCGCCCTGTAAGGCAATCACGCCACTATCGTCTAACGTCACGCGCGCAAAAATCAGCATCCCATGTGTGGCGTCCACATCATCACCACCGTCTTTGCGGATGGCGGCTATCGCCTGCTGCCCTTCGATATGTGGCGACTCAACGTTCAGGCACAACGTCACCCCGGAAGGCGTGACGATGGAAACCTGATGGATGAGGTGTTGGCGCAATACCATCAACGCTGCCACTTTTGCCGCCGCCGTGGCGCACGATCCCGTGGTATATCCTTTACGCAGCGCTTTACCGTTGTGCCACACCGGCGTATCGAAGGCCTCGCTCATCGCGCCCCCTGCATGTGATAAAGCATGGCGTTGACGATAGCGGCAGCGACATTACTCCCCCCTTTACGGCCTAACGCGGCAATGGCGGGCAACTTGCTTTGGGTCAATGCATCTTTCGACTCTTCTGCACCAACGAACCCGACCGGTACGCCAACCACACCGCTGACAGCGACATCATGCTCAAGCAGGCGAAACAGCGCTGTTGGCGCGTTGCCAAAGACAAACAGCTTTTCCCCCTCTTCCTTCACCGCAATGTCGACAGCAGCCATGGACCGGGTAATCCCCTGCTCTTTTGCCGTACGCACAACTCTCGGGTCACTGATGTAACAGCGGCATTCACCGCCGAATTTTGCCAGCAGCGTTTTATTGATCCCGGAAAGCGCCATCGTGGTGTCGGTATAAATCACGCTCGAACGGCTAAGCGCCGCACAAAACTGCTCCAGCACATCACTGGAAAACCACAGAATGTCCAGCCAGTCGAAATCTGCCGTCGTGTGAATGACCCGCTTGATAATGGCTTCATGTAACGGACTGGCAAACTGATAGTCCGGACGGGTTTCACGGATGATCTCGCCAATAATGTCGAAACTTTTGGCTTCAATCGCCTGGGGTTGCTGGATATATTGCATTATGTTGTCCTCAGGCTACACCGGCCCACAGCCACCGCAGCGCAATAAACAGCGCCAGTGCCAGCGTCGATGCCACCCACATCAGTCGAATCGTATGGGAAATGTCGTCTACCGAAATGTCGCGTTGCGCATCACCGATCCACGGTTTCTCAACGCGCTCGCCAAAGTAGTCATTAGGACCACCCAGACGAATGCCTAATGCCCCGGCTACGGATGCCTCTGACCACGCACAGTTTGGGCTGCTGTGGTTGTAGCGATCGCGCCAGCCAATCTGTAAAGCTCGCGAGCCGTCTTTACGGCATAAAAATGCCGCCACGCCCAGCAGCAGCCAGCTCAGTCTTGCAGGAATAAAGTTCGCGACATCGTCCAGACGCGCGCTGACCATACCGATAGCGCGGTATTTTTCATGTTTGTAGCCCACCATGGAGTCAAGGGTGTTTACCGCTTTGTAGGCCATCGCAAGGGGCGCACCGCCGAGAAGGAGAAAAAACAGCGGCGCGATAATGCCGTCTACGGTGTTTTCAGCCACGGTTTCCACCACCGCACGATTGATCTGTTGCGGTTGCAGTTGCGAGGTATCACGCCCCACTATCCACGACAGTTTTTCCCGACTCGCAGCAAGGTCACCGGCCCGTAGAGGACGTTCGACATCCTGTGCGGCATTCGCCAGGCATCGCCCGGCCAGCACGGTAAAGATCATCCATACCTCTACCACCCAACCCAACCAGGGATGAACAGATTTTGCCAGTACCAGCACGCCCCAGGACGCAGCCCAGGTCAGACCAACCACCACAATCCACATCACCGCGCCACCAATGCGCAGCGCACGGTCGCTATGACAATAACGCCGAATAACTCGCTGCACGGCAGAAATCAGATTGCCAATCCAGCGCACCGGATGCGGCCAGTTCTGCGGATCACCGATGATAAAATCAAGCAGCCAGGCAACACACCACGCAAGGATCGTCATAGCGCGCTCCTCGCGGCTGTCAGCCAGTGGCTAAGCATCTGCGGACGTTGAGCAAAATGAACGTGTAGATAGCTGGCGAAGGTGTTTCCGACCTGCCAGCCGCCAGACCAGGCTTGCAGCGTTTTACCATCGCGCACTTTGCGACAGTTCATCACCGCTGGTGTTTCAGGGGTAAAATCGGAATAGTGGAATTCATGCCCGCGCAGCACTTCGCCTTCTGCTGCTAACAATGTTTGTTGTGCGGCCTGCGCTTCGCAGTAGCCAAATCGGCTCAGACGTTTTCCCATTTTGCTGTGGCCGGGAATGATATCCGCCATCAGCCAGGTATCGCCGTTACTGTCCTCAAGCGAACTGCCGAGATACATCAGCCCCCCACACTCTGCGTAAATCGCGACGCCACGTTGATGCGCCGCTCGCAGTTGCTTCAGCATCGAGACATTGCGAGCCAGCGCCGCAGCGTGTAGCTCAGGATATCCACCACCTAACCAGATCATCTGACAGTCGGGTAAGCAGGTGTCGTGCAACGGGCTAAAACGAACAATATTAAGCCCCGTACGTTCCAGCAGCGTAATGTTGTCCGGGTAGTAGAAGTTGAAGGCTTCGTCATCGGCAATTGCAAGCGTTAGCCCTGCTCCAGCATCTGCGGCAGGCAGCGCGGGCCATTCGCCAGCAGGAAGATTGGTTGACTGGCTTAATGTCAGCAGTGCGTCAATATCAAGGGTTTGCTCCAGCGTGGCAGCAAACTCCTGCCACGGTTGCTGATTGATAACCGACTCACGTGCGGTGACTAAACCCAAATGTCGTTCGGGAAGGGCAACCCCATCCATACGGGGTACGTAACCTAAGACGGGTACATCGCAGTAACGTTCGATTGCGACTTTCAGTAACTGGTAATGCGTTTCGCTGTTAACCCGATTAACAATAACGCCAGCGATGTTCAGGGTGAGATCAAAATGCTGAAAACCCATTACCGTTGCGGCGATTGAGGTGGAAACGGCTTTGCCATCAACCAGTAAGATGACCGGACAGCCTAACTGTTTAGCCATCGCGGCGGTGCTGCAGTAGTTTGGGTCGGTACCATAGCCGTCATACAGCCCCATCACACCTTCAATAACAGCGATATCCGCATGTTGCATCTGCTCATTGAATAGAGCGTTCAGCGTGGGGACGGGAAGCATAAAGCTATCAAGATTGCGGGAAGCAGTACCGCATACCGCTGTATGCCAGCCGGTATCAAGGTAATCAGGACCCACTTTGCAAGGCTGGACGCGCAAACCGCGTTTTTTCAACAAGCTCAACAAGCCCAGCGTCACCGTGGTTTTACCACAGCCGCTTCCGGTACCTGCAAGAACAAATGCGTGAAAATTGGCCGCCATACCCTGATCCTGTTCAGGGTGGTAGGGGTGTAGAGATACCCAGTCTCTCGACTGTATGCATCTGAACCACCCACTTCCCACCGAAGTTGTTGGTAGTCACTGACAGGCAGGTCTTCTGGCTTAGCGTCATCCTCACCCGTCCTTCCCAATCTTGCGATCAGTGGTCCATACGGGGTCGTCAGCATCACAGCAGCGGGGGCTGCGGGGGATTCTCACCCCCTTCCCTACCACATATGTGGCAAACCTGTCAGTTCAAGAGCCTGGTTAATTAAGCTCTCTGTTATGAGGTAAATTCACGACCTCATGACAATAATTCAGTTTAATATCTTTCCGAATTCATTCAGCCAATTTCCTGGCCTTTTCCCACATATTCATACGTTCACTTTTTGAATGAAAGTATCAGCTAAGAATAAAGAAAGTCATTCACACAGACACTGTATCTCATCACAAAAATAAAAACTGGTGCAGTTTATCCCTCTAATACCATTATTTTGTTGCGCTATGACAATTTATTGGCAGCTGTCATTATTTTTCATTTTATAATGACGGACATAGCACCACATATCAAAAATCGGCAATAGCAAAATATTGCTATTTAAGCGGACTCTCCGCGTGAAATGACATTAATTTGCTGGCGAAATGCCTGCGGCGTAACCTGATACGTTTGACGGAACACTTTGCAAAAATAGCTGGTTTGCGAAAAGCCTAAATTACGCGCAATGCTGGCTATGCTCCAGTCACTGTGGCAAAGCAACTCTTTGGCACTTGCCATTCTCTGTTGGTTTACCCATGCGTTAAAACCGATACCCTGGTATTTTTTGAACAATTTGCTGAAATAGTACGGGCTAAGGAAAACATGAGAGGCAACATCTTCCAGACGCAACTCGTCTGATAAATGTGCATCAATGTAGCGCAGGGCTTTTTTCATTTTACTGTCATGGGGGTTGGTACTGCGGTTAGCGCGTACCGGCTCTGACTGCTGCGGGTTATCTTTGATAACAACAAAATTGAGTTGTTTCTTAAGGCAATTTTCGACGATGAGCTTGAGTAAATCCGCTGAGGCAATGACTCGAGAATAGTCCATCTCAGGAACATTACGGAACTCGTTGACCAGCTCTGGATCGGCTTGCCAGCGGTCATCGACGTTCAGAATATCAACGAGGCCTACATCGTTACTTAAGCGTACTTGTCCACAAAGCACAAACCCTACCAGGTGTCCCGCGATGACCAGCGGAATTGAGAAATCGGTAAGCCCGGCATGGCAGCGATAAATGCAGGGTTGATCGGACTTAGAGGCTTCCAACCCGCCACAGCGGTCGCTCATACGACAACGCGTACTATGCTGAGGATGCTGGCGCATCAACTGGCAAAAAGGAGTGAAATTAAAAAGCTCAGAAATTTCATCACCGTGAATATTGACAACCACAACAGCCAGACTGGTGGCCTGTGCAAAATCCTGTGCGATTTTATTAATGAGTTCTGAGTTCAGGGCACTCGCAGAAATCATGATAAAACCTCTCAGTTAATTTATTGTTATAAATAAAACATATTATTCACACATTCATTTTCATCTCGCGATCCAGCGCTCTGATGAAAGTCAGCATTGAACATAACAAAAGTCTCCCATTCTTGGGAGACTTTTTAAGCCGTTCAGGAAACCGGATCACGAAAACAGTTTTTACCTTTCAATAATAAACATCTTTCATGAAGCTAGCTCTCGTTTTCCTCCAACTTACACGAATTACACGGTAAATTTTTGCCAATAAAATAACGATAAATTGCTGCGCCCGCACAGGCGCCGATGATGGGAGCCACAATCGGCACGATGAAATAAGGGATATCGCGCCCGCCGGTCATCGCAACATCACCCCACCCGGCCATCCAGGCAAACAATTTAGGACCAAAATCACGTGCCGGATTCATCGCAAAGCCGGTAAGTGGACCGGTTGATGCGCCGATAACAGCAACCAGAATACCAATCAACAGTGGTGCCAGAGGGCCTTTGGGAACGCCGTTACCGTCGTCCGTTAGCGCCATAATCATCCCCATCAGAATGGAGGTAATCACCACTTCGACTAGTGCGGCCTGCCAGACACTCAGTGCGGCGGCAGGATACGTGCTAAAAATACTGGCAAGTTGCAGGCTTTCGAGACTGCCGCGTACCATTTGGTGGGCTGATTCATACTCAATAAATAAACTGCCGTACAACAAATAGGCCAGCATAGCGCCACCAAAGGCACCCGCTATCTGAGCGACAGAATAAGGTAGTACTTTACGACCAGGAAAACAGGCAAACAACCAAAGTGCGATGGTAATAGCGGGATTGAGATGGGCCCCAGAAATCCCGGCTGTCAGGTAAACTGCAAGCGAGATCCCCAAGCCCCATATGATGCAGATCTCCCACAATCCCAAACTGGCACCCGCGACCTTCAGGGCGCTCAGGCACCCAATACCAAAAAACAAAAATAGCCCGGTACCCAAAAACTCAGCAATACATTGCGCTCTTAGTGAATCGTTCATTGTGACACCTTCTAAGCAGAGTTCGTGTCTTTACCAGCGGACTCCTTGCTGGCAGGAAGATTACTTCAAGACTTACTATAAAAATCTGTATCGGCAAATTGTTGGCAATCTGCAAGCGACATACCCTTAAAAATCGTGTTGTGATAGCAAAATTTTGCTATCACCTTTATTAAAACAGGTGACAAAACGAGGATTCACCCTATTAAAAGTACATTTTCAAAATAATAAAATATTGCGAAAAGCAGAATTCCATTTTCAAACGATCATCACAATTTCATTTTTCTCGCATAGCAAATGATATTTAAACTGTCACTCAGAAAAGTGTAAATATGGAATTAACATAACCAAATAGTCATATCGATAAAGCTTAAAATAACTAACAAAAACAGGGCATTACAATAACTAACAGCAATTTTATCTCACCGTAACCCCACTATTTTTTCACTCTTACTTTCAACTCAGCCATTCTTTTTCCTCGCTTCTTTTTATAGTCATGAAAATCGGGACAACCCAGGCGAGGTCTTTATGCAACAAGAAGCGTTAGGAATGGTAGAAACCAAAGGCTTAACTGCAGCCATAGAGGCCGCAGATGCAATGGTGAAGTCAGCCAATGTAATGCTGGTCGGCTACGAAAAAATTGGTTCGGGGCTGGTAACAGTTATTGTCCGCGGCGATGTCGGCGCAGTCAAAGCAGCAACAGATGCCGGTGCCGCCGCAGCCCGTAATGTGGGAGAAGTGAAAGCCGTACACGTTATCCCACGCCCGCATACCGATGTAGAAAAAATCTTACCGAAGGGAATTAGCTAATGAGCAGCAATGAACTGGTTGAACAGATCATGGCGCAGGTGATTGCTCGCGTGGCAACGCCGGAACAGCAGGCTATCCCAGAAAATAATCACCCAACACGAGAAACGGCTATGGCAGAGAAAAGCTGCAGTTTAACGGAGTTTGTCGGTACCGCGATTGGCGACACCGTCGGTCTGGTAATCGCCAACGTAGACAGTGCCCTCTTGGACGCAATGAAACTTGAAAAACGCTATCGCTCCATTGGCATCCTTGGCGCCCGTACTGGTGCGGGTCCACACATCATGGCCGCTGATGAAGCGGTGAAAGCCACCAATACTGAAGTCGTCAGTATTGAGTTACCACGTGATACCAAAGGCGGCGCAGGTCATGGCTCGCTGATTATTCTTGGCGGCAACGATGTTTCCGACGTGAAACGCGGCATTGAAGTTGCACTGAAAGAACTGGATCGCACCTTTGGCGACGTTTATGCCAACGAAGCCGGTCACATCGAAATGCAGTACACCGCACGCGCCAGCTACGCGCTGGAAAAAGCCTTTGGCGCACCGATTGGTCGTGCCTGTGGCGTCATCGTCGGCGCACCAGCATCCGTTGGTGTCCTGATGGCTGATACTGCCCTGAAATCCGCCAACGTGGAAGTTGTGGCTTACAGCTCCCCTGCTCATGGCACCAGCTTCAGTAACGAAGCCATTCTGGTTATTTCGGGTGACTCTGGCGCTGTTCGTCAGGCTGTTATCTCCGCCCGTGAAATCGGTAAAACCGTACTCGGGACCCTCGGCTCAGAGCCGAAAAACGATCGTCCGTCCTACATCTGATATCAGTGAGGCTGATTCATGAGATCGAAAAGATTTGAAGCACTGGCGAAGCGCCCTGTGAATCAGGATGGCTTCGTTAAGGAGTGGATCGAAGAAGGCTTCATTGCGATGGAAAGCCCGAACGACCCCAAACCGTCGATTAAAATCGTCAACGGTACAGTCACTGAACTGGACGGTAAATCCGCTAGTGAATTTGACTTAATCGACCATTTTATTGCCCGCTATGGCATTAACCTGGCGCGCGCTGAAGAAGTCATGGCGATGGATTCGGTCAAACTGGCCAATATGCTTTGCGATCCTAACGTGAAGCGCAAAGACATTGTGCCGCTGACCACCGCAATGACGCCGGCAAAAATTGTCGAAGTCGTGTCCAATATGAACGTCGTTGAGATGATGATGGCCATGCAGAAAATGCGTGCTCGTCGTACACCATCTCAACAAGCGCACGTCACTAATGTCAAAGATAACCCCGTGCAAATTGCCGCTGATGCCGCTGAAGGCGCATGGCGTGGATTTGACGAACAGGAAACGACCGTTGCCGTTGCGCGTTATGCGCCATTTAACGCCATTGCGCTGTTAGTCGGCTCACAGGTTGGACGCCCGGGCGTGTTAACTCAGTGTTCTCTGGAAGAAGCAACCGAACTCAAACTCGGGATGCTAGGCCACACCTGCTACGCTGAAACCATCTCCGTCTATGGTACTGAACCCGTATTTACCGACGGCGATGACACGCCATGGTCTAAAGGCTTCCTCGCCTCATCCTACGCATCCCGTGGTCTGAAAATGCGCTTTACCTCCGGCTCTGGCTCAGAAGTTCAGATGGGTTACGCCGAAGGCAAATCGATGCTTTATCTGGAAGCCCGCTGTATTTACATCACCAAAGCTGCTGGCGTACAGGGTCTGCAAAACGGTTCCGTAAGCTGCATCGGAGTCCCTTCCGCCGTGCCGTCAGGAATTCGTGCAGTGCTGGCTGAAAACCTGATCTGCTCCTCTCTGGATCTGGAATGCGCCTCCAGCAACGACCAAACCTTTACCCACTCGGATATGCGTCGTACTGCGCGTCTACTGATGCAGTTCCTGCCGGGTACTGACTTCATTTCTTCTGGTTATTCCGCGGTGCCGAACTACGACAACATGTTTGCGGGTTCGAACGAGGATGCTGAAGATTTTGACGACTACAACGTTCTCCAGCGTGACCTGAAAGTAGACGGTGGTCTGCGCCCGGTTCGTGAAGAAGACGTTATCGCCATTCGTAACAAAGCGGCGCGTGCGCTGCAGGCCGTCTTTGCCGGGATGGGATTACCGCCAATCACTGATGAAGAAGTGGAAGCGGCGACCTACGCCCACGGTTCGAAAGATATGCCGGAACGTAACATCGTTGAAGATATCAAGTTTGCACAAGAGATCATCAACAAAAACCGTAACGGTCTGGAAGTGGTGAAAGCCCTTGCTCAGGGCGGATTTACCGATGTCGCTCAGGACATGCTCAACATCCAGAAAGCCAAGTTAACCGGGGATTACCTGCATACCTCCGCCATTATCGTTGGCGACGGACAGGTGCTATCCGCTGTCAATGATGTTAACGACTATGCCGGTCCGGCAACAGGTTATCGCCTGCAAGGCGAACGCTGGGAAGAGATCAAAAACATCCCTGGCGCACTTGATCCCAACGAGCTTGGCTAAGGGGTGAAAAATGGAAATTAATGAAAAACTGCTGCGTCAGATAATTGAAGATGTGTTGTCTGAAATGCAGACCAGCGACAAACCCGTCTCTTTCCGTGCATCTACAGCGGCAAGCGCACCTCAGGCTGCTACGGCACAGGGCGACAGCTTTCTGACCGAGATTGGTGAAGCCAAACAAGGCCAGCAACAGGACGAAGTGATTATTGCCGTAGGGCCGGCGTTTGGCCTGTCACAAACCGTCAATATTGTAGGGATCCCGCATAAGAATATCTTGCGCGAAGTGATTGCCGGTATTGAAGAAGAAGGCATTAAAGCGCGCGTTATCCGCTGCTTTAAATCCTCCGATGTGGCGTTTGTTGCCGTTGAGGGTAACCGTCTGAGCGGTTCCGGGATCTCTATTGGTATCCAGTCAAAAGGCACGACGGTTATCCACCAGCAGGGGTTACCGCCGCTTTCAAACCTGGAGCTGTTCCCTCAGGCACCGCTTCTGACGCTGGAAACCTATCGTCAGATCGGTAAAAACGCCGCGCGTTATGCCAAGCGTGAATCTCCGCAACCGGTCCCGACTCTGAATGACCAGATGGCTCGTCCTAAGTACCAGGCGAAATCAGCCATTCTGCACATTAAAGAGACCAAATACGTTGTGACAGGCAAAAACCCGCAGGAACTGCGCGTGGCGCTTTGATAAAGGATACCTCCATGAATACCGACGCAATTGAATCGATGGTTCGGGATGTGTTGAGCCGGATGAACAGCCTGCAAGGCGAGTCCGCGACTCCGCCCGCGGCGAGTTCATCAGCACATACCGCGAAAGTCACGGATTACCCTCTCGCGAATAAACATCCTGAGTGGGTAAAAACTGCGACCAACAAAACGCTGGACGACTTCACGCTTGAAAATGTTCTGAGCAACAAAGTGACCGCGCAGGACATGCGCATCACCCCTGAAACACTGCGCCTCCAGGCGGAAATCGCCAAAGATGCCGGACGTGACAGGCTGGCGATGAACTTTGAGCGCGCTGCCGAGCTAACCGCTGTTCCTGACGATCGCATTCTTGAGATCTACAACGCGCTGCGCCCGTACCGCTCAACAAAAGATGAGCTGATGGCTATCGCCGACGATCTCGAAAATCGTTATCAGGCAAAAATCTGTGCAGCTTTCGTTCGTGAAGCGGCAGCGCTGTACGTTGAGCGTAAAAAACTCAAAGGCGACGACTAACTCAGGGACAGGATCATGCGATATATAGCTGGCATTGACATAGGCAACTCATCAACGGAAGTCGCTCTGGCTACTCTGGATGAGTCTGGCGTGCTGAGCATCACCGGCAGCGCGCTGGCAGAAACCACCGGAATTAAGGGCACATTACGTAATGTGTTTGGCATTCAGGAGGCCCTTACGCTGGCGGCAAAAAACGCCGGTATCAATGTCAGCGATATTTCGCTCATCCGTATTAACGAAGCCACCCCGGTCATTGGCGACGTGGCGATGGAAACAATAACCGAAACCATCATCACTGAATCCACCATGATCGGCCATAACCCTAAAACACCGGGCGGTGTCGGGTTAGGCGTGGGCGTCACTATTACGCCGGAAGACCTTCTCAGTCGCCCGGCGGATACGCCCTATATTCTGGTGGTGTCATCGGCATTTGATTTCGCCGATGTTGCTACGATGATTAATGCCTCCGTCCGTGCCGGATACCAGTTGACTGGTGTTATTTTGCAGCAGGACGATGGTGTGTTGGTCAGTAATCGTCTGACTCATCCCCTGCCCATCGTCGATGAAGTCCTTCATATTGACCGTATCCCGTTGGGGATGCTGGCTGCCATTGAGGTCGCCGTACCAGGAAAGGTTATTGAAACGCTTTCTAACCCCTACGGTATTGCAACTGTCTTTGGCCTCAATGCCGATGAGACTAAAAACATTGTTCCGATGGCACGGGCGCTGATCGGCAACCGTTCAGCCGTGGTGGTGAAAACGCCGTCAGGTGATGTGAAAGCGCGAGCGATTCCTGCCGGAAATCTGGAGCTACAGTCTCAGGGTCGTACAGTACGGGTCGACGTTGCAGCGGGCGCCGAAGCGATTATGAAAGCGGTTGGTGAATGCCCGAAACTGGATAACGTTACTGGAGAAGCTGGCACCAATATTGGCGGCATGCTGGAGCATGTGCGCCAGACGATGGCTGAATTAACCAATAAACCCAGTCATGAAATTTTTATTCAGGATCTGCTGGCGGTCGATACCTCGGTTCCTGTCAGCGTGACGGGTGGACTTGCCGGTGAGTTCTCGCTGGAACAGGCTGTCGGCATAGCCTCCATGGTGAAATCAGACCGCCTGCAAATGGCGATGATTGCCCAGGAGATCACGCAAAAGCTCAACATTGACGTCCAGGTTGGCGGGGCCGAAGCCGAAGCTGCCATTCTGGGGGCCTTAACTACTCCGGGCACCACGCGACCACTGGCTATTCTGGACCTCGGCGCGGGTTCAACCGACGCTTCTATCATCAATCCTAAGGGCGAAATTATTGCCACGCACCTGGCGGGTGCAGGCGATATGGTCACGATGATCATTGCCCGTGAACTGGGTCTGGATGACCGTTACCTCGCGGAAGAGATTAAAAAGTATCCGTTGGCGAAAGTTGAGAGCTTGTTCCATCTTCGCCACGAAGACGGCAGCGTTCAGTTCTTCCCTACGCCTCTCCCGCCAACGGTTTTTGCGCGCGTGTGCGTAGTGAAGCCCGATGAACTGGTGCCACTGCCGGGTGAACTGGCGCTGGAGAAAGTACGAGCCATTCGTCGAAGTGCTAAGGAACGCGTTTTCGTTACTAACGCACTCAGAGCGCTACGTCAGGTGAGTCCGACCGGGAACATTCGGGATATTCCCTTTGTGGTACTGGTTGGCGGCTCATCCCTGGATTTTGAAGTTCCGCAGCTAGTCACCGATGCTCTGGCGCATTATCGACTGGTTGCCGGGCGCGGCAATATTCGTGGTACCGAAGGTCCGCGCAATGCGGTTGCGACAGGGCTGATTCTCTCCTGGCATAAGGCATTCGCTCATGGAAAGTAATCTCACCACGCCAGCCATCGTTATCTTCATCAGTGCTGACTGCGCTGACGTCTGGAACGACGTACTGCTGGGTATTGAAGAAGAAGGGATCCCCTTTGTGATTCAGGAGAGTGACTCAACTGACGTTATCCACAACGCATGGTTGGCCGCCTGCCAATCACCATTGCTGGTTGGTATTGGCTGTAGCCGTGAAAAACTGGTCGTGCATTACAAAAACTTACCCTCATCAGCACCGCTTTTTACGCTGACGTATCAACAAAATAGCCACGATCGCCGCAGCATTGGTAACAACGCTGCGCGGCTGGTTAAAGGCATTCCGTTCCGGGAATGCCACTCATAACCCACAGGAGAAAAGCAGTATGAATAACGCACTGGGACTGGTTGAAACAAAAGGGCTTGTCGGCGCTATTGAAGCCGCTGATGCCATGGTGAAATCCGCAAACGTGCAGTTGGTTGGTTACGAAAAAATCGGCTCTGGCCTCATCACCGTGATGGTTCGCGGTGATGTCGGTGCGGTGAAAGCAGCCGTAGATGCTGGAAGCGCAGCCGCAAGCGCCGTTGGTGAGGTGAAATCCTGCCACGTTATCCCGCGTCCGCACAGCGACGTTGAAGCCATTTTACCTAAATCCGCATAAGTCGTTGCAACCAAGGAGCACAGCGTGAAGCAATCACTGGGATTACTTGAAGTTAGTGGTCTGGCATTAGCCATCAGTTGCGCGGACGTCATGGCGAAAGCCGCCTCCATCACGCTGGTGGGCCTCGAAAAAACCAACGGCTCAGGCTGGACGGTGATCAAGATAATCGGGGATGTGGCCTCCGTCCAGGCGGCCATTTCCACCGGTGTCAGTTTCGCTGACCAGCGAGATGGACTGGTGGCCCACAAAGTCATTTCCAGACCCGGGGACGGGATCCTGTCGCATAGCGTTGTCCTGGAGCCTGAACCAACACCCGAACCCATACCAGCCATACCGCATGAAGAGATATTTGTAGACCATGCGGCACCCGAAGCACCGCAAGATGCAGAATTGATTAGCTGCAATTTGTGTCTTGATCCTGCCTGCCCTCGCCAAAAAGGTGAGCCGCGCACACTTTGTCTTCACTCCGGCAAACGAGGTGAAGCGTGATGGATAAACAGCAACTGGAAACCACTGTCGCTAAGGTTCTGGATGAAATGCGCGAGCGCCCGATTCCGCTGGGGATCTCTAATCGGCATATTCATCTGTGCGCTGAAGATTACGGTCGCTTGTTTCCCAATCACCCAATTAGTGAGAAAAAAGAGCTGCTGCAGCCAGGGCAATATGCAGCAGAGCAGACTGTCACGCTGGTGGGGCCAAAAGGTCAGTTAAAAAATGTGCGTTTACTCGGCCCGCTGCGCAATACCAGCCAGGTCGAAATTTCTCGTACCGACGCCCGCACGTTGGGAATTGCTGCTCCGCTGCGGATGTCGGGCAATATTCAGGGCACACCCGGTGTTCGTCTTGTCAGCCCATTTGCTGAACTGGAGTTAGCATCCGGGGTGATCGTTGCCCAACGGCATATCCATATGTCGCCGCTCGATGCTCTGATTCTGCGAGTTTCCCATGGTGATAAAGTCTCGGTCGCCATTAATGGCGATGAACGTCGACTGATTTTCGATAACGTCGCCGTACGCGTTTCGCCGGATATGCGCCTCGAAATGCATATCGATACAGACGAAGCCAATGCTGCAGGCGCTGATAATCCCCAGGCATTCGCCACACTGGTGACCTCACGATGAACAACGAACTGCTGCAACGCATTATCGAGGAGGTTGTTTCCCGATTAAAAAAACGCGCGGAAAGCACGCTCACTCTTAGCGTCGCGCAGTTACGGGAAATCGATTCACGGACAGTATGCTGCCAGTACTCATCGCTCCTTCTCCAGCAAGTGGACCTGCCATTACTGGAGCAAATTGCCGAAGGCTGCCCAGTCAACATGTCGGTGGTAACGATTCACGACGCGCTGGCATGCGGAGTCCGCGTGAAGATTTCACTACAACACCGATTGTTACCCGCAATCCCCGTGAAAAAACTCGCGCGTCTGCCGCTGGAATTCAGTGACGAACTGGGGCGAATCATCTTTTTGCATCCTGAGAAGCTTCTCAGCTATGCCGACGTCGCCCAATTGAGGGATGGCGTACTGGTGCTACGCCGTCGATGTGTCGTGACGGCTCTGGCTCAGGAAGCTGTCAGTCTGCGAAATGTCCAACTAATTAAGCAGGAGTGAGCTATGCATCTGGCACGGGTTACAGGCGTTGTGGTTTCCACGCAAAAATCTCCATCACTGGTGGGAAAAAAACTGTTGCTGGTACGTCGGGTAAGTGCTGACGGAGAGCTTCCTGCGTCCCCAGTGAGTGGAGATGAAGTCGCTGTTGATTCTGTCGGCGCGGGGACCGGCGAACTGGTATTACTCAGCAGCGGGTCAAGCGCCAGACACGTTTTTTCCGGCCCTAATGAGGCCATCGATCTGGCTATCGTCGGCATTGTCGACACGCTTTCTCGTTAGGAGGAACTATGGCGATTTATACCCGCACAGGTGATGCCGGAACCACAGCCCTATTTACCGGACAGCGCGTGAGCAAAACGCATCCGCGCGTGGAAGCCTACGGTACGCTGGACGAACTGAATGCGGCGCTTAGCCTGTGCGTTTGCGTGGCGAAAAACCCTCAGCACCGGCAGTTACTTGAAAATATCCAGCTGCAGCTTTTTTGGTTCAGCGCCGAACTGGCAAGCGAAAGCGAAGAACCGACGCCAGAGCAGCGCTACATCAGCTCAGAAGAAATTGCGGCACTGGAAGGTGCCATCGATATCGCAATGGGAAGAGTACCGCCCCTGCGCAGCTTTATTTTACCAGGCCGCAGCGAAGCCGCCAGCCGACTGCACTTTGCCCGAACTCTGGCACGCCGCGCAGAGAGACGACTGGTCGAGCTGTCCACCGAGATCTCCGTCAGACACGTGCTGATGCGTTATATCAACCGCCTGTCCGACTGCTTATATGCGCTTGCACGAGCAGAAGATCATGACGCCCATCAAAACGAAATCATTGAGAAAGTGGCTGAGCGCTATCTCGCTGCCGTTCAACCACCAGCCACAAAGGAGCCGACTATGTCTCTGTCTTTTCAGGAGCTCCACCAACTCACTCGTGCTGCGGTGACGAGAGCAGAAGAACTTCAGGTTCCGGTCGTCATTAGCATTGTTGATGCGAACGGGACCCAAACGGTGGCCTGGCGCATGCCTGACGCATTACTCGTGAGTAGCGAACTGGCACCGAAAAAAGCCTGGACTGCCGTGGCGATGAAAACCGCCACTCATGAGCTGACATCAGTAGTACAACCAGGCGCCGCGCTTTACGGTCTGGAAAGCCATATGCAGGGAAAAGTCGTCACCTTCGGTGGCGGGTACGCATTATGGCGTGAGGGTTTACTCCTCGGGGGTCTTGGCATCAGCGGAGGAAGCGTTGAACAGGATATGGACATTGCAGAAACGGCCATTGCGGCGATTAACGTGAGAACACATCAATGAATACTTCAGAACTTGAAACCCTTATTCGTAACATTTTGAGTGAGCAACTCGCCCCGGCAAAAGCAGAAGTTAAGGGTAACGGTATTTTTCCGTCCGTTGGCGAAGCGATCGATGCCGCTCATCAGGCTTTTCTGCGTTACCAGCAATGTCCATTGAAAACCCGCAGCGCCATCATAAACGCCCTACGCGAAGAACTGACGCCTCATCTTGCTTCACTGGCCTCTGAGAGCGCTGCCGAAACGGGTATGGGCAACAAAGAGGATAAGTTCCTTAAAAATAAAGCCGCGCTGGACAACACTCCGGGTATCGAAGATCTCACCACAACTGCGCTAACCGGCGATGGCGGCATGGTGTTATTCGAGTATTCACCGTTTGGCGTGATTGGTTCTGTCGCCCCCAGTACTAATCCGACAGAGACCATTATTAACAACAGCATCAGCATGCTGGCGGCAGGGAATAGCGTTTACTTCAGTCCGCATCCGGGTGCTAAAAAGGTTTCACTCAAGCTGATTGCCATGATTGAAGATATTGCTTTCCGTTGCTGCGGAATTCGTAATCTTGTCGTCACTGTCACAGAACCCACTTTTGAGGCTACCCAGCAGATGATGGCGCACCCTAAAATCGCAGTTCTGGCGATTACCGGTGGCCCAGGCATTGTTGCTATGGGCATGAAAAGCGGGAAAAAAGTCATCGGCGCAGGCGCAGGAAATCCACCCTGCATTGTTGATGAAACGGCCGACCTGGTTAAGGCGGCGGAAGATATCATCAATGGCGCATCCTTTGATTACAACCTCCCCTGCATTGCTGAGAAGAGCCTGATTGTTGTTGATGCCGTTGCCGAACGACTGGTTCAACAGATGCAGTCTTTTGGTGCGATGCTTCTCAATAGAGAAGAGGTAGACAAACTGCGAGCCATCTGCCTACCAGAAGGCATAGCCAATAAAAAACTGGTGGGTAAAAGCCCGGCAACCTTACTGGAAGCAGCAAGAATACCGGTTCCGGCAAAAGCACCTCGATTACTGATAGGCATCGTCCAGGCGGACGACCCGTGGGTTACCAGCGAGCAACTGATGCCAATGCTCCCCGTCGTAACGGTGAGCGATTTTGATAGTGCATTAACGTTGGCCCTGAAGGTTGAAGAGGGATTGCATCACACGGCCATTATGCATTCGCAAAATGTGTCACGTTTGAACCTTGCCGCGCGCACGCTTCAGACCTCCATCTTTGTGAAAAATGGCCCCTCTTACGCCGGGATCGGCGTTGGTGGTGAAGGCTTTACAACCTTCACTATTGCGACGCCAACCGGTGAAGGAACAACATCTGCGCGCACTTTCGCACGCTCTCGTCGTTGCGTGCTGACAAACGGTTTTTCTATTCGTTAATGGGGCCGTTATGAATAGCTTTTCACTGCAAACTCGATTGTACAGCGGCCAGGGAAGTCTGGATGTGCTCAAGCGCTTCACGAATAAGCATATCTGGATTATTTGCGATGGTTTTCTCGCGCGTTCTCCCCTGATTGAAAAGCTGCGCAACGCTCTGCCAGCGGATAACCGCATCAGCATTTTCAGCGATATCACCCCCGATCCCACCATCAGCACTGTAGTTCAAGGGATTGCACAAATGCAGTCCCTGCGACCGGACATCGTGATGGGTTTTGGTGGCGGCTCAGCATTGGACGCCGCAAAGGCCATCGTCTGGTTCAGCCGACAGTTCGGTATTGAAATTGAAACCTGTGTCGCAATTCCCACTACCAGCGGTACGGGCTCCGAGGTAACCAGCGCCTGCGTGATTAGCGATCCGGATAAAGGCATTAAATATCCATTGTTTAATAATGCGCTTTATCCAGACATGGCCATCCTTGATCCAACGCTGGTCGTCAGCGTACCGCCAGCCATAACCGCGAATACCGGCATGGACGTGTTAACGCATGCGTTGGAGGCATACGTGTCCACGAAGGCCAGCGACTTCACCGATGCACTAGCTGAAAAAGCGGCTCAAATCGTCTTCCAGTATCTGCCTGTCGCCGTCAGCAAAGGCGAATGCCTGGCAACCAGAGGGAAAATGCACAATGCGTCAACGCTCGCGGGAATGGCATTTAGTCAGGCTGGACTGGGGATCAATCATGCGATTGCCCATCAGTTGGGCGGTCAGTTTCATCTGCCACACGGACTTGCCAATGCGCTGCTGCTGACCCATGTCATTCATTTTAATGCTCGCGATCCGCGGGCTGCGAAGCGCTATGCGCGTTTCGCTAAAGCCTGCCATTTATGCCCGGATAACGCGAACGATACAGCGGCATTGAATGCGCTCATTCATCATATCGAGCTACTCAAAAAACAGTGTGCGTTGCCTTCTTTAGTTGACGCGCTTAAAGACGGAAAGCAAGCCTGGTCGCAACGTATCCCGATGATGGTTCAGGCCGCGCTGGCTGATGTCACGCTGCAAACCAATCCTCGTGTTGCCGACGCCAGTGCCATGCAGGAACTGCTTGAGGAATTATTATGAAGACAGCCATGACGGCAGAGTCCACGCTCTATGATGCGCAGACAATTCGCGAACGCGTTCGCGCAGCGGGTGTTGTCGGAGCCGGAGGCGCAGGCTTTCCTGCTCACGTAAAATTACAGGCGCAGGTCGATACTTTTCTGGTCAATGCGGCTGAATGTGAGCCAATGCTGAAAGTTGACCAGCAGTTGATGGCCGTCCAGGCTGAGCGACTTATCCACGGCGTTCAATATGCCATGACGGCTACCGGAGCCAGTTCCGGAATTATTGCGCTCAAAGAGAAATACCAACAGGCTATCAATGCATTAACGCCCCTTCTGCCTGCCGGGATCCGCTTACATATTTTGCCCGATGTCTACCCGGCAGGTGACGAGGTTCTGACCATCTGGATGGCAACAGGCCGGAGAGTTCCGCCTGCCGCGCTGCCTGTCAGCGTCGGCGTAGTGGTCAATAACGTCCAGACCGTACTCAACATCGCGAGAGCAGTTGAGCAGCAGTACCCGGTTACGCGTCGTACCTTGACCGTTAACGGCGCAGTCGCCAGTCCCATCACACTCACAGTCCCTATCGGAATGTCTTTACGTGACGTTCTGGCGCTGGCCGGGGGTGCAACCGTTGACGATCCCGGCTTTATTAACGGTGGTCCGATGATGGGCGGCCTGATTACTTCACTGGATACCCCAGTCAGCAAGACCACCGGGGGCCTGCTGGTTTTGCCTAAGTCTCATGCGTTGATTCAGCGGCGGATGCAGGATGAACGCACTGTGCTTTCTGTTGCAAAAACCGTTTGCGAGCAGTGCCGTTTGTGTACGGATTTGTGCCCAAGGCATTTGATCGGTCATGAATTATCCCCGCATCTGCTGGTTCGTGCGGTTAATTATCAGCAGGCAGCCACGCCGCAATTGCTGCTCACGGCCCTGACCTGCTCAGAATGCAATGTGTGTGAAAGCGTTGCCTGTCCAGTTGGGATTTCGCCGATGCGAATCAACCGCATGCTTAAACGCGAGCTGCGGGCGCTCAACCATCGTTATGAAGGGCCGCTAAATCCTGAGGATGAAATGGCGAAGTACCGGCTGATCCCGGTTAAGCGCCTTATTACCAAACTGGGCCTTAGCGACTGGTATCACGATGCGCCACTGGCTGAGACTGACTACTCCACAGATAAAACGACGCTGTTGTTACGCCAGCATATAGGTGCCAGCGCTATCCCATGTGTAGAACAAGGCGAACGCGTTGTTCGCGGTCAATGCGTTGCCGATGTGCCGTCCGGTGCATTAGGCGCGCCTGTTCACGCCAGTATTGACGGTATTGTCAGCGAAATCACTGAGCAATCCATCACGGTAATAAGAGGTTAATCATGTCTCAGGCTATAGGGATTTTAGAACTCACCAGCATTGCCAAAGGAATGGAAGCTGGCGATGCCATGTTAAAAAGCGCGAATGTGAATTTACTGGTCAGCAAGACCATCTGCCCGGGAAAATTTCTACTCATGCTCGGTGGTGACGTAGGTGCCGTACAACAGGCGATTGCCACTGGAACATCTCTTGCTGGTGATATGCTCGTTGATAGTCTGGTACTCCCCAACATTCATGCCAGCGTACTCCCCGCAATCAGCGGACTAAACAGCGTAGATAAGCGTCAGGCAGTTGGTATTGTCGAAACATGGAGCGTTGCTGCCTGCATCTGCGCCGCCGACAGGGCGGTTAAAGCCTCCAACGTCACGCTGGTCCGCGTCCATATGGCATTTGGTATTGGCGGCAAGTGCTACATGGTCGTTGCCGGCGATGTATCCGATGTGAATAACGCGGTGACGGTTGCCAGTGAAAGTGCGGGTGAAAAAGGCCTGCTGGTTTACCGCTCGGTCATTCCTCGCCCGCATGAAAGCATGTGGCGACAGATGGTGGAGGGATAATGGAAAGGCAACCCACCACGGATCGAATGATTCAGGAATATGTACCTGGCAAACAGGTCACATTAGCGCATCTTATCGCTAATCCGGGTAAGGATTTGTTCAAGAAACTGGGATTACCAGATTCGGTTTCTGCGATCGGTATTCTGACCATTACTCCTAGCGAAGCCTCAATCATCGCCTGTGATATCGCCACGAAATCAGGGGCGGTAGAGATTGGTTTTCTCGACCGGTTTACCGGCGCGGTGGTACTGACGGGCGATGTTTCAGCCGTTGAGTACGCGTTGAAACAGGTAACCCGAACGCTGGGCGAAATGATGCGTTTTACCGCGTGTCCCATCACCCGGACGTAATCTCATGAAACGTATCATGCTAATTGGCCCCAGCCAGTGCGGTAAAACGTCGCTCACGCAGTGCATGCGCGGAGAGGTGCTTCACTATCAGAAGACCCAGGCCATAGTCTGGTCACCTACGACAATAGACACACCGGGTGAATATCTTGAGAACCGCTGCCTGTACAGTGCGCTGCTGGCCAGCGCCTGTGAAGCGGACATTATTGCGCTGGTACTCAATGCTGACGCGCCGTGGTCACCATTTTCTCCCGGTTTTACCGGACCAATGAACCGACCCGTTATTGGCCTCGTTACCAAAGCCGATTTAGCCAACCCGCAGCGTATTTCTCTTGTGGAGAGTTGGTTAGCTCAGGCTGGTGCGCAAAAAGTATTTGTCACCAGCGCGCTGGAGAATACCGGGGTCGATGAGATGTTCATTTTTCTGAATGCAAAGGAACCTTCATGTCTCACAAAATAATGGCCATTAACGCAGGTAGTTCCTCGCTTAAGTTTCAACTACTGGCGATGCCGCAGGGTGAAATGATCTGCCAGGGCTTGATAGAACGTATCGGTTTGTCTGATGCACAGGTCACCCTAAAAACGCCAGCGCAGAAATGGCAGGAAACTTTGCCCGTAGCCGATCACCGTGAAGCCGTAACGTTGCTTCTGGAAAAACTGCTCAACCACCACATTATCAGCAGTCTGGAAGAGATCGACGGCGTTGGCCACCGCGTCGCACACGGCGGGGAATCCTTTAAAGACTCCGCGCTGGTAACTGATGAAACGCTGGCAGAAATCGAGCGACTCGCGGAACTGGCTCCTCTGCATAACCCGGTAAATGCGTTGGGGATCGCGGTATTCCGCCAGCTATTGCCCAAAACGCCAGCCGTTGCGGTGTTCGACACCGCGTTTCATCAAACGCTTGATGAGCCTTCTTTCATCTATCCCCTGCCCTGGCGTTACTATGTCGAGTTGGGTATTCGTCGTTACGGTTTTCATGGTACCAGCCACAAATACGTTAGCTCACAGCTTGCTGAAAAACTGGGTGTGCCACTCAGCGCCCTGCGCGTTGTTTGTTGTCATCTGGGCAACGGAAGCAGCATCTGCGCCATCAAAGGCGGACAATCGGTGAATACGTCAATGGGCTTTACACCACAATCTGGCGTGATGATGGGCACGCGAAGTGGCGATATTGATCCATCTATTTTGCCCTGGATAGCCCTGCGAGAAGGCAAAACACCGCAGCAGCTCAACCAATTGCTCAACAATGAGTCCGGATTGCTCGGTGTTTCTGGCATCTCACCTGACTACCGCGACGTTGAACATGCCGCAGATACGGGCAATCACCAGGCTGCGCTGGCGTTGACGCTTTTTGCTGAGCGCATTCGTGCCACCATTGGTAGCTATATTATGCAGATGGGCGGTCTGGATGCCCTGGTGTTTACCGGTGGTATTGGCGAAAACTCCGCACGGGCGCGCGCTGCGATTTGTCGCAATCTGAATTTCCTGGGTCTGGCCGTTGATGAGGAAAAAAATCAGCGTAATGCCACCTTCATTCAAACGGAAAATGCGATGGTCAAAGTAGCAGTGATTAATACCAATGAAGAGCTAATGATTGCGCAAGACGTTATGCGTTTAGCGATATCTGAAACTGTGACATTGGGCATTCCTGCATAATACTGCAGCACCGCAAATTGCGGCAAATCATGGTAATAGCGCGATCGCCATGACACTATGCGCCGAGGATTGCTGATCACATAGGTGAAGACGTGGCTGTTGCGCAATGTCCCGCATCGTGCGGAGAACTTATCCAGGGCTGGATTCTGGGCAGTGAGAAATTGGTCTCCTGCCCGGTTGAATGGTATAGCACCGTTGAGGTCACTTCAGGTTCACCGCTGACAGATGAACGTCCACTTTCGCGGGCAATGGTTGAGAGGTTATTGCTGCACTGGCAATACCCGGCACACATGAGTCAGGATATCCGAATAGATGTCCAGTCAACCATTCCTGTCGCTAAAGGGATGGCCAGCAGCACAGCGGATATCGCCGCCACGGCAATCGCCACGGCACAGTATCTGGGGCATCAGCTAGACGAATCCACTCTGGCTCAGCTTTGCGTTTCGCTGGAACCTACCGACAGCACCGTTTTCCGCCAGCTTACGCTGTTCGATCATAACGACGCCTCCACGCAAATTGCCTGTGAATCCCAGCCTCAACTCGATCTGCTGGTTCTCGAAAGTCCGGAAACCTTGCTTACTGCTGATTATCACCGTACTCCACGTCAGTCAGGGTTACTGGCGGGCGCCCCAGCCCTGAAACGCGCATGGGAAAAGTTACAGGAAGCCTGTATCAGTCAAAACCCTTATCGGATGGGCGAAGCCGCCACGCTGAGCGCGATCGCCAGCCAGTTGCTGTTACCTAAACCAGATTTTGATTCACTATTAGCACTGGTAGAAGAATGTGATTTATATGGCGTCAACGTCGCGCACAGCGGCAGCGTCGTCGGTCTGATGCTCGACAGAAGGCGTCATGATGTGGACTACATAAAATGGATGCTGACACAGAAAAAATTAACATTGCACTGGCCGGAACAACATTTGTTGCGGATGGTAACTGGCGGGGTCGAACTGCAATAAGGGCCGCCGCTAAGCAGCGACCCAAACGAGCATAAAATCGTTACTCAGCTTTCGCATCGGCGTTTTTCACTTCGCCCATCGCTTTCAGCTTTTTAGAGATGTCGCGGCGCTCTTTAGAGATCTCAGCGTTTTTGATGATGTAATCATCAACACGATCTTCATAATCGCTTTTCATGCTGGCGATAATGCCCTGAATCGCTTCCACGCTCATTCCAGGCTTGATGTAGTCGCTCAGGTTGTCCAACAGCAGAACGCGTTTCTGGTTGTCACGGATCTTTTTCTCAACGTCCTGAATTTCACGTTGCAGTTTGTTTTTACGACGGAACAGACGAACAAATTCCAGCACGTCCTGGAAAGAAGGCTTGGTAGTTTCCATTTTTACACCCCTGATAATGTGAGATTCGGATTCGTTAAAACAACGGCTAAAGTGGGTCAACATTACTTTCATGCCCGCCATACTTCAAGTTGCATCTGCATCGACAATGCATGGTTGAAACCTGAATTATCGAGGGTAAAGCCATTGCAGTTACCAATGGTTTTAGCCTTTTTCAGTATCATACCTCTAATCTTTGCTGAATCGAAGCAGCAGTAGAACCTATCGCCTCATCTGCTCTTTATTTGCGCAGCGCGCGACAGATTAAATGTGAGAGCAACTCCAGCTGTCGCGCCATTTCCATGTTCAACCAAATGTAGCCGTGAATGGGCGTTTCTGCGACATTATCGCCTTTATGCTCAGCAATGAGCTGACGCAACTCCGCCACGGTGTCATTGAGCTTTTCCGTATTGGCAAGCACCGGCTGCGGATTCCCTTCGTACAAGGCGTGGGTTATCGTCAGTAGCGCCTGCTGCGTCCTGAGCTGAGTTTCACGCAAAGTTTGTGCATTCAGCATGACAAAGTGGCTGGTGCGGCTGGCCCAAAGCGCATTAATTTGCAGCTCAAGCATGCAGACCAGATTGCGGTTAACCGTTTGAATAGCCTCAAAAATGGATTTTTGAATACGGGTTTCTTTACTGGCGGGAACGATGAGTCCGCGCATTTTGACAACGTCGCTTAAGAGCTGCTGTAAATGCTTCTCAAGCCGCGGTTGCTCAAGCAAATTAGGGGATAGCGCGGCCTGATACACCCGATTGTATCCCGTCACACAATGTGCCAATTGGATACGCCAGTGTATAAATGCCCGCTGCGGCCAGATGCCAGTAAACAGCATCGCCAGTAACGAACCCAAAATAACGTCGCCACCGCGCCATAACGCGGTATTCATATCTCCGGCAGGCGCCCCCACGACCACGGCAAGCGTAATGCCAATCAGCAGCGCCTGATACGGCCTTTTACCCAACGCCAACCAGCCACAGAGGAACATCGCCACCGCGCACCAGATCAGCATTAGCGGAAGCGAAAAGAGTTCCAGACGCAGGGCAATCAATCCAAGCACCGAGCCCAGGATCGTTCCGCCTATACGCTCAAACGCTCTGGGAACAACGTTACCCCAAAAAGAAATTGGCCCCATAATCACCACCAGCGTGATCAGAGGCCATGTACCTTCGGGAATGTTTAACAGGCGTACCAACAGAAAAGTAAGAAGAAACGCCAGCGCAATGCGAATGCCATGCACCACACGATAATGACGATACAAACGAATTTCAAAAGGACTCAGCGACTTATCTGCACGCACTCATGCACTCCGTCAGGGAATAGCAAAGAAGCGAATTGTACCTGTTTTTACGGTGAAAACATCATCCTGATGACCAGGACATTCATCCTGATTTACACCAAAAACAGTTACTTCAACTGTACCGGCACGTACATTTCAATGTCCCAGTAACCGTCCTCCATGCCGTTGTTCAGATAAACTTCAAAACAGGGTTTAGCGGCTATCGCATACGTCGAATCCTGCATCAGGCGCTCAAAAAACTGATACCACGGCGTCGCGAAGTCATGATTTTCAACGCGCGCAACGGCTATAGCATAGTCGCCACCTGCCAGCTCGGTCTGGATCACCCCTTCACTGTTTTCCGGGATCTCAAAACCTTCAGGCACAGACACCACGGTATCACAACGCAGTTTTTCCGCCGGAACAACGTCAGGATTGTCGTAATAAACGGCTATCCATTCCAGCGGTACGATCTGCTTACCGTCGACCCACATCATTAACTGTTCGAAACCTTGCTTTACCGTTTGTTCCCACGGTCCAACCATATGGAAACCGGCAATTATGCGTTTCTCGACCTGCTTTATCTCGTACTCCATATAACCTCCGTTATTACACTGTATTTATATACAGTGTAATTTTTAGGTATGACGGCCACAAGGAATCAGTGATTATTATGTGAGCAGATTCGCACTCTTGCCAGTCAGGCACATCAGGAAAAACTACGCCTTATGGCGGAAGTAATCGCTCAGACGCGAGAAGACGCCACCTTCGTTGACAGACTCCAGCGTAACCAGAGGCCAGTGCGCCACCAGTTTATCCCGATCGTAGAGTTCAATTTCCCCCACACGTTGATGGGCAGCGATGGGGGCGACCAGTTCTTTCTTATCAAGAACATATTTTGCCTTGATATTCGCGACTTCGGCTTTAGGCAGGGCCATCCAGAAATCCTGCTCTGTGCCAAGGCTAATTTTTTCTTTATCGCCATACCAGATCCGTTCAATACCGACCTGCTTACCGCTACGTAAAACCTGCACGGTATCGAAGTTCTTTTGTCCCCATTGCAGCAATTTTCTCGCCTGGTCTTCACGTCCTTTCGCACTCTCCGCCCCCATCACAACCGCAATCAGGCGGCGCTGCCCATCAACAGCAGAAGCAATCAGGTTGAATCCAGCGCCGGAGGTATGCCCAGTCTTCAGACCGTCGACGTTCATGGTTTTATCCCACAACAAACCGTTACGGTTTTGCTGCGTGATTCCGTTCCAGGTAAGGCTTTTTTCACTGTACATATGGTAGAAATCCGGCTCTCCATGGATGATAGCTCGCGACAGCACGGCCAGATCGTAAGCTGAGCTATGCTGACCTGGCGCATCCAGACCATGTACCGTTTCAAAATGCGTGTCACGCAGGTTCAGCTTTTGCACATAGTTGTTCATCATCGCGACAAACTGTGGCTGCCCTCCGGCGATGTAATCCGCCAGCGCCACACAGGCATCATTACCGGAATCAACAATTAACCCGCGACTCAGGTCGCGCACAGAAACGCGATCCCCTTCTTTCAGGAACATTAAGGATGAACCGACGAATACCGGATTATCTTTCGCCCAGGCGTCGCGCCCAACGGTGACAATATCTGTCGGACTAATACGCTTGCTGTCGATTGCGCGATCGACAACATAACCAGTCATCAGCTTGGTCAGGCTGGCAGGGTTGCGCTGCTGGTGTTCATTTCCGGCTGTCAGGATTTGGCCCGTGGTGTAATCCATTAATACCCACGCTCCGGCATTAATCGCAGGTGGCTGTGGGGAAAAGCTTACGACCTCGGTCGCGTACGCGGGCGAAAAACTCATCGCAAAGAGTGAAGCGGCAATAAACAAACGGCGTTTCAACAGCATGTCCTCAGGAAATGGAAAAATAGCCGTTCTTTTTACGGAAGTTCTGGCGAACAAACATGGATAAATTGCAAGAAAATGTGACATAAGGCACATTTTCTTGCTGTAAGGAAAGGTTTTCAGATATCAACCGCGGCGGGCATTAGCCTTTGCGCGGTGCTGTCTCTGCGTGATGGCTGCGATGACGATGATAGCCATCTATCATGCTGCGGAAAATTTGCCCCGGTGTGTCACCCAGCGTGCACAGGTAAATATGTGCACAGATGAACAGTAAGCCGACAATCGCCAACACCATATGCAGCACCAGCATCACAGGCCCTGCCCCTATTACCTGCGGGTAGAGACATAACAACCCGGTAATGATCAACAGCGGAACCAGCGCATACATGATGGCCAGATAAGCCAACTGTTGTAGCGGGTTAAATTTACTCTCTGCCGTTGCTGCAAACGGGTGCGGCTCACCTTTCATGATGCCATACAGATAAAAGCGCGTTTGCAACAAGCAGCGTGATATCAACCCGTTAAACTTCACCCGATAATGACAACCGTTGCCGCTGGTTGCGTTGATTAGCACAAAACCAACCCAGAAGGCCAACAGGGCGAAACCGCACCAGGTATGTACCTGCACCATCAATGCCACCGGTCCGACAGAGAAGTGCCCAAACAGGCCACTCAGCAGAAGCAGGATAAAAAGCAGCGCATTACCCCAGTGCCAGCGGCGAACTGCCAGCGAATAGAGGTAATCCCGATGTTCTTCTCCAGTAGCTGTTTTGGGTGACAACATCCGACGTAACAGCGCGTGTATAACCAGGCCCGCAATCATCAGCACAATAACAACGCCTGCATAAATGAGCCACAGCGGCCAGTAGTCCGGCGCATAGTTAAGCTCTGCTCCCCAGATAGAATTCATGCTTTACCCTCCTGATGGATCTCTTTACGCCGATAAACACTCACCGGGCCGCTACGCGTATCCTGCTGGCGATAAACCTCTTTTTGATTTATCCAGTGCTGAATTTCCGGGTCGTCACGACGACCAAATTTCAGCGCATCTGTCGGGCAAACGGAAACGCAGGCGGGCGATTGTCCAGTCTCCAGTCGGGTATCTGCACAGAAGTTACATTTGTCGGCAATTCCCGTTTGCGGATTGAGATAACGGACGTGGAACGGACAAGCGGCAACGCAATAGTCACAGCCAATACAGCGAGACTTATCCACTTGCACAATGCCATTTTCGTCGCGAAATGACGCACCGGTCGGACAAACGCTGACACACGGCGCATCTTCACAATGCTGACAGGAAACGCGAACAAACTGGAAGTGGGATAGCACCTCGGGTTCATGTTCGGGTGAACGGATCTGCACCTGTAGACGGCTAAATCCCTCGGGCACGTCATTCAAAACTTTGCAGGCAACCGTACATGCCTGACAGCCGATACAGCGTTTCTCGTCATGCAGCATGACATAAGGGTTTGTTGCTTGATTCATGATGTTCTCCTTTCTCATGCCCGACGAAGCGTAACGCCAGCGGTGTGCACCACTGTACCGGAAACCGGACTGGTAACATGCGGAAGCAAATTACCGCAATGGATACCGTGCGTTGTCGCTGCGGTTTTGGCTCCCGCCTTGGCGCCAAATCCCATATAAACAAACAGCGTATCGGGCCGAATTCCGGCGGTGACCAGCGCTTTGCCTTTTTCCTTGCCGGTCGAATTTTCCAGCCAGATGTCATCGCCGCTTTTGATGCCTTTTTCACGGGCTGTTTGCGGGTGGATCCACACCGCGTTGTCCCACATCAACTCGCTAAGCAGTGGCACGTATTGCGTCGCACCGTTGGTATGAACCGCCACTTTTCCCTGGATAAAATAGAGCTCACTATCGCCTTTGAGCGCAAAATTGCGCGCGCGCGGAATACCGTAGCCAGGCAGGAGCGTCTCCAGCTCTTCAGAATAAAGCTCTATTTTTCCTGAAGGGGATTTAAAGCGCAGTTGCTCGCCATAGGTACCGTCGCTGTCAACCGCCACCGCGCCCGGATAGCGCTCCACAAACTGACGCACCGCTTCAGGTTCACGCAGCAGTAACGGAACACCCCACTCCCGATACCCTTTCTCACGCAGTTCAGCAGACAGCGCATGATCGCCATTAAGCTGGTATAACTGACGCGTTTGCATATCCTGCCATGGGTAGAATTGCCCAAGGCCTAACTGCACGGCCAGCTCTTTCCAGATTTGCCAGCTTGGACGCGCATCACCAATAGGTTCTACTACCTGCTGGCGCAGGGCATAGGCTGGATTCAGACCCGACATGTCTGAAACTTCTTCATCGCGCTCAAGGTAAGTACATTCAGGCAAAAGGTAGTCGGCATACGCCGCGCTTTCGCTTAGATAAACATCACAACTGACCACAAGGTCGAGCTGTTCAACGGTTTTGACCAGATCCGGTCGGCAGGTAACGGTTTGGAAAGGGTTGTGTCGGGACATAATCCATCCCTTCACCGGATAAGGCGTCTGGTTTAACACAGCATCAATGATGCTTTGCACCACACCACCGCCCGCCGCGATGTACTTAAACTGCGGGGCTACCAGATCGATACGCTGCGCCGTTGGCTTGGGTAATTTGACATCGGGTTTTGCCAGCACCGGAGCGACCTTCTCTCCGGCCAGCTTATTATAAGTTGCCGCCGCTTTTTTCTGGTATAAACCGCCTTCACGCTCAATATTGCCAAGCAGCACATTGAGGGTAAAAATCATGCGCCGCATATCAATTTCTTCTTGCGAGAACGTCGCACGATGGCCCGGGCTGACGATAGCATGAGGCGCGCAGGCGGCCATTTCTCGGGTGACCCGAACAATGACATCAGCAGGCACATCAGCTTGCTGTTGCGCCCATTCTGGCGTGGTCTCTTGTACTGCTTCTGCCAGTTGGTCAAACCCTGTGGTGTAGCGCGCAACGAAGTCCGCGTCATACAATTTTTCATTGATCATGACGTGACACATGGCCATCAACACCGGCAAGTCGCCGCCCGGTTTGAGCGCATGCCATTCATCCGCCTTGCTGGAGAAGACGGACAGACGGGGGTCGAAGCTGACCATTTTTGCGCCCTTTTCCTGCGCCGTCATCAGTTCATGCGTTTCGGCAACCTCAATCCCTTCATAAAGGTTGTGACCAAAAGAGACCATATAACGGGTATTGGCGATATCCATGGCCAAATCGCCGCCCATCATAACTTTGGCGGCAATCGATTTTCCGGCCGGGCATGTCGACGCGTGCGTAAAGGTGTTTGGCGATCCGAAAGCCGTCGCCAGTTGAAATAAATGCCCTGAAAGCGAACCGGATTTAGAAGAAAACACGACGCCCTGAGGACCATGCTGCGTTTTGATTGCCGTCATTTTTTCGGCAATTTCTTTATACGCTTGTTCCCAGCTAATAACCTGCCATTCTCCGCTCCCGCGAGGTCCTGTGCGTTTCATGGGTTTAACAATGCGATGAGGGTCGTTGACCAGGCTAACGCCGCTGCCGCCACGAGCGCAGACACGCGTGCCTTGTTGAGGCGCATTAGGGTTCCCTTGAATAAAAACCGTTTTGTTATTAATTACCTGCGCCTGTATCGGGCAACGATAAGAACACATTTCACACAAACTTGGCGTCAGGGATGTCTTCCCTTTGATACTCTCAGGAGAATTTCGTGCCAGTGCCCCAGGCGGGAAACTGCCTATCGCACAGGCTGAACAGCCTATACCCACTCCTCGCAAAAAATTACGCCGACTAATGCTCATATAACCTCCTGTTATTAGATATATCCAATAATTATATGGCGTTTAGAATATTTATTTTTTACATCAATCACATTTCATTACAATGCATGACAGCGAATTGACACAAATAAAAACCCTTTGTTTATAAAAGACTTTTAAAGTTTCCAGAACACAATAAAAGAAGAAGAAAATAACAATAATGGTTATCAATTAGATTGTTTACAAATCCGCAACTCCAAGATATTTTATTCCCGTAATTTATTTTAACAGTGCGGAATTTATTTATTAATTCTATAAAAAGTCCTGTTTATCTCAACTTTATTGCGTACACAATCCAGCTTCGATAATACCATAGCTGATTATCTCACTATTTTTTGGTATTCTTGGACGAGCGCTAAATTGATCCCGGACATAACTGAACAATGAATGACGGCAAGCAGCAACCTGGTTTTCTCTTCCACGATTACGAGACCTTTGGTACCCATCCGGCGCTGGACAGACCCGCGCAATTTGCGGCTATCCGCACAGATAATGATTTCAACATCATCGGTGAACCAGAAGTCTTTTATTGCAAACCCGCGGACGATTATCTGCCGCAGCCTGAGGCGGTGTTGATTACGGGTATCACACCGCAGGAAGCACGTGAAAAGGGAGAGAATGAAGCCGCTTTTGCTGCGCGCATCCACGCCCTGTTCACCGTGCCGAAAACCTGTATCCTGGGCTATAACAACGTGCGCTTCGATGATGAGGTGACGCGCAACATCCTGTATCGCAATTTCTACGATCCCTATGCCTGGAGTTGGCAGAACGATAATTCGCGTTGGGATCTGCTGGATGTGATGCGCGCCTGCTATGCCCTGCGCCCTGAAGGCATTAACTGGCCGGAAAACGACGACGGCTTACCCAGCTTCCGCCTGGAGCATTTGACTAAAGCCAACGGTATTGAGCATGCCAATGCTCACGATGCGATGGCGGACGTATACGCCACGATCGCAATGGCGCAATTAGTGAAGTCGCGCCAGCCGCGTCTGTTTGATTATCTCTACAGCCATCGTAATAAGCACAAGCTGGCCGCGCTGGTTGATGTCCCGCAAATGAAACCTCTGGTCCATGTCTCTGGTATGTTCGGCGCATGGCGCGGTAACACCAGTTGGGTGGCGCCATTGGCGTGGCATCCGGAGAATCGTAACGCGGTTATTATGGTCGACTTAGCTGGTGATATTTCGCCGCTGCTCGAACTCGACAGCGACGCCCTGCGCGAGCGGCTCTACACGTCTAAAGCGGATCTGGGTGATAACCCGGCCGTACCGGTTAAATTGGTGCACATCAACAAATGCCCGGTACTGGCACAGGCGAATACCCTGCGTCCGGAAGACGCCGACCGTCTTGGCATTAACCGCCAGCATTGTCTGGATAATCTCAAAGTTCTGCGCGAAAACCCGCAGATACGCGACAAAGTAGTCGCGATCTTTGCCGATGCGGAACCCTTTACTCCATCAGATAACGTGGATGCCCAACTGTACAACGGCTTTTTCAGCGATGCTGACCGTGCGGCGATGAAAATCGTTCTGGAAACCGAACCACGCAATTTACCGGCGCTGGATATCTCCTTTGTCGATAAGCGCATTGAAAAACTGTTGTTTAATTACCGTGCACGTAACTTCCCGGGAACGCTGGACGAAGCTGAACAGCAGCGCTGGCTGGACCATCGTCGCCAGGTATTCACACCGGAGTTTTTGCAAAATTACGCCAATGAATTGCAGCTATTGAGCCAGCAATATGCGGATAACAAAGAAAAGTTGATGCTGCTGAAATCACTCTGGCAGTATGCCGAAGAGATTGTATAAATCCCACGTATAAAAAAACGGAGAACATGTCTCCGTTTTTTTTCAGCTAAATGCAGTTATTACGCGATATCTTCGTCGTACTGTGGGACCGGGTTGCGGAAGCTTTTGGTCACGCAAGCAAGGTAGATCAGACCGATACCCGCCCAGATCAGGCCCAGAACCATTGAGCTTTCTTCCAGGTTCACCCACAGCGCGCCAACGGTCAGCGCACCGCACATTGGCAGGAACAGGTACTGGAAGTGATCTTTCAGCGTCTTGTTACGCTTCTCACGGATCCAGAACTGGGAGATTACCGACAGGTTAACGAAGGTAAATGCCACCAGCGCACCAAAGTTAATCAGCGCCGTCGCCATCACCAGGTCGAAGTTGATTGCCAACAGAGCAATCGCCCCAACCAGAATGATGTTCATGGACGGAGTACGCCATTTCGGGTGTACATAACCGAAGAAGCTTTTCGGGAATACGCCGTCACGACCCATCACGTACATCAGACGCGCAACGCCTGCATGCGCCGCCATACCGGACGCCAGTACGGTAATGGTAGAGAAAATCAGCGCGCCGACCTGGAAGAACTTACCGGCAACATACAGCATGATTTCCGGCTGCGAAGCATCTGGATCCTTAAAGCGCGAAATATCCGGGAAGTACAACTGCAGCAGATAGGTGGAGACGATAAAGATCAGGCCACCAATCAGCGCAGTCAGGAAAATCGCACGCGGGATCACGCGCTCAGCGTCTTTGGTTTCTTCTGACAGGTTGCTGATACCGTCAAAACCGGTGAACGAGAAGCACAGGATGGTCGCACCGGTGATCATCGGGATCACGTGCGCATCACCGGACCAGAATGGACGACTGCTCGCCAGCGTACCGGCACCTTCCCCTTCGAACACGCCATAAACGACCATGCCGAGGATCACCGCAATCAGCACCACCTGCAACAACACGATCACGGTGTTGAAATTCGCAACGGATTTAAGGCTGCGCAGGTTGAAGGCTGTCATAAAGGCCACCAGCGCCACCACGAACATCCAGGATGGAATCGAGGGCACCAGCGCTTCAAAATAAATTTTCGCTAACAGAATGTTGATCATCGGGGCGAACAGGTAGTCCAGCAGTGATGACCAACCCACCATAAAGCCAACTGTCGGGCTAATGGATTTCTGGGCGTAAGTGTAGGCAGAGCCTGCAGACGGATAGCGGCGTACCAGTTTACCGTAGCTCAGTGCGGTAAAAAGGATGGCGATCAGTGCAAAGGCGTAAGCTGTCGGGACGTGACCATCGGTCATTCCTGATACGATACCGAATGTATCGAACAGCGTCATCGGCTGCATATAGGCAAGGCCCATCATGACAACCGGAACCAGCGTAAGCGTTTTACGTAATTCCACGCGAGAGGTGTTTGGAGTAGCGTTATGCGACATGGTTATCCCCCATTACGGCGAAAACCGTCGCGTAAGCAAAAAATTGCCCCATTTTTTGTTAATCCTCAGCGACAACAACTGTCGATTTTTAAGTAAGTATCTATCCGGTACGAAGCCCGGCCTCTTTTATGAATGATTGGTTTGATGCAAAAAAATAACCGACGCGTATTAAAACGTCGGTTAATGTCATTTTTTGCAAGCGGCGTATTTTGCACTAAATTGGGGAGAAATAACAAGAGATTGAAGTGGCCACAAAAGAATATTTTTTCTTAACTGATTGATTTGTCAGCAGCCGTTTTAACATACACCCCCGCAATAGCACTATTTGCTAAAATTTCATCTCGCCACCAGGCACTGGCCAACCCGGCGGTCTGTTCATTCCAGCCTATCCACACGGGTTCAAGGACAATTTGCGCAACCACTTTTTTCTCAATCAGTGCGCCGCTCTCCAGAAATCGCTGCGCCAGATAGCGCGGAATATAGCCACATCCCAGGCCGCTGATTTGTAGTTCCAGCTTGGTTTTGAAGTCAAAAACGGTAATGGCTTCCTGATCGTCAAGCACCTGAGAACCTGAGACGTTGGCATGCTGCGCATTGTCGCCCACCACAATGGCGCGAAAACGGCGAATAGTGCGACGATTCAACGGTTCCTGTTCCTGCGCCAGCGGGTGATGCGGCGCAACCACGAATACCTGTTCCAGAACCCCTAGCCGCGCAAAACCAAATTCGCTCGCTGCAGGGGGGTCATGCATGGCACCGACAATAATATCCGCCCGGCCCTGAATTAGGGCATCCCATGAGCCGCCCAGCACGCCATTGATAAATTTCAGACGCGTCACGCTGTGGTGTTGATAGAAAGACTCGATGAGTGGGGCCAGCAATGAAAAGGGAAAGGTATCATCTACGCCAATAACCAGTTCATTCTCCCAGCCTTCGTGTAGTTTAATGGCCTGCTTTTCGAGTTCACGGACGGTATGCAGCACCTCCCGCCCCTTTTCCAGCAGCATCTGTCCGGTGCGGGTGAACTTAGCCCGGTGCCCGCTGCGATCGAGTATCTGAATATTAAGATCGCTTTCCAGCTTATGGACGGTGTAGCTAAGCGCAGACGGCGTCTTAAATAATTTTGCCGACGCCGCCGCGAAACTGCCCTCTTTTTCTAAGGCATCGAGGATGATAAGAACGTCCAGCAGTGGTTTCATACTCGCCCCCTGGCGGTATACAGCGGCACTCTGCTGGCTTGTCACTCCATCGGCATCACCAGCGGATCAGGATACTGGTACTCAAACCCAAGCTCATTACAAATACGGTTGCCATCAATGACTTTACCTTTACCGTTATCCGTACCGTCGCGAAATTCCGGCGGCTCCATCCCCAACTGGCGGGCCATCTGCGGATAGAACACGTTACGCGCCGGATGCATAGGCGCACATATATTATAGATGTGTCCCCCTTTAGGCGCTTGCAGCAGTAACGTGATGGCAGAAACCACATCGTCCAGATGCACCAGATTGACGCCATGATGTCCGTCTGGCGCCGTCTTGCCGGCAAAGAAGCGACCAGGATGTCTTCCCGGACCAACTAACCCGGCCAGACGCAAAATATCCACCGACGTGCCAGGTAAATTGTGCAACCAGTCTTCAAGTTCTTTCAGAACACGACCACTTGCCGTGACCGGATTACGCGGCGTCCCCTCTTTCACTGTTCCTTGAACGTCACCATAGACTGACGTCGAACTGGTAAAAATAATCCGAGGGATCCGATACGCCAGCGCGCTGTCGACCAGTTCCTGCATTGCCTGCAGGTAAAATGCTTCCCCAGGACCGCTACGGCGTGCAGGCAGCGTAATAACCAACGCATCGGCGTCCATCAGTGCGTCTAGATCGTCAGCCTCACAGACCAGTTCAGGTTCCAGGCGCAGCGAGTAACTCTCGATACCGCTCATGCGGGCCGCTTCCACCCCATCCAATGTGGTTTTGCTGCCGGTAACCTGCCAGCCTCTCGCCGCCAGCGACATGGCTAACGGCATGCCTAACCAACCTAATCCGACAATTGCGACCTTTTTCATGCCTTCTCTCCTGACTTTTGGCCTATAACGCAAGGCTACGCCAGCCCACGGTGGCTGACAATTCATAGTATCAATATGAAATGAATTAATGATCAAAAAAAGCCCTTGCTTTCCGTAGCTAAAGTGGTTTAGGTTAAAAGACATCAAATGAATAAACATTCATCGAGAAAATTTATGACACGCGCTCAATTCAAACACCATCATCACCATCATCCTGACTAGTCTTTCAGGCGATGTGTGCTGGGAGACATTTAAATCTTCCAGCGGTGCATGAGCGTATGAGAAAGCCCCCGGAAGATTTCTTCCGGGGGCTTTTTTTTGTGCGTGACCCAAACTGATTCAGACAGGATAACGAGGAATAAAGAATGTTAGACAACACCCGTTTACGCATAGCTATGCAGAAATCTGGCCGTTTAAGCGATGATTCACGCGAATTGCTGGCCCGTTGCGGTATTAAAATTAATCTTCACACCCAGCGCCTGATTGCAATGGCAGAGAATATGCCTATCGATATTCTGCGCGTACGTGATGACGATATCCCGGGTCTGGTGATGGATGGCGTTGTTGACCTCGGCATCATCGGGGAAAACGTTCTGGAAGAGGAACTGCTCAACCGCCGGGCACAGGGTGAAGACCCTCGCTATTTTACCCTGCGTCGTCTGGACTTCGGCGGCTGCCGTCTTTCGCTGGCAACCCCGGTTGATGAAGCCTGGGATGGCCCGGCAGCGCTGAACGGTAAGCGTATCGCTACCTCTTACCCACACCTGCTCAAACGTTATCTCGATCAAAAAGGGGTGTCGTTTAAATCCTGTCTGTTAAACGGCTCTGTAGAAGTCGCTCCCCGTGCGGGTCTGGCCGACGCGATTTGTGATCTGGTGTCCACCGGCGCAACGCTTGAAGCCAACGGTCTGCGTGAAGTGGAAGTCATTTACCGCTCTAAAGCCTGCCTGATTCAGCGCGACGGCGAAATGGCCGACGCCAAGCAACAACTGATCGACAAATTGCTGACCCGTATTCAGGGCGTTATTCAGGCTCGTGAATCCAAATACATTATGATGCACGCGCCGAGCGAGCGTCTGGACGAAGTTATCGCCCTGCTGCCTGGCGCTGAGCGTCCGACCATTCTGCCGCTGGCCGGCGACCAGCAGCGTGTTGCCATGCACATGGTCAGCAGCGAAACCCTGTTCTGGGAAACAATGGAAAAACTGAAAGCGCTCGGTGCCAGCTCAATTCTGGTGCTGCCAATTGAGAAGATGATGGAGTGATAGCCATGAGCTTCAATACCCTGATTGACTGGAATAGCTGTAGCCCCGAGCAGCAACGCGAACTGCTGATGCGCCCGGCTATTTCCGCCTCGGAAAGCATCAGCCGTACGGTGGCCGAGATTCTTGAGAACGTCAAAAATAACGGCGACCGGGCGCTGCGTGAATACAGCGCGAAGTTTGATAAAACCGAGGTCGGCGCGCTGCGCGTCACCGAGGAAGAAATCCAGCAAGCCAGTAGTCGCCTGAGCGACGAACTGAAACAAGCTATGCAGGTGGCGGTGCGTAATATTGATACTTTCCACACCGCGCAGATCCTGCCACCGGTGGATATCGAAACTCAGCCGGGTGTGCGCTGCCAGCAGGTTACCCGCCCTATCGCTTCCGTGGGCCTGTATATTCCTGGAGGTTCGGCGCCGCTGTTCTCTACCGTATTAATGCTGGCGACCCCGGCGCGTATCGCCGGCTGCAAAAAAGTGGTGTTGTGCTCACCGCCGCCGATTGCCGATGAAATTCTCTACGCCGCGCAGCTGTGTGGTGTAAAAGAGGTGTTTAATGTGGGCGGCGCGCAGGCTATTGCCGCGCTGGCGTTGGGCACCGAATCCATTCCTAAGGTCGATAAAATCTTCGGGCCGGGCAATGCGTATGTGACCGAAGCCAAACGTCAGGTCAGCCAGCGTCTTGACGGCGCGGCCATCGACATGCCTGCTGGCCCGTCCGAAGTGCTGGTTATCGCCGACAGCGGCGCGACGCCGGACTTTGTTGCCTCTGACCTGCTTTCTCAGGCAGAACACGGCCCCGACTCGCAGGTTATCCTACTGACGCCAGACGCTACGCTTGCCGAAGGCGTTGCCAAAGCCGTTGAACGCCAGCTCGCTGAGCTTTCCCGCGCCGACACCGCCCGCCAGGCGCTCGCCGCCAGCCGACTGATTATCGCCAAAGATCTTGAACAGTGCGTGGCCATTTCTAACGCCTACGGCCCGGAGCACCTGATTATTCAGACCCGCAACGCACGTGAGCTGGTTGACGGCATCACCAGCGCCGGTTCGGTGTTCCTCGGCGACTGGTCGCCGGAATCGGCAGGCGACTACGCTTCTGGCACCAACCACGTTCTTCCGACCTACGGCTATACCGCGACCTGCTCAAGCCTTGGGCTGGCTGACTTCCAGAAACGGATGACTGTACAGGAATTAACCCCGCAAGGTTTCTCTGCCCTGGCCTCAACTATTGAAACACTGGCCGCTGCTGAACGACTGACTGCCCACAAAAATGCCGTTACCCTGCGCGTTAACGCCCTGAAGGAGCAAGCATGAGTACTGACAACTTTCTCAGCGTCACTGATTTAGCCCGGAAGAATGTTCGCGAGTTAACGCCCTATCAGTCTGCCCGTCGTCTCGGCGGTAACGGCGATGTCTGGCTCAACGCGAATGAATATCCCACCGCCGTGGAGTTCCAGCTCAGTCAACAAACGCTGAACCGCTACCCGGAGTGTCAGCCGAAAGCGGTGATTGAGAATTACGCGCAGTATGCTGGCGTCAAACCGGAGCAGGTGCTGGTCAGCCGCGGCGCAGATGAAGGAATCGAGCTGCTGGTGCGCGCGTTTTGCGAACCCGGTAAAGATGCCATTCTCTACTGCCCGCCGACTTACGGCATGTACAGCGTCAGCGCCGAAACGATTGGCGTCGTATGCCGCACCGTTCCAACCCTTGATAACTGGCAGCTGGATTTGCAAGGCATCGCGGACAAGATTGATGGCGTGAAGGTGGTCTACGTTTGCAGCCCTAATAACCCAACCGGCCAGTTGATTAACCCGCAGGATCTGCGTTCACTGCTCGAAATGACGCAGGGTAAAGCTATTGTGGTCGCTGATGAGGCCTATATTGAGTTTTGTCCGCAAGCCACGCTGGCAGGCTGGCTGTCTGAGTATCCGCATCTGGTGATATTACGCACGTTGTCAAAAGCGTTTGCTCTCGCCGGTTTACGCTGCGGGTTTACGCTGGCGAATGCAGAGGTTATCAATCTGTTGTTAAAGGTGATTGCCCCCTACCCGCTCTCTACGCCAGTAGCGGATATCGCCGCCCAGGCCCTGACGCCGCAAGGGATTTCCGCCATGCGCCAACGCGTAGAACAGATCCTGAAAGAACGTCAGTACCTGGTGGAAAACCTGAAAACAATTCGCTGTGTAGAGCAGGTTTTCGAGTCTGAAACCAACTATGTTCTGGCGCGCTTCACCGCATCAAGTAGCGTATTTAAATCTTTGTGGGATCAGGGCATTATCTTACGAGATCAGAATAAACAACCTTCGTTAAGCGGCTGCCTGCGAATTACTGTCGGAACCCGTGAAGAGAGCCAGCGCGTCATTGACGCCTTACGTGCGGAGCAAGTATGAGCCAGAAGTATCTTTTTATTGACCGTGATGGAACCCTGATTTCCGAACCGCCAAGTGACTTTCAGGTCGATCGCTTTGACAAACTCGCCTTCGAGCCGGAAGTTGTTCCCGTTTTGCTGAAACTGCAAAAAGCAGGTTTTAAGCTGGTTATGATCACTAACCAGGATGGGCTCGGAACGCAGAGTTTCCCCCAGGCTGATTTTGACGGTCCGCATAACCTGATGATGCAAATTTTCACCTCTCAGGGTGTGACATTTGATGAGGTACTGATTTGCCCGCACCTGCCAGCGGACGAGTGCGATTGCCGTAAGCCAAAAGTGAAGCTGGTTGAACAGTATCTGGTTGAACAGGCCATGGATATGGCGAACAGCTACGTCATTGGCGATCGGGCAACCGATATTCAGCTCGCTGAAAACATGGGCATTAGCGGATTGCGTTACCATCGCGACACCCTGAACTGGGCAATGATCGGCGAGCAGTTGACCAAACGTGACCGCTACGCACACGTTGAGCGTAATACTAAAGAAACGCAGATTGACGTCAAAGTCTGGCTGGACCGCGAAGGCCGCAGCAAAATTAATACCGGCGTTGGCTTCTTTGACCACATGCTGGATCAAATCGCCACCCACGGCGGTTTTCGCATGGAGATTGCCGTCAAGGGCGATCTGTATATAGACGATCACCACACCGTTGAAGATACCGGTCTGGCGCTGGGCGAAGCCTTAAAGCTGGCGTTAGGCGATAAACGCGGCATCAATCGTTTTGGTTTTGTACTGCCGATGGATGAGTGCCTGGCGCGTTGCGCGCTGGATATCTCCGGCCGCCCACACCTGGAATACCGCGCGGAGTTTACCTACCAGCGCGTTGGCGATCTGAGCACGGAGATGATTGAACACTTCTTCCGTTCGCTCTCCTATACCATGGGCGTCACCTTACACCTGAAAACCAAAGGGAAAAATGACCACCACCGTGTGGAGAGCCTGTTTAAAGCCTTTGGTCGTACGCTGCGTCAGGCGATTCGTGTAGAAGGCGACACGCTGCCCTCCTCAAAAGGAGTGCTGTAATGAACGTGGTGATCCTTGATACCGGTTGCGCCAACCTGCACTCGGTAAAATCCGCCGTCGCACGCCATGGATACGACCCAGTTGTCAGCCGTGACCCGGACGTAGTGCTGCGTGCCGATAAACTGTTTCTGCCAGGCGTCGGTACCGCCCAGGCGGCTATGGACCAGTTGCACGAGCGCGATCTGATTGAACTGATTAAAGCCTGTACGCAACCGGTACTGGGGATCTGCTTAGGCATGCAACTGCTTGGCCGTCGTAGCGAAGAGAGTAACGGTGTTTCCCTGCTGGGCATTATTGAGCAGGACGTTCCGAAGATGACCGATTTCGGTCTGCCTCTGCCGCATATGGGCTGGAATCGCATCTATCCGCAGGCGGGAAATCGTCTGTTCCAGGGCATTGAAGATGGCGCGTATTTCTACTTTGTACACAGCTACGCTATGCCGGTAAACCCGTGGACCATCGCCCAGTGTCATTACGGCGAACCGTTTACCGCGGCAGTACAAAAGGACAATTTCTTTGGCGTGCAGTTTCACCCGGAACGTTCGGGCGCGGCTGGGGCGCAGTTGCTGAAAAACTTTCTGGAGATGTAATGATTATTCCGGCATTAGATTTAATCGACGGCACGGTGGTGCGTCTTCATCAGGGCGATTACGCAACGCAACGTGATTACGGCAACGATCCGCTCCCCCGTTTGCAAGATTACGCCGCTCAGGGGGCCGAAGTACTGCACCTGGTTGATTTAACCGGCGCGAAAGACCCGGCGCAGCGCCAGATCCCGCTGATTAAAACGCTGGTCGCTGGCGTCAATGTTCCGGTACAGGTTGGCGGCGGCGTGCGTACGGAAGCAGACGTGGCGGCGCTGCTTGACGCTGGCGTGGCGCGCGTGGTGGTGGGGTCGACGGCGGTAAAATCTCCCGAAGTCGTCAAGAGCTGGTTTGCTCGTTTTGGTGCCGACGCGCTGGTGCTGGCACTGGACGTTCGTATTGACGAGCGTGGGAACAAACAGGTAGCGGTTAGCGGCTGGCAGGAAGATTCCGGGGTTTCACTGGAAGAACTGGTTGAGACCTATTTACCCGTCGGCCTGAAGCACGTGCTGTGCACCGATATTTCCCGCGACGGTACGCTGGCAGGTTCAAACGTCGCGCTTTATGAAGAAGTGTGCGCCAAATATCCGCAAGTGGCGTTTCAGTCATCTGGTGGTATTGGTGGAATCGAGGACGTAGCGGCCCTGCGCGGGACCGGTGTTCGTGGAGTTATCGTCGGACGAGCCTTGCTGGAAGGTAAGTTCACCGTTGAGGAGGCCATTCAATGCTGGCAAAACGCATAATTCCTTGTCTGGACGTCCGCGATGGGCAGGTAGTAAAAGGCGTTCAGTTCCGCAATCACGAGATTATTGGCGACATTGTCCCACTGGCAAAACGCTATGCCGATGAAGGCGCAGATGAACTGGTGTTCTACGATATCACCGCTTCCAGCGATGGCCGCGTAGTGGATAAAAGCTGGGTATCACGCGTGGCGGAAGTGATCGATATTCCGTTCTGTGTTGCCGGTGGCATTAAATCCATCGACGATGCGGCACGTATCCTCTCTTTCGGGGCGGACAAAATCTCCATCAACTCCCCGGCGCTGGCCGAACCGGAACTTATCACCCGTCTGGCAGATCGCTTTGGCGTGCAGTGCATCGTGGTGGGCATTGATACCTGGTATGACGCCGACAGCGGCAAATATCACGTTAATCAGTATACCGGGGATGAAAGCCGTACCCGCGTCACGCAGTGGGAAACACTGGACTGGGTGCAGGAAGTCCAAAAACGCGGCGCGGGCGAAATCGTCCTGAACATGATGAATCAGGACGGCGTACGTAACGGTTATGACCTGGAACAGTTGAAAAAAGTGCGCGACGTCTGCCATGTACCGCTGATTGCCTCCGGCGGCGCGGGCACTATGGAACATTTCCTGGAAGCTTTCCGGGACGCCGACGTTGACGGCGCGCTTGCCGCCTCCGTCTTCCACAAACAAATTATCAATATTGGCGAATTAAAAGCGTACCTGGCAACACAGGGCGTGGAGATCAGGATATGTTAACGAAGCAACAATGCCGCGAGCTGGACTGGGAAAAAACCGACGGGCTGATGCCAGTCGTCGTGCAGCATGCGGTTTCCGGTGAGGTGCTGATGCTGGGTTATATGAACCCGGAAGCGCTGGATAAAACGCTCGAAAGCGGCAAAGTGACCTTTTTCTCGCGGACCAAGCAGCGCCTGTGGACCAAAGGAGAGACCTCAGGTCACTTCCTGAATGTGGTGAGCATTGCGCCTGACTGCGACAACGACACTCTGCTAGTGCTGGTTAACCCGATTGGCCCGACCTGCCATAAAGGGACTTCAAGCTGCTTTGGCGACGCCAGCCACCAGTGGCTGTTCCTGTATCAGCTTGAGCAACTGCTGGCCGAACGTAAAACCGCTGACCCAGCCAGTTCCTACACCGCGAAACTGTATGCCAGCGGCACCAAACGCATCGCACAGAAAGTGGGTGAAGAAGGCGTAGAAACCGCGCTGGCTGCGACGGTGAACGACCGCTTTGAGCTGACAAACGAAGCCTCTGATCTGATGTATCACCTGCTGGTGCTGCTGCAGGATCAGGACCTTGACCTGACGACGGTGATTGAGAATTTACGTAAGCGTCATCAGTAAGTTGCAGAGCAGATATGAAAAAACCGGGCACTGCCCGGTTTTTTGTTGTCAGGTTCAGGTTTACTCTGCTTTTGCGTTGTAACCACGCAGAGCATTTCGCCCCAGCACCACACCGGCACCAATCATCCCACCAAGCAGAACCGCCAGCACGAGGGTAATCGCTTTTTTCGGGCTGTCACGACGAATCGGTAACGTTGGTTTCATCACATAGCGATAGGCGTGTAACTCGGCCCCCTCAAGCTTAAGATTTTCGATATCCAACAGCTTTTGCTTAGTCTGAAAGTAGTTGTCAGATAATATCAACGGACGCGTAGATTCGTGTTCAATCATGGACTTCAGGGCATCACTTCCCAACAGGAACATACTGTCCTGCGTAACATCCTGAGTTTGCTGAATCTGCGGCTTGGTCACACCCGCCTGCAGTGCATAACGCAGCGCTTCCTGGATTTGCTTGATTCGCAGATCTTTTTGCTCCTGAGCGACCACTTCCTGAGTTTTCAGAGAGTCTTGCAACGTAGTTGTTTGCAATTTGATGTTATCAACCAGGTCAAGTTCCAGCTCTTTGGCAACCTTTTCATCTGTTTGTTGAATGTATTCGGCGAGCTGACGCTGAGCGTCTTCTGGTGAACCACCCACATAAGAAACCGCCAACGGTAATGGTTGCCCTTTTACAGACTGCTCAATCGATAGTTTTTCAGGCTTTTCCTGATTATCCAGCATTTCCGCCAATGCGGATAAAGAGGTGCTGAAACGACCGATCACATTTTCCTGAAGTTCAGTAGCCTTAGGCGCACTGGCACCATACAACACATTGAGGGCGTTGTTATATGTGGCTATCTGTCCGACATCAGGTTGAGTGATAATGGCTGTTGAAGTCCATTTCTCCTTAGCAACTGCCAGGTAGCCCACAGCAAGCACTATGGCAATAACAATCGCAATAACGATTGTTACTTTCCCGCGCCACAACTGTACCAGTAAATCAATCAGATCAATCTGTTCCGGATTATGACTGCGCCCGGACATGTTATTATCACTTACAGACATAGAAACCCTAGATAAGGAAAGTCTTAAACTGGGATTAGTTTAGCTATAAATTGAAGCAATGCCATAGGATTAATGATAAAAAATCAAATTGTTTGAGGGATTTTGATTGGTATTTCAATCACTACTGAAAATCAATACGATTAAACAAAAGTGTAATTACTCAAAGAACACTTTCATGAGCAAAAAAACAGCAACAATCAGATTTCATGTCCGCCAATCGTTGCCCTTTACAATTCATTTTAATGAATCCATGTCATGAATATTTACCGTCTGACCAGTAAAAATGGTAAGCGTAAAAAATATAACAATTAGCTTTTTTACCATCTAACGGTATCATTCCACTTTTTAGTAGCACCTGTTGGTGCCTGGCTATTATTTAGCCAAAAAGAGGAATAAACATGAAATACCTGGTTACGGGTGCCGCTGGTTTCATCGGCTTCCACGTTAGCAAACGCCTCCTTGAGGCTGGCCATCAAGTAGTCGGTATTGATAATCTGAACGATTACTACGACGTCAGTCTTAAACAAGCTCGTCTGGAATTACTGGCACAGCCTGGTTTCCATTTTCATAAAATTGATTTAGCCGACCGCGAAGGCATGGCTGAACTCTTCACATCCGGGCATTTTGAACGTGTCATTCATCTTGCCGCACAGGCTGGCGTACGTTATTCACTCGAAAACCCGCATGCCTATGCAGACTCAAATCTCACAGGCTTTCTGAACATACTGGAAGGGTGTCGCCATAATAAAATTCAGCATTTACTCTATGCCTCATCCAGTTCAGTTTACGGCCTGAATCGCAAAATGCCTTTCTCTACGGATGATTCCGTCGATCATCCCGTGTCGCTGTATGCAGCAACCAAAAAAGCCAACGAGCTGATGGCTCATACTTATTCCCACCTGTACGGATTGCCCACCACTGGGTTGCGTTTTTTCACCGTGTACGGTCCATGGGGTCGACCGGATATGGCGCTGTTCAAGTTCACCAAAGCGATGCTGGAAGGGAAAAGTATTGACGTCTATAACTACGGAAAAATGAAGCGTGACTTTACCTATATCGATGATATCGCAGAAGCAATCATTCGCCTGCAGGATGTCATTCCACACGCAGACACACAGTGGACGGTTGAGACAGGTACGCCAGCAGCCAGCATTGCGCCCTGGCGCGTCTACAATATCGGCAATAGTTCACCGGTTGAGCTAATGGACTATATCCAGGCTTTGGAAGATGCTCTGGGTATTGAAGCGAAGAAAAACATGCTACCACTACAGCCAGGTGATGTACTGGAAACCAGCGCAGACACTAAAGCACTGTATGAGGTAATTGGTTTTAAACCTGAAACCACGGTAAAAGATGGGGTGAAGAACTTTGTTGACTGGTACCGTAATTTCTACAAAGTTTAATTACTGACCTGATTAAAATAAAAAGGCCTTCTATAAGGCCTTTTTTATGGAGACGAGATTAATCACTACCAAACAAATCGCGGGTATAAACTTTATCGGCAACATCAGCTAATTCTGACGTCATGCGGTTAGAAATAATAATATCCGCTTCATTTTTGAACGAATTAAGATCACGCACTACCCGAGAGTGGAAAAATTCATCTTCCTCCATCACGGGTTCATAAATAATAACGGGCACACCCTTGGCTTTAATGCGCTTCATGATGCCCTGAATAGATGATGCCCGAAAATTATCGGAACCACTTTTCATGATCAAACGGTACACGCCGACCACCTTAGGCTTACGCGCAAGAATAGAATCTGCAATGAAGTCCTTACGCGTACGGTTCGCATCAACAATCGCGCCAATAATGTTATTCGGTACAGACGCGTAGTTAGCCAGCAACTGCTTAGTATCTTTCGGCAGACAGTAGCCGCCATAGCCGAATGACGGATTGTTGTAGTGATTACCTATACGCGGATCCAGGCATACACCTTCAATGATCTGTCGGGAGTTCAGACCAAGACTTTCAGCGTAGCTGTCCAGTTCGTTAAAGTAGGCCACGCGTAACGCCAGGTAAGTATTAGCGAAAAGCTTAATGGCTTCGGCTTCGGTCGAGTCGGTAAATAATGTCGGGATATCTTTCTTTACCGCCCCTTCCTGCAGCAATCTCGCAAAACGCTCGGCTCGTTCTGAACGTTCACCAATAACGATACGGGACGGATGCAGGTTGTCGTATAGCGCACGACCTTCACGCAGGAATTCTGGCGAGAAAATAATATTATTAGAGTTGAATTTTTTACACATTTTCTCAGTAAAACCAACTGGAACTGTCGATTTAATAACCATTGTTGCAGATTTATTTAATTCAATAACATCTTGAATAACAGACTCCACAGAAGATGTATTAAAATAGTTTGTCTTCGGATCATAATCAGTAGGTGTTGCAATTATTACATAATCAGCATCAGTGTAAGCTTTGCATTTATCTAGAGTAGCATTGAAGTTAATTTTTTCAGATTGTAAAAACTGCTGAATCTCATTATCAACTATAGGTGATATTCTTCTATTTAAAGCATCAACACGTGATGGCACAATGTCCAACGCAACAACCTGATGATGCTGTGCAATGAGCAGAGCATTGGATAAACCAACATATCCAGTACCGGAAACAGCTATTTTCATTTTATGCCTCAGAATAAAATCAACCATCAATAATATAGCATTCACTTCCTAACAAAAGCAAACAATGCTAACTCAAAAATAAAAACAAAGCCAATAAAAGCTGAATAAATCAGATAATACTTATCACAAAAAAAGATATCAGAGTAATGGGCAGTTGAAAAATACGTAAAACAAGTATTGAAATTCAAGAGCATTTATTCGTCCTTGAAAAATAGACTTCACTTATCAAGCGATTATTAAAAATCAATAAATCAATATAAATATCCCAAAAGCCCTAGGGGTTCCATAGGTTAAGAGGTAGGTTAAGCACATCTAATTTACGAGAGGGAAAACGCCTAAATTATTTTAATAAATCTGCATAACATTCCTCAAAAGTCCATCATGAACACAATTAAATCGACAAACCCTACAAAGTGTGGTAACCGCTTAGAAAGAATACAATCTCACTTTTCTTGTAAGCATAATTAAGATCATAATCGTAACCATTTTAAGCCTTAGACTCACTAATCCGTAGGCAAAAACTGCTATAGTAAGACGACTGTTAAAAATATTTTTTGATGCTAAAATATCTATACTGCCTCTTCTATTTTCTGTTTTGTGCTGAACATCAAGCTAGCGAATCGGAGAGTGGCTAAAATAATAGTTGTTTTCCTGATGAAAATAGAAGCCTAGTAAAAATTGAGCGGAGAAATAAAATGGGACAATTTTCAATCATATCAAAAAAAGCACAAATAGGAATAAATGTTACAATTGGTGATTTTGTAACCATACATGACAATGTCGTTATTGGTGACAATTGCATCATCGAATCCTACACTGAATTAGGTGTTCCAAACCATCTTTCAAATGGTGACAACTTAATCATAGGTAAAAACTCGCATATTAGGTCTCACAGCATTTTTTATGAAGGCTCCATATTTGGTGATGGATTAATTACTGGTCACCGGGTAACTGTTAGAGAAAAGACTAGGGCCGGAAAAGGATTTCAAATAGGAACACTCTCAGACATACAGGGCCATTGTAATATTGGTGATTATGTAAGGACCCACAGTAATGTACATATTGGACAACATAGTGAAATAGGTAATTTCGTATGGATTTTTCCCTATGTAGTTTTAACTAATGACCCACATCCACCGAGTAATGTTATGCTCGGAGTTACGCTAGATGATTTTTCAGTTATAGCAACAATGTCTGTAATATTACCTGGGGCACATATTGCCAAGGGTGTGTTAGTAGGTGCCCACTCATCAATATCTGGTAAAACAGAAGAAGATATGATCTATTCTGGTAGTCCCGCCAAATGTATAGGACCAACCAGTAAGCTAAAATTACGTGATGGCTCTAGAAAACCAGCATATCCTTGGCGTAAACATTTCACGAGAGGTTACCCAGAACACGTCGTCGATTCATGGAATAAAGAGGAATTTTAAATGTATAAAATAGAAGATATTTCAATTGGTATGTCTGCATCATATTCACAAACAATAACCGATGCTGATATAAAGGCTTTTGCTGGGATATCAGGAGATAGAAATCCAGTACATTTAGATGAAAAATATGCCGAATCCTCTCGTTTCAAAAAAAGAATTGCACATGGCATGATAAGTGCGGGTTTCTTCTCTGCGCTTTTTGGAACTAAAATACCAGGAGAAGGCTGTGTATATGTTTCACAAAACCTTAAATTTAGAAAACCTGTTTATATAGGCGATACGGTAGTTGCTACCATTGAAGTTAAAAGCATAGACATTAGTAAAAGACGTGTTTTTTTTGATACTTATTGTAAGGTCGGAAAATCAAAGGTAATAACGGGAGAGGCTGAAATATATATACCAGAACAAGAATAGGATAATCCCTAATATCTAGAGAAAAGATTATTAAACCCTTTTTGTCAGTTGCCGGCATTTATACCTGGCAACTGACAAATTACAATACCAACAATTCAAAATATTATATTAAATGCTCTATGATATGTCTGTTTGACAATGATATAAAAATACAAGGCGTTGATTAGACTTTAGAATACACAAACGTTGGAACAGTTTCAAAAACTCGTTAAAATCATTCTTATAAACTTCATAATAGAGCATACATTTAATTATATAAATTAAGAATTAGATAAATAATCACTATCGCCAAAATTAACTTGATGACCGATAAAAAAACGTATCCAAGAGTAGAATAAACTTGGATACGCTGACTAGCTAAAACTGCTACTAGTTAATAAATTAATCCAGCCATTCAGTGTGGAACACGCCTTCTTTATCGGTGCGTTTATACGTATGTGCACCAAAGTAGTCGCGCTGGGCCTGGATCAGGTTAGCCGGCAGTACCGCAGAGCGGTAGCTGTCGTAGTAGGCTACCGCTGCAGAGAAGGTCGGTACCGGAATACCGTTCTGCACAGCATAAGCCACTACGTCACGCAGTGCTTGCTGATATTCGTCAGCGATATTTTTGAAATACGGAGCCAGCAGCAGGTTCGCGATGCCTTTGTTTTCAGCATAGGCGTCGGTGATTTTCTGCAGGAACTGCGCACGAATGATGCAGCCCGCGCGGAAGATCTTCGCGATTTCGCCGTAGTTCAGATCCCAGTTGTATTCGTCAGATGCGGCACGCAGTTGAGAGAAGCCCTGGGCATAAGAGACGATTTTGCCCAAATACAGCGCGCGGCGTACTTTCTCAACGAACTCGGCTTTATCGCCAGCCAGTTGAGCCTGCGGGCCGGACAGTACTTTAGATGCCGCAACGCGCTGGTCTTTCAGAGAAGAGATATAGCGAGCGAATACGGATTCAGTGATCAGCGACAGCGGTTCGCCCAGATCCAGAGAGCTCTGGCTGGTCCATTTACCGGTACCTTTGTTCGCCGCTTCGTCCAGGATCACATCAACCAGGTATTTACCCTCTTCATCTTTTTTGGTAAAGATGTCTTTAGTGATGTCGATCAGATAGCTGCTCAGCTCGCCTTCATTCCACTCGGTGAAAGTAGTTGCCAGCTCTTCGTTAGACAGGTTCAAACCGCCTTTCAGCAGAGAATAGGCTTCAGCAATCAGCTGCATGTCTCCGTATTCAATACCGTTATGCACCATCTTCACATAATGGCCTGCGCCATCAGCGCCGATGTAAGTTACGCACGGTTCACCATCTTCGGCAACAGCGGCAATCTTGGTCAGGATAGGGGCAACCAGCTCATACGCTTCTTTCTGGCCACCAGGCATGATAGATGGGCCTTTCAGGGCGCCCTCTTCACCACCGGACACGCCGGTACCGATGAAGTTAAAACCTTCTGCGGACAGTTCACGGTTACGACGGATAGTGTCCTGGAAGAAGGTGTTACCACCATCAATGATGATGTCGCCTTTATCCAGATACGGTTTCAGGGAATCAATGGCAGCATCGGTGCCAGCACCCGCTTTCACCATTAACAGGATACGACGTGGGGTTTCAAGAGACTCGACAAACTCTTTCACCGTGTAATAAGGAACCAGTTTCTTACCCGGGTTCTCGGCAACAACTTCTTCAGTTTTCTCGCGGGAGCGGTTGAAGATGGAGACGGTATAACCACGGCTTTCGATGTTGAGCGCCAGGTTGCGCCCCATCACTGCCATACCGACGACGCCGATCTGTTGCTTGGACATTACATACTCCTGTCAGGTGTGGTCACCGCGGCAGAGCGCGGTTCAAAAGTCGTGTTATAATAACCCATGTAAATACATCATAGAAAGTAGCTTCTGCGCTCTTTAATCAGCGATTGATTTTTATCTTTCCTGGCTATCTCTCGCGAAGTATACATCCTCATACTTCATAGCTATTTTATCCCAACAGTACAGCTCATCAGCTATAAGCTTCATATTAACTGCACATTTTTCATCATCCAAGACACCTGATTCAGCATCTGACAACAAGCCAAGTAGCTGTACAGAATTAGCGAAATAAAATGCGCGTTCGTCAGTGGTATATCGGTTGAAGGTACAATCGAATGCAAAAACTGGCTTGGCAAAATGCATAATCTCTACCAGCGAAGGGTTTGTTCCTCCCGCTGAGTGACCATGAATATATGCACGGCAATTACTTCTGAGCTTAAAAAGTTCATCCAACTCATATACTGGTTTAATCATTTCAATATTACTAAAAGACGAATACTTGCTCAGAAGATTTTTCCCGTATTCACTAGCTTCCCAGTTACCGATAAACTTGAGTCTCTTATTTGAACCAGAAAATGCTTCAAGTATCATATCAATATTATTTTCTGGTTCAATCCGACACAAAGATAAGTAATATTCATCAGTCGAAGGAGTATCGTTATAATTTGTCGTTTCTACACAAAGTACATGATCTCCCCCATAGGCTATTGTTTTTGCCTCAACGCCATAACATTGTTTAACATATTTAGTAATTTGCATGTTATCAGCAATAACAACATCTGAAAATTTTACTGCAAACCATTCAGATAACTTCAAGAATCTTTTTACATTGGTTGACCATTTATTTCGTTTCCACTCCATCCCGTCAATGTTAGTTATAATTTTTGCTTTTGTAAAAAATTTCAGTATTGGTAAAATCGTACAGCCAGAAACACCCAAGATTAATATTACATCTGATTTACGCGCCTTGAATAAAGAAATAATATCATATGGAATGCTTTGCAAGCCATTTGCGCGCAGGTTAACATATTTTAATGATGCATTATTATAAGTTTTCTTTTGAACTTCGTATAATGGCGAAGAACAGTAAACAACATAATTGCATTCAGGAGAAGCATGTTTAGTAAGATTTTCCACTAATGTTTCAAATCCACCATAACATGCCGGAATTCCAGCTGCGCCAACTACTGACACTGTTTTCTTCATGAGTAAAAGTACTCTTCCTATTTTATTTTAAAATGCACTGTAAATTTTCCCGGTACTGCTCAAAAAAGTACCTTTCACTCGCATCCCGAGCATTACGAGAAAACGCATAAAAATTTTCACGATCATTAAGTAAAGTAATTATTTTATTAAGAATTTCGTCATGTCTATCATGAGATATAGTATAACCAAATGCTGATTTAATAATTTCTGCAGGGCCACCTGTAACGGGACCAATTGGGATCGCGCCGTTGGCCATCCCCTCTACCAATGTTAACCCAAACGTTTCTATCCACTCAGGTGTAGATAAATTTAATACAAAAGACGACATTTGATATAGTCCCCTTAAATTTTTTGGTCGATTATACATAGTCACATTTCGCGGTATCTCCCTCTCTTTCAAAAAAGAGTTGAACTGTGTTACAGAACAATTCAAAACCATATGAAAATTAATATCTTGACTCTTAACAATTGCCATTTTTGCAATTGCAAGGAAATCATCTAATCCTTTATAGGGAACGAGAGAGGACAAAAACAATACATTGCGCCCATGGTATTTCGCATCAATATCCAATTCATCTATAGGAGTAATAAGTGAGTTGCTTAGTGGATTATAGATCACATATTGATTAGTAATATTTTCTAATTTTTCTGTTTCAAAAAGATAGTTTGAAACAAAAATAGTTTCGCTAGCACATTTATTGATACAAAAACGAAGGAACTTTTTAAGTAATATCGGTTTTATAGATGTTTCATGAATATATACTGTTGTTCTGACTTTCATTATTCGCGCAGCAAACATTGCCCCAAATGGCAGCATTGTATTTACTATCACATGTTGTTCCTGAGCTTTATTAGCCTTTAAGAGGCGATAAAGCATATGAAAAATGATAATATTTGCAACTACAAACTGGTAAAGCTTAACAAATTTATTGCTGTTCGGTATATAACGAAATTGATGATATTCCACACCATCAATATCTGATAGCACACCTTCGCCATCGCTGGTAATCAAGTGTTTTTCAGAGGAAACAGTGCTGATCATCTCCCTCAATACTCGAGGGCTACCACTGAAGTCATTGTACAAGTGAACAAAATAGTAAAGAACAGGATTTTCTATACATTGAGCCATTAGCGATCTCTAATCAGTTTTGCTGGCACTCCGCCAATTAAAGAAAATGGAGGAAAAGACTTATGAACGACGGCTCCTGCAGCAACAACAGAACCCGTACCAATTGTGACATTACTTAGAATCGTAACGTTGCAGCCGATCCAAACATTATCTTCAATCGTTACATTACCTCTTACAACTCCTTGTTCTTTAATATTACGGGTTTTATCGGTGAAAATATGATTTTCACCGATAATTGTTAGATGAGGGCCAATAATAACATCATCCCCAATATGAATATACCCAGAGCAACCAATAAATGAGTTAATCCCTATAGCACTTCGATTACCAACCCAAAGCCCTTCTCCCTTCATTCCTCCATAATAGCCAGAAGGACGAATACTAGTTCCAGAACCAATAGTGCATTTCTCACCAATATTGATCCCTTTAGTACAGTCACACTGGATTATGACATTCTCCTCTATCTTTGTCATTTTACCAATTGATAGTTTTTTTCTATCACCAATAATTTTCACTCTGGAATGGAAAAATAAAGGATATGAATAGCGACCTCTGCGGCAAAATGTTTTCATGAATGCTCGAGAAAACATCATTAAAATTCGATATAATACTCGAAAATTATATGACTCATCGTTATACGCTAAAGATCTCAAAAATGTACGCATTATTTACACCGTTCTATATTATCTACCCTACTTTTAACCGACATTGCTATTATTGGCAACATGATAACAGCACTGACATTTTGAAAAAGCGCAACATACAGTATCAGTAACAAAAATATATATGATTGATTTCCATCTTTTGAAAGCACCGCAGAAATCTTGATGAGAAAATATAGTGCAATAACAAGACCAATATAGCCAGCCATATATATATACGCAATAACATTTGAATCAGGCCATTTTTCTAAACCAACCCCGGCAAAGCCAACTCCATGACCAAGTGGATTACTTTTAAGATCAGTTAAAACATCTGTCCATTGGGTTACTCTACCTAATGATGATAAGTCGCCGCTTAAATTAACAATGACAAATAATGTCCCAATAAAACCGATCAAAACGAGCAGTATGTAACTATAAGTTTTTAATTTATAATGCATTCTGATTTTGTATAAAAAAAGCAAACAGAAGAATAATACAGCAACAAGGAAGATGGTCCGGGTTCCTGATAGTAGTGCAGGGATAAGGGAAATCAACATCACTAGTATTTTGGAATTTTTAGAATAAACGCTAGAACCAACGAAAATGAAGAAACAAAAAAAAGCCAAAGATAGGGTATTACTAAAAAATCCAAACGGTCTTACAAAGCCTTCACGAAAATAGTCCCACTCATTCAACGCTAAATCCATATTCATGAATGAATCATAGAACCAAAAATCCTTTATCATATGATAATTATAATATTGATATAATGCGAATATAGCGTTTGGCAGAACAATCAATATAAAACAAGCATTAATATAGTTTTTTTTATTAACAAAAGCATCCGTCTGACAAATTGCGATGAGAAGAAGTAACATCGGCACATATGAATTAAAACCAATAAAATAATTGCTTAACCCATTATTCATTATGCCTAATACAGAGATAACTATCAGAATGGAAAGCGTCAGCAGGACTTGTTGATATTTATTATGATTCAAGAATAATCTTCCCATATAAATCATACACAATAAATACACTGCTATCTCTTTTGCATATCCAGATATAAGAACAATACTATGATTAACATAGTCTTTTGCTAATAAATAGATCCAATCATAGTAGCCATATAAACATGTTAACAGAACAAAAAACAGGGTAGTGTCTCGCTTGAGACCACTCAGTAACAAAGTAATTAATATGATTAAAAAGAAAACCACATCGAATATTTGTATTACTAGCATATATTATTTTCTCAATCTCAATGCTAAGCTTTTAAACGTTCGTACAAAAAATAATAAACCTTAGCTAAATAACCATGGATTATAGAACGTTTAAAGTTTATATAAATCGTTGCTTTTTTGCTATTAACATATCTAAAATTACTAAGTTTTTCTCTTTTACTTAATACAATGCCATCATCATACATTGACATATCATGCTCAAGTTTAGTATTAAGCACATTTACTGGGATATTTAGCTTGGATAAGTTAATAAAAAAATCAGTATCAATACCATATAAATTAAGCGACTCATCAAACAATGGACTGAATATATCACAAAGCTTTCGATTTATAACCATTCCACTAGTAATAGCCAATAGTTTCGGATGCAATCCAGGGTTTATGGAGTTAAGATGCTTACCAACAACAATACCCATCCTTGCAGGGCTCTTCAGTGCCCCATTAACATATATCTGAGGGATATGAACTAAATAATCCCTTTGAAGTTCTTGCTCCAACTCAGCGAAGTAAACTCTATTATATACAGTATCATCATCTGATATAATAATAAAATCTAATTTATTTTCATTAATAATCTTATTATAAACATAGCTTAACGGACAGTTCTTTTTTTCTGTGCGATAGGTGATGTTGTTATTAGTCGCATAATTTTGATTTTGTTCTAGTATCTTCTCATCATCGCTATTATCCCATACAATAACGTCAAAATTCTCAAATGTTCTCTGTGACTCTTTCACACTATTGACTGCAACATTAACTTCTAGCTTTTTATTGTATATGACAACAAGTAGTTTTAATATCATTTAATTTACCGTAAATATATTTACAATAGTGCAATAAAGACAACACCACCCTTTTATATTTTTTCTCAATGACCTACTAAGAACTTTACTTGATTAACAATTTTTGCTGTAATGAATTTTACCATTGCCCACGAAGTCGAAAATCTCAGCAATATACCATAGGGAGCATCAAATAAAGTTAAATGGTTGGGAATATTAGCAATGTGCTTATTTTCTAGAAAATGTTCATCTCCACTCCATTTTATAAAACTCTGACAAAGATTTTTTTTGCAAATAGTACCATCTAATGCCAAGAGAAAACGCTCTTTAACTTTATCGCTTGAATGAACCTCAATAGCCATATCCAGAACACGTCTAAATTCTCTATTATCAGATTTATGAAACCCCGTGAATTTTCTCATTTTAAATACTTCAATCGGTGTATAACCCTGAACTGGACTATGTAAACCAATGCAAAATTTCCCTTTAAAAAACTGTTCGGCGAAAGCCGAACCACCAGGCAAAGGATGACTATCGATATATCCCTTCGCTGAGTTAGTTAGGGATAGATACTCTTCATAACTAAGAGTTGAGTGAAGTACGATTCGACTTCTATATTTGAGTTTTGTTGCCCACCACCAATAGTCTCTATATTTACTAACACCTATGACATAAATTTTAGATTTACTATATTTATCAAGTATAGGGTGAATTATTTTTGTTATAGTCTCATTTCTAATAGGTTTATACTTAAAGCCAGCGGCAGCAGTTACTAACAAATCACCATTTGAAATCCCAGATGTCTGAAGATGTTTTTCGTTATCAATAATTGCAATATCAAGTGGGATACCTAGAAACGATTTTTCCGTTTTTAAATTCCTTAAGACATCAATCCGCCTACCAAATTCGCTGAGCTCAAACCAAAGATCAGCAATAGTTTGCCCAAAAGAAAAAGTATGATCTGCGTGATTCACGAAAAACACTTTCAACTTTGGATTATTTTTCTTTGCAATACCACATGAAATAACCGCACTGATATCATCAGGATGTATATTTAGTACAACTTTATTGTAATGTTGTATTTTTTCAACCAACCGATAAACATGCATCAAATAATTGTTTTTTGACACATATATACCTGTGATTTTATTAAAAAAAGTCTCCATTCTCGCTACCACGTCTGTATTATGTGGCATTCTGGTTATCAGTAAATCAGGTTTGTTTTCGCAGTATTGAGATAATCTCTCCATTAGTCGAGTGTGCCCACCGGTTAGGTAAGGTTCACTGACAACAAACAATTCGTTGGGGCTACAGCCTATGGTTTCATGCCATTTTTTAGAGTTATAGCATAAATCACACAATTCACTCTCAATATCAGCTAAACCATAAATTCCAACATTGTTAAACCACAGCAATGAACCGATTTTCTGAGCATTTTTAATAGACAGATTTAACTCTTTATCATCAAAAATATACTCATTTACTTTTGTTAACAAGAGATTTTTATTCATATTCTAGTTTTTACAAAGAAAGTTTTTAGAAAAAACAAACATAAACATCATCACAATCAAATATAGTGAATAGTTTGTCAAATATGCGTAATTAGCCCCTTGCACACCGAGTTGTCTCACAAAATATTGAGTAAATAAAACTAATGTTAAAGAGAAAAAAATTTCCGAAAAGATATATAGCTTTGTTTTAGCATTAGAAAGCATTGGATATGCAATAACCCAACTTATAATTTTTACGACATCTCCACAAAGTTGAACTAAAAACAAATCCCTTGCACCTTTGAACTCATCGGTGAAAAGAATCTTAATAACTAAATCACGAAAAAAAAATACAGCACCAGCACTCAATATCGCAAACGGAATTACGACCTTCAAAGTATTAATAATTTCCATCTGCATTTCGCTTCGTGAAGTCAAGGTAGCCAGTTTAGGCAAATAATAAGTTCCAAGCGCGATGGTCAATACTGAAAGATATGTTTCTGAAATACGCCATACAGCCTGCCATTGTCCTGCATCAACCCAACTTGTATTTGCAATAATTTCGTTACGCACAAAAATGAATGATATAGGTACAGTTAAAGCAGTTGTTACTGCCATGAGAATATAATTTCCCAAGCCGGACAAGTATTTTCGCTCTACTCTTCCCCAAAAATTATTAAAGTTAAACCATGGTTGCCTGAAGTTTAACGCCAACATAGCAATACCCACAATGGCATTCTGAAGAGCCGCAGCGACTAATGCTCCCTGAATACCATATCTAATAACCATGTAAACCATGACACCTGCAGTAACCAGTGTCGAAAACATACCTACCTTTATATATTGTCGATATTGCTGTTTTCCATTGATGATTGATGTTAGCAATGTACCTAAGGTCACTAAAGGCAATGAGCAAGCACAAAGAATAAGCAACCAGGCATACTCAGTATTGTCAAATAACCATCCCGATAGCATCGTTGAAAAACTAATGGTAATGGCAATCGCAAGTATGCTTATAACCAGAGCCCAGTGTACTGCGGCTCTCCACCATGGGGCACATGCTTCTGTGCCCTTAGGTGAAAATTCAGCTGTATACTTGATAATGCCATTACTCGTTGGGGCATTTACCAGACCATTAAGACTGGTAACCACACTTTGAATTTGCCCCAGCATGGCCATTCCTGATGGGCCAGTATAGATCGCAACTACTTTAGCAATTATGAAACCCATTAACATTTTGACTAATGTTAATGAACCAGTCATAGCTGTAACCTTTAGCAATTTCTTCATACAGAAAATTCATTCAAGGCTTCAATTACTTTTTCCACATCAAGATTGGACATTGTTGGATCCAGCGGTATTGACAATACCATATTGTGAAGGCTTTCAGTTGTTGGTAAATCAATATCATTCATCCACTCATAGGCCTTCTGTTTATGTGGCGGGATAGGATAATGAATTAAAGACTGGATATTATTTTTTGCTAACCAGGACTGTAACAAATCTCTGTATTCACATTTTACAACAAATAGATGCCATACATGTGCTGAGTCAATTGTAACAGCAGGAAGATGGATTAAAGGATTACTAATACCTTTAATATAAAGATTTGCTATCTCTTGTCTGCGAAGAGTTTCTTGGGGAAGATATTTTAATTTTACAGTTAACATTGCAGCTTGGATTTCATCTAGACGACTATTAACGCCTGCATATATATTTTCATATTTTTTTTGTGAGCCATAGTTTCTCAAGGCATAAAGCACATCAGCTAATTGATCATCATTGGTTGTAATTGCCCCTGCATCCCCCAATGCACCAAGATTCTTTCCCGGATAAAAACTAAATCCTGATGCAATCCCCCAATTACCCGACATTTTGCCATTAATATTTGCACCATGTGATTGAGCGCTATCCTCGACTACAAGCAAATTGAATTCATCTGCGATTTCCATAATCTCAGGCATTGGAGATAACTGACCATATAAATGCACTGGTAAAATAAGCTTAGTCTTATTTGTTATTGCTAACCTAACATTCTGAGGTGAAAGATTGTAAGTACTGGGGTCTGGCTCGACAAGTACAGGTTTCAAATTATTTGCAGTTATCGCAAGAATAGATGCGATGTATGTATTAGCCTGTACAATAACCTCATCGCCATCATTTATTTTACCCATCTCCTTCAGGGCTCGAAATATTAAAATTAGTGCATCCAATCCATTCGCAACGCCTATTACATGCTTAACGCCACAGTAATCAGAAAAATTTCTTTCAAATTTTTGTAACTCCTCGCCCATAATGTACCAACCTGAATCGATTACCTTCGAACAAGCATTTTTGAGTTCTTCATTGTACCTGGCATTTACTTCTTTCAAATTTAGAAAATTAATCATAATTAACCTGTCGTATTTAATTTGCTTTCTTTAAAAAATCATCATAATCACGAATGTAATCTTTCTCATCATAATGACTGTTGGCTAATATCATAAGGACACAATCACTCGAAAAATCATACATTTCACGCCATATGTACGATTCAATAAGAAGACCTTGAGCTGGATTATCAAGCACAACCTCTATGCGCTCTGTACCATCATCCAACAGAAAACGACAGGACCCCTTGACTGCAATTGCAACTTGCTTTAATTCTTTGTGAGCGTGAAAGCCCCTACGAACACCTTCTTTGGTATCAAAAATGTAGTAAACTCTTTTAATACTAAATGGTATATTATTTTCTTCTTCTAAAGCGACTAATGAACCGCGATCATCACCATGTTTCTGAAGTGGGATAAGATTTATTTTCATACTCCTTCCTTAGTATTTAATGAAGAAAAAGTTGAGCCGCGCTGATCTTTTTCTGAAATGATATAATCCATGGAAGGCCATTCTATTTTTAAATCTACATCATCCCATTTAATACAACGTTCATGATCCGGTGAGTAATACTCTGTAGTCTTATATAGAAATTCGGCATGCTCGCTAAGAGTAAGAAAACCATGAGCAAATCCAGGAGGGATCCAAAGCTGCTTATTATTCTCTCCTGATAGCACCACACCGAACCACTCGCCATAAGTAGGTGATTCTGTACGTATGTCAACAGCTACATCAAATACTTCCCCACTCACACACCTGACGAGCTTCCCTTGCTCAAACGGAGCTTCCTGATAGTGTAAACCTCGTAAGACACCTTTACTAGATTTGGACTGATTATCTTGCTTAAAACTAACGTCTGAGCTTATATATTTTTTGAATTCTTTATCATTATAACTTTCAAAGAAATATCCCCTCTCATCATGGAATACTCGAGGTTCAATAACCATAACGCCACTAAGTGGAGTGTTAATTATATTCATCAGTTCCTCTACTTTATTCTAGCAATACATAAAGTCATTTTCTCGATATTTTACGGAGCTATCTACTAATGCCTTACCAAGGTCATTTCGGATCTTAGCAAATAAACAACACTTAAAGTTAACTCATTCGAGAAAATTTTATCTAAAAAAACATGCCAATATAAGCATTGTCTGCGTTAATATGTCAACTTGATAATTTAATCAACTTAAACTATTTCTTTTCCCTATATTTTATCATGCTACTGTCACTTCCAATCATCTTGAAGTATTTACATAGCATTTTTTCGAGCATTTAGCCTAACATTAAAAGTTTCATATAAAATTATGTCTAATATTCGTAAAACACAAAGAACTAATGAAGCCTATCCCGAAGATTTATGTAACACATAATTATGAAAATGCTAAAATAGATTATTATTTATTCTCAATCATCTTTAAAAGATATTTCCCATAATTATTTTTCGCTAAAGGTTTAGCCAATTGAGCTATTTTCTCTGCATCAATAAACCCTTTGCGATATGCGATTTCTTCCGGACAAGAAACTTTCAATCCCTGACGCTCTTCAATTGTCGCAATAAAGTTACTTGCTTCGATTAAGCTCTGATGAGTACCTGTATCCAGCCATGCATAGCCACGTCCCATCATTGCAACAGATAACCGCCCCTGCTCCATGTAAATTCGGTTAATGTCTGTAATTTCCAACTCGCCACGTGCTGAAGGTTTTAAGTTCTTTGCCATTTCAACAACATCGTTGTCATAGAAATACAGCCCTGTCACCGCATAATTACTTTTTGGCTCAAGTGGTTTTTCTTCCAGGCTAATCGCTGTGCCATCCTTGTCGAACTCTACAACACCGTAACGTTCAGGGTCGTTTACATGATAGGCAAATACAGTTGCGCCACTTTCTTTATTTACGGCTGTTTCCATTAATCTAGGAAGATCATGGCCGTAAAAAATATTGTCGCCAAGCACTAAAGCACAATCATCATTACCGATAAACTCTTCACCAATAATAAATGCCTGAGCAAGGCCATCCGGCGTCGGTTGTACTTTATATTGCAGATTTAGTCCCCACTGACTACCGTCACCCAGTAACTGCTCAAATCGAGGGGTATCCTGTGGAGTACTAATAATCAGAATGTCACGAATCCCAGCTAACATCAGCGTGGACAGCGGATAATAGATCATTGGTTTATCATAGATCGGAAGCAATTGTTTACTAACAGCCATTGTCACCGGATAAAGACGTGTTCCAGAGCCACCAGCTAATATAATGCCTTTACGCGTTTTCATTTCATGATCTCTTTATATGTCAAAATGCCCATTAAAGGGCATTTAAAATAATTTTAAGCTGTCGTAGTTGTAAATAATTCAGCCAGCATACGTCTTACACCACTCTCCCACTCGGGTAATACCAGATCAAATTTGTTCTGGAATTTATCAGTGTTTAGCCGAGAGTTATTTGGTCGTCGCGCAGGGGTAGGATATGCACTGGTAGGAACGGCATTGAGCTTGTTAATAGCCAGTTTTATTCCCGCTTTACGTGCTTCATCGAATACCAGTGCTGCATAGTCATGCCATGTGGTCGTGCCACTAGCCACCAAGTGATACAGTCCTGCAACCTCAGGTTGTTTAAGCGCTACACGTATTGCATGAGCCGTACAGTCCGCTAGCAATTCAGCTCCTGTGGGCGCACCATACTGATCGTTAATCACCGACATTTCTTCGCGCTCTTTTGCGAAACGTAGCATGGTTTTTGCAAAGTTATTACCTTTACCCGCGTAAACCCAACTGGTGCGGAAAATTAAATGCCGGACACAATTATCCTGAAGCGCTTTCTCACCCGCCAATTTTGTTTCACCATAAACATTCAACGGTGCAGTAGCATCATCTTCACGCCATGGAGTTTCCCCAGTACCAGGAAAGACATAATCAGTCGAATAATGCACGACCCATGCCCCTGTTTCTGAAGCAGCTTTGGCGATAGCTTCGACACTTCGCGCATTGAGCAGTGTTGCAAACTCAACTTCTGACTCAGCTTTATCTACTGCCGTGTGCGCAGCCGCATTCACGATCACATCTGGGCGGATTCGACGTACGGTTTCCGCAACGCCCTCTGGGTTACTGAAATCGCCGCAATAATCTTTCGAGTGGACATCAAGCGCAATAATTTTTCCAAGAGGTGCTAATGCGCGTTGAAGTTCCCAACCCACCTGTCCATTTTTGCCAAAGAGGAGAATATTCATTACTGACGCTCTCCGTAATTCTGTTCAATCCAGGTTTTATAAGCGCCACTCTTCACATTCTCAACCCACTGGGTATTATTCAAATACCACTCCACCGTTTTACGGATACCGCTTTCGAATGTTTCCTGCGGTTTCCAGCCCAGCTCATCGCTGATTTTTGCTGCATCAATTGCATAACGACGATCGTGTCCAGGGCGGTCTGTGACGTAGGTCAGTTGATCGCGGTAAGACCCTTCTTTAGGCACAATCTCATCGAGCAGTTCGCAAATAGTATGTACTACATCCAGGTTTTTCTTCTCGTTATGCCCACCGATATTGTAGGTTTCACCGACTACACCCTGGGTCACCACGGTATACAGTGCTCGGGCATGATCTTCAACATAGAGCCAGTCGCGAATCTGATCGCCTTTACCATAGATTGGCAATGCCTTACCTTCCAGCGCATTAAGAATCACCAGCGGGATCAGCTTTTCAGGGAAATGATATGGCCCGTAGTTATTGGAGCAGTTGGTGACAATTGTTGGGAAACCATAGGTACGTAACCATGCACGAACCAGGTGATCGCTGGATGCCTTAGAAGCAGAATACGGGCTACTCGGCGCATATGCTGTCTTTTCCGTAAACAGAGGCAACACGCTACCGGCAGATACTTCGTCTGGGTGTGGCAGGTCGCCGTATACTTCATCCGTAGAGATATGATGGAAACGGAACGCCGCTTTCTTATCCGCATCCAGGGTGTTCCAGTAACTACGAGCGGCTTCCAGTAACACATAAGTACCGACGATATTCGTTTCAATAAACGCTGCCGGCCCCGTTATAGAGCGATCAACATGACTTTCTGCCGCCAGATGCATCACCGCATCTGGTTGATGAGTGGCAAAAATGCGCTCCATTGCCGCTTTATCACAGATATCCGCATGCTCGAAGTGATAGCGATGACTTTCGCTGACTTCAGAAAGGGACTCAAGGTTACCGGCATAGGTTAGTTTATCGACATTAATAACAGTATCCTGAGTATCTTTAATAATATGACGAACTACTGCAGATCCAATGAAACCCGCCCCACCAGTAACAAGTATTTTCACGTTTTAATTCCGAATATCGTTTATATGACTACTATTTAAATGCTGGTATACAATGCCTGCGTCTGGGTATTTACGCACGCTACCGCCCCTGGCCTTACAGCAACCAGAGCACCACTTGATGGATAAAGATGTAACCAGCCCCGCCAGCTTTCGCAAAGCACGCTAAATTCAAACGCTAATTGTCTTACCAAATGCAGTCGGAAACAAGGAAAAATCCAATCAAAAGAAGATTAAACTTAGTAGGTTAACTTCTTGTTATCCATTGTTTTTAAAATAAAAAGCGACAGTAACACCCCACAGCATAAAGCATAGACACAGGGATGTTAGCTGCCGCTATTTTTTCTGGCTTTCCGTAACAAAAGCTTGTAAATATCTACTCGCTAAGAAGCTTCTCAATGCTCTTACGGAACTTCGCGCCTTCTTTAAGGTTGCGCAGCCCGTACTTCACAAACGCCTGCATGTAACCCATTTTTTTACCGCAATCGTAGCTGTCACCGGTCATCAGCATGGCATCAACAGACTGTTTTTTAGCCAACTCTGCAATGGCATCAGTCAGTTGAATACGTCCCCAGGCACCTGGTTCAGTTTTTTCCAGTTCTGCCCAGATATCAGCAGAAAGTACGTAGCGGCCTACAGCCATCAGATCGGAATCCAGCGTCTGCGGTTGATCAGGTTTTTCAATGAATTCAACGATACGGCTGACTTTACCTTCGTTATCCAAAGCCTCTTTGGTTTGAATAACAGAGTATTCAGACAGATCGCCCTCCATACGCTTAGCCAGCACCTGACTGCGCCCGGTTTCATTAAAACGAGCAACCATAGCAGCGAGGTTGTAGCGCAGCGGATCCGCACTCGCGGTATCCAGAACAACGTCAGGTAATACCACGACGAACGGGTTATCACCAATGATAGGGCGAGCACAAAGAATGGAGTGACCCAGACCCAGTAATTGAGCCTGACGGACGTTCATGATAGTCACGCCCGGTGGACAGATAGACTGCACCTCGGCTAATAACTGGCGCTTAACACGCTGCTCAAGCAACGATTCGAGTTCGTAAGAGGTGTCGAAGTGGTTCTCAACCGCGTTCTTAGACGCATGAGTTACCAGAACGATTTCTTTGATACCTGCAGCTACAATTTCGTCGACAATGTATTGAATCATCGGCTTGTCTACGATCGGCAGCATCTCTTTAGGGATTGCCTTAGTGGCTGGCAACATGTGCATCCCCAGACCCGCTACCGGAATAACTGCTTTCAAATTAATCATTAAGTCATTCACCTATTCATTAGTTGCTGAATTATAGCTTTTTAGCTTGTTTTAGCCAGTATGAATTACATTGTACAGTTGCCGCGTATGTTACGCCGCTTATCTGTAGAATGCAGTAATCTTAAGCTCAAGTATGTGCGACTTGAGCCAGGAATGGTCGCAAAGTTACCTCCCCTGCCCCGGTAGTCGAAAATTCACCGCTTCTACATTCACTACCTGATGGTTTATACGGTCGATGTCAACTGAACTTTGCCCAGCTTCGTTTACTGCATGTACGTTGGCCAGTGAGAGTAATGTGTCCTGCCTGGCCATAAACTTACCGCGTACGTCCTGGCGCAGATCGAAGTGCATCTTAAGTGCGGGACCCGTAGCCGATTGCTGCATCACCCTGATGTTACGTAAAAAAAGGTGCTGCGGTTGGTTGTGCAACTCAAGCGTAGCACGCTTCATCTCCACGTTGGTGATGGCCACGAATGACGTTGCATTACCAGAGGAGATCTGAATTCCGCGTAATTTGTATTCACGTTTGGTGTTATCGAGATGGATATTATTTAGCTTAAAGTTTTGTGGAATGGATAAATATCGACCTTTGATAACGCCATAACCAATGAGCATACCTGCGCTGTTCTCCATATTGATATTATCGATCACGAAGTTATCACATCCATAAATAGCAACCGTCGCATTATCAATGCCAGCTTTCTTACTGAAATCCGGGGTGATATTTCGCGCGGTAATATTACGAATGATAAAATGCTTGCCGTTCTCCACATGAACTAACTGCCGACAGTCGGTACCGGTGATGTTCGCCACCACGAAGTTTTTTACCGCCAGTTCATCGGGATAGCTATTGTCATAGGTACTGCCCGCCAGCCCGATACCGATGCCCCAGTTCACATTGCCATTGGTACAGTTAATACGTTCAATGACATGGTCAGAAATGAGGATGTTGCTGTCGTTGATAGCCACATTCCACTCAATGGCATCTCCCTGTAGATCGCTAAAACGGCAGTTTGTAATCTTTACGCCATCCATTCGGTTATGAAAACCCTGACGCAAAATCCCATAGTTAGCGCGTGTGACAGTAATATCATCGATAATCAGATTACGCATCAGCCTTGAAGTTTTACCGCCGATATAGATTTGCGTCACCGGACCGAAACCGCTCATGGCAATCCTTTTTATTACACAGTCCGAACCACGCACATCCAGGGTAACGTTCTTCAGGCTCCCGCCCTGCTCGCCCACAACGTTGCATCCATCCTGCAGAATAAAGCGCCCACGACCATTGCCACTTATTCGCCCTTGTATGAAGAGCGTTTTGCCTGGCGGAATAACAATAGCAGTATTGAGATCCTTACATTCCAGGCCTTTTGGTACGACGACCATTTGCCCTTCTTTGAACGCCTGCCTGAAAGAGGCCACCCAATCCTGTGGGTTGTAATCCTGAATGTTGACGCTGCCCGATGATTCAAGCGCGCGAACAACGGGAGAATGCAGCATGACAAGCGCAGAGCCCGCCGTCAGAAAAGTTCGGCGTGAGAGTTTGTTCTCTGACATACAACCTCGATTTACATCGTTTGCAGCAGACTGGCTAACTGTTTATTGATAGCTAACTGATTAAATTCATTTTCAATTTTTTCACGCGCACACTGAACAATCGACTGTACCTGCTCACTGTCGAGCAGGCTAAATGCCGCTAAACGCTCTGCCAGTGCCTGCGCGTCGTTTTCCGGTGCCAGCCAGCCTGATTTACCCGACTCGACCAGCTCCGGGATCCCGCTGTGAACGGTGGAAATCACCGGAATACCCACCGCCATTGCCTCCATCAGTGCCACCGGGATCCCTTCCATATCGCCGTCTCTTCCGGTGATCGAAGGCAGCAAAAATACATCCGCCTGTTCAAGCATCTCCTTTACCTGATGACTGGGCTTAAAGCCGGGCATCTCAATAACGTCATCGAGTTGATATTGCTCGATCAGCGTACGTAAACGACGCTCCCAAGGGCCGATACCCAGAATTCGATAACGAAATGAAACGCCCTGCTCTTTTAACTGACGACAAGCTTCGATGGCGAGGTGCAGTCCTTTTTTCTCGGTTAACCGGGCAACAGAGATAATCTCCAGCGGTGTAGTTGGCGATTTCAACTGGCGTGGCGTAAAGCGTGTCATATCGATTCCCATACGCGAGACGGCAATTTTTTGCGGCGGGCATCCCATGTTTTTTAAACGTCCGGCCCAGAGATTGCTGATGGGCAACATTAAATCACCGCGTTGAAACAGCTGCTGATACTCGGGGGTATAGCGGGCCAAAACGCCCCGGTGCGAAACATCAACCCCATGAAATACCGTGGCGATTTTTCCGCGGATCATCCCAAGCTCACGCAGCTTGGCGGCCGTTACGCCTGCGGGCCCAAAATGAGCAATAAAGACATCCGCCTCAAACGCTTGCGGATTCCCGCCGCAAATAGCTGCCAAAATCAGATTGCGCGCCTCATCGCCATAGCGTGCAACATTGAGCGCTTTCCAGGTCGCTGCGCGGGTAATACCGTGCAGAGCCGCCGCTGCCCTATATTTCAGTTTCGCCAGTTTGCTTTCCGGTTCATTCAGCAACCAGCGAGTTTTTTCACCCAGACGGTAGGTATTAAAGGAGGCATGAGTATTTTCAAGATCGCCCTTCTGCAAAGCGACAATCTCCACGTCGTAGCCCATATCGATAAATGCGGTTATCTGATTGAGTACAAATGTCTCGGAGGAGAGCGGAAATTTAAGCAGGAAAAAACCAATCTTCATTTATCCCCCTCAATACGCGTTAAAACCGACTGCACCATACGTACCCCACGTTCGCGTTCGCGCATAACCGCGTCGCCGAGACGTATGCGCAGCTCAGGTAACTGTCCGAGAGTATCGGCAACCTTCCCTTCGAGACCGCCATCGAGAAGATGACGAATATCAACAGCCATCTCCGGTAACCCCAGTTGTTGCATGATCCCGGCCGATTTGTGCTCGTAGTTAATGGCGATGGCAGGCGTCATAAAATTCATCGAGATGATGGCAGAATGCAAGCGAGTCCCCACCGTCAGATCGCAGGCGCCCAGAATCTTCCCCATCTCCAGATCGTTAAGTTCATCCATCACCACGTGATATCGGGCCGGATCGTTAACATACTGGCGCAGGTTTAACGCCACCATGCGGTCATCTTTGTTGTAACTATCAATACCGGTGCAAGTTGACAGCGCTATCACCTGGTAACCTTCGTCGAGGATGCGGTTCACCACCCCGGAAAAGGCTTGCTCATAGGCCTGCTGCGTTGTCCCCAGACGCTTATCAAAAGGAGCCAGCTCACGCAATGTAATGGCAACGGTCTTCTGTTTAGCCGCCATGTCTAACCAGTGCTGTACCGCATAACCTGGTTCAAAATCCTCATGATGGTTGTCAACCAGCCAGGCCGTATCCACGCCAGTTTCGACTTTATCCGTGGTAATTGCGCTGCGCTTCATCAGATCCAGACTGACGGATTCACGTAAAATCAGCGCATTACAGTGACCAAACACGTAGTTCGCCAGTTGATTAAACTGCTCATCCTGGAATGGCCCCACGCTGTGACCAATCATGTACAGCGGTTTTTTCGCCATAAACGAACACAGGGCATGTTCAAACTGCGGCACGCCATACAGATCGACAAAGAACGATCCGCCGACCTGGATGATGGCGTCATAGCGCGACAGCAGACGGACAAAATCGGTAAAGCCCTGAGCGATAGCGATATTGCGCAGATTACCGGAATCGGTAACACGCGAGAGCAGTACCTGATGCTGATAGCGACGACGCAGCACTTTCTTCACGCGCCCCATAACCCCTGCTGCGTTGTTATGTTGCTTCATCTGCAAATACAGCGGGTCGCCCATCACCGGGCGGTTTAGCAACCACGAAGAGCTCACCGGGTAACGGCTCATCACATCCACTTCGGTCTCGGGACGCAACGCGTTAATGGCATCCAGCAAACCGCGCAGGATCGCGCTATCCCCTCGGTTCCCGCAGGTATGGTTGCCTAAAATTAGTAATTTCATTATGACCTCTTAAAACGTTGTCTTATCCCGCACGGAGCAAGGTTTTCATTTTTTCACTGCGACAGAGTTGGCGTTTTATTTCCACCACCAGCGGATGGCGCGACAGCACAATCATTAGCGCAAACACCAGTGCTCCTGCCGCTATCTGGATCCCCAGCAGCGCGCTTAATGGCACCAGGTTACGCAGGGTTAAGCCCAACGCATAGCTCACCACAAGGGTTGGTAAGGAGAGATACAACGGCAGCCACAGGCTGAGCATGTACTGACGGTAGCTGGAGCCAAGAACAGGTTTGATCATCACGAAGTAGCTGAGGATCGTGTTAATCACCTGGACCAACAGAAAGCCCAGCGTCACGCCAATCGCCCCCGCCAGATGACCGCCAATGAAAATGGCAGGAATAAACAGAAAGGTTTTGAACACATTGAATTTGAAGCTGATATCGACCCGGGCTTTCGCCATCAAAAGCGATCCTATTGGATTCCCCACGGATCGCAGCAAACCCACAATGCACAATAGTTGCAGGACCGGAATAATGCCGTTCCACTTATCGCCGAATACCAGCGGCACCACGTTATTCGACACCACCATCAGTCCCAGTAGCGCCGGGAAGTTGATAATCCCAACCACTGACAGCAACTTGTAAAAATTCACTCGTAGTTTTTCGCTGTCGTCCTGGATTTTGGCAAACGCCGGAAACAGCACGCGGGTGATAATCGGGTTCAGTTTGATCGGCGGGACAACCGCCACGTTCCAGGCGAGATTGAATCCGCCCGCCACGCCAGCTCCCAACGTGCGAGCTAAAACCAGCGTGGAAAGGTTGGTATTGATGTAATTGATGATGCTGTCTGCCGTCAGCCATGCGCCAAAACGCAGGTTCGACGAAACGGATGCCAGCGAAAAATGCAGCCCGGGTCGGTAAATCCGGCGGCCAAAATAGCCGAACAGCAGCGTACGTAGCGTACTATTCACCAGATACCCAAGAATGGCCGTCAGCGCGAGCGGCCAGAAATGGGCGCTGACCACGGTAAAGGTAAATCCAGCCAGCACCGAACTGGTTTCAATCATGCCAATTTTGTTGAAGGCCAGCTCTTTTTGCATCAGCGCGCGAAACTGCTGCCCGTGCGGTATCACCACAAACGCCAGTGATAAGGTTTTGATGAGCGGAGCCAGTTCTGGGTTATTGAGCACATGGGCAATCGTCTCGCTCAGCAGAAACATCGCCACGCATACCGCGATACCCAGCCCAACGTTTAGCCAGTACAGCGTCGTCAGCTCCAGATAACCAATCTCTTTGCGTTGAATAATTGAGTTGGCGATACCGAAATCCGACAGCGTATCGGCCAGCGCTATGATCACCAGCGACACGGTTAACAACCCGAACTGGTGGTTATCAATAATTCGCGCCAGGACAGTCATCTGAATAAGTCCGAGCCCAATAATGATCACCGTGGCAATCGCCGACCACTTTGCGCCATTAAGCGTTTTTTCTCGTAAGCTCATGTTAATACGCCGCTTTGTTAACAAAGCCTTTGAATATCGTCAGAAAAACAATTTTGATATCGAACCACACGCTCCACTCGCGAATGTATTCGAGGTCAAACTCCACACGTTTCTCCATTTTTTCCAGCGTATCGGTTTCACCGCGCCAGCCGTTGATTTGCGCCCAGCCGGTAATACCCGGTTTCACCTTATGGCGTAACATGTATCCCTCAATCAGTTGGCGGTACTGTTCGTTATGCGCCACCGCATGCGGACGTGGTCCGACGATAGACATCCCCCCGGTGAGCACGTTAATAAACTGCGGCAGTTCATCAAGCGACGTCCGACGCAGGAAATTTCCCACAGGGGTAACGCGCGGATCGTTTTGCGTGGCCTGCGTCACCACCGCATCGTTTTCCATCACTTTCATTGAGCGAAACTTCCAGACTTTGATCGGCTTCCCATCCATGCCATAGCGAGTCTGGCGGAAAATCACCGGTCCTTTGGAGGTCAGTTTTACCAGTAGTGCTATGCCACACAGCACCGGGGAAATAAGTAGCAGGATCAGTGAAGCCAGCACGATATCTTCCGCGCGTTTTAACAGACGATTAATCCCCGAGAGTGGCGTGTCATACAGCGGCACCACCGGAATGCCGTTCATCTCTTCAATCCGGGAATGCAGAATGTTGAAGGTAAAGACATCAGGAATAAGGATCACTGAACAGGTGGTATCGGCCAGCTCGCGCACCAATTTTTTGACGCTGGCACCATCGCTCATCGACATGGCGATATAAACGTTATGAATGCGTGAGGCTTTGGCGTCATCCACCAGTTGTTGCAGATTACCGGCCCAGTCGCGGGAGTTTTTTCCAGGGATAGGGTCGTGATAGACCCCCGCTACTTCAAACCCCAGCCACGGTTCATGGCGAAAACTGTCCAGCAGCATTTGTCCAGCTGGCAGGTCCCCTGCCACCGCCACCCGACGAGTGTTGTACCCGCGATTACGCAGCCATCCCGCGCCGTAGCGAATAAACGAACGACTCAACACCAGGCCAACGCTGGATAGCAGATACCACGCCAGCCAGACGGCGAGACGGTTATCAAAATCGTCATTAAAGGCGATCAGACCTGCGCAAAAAATCAGGCTCAGCGTCCAGTTTTGCAGCAACAGCACCAGCTCAGTGGTCATTTTGACACCACGCCAGGATCGATAAAAATCCGTTATGCCACCGAGCATCTGAAAAACGACCAGCGTGATCAACGCCACCAGCAGGTGCATGTACAGGAAAGGCAAACCGCTTAATTCGCAGATTACCCACAACCCGCCAAACATGATGGTGATATCTGAAAAGCGTTGCACCATCGAAATTAACGACGCATTGGTTTTGGCGCGCTCGCGCTTCTTTAGATGTGTCATCGTGGTTCCTGTTAGTCACCCTTTGCCCAGAATCGGGCAAAGGAAGCACCAGCATTACTGATTCAGTAACGCCAGAAGAGTGCGCGTTCGCGCTTCCATCAACGGAATATCTCCGCGCGATTCCACGTTCAGGCGCACCACCGGTTCGGTATTGGAAGAGCGTAAATTGAAGCGCCAGTCGACAAACGACATGCTGATACCGTCCGTTCTGTCTACCGTCAGTGCCTCACGGGAAAAATGCTGCTCCACGCGCGCAATCGCTGCCGCCGGCTCAGCCAGCGTACTGTTTATTTCACCACTCGCCGGGTAGGCCACCATCCGGTCGCGGACCAGTTCGCCCAGCGACTGTCCTTTCAGACACAGCAGTTCCGCCACCAGCAGCCACGGGATCATTCCGCTGTCGCAATAGGCAAAATCGCGGAAATAGTGGTGCGCGCTCATTTCGCCACCATAAATGGCATCTTCGTGGCGCATCCGCTCTTTGATAAACGCGTGCCCGGTTTTTGACATCACCGGTTTACCGCCTGCCGCCGTCACCACGTCCACGGTGTTCCAGGACAGGCGCGGATCGTGGATAATCTTCGCCCCCGGATTCTTCTCCAGAAACGCCTCCGCCAGCAGGCCGACAATGTAGTAGCCCTCAATGAACTGACCTTTTTCATCGAACAGGAAGCAGCGGTCAAAATCACCGTCGAAGGCAATCCCCATATCCGCGCCGTGTTCAATAACCGCGTTGCGCGTGTCAGCCCGACATTCCGGCAGCAGAGGATTGGGAATACCGTTGGGGAAGTTGCCATCCGGCGTATTGTGGATTTTGATAAACTCGACCGGCACGCCCAATGTTTTAAAACGGGCTTCAATGGCGTCCACTACAGGGCCTGCCGCGCCGTTACCGGAATTGAGCACCAGCTTCATCGGTTTCAGATTGGCGGGATTGATGTAACCCAGCAGGTGGTCAATGTAGGCATCACGGGTAGTAATACGCTGGTAGCGGCCACGTTTTGTCTCATCAACCGCCGGGAAGTCGTTGGCTTCCGCCAGGCGCTGTACGTCGCGCAGACCGGTATCACCGCTGATGGGCCGTGCCCCTTCCCGCACCAGCTTCATGCCGTTGTAATCCATCGGATTATGGCTGGCGGTCACTTCAATACCGCCGTCAATACCCAGGTGGAAGGTGGCGAAATAAATCTCTTCGGTACCCGACATGCCAATATCCAGCACATCCACCCCCGCATCCTGTAGTCCTTTCGCCAGCGCCAGCTTTAGCGTCTTGCTGGTCAGGCGCACATCACCGCCGAGGACAATCGTTTTTGGCTTCAGGAACTCACCGTAAGCGCGGCCAATACGCCACGCGATATCTTCATTCAGCTCTTCGCCCAGCCTGCCGCGAATATCGTAGGCTTTGAAACAGGTTAATTTCGTCATGATTTACCCTTCTTCAGGCAACAGGAGGCCCTGACTCTTAATGAGCCTTTTAATGAGTGTTAAATGCATTTCCCGCCGTGCTTCGCTTACCGGGCCTACGGTGCTGTAGGCTGGATAAGCGCAGCGCATCCGGCATCAGGTACGCCCGTATCTGTCCGCAAACCGCACCACATCATCCTCATCGAGGTAAGATCCGGAGCGCACTTCAATCAGATCGAGCGGGATTTTCCCGGGATTCTCCAGACAATGGGTCGCCCCAAGCGGAATATAGACAGACTCGTTTTCAGCGAGCAGTTTGATGTCATCATTGATCGTCACTTTCGCGGTACCGGCCACCACTACCCAGTGTTCAGCCCGGTGATGATGCATCTGCACGGACAATCCCTCACCGGGTTTAACGGTAATTCGCTTCACCTGGTAACGGTCTCCGGCATCAATGGAGTCGTACTTGCCCCACGGACGGTAAACTTCACGGTGAATATGGTGTTCATGTCGTCCGTCAGCTTTAATTTGCTCCACCACTTTTTTGACGTCCTGCACCGCGTTGCGATCGGCGATCAGCACCGCATCTTTGGTCTGCACCACCACCAGATCCTTCACCCCGACGGTCGTCACCAGGCCAGATTCGGCATACACGTAGCTGTTCTCCGTTTTGTGGCTAATGACGTCGCCATGATGCACATTGCCTTCGGCGGTATGGGCGCTGATTTCCCACAGCGATGACCAGGAGCCAACATCGCTCCAGCCTGCGTTCATGGGCATTACCACCGCATCGGCCGTACGTTCCATTACCGCATAGTCCACAGACTCTTCCGGACAGTCGAGAAACGCCTGTTCATCAACGCGGATAAAATCGAGATCGGGGTCGACCGTACTCATGGCATTCGCACAAGCCTCAAGAATGTCGGGGCGGTACTTTTCCAGTTCTTCCAGGTAACGTCCGGCGCGGAACAAGAACATGCCGCTGTTCCAGTAGTAATCGCCGTTCGCCACATAAGCCTGCGCGGTTTCCAGATTGGGTTTTTCAACAAACTGCGCCACTTCGAACGCCACGGCGTCGGTATTCGTTGGCGAAACCACGCCACGGCGGATATAGCCATAGCCCGTTTCCGGCTGGTCCGGCACGATACCAAACGTCACCAGCTTACCCGCACTGGCATAGGGCATAGCATTTCGAACCGCCTCGCGAAATGCCTCTTCGTCGGCAATCATGTGATCGGCCGCCAATACCAGCAGCAGCGGATCTTCCTCCGGGCTTTGACGTTTTGCCGCCAGTGCGGCCAGCGCTATCGCCGGTGCCGTGTTACGTCCGGCGGGTTCGAGAATAATGTTCTCAGTCAGCTTGTGCAGTTGCCGTAGCTGTTCCGCGACGATGAAACGGTGTTGTTCATTACAGATAACCACCGGGCTTTCACACTCCACGCCATTCAGACGACAGATCGTTGTCTGCAGCATGGTGAGATCGCCTTTCAGGCACAGGAACTGCTTTGGATACAATACGCGGGACAGAGGCCATAAACGGCTACCCGAGCCACCGGCCATCACTACCGGAAAGAGTTTGCTTTGACTCATCATTAACCCCGAATATCAGCAATAAATTGGCTAAGCACGTTATCTTTATCCAGCGTGCGTTCGGCATAGTCACGTGCCACCGTATTGACTTTTGGCATCCTCAACGCTTGTTGGATACCGCAAACCAGCGCATTTACCGATTCCGGCTCCACGCATACAGCGATGCCTGGAACAATGTTACAGAGCTGCCCCAGCTCGGTTTCCGGCTCGGCGGTAATCACAGCGTTACCACCAACGGCGAGGATATTGGTCAGTTTGGAGGGCAGTACGGCATCCGCCGCACCGCGCTTTTGTACCACCAGATGACAGTCCGCCATTTTGAGCAGTGCAGGCAGCGCGTCATAAGATTGCAGCGGAAAGAACATCACATTGTTCAGGCCGCGTTCGCTGGTCATGTTCTCCAGCCGCGCTTTACCCCCGCCCTGCCCGACAATCACAAACAGCCAGGGCCGCTCGCTCAACAGGGCCGCTGCGTCGATCACACTCTCCAGTCCTTGCTTTTCACCAATATTGCCAGAGTAGAGAATGATTTTTTTTCCATCAGGCAAGCCCAGCTGCTGGCGCAACGCCAGAGCATCGGCGGCGTCCACATCGCGAAAACGCGCTACTTCTGACCAGTTCGGAAAGAAAATAACCTTCTGTGCATCAACGCCCTTTTCCTGTGCTTTATTCATCATTGAGCGAGAAATGGTCGAAATATGATCCATATTCAACAGCCCACTGCGCTCAAAAGCGCTGGCCAGTTTTGCCACCATACCGCGCTTGCCTTTGCCCGCCATGCCAAGTCCCAACATGGCATCAACTTCGTAATCCTGAATATGCAGCAGCGTGCGCGCCCCGGACAGCTTCGCCAGCAGGCGCATTCCCGGCGTACAAAACAGCGTCGGTACTACCCCAATGATGCGATCCGGCTTCCAGCGGCGCTGCGCCAGCAGCGGGAAGAAACTGCTCAGGGCGAAACTGCCTAAATGCAGTAGACGCTTGAGCGTGGAGGGCTGCTCAGGCACATACAGCGGGCAACGCCAGACGATGGCATCGCCCTCTTCACGACGGTAGCGCCAGGATGAATAGCGACCGTTGACTTTCCACTGCGGATAATAAGGCGGCGCAGTGATCACCCGTACGTCATGCCCCTGTTGCGCCATCCACGCCACCATTTCACCGGTGTATTTACCGATACCGGTCAACTCCGGCGAATAGTTGATGCCATACACAAGGATCTTCATAGCCCGGGTGCTCCGGCCTGACTCTTCTCACAGAAGTAAGCCCGGCTGTTGTCGTGCACGTGGTCACTGACCAGAATCTCTTCAATTGCCAACCAGCGGTACGCGTCATGTTGAACGTCAGGCAGTTGCAGGTCGTTTTCCGACACCCGCAGACGAAATCCCAGCACGATGTAATGCGTTGAGAAATCTTCCCCGGAAAAGTTGTCGTCATAGAAGTGCTGCCAGACACCGTAAAACTGCGCAGCGGACAGCGGTAAACGTAATCCCAGCTCAGCTTCAGTAAGCCGCTCAAAGGCCGCGTGCAACGGTTCATCTTTTTGCACCCGACCGCCGGGCACAAACCAGTACCCCTGCGCAGGACGATTGAGGCGCTTGCCAAGCAGAAATTCACCGTGGGCGTTTTCCACGATCAAATCGATGGAAATCAGCGGAGTTGAACGTACAACGGTGGCAAAATCCTCATGACGTAAAAACATGCTTACCCCCGGTAACGCTGCTGGTTTTCAAGGAACCACTGATATGTACTGGCAAGCCCCGCTTGCAGAGATATCTCGTGATACCAGCCCAACTGATGCAGACGCGTAACGTCGAGCAATTTGCGCGGCGTGCCGTCCGGTTTGCTGGCGTCAAACACCACACGCCCCTTGTAGCCCACGACCTCCGCAATAGTCTGCGCCAGTTCACGGATGGTGCAGTCCACGCCGGTCCCCACGTTGATATGCGACAGCATCGGCTGGGTATATTCCTGCAACACTTCCTGAGCCAGCTCCATCACGTGGATACTGGCCGCCGCCATATCGTCGACATGCAGAAATTCACGCATTGGCGTCCCGCTGCCCCATACCACCACATCCGGCGCATTTTGCCCGCGAGCTTCATGAAAGCGGCGCAGCAGCGCCGGGATCACATGCGAATTACTCGGATGAAAGTTGTCATGCGGCCCATACAGATTGGTCGGCATCACCGAGCGATAATCACGGCCATACTGTCGGTTATACGATTCACACAGCTTGATACCGGCAATTTTGGCAATCGCATACGGCTCATTGGTCGGTTCAAGTGTCCCCTGCAACAGTTCACTCTCGGCGATTGGCTGGGTAGCTTGCTTGGGATAAATACAGGATGACCCGAGAAACAACAGTTTATTCACGTTATGCAGATGTGCAGCATGAATAATGTTGCTCTCAATCATCATGTTTTCATAAATAAAATCAGCAGGATAAGTATTGTTTGCCACAATCCCTCCTACTTTTGCCGCCGCCAGATAAACCTGGTCAATACGTTCAGCGGCAAAAAACGCCTGCACCGCACTGGCGTCCAGCAGATTAAGCTGGTCGCGGGTACGCAGCACCAGCTCCACATTATTTCGCTGCGACAATTGTCTGACGATGGCGGACCCCACCATCCCGCGATGGCCCGCCACAAAAATACGTTGTGTCTTCATCCTCAGTACTCCAGCGCGATGGCAACCTCGTAACCGTGCGACTTGAGCAGGGAATGTTTCTTCGCCGCAGCAAGATCGTTAGCAACCATTTCCGAGATCATCTGGCGCAGCGTGATTTCCGGTTTCCAGCCCAGTTTTTCATGTGCTTTGGCCGGATCGCCCAGCAGCGTTTCCACCTCAGCCGGACGGAAGTAGCGCGGGTCAACGGCAATCATGACATCGCCTGGCTTCACGCCCGGCGCATCATGTCCGGTCACGGAAACCACGATGCCTTTTTCATTCACGCCCTCACCTTCAAAGCGCAATTTAATCCCCAGTTGAGCTGCCGCCATTTCTACAAACTGGCGCACGGAATACTGCACGCCGGTGGCAATCACGAAATCTTCTGGCTTATCCTGCTGCAGCATCATCCACTGCATCCTGACGTAATCTTTGGCATGCCCCCAGTCGCGCAGTGAATCCATGTTGCCCAGGTGCAGGCAAGACTCCAGCCCCTGAGCGATGTTGGCGATCGCCCGGGTAATTTTGCGAGTGACAAAGGTTTCGCCGCGGCGCGGAGACTCGTGGTTAAACAGAATGCCGTTACAGGCATACATCCCGTAAGACTCACGGTAGTTGACGGTTATCCAGTAGGCATACAGCTTAGCAACGGCATACGGTGAACGCGGATAGAACGGCGTGCTCTCTTTCTGCGGAATTTCCTGAACCAGACCGTACAGCTCAGAGGTGGACGCCTGATAAAAACGGGTCTTTTTTTCCAGACCAAGGAAGCGGATCGCCTCCAGCAAGCGCAAGGTGCCGATCGCATCAACGTCTGCGGTGTATTCCGGTGAATCAAACGACACCGCAACGTGGCTCATGGCACCCAGGTTATAGACTTCATCCGGTTGGACTTCCTGTAAAATACGGGTCAGATTGGAGGAGTCCGTCAAATCGCCATAGTGCAGATGAAATTTGGGATTGCCTGAATGCGGATCCTGGTAGATGTGGTCCACACGTTCGGTGTTGAATGATGAAGCGCGACGCTTAATACCGTGTACTTCGTACCCTTTTTCCAGCAGGAGTTCTGCCAGGTAAGAACCATCCTGCCCGGTTACGCCAGTAATGAGAGCGACTTTTGACATGTTATAACCTCTTCAGTGATCCCCTCAGGGAGTAACTTTCTCGACGCGTTCGCGCGTGACTACTGCGGGATTTCCCCGACAAATGACATTTGCTGGCAGCGATTTAAATACGCTGCTTCGTGCTCCGACGACGGTGCCATCGCCAATCGTTACGCCAGGCGCGACAAAGACATCTGTCGCCAGCCAGCATTTATCGCCAACCACTATCGGTGTGGCGTTAATATCAAAATGTTGGCTGGCATAATCATGACTCCCGGTGCATAAATAACTTTTTTGCGAAATAACTGCGTGGGCCCCAATCGTAATATCACCTAACGTATATAAAACCGCGTCATCACCCACCCAGGCATAATCTCCCAGAGTTAGTTTCCACGGATAAGTAATTTTTACTGAAGGCCGAATGACTACGTTTTTTCCTATTTTTGCGCCAAATATCCGTAATAAAAATGCACGCCAGCGATACATGACCTGTGGAGACCAGCGAAATAATGTTGCTTGCACCGCCCACCATAATTGCACTTTAATAGCGCCGCCGCCGCGAAAACCGCCAGGCACTTTAAATCCGCTTAAGTTTTGCATATTGTGCTCTTACGTTTTTCCATATAAGGTTTTTGCTTTATCGGTTGTGCGCAGACGTAAATATTCTGACAAACCGGTCCAAAAACCAGGCATATGTAATATCTGGCGCTGTACTTTTTTGGCATCCCGGCACAATTCCAGATTATTCGTCGTTGACACTCCGCCCATAGAAAATTCCGACACCAACCCGCGCAGCTTTTTAAAAGCGTAACCGGATTTGTATAATTTGGCTGCCAACGCGTAATCTGACGATATTTTATATTGCAAATCATAATGCCAGACATTCAGTCCTGAGAGAGGAAAGAATATTGCCTGATGGCTGGCTGGCAGGCTGTGATAAATATACCAACCCGGTTTTGCCCGACGCTTAATTTTGTTGCCATTGCCGAAATCCAGCAACGCATCGCCAATGACCATAGTTTGGTCACTCTGCATTTTTAGCTGGCGGATAAAACAAGCCGCATTCTCATGCAGAATATCCCCGGAGTTGAGGAACAGTGCAAACCGCCCGCGCGCCATGGCGATGCCTTTGTTCATCGCATCATAGATACCGTTATCCGGCTCGCTGACAAACCGTAACCGGTGTTCTCCACTGAGTCCTTCAAGAAACGCCGACGTACCATCCGAGGAGCCGCCATCAACAACAATCCACTCAAAACTGATATCACCCGCTTGCGCCAGATGTGCCAGCGACGCGTGAGTTTTGACGATCCCTTCCAGATTGCGAAAGGCGACGGTAATGATACTGAGCAGCATGTGAGTTACCTCGCGATATTCAGCGCCTTGCGCAAAATAAACGGACACACAATTAAAAATGCGTATTCCGGACTAAATACTGAACCTGTAAAAAACAGTGACAATGGTGTAAAAAGATAAAGCTGCACCCGATAATTCTGATTATCGCCAAACGCATTGATCATCATTTTCATGACCTTCCCCATGTACCATAGGGCTAATATCACCGCAAACCATGAAAAATAAATAATCAGCAGATACAAGCCATTGTCTATTGTTTTACCGACATCTGCACCGTTAAAAATTCCGAATGACGCGACGTATTCATAAAGTGAGCCAAATCTCACTACGCCATCAACGTTCAGTAACGAATAACCGACCATCACTAATGGCCCTACGATACGATAATACGATGACGAACCCTCAGTTCCTAAATCACCAAGCCGCGTTGCGATGTACGGAAAAGCAAATATCACACCAACTAAAAACACGCTCAATGAGATTATCGCCAGAGGTAGCTTCTTTTTTATCGCATCCTTATTTAGGTACTGAAACGCCCATTCCAAGAGGTAAAACAAAATAAACGTCATTACTCCTGAAAACGACCCAGATAATATTATCCCTACCAGAATCATAGCATCGGACTTAGGTGTTTTGATACCAAACTGTTTGATACTGAGCCAAATTGAGATTAATGCCAGAGCGAAGAATGCCGGTTCGAAATAGAGCGCCGTGGTTCGTTTCCCACCAAACTTAATAAAGTTCAGAACATAGCTGTTACTGTAAATAAGATATTTCGAAATAACTTCCATTAAACTGCTGCCGCCGCTGAGAATTATCTGCGCCATTTCAGCTGCAGCTAACCCCACCACCAGTCCCACAACCAGCCAGAAAAAGCGCAAGATTTTAATGTAGTTATGCGATGAAATGGTTTTGAAGCGAATACTCCATACCATGCCAATAATCACCACGGTATAGATAAACAACATGGCGGACGTCACGTACTTGCTGGCATCCAGTGACTGACCGAACAGATAGTTAAATGCCGTCAGTCCGCCCCCTACGCCCAGCGCGATCATTAATTTTTTGATATTGATGCGCTCGATAAACAGCAACAGCAGAACGGGTAAAAAGGTGACAATAGTTATCGGGAAGCTCTCGCCAAGCTGGGCGAGTTTGACGTTTACCAGCAGATAAAGCAGCGGTAGCACCAGATAGCTACAGATTCTGATAGAACGAGACATATTCCTCCAGCATCTGTTGTCCACTGTATGCCAACCGGCTGCGCTGGCTAAATGCGGCAAGCGACGTGTCAAAAACCGCCTGCGCAATGTCTGATTTTTTCAGCTGCACCAGTTGCAACACTTCAGCTTCGCTGAACGTTTTTCCGCCTGATTTAGCCAGCACTTCCTGCGCGGCATCGCTGTGCGTGGCTATTACCGGTACGCCGATGGACAGCGCTTCGCACAGAATCAGCGGGTAGTTATCGACACGGGAGCTGAACACCAATCCATCCATCTGATTAAGCGCACTCATCAACGTGCGCTTATCGCTCTCAAAACCGTGATTGATGACGTTATCTCCCGCAAATGGCGAAAATTTGCCGAAGGTATGCAACTCAATTTTGTCTCCGAGCGCGGTAATCGCTCGCACCAGTTGCTGACTGGTTTTGCCGTCATAGCGCAGGTCATGAGCCACCACGGCAATTTTCGGCCGACCGCTCTCCTCAGGCATCGCGGGTAGTTCGGCAAGAATGGCTTCAGTTGCCACATCAATGCCATTATTGATAATGCGGCAACGTCCCGCGCCATAAAGGCTGTTGAACGCGTCGGCCACATGCTGACTGGGCGAGATAAACTGGCAACCCAGCGCCAGCATCGCACGAAACATCTGCCGCTTAACGGGCAACTGCTGATGGGCTTTATCGATTTTTACCGGCGGATAGTTGCTCAGCGTTGGGCATTGCAGACAGCCCGTTTTCCAGCCTTCGCAGCCATCGGTAAAGGCACAGCGCCCGGTCACACTCCAGTGATCGTGCAGCGTCCAGACGAAGGTGATATCCGGTTTATGCGCTTTCACTTTTTGGCAAAAGGAGACTACCTCTTCCAGGTTCAACCAGTAGCTGTGCAACACATGAAAATGCAGTACCAGCGGGCCGTTAGTGCGGGTAACCGTACGATATAGCTTGTCGAGATTGCCGAACATGTCGCGGTTCGCGAAACGAAACAGCGCAATGTTCGCCGCCGACGTCAGGCGCGGCGTATATTTGATAACCTGCGGGTATTTCGCATGGCTGGCGCTTTTTTTACCGCCTTTGCCATAGCCATAGACAAAACGCGACGACAGTCCTTTTTCCAGCGACCTCAGATGCAAATCTAACGCCACGCCTGCCGCCCCACCTTCTGCGAGTCGCACATTAAATTGTAATATCTTCATTTTATTACCTTCACCCGAGCCTTCTCGCCCACGACCAGCGCATTGTCCGGAACGCTATCCACCACGACGCTCCCGGCACCAATCGTCACGTTATCGCCAATAGCAACGTCGCCAAGCAGAGTGACATTGGCCCCCAGCTCAACGCTGTTACCGATTACCGGGCAGGACAAATCGTTGGTGCCAAGATTGCCGATGGTGACGCCGTGACGTAGGGTAAAATCATCCCCCACAACCACGTGTTTATTGATAACCACCCCATAGCCATGATGGATGGTGAAACGACGACCGATTGATGCAGCGGCCTGAATTTCATAGCCAAACAGGCATTCGGTGATAAGGCGGTACATCACCAGTACCGGTGCGGCCCACAGGTTGTTTAAGATGTTTTTTTTACGCCAGACGGAGCAAAAATGGGCAATCCGATAGGCCACCACCATGCAGCAGGGGCGCAGACTCCAGCCGTTCACGCGTAAATCTTCCAGCATAATTAGCGTCCTCGCAGTCCGTCGGCCAGACGCTTACTGTTGCGAACAGAAAGCAGCGTCAGCAGCGTGCGCCAGTTCATCCGTTTGTTGCGGATCTGATAGAGGGTAAACAACTGATACTTCTTGCTGGCCCGGTCAAATTTGCCTTTGTGCTTGCGGTAAAACTGAAAGTAGCCGGAGAATTTATTCGGCGATGAGGTAATGCGCATCTCACCGTGATTTACATGCAGGATCTGCGTCGCCTCTTTGACCTTCCACGGTTTGCCATACGCCACCACCATGCGCAGGAAGATGTCGTAATCCTGCGCCGCTTTCAGCGTGGTATCGAACAGACATGCTTTAAACCGCCATGCCCAGGTAAATACCTGGTTACCAATGATGTTGCGCTTATAAAACCTGCGGCGTGAATAAACGGACTTAGGATAGAGCGGCAGACTGGTCGGCTGCGAATACACTTCGCCCTCACAGACATAGTCATTGGCATACAGAAACGCCCGCGTGACCAAATGATGGCGATAGTTGAGAAATACACTCAGTCGGTTCGGCGTCCATTCATCATCATCATCAATCCCCGTAATGTATTGTCCGTTGGCCTGCATAATGGCCTGATTACGCACCGCGCAGGCCCCGGAGTTGGTGGAATTATGCGTATACGACACGCGCGGATCGTTGAGTTCCTCAACAAACTGCTGCAACTGCTCATATGAGGAAGAGCAATCATCCACAATGATCATCTCCCAGTGAGGATAGTCCTGGCGCAACACCGATTTAATCGCCCGAATGGCCAACTGCTGGCGGTTCCAGGTTGGCATGTAAATTGAAATTAGCGGGTTTTCTGTGGTCATTTTCGTTTCCAAAAAAAGTTGCCTGATGGCACTACGCTTATCAGGCCTACATTCGATATGCGTTGCTGTTAGTTATTTCGAATCCGACGTGTATTCGTATTCGTAGTAGCCGTAATCCTGATACCCGCTCGCGCGGCGGAAGATCGAGTTGAGGATCACCCCTTTCACCTGAATGCCATTTTGCTCGAAGCGGCCCAGGCTGGTTTCCACCTCTTTCAACGTGTTGACCGCATAACGCGCTACCATCAGCGTGGTTCCGACGTGGCGCCCTACGATAGCCGCATCGGTCACCGCCAGAATTGGTGGGGTGTCAATCAACACCAGGTCATAGTGCGAACTGGCCCAGGCAATCAGTTCGCCGAAGCGCTCGCTCATCAACAGTTCGGAAGGATTGGGAGGAATTTGACCGCGAGGGATCAGATCAAAATGCGGAATCGGTGTCGGTTTAGCGCTGGATGAAATATCCCCTTTGCCAATGAGGATCTCAGACAGGCCGTTAACATTATTGGTCCCCAGCAGTTCGTGGGTATAGCCTTTGCGCATGTCGCAGTCGATCAATAGCACGCGTTTGTTAGTCTGGCTAATAACTGCCGCCAGGTTAGCGCAGACAAACGTTTTCCCAATCGACGGACTGACGCCGGTCAGCATCAATACGTTGTTACGCGCCTGCATCATGGCAAAGTGCAGGCTGGTACGCAGGCTACGGACCGCTTCTATGGCGAGATCCGTTGGATTCCCCACGGCCAGCAGTTGGCTTTGCTTGTAGCGTTTCACACCTTTAATGGTCTGAACGTTATCACGCGCTTTTTGCCATTCAGACAGCGGAATACTGGCATACACGCTGATACCATGCTCTTCCAGCGCCTGGGGGCTTTCAATACCGCGATTAAACAGAGAACGCAGCAGTACGCCCACCACCGAAAGCATTAAACCGAGAATGATACTGCCGAGAATAATCAGCGCCGTTTTCGGCTTCAGCACGCCAGGCTGGGCAATCGCGGGATCGACAATGCGCACATCACCGACCGTACTGGCCTCGGTAATCTTCAGTTCCTGTTGCTTGTTCAGCAACTGCATATAGACCTGCTGACCGGACTCCACATCACGCGTCAGGCGAACAATTTCCTGCTGTGTTTTCGGCATCGCCGTTACACGCCCGTTCAGCTTACTTTTCTCATCTTCCAGCGCCTGGCGTTTTTCCAGCAGCGTGCGGTACGCCGGGTGCGCTTTGGTGAACAGCTTGGAAATCTCCGCTTCTTTAAAGGTCAGTTCATTCAGTTGCGCGTCGATATTCACCATCGAATCCAGCACCGCTTTGGCTTCCAGCGGCAAATCCACGGAGTCTTTATCCTGACGGAAGGCGTTCAGCTTGTTTTCAGCAACATCCAGGTGGTTACGCACTTCGGGCAACTGCTTGGCCAGAAACGCCAGACTTTTGGCGGCCTCTTCGGATTTACGTTCCACGTTTTGTTGCAGATAGTTACGGGTAATACTGTCGAGGATCTGGCGGATTTGCTCGCGGTCTTCACCGGTAAAAGTCAGGCTCAATACACCGGTATCTTTGCCTGTTTCCGTCACCATCAGGTTATTTTGCAGGGTGTTTATCATGCCCAGCGTGGAGAATTTACGGACGGTAAATTGGCTCTCCGGGCTGGCATGAATCGCCTCAACCAGCATCGTCACGCCATCGTGTTCCAACACCTTGCCGACTTGCCCCCGAACGCTAAAACCCCCGTCACTCACCAGTTGATAGCTTTTGTCATTCAGCACATTGAGCGTGAAGGTCTGTTCATTCATTGCCTTTGGCAGCGTGAAGGTAGTCACATTAACCGTTTCGTTCTGACGGCCCATCAGCCGGTCCCAGCCCGCGCCAAAAATAGGGAACGTATCTTTGGTAACGCCGATATCGAGGTTGAGATCGTCTACCGTTTTCCCTAATACCAGTCGTGACTGAATGAGCTGAATTTCCGCTTCCGAGGCCGGGGGTTTGTTCGACAACGCCGAGCCAATATCCTGCACCAGTGAATTCCCAGTATTTTGCTCAATTTGCACCAGCGCGTCCGCACTATAGATGGGGGTGGCGAACAGTGTGTAGACCGCGGCACACAATGCAAAAGCCGCGGTAATGCCAAGTACCCACCAGCGGGCTTCCACCACCGTTGCGACCAGACGACCAATATCGATTTCATCATTGCCCGTTACCGGCGCAGCAGACTGTTTTACTTTTTCTGTCATCGTTTTCCCTGCTCTGCGTTCAGTGCCTGAGCCCATTGGCGGGCAGACCGTTCAAGTAATGTGTACACCGCGTCAAACGCATCACGGCTTTTACGATATGGATCGGGAATTTCGCGCTCGCTGTCCCAGTGACCAAAAAGCATCACTTTGCCGCGCATCTCCGGCACCATTTCACACAGGGCAGAGATATGGCGCTTTTCCATGGCCAGGATCAGGTCATACTCCCGGCACATTCGTCCCGAGATCTGCCGGGCACAATGATTATCCAGTGACAGGTTGTGCGCCTGCGCAACGCTAATGGCGCACGGATCCGCGCCTTTCCCCACCAGCGCCCCAAGACCGGCAGAAGAGACCGTCAACGCCGGGTGAAATTGCCTTAACAAGCGCTCTGCCGTCGGGGAACGGCAAATGTTCCCCACACAGACAACTAAGATTTTGTTAAACATGACGATTACCAGTTGTGAAGGTCGCTGGCCGTGTCCGTCATATAGCGAACACCGCTAATAGTTGGCAGCAACTGATTGATCAAACGGTTCCAGCGAGCAACCGGCGCAGTAGTGACGTACACCACATCGTATGGCTGGAGTCGGAATGATGTTGCCATCACCAGCGACGTCGCATCGGACATATCAAGCTGATAGATATTGGCGATCTTGCCGTTGTTCCCGCCCTCGCCTTTCAATGGTCGAATAACGAAAATACCGCTGGCATTGGAGGTGGTCAGGTCAATACCTTCGGCATTGCCCAGCGCTTCGGTAAGCGTCATGCCACTGAAGTCCATTTTGAGGGTGCTCTGTTTTTTCACTTCCCCCATTACAAAGACTTTCAGATCGTCATTACGCGGGACAAACAGAATGTCGCCAGGATAGAGCAGTCGGTTCTGGCTCAGGTCGCCATTTTGCATCAGTGCTTGCAGTGAAATGCGTTGCTCCTGCCCTTTATGAGTCAGCACAACGTTGCGCCAGTCTGCCGCTTCGGTGAGACCGCCTGCGGCGTTAATGGCATCGAGAACGGTAAGTGGCACGTTGGTGATGGCCTGCTGACCAGATTTGTTCACCTGTCCGGAGACATAGGCCTTCTGCGAGCGGAAAGCGGCGATATTAACGTCCACCTGCGGGTCAGCAATGTACTTCGCTAAGCGCCCGGTAATATCACTACGAATCTCTGCCAACGTTTTCCCTACCACGCTGACTTTGCCGATGTAGGGGTAAAACATCGTGCCATCAGGTTGCACCCAGTTGCCGGTATCGCTTGAGCTACGGTACTGCCCGGCTGGTGTGGTGAGTTCAGGATGGTCCCAGACGGTCACATTCAGGACATCCCCCGGACCGACCCGGTACTGATACCCGGCAATCTCCTGGTCCAGCGACATATTAGGTTGTGCAACATTTGGTCGAGGACGTAATTGTTCTACCAGTCGTGGGGTGAGTGGATAAACATTCACCATGCGATCGATATCAAAATCAGCGTCCTGCTGTTTAATCACATCTTTGCCCATCGTAGACATATTGCTGCCCGGAAGCACGGTACAACCGTTTATCAAGATTACCGATACCAATACTGGTATCAATTTAAGTTTGGATTTCATCATTGATTATTTATCACTTTGGCAGAGTAATTATCACATGCAATCTAAATAGCGACTTCGCCTGTACGTATTTACCTTGCCGTTAATTGAAATGGAATTTAACTGGCATCAGTCCTAAAAAAAATGAATTCATCTGCGGTCTCTTGACAGAATAATTTAGGCTTGTTTCAGGCGACCAGACACGCTACCGCCCCTGGCTTCACTAGCTACCAATGCACTGATTAATTTAAATTTTTATCTTCTCCTTTATTTTCATCACATTTACAGCGGCAACGCATCGGGAATACGTGCCACTGGTTAATGAGGAAATATTTATCTTTTGATTATTACCGCAAGAATTGTTGCAGCTAAGCGAATATCAGGCAAGATAACAAACCACCGACACCAAGCTTTTAAGATTAATATTAAGCGTTGGATTTGTATATTTTTAGGATTTTATTGATATTGACAATATTGATATAAAAACATCCCACCTGCGATATTTCCTAAATATATCTAGATTAATAAAATAATTTCCTGTAGTGACATTAAGGCTATTATCCTGCATCTGTTCTGATATAACCGACAGAGAAATCCCCTCTCGCCATTGCATTTTTCGCCAGTTTTACCCATGATCGAATTGTGACAATTGTCATACAACTATGGGTATAGCATTTACTATGGAATGGATTGCCGATCCGTCAATCTGGGCCGGACTGGTCACGTTAATCGTGATCGAACTTGTTCTTGGCATTGATAATCTTGTTTTTATTGCCATCCTCGCGGAGAAACTACCTCCTGCCCAGCGGGATAAGGCGCGTATTACCGGGCTACTGCTGGCGATGGTTATGCGCCTGCTGCTGCTGGCATCAATATCCTGGCTGGTAACACTGACCACGCCGCTGTTCAGCATTCGCGATCTCAGCTTCAGTGCCCGCGATCTGATCATGCTGTTCGGCGGTTTCTTCCTGCTGTTTAAAGCCACTATGGAGCTCAACGAACGGCTGGAAGGAAAAGACAGCGACAATCCCACCCAGCGTAAAGGCGCTAAGTTCTGGGGTGTGGTCGCGCAGATCGTGGTGCTGGACGCCATATTCTCTCTCGATTCCGTCATTACCGCTGTTGGCATGGTCGATCACCTGGCCGTGATGATGGCTGCGGTGATTATTGCCATCAGCCTGATGGTGCTGGCGAGCAAGTCGCTGACACGCTTTGTCAACAGCCATCCAACTATCGTTATTCTGTGCCTGAGCTTCCTGCTGATGATTGGTTTCAGTCTGGTGGCCGAAGGATTTGGTTTCCATATCCCGAAAGGTTACCTGTACGCGGCCATCGGCTTCTCGGTGATGATCGAAGCATTGAACCAGTTGGCTATCTTTAACCGTCGTCGCTTCCTGTCAGCCAACCATACTCTGCGCCAGCGCACCGCCGAGGCGGTAATGCGGCTGCTGAGCGGGCAAAAAGAAGATGCCGAACTGGATGCCGAAACCGCGGCAATGCTGGCAGACCATCATGAAGGTCAGATTTTCGCGCCTCAGGAGCGGAGGATGATTGAACGTGTGCTGAACCTTAATCAGCGTACCGTCAGCAGTATCATGACCTCGCGTCACGATATTGAACACATCGACCTCAATGCTCCCGAAGCAGAAATCCGCGCCTTACTGGAAAAAAACCAGCATACGCGTCTGGTGGTCACTGGCGAAGACGGGCAGGAAGAACTGCTTGGCGTGGTGCATGTCATCGATTTGCTGCAACAGTCTCTGCGCGGCGAGCCGCTCGATCTGCGCGTCCTGATTCGCCAGCCGCTGGTGTTCCCGGAAACTCTGCCGCTACTTCCGGCGCTTGAGCAGTTCCGAAACGCCCGGACGCACTTCGCGTTTGTAGCCGATGAATTTGGTTCCGTCGAAGGGATTGTGACGCTGAGTGATGTGATGGAAACCATCGCCGGCAATCTGCCAAACGAGGTAGAGGAAATCGACGCCCGCCATGATATTCAGAAAAACGCCGATGGTTCATGGACCGCTAACGGGCATATGCCGCTGGAAGACCTTGTGCAGTACGTCCCTATCCCATTAGATGAAAAACGTGAGTATCACACCATTGCCGGGCTTTTAATGGAATATTTGCAGCGCATCCCAAAAACCGGGGAGGAAGTCCAGGTTGGCGACTATCGGCTAAAAACCCTGCAGGTGGAAAATCATCGCGTGCAAAAAGTCCAGCTGATACCGCTACACAGTGAAGAAGAGATGGATTACGAGGTGTAAGTCACGAGCCGGATGGGGCATTAGCCACCATCCGGCAATATGAATCAGAGCTTATCCAGCAACTTTTTAACATCTTTGCCGTTGCGGGAATCTTTATTGCGATCGGCCCAGTCATTCAGGCGACGTTTTGCTTCATCCTGCAGATGTTTACGCAAAAGCTGATCAACTTGCAGACTGTAGTTCAGTGACTGCCATTGACCATAGACTCTGAGAGGAACCGGGGTGGCCTTCAGGAAATTAATCAACTTACTTTCGCCATCCCAACCGCCCAGAACGCGAATGTTAAACAGCGTGTCGCAATTCTGCTTCACCAGATCTAACGTTCCTTTGCCGGTCAGTGCCAACATAGCGGACTCCCCTACCATGTTATCCAGCGTCACCTCACCGTTATCCAGCGTCATATCGGTTACAAAACGATCCAGACGGGTCACGTTCTCCATATTTTGCTGGGCTTTAGCATCTCCACCGCTACGCTCGACGGCCTGCTGTATCATCTGCTGGAAGTTCATCCCTTCCATTCGCGTATCGTTCATTTCGACATGGGCCTGCCCTTGCCAGCTGTGACGAAACGCCTGGGCGTCAATATCCGAGCCGGAAAAATCTCCCGTCAACGACAGCTTGCCGGTGAGTGCGATGGGGTAATCAAAGGCCTTCAGAATAGTGCCAATTTCAACACCTTCCAGGCGCGGATGAAAGACCGCTCGGGGTTCTCCCTTTCTGGCATCCAGCGTGCCGGGCAATGAGATCAGCCCGCCATCACTTTTTCCCTGCAACTGTGCAATGTTCAGTAAGCCGAACCGGTTGTCTATTTTTGCCGAGACATTCTCAAACGCCATTTTCCGCCACAGCACCTTGTCAGCCTGCAAAGCGATGTCTGCCGAAAAACCCTTGAGTCCCTGATACGAAACAGCATCAACCTGGGAAGCAATAACGGGGCGCGCCAGCGTTGACTGACTCTGACCTTGCTGAACTTCACCTTTTGCTGTCACCGCTGCGTCATGTTGTACGAGCAGGTTATCCAGATTGAGCTGACCAAATTTTAGGTCAACGGCCCATTCCGGTTTTTCCAACAAGGCCACATGCGCTTGCCCGGAGAAAGAAGAGTCATTAGCGGTCAAATTTATCTGGCTAAATGAAAGCTGTTTTTTCTCTTCCAGCCATTGCGCCTGAAGATGTCCCTGACCGTTGATCCCCTGCGGCGGCAGATCGGCCCCCTGCAGTTGCCAGCTTAACTGTTCAATATTCGCAGATAAGTTGTGCGGATAATCGGAGGCATCGACCGTACCGTTAAAGGATAACGCGAGATCGCGCTGATCGCGGTTCACACGCCCGGAGAAATCAAACGTGCCGCGGTGCTGGCTATCTTGTTCCATCTCCAGACGAATATCGCGAACGGTAACCTGTTCATCGTCTTCATGTTGGAACACCAGAACACTGTCGGCAACGCGCAGACGGGCGATATCAAACGACCATCCTTTGTCTTCCGCCAGATCGGGCAACATATTGTCTTTTGGGGCAACGGGTGCATCTTTGCCGCGTACCGCCTCAGTTTGCGGGGTCAATTGAATCACTGCGCCTTTGAGCATCACCTGCTTCACGCTGAGCTGGTGGCTCAACAGCGGCCACAATGCAACGTCGAGACGCATATTATCAGCACGAACCAGGGGTTCGCTGGCGCCTTCAGCCGTTAACATCACTCGCCCTGAGAGGATACTCAGTTGCGGCCATACGTGCCAACGCAGGGGGCCATCCAACTGCAGCTGATACCCGCTACGTACGGCAACCTGCTTGACCATATACGCGCGGAAATCATTCGGATTCACCAACAGTACTAACGCAGAAAAGCCGGCCACCAGCACGACCAGAAGAATCATCAGCGTCGTCAGAAATCGTCTCATGCTATCCCCAATGGACTGATAAACACTCAGTCTTTATCGATCCGGCTGGCAACGGCGCCCTGCTGGTCGCGATACTTCGCATCCTGACGACGGTTGTAGGGTCGCGCTGCCGGACCGGAAAGCGGTTCGAAACTTAACGCGCCAATCGGCATCCCCGGACGCAGAGCCAGCGGTAATTTTCCGGAGTTGTAAAACTCCAGTACGATACAGCCAGACCAGCCCGGATCGATACGGTGAGCGGTGACGTGTACCATCAGTCCCAGACGAGCCAGCGAAGAACGGCCATCTAACCAACCGACGAGATCGGAAGGCAGCGTCACGGATTCGAATGTTACCGCCAGTGCAAGTTCCCCCGGATGCAGGAAAAAGGCTTCGCCGTCCTTAAGGACGATTTCATCACTCATCACGCGATCCAGCGCGGCGCTGACTTCATCTTTCGGTCCGCTTAAATCGATATACGCCGCCGTATGACCGCGGAACGTACGGAATTTGTTGCCAAGGCGCACATCTACCGTGGCGCCATTGATTCGCTCGACAGGAGGGCGTGGATTGATCGACAGGCGACCTTCATCCAACCAGGCTTCAATATCTCGGTCACATAAACGCATGGCACTTTCTCCTTTCGTGCTTCAAACCCTTAATGCCAGGTGCGTTAAGGGTGAACCAGGTTATCACTGAACGGTACACAATTCGCTGAACTTATTCAAAGAACTGACTGATTTTAGCCTTCAGAATATCGATGGCGATGCGGTTTTTACCCCCGCGCGGCACAATGATGTCGGCGTATTGTTTTGAAGGCTCAATAAATTGCAGGAACATTGGGCGGACGGTTTTCTGGTATTGCGCCATCACCGAATCCATTGAACGACCACGTTCGTTCACATCCCGCTTGATACGGCGCATCAGGCAAATATCTAACGGCGTATCAACAAAAATAGAGAAGTTCATCTCGTCACGCAAACGCGCATCCGTCAGCAGCAAAATGCCTTCCAGGATGATGACTTTCTTGGGTTCGATATGAATAGTGTCTTGCGTACGCGTGTGCTCAACATAGCTATATACCGGCAGCTCAATGGCAGAGCCGCGTTTCAGCGTTTGCAGATGTTGAAACAGCAGGCTATGGTCCATCGCGTTCGGATGGTCGTAGTTGGTTTTTACACGTTCTTCCATCGACAGATGGCTTTGATCTTTGTAATAGCTGTCTTCGGGAATAACGCCAATATGTTCGTCACCGACTTGTTCACGCAATTCGCGATAAAGAGTACTGGCAATAAGGCTCTTGCCGGAAGCCGATGCGCCGGCAATGCCGATAATGACGCACTGATGGGACTGATCAGTCATAAATTTAGCGACCTGATTAACCTGGATGTAAGGAAGGGCGGCGCCGAAACGCCAAACGCGGCAATTATAGGGATTTCAGCGGCGCGATGCCACCCCAGGCTGCACCAATGCTGCCCCTGTCGCAAATTAAAATGGTCAGATTTAGAACAGCCGCTATATTTATTCACCTGCCTTAGGAATTAATAGCTTGGGAGTGTTAATTTATGAGCAGCTGGCGTATAAATTGTAAATTGTTTGTACTAGCATAATCCCAGATTAAATGTGATGCGTCTGGCATCTCTGCTGGGCGACAACGGCTATTTGGGTAGAGTGGTAATGAGTAAACAATCCCAACATGTTTTAGTTACCTTACCCCATCCTCTACTGCGCCTGGCCAGTTTAGGTCTGGTGGCTTTCATCTTTACGTTGTTTTCGCTGGAACTGTCACGTTACGGCGCACAGCTTGCACCGCTGTGGTTTCCAACCTCTATCATGATGGTGGCTTTTTACCGTCACGCTGGAAAGATGTGGCCTGGGATCGCGCTGGCTTGCTCATTCGGTAGCATCGGCGCCTCTTTACTCTTCTTCCCCGGACAGTCGCTTAATTTCGCCTATACGGTCATTAACATTATTGAGGCTGTTGTTGGCGCAATGTTATTGCGTAAACTGCTGCCCTGGTACAATCCCTTACAAAATCTTAACGACTGGGCGCGTCTGGCATTTGGCAGCGCGGTTGTTCCGCCACTGCTGGGCGGCGTATTGATGTGGATGTTGTTGCCGAAGGAAACTACGTTAAATACCTTTCTCATTTGGGTACTGTCAGAATCCATTGGCGCACTGGCGTTGGTGCCGTTAGGTTTGCTGTTTAAACCACATTACCTGCTGCGCCATCGCGACCCGCGATTATTGCTTGAGACCCTGATTACGCTTCTGGTGACCTTAACGTTCAGTTGGCTATCCATGATGTACATTCCATGGCCATTTACCTGCGTTATTGTCCTGCTGATGTGGAGCGCTGTCCGTCTGCCGCGTATGGAGGCGTTTTTAATATTTCTCAGCACCGTGATGATGGTTTCGCTGATGCTGGCCGCCGACCCTTCACTGCTTTACACCCCGAAACAGAACATGATGACGGACATCCCCTGGTTGCCGTTTTTGATGATCCTGTTGCCCGCCAACATGATGACCATGGTGATGTACGCGTTTCGAGCCGAACGCAAGAACATTTCAGAAAGCGAGTCGCGCTTTCGCAACGCCATGGAATATTCCGCGATTGGCATGGCACTGGTTGGCACCGAGGGGCAATGGCTACAGGCCAATAAAGCCTTGTGCCAGTTTCTGGGCTATAGCCAGGAGGAGCTACGTTCGCTGACCTTCCAGCAGTTAACCTGGCCGGAAGATCTGAACAACGACCTTGAACAACTCAACATGCTGGCACGCGGAGAGATTAATAGCTATTCCATGGAAAAACGCTATTACACCCGCGCGGGCGACGTCGTCTGGGCGTTGCTGGCCGTTTCGCTGGTGCGTCATAGCGACAACACTCCACTCTACTTTATCGCGCAGGTTGAGGACATTAACGACCTGAAGCATACCGAGTGGATTAACAAACGGTTGATGGAACGCATTACCCTCGCCAATGAAGCCGGGGGTATTGGGATTTGGGAATGGGAACTGCAGCCTGACGTGATCAGTTGGGATAAACGGATGTTCGATCTGTATGAAGTTCCTGCGCATATAAAGCCCAGCTGGCAAGTCTGGTATGAGTGCGTTGTACCCGAAGATCGCGAGTACGCCGAAAATGTGATTCGTGATTCGCTGGCCGCGCGGGTTCCGTTTAAGCTTGAGTTTCGTATCGCAGTAAAAGATGGCATACGCCATATCCGCTCGTTGGCCAACCGGGTGCTGAATAAAGACGGTGAAGTTGAACGCTTACTTGGTATCAATATGGATATGACCGAAGTGAAGCAGCTTAACGAAGCGCTGTATCAGGAAAAAGAGCGCCTGCACATTACGCTGGACTCAATCGGCGAAGCGGTAATTTGTATTGATGTCTATATGAACGTGACCTTTATGAATCCGGTCGCTGAGAAAATGAGCGGCTGGCAGCAGGACAGTGCCATCGGCATTCCGCTATTGACGGTACTACATATTACTTTTGGCGAGAACGGTCCGCTGATGGAAAATATCTACAGTGCTGACATGTCGCGTACGGCAATCGAGCAGGAAGTGGTCCTGCATTGTCGTAACGGCAACAGTTATGACATTCAGTACAGCATCACGCCCCTCAGCACCCTTGACGGCGGCAGCATTGGTTCGGTGTTGGTTATTCAGGACGTCACAGAGTCACGGAAGATGCTCCGCCAGCTTAGCTACAGTGCCTCACATGATGACCTGACGCAGTTGGCAAACCGGGTCAGCTTCGAAAACCATCTAAAACAATTGCTGCATTCAGTACACGACACGCGCCAGTGCCATGTACTGGTTTTTATCGATTTGGATCGTTTTAAAGCGGTGAACGACAGCGCGGGTCATGCCGCCGGCGATGCCCTGCTGCGTGAACTCTCTGCGCTTATGCTCAGCATGTTGCGATCCAGCGATATGCTGGCGCGCCTTGGCGGCGACGAGTTTGGTCTGTTGCTGCCGGATTGTAATATCGAAAGCGCCCGCTTTATCTCAGGACGCATCATCAGTGCTATTAACAATTACCAATTTATGTGGGAAGGCCGTTTGCACCGTATTGGCGCCAGTGCGGGAATTACGCTGATTGATGAGAAAAACCATGTCGCGACTGACGTTATGTCTCAGGCCGATATCGCCTGCTACGCGGCGAAAAACAGCGGCCGTGGGCGAGTCTGTGTCTATGAGCCTCAGCAAAGCCAGGCCCATGCCGCGCGTAGCCAACTGTCATTGGATGAACAAAGACACACTATTACACACAACCCTATGCTGATGATCGCCAGAGGTGTTGCTTCTCCGCGTATACCGGAGACTTTTAGCTTCTGGATTATCTCGCTTCGCTTAGGCACCGCTGAGGGTGAAGTCATTGAAGATCAAGCCTTCCATGCCGGGTTGGTCGATCCCACGTTGAGTCAAGCGCTCGATCGTCGGGTGTTCGGCGAGTTCTTCCAGAGTGCTGCCCCGGCTGTCGCCAACAAGGGCCTCAGTATTGCCCTGCCCCTTTCCGCCGCCGGCCTGCTCAACACAGAGCTGGTAGATGAGCTGCTGGAGCAATTGCAACGCAGCCCGCTACCGCCACGATTGCTGCATCTGACCGTTCCATCAAGCGTCATCAAAACAAACCCAACGCAGGCGGTATCCGCACTGCATCGACTGCGCCAGTACGGTTGTCGAATTGTGTTAAGTCAGGTTGGTCGCGACTTAGAGCTTTTTGACAACCTGAAATATCACATTGTCGATTACCTGTTGCTCGACAGCGAGCTAAGTGCCAGCGCTCCCGGCAACTTGATCGACGAAATGTGGGTGTCCATTATCCAGGGTCATGCTCAGCGCCTGGACATTAAAACCATCGCCGGTCCGGTGCAACTGCCGCTCATCATGGATACGCTTTCAGGCATCGGTATTGATATGATTTATGGCGATATTATTGCCGACGCCCAACCGCTGGATCTGCTACTGAATACCAGCAATTTCGCCATCAACTGACGGTTGCCAACCATCCGTATACCAGATATGCAACAGCGCATAGGAGCGCCAGGGTTTCCAGCGCTCTGCATACCGCCGGATCTGGGCTGGTGTCATGCCGGGAAAACGCTGCTTAATCAGATAATCATCCGGCAGAAAAACGTCCTTCGCCTGCCAGCCGCGCAGCGCAAAGTAGTTGGCGGTCCAGCGCCCTATCCCGGGAAATGTTTGTAGCTGCTTAACGCCTTGTTCGATATCGGCAGGGGCTGTTGTCGCGAGCGTTCCTTCAAGGGTTGCATGAGCAAGGTGAATCAACGCTTCAGCGCGTTTGAGCGGCATTCCTAACGTTTTCAGGTGCAGCGGATCGGCGTTGGCAAGCTCTTCTGGAGAGGGAAAACACACATACTCGGGCGCATCCTCCAGCGTATTGCCATAAGCGTGCGCTACTTTCGCTGTCAGTTTTGCGGCCATCGCCACGCTGACTAACTGCCCTAAAATCGCCCGTACCCCTTGCTCAAAAGCATCGACACATCCCGGCAGGCGCAATCCCGGACGCGCCGCGCCGAGGTTACCCAGCGCGCCGACAATTTGCTGCGGGCAACAGGAAAGATCGAACAAGCGCGTTATTTTTGCCAGGCACTCAGAGGCTACAGGCTGTAACCCTGAGCTCAACGTCACGTGTAGCACGTTGGCGTGCAGATCCGGGACAACGCTCACCAGACCACGATGCTCCCCTACGGACAGACTTCGGACATAACTCAGTTCTTCTACGGTTTCGACACCTTCAACCGCACGGGCGGCAAGAAATCCCAGCATCCAGGGCCAGTCATAAGGCGGTTGCCAGCTCAGCGTGAACATTCGGTTTTCCTTTTAAAGCAAACTTACAGCATAAACGGTATTCAATCAGTACGCCTTGCTTTCATATTCCAGTTGTCGGGGCGTCAACTATTCGTTAAAGTCACGCCCCTTCTTCACTGGCATGGGGATTTTTACGGTGTTTATTGGTTTTGACTACGGTACGGCAAACTGTTCAGTGGCCGTTATGCGTGATGGGCAGCCCCACCTGCTCAAAATGGAAAATAACAGCATGCTGCTACCCTCAATGCTGTGCGCACCAACGCGCGAAGCGGTTAGCGAGTGGCTGTATCGCCATCACGACGTTCCAACCACGGACGATGAAACACAGGCGCTGCTTCGCCGTGCGATGCGCTACAATCGCGAAGAGGACATCGACGTTAACGCCAACAGCGTGCAGTTCGGTCTGACATCGCTGGGTCAGTATATTGAAGACCCGGAAGAGGTGTACTTCGTTAAATCGCCAAAATCATTTTTGGGTGCCAGCGGTCTGAAGCCGCAGCAAGTTGCGCTTTTTGAAGATCTGGTCTGTGCAATGATGCTGCACATTCGCAACCAGGCGCAAAGCCAATTGCCGGAAGCTATCACTCAGGCCGTAATTGGTCGCCCCATCAACTTCCAGGGATTAGGTGGCGATGACGCCAACATCCAGGCGCAGGGGATTCTTGAACGTGCGGCCAAACGTGCCGGTTTTCAGGATGTCGTCTTCCAGTACGAGCCGGTAGCAGCGGGGCTGGATTACGAAGCCACACTGCAGGATGAGAAACGCGTTCTGGTGGTAGATATTGGCGGGGGTACGACCGACTGTTCACTACTGCTGATGGGGCCGCAATGGCATCAGCGCGCCGATCGCGAAAACAGCCTGCTGGGACACAGTGGCTGCCGTGTAGGCGGGAACGATCTGGATATCGCGCTGGCGTTTAAACACCTGATGCCGCTGCTAGGTATGGGCGGTGAGACTGAAAAAGGGATCGCCTTACCGATTCTCCCCTGGTGGAACGCGGTTGCGATCAACGATGTTCCCGCGCAAAGTGATTTCTACAGCAGCGCCAACGGTCGTTTACTGAACGATCTTGTCCGCGACGCGAAAGAAGCCGATAAAGTAGCCTTGCTGCTCAAAGTCTGGCGCGAGCGTCTGAGCTATCGCCTGGTGCGCAGCGCAGAAGAGAGCAAGATCGCGCTTTCCGACCAGACCATTGTAACGGCGGCGATACCGTTTATCAGCGACACGCTGGCAACCGATATTAGTCAACATGGATTGGAGGCCGCGCTCAATCAGCCCCTGGCGCGCATTCTGGAGCAGGTCCAACTGGCGCTGGACAACGCGCAGGAAAAACCGGACGTGATTTATCTGACCGGCGGCAGCGCGCGTTCACCGCTGATTAAAAAAGCCCTCGCCCAGCAGCTTCCTGGGATCCCTATCGCGGGTGGCGATGACTTCGGTTCTGTCACCGCCGGTCTGGCCCGCTGGGCTGACGTTGTTTTCCGCTAAGCCGCTCGCAAGCTGAAAGGTGTGCGTATTGACATCACCGTTGCTGTGGCTTATTTTCAGGAGTGAGGGTTAGGGAAGGTTTCCCCTCCCCCTGGTGTCTTAGTAAGCCGGTAAGCTAATGACTAAGAGTATCACCAGTATGATGACGTACTTCATCATAACCCTTTCCTTATTTTGGCCCCTTCCTCGGGAGGGGCTTTCCCGTTCCAGCGTCCCGCTGAAATCTCTGGCTTACCTCCTTTTGCCTTGACCGCACTCTAACGCACAATGACGCATTCGCTATTTTCGCCGCAAATTGTTGCGTAACGCCTCGCAAAGCCGCGTCAGCATTCAGACGAATCCCGACAGTGTTTCATAATTCCTCCATTTTTCTCCCTTGTTCGCTGGCTAAACTAGTATCATTCCGCGAATCGTTTCAGGATGAGAAACTCATAACAATGAAAGGCAGTAATAAATCCCGCTGGGTGATAGCAATCGTGATCGTCGTGGCCGCCGTCGCCGCCATCTGGTTCTGGCAAAGCCGCAGCGCTTCCCAGGAAACCGCACCGGGAGCTACCAAACCAGCGCAGCACACGCCTGGGTCGGCACGCCGTGGAATGCGCTCCGGACCGTTGGCTCCCGTGCAGGCTGCCACCGCCACCGAGGAAGCCGTTCCACGTTACCTGACAGGGCTGGGTACCATTACTGCCGCCAATACCGCCACGGTACGTAGCCGGGTGGACGGTCAGCTCATTGCCTTACACTTTGAGGAAGGACAACAGGTAAAAGCCGGCGACCTGCTGGCAGAGATAGATCCCAGCCAGTTCAAAGTCGCTCTGGCTCAGGCGCAGGGACAACTGGCAAAAGATAAAGCCACGCTGGCGAATGCCCGTCGCGATCTTGCCCGCTATCAACAGTTGGTTAAAACCAATCTGGTCTCCCGCCAGGAGCTGGATGCCCAGCAGGCGCTGGTCAATGAGACGTTAGGCACAATCAAAGCGGATGAAGCCAGTGTCGCCAGCGCTCAGTTGCAGCTCGACTGGAGTCGGATAACCGCACCTGTCGATGGTCGTGTCGGCCTGAAGCAGGTCGATGTCGGTAACCAAATTTCCAGCGGCGATACCACCGGAATCGTCGTCATTACGCAAACTCATCCCATCGACCTGATATTTACTTTGCCTGAAAACGACATTGCTACCGTGTTGCAGGCACAAAAATCGGGGGGCCAGCTGAAGGTCGAAGCCTGGGACCGAACCAATTCACAAAAACTGAGTGAAGGCGTCCTGCTCAGTCTCGACAATCAGATTGATGCCACTACAGGAACCATCAAAGTTAAAGCCCGTTTTAACAATCAGGATGATGCGTTATTCCCTAACCAGTTCGTCAACGCCCGCATGCTGGTCGACACACAGCAAAATGCCGTTGTGATCCCAACAGCAGCCCTGCAGATGGGCAACGAAGGGCACTTTGTCTGGGTATTGAACAGCGACAACAAAGTCAGCAAGCATCTGGTTAAACCGGGTATTCAGGACAGCCAAAAAGTGGTGATCGCCGCTGGGTTGTCCGCAGGCGATCGGGTCGTGACTGACGGTATTGACCGTCTGACGGAAGGCGCAAAAGTCGAAGTCGTTGAGGCGCACGACGCCTCTGTTTCCGATGAGAAAACAGCGCCACGCGGATACGGCAAAAAAGGAGCCAACTCCTGATGCAGGTGTTACCTCCGGACAACGCTGGCGGACCATCGCGCCTGTTCATTCTGCGCCCCGTCGCCACTACGCTGCTGATGGTCGCGATTTTGCTTGCCGGTATTATCGGTTATCGCTTTCTGCCAATCGCCGCCTTACCTGAAGTGGATTACCCCACGATTCAGGTCGTGACGCTCTACCCTGGCGCCAGCCCGGACGTTATGACCTCGGCGGTAACCGCGCCGCTTGAACGTCAGTTTGGCCAGATGTCTGGCTTAAAACAGATGTCATCACAAAGCTCCGGTGGCGCATCGGTCGTTACGTTACAGTTTCAACTGACGCTCCCGCTGGATGTTGCCGAGCAAGAAGTTCAGGCCGCGATTAACGCCGCCACCAATTTATTACCTAGCGATCTACCTAACCCTCCGGTCTACAGCAAGGTAAACCCGGCAGATCCGCCGATCATGACGCTGGCGGTCACTTCCAGCGCCATGCCGATGACGCAGGTGGAAGATATGGTCGAAACCCGCGTCGCGCAGAAAATCTCTCAGGTATCCGGCGTGGGTCTGGTAACACTTTCCGGTGGGCAACGTCCGGCGGTCCGCGTGAAACTTAACGCTCAGGCCATTGCCGCACTCGGTCTTACCAGCGAAACCATCCGTACGGCCATTACCGGTGCCAACGTCAATTCAGCAAAAGGGAGTCTTGATGGCCCAACGCGCGCCGTTACCCTTTCAGCTAACGACCAAATGCAGTCCGCAGATGAATATCGTCAGCTCATTATTGCCTATAAAAACGGTGCGCCGGTTCGTCTGGGCGATGTTGCTACCGTCGAACAAGGAGCAGAAAACAGCTGGCTAGGTGCATGGGCAAATAAGCAACAAGCTATAGTGATGAATGTGCAGCGCCAGCCTGGGGCGAACATCATCGCCACGGCAGACAGTATCCGCCAGATGCTGCCACAGCTCACCGAAAGCCTGCCCAAATCGGTTAAGGTCAGCGTACTTTCCGATCGCACCACCAATATTCGTGCCTCTGTTGCAGACACCCAGTTCGAGTTGATGCTGGCGATAGCGCTGGTGGTGATGATTATCTACCTGTTTCTGCGCAATGTTCCGGCGACGATTATTCCTGCAGTCGCCGTACCGTTGTCGTTAATCGGCACCTTCGCGGTGATGGTATTTCTTGATTTCTCCATCAACAACCTGACCTTAATGGCGCTAACCATCGCGACAGGCTTTGTTGTGGATGACGCTATCGTGGTTATCGAGAATATTTCACGCTATATCGAAAAAGGCGAAAAACCTCTGACTGCTGCCCTGAAGGGCGCAGGCGAGATTGGTTTTACCATCATCTCTCTGACGTTTTCATTGATTGCGGTATTGATCCCACTGCTATTCATGGGCGATATCGTCGGGCGTTTGTTCCGTGAATTCGCCGTTACGCTGGCGGTGGCGATTCTGATTTCTGCCGTTGTCTCGCTCACTCTTACGCCGATGATGTGCGCGCGTATGCTGAATCAGGCCTCATTGCGTAAGCAGAATCGCTTCTCCCGCGCCTCAGAGCGAATGTTTGATCGCGTCATAGCCGGGTACGGTCATTGGCTGGCAAAAGTACTTAACCACCCGTGGCTCACACTTAGCGTAGCGCTCGGCACGCTGGCATTGAGCGTCATGCTATGGGTTTTCATCCCCAAAGGTTTCTTCCCAATCCAGGACAACGGCATTATCCAGGGTACGCTACAGGCGCCGCAGTCCAGCTCATTCGCCAGCATGGCCGAGCGCCAGCGTCAGGTTTCAGATGTCATCCTTAAAGATCCGGCGGTAGAGAGCCTGACCGCTTTTGTCGGCGTGGATGGTACTAATCCGGCATTGAACAGCGCGCGTTTGCAAATCAACCTTAAACCACTGGATGAACGTGACGATCGGGTGCAGAAAGTGATTGCGCGCTTACAGGACGCGGTTGACAGGGTTCCCGGAGTTGACCTTTATCTTCAGCCTACTCAGGATCTGACGATTGATACTCAGGTGAGCCGGACGCAATATCAATTCACGCTGCAAGCGACATCCCTTGATGCCCTCAGCACCTGGGTTCCACAGCTGATAGCAAAACTAAATCAGCTACCGCAACTGTCCGACGTCAGCAGCGACTGGCAGGACAAAGGGCTGGTAGCGTATGTGAACGTCAATCGCGACAGTGCAAGCCGTTTGGGCATCAGCATGTCAGATGTCGACAACGCCCTGTACAACGCCTTCGGCCAGCGTTTGATTTCGACTATTTACACCCAGGCAAATCAATATCGCGTGGTGTTAGAACATAACACCAACAATACGCCGGGGCTTGCGGCACTGGATACAATACGTCTGACCAGTAGCGACGGTGGCATAGTACCGCTCAGCGCGATCGCCAGTATTGAACAGCGTTTTGCCCCGCTGTCGATTAACCACCTCGATCAGTTCCCGGTCACCACCATCTCGTTCAACGTGCCAGACGAACATTCGCTGGGTGATGCGGTACAGGCGATTCTGGATGCCGAAAAAACGCTTAACCTGCCCGCAAATATTACTACCCAGTTCCAGGGTAGCACGCTCGCCTTCCAGGCCGCGCTGGGAAATACCATCTGGTTGATTGTGGCTGCAGTTGTCGCGATGTATATCGTCCTCGGCGTGCTGTATGAGAGCTTTATTCACCCAATTACTATTCTCTCCACGCTGCCGACGGCAGGCGTCGGGGCACTGCTGGCGTTAATGATTGCCGGCAGCGAACTGGACGTCATCGCGATTATTGGCATTATTTTGCTCATCGGTATCGTCAAGAAAAACGCCATCATGATGATCGACTTTGCCCTTGCCGCGGAGCGCGAACAAGGCATGGCGCCGCGCGATGCTATTTTCCAGGCCTGTCTGCTGCGTTTCCGCCCAATTCTGATGACTACGCTGGCGGCACTGCTCGGCGCGTTGCCGCTGATGTTAAGTACCGGTGTGGGCGCAGAGTTACGCCGTCCGTTAGGCATTGGCATGGTCGGTGGACTGCTTGTGAGTCAGGTATTAACCCTGTTTACCACCCCGGTAATTTATCTGCTGTTTGACCGTCTGTCGCTGTATGTGAAAAGCCGTTTCCCGCGTCAGGAAGAGGAAGCGTAAATGAAATTTTTCGCGCTTTTCATTCATCGGCCGGTGGCGACCATTCTCATTTCGGTGGCTATCACCCTGTGCGGTATTCTGGGCTTTCGTCTGCTGCCGGTCGCTCCGCTGCCGCAGGTGGATTTTCCGGTGATTATGGTCAGCGCATCATTACCCGGTGCCTCCCCTGAAACGATGGCGTCTTCGGTCGCAACTCCGCTGGAGCGCTCGCTGGGCCGCATCGCGGGCGTAAACGAAATGACTTCGAGTAGTTCGCTTGGCAGTACGCGTATTATTCTCGAATTCAAATTCGACCGTGACATCAATGGCGCGGCGCGGGACGTTCAGGCCGCGATTAACGCCGCGCAAAGCCTGCTGCCCAGCGGGATGCCGAGCCGACCAACGTATCGCAAAGCTAACCCTTCCGATGCGCCAATCATGATCCTGACGCTGACGTCGGACACTTACTCGCAGGGTGAACTGTACGATTTCGCATCAACACAACTGGCGCAGACCATCGCGCAAATCGACGGTGTGGGCGACGTGGACGTTGGAGGCAGTTCTCTGCCTGCCGTGCGGGTAGGACTCAACCCGCAGGCGCTGTTTAACCAGGGCGTGTCGCTGGACGACGTGCGTAGCGCGATCGACAATGCCAACGTGCGTAAGCCGCAGGGTGCTATCGAGAATGATACCCATCGCTGGCAGGTACAAACTAACGATGAGCTGAAAACCGCCGCCGAATATCAACCTATTATCATCCACTATAACAACGGCGCAGCGGTGCGACTGGGTGATGTTGCGTCTATAACCGACTCTGTACAGGACGTTCGTAACGCGGGGATGACCAACGCCAAACCGGCCATTCTGCTGATGATCCGCAAGCTGCCGGAAGCCAATATTATTCAGACGGTAGATAGCATTCGCGCCAAATTACCGGAGTTACAAACGCTGGTCCCGGCCGCCATCGATCTGCAAATCGCCCAGGACCGTTCACCGACCATTCGCGCTTCACTAGAGGAAGTCGAACAGACGCTGATTATCTCCGTGGCGCTGGTTATCCTGGTGGTCTTTGTTTTCCTGCGATCCGGGCGTGCGACTCTGATCCCCGCGGTAGCGGTTCCGGTCTCGCTGATCGGTACCTTTGCCGCCATGTATCTGTGCGGATTCAGCCTGAACAACCTGTCGTTGATGGCGTTAACCATTGCCACGGGATTTGTCGTAGATGACGCCATCGTGGTGCTGGAAAATATTGCCCGCCACCTGGAAGCGGGAATGAAGCCACTCCAGGCGGCGTTACAGGGTACGCGCGAAGTGGGATTCACTGTGCTTTCCATGAGCCTGTCGCTGGTGGCGGTATTCCTGCCGCTGCTGTTAATGGGCGGATTGCCTGGACGCCTGCTGCGCGAATTTGCCGTCACGCTGTCGGTTGCCATCGGTATCTCGCTGCTGGTGTCGCTGACATTAACGCCAATGATGTGCGGCTGGATGCTTAAATCCAGTGCCCCGCGTGAACAGTCGCGTAAACGGGGATTTGGTCGCATGCTGGTAGCGCTGCAGCAAAGCTACGGCACTTCACTTAAATGGGTACTGCGCCACACGCGACTGGTGGGCGTGGTATTACTCGGCACCATTGCGCTGAATATCTGGCTTTATATTTCCATCCCCAAAACCTTCTTCCCGGAGCAGGATACGGGCGTATTGATGGGAGGGATCCAGGCTGACCAGAGCATCTCTTTCCAGGCGATGCGCGGTAAACTGCAGGATTTTATGAAGATCATCCGCGACGATCCCGCGGTGAACAATGTCACCGGCTTTACCGGTGGGTCACGGGTTAACAGCGGGATGATGTTTATTACCCTCAAGCCACGCGATGAGCGCCGTGAAACCGCTCAGCAGGTGATCGACCGCCTACGCGTTGCGCTTTCAAAAGAACCAGGTGCGAATCTGTTTCTGATGGCGGTGCAGGACATCCGCGTTGGCGGACGGCAGGCCAACGCCAGCTATCAATACACATTACTGTCCGACGATCTGGCGGCGCTGCGTGAGTGGGAACCGAAGATCCGTAAGGCGCTTGCCGCCCTGCCCCAACTGGCGGACGTCAACTCCGATCAGCAGGACAATGGCGCGGAGATGAATCTGATTTACGATCGCGACACCATGTCTCGTCTTGGGATCGACGTGGCGGCCGCCAACAGCCTGCTGAATAACGCCTTTGGTCAGAGACAAATTTCAACCATCTATCAGCCGATGAACCAGTACAAAGTGGTGATGGAGGTCGATCGACGTTACACCCAGGACATCAGCGCGCTGGACAAAATGTTCGTCATCAACAATGAAGGTAAGGCGATCCCGTTATCGTACTTTGCCAAATGGCAGCCAGCGAATGCGCCACTGTCGGTAAACCATCAGGGATTATCTGCCGCCTCAACCGTGTCGTTTAACCTGCCGACAGGTTCTTCACTGTCAGAAGCGACAGAGGCCATCAACAGAACCATGACCCAGCTAGGCGTCCCCTCCACGGTTCGTGGCAGCTTTGCCGGTACCGCCCTGGTATTTCAGGACACGATGAACTCGCAGGTGATCCTGATTATCGCCGCCATCGCCACCGTCTATATCGTGCTGGGTATGCTGTATGAAAGCTATGTACATCCGCTGACCATTCTCTCCACGCTACCTTCGGCAGGGGTCGGGGCTTTGCTGGCGCTGGAGCTGTTCAATGCCCCATTCAGCCTAATCGCCCTGATAGGGATCATGCTATTAATTGGAATTGTGAAGAAAAACGCCATCATGATGGTCGATTTTGCGCTGGAAGCGCAGAGAAACGGTAAGCTGCAGCCGGAAGAAGCTATTTTCCAGGCCTGCCTGTTGCGCTTTCGCCCAATCATGATGACCACGCTGGCGGCGTTATTTGGCGCACTGCCGTTAGTGTTATCCGCAGGGGATGGCTCTGAGCTGCGCCAGCCGTTGGGGATAACCATTGTCGGTGGGCTGGTCGTGAGCCAGCTCCTGACGCTGTACACCACGCCTGTGGTCTATCTCTTTTTCGACCGTCTGCGTCTGCGTTTTTCGCGTAAAAACAGCAAACCGGTAGCAGAGTTATGACAGAACTTCCCGACAGCACCCGCTGGCAACTTTGGATTGTGGCATTTGGTTTTTTTATGCAGTCGCTGGATACCACCATCGTTAATACCGCGCTTCCCTCGATGGCGGCAAGCCTCGGGGAAAGCCCGTTACACATGCATATGGTCATAGTGTCATATGTTTTAACCGTTGCCGTGATGCTGCCCGCCAGCGGATGGCTGGCGGACAAAGTTGGCGTGCGTAATATCTTCTTCACCGCCATTATCCTGTTTACGCTTGGTTCGCTGTTTTGCGCCTGGTCCAGCACGCTCAACGAGCTGGTGATGGCGCGCGTCTTACAAGGCGTTGGCGGTGCGATGATGGTGCCAGTCGGCAGGCTGACGGTGATGAAAATCGTCCCGCGTGAGCAATATATGGCGGCGATGACGTTTGTCACTTTACCCGGTCAAATCGGCCCGCTGCTGGGCCCAGCGTTAGGCGGAATTCTGGTTGAATACGCCTCCTGGCACTGGATCTTTTTGATTAACATTCCGGTAGGCATTGTCGGCGCGATAGCGACGTTAATGTTGATGCCCAACTACACCATGCAAACCCGACGCTTCGACCTCTCCGGATTCGCGATGCTGGCGGTCGGTATGGCGGTTCTGACGCTGGCGCTCGATGGCAGCAAAGGAACAGGCCTCTCCAGTATCACGCTGGCGGCGTTGGTTATCTGCGGGGTGCTGGCTATTGCGCTGTATCTGAAACACGCCCATCGAAATCCCCGCGCGCTGTTTAGCCTGAATCTGTTTCGCACATCGACCTTCTCGCTAGGTCTGTTCGGCAGTTTTGCCGGTCGCATCGGCAGCGGTATGCTGCCGTTTATGACGCCGGTGTTTTTACAGATTGGCCTCGGTTTTTCACCGTTTCATGCCGGACTGATGATGATCCCGATGGTGCTGGGCAGTATGGGCATGAAGCGCATTGTGGTGCAGGTCGTTAACCGCTTTGGTTATCGTCGCGTACTGATTACCACCACGCTTGGCCTGTCGCTGGTCAGTCTGTTGCTAATGACCACGGCACTGCTGGGCTGGTATTACGCCCTGCCCTTCGTGCTGTTTTTACAGGGAATGGTCAACTCAACGCGCTTTTCATCCATGAATACCCTGACGTTAAAAGATCTGCCTGACGATCTCGCCAGCAGCGGCAACAGCTTGCTGTCGATGATCATGCAGCTGTCGATGAGTATCGGGGTGACCATCGCGGGTCTGCTGTTAGGCATGTTTGGCCAGCAACATATCGCCATCGACAGCGGTAGTACGCATAGCGTCTTTATGTATACCTGGCTGTGCATTGCATTCATTATTGCGCTGCCCGCCATTATTTTTGCCCGCGTGCCGAACGACACGCAAACCAATGCGGTGATTTCACGACGCAAAAGGAGCACCTGATGAAGTTCTGGCGGCCCGGTATCACCGGCAAACTGTTTCTGGCGATTTTCGCCACCTGCATTGTGTTGCTGATCAGCATGCACTGGGCCGTACGCATAAGCTTCGAACGCGGTTTTATCGACTATATTAAGCACGGTAACGAACAGCGGCTGCAAATGCTCAGCGACGCGTTAAGCGAGCAGTACGCGCAGCACGGCAACTGGCGATTCTTACGCAATAACGATCGTTTCGTTTTCCAGATCCTGCGCTCTTTTGAACACGACAACGACGATGATAAACCGGGTCCAGGCATGCCGCCACACGGCTGGCGTACACAGTTTTGGGTTGTCGATCAAAATGCCCACGTACTGGTCGGCCCGCGGGCTCCTGTCCCCCGCGACGGTATGCGCCATCCCATCCGCGTCAACGGTAGCGAAGTGGGTGCTGTGATTGCCTCTCCGGTGGAGCGTTTAACGCGTAATACCGATATCAATTTCGACATGCAGCAAAGACGTTCCAGCTGGCTTATCGTCGCGCTCTCCACGATCCTGGCTGCGCTGGCAACGTTTACGCTGGCGCGCAGCCTGCTGGCCCCGGTTAAACGGTTAGTGGAAGGCACGCACAAACTGGCGGCGGGCGATTTCACCACTCGCGTTACGCCAACCAGTACGGATGAGCTAGGCAAGCTAGCGCAGGACTTCAACCAGCTCGCCAGTACGTTGGAAAAAAACCAGCAGATGCGTCGTGACTTTATGGCCGACATTTCTCACGAACTGCGCACGCCGTTGGCGGTGTTGCGCGGTGAACTGGAGGCCATTCAGGATGGCGTCCGCCAGTTCACGCCCGACTCCGTTGCTTCTTTGCAGGCTGAAGTGGGTACGCTCACCAAACTGGTTGACGACCTTCATCAGCTCTCCATGTCAGATGAAGGTGCGCTGGCCTATCAGAAATCATCGCTGGATCTTATCCCGTTGCTTGAGGTGGCAAGCGGCGCATTTCGTGAACGCTTTGCCAGTCGTGGACTAACGCTTCAACTCTCGCTACCGGACAGCATGACGGTATTTGGCGACAGGGATCGTCTGATGCAGTTGTTCAACAATCTGCTGGAAAACAGCCTGCGCTACACCGATAGCGGCGGCGGGCTGCACATCAGCGCCGAACAACGCGAACGCATGGTGTTATTAACCTTCGCGGATTCCGCTCCCGGCGTAAGTGACGAGCAGTTACAGAAGCTGTTTGAACGATTTTATCGCACCGAAGGCTCGCGTAACCGCGCCAGCGGAGGTTCCGGGCTGGGGCTGGCGATTTGCGTCAATATCGTACAAGCGCATAATGGTCTGATCCGCGCCGCCCATTCGCCTTTTGGTGGGGTTAGCATTACAGTAGAGTTACCGCTGGAACGCGATTTACAGAGAGATGTATGACTGAGTTACCCATTGATGAAAACACACCGCGTATTCTGATCGTGGAAGACGAACCCAAGCTGGGGCAACTGCTCATCGACTACCTGCGGGCAGCGAGCTACGCTCCTACGCTCATCAGCCACGGCGACCTGGTTCTGCCTTACGTGCGCCAAACACCGCCCGATCTGATCTTGTTGGATCTGATGCTGCCCGGTACCGATGGTCTGACCCTGTGTCGGGAAATCCGCCGCTTCTCAGAAGTCCCCATCATGATGGTAACCGCTAAAATCGAAGAGATTGATCGCCTGCTGGGGCTGGAGATCGGTGCAGATGATTATATTTGTAAACCGTACAGCCCGCGCGAAGTCGTCGCGCGTGTTAAAACGATCCTGCGCCGATGCAAACCGCAGCGCGAACTACAACAAATGGATGCAGAAAGCCCGCTTATCGTCGATGAAGGCCGTTTTCAGGCCTCCTGGCGTGGGAAGATGCTCGATTTAACACCCGCTGAATTCCGCTTACTTAAAACGTTGTCACATGAGCCGGGAAAAGTATTCTCCCGAGAACAATTGCTTAACCATCTCTATGACGATTATCGCGTCGTTACCGACCGCACCATCGACAGCCATATTAAGAACCTGCGACGCAAGCTGGAGTCGCTGGATGCTGAGCAGTCGTTTATCCGCGCGGTCTATGGCGTGGGGTATCGCTGGGAAGCCGACGCCTGCCGAATTGCTTAAACACTCCTGCCCTTCAGGGCCCACTGCTCCATGGGGCCCTGGTGACTAGCAACTCTCCAAATATCGCTCATACTCTTTCTGACAACACTGTCGTCAATAACTGTTTGATCTAAAACTTTTAATCAAGGAGTTCATATGGCTGGTTGGTTTGAATTAAGTAAAAGTAGCGATGATCAGTACCGCTTTGTTCTTAAAGCTGGGAACGGGGAAATAATCCTTACCAGCGAGCTTTACACTACCAAAGGCGCTGCGGAAAAAGGGATCGCATCTGTCCAGGCTAACAGCCCTCTGGATGAGCGTTATGAGAAAAAAACAGCGGCTAATGGAAAATTACATTTCAACCTGAAAGCTGCAAACCACCAGATTATTGGTAGCAGTCAACTGTATGCGAATGAACAGTCACGCGAGACCGGTATTACTTCGGTTAAGACCAATGGTGTCAGTCAGACGATAAAAGATAAGACCTGATAATTACTCGCTCAGCCGGGTAACGCAACGCTGTCGCCCGGCGTTTTTCTTTACCTGCCTTCCCTGCAGCGCTACAATGCCCGCCCTTAATATGGGGGCACTCCCCTAACCGCCTCATTGAGTGAGGCGAGTCTGACCTGTCATCAGAACGAGAAAATTATGTTTAAACCGGAACTCCTTTCCCCGGCGGGAACGCTGAAAAACATGCGTTACGCTTTCGCCTATGGCGCAGACGCTGTGTATGCGGGCCAACCGCGTTACTCACTGCGCGTACGCAACAACGAATTCAACCACGAAAACCTGCAGCTCGGTATTAATGAAGCCCATGAATTGGGTAAAAAATTCTATGTGGTGGTTAACATTGCCCCACATAATGCCAAGCTGAAGACCTTCATTCGTGATCTGAAACCGGTGGTGGAAATGGGGCCGGATGCACTGATCATGTCAGACCCTGGTCTGATTATGCTGGTGCGCGAAAACTTCCCTGACATGGACATTCACCTTTCGGTACAGGCTAACGCCGTAAACTGGGCGACGGTGAAATTCTGGAAGCAGATGGGGCTAACCCGCGTGATCCTCTCCCGTGAGCTGTCGCTGGAAGAGATTGAAGAGATCCGCACCCAGGTGCCGGATATGGAGCTTGAGATCTTCGTTCACGGCGCGCTGTGCATGGCTTACTCCGGCCGTTGCCTGCTCTCTGGCTACATCAACAAGCGTGACCCAAACCAGGGTACCTGTACCAATGCCTGCCGCTGGGAATACAACGTGCAGGAAGGGAAAGAAGATGTAGTGGGCAATATCGTGCATAAGTACGAGCCTATCCCGGTACAAAACGTCGAACCCACGCTGGGTATTGGCGCACCAACAGACAAAGTCTTTATGATTGAGGAAGCCCAGCGCCCGGGTGAGTACATGACCGCATTCGAAGACGAGCACGGCACTTACATCATGAACTCGAAGGATTTGCGTGCCATTGCCCACGTTGAGCGCCTGACGCAGATGGGCGTGCATTCCCTGAAGATCGAAGGCCGCACCAAGTCGTACTATTACTGTGCACGTACCGCGCAGGTCTATCGTAAAGCCATTGATGATGCCGCAGCCGGTAAACCGTTCGACCCGCAACTGCTGGAAACGCTGGAAGGCCTGGCGCATCGTGGTTACACCGAAGGGTTCCTGCGCCGCCATACACATGACGACTATCAAAACTACGAATACGGCTTCTCTGTTTCCGAGCGTCAGCAGTTTGTCGGCGAATTCACCGGCGAACGTAAAGGTGAACTGGCGGCCGTGCTGGTAAAAAACAAATTCACCGTCGGCGACAGCCTGGAGCTGATGACCCCACAGGGCAACATCAACTTTACTCTCGAGCAGATGGAAAACGCGAAAGGCGAAGCCATGCCAGTTGCGCCGGGCGATGGTTACACCGTGTGGATGCCTGTACCAGAGGATATCGATCTGAATTATGCATTGTTGATGCGTAATTTTGCCAGCGAGTCCACACGAAACCCGCATGCTAAGTAGTTAATTACGGTTATTTTTCAGCGTTCGGAAGATTCTTAGAAATCGATCACATACCGTTTCGTTCATTAAGGGTATTATCCCCTCCGCTGAAAAACATAACCCATAAATGCTAGCTGTACCAGGAACCACCTCCTTAGCCTGCGTAATCTCCCTTACGCAGGCTTATTTTTTGCCTGCCATTTAAACTCTCCGAATCTCCCCAATTCAAATCTTTACTTTCAGGCGAAAAAAAACCGGGCATTACGCCCGGCTCATTAGGTGATTAAAGATTAATGTGCTGCTTCTGGCTTGTGCTTTTGTGCACTCTGGAAACCATAGGTCAGCTCATTTTTCTCTTTATCCAGCGCAACGGTCACTTGGCCACCATCCACAAGCGAACCGAACAGCAGTTCGTTAGCCAATGGTTTTTTCAGGTTATCCTGGACAACACGCGTCATTGGACGTGCGCCCATTGCGCGGTCATAGCCTTTCTCTGCCAGCCAGTCACGTGCTTCCTGACTCACTTCAAGAGAGACACCTTTCTGATCCAGCTGAACCTGAAGCTCGACGATAAACTTATCAACAACCTGATGAATCACCTCGGTAGAGAGATGATCGAACCAGATAATGTTGTCGAGACGGTTACGGAATTCCGGCGTAAACACTTTTTTGATTTCGCCCATCGCATCAGTACTGTTGTCCTGATGAATCAACCCAATCGATTTACGCTCAGTTTCACGTACACCAGCGTTGGTGGTCATGACCAGCACCACGTTGCGGAAATCCGCTTTACGCCCGTTATTGTCGGTCAGCGTGCCGTTATCCATAACCTGCAGCAACAGGTTAAAGACATCCGGGTGCGCTTTTTCGATTTCATCCAGCAGCAGTACCGCATGCGGATGCTTAATAACAGCATCAGTCAGCAAACCGCCCTGGTCAAAACCGACATATCCTGGAGGCGCACCAATCAGACGGCTGACTGTGTGGCGTTCCATGTACTCGGACATATCAAAACGCAGCAGTTCAATGCCGAGGGCTTTGGAGAGCTGCACCGTGACTTCGGTCTTACCGACGCCAGTTGGTCCGGCAAACAGGAACGAACCGACAGGCTTATGCTCGTGTCCCAGACCGGCACGGCTCATTTTGATCGCTTCAGTCAGCGCCTCAATGGCTTTATCCTGTCCGAATACCAGCATTTTCAGACGGTTGCCCAAATTTTTCAGCGTGTCGCGATCGCTCTGCGATACGCTCTTCTCCGGGATCCGCGCAATGCGGGCCACTACGGACTCAATATCCGCCACGTTGACGGTTTTCTTGCGCTTGCTGACCGGCATCAGACGCGCACGTGCGCCCGCCTCATCAATCACGTCAATCGCTTTATCCGGCAGATGACGATCGTTAATGTATTTCACCGCCAGTTCGACCGCTGCACGCACCGCTTTGGCGGTATAGCGGACGTCATGGTGCGCTTCGTATTTCGGCTTCAGACCATTGATTATCTGCACGGTCTCTTCTACCGATGGTTCAGTGACATCGATTTTCTGGAAACGGCGCGCTAACGCACGGTCCTTTTCAAAGATATTGCTGAATTCCTGATAGGTTGTGGAGCCTATAACACGGATCTTACCGCTGGAGAGCAGCGGCTTGATCAGGTTAGCCGCATCCACCTGGCCGCCCGATGCCGCACCCGCACCGATAATGGTGTGGATCTCATCGATAAACAGAATGCTGTTAGTATCCTGTTCCAGCTGTTTCAGCAGCGCCTTAAAGCGTTTCTCAAAATCACCGCGATATTTAGTGCCTGCCAGCAGCGAGCCGATATCCAGGGAGTAAAGGGTACAATCAGCCATGATTTCAGGCACATCACCCTGGACGATACGCCAGGCGAGGCCTTCGGCAATGGCGGTTTTACCGACACCGGACTCTCCCACCAGCAGCGGATTGTTTTTTCTGCGACGGCACAGTACCTGAATGGCGCGCTCCAGCTCTTTGTCCCGGCCAATGAGCGGATCAATTCCGCCCACTCGGGCAAGCTGGTTAAGGTTAGTCGTGAAGTTCTCCATACGGTCCTCCCCGCCAGCTTGCTCTTCGTTATTTGGCTGATTCCCAGAGTCAGAAGACTGGCTGGGTTCGTCTTTACGCGTGCCATGAGAGATAAAATTCACCACATCAAGACGACTTACTTCATGCTTACGCAGCAGATAAGCCGCCTGAGATTCCTGCTCGCTGAAGATAGCAACCAGCACATTTGCGCCGGTAACTTCATTGCGTCCGGAGGACTGAACATGAAAGACCGCACGTTGCAGTACACGCTGAAAACTCAACGTCGGCTGCGTGTCGCGCTCTTCCTCACTGGCAGGCAATACAGGTGTGGTCTGTTCAATGAAGGCTTCGAGTTCCTGACGGAGCGCCACCAGATCCACAGAACACGCTTCCAGCGCTTCGCGGGCCGACGGGTTACTGAGCAACGCCAGTAACAAGTGCTCGACGGTCATAAACTCATGTCGGTGCTCGCGCGCTCTGGCGAAAGCCATGTTTAAACTGAGTTCCAGTTCTTGATTGAGCATAGGCACCTCCCCCAATGTTTATGCCTGCATTCAGGCTTTTTCCAGCGTACACAGCAACGGATGCTCGTTCTCCCTCGCATATTTGTTCACCATCGCTACTTTGGTTTCAGCCACTTCGGCAGTAAACACGCCGCAAATCGCTTTGCCTTGATAGTGAACTGCAAGCATCAGTTGCGTTGCACGTTCTACATCATAAGAAAAGAATTTTTGTAACACGTCAATAACAAACTCCATCGGAGTGTAATCATCATTGACTAATATCACTTTATACATAGATGGCGGTTTTAGCGCGTCGCGCAATTTGTCTTCCGCCAGCAGATCGAAATCCAGCCAGTCGTTCGTCTTACCCATTGTCAGTCGTCATCTTCAGTTACGGTTTCCGGCAGAAAATCTTGCCGCTGACAAGCAGCCTATGCGCACAATCAATCTACCTCAAGTATTAGATAACTATCATCTATTAGTGCCATCCGCGACATCTGTCACATAACCGACAATAGCGTTAACTGCTTCAAATTTTGATGCATTTTTACCCTATTCTGTCTGCCTGGCGCTTGACGCCCCGCCTGATTTCTCTAAATTGTAGTTTCGAGAGTTGGCGAGGTTTTGAACAGCCCCCACTCCGCCACCGGTTCATTCCATCTTACTTATATAAGATTTACGAAGGATGTCGAAGTATGGAAACGGGTACTGTTAAGTGGTTCAACAACGCCAAAGGGTTTGGTTTCATTTGCCCCGAAGGCGGCGGCGAAGATATTTTCGCCCATTATTCCACCATTCAGATGGATGGTTACAGAACGCTAAAAGCCGGACAGTCTGTCCAGTTTGATGTCCACCAGGGGCCAAAAGGCAATCATGCCAGTGTCATCGTGCCTGTCATTGAAGCAGAAGCTGTCGCATAGCTCTTCTGTCTCATTGTGTACATCCTGCAGTCAAAATGCCAGCCTTTGCGGCTGGCATTTTTATCTCTGTGGCATTATTCCCGCGCCAGAGCATCTACTGGATCCAGACGTGCCGCATTCCGCGCCGGTAGCCAGCCAAACAACACCCCGGTTGCAGTCGAACACAGGAACGCCGTCAACAGCGCGACGGGTGAGAATCCAATTTCCCAGCCCGGCAGGAATAGCTGAAGTGTAAAGGCGATCAGCATCGACAGGCTAATGCCCAACGCGCCGCCAACCAGACACACTAACACCGCTTCAATTAAGAACTGTTGCAGCACATCACTGGCACGCGCGCCTACCGCCATACGAATGCCAATCTCACGCGTTCGTTCGGTTACCGAAACCAGCATAATATTCATCACGCCAATCCCACCAACCACCAGCGAAATCACCGCCACCAGCGTCAGGAAGAGTTGTAATGTACGTGTGGTCTTTTCAGCGGTTTTCAAGACACCGTCCATATTCCAGGTGAAGAAATCCTTCTTACCGTGGCGCAACGTCAACAGTCGGGTCAGTTGCTGTTCGGCCTGGGCACTGTCAAAACCATCCTTTACTCGCACGGTGATCGAGTTCAGCCACGACTGCCCCATAATTCGTCCGGACATGGTGCTGTAGGGCAGCCAGACCCGCAGGATCTTGCTACTGCCGAACATCGACTGTTTCTCTTCTGCAACGCCAATTACCGTGGCCGGCATATTTCCCACCAGCACGACTTCGCCGACAACTTTCGCTTTATTGGGGAACAACTGGCGCCGGGTATTACTGTCGAGCACCACCACCTGAGCGCGCCCCGCCAGTTGCTCGGCGTTAAAGGTGGTCCCTTCGCTAAATGTCATGCCATAGACGTTGAAATAGTCGCCGCTAACGCCGTTAGCACTGGCAGCAACGTCGATATTGCCATAGCGTAACCGCAGGTTCTTCGACACTGCAGGTGTTACCGAACTGACCCAGGGCTGCTTCTGTAGCGCCGTCAAATCGTCATACTTCAATGCCTGTTGATATTGCGGATCGTCGTCGCCGAAATCTTTGCCAGGATAGATATCAATGGTGTTAGTACCAATAGCGCGAATATCTGCCAGTACCAGTTGTTTAGCCGCATCGCCTACCACCACGATCGACACCACAGAAGCAATACCGATGATGATCCCAAGCATGGTGAGTAGCGTTCGCATCTTATTCGCAGCCATTGCCAGCCAGGCCATGGTAAGCGCTTCACGAAATCCGCTGACAAACTGGCTCCAGCCGGATGCCGTTTTCACCGTTGGCTCCGCGATATCGCGTCCACCAGAGGGTTTCTGTGGCGGCGGATTGCGCACAATCTCGCCGTCACGAATTTCAATGACCCGCTCGGCCTGTGCGGCAACCTGCGGGTCGTGCGTGACGATAATTACCGTGTGTCCGCGATCGCGCAGCTGATGCAAAATCGCCATCACCTCTTCGCCGGAATGGCTATCCAGTGCACCGGTGGGTTCGTCGGCAAGAATAACCTGTCCCCCGTTCATCAGTGCACGTGCGATACTGACCCGCTGCTGCTGACCACCGGAAAGTTGAGAAGGTTGATAATCAACCCTGTCGCCCAGCCCCAGCCGCTGGAGTAATTCCTGCGCACGCGCCAGGCGCTGCTTACGCTCGGTGCCAGCGTAGACCGCAGGCACCTCGACATTTTGCGCCGCGGTTAAATGTGACAGCAAATGATAGCGCTGGAAGATAAAGCCGAAATGCTCACGGCGCAGCTGTGCCAGCGCATCGCTATCCAGCGTGGAGACATCCCGTCCGGCAACCCGATACGTACCGCTGGTAGGTTTGTCCAGACAGCCGAGAATGTTCATCAGCGTCGATTTACCCGACCCCGACGCCCCGACAATCGCCACCATTTCCCCAGCCTGAATGCTCAAGGATACGTCCTTCAACACCTCAACCTGGCCTTCACCTGAGGGATAGCTGCGGCGGATATGGCTCAGTTCAAGCAATGCTGTCATTTTGCAGCTCCAGCGTTGCCCTCGCCTGTAATGACTTCATCACCCTCTTCCAGCCCTTTCACGATCTCCACATCGGTGTCATTCCGCGCGCCGATAACCACTTCACGTTCGCGGGTTTCGCCGTTACGCAGTAGCCTGACGTTGTAGCGGTTGTTACCAATAGGATCGCCCAGTGCCGACAGCGGGATCGTCAGAACATTTTTGACATCAGTGAGCTGGATATGGACCTGCGCGGTCATATCCAGACGCAGGATCCCTTTCGGATTGGGAACTTCGAAGCGGGCATAGTAGAAAATCGCATCATTCACTTTCTCTGGCGTCGGTAGAACATCTTTCAGCGTGCCTTCGTAGCGCGTCTGCGGATCGCCCAGTACGGTAAACCAGGCTTTTTGCCCAGGTTGCAGGTGAATTACATCAGCCTCAGAAACTTGCGCTTTTACCAGCATGGTGCTCATATCCGCCAGCGTCAGAATATTAGGTGCCTGCTGAGCGGCAATAACGGTTTGCCCTTGCAGGGTAGTAATTTGCGTTACTTCGCCTGCCATTGGCGCGACAATGCGGGTGTAATCAAGGTTGGTTTTTGCCGTATCGAGAGAAGCCTGATTACGTTTAATTTGCGCGTCAATTGTGCCAATTTGCGCCTGTTTGACCGCCATTTCGGTGGCCGCCGTGTCGAGATCCTGCTGTGAAACGGCCTGGGTTTTTGCCAGCTGTTGCTGACGGGAAAGCGTCACCCGCGCCAGTTTCCACTCAGCTTCTGCCTGTAAACGCTGGGCGCGCAATTCCATTAGCGTCGCTTCAACCTCTTTGATTTGGTTTTGCGCCTGTTCAGGATCGATTACGCCGAGCAACTGATCTTTTTTTACTTTATCGCCAATCGCGACCGACAGCGTTTTTAACTGCCCGCTGACCTGCGCCCCGACGTCAACTTTACGCAGCGCATCCAGTTTACCGGTAGCCAGCACGCTTTGCTGCAGATCGCCCGGACGAACAATTAATGTTTGATACTGAGGTAAAGGCGCATTAAGCGTTCGCCAAAGTGCAATTACCGCCACAATAAGGATGATGGCGAACAGAAAATAGCGTTTTTTGATTTTTCCCTTGAGCTTCATAAATGCCCCAATTCCCCCAATACGTCCACCAGAGTGGAGTGCTAAACATCAACGTTAAATAAATCGCCGTTGAAAAGCGCAAGAATAACAGAGTTATTGATGAATGGTTAAGATCCGCTGTGCTGAAATTAGTACCAGGGTATCAATCGGATTTATATTATGAGTCAACTAACTGAAAGCACTTTTCTTTCCACCAAACCCGTCACCAGCTTTGGTCTTTTTTACAGCCTGAGCAGCGGTCATTTACGTCCCGCACATTGCTGGGATAAGCGGAGCTTTCGTCGTAAGTTTATCTGGCGCTCACTCTTGATACCTCGCCTCACCCAGGAATGGATGACAGAACTGTCCCAATGGCCGGATCTTGAAAACCTGCTATCCCACCAACCCCGATTGCCGGTGCGTTTGCATCGTCCTTACCTTGCCGCAAACTTCACCCGTAAAATGCGTTTAGACGCGGTGCGTTTTCATTATAATGTTATCCGCCATGCATTTTTACCCGCAGAATTTAACGCCTTATTAAGCAATGACGGCTTACAACTGGCGCAAATTGAAGGCAAAGATGGCGATATATTTACCGTAACCATGATGATGTTCCCGGTGCTGGATAAAGAGGGAGAGAGCACTATTCAGGTGCAAAATGGCGACGGCGACGTACTGACTAAAATGACGTTTACGTTCTGCGAATATAATGGCAAAAGTACATTATTTATTGGCGGTGTGCAGGGCAATGCGCAACTTCCTCACGAAGCAATCCAAAAAGCGACCAAGTCTTGTCACGGGATATTCCCAAAACGTATTGTAATGGAAGCCATTTGCCGGTTAGCAGAGCGATTGAATATCGATAATGTTATGGCAGTCAGCAATGAACAGCATATCTTTCGCAGCCAACGCTACCACGATAAAAATAAGGTAATTCATTCCGACTACAACGCATTTTGGGAATCGGTTGGCGGCGAGTGCGACAGACACGGGTACTATCATATTCCGCGCACGCTGGCGCGAAAAAGCGAGGCGGATATTGCCAGCAAAAAACGCGCAGAATACCGCCGCCGCTATCAGCTACTGGACAGCATCCATTCGCAGCTGTCGTCGATGTTTCACCACTAATCCGCCCTGCCGCGTGCCAGCCACAGCACGCGGGAAAACATTTTTCGCAGCAGCGTTGGCACTGCGTCAACGCCGCGCCGCCCTGCTTCCATCGCTACCTCAATGGCTAAATCCGGTTTTGACGAACGATGTATCGCCTTGGAGATAATTTTGCGCATGTTCATGGGCACGTTCTCCGGGATTTGCGCCACCCGGTGAAAGACGTCAGCAAACCCCTGGCGATACATAAAGTGTTCCATATCCAGCGCGGGGAGCATGGTTAAATGATCGCGCTCTTCCTCTCTGTCGTTATTCAACAAACCGCGCACCGTGGCCGCATACTTTTTCCCGGCTTCATCACCATCGACCAGCACATGCCACTCGATACCCATCCGGCGGGCGAATTTAACCAGCGGCTTAAGACCGGACTGGGCGAATTCAATTACCTTAATCCCTTCTGCATCAAAGTGATGTCCGCACTGACGGGCCAGTTCGTTAATAACCCAGGTTTCCGTTTCGCCTTCTACCAGCAACCAGCAGCGGGCAAACAACGATGACGCACGATTAAAACGAATATGAAATGCGATTCGCCGACCATCTTCTGCACTGATCCCACCCGGCCCCAGCCGCCAGGCGGCAACGCGGGATGATTCACGTACCAGACGAACAACATGTTCCACGGGCGTAAGGGACAACAGTTCACCGGAGTTGGTTGTCGCCACTCGCTGCAGAGGCAGTAAATTCAACAAGTGCCAGGCCACCGAAAGCATGATGGGATGTAAACGCGTTTCCGGATCTTCCACCAGCAATAAAGGTCGGGCGTCTTTATCCAGCCTCAGCGTGCCTTTGGCCTGCAACAGGGTCGAAAACAGGCCCAACAGAATAACCCGGTGCGTACGTCCGCCGGGTTTATCAATCATGCGGTTAATAATGTCCAGATAGCGCCAGCTCCGTTGTTCGTTATTGGAGCGACGGCGCATCAGACGGTAGCGGGACTGGCCAGCCCCTTGCTCGGAAAAATAGTGCTCCAACAACTGCACCATGGCCGATAACCCCTGGCGGATCTGTCCGTCGGTCAGGTTTTGCGGTCGGGTAGCCAGCTCACGCGCCAGAAAATCCAGTTGGCGGGCGGTGACTTCGACGTCCGCCGAATCCGGCACGGTACCGTTGCGGATCCGGCGCATAAATCGCGCGTCGCGCAGACGCAGTACCGGCATCAGGCGCACAAGATGCCGCGCCTGATCGTTAATGTCATCGAGAGGTAATGGATGGCCGTCGCCGTCAAGAAAACTGCGCAAGGTCAGAACGCTACCGTCATCCGCACACTCGCCTTCCAGACGATAAAAAATGCGGTGATAGCCATCCTGGCACGGCGTCCAGCTGGCTTCCAGAGGGCGATAGCGACGTACCCGGTAACGACCCGGCTGGGATTCACGAAACGTCAGGATAATGTGCAGGTGGTGTTCCCGGCCCTGTATATCGCCCGGCGGGAACCAGAAATCCTCGCGGACAAAATGATACAAGTCTGGCTCCGGCGACAGCAGCAGGGTTAAGGCATCCAGCAGACTGGATTTACCCCACGCGTTCTCCCCAATCAGCACGTTGCTCTGCTCCAGCATCAACGACAGACGGTTAATACCACGAAATCCAACAATCTCAACGCGTTCGAGAATCATATAGCCTCCGGAAATGCTAACTTTTTCCTTCAAGTTATCAGGAGTATAACGGCAAGCGGGTTCTCAGGACACCCGATATCAATCTGGCGTGAATCGCAAAAGCAAAAAAAATAGGAATATTCTTCTGATGTTTTCTCCTGAATATAATTTCAGAACTTAATCATCGTCCTTTCGCTAATTGGACTATGCTTCATTCACCCAAGATTCAAAAAGGAATCGCAACATATTGCCTTAAATCAAATTTTTTCATCAATTTAACTGGCGAAGGGATGATATTTTTTTCTAAAATACCCGCTCTTTCATCATCGTCCCTTTTAGCGATGAATTACCGGGCAAGGAATACGAACCCGGAACTTTTAATTGAGGTGGTTATGTTCAGGAAATTAGCAGCTGAATTCTTCGGTACGTTTTGGCTCGTTTTTGGTGGGTGCGGTAGTGCAGTGCTGGCGGCCGCATTCCCGGAATTGGGAATTGGATTTGCCGGTGTCGCGCTGGCATTCGGCCTGACCGTATTAACCATGGCATTCGCCGTGGGTCATATTTCAGGTGGGCATTTTAACCCGGCGGTAACCTTCGGTTTATGGGCTGGCGGTCGTTTCCCGGCAAAAGATGTTATTGGTTACGTTATTGCTCAGGTTGTAGGCGGTATTGTTGCAGCAGCGGCACTGTATCTTATTGCCAGCGGTAAAACGGGTTTTGATGCAACGGCCAGTGGTTTTGCATCAAACGGCTTTGGTGAACATTCACCAGGCGGTTATTCCATGCTTTCTGCCGTCGTCATTGAAATTATTCTGACCGCAGGCTTCTTATTAGTGATCCACGGCGCGACCGATAAACATGCTCCGGCAGGTTTTGCACCTATCGCAATTGGTCTGGCATTAACTTTGATCCACTTGATCAGTATTCCAGTCACCAACACCTCCGTAAACCCGGCACGTAGTACCGCAGTAGCCATTTTCCAGGGCGGCTGGGCATTGCAACAATTGTGGTTCTTCTGGGTTATGCCGATTATCGGTGGGGTACTCGGCGGCCTTATTTACCGCACTCTGCTGGAAAAACGCGATTAATCGCTAACAAAAAAGGCCTGGCGCAAGTCAGGTCTTTTTTATCCTCTCTATATTTCCTTTTATTTGCAACTTTACTCCCCTCTTTGCTTTGAGTAGTGTGTGCTAGCGCATTTCGTCTTACTTCTCAGCAAGGATCTGGTTTTCATGTTTTCAGGGCTGTTAATCATTCTGGTTCCCCTTATTGTGGGCTACCTTATTCCGCTCCGGCACAGGACTGCATTACAACTTATCAATCGCCTGTTGAGCTGGATCGTCTACCTTATTCTCTTTTTTATGGGTATTAGCCTGGCGTTTCTGGATAATCTCGCCAGCAACCTGTTAGCTATTCTTCATTATTCTGCGGTCAGCGTGACGGTCATTATACTGTGTAATATTGCGGCGCTGTTCTGGCTGGAGCGTTCGCTGCCCTGGAGACACAACCACAAGCAAGAAAAACTCCCCTCGCGAATTGCAATGGCGCTTGAGTCGCTCCAGCTTTGCGGCGTCGTCGTCATCGGTTTCCTGCTCGGCCTCACTGGGCTTCCCATTCTGCAGCATGCCACCGAAGCCAGCGAATATACGTTAATCTTTTTACTGTTCCTGGTGGGGATCCAACTGCGCAACAGCGGTATGACCTTAAAGCAAATTGTGCTGAACCGTCGGGGGATGATCGTAGCCGTCGTCGTCGTCGCCAGTTCGATGCTGGCGGGGGTTATCAATGCATTGATCCTCGGTCTGCCACTGAAAACCGCGCTGGCGATGGCATCAGGTTTTGGCTGGTATTCCCTGTCCGGTATTCTGTTGACCGAATCGTTCGGACCCGTAATTGGTAGTGCCGCCTTCTTTAACGACCTGGCCCGTGAACTGATCGCCATTATGTTGATTCCAGGAATGGTGGGCCGCAGCCGCTCTACCGCGCTGGGATTATGCGGCGCGACATCAATGGATTTCACCCTGCCCGTTTTACAACGCAGCGGCGGCCTGGAAATGGTCCCGGCAGCCATCGTCCACGGCTTTATTTTGAGTCTGTTAGTGCCTCTGCTGATGGCGTTTTTCTCCGCCTGACGCTCGGGCAAATACCTCTCTGGCGGTAGTCAGCTACCGCCAAAATTGCGCTAAATCAATCTCCCTGCAAGTAGTAGCAGAAATCCCTTTTATCCCTACGCGCACAGGCATAATCTTAAACATGTATATTAAATATAACTTTAAAAGGTGTGACCATGTTTTGTGTGCAATGTGAACAAACCATCCGTACTCCGGCAGGAAACGGCTGCTCTTACGCGCAGGGTATGTGCGGTAAAACGGCTGAAACCTCCGATTTGCAGGATCTGCTGATTGCTTCCCTACAAGGTCTGTCTGCATGGGCTGTTAAAGCACGTGAATACGGCATCATCGACCATGAGGTTGATAACTTTGCGCCGCGTGCGTTCTTCTCCACGCTGACTAACGTAAACTTCGATTCCCCGCGTATTGTTGGCTATGCCCGTGAAGCTATCGCCATGCGCGACGCCCTGAAAGCACAATGCCTGGCTAAAGACGCTAACGCCACCGTCGATAACCCGATGGCCGATCTGCAACTGGTCAGCGACGATCTGGGCGACCTGCAACGTCAGGCCGCTGAATTCACCCCGAATAAAGACAAAGCGACCATCGGCGATAATATCCTCGGCCTGCGTCTGCTGTGTCTGTACGGCCTGAAAGGTGCGGCAGCTTACATGGAGCACGCCCACGTTCTTGGTCAGTACGACAACGATATCTATGCTCAGTACCACAAAATCATGGCGTGGCTGGGTACCTGGCCTTCCGATATGAACGCTCTGCTGGAGTGTTCAATGGAAATCGGCCAGATGAACTTCAAAGTGATGAGCATTCTGGACGCCGGTGAAACCACTAAATACGGTCACCCGACCCCGACTCAGGTCAACGTAAAAGCAACCGAAGGTAAGTGCATCCTGATCTCCGGTCACGACCTGAAAGATCTCTACAACCTGCTTGAGCAGACTGAAGGCACCGGTGTTAACGTTTATACCCACGGCGAAATGCTGCCAGCACACGGCTATCCGGAACTGCGTAAGTTCAAACACCTAATCGGTAACTACGGCAGCGGCTGGCAGAACCAGCAGGTTGAATTCGCCCGCTTCCCTGGCCCAATCGTGATGACCTCTAACTGCATCATCGACCCAACCGTTGGCGCCTACGACGACCGTATCTGGACCCGTAGCATCGTCGGCTGGCCGGGCGTGAGCCACCTTGAAGGTGACGATTTCGGTCCGGTTATCGCACAGGCGCAGCAGATGGCTGGCTTCCCGTACAGTGAAATTCCGCACCTGATCACCGTAGGTTTCGGTCGTCAGACCCTGCTGGGCGCTGCTGATACCCTGATCGACCTGGTGAGCCGTGAAAAACTGCGTCACATCTTCCTGGTTGGCGGTTGTGACGGCGCACGTGGTGAACGTAACTACTTCACCGACTTCGCCACCAGCGTGCCGGATGACTGCCTGATCTTGACCCTTGCTTGCGGTAAATACCGTTTCAACAAACTGGAATTCGGCGATATCGAAGGTCTGCCGCGTCTGGTCGATGCCGGTCAGTGTAACGATGCTTACTCTGCCATTATCCTGGCGGTAACCCTGGCTGAGAAACTGGGCTGTGGCGTGAACGATCTGCCGCTGTCTCTGGTGCTCTCCTGGTTCGAACAGAAAGCGATTGTTATTCTGCTGACCCTGCTGTCTCTGGGCGTGAAAAACATCGTAACTGGCCCGACTGCGCCTGGTTTCTTCACACCGGATCTGCTGGCAGTTCTCAACGAGAAATTTGGTCTGCGTTCCGTGACCACCGTTGAAGAAGACATGAAGCAACTGCTGAGCGCGTAAGGAGTAAAGAATGACAATGCCAACTCATCAGTGCCCATGGCGGATGCAGGTTCACCACATCCATCAGGAAACGCCGGATGTATGGACAATTTCGTTGCTGTGCCACGATTATTATCCTTACCGCGCCGGGCAGTATGCACTGGTCAGCGTACGTAATTCAGCGGATACGCTGCGTGCTTACACCATTTCCTCAACGCCGGGCGTTAGCGAGTACATTACGTTGACCATCCGCCGGATTGACGATGGTGCAGGTTCACAGTGGCTAACCCGCGACGTGAAGCGCGGCGACTATATCTGGCTGTCCGATGCCATGGGTGAGTTCACCTGTGAAGATAAAGCGGAAGACAAGTTCCTGATGCTGGCCGCAGGCTGTGGTGTTACGCCAATCATGTCAATGCGTCGCTGGTTGGCAAAGTACCGCCCGCAAGCGGATGTACAGGTAATCTTTAACGTTCGCTCGCCGCAAGATGTCATTTTTGCCGACGAGTGGCGTGAATATCCGGTGACATTAGTTGCTGAAAACAATGCCACCGAAGGTTTTGTTTCTGGCCGACTGACTACCGAACTGCTGAAAAGCGTACCGGATCTGACCTCGCGTACCGTGATGACCTGTGGCCCGGCACCGTATATGGATCTGGTCGAGAAAGAAGTCAAAGCACTGGGTGTGACGCGCTTCTTTAAAGAGCAGTTCTTCACACCTGTTGCCGAAGCCGCCACCAGTGGTCTGAAGTTTACTAAGCTACAGCCGGCGAAAGAGTTCTATGCGCCGGTGGGCAGTACGCTGCTGGAAGCGCTGGAAAGCAACAAGGTTCCGGTTGTCGCCGCATGCCGTGCAGGCGTTTGCGGCTGCTGCAAAACCAAAGTGGTTGACGGTAACTACACGGTCAGCAGCACCATGACGCTGACCGACGCAGAAATCGCTGAAGGTTATGTGCTGGCCTGTTCCTGCCATCCGCAGGGTGATTTAGTGCTGGCGTAATTGGCCGGTATCTGATGTGCAAAAGGCTGCCTGGCTGTACCGGGTGGCCTTTTTTTATGCTCTCAGGCGCTGCAAAATTCTGATATTTTCACTCTCCCCGGCAAAATACCTCCTTCCCTCCGTAAATTATCGACCACACTTACACTTCGCAGATTAAGCATAATCCCCGACTACCACGTCGAACTTTCTACAAGGATCCCCATGAAAAAAGTGGCCATTGTCGGCGTCGGTCCCACCGGCATTTATACGTTTCATGCCCTAGTTGAGCGCGGTGAACCGCTGGAAATAGAGCTTTATGAGCAAGCTGAACAGGCGGGCGTTGGCATGCCTTATAACAGCGACAACAACGCAGACTTCATGCTGGCAAATATAGCCAGCATAGAGATCCCACCGATTTATATCAGTTATCTGACGTGGCTACAGAATCAAAGTGATGACTATCTGGCGCAGTTTCGGATTGAACGTAATTCTTTGCATGAACGGCAATTTTTGCCCCGCGTGATCCTCGGTGACTATTATCGCGATCGTTTATTCGCTATCGTCGAGAAAGCGCGAGGCTCAGGCTTCGCGATTAGCATAAACGAATCAAGCGAAGTCACCGACCTGTGCGCAAACCCGAATGGGGTCTCTCTGTGGATCAATCATGCTTCACAGCCTGTCGAGGTGGACTTCGCCGCTATTGCCACTGGTCATCTGTGGCCTGAAACGGATGTACAGACACGGAGGTTTTTTCCCAGCCCGTGGACAGGTCTAATGGACGTCCAGATTAGCGCTTGCCGGGTAGGAATTCTCGGCACCTCGCTCAGCGCGATTGACGCAGCGATGGCCGTGGCCTGCCAACACGGTGCCTTCACCACCGGGGCTGATAACGCACTCCAGTTTATCTGTAAATCCGACAGCCAAAGCCTGAAGCTGACCCTAATGTCGCGCAGCGGTGTGCTGCCTGAAGCGGATTTTTACTGCCCTCTGCCCTATGAATCGTTGAACATCGCAACGCCTGAAGCAATTGAAGACGTCATTGTCCATGGGCAAAAAGGATTACTGGACCGCATTTTCCGGATTATTGTACAACAACTGCAAGATGCAGCTCCGCAATGGAGCCAAGAGATAGCACTTGAGACACTCAACGCCGACACATTCCCCGAGGCCTACTTTGCCGACAGGCTTGAGCACGATCCTTTTGAATGGGCGAAGCGCAACCTGATTGAAGTTGAACGCAACAAACAGGAACAGCGTACCGTCGCATGGCGCTATACCCTGCTGCGGCTACACGAGGTAATCGAAGAGATCGTCCCACATCTTGATCCGCCTGATGAAAAGCGATTTAAGCAAGGACTGGCGCGCGTGTTTATCGATAATTATGCGGCAATCCCGTCTGAATCAGTCCGCCGACTGCTGGCTCTGCACGACGCAGGGATGATTGAGATCCTCACACTTGGTGCGGATTATGAGCGTACGAATGAGCAGGAAATGACGGTAATTTACCACCACGGTCGACGCAGCAAATTCGATGTGTTTATTGACGCCCGAGGGCAACGGGCATTGCAGAGCAAAGATATCCCTTTCCCAACGCTACGCGATCAACTGCTGGCCTGTGGCGATGAGATCCCGGATATCGGCGAAGATTACACGCTGCAAGCGCCGGAAAACGCCCGCAATCGCATCGCTTTTGGCGGGCTGCCGTGGTTGATGCACGATCGTCCGTTTATTCAGGGACTGGTTGTCAGTGCTGAAATAGGCGCCGCGATGGCAAGGGCATTGACGCAGCGAGCGCTGAGACGTCGGCACAAACTATGGAACAGTGATGACATATAGATTAGCGACAGATTGAACGACGAGGCGGGCAAACCGTTAGCGCACCCCCGCCTCGGTATTGACTCTCAAATGGTAACTATCGCCAGGCTGAATTTCCTGCAACGGAGTAACGCCCCGCCCCCAAAAACGCCACGGCCAGCGCACCGATGAAGAAATACACCAGACTTTCAATCGCCCATGCACCGGTTTTATCCAGTGTCCAGGTTTCGCCCATCCCGACCATCAGCCATGCCACAACCATCGTAAACGCCAGCCCCAACGCCGCCGGACGCGTCAGGATGCCTAGAATAATCAGACACGGCGCTACAACCTCTCCCAGCAGAACGCCGTACGCAATAAAGCCCGGGAAACCTTTCGCTATCAACATACCGCTGATGCCATCAATACCAGCAAACAGTTTATGCAGCCCATGAAACAGCATCAGCCCACCGACGGCAAGGCGTAACAAAAACTTGCCAAAATCTTCGTGAGTCAGTACTCGGTTAACTGAATTTAATAGTTTTATAACCATTTGAATTTATTCCTTGTTTCACCATGTCCAATAACAAACTACGCTTAATACAGGTTAAATGAAACCTGCCGGAAATAAGGGGGAAATGAGAAGCATAACGATTATCTTCATCTAAACTTGTAACCGGTATCACATTAGAGGAGAAGGAAAACCATGAAACAAACGGTTGCCGCTTTTATTGCTAAAACACTCGAACAGGCTGGCGTAAAACGCATTTGGGGTGTAACGGGTGACTCGCTAAATGGTCTGAGTGATAGTCTGAATCGTATGGGAACAATTGACTGGATGCCAACCCGTCATGAAGAGGTTGCTGCCTTCGCCGCGGGCGCTGAAGCGCAGTTGACGGGCGAACTGGCCGTCTGCGCAGGTTCGTGTGGGCCAGGCAACCTGCACCTAATTAACGGCCTGTTTGATTGCCACCGCAACCACGTTCCGGTGCTGGCAATCGCCGCGCATATTCCATCCAGTGAAATAGGCAGCGGTTATTTTCAGGAGACCCACCCGCAAGAGTTGTTCCGTGAATGTAGCCACTATTGCGAGCTGGTCTCCAGCCCTGAGCAGATCCCCCAGGTGCTGGCTATAGCTATGCGTAAAGCGGTGCTCAACCGTGGCGTCTCCGTGGTGGTATTACCCGGCGACGTGGCGCTGAAGCCCGCCCCTGAAAGCGCCACCACGCACTGGTATCATGCGCCGCTCCCGGTAGTCACCCCGGAAGAGGAAGAGCTGAGAAAACTGGCGCAACTGCTGCGCTACTCCAGCAACATCGCCCTGATGTGCGGCAGCGGCTGCGCCGGTGCGCATAAAGAGCTGGTTGAGTTTGCGGCTAAAATCAAAGCCCCGATCGTGCACGCTCTGCGCGGGAAAGAGCATGTTGAGTACGATAACCCCTATGACGTGGGTATGACCGGGCTGATTGGCTTTTCATCCGGCTTCCATACCATGATGAATGCCGACACGCTGATCCTGCTCGGTACCCAGTTCCCCTATCGCCCGTTCTACCCCACCGACGCCAAAATTATTCAGATTGATATCAATCCGGCGAGTATTGGCGCGCACAGTAAAGTTGATATGGCGCTGGTAGGCGATATTAAATCCACGTTACGTGCCCTACTACCTCTGGTGGAAGAGAAAACCGAGCGGCAGTTCCTGGACAAAGCACTGGAGCACTACCGCGAGGCGCGCAAAGGGCTGGATGATTTAGCCAAGCCCAGCGATAAAGCCATTCACCCGCAATATCTGGCGCAACAGATCAGCCACTTTGCCGCTGACGATGCCATCTTTACCTGCGACGTTGGCACGCCAACGGTGTGGGCAGCACGCTACCTGAAAATGAACGGCAAACGTCGCCTGCTCGGATCGTTTAACCACGGGTCGATGGCTAATGCCATGCCGCAGGCACTCGGCGCACAAGCGACCGAACCAGGACGTCAGGTTGTGGCAATGTGCGGTGACGGCGGCTTTAGCATGCTGATGGGCGATTTTCTGTCGGTGGTACAAATGAAGTTACCGGTGAAGATTATTGTCTTCAACAACAGCGTGCTGGGATTTGTGGCGATGGAGATGAAAGCTGGTGGTTATCTGACTGACGGCACCGAACTGCACGACACGAATTTCGCGCGGATTGCCGAGGCCTGTGGCATCACGGGCATTCGCGTGGAGAAATCTTCAGAGGTTGATGAGGCGCTGCAAAGGGCGATGTCAATTGACGGTCCGGTGCTGGTCGATGTGGTGGTGGCGAAAGAAGAGCTGGCGATCCCGCCGCAGATCAAGCTCGAACAAGCCAAAGGTTTTAGCCTGTATATGCTGCGCGCAATCATCAGCGGACGCGGTGATGAAGTGATCGAACTGGCGAAAACTAACTGGCTCAGGTAAAACAGAGGGCATTACCTCACTTAAAAAGGAATGCCCGTGATTGATTTACGCAGTGATACTGTCACCCGACCCAGTCGCGCCATGCTCGAAGAGATGATGGCCGCCCCGGTCGGGGACGACGTCTACGGTGATGATCCTACCGTTAATGCCCTCCAGCAATACGCGGCCGAGCTTTCTGGCAAAGAAGCCGCCATTTTCTTACCTACCGGCACTCAGGCGAACCTGGTTGCACTGCTCAGCCATTGTCAGCGCGGCGAAGAGTATATCGCCGGTCAGGGCGCACATAACTATCTCTACGAAGCGGGTGGCGCAGCGGTGCTCGGCAGCATTCAACCGCAACCCATCGATGCCGCGCCGGATGGATCCCTGCCGCTGGACAAAGTGGCAGCAAAAATCAAAGCAGACGATATCCATTTTGCCCGCACCCGTCTGCTCAGTCTGGAAAACACGCATAACGGCAAAGTGCTGCCGCGCGAGTATCTGAAAGAGGCCTGGGAATTCACCCGGGAGCGCAATCTTGCCCTGCACGTCGACGGCGCGCGTATTTTTAACGCCGTCGTCGCCTATGGCTGTGAGCTTAAAGATGTCACGCAATACTGCGACTCGTTCACCATTTGTCTTTCCAAAGGTCTGGGAACGCCGGTAGGCTCGCTGCTGGTCGGCAGCCACCAGTACATCAAGCGTGCCATTCGCTGGCGCAAAATGACCGGCGGCGGAATGCGCCAGGCGGGTATTTTGGCGGCGGCCGGACTGTATGCGCTGAAAAATAACGTGGCGCGTTTGCAGGAAGACCATGACAACGCCGCCTGGATGGCGGAGCAACTGCGCGAAGCAGGGGCGGACGTCATGCGCCACGACACCAACATGCTGTTTGTTCGCGTTGGCGAAGAGCACGCGGCCGCGCTCGGTGAATATATGAAAGCGCAGGGTGTGCTGATTAACGCCTCCCCGATTGTGCGCCTGGTGATGCATCTGGACGTATCACGTGAACAACTTGCTGAAGTCGTCGCCCACTGGCGCACTTTTTTAACCCAATAAGGAGATGGGCGTGCCGCAACGGATTTTGGTTCTTGGCGCCAGTGGCTACATTGGACAGCATTTGGTACAGGCGCTCAGTCAGCAAGGGCATCAGGTGTTGGCTGCGGCACGTCGCATTGAACGACTGGAAAAGCAGCAACTGGCCAACGTCAGTTGCCATAAAGTCGATTTGAATTGGCCAGATAACCTCCCCCCGCTACTGGCGGGTGTTGATACGGTTTATTACCTGGTCCATGGCATGGGTGAAGGCGGTGATTTTATCGCCCACGAACGTCAGGTGGCGATGAACGTCCGCGATGCACTGCGTAATACACCGGTCAAACAGCTTATTTTCCTGAGCTCATTACAGGCTCCCCGGCATGAACAATCCGATCATCTGCGTGCGCGACAGATAACCGCAGATACTCTGCGTGAATCAGGCGTGCCAATGACGGAATTGCGTGCGGGCATTATCGTGGGGGCAGGTTCCGCTGCCTTTGAAGTGATGCGCGACATGGTCTACAACCTGCCAGTACTCACCCCTCCGCGCTGGGTGCGCTCACGTACCACACCCATCGCGCTGGAGAATTTGATGTACTACCTGGTAGCGTTGTTGGATCATCCCACGCAACATCACCGCGTACTCGAAGCAGCCGGCCCGCAGGTGTTGAGCTATCAGGAACAGTTCGAGCATTTTATGGCGGTCAGCGGTAAACATCGCCTGCTCATCCCCATCCCCTTCCCTACCCGCTGGATTTCGGTCTGGTTTTTAAACGTCATTACGTCAGTGCCGCCAACCACGGCCAAGGCGCTGATCCAGGGCTTAAAACACGACCTGCTGGCCGATGACACCGAACTACGTGCGCTGATCCCGCAAAAGCTGATTGCCTTTGATGACGCGGTGCGCAGTACGTTGAAGGAAGAAGAAAAGCTGGTCAACTCCAGCGACTGGGGTTACGACGCGCAGGCGTTTGCCCGCTGGCGTCCAGAATATGGCTATTTCGCCAAACAAGCTGGCTTTAGCGTTGAAACCGCCGCCAGCAAAAAAGCACTGTGGCAGGTAGTGAATCGACTCGGCGGCAAAGAAGGCTATTTCTTTGGCAATATTCTATGGAAGACGCGCGCGGCCTTGGACCTGCTGGTCGGCCATAAGCTGGCAAAAGGTCGTCCCGAACACCCACTATTGCAAGTTGGCGACACCGTTGATAGCTGGAAAGTCATCATCGTTGAGCCGGAGAAACAGCTGACGCTGCTGTTTGGGATGAAAGCGCCGGGATTGGGTCGCCTGAGCTTCACACTGGAAGATAAAGGCGATCATCGACGCATTGATGTACGCGCCTGGTGGCATCCGCACGGTATGCCTGGCCTCTTCTACTGGCTGTTGATGATCCCCGCGCACCTGTTCATTTTCAGGGGGATGGCGAAGCGTATAGCCAAACTTGCAGAACAAATCACAGACTAATGATAAAAAGAGCCTGTATTCTTTCATGTTTCCCATTGCATACAGGCGTATTTCACGGAAGAATGCGCACGACGTTTTTTAAACACAGTGGATTGATATGAAGGTACTGGTTACCGGAGCCACCAGCGGCTTGGGCCGAAACGCGGTTGAGTTTTTATGCAGCAAAGGCGTCAGCGTCAGAGCCACCGGTCGCAACGAAGCGATGGGCAAGCTGCTGGAGAAAATGGGCGCAGAATTTGTGCATGCGGATTTGACCGAGCTGGTTTCTTCGCAAGCAAAAGTGATGCTTGCCGGCATCGACACGCTGTGGCACTGCTCCAGTTTTACCTCACCGTGGGGAACTCAGGAAGCCTTCGATCTGGCCAACGTTCGCGCAACTCGCCGTCTGGGCGAGTGGGCCGTGGCCTGGGGCGTTCGCAACTTCATTCATATCTCCTCGCCGTCGCTCTATTTTGATTATCACCACCATCGCGATATCAAAGAGGACTTTCGTCCGCACCGCTTCGCCAATGAATTTGCCCGCAGCAAAGCAGCTGGCGAAGACGTGATCGCGTTGCTGGCGCAGGCCAACCCGCAGACGCGTTTTACGGTATTGCGTCCGCAAAGCCTGTTCGGACCACACGATAAGGTCTTTATCCCGCGCCTGGCCCATATGATGTACCACTATGGCAGCATCCTGTTGCCGCACGGCGGAAGTGCGCTGGTAGATATGACCTACTACGAAAATGCAGTGCACGCGATGTGGCTGGCAAGTCAGCAAGCCTGCGATAAGCTGCCGTCAGGTCGCGCGTACAACATTACCAACGGCGAGCATCGCACTCTGCGCAGCATTGTGCAGAAACTCATCGACGAGCTGAATATTGATTGTCGGATCCGCTCCGTTCCCTACCCGATGCTGGACATGATTGCCCGCAGCATGGAGCGCTTAGGCAATAAATCGGCAAAAGAGCCAAAGCTGACGCATTACGGCGTCTCGAAGCTAAATTTTGATTTTACGCTGGATACTACCCGCGCTCAGGAAGAGTTGGGTTATCAGCCCATTGTGACGCTGGATGCAGGGATTGAACGTACCGCGGCCTGGCTGCGCGACCACGGTAAGCTGCCGCGTTAACCATTGCCGGATGGCGGCGCAAGCGCCTTATCCGGCCTACAAAATCCAGCCTAAATTAGCCGTAGGCCTGATAAGCGAAGCACCATCGGGCATTGGTGTTCTGCGTTAACCCTGCCCGTATTTTTCCAGTAACGCTTCGGCAATCGCCTGAGTTTCCGCATCCGCCACGCCGTTCCACAGCGTCGGGCGGAAGTGCATCTGGAAGGCCATAATCACCCGCTGCTGTTCGCGCGGCGTCATATCAGATTTTATCTCATAGCCGTAACGCGACAGCAGATCGAGTAAAGATTCGGTTGCTACCGGCGTATGAGGTGCTCGCCCGGCAAGATAAAACGCTACGCGCTGAGTGTCCGGCCACGCGCCAATTCCCTGTTCGGCCAGCACTTTCCATGGGAAAAGCGGTCCAGGATCGTCCTTACGTTGCGGCGCGATGTCCGCATGGGCTACCACGTTCTGCGGTTTTATGTCGTAGCGGGCGATAATATCTTTCGCCAATGGGATCAGCGCCTGAATCTGCGCGGGCTCAAACGGCGCAAAATATTTTATCCCTGCCGATTTTTGCCAGCCGCGGTTTTCCAGCTCAATGCCAATTGAGGTATCGTTAATACGCGTAGCGCCACGCCAGAAGCTAATCCCCGCATGCCAGGCCAGATCTTTTTCCGGCACCAGTTGCCAGATACGCGGTTTGCCGTGGTAGAGCGGCGGCACAGCCGGGATCAAATAGTGCGAGCTGACGTTTTTATCGGTCAGCGTAGCCAGAGAAGAGTCAAAATCATCGGCCGTGTAATGGATAACCAGCACTTTAATGCGTGGATAAGCAGCCTGTGCCTGACGGCGGGTATCTAACTGATACCCGTCTTTGTCGACAATCCCTTTTTCGCCAGCACATCCCACCAGCAACAGCGTAAATGCCAGCAGACACAACAGACGCTTCATCGGCGAGTTTTCACCGCGGTACCGCTGACGCTCACCATCAGCATACTGCCGTCTTTGCCCACGGTTTCGTAATCAATATCAATACCGACCACCGCATCAGCACCCAGCGCTTTGGCCTGTTCGCCCAGCTCCTGGAAAGCAATTTCACGCGCTTTACGCAGCTCTTTTTCATACGCGCCGGAGCGACCGCCGACAATATCGCGAATGCCGGCGAAAAAATCGCGGAAAATATTCGCGCCTAAAATGGCTTCGCCAGTCACAACACCGCAGTATTCCACGATGCTCTGCCCTTCCAGCGTAGGGGTAGTCGAAAACTGCATGGTTAATCTCCTTTTTGCGCTAAGAGCACGATCTCAAAAGCATTATCGAACCGATCCACTATCATTGAAAGGATATATTCTATCAACGTAGAACACTAATAGTAGAAAGCTAATAAGGAAATCATTATGCGCTACTCGAAACTCTCTCTGCTGGTTCCATGTGCACTACTTCTCAGCGCCTGTACGACCGTGACGCCGGTCTATAAAGATAACGGCACGCGTAGCGGTTCATGCGTAGAAGGCGGGCCAGACAGCGTGGCTCAACAATTCTATGATTACCGTATTCAGCATCGAAACAATGATCTTACCCCACTTCGTCCATACCTTAGCGACAACCTGGCTAAACTGCTGAACGATGCCAGCCGCGATAACGCACACCGCGACCTGTTTAACAGCGATCCGTTCTCCAGCCGCGCCACACTTCCGGACAGTGCCAGCGTCGCCAGCGCATCGACTATTCCGAATAGTGATGCACGCAACATTCCGCTACGCGTAGAGCTGAAACAGGGTGACCAGAGTTGGCGTGATGAAGTGCTGATGATCCGCGAAGGCCAGTGCTGGGTCGTTGATGATGTACGCTATCTGGGCGGCAGCGTACACGCGCCAGCCGGGACGTTGCGCCAGTCTGTCGAAAACCGTTAATCGCGCCATTTACTCGCCCAAATCATAACCCCCATTAATTGTCTGGCATTCTGCATAGAATGCCGACAATTATTCTTGCCCACTGGTGGCCCCGCTATTTTGTGCTATGTTTAGAGAAGAATGCGGTTTGCATTTAACTTTTAACGCATAAATATTGCATAACTATTCTGTCAAAGGTAGTATCTGCGGCTTCAATAGCTATCAGACTGCCAGTATCGAGTGTCAATGAGTATTCAATTAAACGGCATTAACTGCTTCTACGGCGCACATCAGGCGCTGTTCGATATCACGCTGGATTGCCCTCAGGGTGAAACACTGGTGTTACTTGGCCCAAGTGGAGCCGGGAAAAGCTCGCTACTGCGCGTACTCAACCTGCTTGAGATGCCGCGCTCGGGCACGCTCTCTATTGCGGGTAACCGTTTCGACTTCACGAAAACCCCGTCAGATAAAGCCATTCGGGATCTGCGTCAAAACGTGGGCATGGTCTTCCAGCAATATAATCTTTGGCCGCATCTCACGGTGGTGCAGAACCTGATTGAAGCGCCCTGCCGCGTACTAGGTCTGACAAAAGAGCAAGCGATGGCGCGTGCCGAGAAACTGCTGGAACGACTGCGTCTGAAGCCGTACAGCGATCGCTATCCACTGCATCTGTCCGGCGGCCAGCAGCAGCGTGTGGCCATTGCCCGCGCGTTGATGATGGAACCACAGGTGCTGCTGTTTGATGAGCCTACCGCAGCACTTGACCCGGAAATCACCGCCCAAATCGTCAGCATCATTCGTGAGCTGGCGGAAACCAATATTACTCAGGTGATCGTCACCCACGAAGTGGAAGTTGCTCGTAAAACGGCCAGTCGCGTGGTGTACATGGAAAACGGTCATATCGTCGAGTTTGGGGATGCGAGCTGCTTTGCCAACCCGCAAACCGAAGCGTTTAAAAACTATCTTTCTCACTAAGATTCGGGACAATACAATGAAAAAAGTTCTGATTGCCGCGCTAATCGCAGGTTTTAGCCTTTCCGCTACCGCAGCCCAAACCATTCGTTTCGCCACCGAAGCGTCTTATCCTCCATTTGAATCGATCGATGCTAACAACAAGATCGTAGGGTTTGACGTTGATCTGGCGAATGCGCTGTGTAAAGAGATTGACGCTACCTGTACCTTCACCAATCAGGCCTTCGACAGCCTGATCCCGAGCCTGAAATTCCGTCGTTTTGACGCGGTGATGGCCGGTATGGACATCACGCCTGAGCGTGAAAAACAGGTTCTGTTCACCACCCCTTACTACGACAACTCTGCGCTGTTTGTTGGCCAACAGGGTAAATACACCAGCATTGATCAGCTGAAAGGCAAAAAAGTCGGCGTTCAAAACGGAACGACGCACCAGAAATTCATCATGGATAAACATCCGGAAGTGACTACCGTGCCGTATGACAGCTATCAGAATGCCAAACTCGATCTGCAAAACGGTCGTATTGACGGCGTCTTTGGTGATACCGCAGTAGTGACAGAGTGGCTGAAAGACAATCCAAAACTGGCCGCGGTTGGCGACAAAGTCACGGATAAAGATTACTTCGGTACCGGTCTGGGCATCGCTGTGCGCCAGGGCAATACCGAGCTGCAGCAGAAATTTAACGCTGCGCTGGAAAAAGTGAAGAAAGATGGGACTTACGAGACCATCTACAACAAATGGTTCCAGAAGTAATATTTGATGAATGAATTTTTTCCTTTAGCAAGCGCCGCCGGGATGACCGTCGGCCTTGCCGTTTGTGCGCTGATCATTGGCCTTGCGCTCGCCATGTTTTTTGCCGTCTGGGAGTCAGTAAAATGGCGCCCGGTGGCATGGGCGGGCTCGGCCCTGGTCACCATCCTGCGCGGTCTGCCAGAAATTCTGGTGGTTCTGTTTATCTATTTCGGCTCCTCACAACTGCTGCTGACGCTGGCCGATGGCTTTACGATCAATCTCGGGTTTGTACAAATCCCGGTTCAGATGCAGATCGAAAACTTCGACGTCAGCCCGTTCCTGTGCGGTGTCATTGCACTGTCATTGCTGTATGCCGCTTACGCGTCGCAAACGCTGCGTGGCGCGCTGAAGGCCGTGCCACTCGGGCAATGGGAGTCAGGTCAGGCGTTAGGTTTGTCTAAAGCCGCGATCTTCTTTCGTCTGGTGATGCCGCAGATGTGGCGTCATGCCTTACCGGGACTGGGTAACCAGTGGCTGGTATTGCTGAAAGATACCGCGCTGGTCAGCCTTATCAGCGTGAACGATCTGATGCTGCAAACGAAGAGCATCGCTACCCGTACCCAGGAGCCGTTTACCTGGTACATTGTGGCGGCCGCTATTTACCTGGTGATTACGCTGGTGAGTCAGTACATTCTCAAACGCATTGACCTGCGCGCGACACGTTTTGAGCGGAGACCGGGCTGATGCTTGAGTATTTACCTGAATTGTTGAAAGGGCTGCATACCAGCCTGACGCTGACGGTCGCCTCCATCGTAGTTGCTCTGGTGCTGGCGCTGATTTTCACCGTCATCCTGACGCTGAAAACGCCGGTGCTGGTGTGGCTGGTTCGCGCTTATATCACGCTGTTTACCGGTACACCGCTGCTGGTGCAAATCTTCCTGATCTACTACGGACCAGGACAGTTTCCGGCATTGCAAGAATATCCGGTACTGTGGCATCTGCTCTCTGAACCCTGGTTATGCGCCTTAATTGCGCTGTCGTTAAACAGTGCGGCCTACACTACGCAACTGTTCTACGGCGCTATCCGTGCAATCCCGGAAGGCCAGTGGCAGTCCTGCGGTGCATTGGGGATGAGCAAAAAGGATACGCTGGCGATTCTGTTGCCGTACGCCTTTAAACGCGCCCTCTCCTCATATTCCAACGAAGTGGTGCTGGTATTTAAAAGTACCTCACTGGCTTACACCATCACCCTGATGGAAGTCATGGGTTATAGCCAGCTGCTGTACGGTCGTACTTATGACGTTATGGTATTCGGTGCTGCGGGTGTGATTTACCTGATCGTCAACGGCTTGCTGACACTGATGATGCGCTTAATCGAACGTAAAGCGCTGGCGTTTGAACACCGGAATTAAGCATATGCCTGATGGCGCTACGCTTATCAGGCCTACGGTTCATGCACCTTTTGTAGGCCGGATAAGGTGCTAGCACCACCATCCGGCAAATATGCATAAATTAAAATAATAAAGACGGACAACAACCTAAATTGTCCGTCTTTTTTTATGCCATTAAAAATATTTAATCATTTTTATTGCATATAAATTCATTAAATGGCATTGTTAATCCACGCCGCAGACACGGTAAATAATCATAAGATTGACAGACGGGAGTTCCACCATGAAAAAGTTAGTACTGGTCGCATTACTTGCTACTTTCGCCGCTGGCGCCTCAGCTGCTGATAAAATTAGTTTCGGTGTATCAGCCACGTATCCGCCATTTGAATCACTGGACGCCAGCAATAAGATTGTCGGTTTTGACATCGACCTGGCAACGGCGCTGTGCAAACAAATGCAGGCAGAATGTACTTTCACCAATCACGCTTTCGATAGCCTGATCCCCGCGCTGAAATTCAAGAAATATGATGCGGTTATTTCCGGAATGGATATCACACCTGAGCGTAGCAAGCAGGTTGCGTTTACTCAGCCTTACTATGCCAACTCCGCGCTGGTGATTGCGAAAAAAGACACCTATAAAACCTTTGCCGACCTGAAAGGTAAGCGCATCGGTATGGAAAACGGCACCACCCATCAGAAATACCTGCAGGATAAACATCCTGAGGTGAAAACCGTGGCCTACGATAGCTATCAGAATGCGATTATCGACCTGAAAAATGGCCGTATTGATGGCGTATTTGGCGATACTGCTGTGGTTAACGAGTGGCTGAAAACCAACCCGCAGTTAGGCGTAGCCACTGACAAAGTAACCGACCCGCAATACTTCGGTACTGGCCTTGGCATCGCGGTTCGCCCGGATAACAAAGCCCTGCTGGAAAAACTGAACAGCGCGCTGGCGGCAATCAAAGCTGACGGCACGTACAAGAAAATCAGCGATCAGTGGTTCCCGCAGTAACGTCTGCCCAATCTGAAAAGCCGCGCTTTGCGGCTTTTTTTATCTCTTCGCCTGCGCTTTCAGTCAGTTCTTACGCCATAAACACTTTCCTGGCATACACTTGTTTAAACGAAAAAAAGTGAGGCAAACGGATGATAGCGTTCCCTGCCAGTTTACTGATCCTCAATGGAAAAAGTGCTGATAATCTCCCCCTGCGTGATGCCATTGCGAAGCTTCGCGATGAAGGCGTGGAAATCCATGTTCGCGTGACCTGGGAAAAAGGCGATGCCCAACGCTACGTTGATGAAGCTCGTCAGCTAGGCGTTGAAACGGTGATTGCCGGCGGCGGCGACGGCACCATCAACGAAGTTTCGACGGCGCTGATCCAGTCGCAGGGCGACAATATTCCGGCGCTGGGTATTTTACCGTTGGGAACGGCAAATGATTTTGCCACCAGCGTGGGGATACCCGACGACCTCGATAAGGCATTAAAGCTGGCTATCGCCGCAAATGCGACAGCGATCGATATGGTGCAGGTCAATGATAAAACCTGTTTTATCAACATGGCGACCGGCGGCTTCGGCACACGTATCACTACCGAAACGCCGGAAAAACTCAAAGCTGCGTTGGGTGGCGTATCATACTTTATCCACGGATTAATGCGCATGGATACGCTCAAACCCGACGTCTGCGATATTCGTGGGGAAGATTTTCACTGGCAAGGTAAGGCGCTGGTGATTGGTATCGGTAATGGTCGTCAGGCTGGAGGCGGGCAACAGCTTTGCCCAACGGCGCTGATCAACGATGGTCTGTTGCAACTGCGCATTTTTACCGGCGAAGAACTGTTGCCAGGGCTGCTTTCGGCGTTAACGCAATCCGAAGACAACCCTAACATCATCGAGGGCGCATCATCGTGGTTTGATATCCGCGCCCCACACGAAATTACCTTTAATCTTGACGGCGAACCGCTCAGCGGACAGGAGTTTCATATTGAAATCCTGCCTGAGGCGTTACGTTGCAGACTGCCGCCGGGTTGTCCACTGTTGCGCTAACACAACGACACCCCGGCTGTAATCAGGCGATGGTAACTTTGCTGTCCAGATAAACATCCTGCACGGCGTTAATCAGCTTAACGCCGTCGGCCATGGTTTTCTTGAATGCTTTGCGTCCAAGAATCAGCCCCATGCCGCCTGCTCGTTTGTTAATCACCGCCGTACGTACCGCATCACTGAGATCGGTTTCGCCGCCAGCCGCGCCGCCGGAGTTAATTAACCCGGCGCGCCCCATATAACAGTTCGCCAGTTGATAACGTACCAGGTCAATTGGATTCTCGCTGGTCAACTTGGTGTAGACGCGATCGTCGGTGTAGCCAAAATTAACCGCTTTATACCCACCGTTATTTTCCGCCATTTTCTGCTTAACGATATCCGCCCCGATAGTAGCCGCCAAATGGTTAGCCTGTCCGGTAAGATCGGCAGAAACATGGTAATCCACGCCATCTTTTTTAAACGCGGAGTTACGCAGATACGCCCACAACACGGTAACCATACCCAGCTCATGGGCGCGCTCAAACGCGGCCGAAATCTCCTCAATCTGGCGACGGGACTCTTCTGAACCGAAATAGATGGTTGCCCCTACCGCAACCGCGCCCATATTGAACGCCTGCTCTACGCTGGCATACAGCGTCTGGTCGAACGTATTCGGATAGCTCAGCGTTTCGTTGTGGTTAATTTTAACGAGGAACGGAATGCGGTGCGCGTAGCGACGGGAGACAGAAGCCAGCACGCCATAGGTCGATGCCACGCAGTTACACCCTGCTTCGATAGCCAGCTCCACAATATTCTTCGGATCAAAGTACAGCGGGTTAGCCGCAAACGATGCGCCAGCGGAGTGCTCCACCCCCTGGTCCACCGGCAGAATCGACAGATACCCTGTCCCGGCCAGTCGCCCGGTGTTATACAGCGTCTGCATGTTACGCAGCACGGCAGGCGGCCGGTTGTTATCCACCATCACACGGTCGACGTAATCATGTCCAGGCAGGTAAAGTTGATCAGAAGGAATGGTCATACAACGATGCTGTAAAAGGTTGTCGGCGTCTTTGCCAAGCAACTGCGCAATATCAGTCATAGCTATGCTCCCGTAATTTCCGATTTGAAACCGGAATGTGGATTGTCCTGACCCGCCTTTTTGCGGGCAGCATTAAGCCTGGTACCGACTGCGTATTTTTTCCATCTTTAGCGCACTTTTCAGCAACTTCTGCTGGCTCGATTCAGGAAGAAATAATGTTAAGGCGGTCAAATTTAGACCACAAAGGTATTTTAAAGGTATTACCTAATGGTACTATCAATGCGTACCTTACCTGTCATGAAGGATTTAAAGATGAAAACTACGGTTAAGCTGTCGTTCATGATGTTTGTAGAGTGGTTTATCTGGGGCGCCTGGTTTGTACCGCTGTGGCTGTGGCTGAGTAAAAGCGGCTTTAGCGCCGGGGAGATCGGCTGGTCCTACGCTTGTACCGCGATCGCCGCGATCCTGTCGCCCATTCTGGTCGGTTCAATCACTGACCGCTTTTTCTCCGCGCAAAAAGTGCTGGCGGTGTTGATGTTCGTCGGCGCTATTCTGATGTACTTCGCCGCCCAGCAAACCACCTTCAGCGGATTCTTCCCGCTGTTACTGGCCTATTCGTTGACCTATATGCCGACGATTGCGCTGACTAACAGTATTGCTTTTGCCAACGTACCGGACGTTGAGCGTGATTTCCCGCGCATCCGAGTGATGGGAACCATCGGCTGGATTGCCTCTGGTTTGGCCTGCGGTTTCTTACCGCAAATGCTTGGCTATAGCGACATTTCACCCACCAATATTCCCCTGCTGATCACTGCCGGAAGCTCTGCACTGTTGGGCGTCTTTGCGTTCTTCTTACCGGATACGCCACCAAAAAGTACCGGCAAAATGGATTTCAAAGTCATGCTGGGTCTGGATGCGCTGATCCTGCTGCGCGATAAAAATTTCCTCGTCTTTTTCTTTTGCTCTTTCCTGTTTGCGATGCCACTGGCGTTCTATTACATCTTCGCCAACGGCTACCTGACAGAAGTCGGAATGAAAAACGCCACCGGTTGGATGACGCTGGGCCAGTTCTCTGAAATCTTCTTTATGCTGGCACTACCGTTTTTCACCAAACGATTTGGCATTAAAAAGGTATTGTTGCTTGGTCTTATTACTGCGGCGATCCGCTACGGATTTTTCGTTTACGGTGGTGCGGAAGAATATTTCACTTACGCCCTGCTGTTTCTCGGCATTCTGCTGCACGGTGTCAGTTACGACTTCTATTACGTCACGGCCTACATCTATGTCGATAAAAAAGCGCCGGTTCACATGCGCACTGCAGCGCAAGGGCTTATCACCCTCTGCTGTCAGGGATTCGGCAGCCTGCTCGGTTACCGTCTGGGCGGCGTGATGATGGAAAAAATGTTTGCTTACCAGGAACCGGTTAATGGTCTCACCTTTAACTGGGCTGGCATGTGGGGATTTGGCGCGGTCATGATTGCCGTCATTGCCGTGATGTTTATGATTTTCTTTCGCGAATCTGACAAAGAAATCACCGCCATTAAGGTGGACGATCGCGATGTAGCGTTGAAACAAGGGGAAGTAAAATGAAAGCAGAACGTATTCTCGGTGCTCTTTATGGGCAGGCGTTAGGGGATGCGATGGGCATGCCGTCGGAACTGTGGCCAAGAACCCGGGTTAAAGCCCATTTCGGTTGGATCGACAGTTTTTTGCCTGGTCCGGCGGAAAATAATGCCGCCTGCTACTTTAACCAGGCAGAGTTTACTGATGACACGTCTATGGCGCTGTGTCTGGCAGATGCCCTGCTTGAGTGCGACGGAGAGATTGTACCCGACGTTATTGGTCGCAATATTCTGGCCTGGGCAGAGCGTTTTGATGCCTTTAATAAAAACGTGCTCGGCCCGACCTCAAAAATTGCGCTCAAAGCCATTCGCGACGGCAAACCTGTCGCCGAACTGGAGAATAATGGCGTGACCAACGGTGCGGCAATGCGCGTTTCGCCACTGGGATGCCTGCTACCCGCCCGCAATCTTGATGCCTTTATCGATGATGTGGCACTGGCCTCCAGCCCGACGCATAAATCGGATCTGGCTATCGCGGGAGCCGTTGTCGTCGCGTGGGCGGTATCTCGCGCCATCGACGGAGGAACATGGTCGGAGATTGTCGACGCACTACCTGCCATTGCCCTGCACGCGCAGCAAAAACGAATCACCACCTTTAGCGCATCGCTTTGTGCACGCCTTGAACTGGCGCTGAAAATCGTCCGTAACGCCGACGGCATTGAGTCCGCCAGCGAGCAGTTGTATCAGGTTGTGGGGGCAGGAACCAGCACCATTGAGTCTGTGCCTTGCGCCATCGCGATGGTCGAACTGGCGCAGACCGATCCCAACCGCTGCGCCATTCTGTGCGCGAACCTCGGCGGCGATACCGATACCATCGGAGCGATGGCAACCGCCATTTGTGGCGCGCTGCACGGCGTCGACGCGATTGACCCGGCATTGAAGCAGGAGTTGGATGCGGTTAATGAGCTGGACTTTACCCGCTACGCCAACGGGTTAATACGACTGCGTGAGCAGCGGGAGGCGCTATGAGCACCATGCGCCTGCAACAACTTCTCTCGCAGTTACGTACACAGCGGCCAGTAACGGTGGTGGGTGCAGCGGTGATTGATGTCATTGCCGATGCGTATGCCCTCCCCTGGCGAGGCTGTGATATCGAACTCAAACAGCAAGGCGTGAACGTTGGCGGCTGCGCACTCAATATTGCCGTAGCGCTCAAGCGTTTAGGTATCGACGCCAGTAATGCGTTACCGCTGGGTCAGGGGGTGTGGGCCGACATTATCCGCAATCGGATGGCAAAAGAGGGGCTGCACAGCCTGATCGACAACGCCGAAGGCGATAACGGCTGGTGTCTGGCGCTGGTGGAACCGGATGGCGAACGTACCTTTATGTCCTTTAGCGGCGTTGAGAATCAGTGGAATGCCGCCTGGCTGGCAAAGCTGGATATCCCGCGTCATAGCCTGGTGTATCTCTCGGGTTATCAGCTAGCGTCCCCGTGCGGTGAATTGCTGGTGCAGTGGCTGGAAGGACTGGAAGAGGTGACACCGTTTATCGATTTTGGCCCGCGCATCGGCGACATTCCCGAGCCCTTACTGGTACGAATTATGGCCTGCCGTCCGCTGGTGTCACTTAATCGTCAGGAGGCGGAAATTGCTGCCGAGCGATTTGCATTGAGTCAGGATGTGGAAGGTTTTGGCGCAGAATGGGTGCAGCGTTTCACCGCACCGGTGGTAGTGCGTCAGGATAAAGACGGCGCATGGTATTTCAGCGCACAGACATCCGGCTGCGTACCGGCATTTGCAACGGCGGTCATTGATACTATCGGCGCAGGAGACAGCCATGCCGGCGGCATGCTGGCCGGACTAGCGTCTGGCTGGACGCTGGCCGACTCAGTGCTGTTAGGTAACGCGGTGGCGTCCTGGGTAGTTGGGCATCGTGGCGGCGATTGCGCCCCATCACGCGAGGCGCTACTCCTCGCACACAAAAACGTATAGATCGCTACGACAGTAACTGATGCTGTATTCAATAGGCCGTTGCTGCTGGTCAAGCGCTACCTGCTTGATCACCAGTACCGGCACTTTACTATCCATTTGAATGTGCGCCTGGAACTCTGCATCCGGCATTCTGGCGCTAACGCGTGAGCGCGTACGCTGTGGGAAAATATGCTGGCTACGAAAATAGTCATACAGAGAAACACCAATGGCATCCACATCATGAATTAGATGTGCGGGTACCCAAGACTCTTCAATAGATACTGCGTCTTCGTCAACGTAACGAATGCGTTTGAGCAGAAAGACATCACTTCCTGTGACAACTGCCAACTGCTGTGCCACCTCTTCCGGGCAAGGTACAATTCTTTTGTTAACCCACAACGTATCCGGTTTTTTACCGCGCAACACCACCTGCTGAGAAAAACCGCGCGCTTCTTTGAGCGAATACTCGAAGATATTGTTGATTTGCGTTCCGTAACCGCGGGCACGTGTTACTACACCCTCTTCTTCCAGGGCCTGCATCGCCTTGCGTACCGTAATCCGAGAAACGCCGGTCAACTGGCTGAGGTCGCGCTCGCCGGGCAGGATATTGCCGTGCTCCAGGATCCCACTGCGCACAGCATTCTTCACCGTCTGCGCAAATTTCATATACAGCGGCGTGTTATCCGCCGCTGAAATACGTTCATTCAGTTGTGCGATAAGCTGGGTATGCGCTTGTTCCATTTATCTTTTCCCTGGCCGCCGTTTCTGCAGCCAGTATACCCATTACCACCACGCGTGAAAATGATGCACCGGACCAATTCCCTCGCCAACTTCCAGCGTGTCTGCCTGTGCCAGCGCCGCTGAAAGCCACAGTTTGGCTTCCTGTACGGTATCGGCCCAGTTGTTATGGCGCGGACGCAGGGCTGCCAACGCCGCCGATAGCGTACAGCCGGTGCCATGGGTATTTTTGGTCATCACCCTCGGCGCGGTAAAACGCTGCTCGCCTTCGCGAGTAAAGAGCCAGTCGGGGCTTTGCGCGTCATCCAGATGACCGCCCTTCATCAACACCGCCTCGCAACCCAGCGCCCGTAGCGCTCTTCCCTGCTCTAACATCTCCTGCTCAGTCTGCGCATGCGATGCCCCGAGCAGTGCAGCAGCTTCGGGTAAATTAGGGGTGATAATCGAAACCTGTGGCAGCAAACGGGTACGCAGCGTTTCTACCGCCGAGGGTGACAGCAACGGATCGCCGCTTTTTGCCAACATCACCGTGTCCAGCACCACATTTTGTACCCGATGGCGACGCAAACGTTCGGCGACCGCTTCAACAATATCCGTCTCCGCCAACATACCAATTTTTGTGGTGTCGATACGCACATCACTCAACACAGAGTCCAGCTGCGCAGCGACAAAGTCAGGTTCAATACGATACACCGACTGCACCCCGCGCGTATTTTGCGCCACCAACGCCGTAATAACGGAACAGCCGTATGCGCCCAGCGCCGAGAAGGTTTTTAAATCGGCCTGAATACCCGCGCCACCGCTTGGATCGGTTCCGGCGATCGTTAATGCGTTAATCCGTTTCATGCTTACTCCTGGGCGCTCAGGTTATAGAGGACGTCGAGAAATGCCGGGACAAAGCTGCCCGGTCCGTTTGATTGCTCGGTGGCGATTTGCCCGGCCTGTTTCATCCAGCTACAGGCGGAGGCGACGTTATCAAGTCGGTCACCACACAAGGCACAACTGGCTGCAACAACCGCTGATAGCGCGCATCCGGTGCCCACCACGCGAGTCATTAACGGGTCGCCGCCGTCCACGCCAACGGTACGCTGACCATCGGTGACGTAATCCACTTCGCCGGTAACCACGACAATGGTCCCAATCTGACGAGCCAGCGCCTGCGCTGCCGGAAGCGCAGCGACAGCTGTATCGGTTGTATCCACGCCGCGTCCCCCACCGTTCATGCCGGCGAGAGCAAGTATTTCCGAAGCGTTGCCACGAATAGCAGCAGGCTGTAGCGACAGTAAATCCAGACAAAAGCGGCGGCGAAACTCAAGCGCGCCTACGGCAACGGGATCGAGCGTCCACGGGGTTTTAGCATGATAAGCCCGCTCAACGGCGGCGCGCATCGCCGTGGCCCGCTCCTGAGTTAAGGTGCCGACATTAACCAGCAATGCACTGGCAATAGCGGCGAATTGGCTGGCTTCTTCAGGTTCGATCACCATCGCCGGCGATGCGCCCAGCGCCAGTAATGTATTGGCAGTAAAGCTTTGCACGACCTCATTGGTCATACAGTGTGTGAGCGGGGATAGGGTTCTAAATTGGTGCAAAGTGTGAGCCGCGAGCGCGCGGCTGTGCAGGTCAGGCTGCATGGTTCAGCTCCTGCCCGCGCGAAGAAGGGACACGGGCAGTGTCAGACTTCCCTACGCTGGCATTATCCAGATCAGGTGGTACGGGTATTTCTCAGCCTTCACCAGGAAGGGCACCCCGAGTCGTTGAAACACAAACGTAATATGCTGGTTTCAGTAACAGGATACTGCCTGTGCTTAGCGATGTAAATTGGCGTACTACCCGCCCTCACAGTGAAACTACTGGTCAAGGTTGCTGCAATTCTGTACTTTCATTTACACTTTTTACGAAATGACTGGAGTGATCACAAAATAGTGCTTGTCAGACATCCGGTATGCCAGGAATGATACATGACTGATTTTGATGACCCGAAGAGGTAGAGAGGATGGGTATGAAGAATAAAATGTTGCTGGGTGCACTTCTGCTTGTAAGCAGCGTCGTCTGGGCCGCGCCAACCGCAACAGCTGCCCCCACCGGTATCGATAAATATGAACTGAGCAGCTTTATTGCTGACTTCACCCATTTCAAACCCGGTGACAAGGTCCCACCACTGTATCTCACCGAAGAATACACCATTAAACAGTGGAATCTACGCAATCTGCCCGCGCCGACGGCAGGCACCCACTGGACCTACATGGGCGGCGCGTATGTGCTGGTCAATGATGCCGATGCTAAGATCATTAAAGCTTACGATGGCGAGATTTTTTATCACCGGTAAAATAAACGCACCCAGTATAGTTGGGTGCGTGAATTTCCTGCTTTGCTTACTTTTTAATTATAGTCAATAACGACCTTTACCCGACTCATTGTTTCTCCCGCAGTGACTTTCCCTGCATACGTTCTGGTGCGGGCGTAAATATTGATTGGTACTGTATTCCCTTTCACAGTGTCAGAACGATACAGGTTACTTCTGCCATAGCCAATACTGGTTGAACCGTCCATTGATAACTGAAATCCTACCGACCCTGCGCTATTCGCCGCAGTACCATAATCGTTGGTCAGGGTTATCGAATCCTCCGCCAACGGACTCATCGGTTCAAAATAAAATAATAGATTAACAGGCGTAAACTTCAGATTCCCGGCCCCACTTGCCTGACAGGTGAATATTACCGGGTGAAGCTCAAATTCTTTCTTATCAAGATCATTAATATTTATCCTCCCCAGATCAATTTCCTGATTACCAAAATAGCAGGTTGTGATATCGACCATAATCGTAACATTTAAATTATAATTTAATTTTTTTGAACTACAGTTATCCTTATTTCCCTGACAGTATTCAAGGCTCAACTCAGTAACGAGAGGGATAGTCGCACCAGGGGCGATGATCGTTGCGGCCCCGCGGTCTGGGGCCGCAACAATTGAATAGTTAAGTACTAAACCCGCCATGTCAAAAAAATCTGACAATGTATACTTTGCTTTATTTGCAACAATATCCTTTGCTTGATAACTCACTGAAAAGGAAACAATATAATATTGACTGCCTACCTTAAAAGCATATTCACTGCTATGCAAGATGGCCATTGCGGCCTTCAACCATGCCCTTTCCTGTGACTTACAGTCCAGTACAACAGTGCCATCCTGGCCAGAAGCAAAAACGCTACCATCAAGTACACCGGACATCGAATCTGGGGTGAAAGAATATGCTCCCGTAATATTTGGCGGAGGAACAAAATCACATTTATCAGCCTGTGCCCAAAAAGAGCATAATGTTAATACCGTTAACAGTATCCATCTCATCATCATTATCCTTTTATTGACATGAGTATGTCTTACTGACATCAATTTCCTGATTGAAGGAGATTGTGCAGTAACGTCCTTGTTGTTTATCAATGGCAACTTTTATTTTTGCAGGTACGTCATTAGTACGAATAAACAACATACTGCCTTGCCCAACCAGACCAATATTTTCGCCCTGTTCGCTTTCCACTTCATAACCAAAGGTTAATGGGGAACCATCCGGTCGCAGTGCTTTAAAATACCAGGGCTTACGCTGGTCGGTATCAAATTGCGCTTTGACCACTGCCCCACGATATGGCGCAACACTTTTACGGTTACCCTGTAATTCTGTTTCACTATTGGTATTAGAGACATCCAGTGTCAGCATATTCTCACGGTACGCACTCATCCCATCATATACCACCGTACCTTTACTGTTGGTCTCCCGATATTTCTGCCCATTGATATAAGCACCTTCAAGTCCGGGGGCATTTATGATGGCGAAAGTCTCAGAAAGGTGGTTTGCCAGGTTTATACCACCAGCCCACGCCACAACCCCACCGGAGATGCTGCCACTGCTTTGTTTATATTTTGTAGATTGACTATAACTACCGTTAACCGTTGCAACAGGAGCACGCCACGTAACGTTTGCCCCAGCGCTGGTTTCGCTGTCTTGTCGCTGATGGCTCAGGTTTAAACCATAGTTAAATTGATCGCGATCGCCTGCAATCCCACTGATACCGGTATTATTTGATGCGAAACCATCATCATCAAATGTGGTCGAGTTCGAGAGATATACCTGTCGCCGTGGCGTGGATATGCCATCTCCCCAGTTAAAGGGTATGGAGATAAAGATGTTGAAACGTTTATCTTCATTATGATCTTCATCGTAGGTTTGGCTAGCAGAAAGCGTATAGCTAATCCGTTGCCAACTATTGGTGTAGCTCAGTTGATAATCTTTATTACTACCGCTACGTCCCCAGTAGTCACGCCATAATGTGCTTAGCGATACGGCTCCCCCCCCCTCAGGAAGCGACTGATTGATGTTGGCTGTAAAACTGTTTTTACGACCGAAATCATACTGATAATAATCAGCAATATCGTAGACATCATTTTCATCACGATGATAACTGTTTTTGTTATTCGCCCATACGTGATCGTTAAATGTACGATAGTCACGAGAAGAATATCGGTATGCCGCTAAACTAAATCGCGTCCCTGTCTGCGTAAGATATTTATTCCACGCAACCTGGTAACTCTGGCCATCAAAAATGTCACCATTATCCTGTTTACTATGTGACTGCGTGGCGTCAAAAGAAACAGCGCCAATGCGCGTATTCCAGCCAGTTCCCAGCGTAAAAGCATTATAGTTATCCCCCAGCATTGTACCGCCATACAGCGTTAATAGATTATTAAAGCCATACTGATAACTGGCCTGAACGAAATCACTTTGGTTGCTGGCGCCTTCAATATGGCTGCGACCCGCGACAAAATCATACTTAGACACGCCAGGCTGTAACATATTAGGTACAGACGAATAAGGAACCAGATAGGTCGTAACGGTACCATCCGCTTCTTTCACGCTAACGTCGAGGTCCGACCCGCCGCCTGCTAACTGCAAATCGGCAATCGAGAAGGGGCCCGGCGGTACCTCTTTTTGATAGACAACAAAACCATTTTGTTCAATAGTGACAAGGGCATTACTTTGTGCAATCCCTTGAACTAACGGCGTAAAATTCTGTTTTGAGTTCGGCAGCATCTGCATATCGCGATACAAGCGCACCCCGCAAAACCGAACGGTATCAAAAATATCTGATGATGTGTACATATCGCCCGCGCGCAATGTGCCCAATATTTCTGGGATGCCGCGCTCCAGATAAAGCGTATTACTCTTCCACTCACCATTACTATCATCAGTCTTATTGTAACTGGCATCAGAATGTAGTTGCCAACCAAATAAATTCAACCCGCTATTAAAACGAGCAAAAGTATTTTTACTGTTACCGGAGTCTTTATAATCGCTATAGTATTGGCTCACATAATAGGAAGTATACAGCGCATTAATCCCCCGGTCCCAGTTTTCAGGCTCGACGTAACCGTATTCAAGTTCATTGACAAAAGCCTGCGGGACATTGAGATCAAGGCGAAATCGGCTCACATCAAAAGTCGAAGTTCCCCCTTTAAGTGCAGTTTTTAAAGGCACACATTGTGCTTCTTTATCGACTTTAATCCCTTCAGACTTAATCCCAAGACGATGAATGAGATCCCATGTCAAACACGTGTCATCAGGTTCATCTTTGACATTCAACTCATATTTTCCACGCCATTGGTTGTTAAGATAGATATCTAGATCATAGGTTCCAGAAATCGGTTTTTCACCATCAAATCTAAAATCACTGACCTTTTCACCCTTTAATCCCCCCATCATAAAATGGGTATCAAATGTTTCTTCTTCAGCAAATAGCTGACCCGAGAACAACAGAAAAAATATCGTGGAAGCAAGTGGAGTTATCCTTAACATGGCCACACCTCATATTATTTAACTCTGAGCGTATCGCTAACATAATTACCGCGATCATCAATAATGGTCACAACATACTGATTGCTGCCATTATTTCTCAGTTGGAGCAGTTGACTGGATAACGGTGGTAATAAAATAGTTTTACCATTTAGCTGATTTCTGTTCGCTTCAATCTTGGGAATGGTAATCCAATTCGCAGTAGCATTATTTAAATTTAGCCCACCGTTGCTGCGAGAAAAACTTAACTTTTTAATACTATTTTGTGTGACTGACTCGACGCTCTTAGGTCGGTACAGCAATTTCAATCTGTTTTGCATGGCAAATTTTAGCGTATTCTTCCCATCTTGATTATTTGTATTTGGGGGTATATCCAGCACATTAAAATAAAAAAGACTTTCTTTATCACTTGGTAAGTTATTGGCAATTTTTTTGATTTTTATTTGCTGCCCTGAATTACCTTTAACACGGATAACTGGCGGAGTCAGCAAAAATGGTACATCTATTTTTTCCGGAGGTAATGTAGTATCGCCATCATCAATCCAGGATTGTACCAGTGATGCCCTGGTACTCTCATTCATCAACTGAACGATAATCTCTTTTTTCTCTGCCGGATATATAACACGGGTGCCATAAATCACGATATCAGCGTGTGCCGGGAGCGTCAAGGCTATCAGGCCTGAAAGTAAAATCCGTTTCATAATACACTACCTTATTGATAGCGCTATATTGTCGAGTCATCCCGACAATATAGCCATTTAGAATTAATCAGTTTCAACAGTAAATTTTATCGTAGATTTTACATCGCCAGCGTTAACAACCTGAGCCAGTCGTGCCCATCGGGCATCAAATTTTAAGGTGTACTTGACACCTTCATTTCCAATGGACTCACCTTTCAACCCGCTAACATCCACAACCTGGTGTTTCTCGTTGATATTAACGAAACTCGTGGTGGTGTTATAAAAATCAACAGCGAACCCTACGCCGGTAGTATCGTCCCCATCATCCTGTAATAGTCCCGGATGTTCCGAGAATTTAGTTGGTGAAAAGGTAATATTTTTTAACTCTACCGTAGACGGACAAATAATTTCAATTGAATCTGCATCGGTATTCCAAACTTTTGTATTGCTAATAGCTCCGATACCAATTTTATACACATCAGAAGTTGAAATTGTACCCATGTCAATAATTGCCGAGTCACCACCATTGGAATTAAAATGACAAGAAGACCCTTCTACAGTCGCTTGAATGATTAACTGTCCCTCATCAGTGATATCCGCAGCATGCGCCATTCCGACAGATAAAAATGGTAACATTGCCGAAAAAATAATGGATCTTTTCATAGGTCATTCCTTATTAATTTTAATAAACACATCCTTTTAACAACTTCGAAATCAAAATGTCACGAGAATAATTTTACCGCAATGTGAAATGATGTTTTATTTGATTTAAAGCAAATTTCACTAAGCATTATTTAAGAATTAGATAATACATATTTAAATTATTCACGATAATAATAAATAACGGAAAGCAAATGTAATAGAAGGGAAAATTAAAGAAGCGGCAGTATTACGCTGGGTAAAACTGCCGTTTGACAAGATTCATTCTGAGGTCATTAATCGTAGGTATTGAGCACTATTTGCCGTGTCGTATCACCCGGTAACATCACACGTTTCGTATTGACCCCTTGGTAGTTTGGTTTGTCGTTTCCAGCCGTCAATCGAGCCGCATCTGACTGGCAATCATTTTGAGGCTCGCCACCTGTCATATCGATATGGCATGTGGACTCAACAACATGCCCGATGATTGTTAGCTTTCCATCGATTGTATCAGAAGCCAAAGCCTGCAAACTCATTCCATAAGCCAGAGTAATAACTCCCAAGAATAAACTTTTCTTCATTGTGTTCATTATTCCTGTAAAGGGTGGAAAACAGCATACAAACTGCCTGCACTGTGAATTATGGGTTAACTACCTTGTTTGAACCAATTGAAATTGTAGATTAATGAGATAGATTTGATCAATTACAATGATGCATTGAGATAATTTATTCGGAAAAAGGTATGAATTATACACGCAGAATGAACAATATCGTAATATTTTTAAATTTAATATATTCACCGCATCAATAATACATTAATGCGGTGAATATCTGTAACGCTATAAATTACACCGCGCGGAAAGCAATCTCGCCCGGAATAACTTCTCCCTGCCAATACAGCTGTGCCGCCACACGCCCTGCAAGGTCGCGGTAAATGGCGGTAAATTCGCTGTCTGGACGGCTGATAACCGTCGGCGTACCGCGATCGAGGTCTTCACGCAGAGAAATATGCAGCGGCATTTGTCCCAGCAGTTGGGTGTGGTACTGCTCGGCCAGTTTCTGCGCGCCACCGGTGCCAAAGATTGGCTCATGGTGACCACAGTTGCTGCAAATATGCATACTCATATTCTCAACAATACCCAATACCGGCACTTCGACTTTTTCGAACATCACAATGCCTTTTTTCGCATCGATCAGCGCGATATCCTGCGGCGTAGTGACAACAACCGCGCCCGTTACCGGAATGTTCTGCGCCAGCGTCAACTGGATGTCACCAGTGCCCGGCGGCATATCCAGTACCAGATAATCAAGATCCGGCCATAAGGTTTCCTGCAACATCTGCAACAGCGCTTTACTGGCCATCGGGCCGCGCCACACCATCGCGTTATCGTCAGTGACCAGATAACCAATGGAGTTCGTTGCCAGACCATGAGACATGATCGGCGCCATGTGGGTACCATCTGGCGAGGTTGGACGCTGGTTTTCCGCGCCAAGCATTGTCGGGATAGACGGACCATAAATATCGGCGTCCAGAATCCCCACCTTCGCCCCTTCTGCAGCCAGCGCCAGCGCCAGGTTCACGGCGGTAGAGGATTTACCCACGCCACCTTTACCTGAACTGACGGCGATGATGTTTTTCACACCATTAATACCTGGCTGGTTTTTCACGCGTTTCAGCGTCGCGATGTTATGCGACAGTTTCCAGTCGATCGCTTTCGCGCCGGTAATACGCAGCAGATCGGCGCTACATTGCTCTTTTAAGTCCTCAAACGCGCTATGCCAAACGAACGGCATGACCAGCTCAACGTGCAACGTGTCATCCATCCAGGCGACGTGGTGCAACGCTTTAAGCGTCGTCAGATTATGCTTCAGGGTTGAATGCTGAAAATTCGCCAGCGTCCCGGCAACCATGGCGCGCAGGGTCTCTGGTGATTTGGCCTGGGATTGTGCGTTCATCCCGACTCCTTTTTGTTGTTCTGAATATACAATAGTCACCAGGTAGTTTACTCCAACCGCAACAATTATTCATTTACGGATAAATGCCCTTATCGCTTGGCGCAGTAATTACCATTTTGGTACTATCAAAGCCCTTTTCACTACAAAAGAAGTAATTGCCCACTATGACTCAAGTCGCGAAGAAAATTCTGGTAACGTGCGCGCTGCCGTACGCCAACGGCTCAATCCACCTCGGCCATATGCTGGAGCACATCCAGGCTGATGTCTGGGTCCGTTACCAGCGAATGCGCGGCCACCAGGTTAACTTCATCTGCGCGGACGACGCACACGGTACGCCAATCATGCTGAAAGCACAGCAGCTTGGGATCACGCCAGAGCAGATGATCGGTGAAATGAGTCAGGAGCATCAGACTGATTTTGCAGGTTTTGACATCAGCTATGACAACTACCACTCGACGCACAGCGAAGAGAACCGTGAGCTGTCTGAGCTGATTTACACGCGCCTGAAGGAAAACGGTTTTATTAAGAACCGTACAATCTCCCAGCTTTACGATCCGGAAAAAGGCATGTTCCTGCCGGATCGTTTTGTTAAAGGCACCTGCCCGAAATGTAAGTCTCCGGATCAGTACGGCGATAACTGTGAAGTCTGCGGCGCAACCTACAGCCCGACCGAACTTATCGAGCCGAAATCCGTTGTGTCTGGCGCGACGCCGGTGATGCGTGACTCCGAACACTTCTTCTTTGATCTGCCGTCATTCAGCGAAATGCTGCAGGCGTGGACGCGCAGCGGCGCGTTACAGGAGCAGGTCGCCAACAAAATGCAGGAATGGTTCGAATCCGGCCTGCAACAGTGGGATATTTCCCGCGATTCCCCGTACTTCGGTTTTGAAATCCCGAATGCGCCTGGCAAATACTTCTACGTCTGGCTGGACGCGCCAATTGGCTATATGGGTTCATTCAAAAACCTGTGCGATAAGCGCGGTGACACCACCAGCTTTGATGAATACTGGAAGAAAGATTCCGACGCCGAGCTGTATCACTTCATCGGTAAGGATATCGTTTACTTCCACAGCCTGTTCTGGCCTGCCATGCTGGAAGGCAGTAACTTCCGTAAGCCGACCAACCTGTTCGTCCACGGTTATGTGACGGTGAACGGCGCGAAGATGTCTAAATCTCGTGGAACCTTCATTAAGGCAAGCACCTGGCTGAAGCACTTCGATGCCGACAGTCTGCGCTATTACTACACGGCGAAACTATCTTCACGTATTGATGACATCGACCTGAACCTGGAGGACTTTGTCCAGCGCGTTAATGCCGATATCGTCAACAAAGTAGTCAACCTGGCATCCCGTAATGCAGGCTTTATTGCTAAGCGTTTTGACGGCATTCTGGCGACTGAGCTGGCCGACCCGGCGCTGTATAAAACCTTCACCGACGCCGCAGCAGCGATCGGCGAAGCATGGGAAAGCCGTGAATTTGGTAAAGCTATTCGTGAAATCATGGCGCTGGCCGACGTGGCAAACCGCTACGTTGATGAACAAGCACCGTGGGTTGTGGCTAAACAGGAAGGCCGCGATGCCGACCTACAGGCAATTTGCTCCATGGGCATTAACCTGTTCCGTGTGCTGATGACCTACCTGAAGCCGGTTCTGCCAACGCTTGCTGAACGTGTGGAAGCGTTCCTTAACTGCGAACTGAGCTGGGATGCCATTGCGCAGCCACTGCTCGGTCACAAAGTCAACACCTTTAAAGCGCTTTACAATCGCATCGACATGAAACAAGTTGAAGCGCTGGTGGAAGCGTCGAAAGAAGAAGTGAAAGCCGCTGCCGCACCAGTAACCGGTCCGCTGGCGGATGACCCGATTCAGGAAACCATCACCTTTGACGATTTCGCCAAAGTTGACCTGCGCGTAGCGTTGATTGAAAACGCCGAATTCGTGGAAGGTTCCGACAAACTGCTGCGTCTGACGCTGGATCTCGGTGGTGAGAAACGAAACGTCTTCTCTGGTATTCGTTCTGCGTATCCGGATCCACAAACCCTGATTGGCCGCCAGACCATTATGGTTGCTAACCTGGCTCCTCGTAAGATGCGCTTCGGCATTTCTGAAGGGATGGTAATGGCCGCAGGTCCTGGCGGGAAAGATATCTTCCTGTTAAGCCCGGATGAAGGTGCAAAACCAGGCCAACAGGTGAAGTAAGTCAAGTATCTCAAGCGCTGCAACCGCAGCGCTTTTTTTTTGCTACGTGAGTGCTTCCTCTAATCTTAACCCTTAATCCATTTTCGGACTGCTCAGTTGTTAATATTAGATTTATTCTATACTGCTCTGGGATCAAGATAGTCCGGGCTTACCAGATTCGTGGAGGTTATTGTTTAACATCCGATATTCATGAAATGGAGTTTTACATGAAAGCGTTACATAAATTTTTCACTCTCGCCGTGGTATCGGTTGTGTTTTTTTCCCTGGCAGGATGCGGTGATAAAGTAGAGACAAAAACATTTAATGCCAACCTCAACGGTTCGGATATCACTGTCTCTTACACCTATAAAGGTGATAAGGTCCTGAAGCAAATCTCTGAAAGTAAAATCAGCTATGCGTCAGTCGGTGCCAGCAATAAAGAAGAAGCAGCAAAAGTATTCGACGCATTAAGCGCCAAATATCAAAACATTACTGGTATAGAAGAAAAACTCACCTATTCAGATACCTACGCGCAAGAGAATGTCACTATCGATATGGAAAAAGTCGATATAAAAGCGTTGCGGGCCATTTCAGGGATGAAACTATCTGAAAACGCCGATAAAAACATCAGCATGAAGCAAATGCAAACGGTAATGGAATCGGCGGGTTTTAAAGAAGTGAAGTAAAGCTTCGGCGACCCGATGTTGATCGTGGTCGCCAGCGCTGCTTTACGCTTTCTTTTTATGCTCTCGCGACGTTAAACCACGCAGGAAATAACGCAGGAACTGATCGCCGCATTCGCGATAATTCTTATGGTCCGGCGCGCGCATCATGGCGGTAATTTCCGGCATCGACACACGGAATTTCTGCTCGGTCATAATTGCCAGAATATCATCGGTTTTCAGTGAAAAAGCGATACGCAGTTTTTTCAGCACCGTATTATTGTTAACACGACGCTCAAGCGCCAGTTCCGGTGCAGAATCATCTTTACCACGCAGATGATAAATCAGACCGTTTAAAAAACCGGAGAGAATGATATCCGGGCAGCGAACAAACCCGTCTTCATCTTCTTTTGTCGTCCAGGTATCGAAATTTGCGGAGATGGATTCCATGTCAGCAAGCGCAAGAATACGCACCATGTCGTTATTGTTCGCTTTCAGGGTGTAGCGCAGGCTACGAAGAATATCGTTACTTAGCATAGAGCCTTCAACTGTCGGTGATGCAATGGCGCGCAGTGTATCAGTTTTACAGTCCAATCGCCTCTTTTAGACTTTTAAGATAACGACGACTCACCGGAACGGTCAGCCCGTTACGCAAAATCAGTTCCGCCTGGCCGTTGTCTTCCAGACGGATCTCCTGCAATTGCGCCATATTTACCAGATATTGTCTATGACAACGCAGCAGAGGAGTACGGCTCTCCAGCGTCCTGAGCGTCAACTCAGTGAAGCCTTCTTTACCATCACTGCTGGTCACATATACGCCACTCATACGGCTGCTGATAAACGCCACATCATCCATTTGCAACAAATAAATTCGGCTGTGACCGCTGCACGGAATAAACTTCAGCGCCTGCTGATTTTCTGGCAGCAGTGATACATCCTGCTTCGTGCGCTCCTGACGCAAACGGATCAGCGTTTTTTCCAGCCGAGCTTCTTCGATCGGCTTGAGCAGATAATCAAACGCATGTTCTTCAAAGGCTTTCACCGCATACTCATCAAAGGCGGTCAGAAAAACAATGTACGGACGATGCTCGGGATCAAGCATGCCAACCATTTCCAGGCCGCTGATTCGCGGCATCTGAATATCAAGGAACAGAACATCCGGACGCAATTTATGTACCGCGCCAATGGCTTCCACCGCATTCGAACATTCGCCGACAATCTCGATGTCGCTTTGCTCCTGCAACAGGATCCGCAGATTCTCCCGGGCTAACGGTTCGTCATCGACAATTAGCACTTTGATCATGCCAGTTCCTCCAGAGGAAGTCGTAAAGTGATTCGGGTAAAGCGGTCAGGTTCACACGCTACGCTAATGCCAAAATCATCGCCAAACCGCTCGCGCAGTCGTTTATCGACCAGATTCATACCCAGTCCACTGGCTTCTGATGTTGGCTGATACAGCCCGGCATTGTCTTCGATATCCAGCATCAGATATTGCCCTTCTCGACGGGCGGTAATCGATACTTCACCGGTATCTAATAACTGAGAAGTACCGTGTTTGATAGCATTCTCCACGATGGGTTGCAGAGTAAAAGCGGGTAATTGCTGATGCGAAAGTTCTTCTGGCACCGTCAAGGTCACCTGAAGACGCGATTGGAACCGTGCCTTTTCAATTTGCAGATAAGCATTAACGTGTTCAATTTCATCGGCCAGCGTCACAATTTCCGACGGGCGTTTTAAATTTTTCCGAAAGAACGTCGACAGATACTGCACCAGTTGGCTGGCCTGCTCGCTATCACGTCGGATCACAGCTTTGATGGTGTTGAGCGCATTAAACAGAAAATGGGGATTGACCTGGGCGTGCAGGAGTTTTATTTCCGACTGCGTGAGCATCGCTTTTTGCCGCTCATACTGTCCGGCCAGAATCTGCGCCGAAAGCAGTTGGGCGATCCCTTCCCCCAGCGTGCGGTTGATTGAGCTAAAGAGACGGTTTTTGGCTTCATACAGTTTGATGGTCCCCATCACCCGCTGGTTTTCACCCCGCAAGGGGATCACCAGCGTCGAACCTAATTTGCATTGCGGATGCAAAGAGCAGCGATAAGGGACTTCATTGCCGTCAGCATAAACCACCTCTCCGGTTTCAATCGCCCGCTGGGTGTACGAGGAAGAGATAGGTTTGCCCGGCAGATGATGGTCATCACCAATACCGGTAAATGCCAGCAGTTTCTCACGATCGGTAATCGCCACCGCACCGATATCCAGCTCTTCATACAGCACCTGAGCAACCTTCATGCTGTTAACCTCGTTGAACCCCTGGCGCAAAATCCCTTCCGTTGAAGCGGCAACTTTGAGCGCGGTGGCGGAAAAAGCGGAGGTATATTTTTCAAACATCGCCCGTTTATCGAGCAAAATACGCATAAATAAGGCGGCGCCGACGGTATTGGTCACCATCATAGGCGCGGCAATATTGCTGACCAGTCGATAGGCATCATCAAACGGCCTGGCGATCAATAAGATGATCAACATCTGCACCAGTTCAGCAACAAAGGTAATGGCGCCCGCCGTCAGCGGGCTGAATACTTTATCGGTACGACCACGACGGGTGAGCACGCTGTGCACCAGTCCGCCGAGCAACCCTTCCACAATGGTCGAGATCATGCAGCTAAGCGCCGTCATTCCGCCCATTGAATAACGATGTAAACCACCGGTCAGACCGACTAAGCCGCCAACCACAGGGCCGCCAAGCAGCCCGCCCATTACCGCACCAATAGCGCGAGTATTCGCAATGGAGTCATCAATGTGCAGCCCGAAATAGGTGCCCAAAATGCAGAAAATGGAAAAGGTAACGTAGCAAAGCAGTTTGTGCGGCAGCCGGATAGTCACCTGCATCAGCGGAATAAACAAACGCGTTTTGCTCATGAGCCACGCGATAACGAGAAACACGCACATCTGCTGAAGCAGCAGCAACACCAGATTAAACTCGTACATACCCGCCAACCACACATCTCTTAAAAGCGCGTAACATACATGGGCTGCGCGTAACTTTCTTTGAAGTGTTGCAAAAAAAAAGGAATTTGTGAGAACGATCACTCGAAAGCGCGAGCATGACTACAAACTCACCCATTTATTGATCAAAAAACAGACAAAACTACCTGGTTCGCAAAAGAGCGTCTAAAGTAAAACTGGGACCTCGCAAGCATAAGTGAGACGACGATGGCGCTTTACACAATAGGTGAAGTGGCTTTGCTTTGTGATATCAACCCTGTCACTTTACGCGCGTGGCAGAGGCGTTACGGATTACTGAAACCGCAACGGACAGACGGCGGACATCGCCTGTTTAACGACGCGGATATCGATCGGATCCGTGAGATAAAACGCTGGATCAACAACGGTGTCCAGGTCAGCAAGGTTAAAATGTTGCTCAGCAATGAGAGCATTGATGTGCATAACGGTTGGCGTGAACAACAAGAGACGCTGTTGAGCTATTTGCAAAGTAATAATCTGCATAGCCTCAGACTGTGGATTAAAGAGCGTGGTCAGGATTATCCCGCACAAACGCTCAACACCCATTTATTCATTCCGTTACGCCGACGTCTGCAATGTCAGCAGCCGATCCTCCAGGCGTTACTGGGGATCCTCGACGGCGTACTGATCAACTACATCGCGATTTGTCTTGCCTCAGCACGCAAGAAACAGGGCAAAGATGCTCTGGTGGTTGGCTGGAACATTCAGGATACGACCCGCTTATGGCTGGAAGGTTGGGTCGCCAGCCAGCAGGGGTGGCGCATTGACGTCCTTGCCCATTCGCTGAACCAACTGCGACCGGAGCTGTTTGAAGGTCGCACCTTGCTTGTCTGGTGCGGCGAGAACCAAACGCCCGCTCAGCAACAACAGCTGAATGAATGGCGCGCGTTGGGTCACGATATTTATCCACTCGGTATTTAATATTCTATTAACAAACGTGTACAATCCTTGAATTCACATAAGGAGTGCATAATGAGCGCAGCTAAAATCGGTGTCATTACCCTCTTCCTGCTGATGGCCATCGGCGGTATCGGCGGTGTCATGCTGGCAGGTTATACCTTTATTTTACGTGCCGGGTAAGATGTCTCGCTAATTTCTCAAAACCGCGGTCAACAATTACCGCTGCCAGCGCGACCAACAGCGCCCCCTGAATTACATAGGCGGTATTGAACCCACTCAGCCCGATAATAATCGGCGTACCCAGCGTGTTCGCTCCAACGGTTGAGGCGATGGTTGCAGTGCCTATATTAATAATCACCGACGTGCGAATCCCGGCCAGAATAACCGGGGCCGCCAGCGGTAACTCTACTTTACGCAGCCGCTGCCCCTGACTCATGCCCATTCCACTGGCGATATCCATCACGCTGGAAGAAATGCCGCCAAGTCCCGCCAGGGTTGCCTGCAAGATCGGTAATACCCCATACAAGATCAGCGCAATAATTGCCGGTTCAGGACCAAATCCCATCACTGGTACAGCGATCGCCAACACCGCAACTGGCGGAAAGGTCTGCCCCATGGCGGCAATGGTTTCCACTATCGGCCTGAATTCCGCGCCCCAGGGTCGGGTTACCGCAATTCCCGCCCCAACGCCAATCAATACGGCGATAAGGCTTGAGATCCCCACCAGTGTAAAATGGGCCAGCGCCAACGCTGTAAAACTTTCCTGCTGATACACGGGACGTGGCAGCTCAGGAAACAGCGAACTAAACAGGGTCTGACTGTGAGGCAATCCAACCAACAGGATCAGAAACAACGCAACAAGCCACAGCAGTGGATCAGCAAGACGTTTCACGGGTCGGCATCTCCGAAAGCAAATCGCGAAAATGGAGCGTTCCGCAGGGTAACCCCTGCAGCGTCACGACCGGTAAAACGTCGCAACCGCGCGCCACGAACACCGATAACGCATCACGAAGCGTCATCTCATCCACCAGCGGCTCGCCGTCTGAGTGTTCTCCTCGACGGATAAAATCGCCTACCGTACGCAGCGACAACAGACGTACGCCCAGTTCACTGCGGCCAAAAAAGGTTTGTACGAAATCATTCGCTGGCGCAGTGAGCATCGACAGCGGCGTGCCTTGCTGCACGACCTTTCCTGCATCCATCAGCACCAAATGTTCCGCCAGTCTTAGCGCCTCGTCGATATCATGCGTCACTAACACAATGGTACGCCCGAGCAGACGGTGAATACGCGTCATCTCCTGCTGCAGCGCACCGCGGGTGACCGGGTCCAGCGCGCCAAAAGGCTCATCCATCAATAGCACCTGCGGATCCGCCGCCAACGCACGCGCAACCCCGACCCGCTGCTGCTGTCCGCCGGAAAGCTGATGCGGATAACGGTGGCGCAAACTTTCCTCAAGACCCAGCAGCGCCATCAGTTCATCTGTTCGGTCATCAATACGTGAGCGCGACCACTTTTGCAGTTGCGGTACGGTGGCGATGTTCTGCGCGACGGTCCAGTGGGGAAACAAGCCAATAGACTGAATCGCGTACCCCATGCGCCGTCGTAGCTCCAGCACCGGCAGGCTACGAATTTCTTCTCCGGCAAAGCGGATCTGCCCGCTGTCGTGTTCAACCAGCCGATTGATCATCTTTAGCGTGGTGGACTTCCCCGAACCTGACGTGCCGATTAGCACCGAAAAGCTGCCCTCCCCTAACTGCAGGTTAAGGTCATCAACGGCTTTTTGCTGACCATAGGTTTTACTGACGTGGCGAAATTCAATCATTATTCGATACCTTTAGCAGCGCGAGACCTAAATCAAACAGCGCATCAATCAACACTGCCAGCACAACGACTGGGATCACGCCCAACAGCACTAAATCGACGGCGCTACTGAGCAATCCCTGAAAGACCAGCGCGCCAAATCCCCCTGCTCCAATCAGCGCAGCAATCACCGCCATTCCCACGGTTTGCACCATCACTACCCGTAAACTGCGTAAGAAGACCGGCAATGCCAGCGGGAACTGCACCGAGACAAATCGCTGGAAAGTGTTCATTCCCATTGCTCGAGCGCTTTCCAGTACATCCCGCGGTACCTGATTCATCCCAGCCACAACGCCACGTACCAGCGGTAACAACGCATACAGCACCAACGCAATAAGCGCAGGCGTCATACCGGTTCCCGCGACGCCGAACTTGCCCAATAAAGGAAAGTGCTTCACCAACCCGGCAAGCGGCGCAATTAACAGGCCAAACAGCGCGACGGAGGGAATGGTCTGGATGATGTTGAGTAGTGCAAATACCGGCCCCTGACGGGTGACAGAGAAAGCACACCAGATGCCCAGTGGCACACCAATAAGCAGCGCGGGCACCACGGTAGCGAACAGAATTGTCAGATGCTGCGCCAGCGCGTCGTTGAAGACATCCTGGCGGTTGGCATATTCTTTAAGCAGAGAAAGATCGTTAAACGTGCCGGAGGACAAAAGCACCAGCGGCACAATGAATATTTGAGCATGCAGCGCCCAACGCCACAGTGCCTGAACGGTGATGCGACGAATAGCGTCACTGGCGGCCAGCAGCATCAGCCCCACGCCCAACCAGAATCCACTGCCCAGACTGGTTCTGGCCAGCGGACTCCCCGTCTTCGCCAGATACGTTGCCGTTGTACCTGCGGTTACCAGCGCGGCGATCACCAACAGTTGGCAAACGATAAGCGCCAATATATTACCGGACCTTCCCGGTACAACGCTCAGAAGACACAGCAGCAAACAGGCCACCGCCAATCCCCATGCCGTGTCGGAGCTGATATCCCAGAGTTGACGACCTTCGCCGGACACCAGACGATTAGGGGCATAGCTAATGAAAGGCAGCGCTGCCGCCGCGAAAGTAAGAAGCACCAGCAACAACAGCACCCGATTGACTGAAATATTCGACAAAACACCCACCCGCTGCAAACGCCGTTACTTCACCCATCCTTTTTGCTTCAGGTAATCTGCTGCGACTTTTTTCGCATCCAGCCCCTCCACGGCAATACTGGCATTCAGCTGCTGCAACGTTTTTTCATCCAGACTGGCAAAAACCGGCTGTAGCCACTCTCCCATTTGCGGATAGTCTTTCAGCACAGATTCACGTACGACGGGTGCTGGCGCATAAATGGGCTGGACACCTTTTGGATCGCTTAAAGTTTGCAGACCGAGCGCCGCAACCGGGCCATCGGTGCCATAAGCCATCGCCGCATTGACTCCAGAAGTCTGCTGCGCCGCCGCTTTAATCGTTACCGCGGTATCCCCCCCAGCCAGCGACAACAGCTGATTTTGATTCAGTTTGAAATCATAGGCTTTTTCAAACGCTGGCAGCGCGTCAGCCCGTTCGATGAATTCCGCAGAGGCGGCAAGTTTGAACGTTCCTCCGTCCTTCAGGTAACGGCCTAAATCAGCAAGGGACTCAAGTTTGTTCTTTTGCGCGACATCCTGGCGTACTGCAATAGTCCAGGTGTTGTTGGCGGGTGCAGGGGTTAGCCAGACCAGCTTATTTTGCTCTGCATCCAGCTTTTTCACTTTGTCGAATCCAGCCTGCGCATTTTTCCACGCGGGATCATTTTCATCTTTAAAAAAGAATGCGCCATTACCGGTATATTCCGGATAAATATCCAGCTCACCGGAGGTGATTGCCCCACGCACCACTGGGGTGGTACCAAGCTGTATTTTATTGACGGTTTTCACGCCATGGCTTTCGAGCACCTGCAAAATAATGTTGCCGAGCAGCGCCCCTTCGGTATCTATTTTTGAACCGACCGTGACGGGTGACGCGGCCTGTAAGGGTAGGCTTATCGCAGCTAACAGCGCCAGCGAACCCACCGATACTTTTGAGATTATCATGCTGTACTCCTCATCCTTTTGCGGCCCTTTTCAGAGACTTGAGGAAAAAGCATAGTCGAAAAATCAGGGCTTAACCTGGCAATTGGGGAGTAAGAGAGGGATTCGTTAGCAATAACGTGATGAGAAATAAGAAGCAGACGCGGCGCGTACGTCTAAAGATAAAGGCCGGAAACCCGGCCTTTACTCGCTAATCAATTACAGCAGTTCAAATTCGCCCTGCTTCACTCTGGCGGAATCCACGCCGATGAAAACGTTAAACTTGCCCGGTTCTGCATCGTATTGCATACGCTGATTCCAGAACTTCAGCGCGTCAATGTCAATCGGGAAGCTGACGGTCTGGGTTTCACCCGGCTTAAGATTCACTTTCTCAAAACCTTTCAGCTGTTTTACCGGACGACTCATGGAAGCGGTCACGTCCTGCAAATACATCTGAATCACCGTCGCACCTTCGCGCTTGCCGGTGTTGGTTACCTGCACGCTGGCCGTCACGGTCCCGTCACGCTTCATCGTTGGAGAAGAGAGCTTCACATCAGAAACCGTGAACGTGGTGTAGCTCAGGCCATAACCAAAGGGATACAACGGACCATTCGCTTCATCAAAGTAGCGCGACGTGTACTTGTTCGGCTTATCTGCGTTATACGGACGACCGGTATTGAGATGGCTGTAATAGACCGGAATCTGTCCGACAGAGCGCGGGAAAGACATCGGCAGCTTGCCTGACGGGTTGTAATCACCAAACAGCACATCGGCGATGGCGTTACCGCCTTCCGTCCCGGCAAACCAGGTTTCGAGGATCGCATCGGCCTGTTGATCTTCTTTAACCAACGCCAGCGGACGTCCGTTCATCAGTACCAGAACCAGAGGTTTACCGGTGGCTTTCAGCGCGGCAATCAGGTCACGCTGACTCTGTGGAATAGTGATATCGGTGCGGCTGGAAGCTTCATGCGCCATACCTTGCGCTTCGCCGACTACCGCAACCACCACGTCAGACTGCTTCGCTGCGTTCACGGCTTCATCGATCATCGCCTGCGGCGAGCGCGGGTCAACCTTCACCGCCTCTTCATACAGATTGAGGAAATCGACAATGCCTTTGTCGTTGGTGATATTCGCCCCTTTGGCGTACAGCACTTTGCCCTGATCGCCGACGGCATTTTTAATCCCCGTCAGTACCGTTACCGACTGATCCGCAACACCGGCAGCGGACCAACTGCCCATCACATCACGCTTGCTGTCGGCCAACGGACCGACGACTGCCACGGTGGCGGATTTTTTCAGCGGCAACGTTTCCAGACGGTTTTTCAGCAGCACCAGGCTTTCTCGCGCTACTTCACGCGCCTCTTTACGGTGCAAACGGCTTTCCGCGTTGGTGTCCTGTGGGTCAGATTCTTTGGCCCCCAGATGACTGTACGGGTCGTTAAACAGCCCCATATCATATTTCACGTTCAGCACGTGGCGCGCGGCGTCATCCAGCTCAGCCATCGTCACTTTGCCGGATTTAATCAAGCCCGGAAGATATTTGCTGTAATACTCATCGCTCATACTCATATTAATGCCGGACTTGATCGCCACACGCACCGCATCTTCAGGATCGGAGGCAGTACCGTGCTTAATCAGTTCCTTAATCGCGCCGTGATCGGAAACGGTAATACCCTTAAAGCCCCATTCATCACGCAGCACGTCTTTGAGCAGCCATGCATCTGAGGTTGCAGGCGTACCGTTTAGCGAATTAAGTCCTACCATTACCGCACCGCTACCAGCGTCCAGCCCGGCTTTATACGGCGGCATATAGTCGTTGAACAGACGCTGTGGGCTCATATCGACGGTGTTATATTCCTTGCCACCTTCAACCGCGCCATAAGCGGCGAAGTGCTTGACGCTGGTCATCACCGAATAGCGATCCGCCGGGCTTTTACCCTGCATCGCTTCAACCATGGTTTTACCCATCGTAGCCGTTAAATACGTGTCTTCACCAAAACCTTCTGAAGCACGGCCCCAACGCGGATCGCGAGAGACATCGACCATTGGCGCCCAGGTCATATTCAGACCATCGTCGGCGGCTTCATACGCGGAAATACGGCCAACGGTTCTGACCGCATCGAGATTAAAAGAGGACGCCAGGCCGAGACTTATCGGGAACACGGTACGTTGGCCGTGCAATACGTCGTAGGCAAAAAAGAGAGGAATTTTCAGGCGGCTGAGTTCCATCACCTGATCCTGCATTTTGCGGATATCCTGGCGCGTGACGGTGTTAAAAATTGCCCCAACCTGCCCGTCTTTGATCATCTCGCGGATGGCTTCTTTCGGGTTATCAGGCCCGACGCTTATCAAGCGTAGTTGCCCAATTTTCTCATCCACGGTCATCTGTTTAAGTAAATCGGTAACGAATGCATCCCGCGCTTCTGGCGTCAGAGGATGGTTACCAAACAGCGTGTCCGCCTGCGCTGGTTGCAACGCCAGACTCACCGCGACACCTACAGAACATAGCCATTTCATGTTGATTCTCTCTTTATTTTTTCCCGACGAGGCAGCGAAAATATAACAAAAACCGCAGTTTGCCGTAAGACTAAACGGGAGCGATAAAGAAAGCTAAGGTTATTCTCCTAATTTTCAAAACCAGCGCAAATCATTAGAAGACGAACCAGAGACAATATGAATGAGAAAGCGTATTGTCATACAAAGCGCTATGCTTGTTCCTGATATTGAGTCCCACCACAAGGAGTGGAGAATGTCTTCCATTACAACAGATAATAAAGCTTTCCTGAATGAACTGACCCGTCTGGTTGGTCATTCTCACCTGCTCACTGAACCTGCTAAAACAGCCCGCTATCGCAAGGGATTCCGCTCCGGCCAGGGCGAAGCGCTCGCCGTCGTGTTCCCCGGCTCGCTTTTAGAGCTGTGGCGCGTTCTCAATGCTTGCGTCGCCGCAGATAAAATTATCCTGATGCAGGCCGCCAATACCGGCCTGACCGAAGGCTCTACGCCGAGCGGAAATGATTACGACCGCGAAATTGTCATTATCAGCACCCTGCGCCTGGATAAACTGCACGTCATCGGCAAAGGCGAACAAGTGCTGGCTTATCCTGGTACAACGTTGTATTCGCTGGAAAAGGCGCTCAAACCGTTTGGCCGTGAGCCACATTCTGTGATCGGGTCATCCTGTATTGGCGCTTCGGTAATTGGCGGCATTTGCAACAACTCCGGCGGATCGCTGGTACAGCGCGGCCCGGCATATACCGAGATGTCGCTGTTTGCGCGTATTGACGAACAAGGTAAATTGCAGCTGGTCAACCATCTGGGTATCGAGCTGGGCCAGACCCCGGAACAGATCCTGAGCAAACTTGATGACGAGCGGATTAAAGATGACGATGTCCGCCACGACGGGCGACACGCGCACGATCACGACTATGTCACCCGCGTCAGAGATATTGAGGCGGACACGCCCGCCCGCTATAACGCCGACCCGGATCGCTTGTTTGAATCATCCGGTTGTGCAGGTAAGCTCGCGGTTTTCGCTGTGCGTCTGGACACCTTCGAAGCCGAAAAAAATCAGCAGGTCTTTTACATCGGTACTAATCAGCCTGAAGTGCTGACAGAAATCCGCCGTCATATTCTGGCAAAATTTGAGCACCTGCCGGTCGCCGGTGAATATATGCACCGCGATATTTACGACATCGCCGAGCAATATGGCAAAGATACGTTTCTAATGATCGACAAGCTCGGCACCGACAAAATGCCGTTCTTTTTCACCCTGAAAGGTCGCACCGATGCGATGCTGGAAAAAGTGAAAATTTTCCGTCCGCATTTCACCGACCGGGCAATGCAGAAATTTGGTCATTTGTTCCCCAGCCACTTACCTGCACGCATGAAAAGCTGGCGCGATAAGTACGAGCATCACCTGCTGTTAAAAATGGCCGGTGGCGGCGTGGCTGAAGCGCAAAACTGGCTCAGCGAATATTTCAAAACCGCTGAAGGCGACTTCTTTGCCTGTACCCCAGAAGAAGGCAGCAAGGCGTTTTTGCATCGCTTTGCGGCGGCTGGCGCGGCAATTCGTTATCAGGCCGTACATGCCGATGAAGTAGAAGATATTCTGGCGCTGGATATCGCACTGCGTCGTAACGACACCGAATGGTATGAGCATCTGCCGCCAGAAATCGACAGTCAACTGGTGCATAAGCTCTATTACGGTCACTTTATGTGCTATGTATTCCATCAGGATTACATCGTGAAAAAAGGCGTGGATGCACATGCGCTGAAAGAGCAGATGCTGGAGCTTCTGCACGAACGCGGAGCACAGTATCCGGCAGAGCATAACGTCGGACATCTGTATAAAGCACCGGAAACATTAACCCGTTTTTACCGCGAGAATGACCCCACCAACAGTATGAATCCGGGTATTGGTAAAACGAGTAAGCAAAAGTTCTGGAAAGAATCGTAGGCCCGATAAGCGTAAGCGCCATCGGGCACGTTGCCGGGGGCGCTTCGCTTGGCCAGCCTACGGTTTAATCGTTCTGCGCGGTTTGCTCACCCGTAGCTGAACCTGCCGCCGCCATCTGCGCCGCTTTTTGCTTTTTGTAGCTCAGCGCTGCCGCCGGAACCGGCATCACCTTGCCGGTTTCAATCCAGGTGCGTAAACGGCTGGCATCGGCAAAGTGGGTATATTTACCGAACGCATCCATCACCACCAGCGCCACCGGTTTGTTATTGATCACGGTGCGCATCACCAGACAGTGGCCTGCCGCATTGGTAAATCCGGTTTTGGTTAACTGAATATTCCAGTTATCGCGGTATACCAGATGGTTGGTGTTACGGAATGGCAGCGTATAAGCCGGGTTGGCAAAGGTCGCCATATCTTCACGCGTAGTGCTTAACTGGCCAATCAGCGGATACTGCTTGCTGGCGATCAGCAGCTTGGTTAAATCACGAGCTGTCGAGACGTTATGAATCGATAAGCCGGTTGGTTCCACAAAGCGTGTCTGAGTCATGCCGAGCGCTTTCGCTTTGGCATTCATGGCTTTAATAAACGCGTTATAACCGCCAGGGTAATGATGCGCCAGACTGGCTGCCGCACGGTTTTCTGACGACATCAGCGCCAGCAGCAGCATGTCTTTACGGCTAATTTCACTGTTCAGTCGCACACGAGAGTAGATGCCTTTCATTTCCGGTGTCTGACTGATATCAACTTTCAGTTTCTCATCCAACGGCAGTCGTGCATCAAGCACCACCATCGCGGTCATTAATTTGGTAATCGACGCAATCGGACGCACAAGGTCCGGGTGGTTCGAATAGATAACTTTGTTGGTATTCAGATCAACAATCATCGCGCTACCGGACGCTATCTCAGGTTGAGAAGCCGCTGCGGTAGTTGCCGTTTTCGCCACGGCTTGGGGTGCAAAAGGAACGGCCAGCACCAGGGCAAGGCTTAATAATGAAACTCGGAATTTCAGCATGATGAGATTTCTGATAATGGTTCACGCACGTCACAACGCACACCGCCAGAGACTAAGTATTATCTCAAGCTAGCTCAGGCATCATAGCGATCCGGCAGGTTTGCCGCCACAGGAGAATCGTCTCGAAATGCTGCGTTGCTGACTTTTACGTCAACAACGCAGCGCAGACAGGTTTATCCGTCAGAATAATCGGTAGCCGTAACCCCACAGGATTACCGTAATAGCCAGTAGAACTTCCAGCACCAACACACCGATCGCCAGCGTCGAACTGGAAAAACTTAACCCTTCCTCGCGTGTGATATTCAGGAATGTCGGTATGCCGAGATAAAGTAAATAGCCGGTGTAAAACAACGCGATGGTCCCCACCAATGCGCACAGCCAGACCAGCGGATAAAGTGCGACCAGTCCGCTTAAAAACAGCGGCGTCGCGACATATCCTGCAAAAACCATACAATGCGCCAGCGACGGGCGCTGCGGGTAATTACGCGCCATCCACCAGATAACCCGCCCCATAACGGCGACGCCCGCCAGCATCACCCCGTAAAACAGAATTGCCATCGCAAATCCGGTCAACAGAGATAGCTTCAGGATATTGCCATCGCCAAAATTCCAGCCGATTTGTGTAGTACCGATAAACGCGCAAACCACCGGGATTGCCGCCATCAGCAGTACATGGTGGGTATAGTGATGCGAAACGCTTTCGTTTTCGCTGTTGATCACGTGCATTTCACGATCGGGATGGGAAAACAGCCCCCAGACATGGTTCATACCGCCCCCTTGTTGTCAGCTCCGGACCTCAACACTTCAAGTATAATTCAGCTTTTGATTATTTTATGTACACAGAAAAAATACCGAAGCGCCGGGTAAAAAGTTTGTTCAGGCGTAGGCATGATAAGCGAAGCGCCATCAGGCATTGGAGAGCTGAGCGACCTTAAGCGCTACTACGCGGCTTTTCCGGCATCAAATAATCATAGGGTGTATGCTATTAGCAGTGGAGGTCATACAATCGTATGGATATAAATCATTATGTTGCGCAATACGGCTATGCTGCGTTAATCATCGGCAGTCTGGCGGAAGGCGAAACCATTACCCTGTTAGGCGGCGTTGCGGCGCATCAGGGCGTCCTGAAATTTCCCCTGGTGGTACTCTCGGTCGCGCTGGGCGGGATGATTGGCGATCAGTTGCTTTATTTACTCGGACGTCGTTTTGGCGGCAAAATTTTGCAGCGTTTCTCGCGCCACCAGGCGAAAATTGATTACGCACAGAAGATAATCCAGCGACGTCCTTACCTGTTTGTAGTCGGTACGCGCTTTATGTACGGCTTTCGCGTTATTGGTCCCTTACTGATTGGCGCCAGTCACCTGCCGCCGAAGATCTTTTTACCGCTAAATATTCTTGGCGCGTTTGTCTGGGCATCGTTATTTACTACTCTGGGCTACATCGGTGGTGAAGTGATAGCGCCGTGGCTGCACAGCCTTGACCAGCATATCAAGCATGGCATCTGGCTGGTGCTGGTTATCGGGATTGTCGCGGGCGTCCGCTGGTGGATGAAACGGCGAAGCACGCGTAAAGCGCAATGAAGATGGCCCGACAGCAGAACACCGTCGGGCCGATTAATCAGGACGCGTGATAACCGCCGCCCAGCGCACTGGTCAACTGAATTGAGGCATCCAGCCATTGGCCCTGCAAAAGCAGACCGTTGCACTGCTCACGTAATGCCGGGATCTTTGCCTTGCTGACCCTGGAGCCCGCAATAATACCCGCATTAAAGCGTGCCTGAGCCAGCCCCACTACGCGCTGAGCGTCATGTTCAATCTGCTGCTGATGCTGATTTTTCTGCGCTAATGTTTCTACCTGCGATGCAGCACGTGCCACGTCATTCACCGCATCCACCACCGCTTTGTTGTAATTCGCCACCGTCAGGTTGCTTTGCGCTTTCGTAATATCGAGATTTGCGTTCAGCCTGCCGCTGTCAAAGATAGGCAGTGTCAGCCCGGCGGTTACGCCCATTTGCTGCGCGGAATGGCGGAACAGGTCACTCAGATGTAACGCATCCTGTTGTAAAAATGCCATCAGATTCACATCGGGATAAAAAGCCGCTTTCGCCGCATCAATGCTGCTCAGCGATGATTCAATGTACCAGTGCGCCGCCTGTAAATCCGGGCGGCGGGCCAGTAGCGAGTAACCCAATTGTGACGGGAGCTGGCTTTCGACCGCGGGCAGTGGGGTCGAATGGAGCTTCAGGGCAGTGGACTGGGCATTGGTCAGCGCGCTCAGCCGTGCTTCAATCACTTTCATTTTACCGCTGACATCATTCAACTGCTGCTCTGTTTTGCTGGAATCAATATCAGTTTCAACGCCTTCCACTGAAGAAGTTAGACCGTTTTGATACAGCTGACGATCGACGGTTATCACATTTTGCTGCTCGCTTTCGATTTGCGTCAGTACGGTTTTCAGCGCCGCCTGCGTCTGCCATTCCCAGTAAAGGCGGGAGACACCGCTCGCCAGCAGCTGCCGGGTTTGCTCGCGCTCAGCCTCACGTGCCTTAACGGCCCCAATACGCGCCGTCACTTCAGCCCGATTTTTACCCCACAGATCCAGATTCCAGCCAGCGGTTAAACCAAAGGTTCCATTGGTGTACCACGGTCCTGTTGTTCCGGCGGCCGGATCGGTAATGGCAAACGGTCCCATCAGCCCCTCAGCTGACATTCTCTGACGCTCAACGTCTGCGGAGAAGTCGATCTCCGGGCCATCCTGTGCTTCCACAGCCTTAGCCTGCGCCTCCGCCAGTTGAATGCGCTGTTCCGCTACCTGCATATCAGGAGAATTTCGCAACGTGCTGTCAATCAACGCATTAAGTTGTGGGTCGTGATATGCCCTCCACCACTGGCTGTCCGGCCAGCCATTTTTTAACGCGGCAGGCAATGTGGTATCGACATTCGCAGCAGGGGTCTGCTGTGACAGAGACTGGCGGTCATCATGCATAGGCGCACAGCCTGCCATCAGAACAAAAAGCGGCAACAATGCCGTGGTGATAAACACAGAATTACGATTCATGGAGATATACAGGTAAGAAAAGATGTGCAGAGATTACGACTTGTCGCTTTTGCTTTTTTAGTTACGCGTGGCAATACATCTTTGGCAATAAAAATATAAAATCAGAAAAATATACACCTCGCGAATAATATAGGTTAAATAGTTTTAATAATTAATAGATGGAGATTTTATGTCACAGAATATCTATGACGATCCTGAGTTCTTTGCCGGATATGCCACGCTGGATCGTTCAGTAAAGGGGCTCGACGGCGCGCCAGAATGGCCGACAATACAAGCGATGCTCCCCTCTCTTCAAGGCAAAAACATTCTTGATTTGGGCTGTGGATATGGCTGGTTTTGCCGCTACGCACGCGATAATCAGGCTGCCAGTGTAGTGGGACTGGATATTTCACAAAAAATGTTAACTCAGGCGCACAGTATGACGCAGGGTAATGGCATCGTTTATCAGCGTGAAGATCTCGAAACGCTTACCTTGTCCCCAAATTCCTTTGATCTGGTTTATAGCTCGCTTGCCCTGCACTATTTGCACGATATAGAACGATTATTCGTAACCATTTACCAGTCATTAACACCGGGAGGTATGTTGGTTTTCTCTGCTGAGCATCCAATTTATACCGCACCGCTTAACCAGGGCTGGATCAAAGATAAAACCGGGCAACTCTCCTGGCCGATTAATCATTATCAGCAGGAAGGTGAGCGCATCAGTAACTGGTTTGCTGAGGGCGTCAAAAAACAGCATCGTAAGCTGGCGACCTGGATTAATGCGCTGATTGGGGCCGGATTCGACATCGTTTGTGTCGATGAATGGGGACCTTCCGCGCAACAGATTGCTGAAAACCCAGCGTTAGATGAAGAAAAAGAGCGGCCGATGGTGTTTCTGCTCAGCGCACGTAAACCTGCATAACAGCGCCTCCAGGCAGAATGATTAATACTTTCCTATACTCAATCTGAACTTACCAAAAAAAGGAAAGTTAATGAAAATTCTGCTGTGGGTTATTCTGATTATTTTTCTGATTGGACTGTTGGTGGTAACAGGCGTGTTTAAGATGATTTTTTGATATTGCTGCCTATCAGCCAGTCCGGATAAGGCATTAGCATTTATTCCGGTCTGGCGCATCAGCTGTGTTCAAAGGGTAATAGCCTGAATCGCACGCGCGATATCCGGCGAACTGTTTAACGCACGAATTTCCTGAAACAGCGCGGTTGCCTCTGAATATTCTTTTCGCAGATACCCTAACCACTGCTTAATCCGCGCTACATGATACAGCCCGGTGTCCCCCTGCTTTTCAAGACGGGTATATTTTTGCAACAGCGTCACGACATCAGGCCACGGCATACGCGGCTCGTTGTATTTCACCACGCGGCTCAGGTTTGGAATATTTAATGCGCCACGTCCGATCATCACCGCATCGCATCCGCTGATGGCCATACAATCCTGGGCGCTCTGCCAGTCCCAGATTTCGCCATTCGCGATAACCGGAATAGTCAGTCGCTGGCGAATCTCGCCAATCGCCTGCCAGTTAATATGTTCTGCCTTATAGCCCTGTTCCTTGGTTCGACCATGCACCGCCAGTTCGCTGGCGCCAGCCTGCTGCACGGCATCGGCAATTTCAAACTGCCGATCGCTGTTATCCCAGCCCAGACGCACTTTCACCGTCACCGGGAGATGAGCCGGGACCGCCTCGCGCATAGCTTTTGCGCCCCGGTAGATAAGCTCAGGATCTTTCAGTAACGTTGCGCCACCGCCGCTGCCGTTCACCAGCTTCGACGGACAACCACAGTTCAGATCGACACCGTACGATCCCAGTTCTACCGCACGCGCGGCATTCTCCGCCAGCCACTGTGGATACTGTCCTAACAGCTGAATGCGAACCAACGTGCCGGATGGCGTCCGGCTGTTGTTATGCAGTTCCGGGCAGAGTCGATGAAATACTTTTGCCGGCAGGAGCTGATCCACCACGCGCACAAACTCGGTGATGCACAGATCGTAATCATTCACTTCAGTCAGCAGCTCGCGCACCAGTGAATCGAGCACGCCTTCCATCGGCGCCAGTAAAACACGCATATCGTCACCCGCAAAAAAAGAGGCGCTATGGTAGCGCCTCCGTTCGGGAGATTAAAGAGGCTCAGCGTGGCAGCAGGCAGTTATCTTCTTTCCAGCCGTATAACCATTCCATACCGCGATAAAATTCCGCCTGCGATTTGTCTTTCCACAACAGATTACGCACCTGACGCTCGACACCTGCGGCATGGTAGACGCGTCCCATTTCTCGCGTTGACCAGACGATGCGTGCGGTACGCGGAATACGCACCGACTCATACAGCGCAAAGGCATCAGCCGCATCGCCGTCACACTGCTGTAACGCTTTACCTAGCGTGACAGCATCTTCCAGCGCCATACAGGCTCCTTGCGCCATATATTGCGCCACCGGGTGCGCGGCATCTCCCACCAGCGTGATGCGGTCGGTTCCCCATTTCTCTACCGGCTCACGATCGGCGGTTGACCAGCGCCGCCATGACGTCGGTTTATCCAGCATCTGACGGGGGCGTGGATGAATACCCGCAAAATAGGAGAGCACTTCCTCTTTGCTACCATCCTTCACCCCCCACTCCTCCTGCTGACGACTGTGGAAGGTCACCACCAGGTTGTACTGTTTGCCGCCGCGCAGTGGATAGTGCACCAGATGACAATGCGGTCCGGCCCACAATACCGGCGCGTTAATGCGCAAATCTTCCGGCATATCATCGCAATCAATCACGGCGCGATAGACCACGTGCCCGGTAACCCGCGGAGCATCGCCAATCAGAGACTGACGAACAACCGATTTTACACCGTCACAGCCCACCAGAATATCCGCCGTCCAGTTGTTGCCGTGCTCGTCAAATACCGTCACGTCATTCTCTGTCTGGCGAATATCAACCACGTTAGTTGAAGTGCGATACTCAACGTTAGGATGCACCAGTGCCGCTTCCCAAACGCTGGCGTGAATATCAACTCGATGGATAACCGCATAAGGACCGCCAAAGTGATCGCGGAACGCCTGCCCGGTTTCTATCCGTACTACCTCTTTCGCATTTACCGCATCCATCATCGTGATGTGGTCGGTAAAAACGGCGCGTTGACGGGCAACTTCCCCCACGCCAAGGCTGTCCAGAGCAGAGAATGCATTCGGCCCGAGCTGAATACCCGCGCCAATTTCACCAATCTCGTGCGCTTTCTCCAGCAACATCACTTTAATGCCCTGACGGGCTAGCGATAGCGCGGTCGCCGCGCCGCCAATCCCGCCACCCACGATAATTGCGCGTGTCACTTTAGCCATTGTCGTTCTCCTTATCAGGCTGGAATTTTGTCTTGTTGATTCTCGGGCGCGGCGGCGATAAACGCCGGAAGTTGGGTACAGGCATCATATACCGCCTGACAGCGCGGATATCCGCTCAGATCGCAACCCATCCGCAACGCATTTGCCCACTGCGGGATCAGACAACAATCCGCCAGCGTCGGTGCGTCCCCCACGCAAAACGTCCCCGAGTGACTCTGGCGCAGCATTTGTTCCACCGCGCTTAACCCTTGCTGGATCCAGTGCGCATACCAGCGTTTTTTATCTTCTTCACTGACTTTTAACTCTTCGCTCAGGTAGCGCAGTACCCGCATGTTATTTACGGGATGGATATCACAGGCGATGGCATAAACAATTTCCAGCACCTTACTGCGCGTCGGGAAGTCAGCAGGCAGCAGCGGCGACTGCGGAAAGTGATGATCCAGCCAGTCGGTTATCGCCAGAGACTGCCCGAGTGATTCTCCGTCATCGGTGACCAGCGTTGGCACCAGCCCCAACGGGTTCATCCGCCGGTAGGCCAGTTCGTTCTGCTGACCAATGCGAATATTGACGCCCACCGTTTGGTAATCGAGCCCCTTCAGCGCCAGCGCAATGCGTACACGATATGACGCGGAGCTATTAAAGAAACTGTACAGCTTCATTATCCACCTCAGACAATCTTCACGGCGATGGGGGTTAAACCGTCTACGTTTCCGGTGATCACATCCCCTTTCACTACCGCCCCTACGCCTTCGGGTGTACCGGTGTAGATCAGATCGCCTGGCTGCAGTTCGAAAAAGCCTGACAGATAGCTGATGGTTTCATTCACAGACCAGATGAGGTGGCGAATATCGCTACGCTGGTGATCGTCGCCGTTGACCTGCAACCAGATTGGGGCATGGTTAACATCCATACTTTCGCTGGCTTTATGCAACGGCGCGATGGGCGCGGAGAGATCAAACGCTTTGCCAATTTCCCACGGACGCCCCATCTGACGCATCTCCATCTGCCGGTCACGGCGGGTCATATCCAGACCGGTGGCATAGCCCCAGATATATTCATGCGCTTTTTCCAGCGGAATATCGCTGCCCTTTTTACCAATCGCCACCACCAGCTCTATCTCATAGTGATAGTTATCGGTCTGCGATGGGTACGGCAGTTCAAGGATCTGACCAACTGCCACCGGGACTACTGCATCAGCAGGTTTACAGAAGAAGAACGGGGGTTCGCGATCCGGATCAAAGCCCATTTCACGCGCATGAGCGGCATAGTTACGGCCCACACAGTAAACGCGGCGCACGGGAAATTGTTCATCGCTGCCAACCACCGGAACGGTAACAGGCGCTTGTGGTTCGAATACATATTGCGTCATTTTCTTTCTCCCAAATTAATAGCGTGCTTCGCGGAACAGCCCCAGCGCTTCCTGAACCGGTCTGTCCGAAAAACTGAATAAGACGGTATCTTCGTGGGTCTGGAACGACACGCCGTGCCAGGTCGGCACCACAAAAATATCTTTTGGCGAAAAGTTGAAGGTCTCGTTACCGATGGTGACCTGCCCACTTCCTTCCACCACGTGATAGATAGTGCTGTCAGTGGTACGCGCCATTCGTGAGGAAAAGCCCTGCGGCAACAGTTGCAGGAAGGTTCCCATCGAAGGCATGGGATAACCGCCGGTTACCGGGTTGACGTAACGCATCTTGTAACCGTCCCACTCATCGGCGTCGCCCATACGGGTCAGGTCATGTAGCGCTTCACGGCTGCGATCGTAGCGATAGTTAAAAATCGGCGATGAGTTACCCTTCTGATGACGCAGCGGCAACATATTGGCCGCGTAGCGCGGTAAGTAATCCCCTTCCTGGCGCGTGACCGGCTGCTGATCTTCCGGGTAGTCTTCCGCAAAGCCGCAGCCCAGCAGGTTCACCAGCGGCAAATCCAGACCGTCCAGCCACACCACCGGTTCACTGCCCGGGTTGCCGTGATCGTGCCAGCGCCACTGCGGCGTCAGAATAAAATCGCCTTCATGCATCTGGGTGCGCTCGCCATCCACGGCGGTAAATGCCCCTTTCCCTTCGACAATAAAGCGCAGTGCAGACTGGTTGTGGCGGTGACTCGGCGCAACCTCGCCCGGCATAATTAACTGCAATCCTGCGTACAGCGTTGGAGTGATTGAAGACTGTCCGCGCAACATTGGGTTTTCCAGTACCAGCACGCGGCGAATCGCCTCTTTCGCGCCAATCAGATCGCCACTTTCTAACAGCAGAGGGCGGATCTCCTGATAGTTCCAGTACGCAGGCGCGCAATGTGCGTTCGGGGTTGGCGGCACCAGGCGGTGCAGCGACTCCCACAGAGGGGTCAGATTCTGCCCGGAAATATGCTGGTAAAACTGCTGACGGCTGTTCTTAACATCCTGATTCAGTTCAGACATAGGGATTCTCCTTATTCATTCACAACACCTGCGCGAGGCAGAGTATTTGAGGCAGAGGCCGACTGGCGGATAACAACCGTCAGCAGCGTAAGCATCACCGCGCTGATGGCCGCCGGGACGGAAATAATGAAAAACAGGTTATCGAATGAGAAATTCATCGCCATCATCACGCCGCCAGAAAGCGAGCCGACAATCGCGCCGCAGCGCCCCACCGCATTAGACCAGCTGACGCCCGTCGCCCGGCTTTGTGTCGGATATAGCGTGGCGGTTAACGCATTTAGACCAACCTGAGAACCGCTGATACCAATGCCGGTGCCAAAAATAGCCAGAGCCATCAACCACAGACCGTTCTCGCTCAGGCCAATCATGACGATGCACACTGCGCCCAGTGCATAACTCACGGCCAGCACGCGGAAAGGATTGTATTTATCCATCAGCATGCCCAGCGCCAGCGCCCCCAGCGTTCCTCCAATCTGGAAGGCGGCAGTTACCCATGAGGCATGCTGCAGATCAATTCCACGATGGTTTAACAGCGTTGGCATCCAACTGGAGAGCAGATAAATAATCAGCAAGCTCATAAAGAACACTACCCATAGCATCAGGGTAATGGGCAGCTGTCGCCCGACGAACAGCTGGCGAATGCTTCCTTTAGCAATCGCGGTGCCCTCGTTGAGATAAAAATGGGTAGTGTCATAACGTTCCCGGGTGATGGCGCTAACGGTTCTGGCAATCACGTTTTGCGGCAGTTGGCGACGAACCTGCCAGCGCGGGGATTCCGGTAGCGCAAACAGCAGAGCCACAAACAGCATGAGTGGTAGAACGCCTCCCAGCACCAGAATGCCGTGCCAACCAATAACCGGCACCAGTTGCGCGCTCACAATTCCACCCATCGCCGACCCCAGGGTAAATCCACAAAACATCATGGTCACCAGCGCGCCACGCCGCCGCGCTGGCAGGTACTCTGACGTCATGGTGATGGTATTTGGCATCGCGCCGCCCAGACCTAACCCGGTAAGAAAGCGCAAAATAACCAGCGTTTGTAGATCGGGAGAAAAAGCCGAAATCAGGCTCAGGGCGCCGAACAGCGCCACGCAGAGTTCAATCACCCGTTTACGGCCAAAACGGTCAGACAATGGGCCGCAGAGCAATGCGCCAGCGGTTAGCCCCAACAGGCCTGCGCCAAACAACGGCGCCAGATCGCCGGCAGTCAGCTGCCAGTGAGTACGAATGTCGGGAGCGATAAAGCCAATAGCTGCGGTATCAAATCCGTCGAGCATGACGACCAGAAAACAGCAAATGATAACGCGCCACTGGGTCTTACCGACGGGAGCGGAATCGATCAGTGCTTGTAGATCACGTTGATGAGTCATAGTGAATGCCTCAGTGCAGGTAGAGTAGATGTCTGTTTTGTTTTAGGTATGTTGCGACTTTGTATGTTTGGAGATGAAATGTACAATGGCTTTTCATGCAGAGGCATAACCTGGAGGTTATAGCAAATGGCAAACTGGGCGCAGAAACTTAAGTTGCAACACCTGCAAACGCTTATCGCGCTGGGCGAACAGGGAAATCTGACTCACGTCGCACGGATGATGAATATCACCCAGCCAGCGTTGTCAAAATGGTTATCACAGCTCGAGGATGAGATTGGCATCACCCTCTTTGAACGTCACAGCAAAGGCTTGCGTCCTTCCGAAGGCGGCAAGCTGTTACTGCAGCATGCCCAACGCCTACTCAATGATATGGAACGTTCGCAATATGAAATCGCCCGTTTTAAGCAAGGCGGCCTGGTGGGAAGTCTGAAGATTGGCTGCTCACCCGTAGCGACCGACTGCGTTTCACTGGCAATACTGGGTTTGCTCAAAGAGTTGCCAACCCTGAACCTTAATATCGAAGAGAAAGTGATGACCCCGCTGCTGCACGATCTGCTCGCGGGTTCGGTGGATGTCGTCGTCGGTCGCGTCGGTGGCCGGGCGCTTCAGTTGCCGCTCAATTACCAGGTGCTGTATACCGAGCCGGTCTGTTTCGTCGCCCGTCCCGATCATCCCTTGGCAAAATATCCCTTGCTCACCTGGCACGATCTGGCGAACTGGCGCTGGATTGTCTGGCCAACAGGAACCCCTATCCGGATAAGCATTGATAACGCGCTGGTTGATAACGGCGTCATGTTGCCGGAAAACATCATTGAATCGGCGTCGATCAACGTCAGTACCAACCTGCTGCAAAGTAGCGATATGATCTCTATTCTTTCTTTGCGTCTGGCACAACGGTATGCCGCCCAGGGGCAGTTGGCTATTCTGAATCTGCCGAAGATTGAACAAAAAGGCAGCGTCGGCGTATTCTGGCGCAACAACGAAACACCTACTACCGCCCTGAATCGTTTTTTGTATTATCTGGCACAGGCTTAGCGCGGAGAGTTAGGGCCATCGCCCGATGTTCCAGATATCTATTTCCTCTATGCTTAGAATTCATGATGTGATCGGTAGCACGTTTTTAAGTTTAATTGTATGATGAATCAGTCTCGTCAAGGGTTTCAACTATGAGCAAAGCACTGAACGTTATCTGGCAATATTTGCGCGCATTCGTCCTGATTTATGCCTGCCTCTACGCAGGTATTTTTCTTGCGTCGCTACTTCCTATCACCATTCCGGGCAGCATTATCGGCATGCTGATTCTGTTTGTCTTACTGGCTTTGCAGGTGTTACCGGCAAAATGGGTTAACCCTGGCTGCTACGTGCTGATTCGTTATATGGCCCTGCTGTTTGTCCCGATTGGCGTGGGGATCATGCAGTACTTTGACCTGCTCCGCGCACAATTTGGTCCGGTAGTGGTGTCCTGTACCATCAGTACGCTGGTCGTTTTCCTGGTGGTGAGCTGGAGCTCGCACATTGTGCACGGTGAACGCAAAATCGTTGGGCAAAAAGGGTCTAAAGAATGATGTCGTATATCTGGTGGTCGTTACCTCTTACGCTGGCGGTATTTTTTGGCGCACGTAAGCTGGCTGCACGATTTAAAATGCCGCTATTGAACCCGCTGCTGGTTGCCATGGTGGTGATTATTCCCATTCTGCTGCTGACCGGCATTCCCTACGATCACTATTTCAAAGGCAGCGAAGTACTGAACGATTTACTGCAACCTGCCGTGGTCGCGCTGGCCTATCCGTTATACGAACAGTTGCACCAAATTCGCGCCCGCTGGAAATCAATCATTGCTATCTGTTTTGCCGGGAGCGTTGTGGCGATGGTAACAGGTACAACAATCGCTTTGTTGATGGGCGCATCACCGCAAATTGCCGCGTCTATCATGCCAAAATCGGTCACCACGCCTATCGCTATGGCCGTGGGAGGCAGTATTGGCGGCATTCCGGCTATCAGCGCCGTATGCGTTATTTTTGTCGGTATCCTCGGGGCAGTATTTGGTCATACGTTGCTTAATGCGATGCGTATTCGCACCAAGGCCGCTCGGGGGCTGGCAATGGGCACCGCGTCGCACGCCCTGGGTACCGCACGCTGTGCAGAACTGGACTACCAGGAAGGCGCGTTTAGCTCTCTTGCGCTGGTTATTTGCGGCATTATCACCTCGTTGGTTGCCCCATTCCTGTTCCCGATTATTCTGGCGGTGGTGGGTTAACCTTCATTTTTTAGTTATTTATTTGCGATGCGTTGCACATTTTTCATTTAAGTTTCATAAGTTGCATACACAATGGGATTTGGATCACATATAAAGCCATAACGGGCCCGTAAACTACGATTCCATTACATTGTTATGAGGCATCGCCATGCATCCACGTTTTCAAACTGCTTTTGCCCAACTCGCGGATAACTTGCAATCAGCCCTGGCCCCTGTTCTCGCGGATGCGCATTTCCCCGCCATGCTGACTGCTGAGCAGGTCTCTTTGCTGAAACGCGAATCGGGACTGGACGAAGACGCGCTGGCATTCGCTCTGCTGCCGCTGGCTGCGGCCTGCGCGCGTACTCCACTGTCCAATTTCAACGTTGGGGCTATTTCTCGCGGCATCAGCGGCAACTGGTACTTCGGTGGGAACATGGAGTTCCTGGGCGCGACCATGCAGCAAACTGTTCATGCCGAGCAAAGCGCTATCAGCCACGCCTGGCTGCGCGGTGAAAAAGGGCTCGCCGCCATCACCGTCAACTACACGCCATGCGGCCACTGTCGCCAGTTTATGAACGAACTAAACAGCGGACTGGATTTACGTATTCATCTGCCGGGACGTGCGCCACACGTGCTGCGCGATTATCTGCCAGATGCCTTCGGCCCGAAAGATCTGGAGATTAAAACGCTGCTGATGGACGATCAGGATCACGGCTTCGCACTGCAGGGCGATGCGTTGACCCAGGCAGCAATCACCGCTGCCAACAGATGTCATATGCCGTACAGCAAATCCCCAAGCGGCGTGGCGCTGGAGTGTAAAGATGGTCGTATTTTTAGCGGCAGCTATGCTGAAAATGCTGCTTTTAACCCAACCCTGCCACCACTGCAAGGCGCGTTGAACCTGTTGAATCTGAACGGTTATGATTATCCAGATATCCAACGCGCCGTGCTGGCTGAAAAAGCCGATGCGCCGTTAATTCAGTGGGATGCGACGTCTGCCACGCTGAAAGCACTGGGCTGCGACAATATAGAGCGCGTGCTACTCGACTAAGTCGTGTTGCCCGATGGCGTAACGTCATCGGGCAACAGTGACTAAAATCCCCTCAATCAGATTGCTGTTTCTTGCGCTACGTCTTCGGGTAAAGTAGCCTGATTGAAATTCCATCCAAATAACGAGTTTTCTGCATGTTAAAGCGCGTGTTTTACAGCCTGTTAGTCCTGCTAGGCTTGCTGCTTTTGACTGTGCTTGGACTCGATCGGTGGATGAGCTGGAAGACTGCTCCCTACATTTACGACGAACTGCAGGATTTACCCTACCGCCAGGTAGGTGTGGTTCTGGGCACGGCGAAGTATTACCGCACCGGCGTCATCAATCAGTATTACCGCTACCGCATTCAGGGCGCATTGAACGCCTATAACAGCGGGAAGGTAAACTATCTGCTGTTAAGCGGCGACAACGCGCAGCAAAGCTACAACGAACCCATGACGATGCGTAAAGATCTGATTGCCGCAGGCGTCGATCCCGCTGACATCGTGCTTGATTACGCCGGGTTCCGAACGCTCGACTCCATCGTGCGTACCCGTAAGGTGTTCGATACCAACGATTTCATCATTATTACCCAGCGATTCCACTGTGAGCGTGCCTTGTTTATTGCGCTCCATATGGGTATCCAGGCCCAGTGCTACGCCGTACCTTCGCCAAAAGATATGCTCACCGTGCGGGTACGTGAATTTGGCGCCCGTTTTGGCGCACTTGCCGATCTCTACATTTTTAAACGTGAACCCCGCTTTTTAGGCCCACTGGTCCCTATCCCTACCATGCATCAGGTACCGGACGATGCACAGGGATATCCGGCAGTCACGCCTGAACAACTGCTCGAATTACAAAAGAAACAAGGAAAATAAGCATGGATGTACAAACCCTTTTCGTCGTGTTGGCCTTTCTGCTCATTCCCGTGTTTTGTTTTCGTGAAGCCTGGAAAGGCTGGCGCTCGGGAGCCGTAGATAAAATTAAAAAGAATGCGCGCGAACCGGTTTTCGCTTATCGCAATCAAGAGCCGCTGCAATTTTGGTCTTACGTACTGGTTTATGCTGGATGCGGGTGCATATCCTTCGGTATGGTTATTTACTTAGTTTTTTATCGATAACGCATTTGCCTTTATATTAGCGCTTGAGAATAGCTAATATTTTGATAATAGTTACCATTTCAAGATAAGGGATTAATGCTGCCCGTCAGCATTTCCCTCAAACTATCTTCTATTTGTGAATCCTTTCACAGAATACTCTTCCTGCAGTGCTTAGCCTTAAGAATAGCCTTTCACTTTTTATATTTTGTTATTAACGGTTTGCCTTAATTTACTCAAGCATTAAGGAAGAAAATATGCCACAACAAAATTATCTGGATGAGCTCACGCCTGCTTTTACCCCATTATTAGCAATAAAAGAGGCTTCCCGCTGTTTATTATGTCACGATGCCCCCTGTAGTCAGGATTGCCCAGCGCAAACCGACCCGGGGAAATTTATTCGCTCAATTTATTTCCGTAATTTTAAAGGCGCAGCCGAAACTATCCGCGAAAATAATGCGCTCGGTGCGGTGTGCGCTCGAGTTTGCCCAACCGAAAAATTATGCCAGCGCGGGTGTACGCGTTCAGGAATTGATAAACCTATTGATATCGCGCGTCTGCAGCGCTTTATAACCGATTTTGAACAGCAGACCGCGATGAAAATATATCAGCCGGCAACAAAAACGCTGGGCAAGGTCGCCATTATCGGTGCAGGTCCGGCAGGATTACAGGCCAGCGTAACGCTGAGCAATCTTGGTTATGACGTAACCATCTTCGAAAAACAGGCTCAGCCAGGCGGCTGGTTGCGCTATGGCATCCCAGAGTTTCGTTTGCCGCATTCGGTTTTGGATCATGAAATTGCCCGTATCGTTGAAATGGGCGTGACCATCAAGTGCAATTGTGAAGTCGGCAATGCCCTTTCCGTTGAGCAACTCAAAGCAGAATATCGCGCCGTACTGGTTACCCCAGGTATGTCTTACGGCTCTACATTGCCTCTTTTTGAGAAAGCGAATCACGTTGAAATTGCCGTCGATTTTCTGCAACGCGCCCGACAAGCCAGCGGCGATATTACCGTCGCCAAAAGTGTATTGATCATCGGCGGTGGCGACGTGGCGATGGATGTCGCCAGTACGTTGAAACTGCTGGGCTGCCCGTCAGTCACTTGTGTCGCGCGTGAAGAACTGGCTGATTTTCCGGCCAGCGATAAAGAATTCAGCAGCACCCAGGCATTAGGCGTGTCGATTATTGACGGTTTCACGCCCGTGGCGGTAAGCGGAAATCAAGTTACCTTTAAGCACGTACGCCTGCCAGGCGAACTCACGCTAGAAGCCGAGCACATTATTCTTGCCGTCGGTCAACACGCTCAGCTTGATAATTTCGCCACGTTAAAGCCACAGCGCAATCTTATCAATACGCAAAACTATCAAACCGCCGATCCGGCTCTGTTTGCTGCGGGCGATATTGTTGAAGGCGATAAAACGGTCGTTTACGCCGTGAAAACCGGAAAAGAAGCCGCTCAGGCCATTCATCACTATTTAGAGGGAGCTTGCTCATGTTAACGAAAGATCTTTCTATTACCTTTTGCGGCGTCAAATTTCCCAACCCGTTCTGCCTCTCTTCCTCTCCGGTGGGCAACTGCTATGAAATGTGCGCCAAAGCCTATGATAGCGGTTGGGGCGGCATTGTTTTTAAAACGATCGGGTTCTTTATTGCGAATGAAGTCTCCCCGCGCTTTGACCATCTCAGCAAAGAAGATACCGGCTTTATTGGTTTCAAAAACATGGAGCAAATTGCCGAGCATCCGCTGGAGGAGAATCTGGCTGCTATTCGGCGACTGAAACAAGACTACCCGGATAAGGTCCTGATTGCGTCGATCATGGGGGAAAATGAGCAGCAATGGCAGGAACTGGCCCGCCTGGTTGAAGAAGCGGGTGCAGATATGATCGAGTGTAACTTCTCCTGCCCGCAAATGACCTCGCATGCTATGGGCAGCGATGTAGGACAAAGCCCTGAGCTGGTTGAAAAATACTGTCGGGCGGTTAAACGCGGTTCGCCCCTGCCAATGCTGGCTAAAATGACACCAAATATTGGTGATATGTGTGAGGTGGCGCTGGCGGCAAAACGCGGAGGAGCCGACGGTATCGCGACCATCAATACGGTTAAATCCATCACTAATATCGACCTGAACAGGAAAATCGGGATGCCGGTCGTCAACGGTAAATCCAGTATTTCCGGCTACTCCGGCAAGGCCGTTAAACCTATCGCCCTGCGATTTATCCAACAGTTGCGCACGCATCCCGAATTGCGCGATTTCCCGATTAGCGGCATTGGAGGAATTGAGACCTGGGAAGATGCCGCCGAGTTTTTACTGTTAGGCGCGGCCACGCTGCAGGTGACCACCGGGATCATGCAGTATGGATATCGGATTGTGGAGGACATGATCAGCGGGCTGTCACATTACCTCGCCGATCAAGGGTTTGACTCACTGGAGGAGATGGTGGGTCTGGCCAATGCCAATATCATCCCCGCCGAGGAGCTTGACCGTAGCTACATTGTCTATCCGAACATCCATCTTGATAAATGCGTCGGCTGTGGTCGTTGCTACATCTCCTGCTATGACGGCGGGCATCAGGCGATGGAATGGAATGAGGAAACCCGTACACCGCACTGCAATACGGAAAAATGTGTGGGATGTTTATTGTGCGGTCACGTTTGCCCGGTAGCCTGTATTGATCTGGGCGAGGTGAAATTTAAACCCGGAGAGAAAGAACATGCGTTAACGTTGTAACGCAGATAAAAAAGCCCGGTGCAGGTTGCGCTGCACCGGGCTTTTTACATTGTACGATTACTTCTTACGCGCGTACTTCAGTGAGTCCAGCGCGACCGCGAAAATGATAATGCCGCCCTTGATAATATACTGCCAGTAAGGGTTTACGCCGATGTAGGTCAGACCGTAGTTGATGACGGTGAAGATAATCACACCGGTCACCACGCCAAACACGGTACCTACCCCGCCGCTGAACGACACGCCACCAACCACGCACGCCGCAATCGCATCCAGCTCATACATAAAGCCGAGGTTGTTGGTCGCCGAGCCGATACGCCCGGCTTCCAATAAACCACCGAAGGCATAGAACACGCCAGACAACGCATAGATAATCAACAGGTTCAGCGCAACGTTTACCCCAGACACTTTCGCAGCTTCCGGGTTTCCGCCGATGGCGAAAATGTTTTTACCGAAGCGGGTCTTGTTCCACAGCACCCACACAAAGGCCACGGCAATCAGCGCGTAGAAGGTGATGTAGGAGAGTCGGAAACTACCCAGTGCAATAAAGCCCTGTGCAAAGGTTGAAAATCCGCTGTCAAAGCCAGAGATTGGCGATGCGCCGACGAAGTCGTAGTACAGGGAGTTGATCCCGTAAACGATAATCATCGTACCCAGGGTGGTAATAAACGGCGTCACGTTCAGGTAAGCAATGATAATACCGTTCACCAGACCGATAATGGCACCAATCACGCAGACAATCAGCACCACTACAATTATCGGCATCGTCGCCATTTCCGGGAACACCTTGTTGGCATTCTCCATCGACTGCAACAAAGTCGCTGCCACCACTGCCGCCAGGCCAACCTGACGCCCCGCCGACAGGTCGGTCCCTTGGGTAACAATCAGTCCAGCCACACCCAATGCGATAATAATACGCACCGAGGATTGCGTGAGAATATTACTCAGGTTCAGTAAGCTTAAGAAAGTGGGATCCTGGAAAATAATAATCGCCAGCAAAACCAAAAGAACAACGTAAATTCCGCCTTCTTTCAGGTAAGTAAGAAAACTTTTCTTATTTAACGCACTCATGAGGAGCCCCTAATCTTAAAGGTGCAAAGACGCAAGACGGAGGATTTCGTTTTGCGTTGTTGTTTTAGTGTCAACAATTCCGGCAACGAGACCATTGCTCATCACCAGAATACGATCGGTAATACCCAGCAGCTCCGGCATTTCAGAGGAAATAATAATAATCCCCTTATCCTTTTTCGCGAGTTCGGCAATTAACTGGTAAATTTCAAATTTCGCGCCAACATCGATTCCACGCGTCGGTTCATCCAGCATCAGAATTTCTGGCTGCGTTAATAACCAACGACCAATAACCACCTTTTGCTGATTACCGCCAGAAAGTGAACCAATTTGCGTACGATGGCCCGGTGTTTTCACCCTCATGGAGTCAATTACCCACTGGGTGTCACTCTTCATGCGGGAATTATCCAACAGACCGACTTTGTTTTTGTAATTTTGGATATTAGAAATTAACGAGTTAAAACCAATGTCCAGATACGCATAAATACCGGTTGAGCGGCGCTCTTCCGTGACCAGCGCAAAACCATGGTTGATGGCTTCATTTGCACTGTGGTTATTAATCTTTTTGCCGTGTAGCGTAATCGTACCCGATGATTTCTCACGAATACCAAAAAGCGTTTCAACAATATCCGTGCGTTTTGCACCCACCAGACCGGCAATCCCGAGAATTTCCCCTTTGTGTAAATCAAACGAGATATCACGAATCGACGGCTGACGCAGCGAGGTCAGGTTACGCACTTGCAGAATGACTTCACCAGGTTTGTTTTCTTTATCCGGAAAACGTTGGTTCAGTGAACGCCCTACCATCATGGCGATGATCTTATCCATATCCAGCCCTTCCAGCGGCTGGGTCGCAATCCACTGGCCGTCGCGTAGTACGGTAATTTCATCACACAGCTGGAAGATTTCTTCCATTTTGTGAGAAATATAAACAATACCGCATCCACGCTCTTTCAGCTTACGGATGATGGTGAACAGATGATTAACTTCTTTCTCGGTTAACGATGACGTTGGTTCATCCATGATGACGATTTTGGCGTCATAGGAGAACGCCTTCGCAATTTCAATCATCTGCATTTGTGACACGGATAATGTGCCGACGCGCGCACGCGGATCGATATCAATATCCAGTTCATCAAATATCGCTTTGGTATCGCGGTACATTTTTTCCTGATCGACAAACATGCCTTTGGTGGGATAGCGTCCCAGCCACATGTTGTCCATCACAGAGCGTTGTAATACCAGGTTTAATTCCTGGTGTACCATCGAAATACCATTCTCAAGCGCTTCCTTAGCAGAATGAAAATCGATTTCTTTACCCTGAAATAAAATACTGCCGGAATCTTTTTGATAGATGCCGAAAAGACATTTCAATAATGTTGATTTCCCCGCGCCATTCTCCCCCATTAAGGCGTGAATAGAATGCGGACGGACTTTTAAATTGACATTATCAAGCGCCTTAACGCCGGGGAAGGACTTGTTGATGCCGGTCATTTCCAACAAGTATTCGCCTGACGACTGAGTATGTGTGCTGACCATAATTATACCTTGTTGGCCTTGCAGAGTGCGTTATTAAGGGCGCAATGAAATTGCGCCCACAGACGGAGTATTTACTTATTGGTGAACTCGGCCAGATTATCTTTATCGACACCTACGTACGGAACGCGAACAATCTTGTTCTCAATTTTCCAGTTAGTGCCATCTGCCGCAGCTTTGCCATCAGCCAGGTTTTTCGCCAGATCAAAGGTGGCTTTCGCCTGGTTATTAGCATCGTTCAGCACGGTACCGGCCATAGCGCCAGATTTCACCAGCGCCAGTGCTTCAGGCAGGGCATCCACGCCAAATACCGGTACGCTGGTTTTATTGTGTGCCTTCAGCGCTTCAACTGCGCCCATTGCCATCGCATCGTTGTTGGCGATAACGACTTCGATTTTGTTCGCGTTCGGACCGGACATCCACGCATCCATCTTATCTTTCGCCTGAGCGGTATCCCACATTGCAGTATCTAACTGCAGTTGCTCAGTTTTAATGCCTTTGTCGTTCAGCTCTTTAATCACGTAAGTAGTACGTGCTTCAGCATCCGGGTGTCCCGGTTCGCCTTTCAGCAGAACAAACTGAATTTTGCCGTCTTTGTTCAGGTCCCAGTTCGGGTTAGCTGCCCAGTGTTTGGCAATCAAATCACCCTGAATAATACCGGACTCTTTAGAGTCAGTACCGACGTAATACGCTTTGTCATAGCTGTCCAGCGCCTTGCGAGAAGGTTCTTTGTTGAAGAACACGATCGGTACGTTCTGTCCGCGTGCTTTTTCAATGACCGTGCCTGCAGCTGCCGGGTCAACCAGGTTAATCGCCAGTGCTTTAACGCCTTTTGCCAGCAGCACGTCGATCTGATCGTTTTGTTTGGACTGGTCGTTCTGCGAGTCGTTCATCAGCAGTTGTACATCTGGCGCCGCTTTGGCATCTTTTTCAATAGCCTTACGTACCACTGACATAAAGTTATCGTCATACTTATAGATAGTCACACCAATACGGGTATCAGCAGCGTGCGCAGCCGCGCCGAATAACATGCTTGCCATTACAGCAGACAGGGTCAACACCTTCTTATTCATGGTATCTCCGGTTTTATTATGCAGGGTAGTACTTGAGATAAATGCTCGGCAGGCAGAACGTTACTGAAGTGTTACTGAACGCCGAAGCTCACTTTTAAAAATATTTCTTCCGTGTCTGGCAACGCTCCCAAAACAGGCTTTAATTATCGTTTAAGGCAGCTATACCTCGATGAAAGTGATTATTCACCGTTACATAGTAGTTACAGCGCAACAAACAGTGTCATCATAGCTATCGCATTGTTAATATACTGTGAATTTACTCACATATTGAAAGCGGTTACATCGCGATGCGTTATAAGTTAGTGATCGGTGCCGCATTCTGCCGCAGCGCCACTGAATGGCGACGTACCAGCGTCGGCATAAAGCAATGCGTCGCCTGCGGATCCAGCGTGCCAGCCGCGCCCTGTAGTGCAAGCTCCGTCGCCATTTTTGCCATAGAGGCAATGGGATAGCGCACGGTGGTTAGCTGCGGATCGGTGTAACGCGCGATGGGAATATCATCGAAGCCAATGATTGAAAGGTGTAATGGAATAGCGATACCGTTATCTTTTAGCGCTGTCAGCGCGCCAGCGGCCATATTGTCGTTATAAGCGAAGACTGCCGTCAGTTGTAAATTGCGCCCCAGCAGTTCCACCATCGCAGACTCTCCGCCCTGCATATCGGGCGAACCGGTGCCGACCCAACTTTCTGCCGCAACAATCCCCTGCTCTTTCAGAGCAGTTAACCACCCTTCTTTGCGCATGGTGTCATCTTCAATGCGATGGCTTGATGCCAGATAACCGATGCGTTGATGACCATTATTCAGCAACATACGGGTCGCCATTTTAGCGCCGCTGATGTTATCCAGGCAGACGCAACGGTGGGCGTAACCCGGTACCAGGCGATTGATCAGCACCATGCCGGGGATTTGATCCATAAACTCGGCCAGTTCCCGATCGCTCAGTGCTTTAGAGTGTACAATCAATGCGTTACAGCGTTGGCGAATCAACACCTCAATGGCATGACGTTCTTTTTCCGCCTCATGGTAGCTGTTGCCAATCAGGACATACTTCTGATGCTGCTGGGCAACCATATCCACGGCTTTTACCAGCGCGCCAAAAAACGCATCTGATACATCCATGACGACAACACCAATCGTATCGCTTACCTGCGTCGCCAGCGCTTGTGCGTTGGCATTAGGTCGATAGCCAAGCTGAGTGACTGCTTTCATTACCGCTTCACGCGTATCGGGACTCACCAGCGCACTGTTGTTCAGTACGCGGGAAACGGTCGCTACAGAAACGCCAGACTGCCGTGCCACATCACGAATGGTTACCATATTCACTGCCCTGTTTTAGATTGCGGCTGCCCGCAGACACCCCAGGCTGGGTATTTTGTCAGCACAATGAAACGGACTGCGTGAGTGATGTCACAGGAATGAAAGCGCTTACATCCATTTTGTTAATGAATGTGATCCAGATCGTTATCTGGATGTTCGCGGTAATGATGTCCCTGCAGCACGCAGGGTTAATTGACGCCACAGCCATTCCACCGGGCCCTGGCGGTAATAACGTAGCCATATCACGGAGAAAAGTAAGTTAATGACCCAGACCGGGATGACGAAATACAGCAGCTCCAGCCGGTCGAATTTCATAAATAAGCCGAATTGATAGAACAGCGTGGTACAGATTAAGGTTTGTAACAGATAGTTGGTTAACGCCATGCGTCCCACACAGGCGACGGCAATGACCCATTTTAAACGGCTAAGCTGCGGCCAGAAACCGTACATCAGCGCGGCGTAACCAATGGTCTGCATCGGCGCTCCCAGCTCTCGCGGGGCTTGTAACAGGAAAGCACACCAGCGGTAGGCCCAGTCCAGATTCCACTGAGCGATGATAGCAGGCAGGTTTATCGCCATCCCAACGATGACCAGCAGCACGCCGGTACGTCGATAGTGCTGCAAACTGTACTGCCCTTTTAGCCAACCGCTGCGCATTAATGCCGCGCCGAGCAGCATCATCCCCGCCAGTTGCCAGCCGTACTGAGCACCCAACGCCAGCAAGCTATTGGACATCATATCCACGCGATTGCTGATTGCTTCCATTCCGCCGTTCACTTTCCAGTATTTTTCATACAGCAACGCTGAAGCATCCGGCGTCCAGGCGCGGCTGGTTTCGCTCCCGGAGATCACACCCAACAGCAGCAGTACGCCAACGCCCACCAGATACAGCAGCACACCAGTGTTAAATAAGCTTTTTACCGACGGCGCATCCCGGATCAGCCGCCAGCAAATCAGGCCGATCAAGCCATATGCCAGCAGGATATCGCCATCCCAGAAGAGTAAACCGTGAATAAAACCCAATAGCACCAGCAGCGTAAGCCGTGACTGGATCCAGCGTTTACCGCGTGGGAGCAGCATTTGCAGACCGGCACCGAACAGCAGCGCAAACAGCGTGAGGAATTTTACCTGCGCAAAGAGATCGAGCAGCGCCCAGGTCCAGGCATCGGATAAGGTGATGTCGCCATACCACGCAGGATTGAGATATGCCGCCTTTGGCAAGCCAAAGGCGCTAATATTGAGAAGTAGGATACCAAGAATGGCGACGCCACGAATAAAATCCAGCGTGACATTACGCTCCATGGTTCCTGCCCTAATCAGTTGTGATGACGTACTGCGCGCAGGAATTCCTGACGCGTGTTCTGGCTGGACTTAAACAATCCACCAAGAGAAGTGGTGGTGGTCGCACTGGTCGCATCACGAATGCCGCGCGCTTTCACACAGTAATGCACCGCATCAATCGACACCGCCACATTATTCGTCCCGAGCAGCGTTTGCAGCGCGGTGAGAATTTGCTGGGTCAGGCGTTCCTGTACCTGTGGGCGCTGGGCGAAGAACTGCACAATGCGGTTAATCTTCGACAGACCAATAACCGAATCTTTCGGAATATACGCCACCGTCGCTTTGCCATCGATAGTGACAAAGTGGTGTTCGCAGGTGCTGGTCAACGTAATATCGCGGACCGTGACCATCTCGTCCACCTTCATTTTATTTTCAATGACGGTGATTTTCGGGAAGTTGGCGTAATCGAGGCCGGAGAAAATCTCATCGACATACATTTTCGCAATGCGATGCGGAGTTTCCATCAGACTGTCATCGCTCAAATCGAGATTGAGCAATTGCATAATCTCGGTCATATGGCCAGAGATAAGACGTTTGCGTGTTTCGTTATCCATCTCTTGCACGGGCGGGCGCAGCGGGGTTTCGAGACCACGCGCAACCAGCGCTTCATGAACCAGTGCCGCTTCTTTACTGAGTGATGACATTTCTTCTTCTCCTGCAGGTGGGGCGCCTCTGCCCTGCATGGGGCAAAGTTTTTAGGCTGTATCACAGCCAGAACATTGTGCGTGAGGCGGCGCACATAATCCAGTATTCACCGCGATAATTATTGAAATTGGCACAGCCTTTCAGCTGTAGCAACTTCACTTTCTGTTCAGCCCGGTGACGTCGAGTGTTAATGTAAAGTTATATAGATGATGAAGTATGTTTGCTCAATGCGGAAGTGAAAGTTACTCACAGTGCAATGAATAATCTGTATTATGGTGAGTTCGCAAACACATACAGGTTCAACACAACAAGGAGCCACGCATGGAAATGCTTGAAGAGCACCGCTGTTTTGAAGGCTGGCAGCAACGCTGGCGTCACGACTCCGCCACGTTAAATTGCGCCATGACCTTCAGTATTTTTCTTCCACCACCCCGCGATAACGCCCCGCCTCCGGTGCTGTACTGGCTGTCGGGCCTGACCTGCAATGATGAAAACTTCACCACCAAAGCCGGCGCACAGCGCATCGCGGCTGAGCTCGGTATTGTTCTGGTGATGCCAGACACCAGCCCGCGCGGCGAGCAGGTTGCCAACGATGATGGCTACGATTTAGGCCAGGGCGCGGGATTTTACCTCAATGCCACTCAGCAGCCATGGGCAACGCATTTTCGTATGTATGACTATCTGCGTGATGAGCTTCCGGCACTGATTCATTCGCAGTTTAACGTCAGCGATCGCTGCGCCATCAGCGGGCACTCTATGGGGGGGCACGGCGCATTGATTATGGCGCTGAAAAATCCCGGGAAATACACCAGCGTTTCAGCCTTTGCGCCGATCGTAAACCCTTGTCGCGTTCCGTGGGGCGAGAAGGCTTTTAGCGCTTATCTGGGTGAAGATAAAACACAATGGACTGAGTGGGATAGCTGCGCGTTAATGCTGGCCAGTAAGCCCACAGACGCGATTCCGACGCTAATTGATCAAGGAGACAGCGATCAGTTTCTTGCCGATCAGTTGCAGCCAGCAGTGCTGGCCGAAATAGCCCGTCAAACCGCATGGCCAATGACGCTACGCATCCAGCCAGGTTACGACCACAGCTATTACTTTATTGCGTCGTTTATTGAGGATCACCTGCGCTTCCACGCCCAGTATTTGCTGAAGTAATTTCTGAGTTGAGGGCGTAAGCCCTCTTCATTTCTCCATCATTCCTTCACTTTTTCTCCTTTTTTCTTCCTTCACTATCTTATTGATTAAAAAAGTATTTCACCCCAAATCACATCAAACACAAATGATTTCTATTATCATTTGTGTTTACAAATATTCATACTTTTGTACAATCCTCCCGCTTCTTTACTGAAAAGAGTCCTTAAAAGACAAATACATACAATTGTCATGGCCTTTCACATGACGCGCAGTTTGATTCATTTAAATGGAATGATACAAATGACTATACCTCACGTTAAGGCTGTAGCTGCCGCAGTATGCGTCGCCAGTCTCCCATCACTCGGCCATGCCGCTGAACAAGATACCGTGGTAGTTACCGCTACCGGCTTTGAGCAGAAAATTCAGGATGCCCCGGCTTCGATATCTGTTATTACCAAGCAGCAGATTGAGGACAAAGCCTATCGCGATGTCACCGATGCGCTAAAAGATGTCCCTGGCGTCGTCGTCACCGGCGGGGGGAGCAGCAGCGATATCAGTATTCGCGGTATGGCTTCGCAATACACGCTCTTCCTGGTCAACGGTAAACGCATCAGCACCCGCGGCACACGTCCTAATAGCGACAACTCAGGTATTGAACAAGGTTGGCTGCCGCCGCTTGAATCCATCGAGCGTATCGAAGTCATCCGTGGCCCGATGTCATCACTATACGGCTCCGACGCGATGGGCGGTGTCATTAACGTCATCACCAAGAAAGTGTCGAATACCAAAGCCTGGACCGGTTCTCTGCACGGCGATGCCACTTTCCAGGAAGACAGAGACTCCGGTGATATTTACCAGACCAACGCCTATGCGTCTGGGCCACTGATTGACGGATTACTTGGCGCGAAGGTGACCGGGTTATTCTCCCATCGGGCGGAAGATAAAATCCTCAATGGCTACAATGAACAGCGTATGCGTAACGGGGGCTTAACCCTGAACTTTACGCCAGACGATAAAAACGATATCGATTTCGATTACGCACGTGAATTGCAGGATCGCGACAGTACCCCAGGCAAATCTATGGCTGAGGAAAACTGTCGTAACGGAAGCTGTAAGCCGAACAGCAAAAGCGAAAGCAAGTATGTGCACACCACATATTCACTAACCCACAGCGGTTATTACGACGACTTCAACTCCACCAGCTATGTCCAGCAGGAAGAGAGCGAAAACCCGGGTCGCCAGATGAAGTCCTACAACACGATTTTCAATAACCAGAATCAGGTATTCCTTGGAGCGCATACCCTGACGCTAGGCGGGCAATACCGTTATGAAAAACTGCGCGATAACGGCAACCAGCTGCAAGCGGCTGATGGGCTGAACAAACTGACCCGCTGGAGCTGGGCGTTGTTTGCTGAAGATGAATGGGCCGTTACCGATACCTTTACGCTGACCGGCGGTCTGCGTATGGATAAGGATGAAAACTACGGTGACAACTGGACGCCACGCGGCTATGGCGTATGGCATCTGAGCGATCAATGGACCTTAAAAGGCGGCGTTTCAGCGGGCTACCGTGCGCCAGACCTGCGCCAGTCATCAGCAAACTGGGGACAGGTCACCGGCGGCGGTCGTCTGAACGGAATCATTGTCGGCAACCCGGACCTGAAGCCGGAGAAAAGCCTCAGCGAAGAAATCGGCTTACTGTGGGATAACGGCGATAACCTCAACGCGGGCGTCACCCTGTTCAATACCGACTTCAAGAACAAAATCACTGAAGTGCGCCGTTGTAACAGCAGTTCCGATCCGGCCTGCACCATCGGCAATACCCATTATGACTTCGTCAGCGATCGCGTTAACGTCGATAAAGCCAATATGCGTGGCGTAGAATCCACCTTCGGCTGGAAAATAACCTCTGACATCAACTGGACCGCGAACTACACCTACACGGAATCTGAGCAGAAAAGCGGTCAGTTCTCCGGCCAGCCGTTGAACAAAATGCCGAAGCATATGTTTAACACGACGCTGGACTGGCAGGCCACGCAGGATCTCGGTTTCTGGAGCCGCCTGAATCTGCGTGGAAAAACGTCTGAATACCTGAGCCGTACTTCCATGGCACAGGGTACGCCGTCCTATACGCAGGTCGATGTGGGTTTACGTTACTATGCCACCAAGGATCTGTTGATGACCGCTGGCGTGTATAACGTGCTGGATAAGCAAATCGATTACGATACCTACGACACCGTTCTCGATGGTCGTCGTTACACGGTTGGCATGACTTACAGCTTCTAAGTTTGACGCAATAAAAAAACCCCGGCACTCATCATGTCGGGGTTTTTGTTATGCTTTTTATACTGTTATTTTTTTACGCGACCCGGGAATTTCATTTCGCTGTAGCGAACAAAATGGGTTCCTTTGGTCAGCTTATAGCCAAACCAGATAATCAGGAACAGCGGGATACCAATATAGGTAGCCATCACGCCGCCCCAGTCAATGCTGTCTTTCAGGAACGCTTCGTAGTTCTGGCCGAGAGTGATAATCAGGCACAGCACAAAGGCGAAGATCGGACCCAGCGGGAAGAAGCCAGAACGGTACGGCAGATCCTTCACATCGTGGCCCTGCAGCACATAACCGCGACGGAAGCGATAGTGGCTAATGGCGATCCCCAGCCAGGCGATAAAGCCCGTCATTCCGGAAGTATTCAGCAGCCACAGGTATACGGTCTGATTGCCAAACATCGAGGTCAGGAAGCACAGCCCCGCCACCACGGTGGTCGCATACAGCGCGTTACGCGGTACGCCGCCGCGAGACAGTTTGCCGAAAATACGTGGCGCTTTACCGTCACATGCCAGGGTGTAAAGCATACGCGTGGAAGCGTACATCCCGGAGTTACCTGCAGACAGCACCGCCGTCAGGATAACAGCGTTCATCACCGCTGCCGCAGACAGCAGACCCGCATGCTGGAATACCAGCGTGAACGGGCTAACGCTGATGTCTTTCACATCGTTACGCAGCAGGCTTGGATCGGTGTACGGAATAATCAGGCTGATAATCAAAATCGCGAACACATAGAACAGCAGGATTCGCCAGAATACCTGACGTACCGCACGTGGAATGTTCTTTTCAGGATCTTCAGATTCACCTGCCGCGATACCGATAAGCTCCGTCCCCTGGAAGGAGAAGCCGACGATCATCGCCACACCAATCATCGCAGCAAAACCACCGGCAAACGGTGCATCACCGGTCGTCCAGTTGCTCCAGCCCACCGGCTGAGCGCCTTTGAAGATACCGAAAATCATCATTACGCCAACTACGATGAAGATAATGACGGTGGTAACTTTGATCAGTGAGAACCAATATTCCGCTTCACCAAATCCGCGAACGGAAATGTAGTTCAGCAGGAAGATCACGCCGAGGAACAGCGCACTCCAGATCCAACCCGGCGTGTCCGGGAACCACCAGCTCATCACCAGCTGTGCGGCCACCAGGTCAACGGCAATCGTTACCGCCCAGTTGTACCAGTAGTTCCAGCCCAGCGCGAAGCCAAAGCCTTCTTCTACGTAGTTCTGACCGTAGGTGGAAAACGAGCCAGAAACCGGCATATAGGCCGCCAGTTCACCGAGGCTGGTCATCAGGAAATACACCATCAGACCGATCAGAATATAAGAGAACAACGCGCCGCCAGGACCCGCTGCAGAAATAGTTGCACCAGATGCAACGAAAAGACCTGTACCGATGGAGCCTCCAATGGCAATCATCGTCAGGTGACGCGCCTTCAGTTCACGACGTAGCGTGGGCGCTTCTGTGGTTTTAGTTTCGGAAACCATGTGAAAATGCTATCCATCCAAAAAATGAGGCGCGATTGTAGCAGACGAAACGGCATTCTTCCGGCACAAATGCGCTGTTATAAGAGACCTTCATGACTGGCCGCGGATTATAAGTAAAGCAGAAAATAGAGGGTGCAAGGCGGTTAAAACGTAACCGCCATTATGCAAAAAGGAGTCATTACGACAGTGAACGTCCTATTCCCCCTGCTCTACCTGGTCGCTGTAGCGCAAAAAGCGCGTAATGGCATTGGAGATATGTTTTTGTCGATGATGAACACGCCACAGCGTGCGGACCAAACGTGGAAGCGGCACAGGAACTTCGCTCAGCGTTCCCGCCTGTAACTGCTCGGCAATGACCCGCCGTGACAAACAGCTGATCCCGAGGCCATGGCGCACCGCATGCTTAATGGCCTCGGAGTTACCCAACTCCATTGCCATCTGAAATCTCGGCAAATGAGACAACAGCAGGTAATCCACCAGTTCACGCGTACCCGATCCTCGTTCACGCAGGATCCACGGCGAAGCAGCCAGTTGTTCCAGCGTAACGGGTCCCTTTGTAAGCGGTGACGACGGTGCGGCGAACACCACCAGCTCGTCTTCCAGCCACGGTTCAGAGATAATTTCCGTACTGTGACACGGCCCTTCAATCAGCCCGATGTCTACCCGGAAATCCAGCACCGCATTGATCACGTCCTGGCTGTTGCCCACGCTAAGCTCCAGCGGCAAATCGGGGAAATCATGCCGATAGCGGGCGATCATGGCAGGGAGAATATAGTTGCCAATGGTGCTACTGGCATAAACCCGGATAGCGCCATTATCTTCGCGGAAAAGCTGTTCGATTTCGGTCGTTTGCTCAAGTAGCGCCAGCGCCCGTGGGTAGAGCAAGCGCCCGTGTTCGTTGACCACCAGTCGTTTACCAACACGGTCAAACAGTTGCACGCCGAGTTGCCCTTCCAGATCGGTAAGTGCCGCACTCACCGCCGACTGCGACAATGCCAGCATGACAGACGCCTGGGTCGTTGAGCCGCTTTTTAATACCTCAGCAAACACTTCAAGTTGTCGCAGGGTGATATGCATAGTCGTTTTCCACCGGATAACCGTTACTTATACCCTAAATAATTCGAGTTGCAGCCAGCGCACATGCAACCTGAAGTATGACGGGTATACCACTTATATAGATTAATTATAAATATATAATCAATTTTATTTTTAAACCACTTCGCCGTACTCTTTTACCCAGATAAAGGAGAAGGATATGACAGAACTCACCTTGCAGACTCATCGTCGTACAGCGTGGCATTTTATTCCGGGGCTCGCCCTGAGTGCAGTTATCACTGGGGTCGCCTTATGGGGTGGATCCATTCCCGCCGTTGCAGGTGCCGGGTTCAGCGCCCTCACCTTAGCAATCTTACTGGGGATGGTTCTCGGCAACACCGTCTATCCGCACATCTGGAAAAGCTGTGACGGCGGTGTGCTGTTTGCTAAACAACATTTATTACGTCTGGGGATCATCCTCTACGGCTTCCGCCTCACCTTCGCGCAAATTGCTGACGTCGGCGTCAGCGGTATCGTGATTGATGTGTTAACGCTAAGCAGTACCTTTATGATTGCCTGTTTCCTGGGGCAAAAAGTGTTTGGTCTGGACCGCCACACCAGTTGGCTGATTGGCGCGGGGAGCAGCATTTGTGGTGCCGCCGCCGTGTTGGCAACCGAGCCTGTAGTGAAAGCGGAAGCCAGTAAGGTAACCGTCGCTGTCGCCACCGTAGTGATCTTCGGTACCATCGCTATCTTCCTGTATCCGGCAATGTATCCGCTGCTGGCACACTGGTTTAGCCCGGAAACCTACGGCATTTACATTGGTTCCACCATGCATGAAGTCGCTCAGGTTGTGGCTGCCGGTCACGCCATTAATCCGGATGCGGAAAATGCCGCAGTTATTGCCAAAATGCTGCGCGTCATGATGCTGGCACCGTTCCTTATCCTGTTGGCCGCTCGCGTTAAACAGCTGTCTCCGGCCTCCGGTGGTGAGAAGAGCAAAATCACCATTCCGTGGTTTGCCATCCTGTTTATTGTGGTCGCGATTTTTAACTCGTTCCACTTTCTGCCGCAGTCGGTAGTGAACATGCTGGTAACACTGGATACCATTTTGCTGGCAATGGCGATGGCCGCACTGGGGCTGACCACTCACGTTAGCGCCCTGAAAAAAGCCGGTGCTAAACCGTTACTGATGGCCCTGCTGCTGTTTGTCTGGCTGATTGTAGGCGGTGGCGCGATTAACCTCGCTATCCACGCGCTGATGGCATAAACGAGCACGACTCACCTCCATTAACCCGCTATACTTCCTCCTTTTGCATTTGAGTATGGCGGGTTTAATTTATGAAATACATCGGAGCGCACGTAAGCGCCGCTGGCGGTCTGGCTAACGCCGCTATTCGAGCCGCAGAAATCGAAGCGACCGCATTCGCCCTGTTCACCAAGAATCAGCGTCAGTGGCGTGCTGCGCCGCTGACCTCCGAAATCATTGATGATTTCAAATCTGCCTGCGAGAAGTATCACTATACTTCCGCGCAAATCCTGCCTCACGACAGCTACCTGATTAACCTCGGCCACCCGGTCAGCGATGCGCTGGAAAAATCGCGTGACGCGTTTCTTGATGAAATGCAACGCTGCGAACAGCTTGGCTTATCCCTGCTTAACTTTCACCCGGGCAGCCATTTGATGCAGATTCCGGAAGATGAATGTCTGGCGCGCATTGCGGAATCGATCAATATCGCCCTCGCCCAGACCCAGGGCGTTACGGCGGTCATTGAAAATACCGCCGGACAGGGCAGCAACCTTGGCTTTAAGTTTGAGCACCTGGCCGCCATTATCGACGGCGTAGAAGATAAATCCCGTGTCGGCGTCTGTATTGATACCTGCCACGCCTTCGCGGCCGGTTACGATTTGCGTTCCGTTGAGGAATGCGAAAAGACCTTTGCGGAATTTGAACGAATTGTCGGCTTCAAGTATCTGCGCGGTATGCACCTGAACGACGCCAAGAGCACGTTTGGCAGCCGCGTTGACCGTCACCACAGCTTAGGTGAAGGCAATATTGGCCACGATGCCTTCCGTTGGATCATGCAGGACAATCGTTTTGACGGCATTCCGCTGGTGTTGGAAACCATTAATCCGGACATTTGGGCAGAAGAGATTGCCTGGCTGAAAGCCCAGCAAACTGAAAAAGCGGTGGCCTAATCATGAACGACAGGGAAAAGCAGATCCTTAAGATCCTGCGCCGCAATCCGTTGATTCAGCAGAATGAAATCGCCGATATTTTGCAGATCAGCCGTTCACGCGTCGCTGCGCATATTATGGATTTAATGCGTAAAGGCATGATCAAAGGTAAAGGTTATATCCTTACCGAACAGGATTATTGCGTGGTTGTCGGTGCTATCAACATGGATATCCGGGGTGTTGCAGACATCCATTATCCGCAGGCAGCCTCTAACCCTGGCAGCATTCATTGCTCAGCAGGCGGTGTAGGACGTAACATCGCCCACAACCTGGCGCTGTTGGGCCGCGACGTACATTTAATTTCCGCTGTTGGCAGTGACTTCTATGGCGAAACATTGCTGGAACAAACGCGTCAGGCTGGGGTTAACGTTTCCAGCTGCATTCGTCTGCATGGACACAACACCTCAACCTACCTGTCGATCGCTAATCAACAGGAAGAGACCGTACTGGCCATTAACGATACCCATATCCTGCAACAATTGACGCCGCAGTTGCTTAACGGTTCGCGAGATTTGATTCGCCATTCCGGTGTCGTACTGGCCGATTGCAATCTGACCGCCGAAGCCATTGAGTGGGTCTTTACTATTGCCGATGATATTCCGGTATTCATTGACACCGTTTCAGAGTTCAAAGCGGAAAAAATGAAAACCTGGTTTACACGTATTCATACGCTAAAACCCACGCAGAAAGAGCTTGCGATTTTATGGGGCCAACCTATTCATACTGATGCGGATCGCGTACTGGCCGTCAATAGCCTGCATCAGCAAGGGGTAAAACGCATTTTTGTCTGCCTGGAAGATGAATCCGTTTTTTGCAGCGAAAAGGACGGCGAACAGTTTTTATTGACGCCGCCTGAGCATACGGTGGTAGACAGTTTTGGTGCCGATGACGCTTTTATGGCGGGATTACTGTACAGCTTTCTGGAAGGCAGTGAGTTTCGTGAAAGCGCGCGCTTTGCCATGGCCTGCGCAGCATTATCGCGGGCCAGCGTCAGTATCAACAACCCAACGCTCTCTGCGGATAACGCTCTGTATTTGCTGCAAACAGCTTGAATGTCTGCCGGATAGCGCGCCGCTTATCCGGCCTACAAACTTTATTTTATGCCAGTCCGATAAAGAAACCGGCTATTGTGGCGCTCATCAGGTTTGACAGCGTTGCTGCTGCCAGCGCACGCATTCCAAGTTGCGCGATTTCCGGCGCACGCTGTGGCGCAATCGCCGAAAATGCCCCGACCACGACGCCAATCGAACCGAAGTTCGCGAAACCACACAACGCAAACGAGATAATCGCGATGGTCTTCACGTCCAGCGTTCCGCCCGTTTGCAGATACGGCGAGAAGTTGAGATAAGCGACAAATTCGTTGATCGCCAGCTTCTGTCCAATCAGACTACCTGCCAGCGTCGCATCGCTCCAGTCCACGCCCATAATCCACGCCAGCGGGGCTAACACATAGCCAAAGATCCCTTCCAGAGTGGCGTGTCCAAAACCAAACCAACCGCCAATTCCGCCGATAATGCCGTTAATCAGCGCGATAATGGCGACAAATGCCATTACCACCGTCGCAACGCCTGCGGCAATCTTCAGCCCGGTCATAGCCCCACTGGCCGCCGCTTCGATGATGCTTTTCGGTGGTGTTTCAGTAAATGACAGGTTTTCAAAGGTGACGCGAGATTCTTCCGTTGCCGGACTCAGCATACGGGCGAACAAAATGCCGCCAGGGATTGCCATCAATGATGCCGCCAGCAAATAGTCAATCGGGACGCCCATTCCGGCGTAACCAATCATCATTGAGCCAGCAATCGAGGCCATCCCGCTACAAATAGCGGTAAACAGTTCATTACGATTAAGGCGGTCAATAAACGGTTTCACGATTGCCGGGATCTCGTTTTGCCCGAGGAAAATCGTGGTTACTGCGACAAATGACTCGATCTTACTGATGTTCAACGCCTTCTGGAAAATACCGCCGAGGATGCGGATCAATAGCCCCATCACGCCAATGTAATAGAGCAGACTGATGAGTGCGGTCACAAAAATGATGGCCGGGAGCACCCGGAAGGCGAAGATAAACCCTGCCCCGTCAAACAGCACATCCATTTTTGGCCCAACCAGGGAGCCGAAGATAAATGCGCTACCCGCGTCACTATATGACATCACCTTGTGGACGCCGAGCGCGGCCTGTTCAACCAGCCATTTTCCCGGCGGGAAATAGAGCATAATACCGCCGATGGCAATTTGCAGTACCAGCGCAGCCCCAACGGTGCGCAGACTAATACATTTTTTATTTACTGACAGCAGAAACGCGATGGCCAGTAATACCACCATACCCACAACACTTCTCATTATATCCATAATGAAATTCCCTTCATGCCAGGAAACCCGGCGTTATCGCCAGGTTTTGGTAGGTTTGATATTCGCGGGCGACCGCATTCTGCCCGGGAAATTCTGTCAGGCGAGGCGTTGATACTCCTTCGCAATTTCACAGGCCAGCACTGCGTTGTTGAACACCAGTTGAATATTTGATTTCAGGCTGTCGCCACCGGTCAGCTCCGCAACTCGCGCCAGCAGGAACGGCGTACTTTCTTTACCCACGACGCCCTGCTCTTCCGCTTCTTTTACCGCCCGATCTATTGCCGCATTAATTTTCTCTTCTGCCATGGCAAACTGCTCCGGGATTGGATTAGCGACAACCAGGCCTCCATTAAGACCCGTTTGCCATTTCACCGCCATCGCGCGGGCAATCTCTTTAGCGCTGTCCAGACGGATACTGACTTCAAACGGACTGGTACGACAGAAAAATGCCGGTAACGCTTGGGTTCGATATCCAATTAACGGCACGCCAAAGGTTTCTAAATATTCAGTCGTTAAGCCAAGATCCAGAATAGATTTAGCACCAGCACAAATTACCGTGACATTGGTATGTGCCAGTTCCTGCAGATCCGCGGAAATATCAAACGTATGTTCAGCACCACGATGAACGCCACCAATTCCCCCGGTCGCAAATACTTTAATTCCAGCCAGCGCGGCAATAATCATCGTAGAGGCAACGGTGGTGGCACCATTTTTCCCTGCCGCGACCACAAATGGCAAATCACGACGACTTACTTTCGTAACGCTATGTCCTTCTCGTCCAAGCAATTCAATTTCATCTTTACTTAAACCTACTTTCATTATTCCGCCGATAATGGCAATGGTCGCAGGAACAGCGCCGTGCTTACGAATAGTTTCTTCTACTTCAATCGCTGTCTGAGCATTCTGCGGAAATGGCATTCCATGAGAAATAATGGTTGATTCAAGCGCAACAATCGGTTTTTTACTGTTTAATGCTTCCTGGACTTCTGGTGATATTTGTAATAATTCAGAGGAAAGAGTTAATTCAGACATTCTGTGTTCTCCACTATTGAGCTAACATTCGCAACAGACAAATCAGGGTTATTGGTATATTCACAGGCTAATGCCATTGATGAACACCCCTGCGCAAATCGAACCGAATCAATAAAGGGCATGCCGTCTACCCAGCAGGCGGCCAGTCCAGCCATCATCGCATCACCAGCCCCTGTGACATTAATGACGCGAGTTTTAATGGGGAGCGACCAACCACAACTCCCCGCAATATCACTGTAATAAACGCCGTCGCCGCCCATGCTGAGCACCAGCCGGTTTAAGCCGCGATCATGAAACCACGCGGCGACTTTGCTAACGTCATCACGCCCAGAAAGCGCAATACCGCTGAGCGTTTCGGCTTCAAGGCGGTTTGGTTTGAGGGTGTGAATTTTTGCAAGGCGGCCGCGAATTTTTACGCACTTCCAGGCCGACACCGGGTCAACAAACACCGGAACATCTCCGGCGTTTTCCAGTACCCATGCCAGAGCGTCTTCGCTGATATTGCAATCGGCGATAATGACTTTTGCCTGCCTAATAAAATCAAAATGCTGTGATAAAAATTCTGCTGAAATATGCTCGGTGATACTCATATCATTAATAGCCACCAGCATTTCACCAGTATTATCAAGCAGCGATAAATAACTGGATGTATTCTCTCCGGAAACGATAAGACACTTGTCGACATGTACTCCTGATTGATTAGTTTGTGCCAATAATGATTGACCATAAAAATCGTTACCAACCGCTGTTAGCAACCAAGAATTTTTACCCAGCAGCGCGAGATTATGTGCGATATTGCGTCCAACGCCACCGGGAGTGAATTTTATCTTACCTGGATTCGAATCCGCATAATTTAGAGAAGCATGCGAATACCCAGCAACATCCATATTGGCCGAGCCAATCGTTACGATGTATTCCTTTTCACGCATAGCACGTCCCTTGGCAATTAATTTGCCACAAATGAGTTCGTTAAAAATAACCAACGCCACACATCAGGTTATTAGAGCACATGTTCACTATCAAACATGTGTTCATAGTAAGCGTGTTTTTGACAAAGTAAATCCATCCACAAGCTATAAAGTCGATAGATATGAACAGAATCACAATTTTTTATAGATACAGTTTGTCAGGGAGAGAGAAAATGAGAGGTAGTACACAAATTGATCAGGTTAAAAAGCATCTTTGGTCATAACCGAAGGTTTTTCAGACGCGCCAGGCGAACTGGCGCGTATCAACTAAGCGAAACCAGATCCTCTGGCATATGGTTGTACAAAATCCGCCAGAAGTGCTCAGCCGTTTTATTCAGGCGGGTATCCATTCTATAAATATAGGCCTGAATAGGCACCATCAACTCCGGCGTGTCCAGACAAACCAGGCGTTTATCCCGTAGTTCGTTCACGATCGTCCACGCTGGCAGCCAGGCAATACCATGCCCATCCAATGCCATATTCTTCAATAGCTCACTCATCGAAGACATAAACAGCGTACGCGCCGAAATACTACCCACCTCCGCCAGGTGACGGTTAACCAATCTTCCCATGTAGGATGTGCTGGTATAGTTCAGTATCGGCACCTGCGGCTGATAGATATCAAACAACGCCTTACCCTGTGAATCCGCAGCACAGACGGGATACAGCTCAGACTCAAACACCTTCAAGCCGCAGAAAGGTGACTGCATTAAGTCTTCATCGCGAAAGGAGATAATGAAATCACTTTTCCCCTCGCGCAGCGTATTCACTGCCTGGACTACGTCAATCGCTTCGACGTGGTATACAAACTCCTCACCCCATGCTGACATTGAATGTACTAATCTGGGCAACATCGTCAGCGACAGAGAATGCGCTGCCGCTATTTTGATATTGGGAACGCCAAGCAGGTTGTGACCACTAAGCTCATCTAAGTTACATTCCAGCTGTTGCAGCAGGCTACGGGTCTGCGAATGGAATAACTTACCCTCCTCCGTCAGCTGCAGTGGACTCGTCGTACGGTCAAACAGCAACACCCCAACGGCGGATTCGAGCGCCTTGATCCGCCGGCTAAATGCCGGTTGGGATAGGTTGCGCTCCTCCGCTGCCTGGGAAAAATGACGACACGCTTCCAGCGTCAAAAAGTCATATAACCATTTTGTCTCGATATTTTTCATGCCTGTCACGCGGATGTTTAAATATGTCAATTAGTCTTAAGCATCATGCCTGAATATGCCCAGAGATGATATTCAACATCAGCATCTGTTGATTCGTTTTTTGCATAAAACCTTCGTTTTTGACATTAACCTGTTTCTTTACCCATCGACCACGACAGCTTATCGCCGCGGAATTTCAGGCATCTGCCTGATTACTGGCCTGCTGAGGTGGCAAAAGAAACTGCACCCATGCAGTTTTTGCATTGAACCATACATTATTGCATTTCTCCTCACGACACACTGCTGTTAAACATAGACACCAGACACACACCAGCCCTGATATTAAATATCGGTAATAGAGGTATATATTGTGAAAGGTTTAATTGGCGTACTTGGTGGTATGGGACCTGCTGCAACCGTCGATCTTTTTAATAAATTCGTCACCTTTACCGCAGCGCAACGCGATCAGGAACATATCCCATTAATTATTTCATCCATCCCTGATATTCCAGATCGAACTGATGCGTTAATGCATCATGGTCATTCCCCACTTCCGGCAATGCGTGATTATATGCATAAACTGGAAGATGCTGGTGCGGAGTGTATTGTGATCCCCTGTAATACTGCCCACTTTTGGTTTAATGAATTAAAAGAGTGCTGTCATACAGAGTTACTCAGTATCGTTGAAACCACCATGGATGAAGTCAAAAACTGCGGAAAATCACGTATCGGTTTACTTGCTACCAACGCCACCCTTTACATGGGACTCTACCAAAAAGGCATAGAATCTCTTGGCTTAACCTGTGTCAGCCCTGATTCATCCGGTCAGGAAAAAGTCATGGATAGTATTTATTGCTTAAAAGCCGGCGATCTTAAGCGGGCACAAACGCTGATGAATGAACAGGCTGAAATGCTCTTTTCACGCGGTGCAGAAGTCATTGTACTGGGATGTACTGAAGTCCCCGTCATTCTTGCCAACGCAGTCAAAAACTCACCAGATAAATATATTGACTCAACCGGTTCATTAGTACGCGCCGGTATTAAATGGTACGAAAAGCGGGTTGGCAAACATCATCTTCTGGCGCAATAACAGCCGTCACCAGTTTAATAAAACATTAAACAAACACTTATTTTAATAACAAATTATTCTCTGGCGGAGGCCATTATGGTTTGGTTAGAAATTATCGTCGTGTTGGGTGCAATATTTTTTGGTATCCGCCTCGGCGGAATAGGTATCGGTTTATGCGGCGGGCTGGGGCTGGCTATTTTAACGTTGGGATTTGATCTACAAATTGGTTCGCCCCCCGTTGACGTTATTCTCATTATTATGACAGTTGTCGTGGCAGCATCGGCGCTACAGGCCGCCGGAGGTATGGATTATCTGGTTCGCGTAGCCGGTAATTTCATGCGGCGTAATCCTAAATATATCAATATTATTGCACCGATTATCACCTGGTCGATGACCATTATGGCCGGAACAGGGTTCATTGTATTTTCTACCCTACCGGTGATTGCCGAAGTCGCCAAAGAGTCCGGTATCCGCCCTTCTCGTACGCTCGCCGGCTCCGTGGTCGCCTCTCAGGTGGCGATATCCGGTTCGCCGATCAGTGCCGCAATGGCGGCGATGCTGACCATTATGGAAGGCAACGGTGTCACCTTTATCCAGGTTATGGCGGTATGTCTGCCAGCTTCGTTTGTTGCCGCGATGATCGCCGCTTTTATCGCCTCACGTCAGGGATGCGAGCTACAAGATGATGAAGTCTATCTTGAACGCCTGCAAAAAGGGTTGGTGCGTAAATATGAAGGGCAAAACAGCACTGTACCGGGTGCCAAACTCTCAGTCGCCTTGTTCATGTTGGCAACGGTCGTCATCGTTATTCTTGCCGCCTGCCCGCAGCTACGCCCCGGATTTGATGCCGGCAACCCAATGAATACCCGGGATATCATCATTATTTGTATGTTATCTGCCGCTTGCCTGATGGTGGTGTTATGCAAAACATCAACCGATGCTATTGTCCTGACCTCCACATTTCGAGCAGGGATGAGTTCACTGGCCGTCATTCTCGGGATTGTTACATTGGGAACGACCTTCATTGATGCCCACTTAGCGGAGATTAAGGATATCGCAGGCGATATTCTACGGGCTTATCCGATGCTGTTGGCGCTGGTGCTGTTTGGTACCTGCGCACTTCTCTACTCGCAAGGCGCCACAACGCCGCTGATTATCCCTCTGGCCGTTGCACTTGGCGTACCTACATGGGCGATTCTGGCCTCCTATGTGGCGGTAACCGGGGTGTTTGTTCTACCAACATACCCGACTTCGCTGGCGGCAATGGAGTTCGACACCACAGGGACAACACGCGTGGGCAAGTATGTCTTAAACCATCCGTTTATGCTGCCAGGACTGGGTGGGATCATTGCTGGCGTGGCCTTTGGTTTTATCATCGCGCCAATGATTGCCTGAACCGTTTTACATATCTATCTTCAGGCAGCAGTTAATCGATAAAAAAAGGGGCAGAGAAATCTCTGCCCCTGATGTCAGCATTAAATCATGCCGCTTTTGCCACAACCTCATCTTCCGGGCGCTTCAGCACCGCGTAGGAGAGACCGGCTACCAGCGTACCGGCAATAATGGCCAGCAGGTATCCCAGTACCGGCGTAATTGCGCCTGGAATTAACAGGACGAAAAGCCCGCCGTGTGGCGCCATCAGTTTCGCACCCACTGCCATCGAGATAGCACCGGTAATCGCACCACCAACGATACAGCAAGGCAGAACGCGCATCGGGTCACGTGCAGCGAATGGAATAGCCCCTTCGGTGATAAAGCACAGGCCCAGTACCAGCGCTGCTTTGCCGCCTTCCTGCTGCGCTTTGTCGAACTTACGGCGCGCAACCAGCGTTGCTAAACCCAGAGCCAGCGGGGGTACCATACCTGCCGCCATGATGGCCGCCATCGGCGCATAAGTTTGCGTACTCAGCAGACCCACACCGAAAGCATACGCCGCCTTGTTAACCGGACCACCCATATCGGTACACATCATGCCGCCAAGAATCGCTCCAAGCAGCACCGCATTCGCCGTACCCATGGTTTGCAGCCAGTGGGTCAGACCTTCCAGAATGCCAGCCACCGGTTTGCCGATCAGGTAAATCATAGCCAGACCAACCACCAGGCTTGAGAACAGCGGAATGATCAGGATCGGTTTCAGCGCTTCCATACTCTGCGGGAGTTTCAACTTCGTGCTGATAAGCTTCGCCACATAACCGGCAAGGAAACCAGCAATAATCCCGCCAATAAAGCCGGAACCGGTGCTCACCGCCAGCATACCGCCGATAAGACCCGGCGTCAGACCAGGTCGGTCAGCGATGGAAAACGCGATATAACCTGCCAAAACCGGCACCATCAGCGCAAAAGCTGAACCACCGCCAATCTGCATCAGCGCCGCCGCCAGCGTACCCTGCTCTTTAAACGCTTCGATACCAAAAGCGAACGAGAGTGCAATACACAGACCGCCAGCAACCACCATCGGCAGCATGTAAGAGACGCCCGTCAGCAGGTGACGATATGCCCCCGCGCTCTCTTTCGTACTTTCGGTTGCTGAAGTCTGTGCTTTACCGGTTGGCTGGTACGGTGTTGCTTCTTCCAGCGCTTTGTCCAGCTCCTGCTTGGTTTTCTTCAACGCAAGACCCGTAGAGGTGCGGTACATCGGTTTGCCGGCAAACTTCGCCAGATCAACTTCAATGTCAGCTGCCACAATCACCAGATCCGCCTGAGCCACTTCTTCCGGCGTAATGGCATTGCCTGCGCCAACAGAACCTCGGGTTTCAACCTTCACCCACCAGCCACGTTTTTTCGCTTCTGTTTCAATCGCTTCAGCAGCCATAAACGTATGAGCAACACCGGTCGGACACGCCGTCACTGCCACTACACGTTTTGGACCACTGCTGGCCACAGGTGCTGTTGCAACCGGGGCACTGTAAGGTTTTGCATGGCCCTTCGCTTCGCTGAGGAACAGTTCAGGGTGCGCAACCGCACGACCAATGTCGCCCAGCCAGACTTTTTTGCCGTTCAGCGAACTGTCGGCAGGAAGCGTATCGCCCAGAACAATTGCCAGTTCGGCATCATTCGGATTATCAATAATTTCCAGATGTGCTTTCTGTGCCGCCGCTCCAAGCAGGGTTTTCGCCATGTAAGCGCGAGCCTGGCCGAGATTAGCGTCAATAATCAGCAGCGTTTTCATTATGCCTCTCCTGCTGTCAGTTAAACGGTTTTAAGTCGACACGCGCCATCATTGCGGCCAACTGAGGACGATCGGTAATGCCTACATTACTTTGGCTTACTGCCAGGGCGGCAACAGCCGTCGCCAGACGCAGGGTATGTTCACTGGACTCACGCATCAGCAGGCCGTAAATCAGACCGCCAACCATTGAATCACCCGCGCCGACGGTGCTGACCACCTCAACTGACGGCGGTTTAGCAATCCATTCACCTGAAGCGTTAACCCACAGCGCACCTTCCGCGCCGAGTGAAATCACCACGTGAGCAATACCCTGCTCGCGCAGCGCATGCGCCGCATCAATCACATCTTTCATTTCCGGCAGTTTGCGGCCTGCCCAGATTTCCAGCTCACGACGGTTTGGTTTCACCAGCCACGGTGCCGCTTTCAGACCCGCCACCAACGCTTCACGACTACTATCAAAGATAATGCAAGGACACTGACTGCGCAGGCGCGTCATCCAGTCGGTGAAGGCTTCCGGGCTCACGCCGGTCGGCAAACTGCCGCTGACGCACACCATGTCGAACTGGCCCAGCCAGCTCAGCGAGTCATTCACAAAGCGTTCCCAGTCAGCCGGGGTGACTTCAAAGCCGGAGAAATTAAAGTCAGATACTTCACCGTCTTTTTCGGTCAGTTTGACGTTGATACGGGTACGCCCTTGTACAACCTGAAAACGGTTGGCAATACCCAGCTCGCTGAACAACTGCTGAAAACCATCCTGGTTGTCTTTACCCAGGAAGCCGCCCACAGTGACATCGATACCTAAATCCTTCAAAACCTTAGCGACGTTAATTCCTTTCCCTGCCGCGTGCAGACCGGTAGTTTTAACCAGGTTCACTTCACCGCGTTCAATTTCCGGGCAAAAACCCACCAGGTCGTAAGCCGGGTTAAGGGTTATAGTCGCAACACGTCTGCTCATTACGCGCCCTCCCCCAGACCTGCCGCGATGGCTTCGCCAATCGCCTTCAGCGCCTGTTCAGCATCTTCGCCCTGGGCGGTAAAGCGCAGGTGATGTCCTTTTTTCACACCTAATGCCACAACTTTCATCAGACTGCGTCCATTCGCCGGTTTGCCGGTTCCATCAAGATTTGTCACGGTAATTTCACTGTTAAATTGTTTAATCGTATTCACCAGCATGGTGCCCGGGCGGGCATGTAAACCATGCTCATTGCGCACAATAAATTCGGCGCTCAGTACATCATCAGTTAAGGCGTCATCGCTGGTCAGCAGCGCCAGCACCGTTGCCGCATCGGCTTTCAACAAACGGTCAGCTTTATTATTCAGCAGCAGATCGCCAAGGCGCTTCAGCACGGCAACCGGTTGATCGTCATTCATGGCGACGGTCACCAGCAGGGCTGCCGCTTCACCTTCTACATCGAATGTTGTTGCTGCACGGCTGACCGCAACAGCGCTACGCACGTTGCCTTCAGCACAGTCATTCAGCCAGATCCCCTGACCGAGATTCATCGGCTGCTCATTGATTGCTCTGGCCACAAAGGTGGCGTCAACCGCACCGACTTCTTTCAGTCGTGCCGCGTTGAGTGCCTGCAGCGTCACCAGCGAGTTGGCCACGACATCCAGCGACAGCGTTTCGTTATCAAGCTTCAGCTGTTCGCTTTGCTTTTCGCCCATCAGCAGCGCACGCAGTTCTTCCGCCGTGGTCGCAGATTTCAGCTGTTCAGCGACGGAGTCATCGCTCAGCACGTGTGTCAGCTGACGCAGTAAACCGAGATGTTCATCAGAGCTTGCGGCGATGCCGATTGCCACATAAGCAACCTGCCCTTCGCCCCAGGTCACGCCCTGCGGAAACTGAAAAACCTGCACACCGGTTTTCAGCACCTGATCGCGCGTGTCCGTCGTACCGTGAGGAATCGCAATACCGTTGCCGAGGAACGTGGACGTCTGTTGTTCGCGCGCCAGCATGCCATCGACGTAGCCTTCCGCGACGTTACCCGCCTGCACTAAGGCAGCGGCAACCTGGCGAATAGCCTCTTCTTTATTCCCGGCCTGTTCGCCCGGGTGAATATCCTGAACAGATAACTGGAACATGGTTCTCCTCTCCCGCTGATTTGAAACGATTCAGCTAACATGAGAAAAAAGGCGTCACCTGACTACATCAGTTATGGCGAGATGACGCTGAAACGTTTCAAGAAGTCTTGCTCTTTTTTCTTCAGCACACAAGTAAAGTTGACAAATTACTTGCTGAATTTAGAGATAACGCACATTTTCTCTGCGAGGGAGAAAAAACTGCTGACGGAAAAACGGCGTCAGCTTGTCAGATTCAGCAACGTCAGCAAACAGCATTCTTTGACTGAAATGCTATTTTGATTTTTGATGCCGATTTTGATTTGGCTCCCTGTTTATTTTCTGACAAGCGGCGTAAACTCCGCGTCTCTTCACATCATTGATATCAAAACATGCATAACACCCCCGTAGCCGCCACACCCAAGGCGTTTGATTTAACGTCTTCGGCGTTCCTGCTTGTCGCATTTCTGACGGGTATCGCCGGTGCGTTGCAGACGCCAACGCTTAGCCTTTTTCTGACGGATGAAGTCCATGCCCGTCCCGGCATGGTCGGGTTCTTTTTTACCGGCAGCGCCGTGATCGGCATTTTGGTGAGTCAGTTTCTGGCCGGGCGCTCGGATAAAAAAGGCGATCGCAAAAACCTGATTGTGTTTTGCTGCGTGCTGGGGATGCTGGCCTGCGTGCTGTTCGCCTGGAACCGTAACTATTTTATTCTGCTGTTTATCGGGGTATTCCTCAGCAGCTTTGGATCGACTGCCAACCCGCAAATGTTTGCTCTCGCCCGTGAACACGCCGATCGCACAGGTCGGGAAGCTGTCATGTTCAGCTCAATATTACGTGCGCAGGTTTCGCTGGCCTGGGTAATTGGCCCACCGCTGGCCTACGCGCTGGCCATGGGGTTCAGCTTTACGGTGATGTATCTCAGCGCAGCGGTGGCGTTTGTTGTCTGCGGCGTAATGGTCTGGTTATTTTTACCCTCGATGAGTAAAAACGTGCCGCTCGCAACAGGCGCAGTTGAAGCCCCGCGCCGCAATCGACGCGACACGCTGCTGCTGTTTGTTATCTGCACATTAATGTGGGGCACTAATAGTCTCTATATCATTAATATGCCGCTGTTTATCATCAACGAACTGCATCTGCCGGAAAAACTGGCTGGCATCATGATGGGTACCGCTGCCGGACTGGAAATCCCGACCATGTTGATTGCTGGCTATTTTGCAAAGCGTCTGGGCAAACGTCTGTTGATGAGAATTGCCGTCGTCGCCGGATTCTTCTTTTATGCCGGTATGCTGCTGGCTCACTCTCCGGCGATATTACTTGGCTTACAGCTGCTGAATGCGATTTATATCGGCATCCTCGGCGGAATTGGCATGCTCTATTTCCAGGATCTGATGCCAGGACAGGCAGGCTCAGCAACGACCCTGTATACGAATACCATTCGCGTGGGCTGGATTATTGCCGGATCGCTGGCGGGGATTGCCGCTGAAATCTGGAACTATCACGCGGTGTTCTGGTTTGCGCTGGTGATGATCGTCGCCACCGTCGTGTGCCTTGCGCGCATCAAGGACGTTTAAGGCGCGGTCAGCGCTTCAAGCTCGATGAGATAAACCATGGCCTGGTGCGTCGTCTGTCCGCACATTTCCGCACTGGGCTGTAAACCGCCGCACACTTTTGGTCGTAGCGGCGAAGCAAAAATTTTGCAACGCAGGGATTCATCCAGCTGAACGCATGGCGTATTAGCAGGTTTGCCATCAGGCATGCCAGGGATGGGACTGGAGATTGAAGGCGCGGTGCAGCATGCACCACAATCCGGACGGCATTCCATACAGTACTCTCTTTATCGTAAACCATCGGATTGTGCGGGAAGCGCACAGTACCACCTTTTTGGCACCAGCAAAAGCATCAATTCCGCTTGCCTGAATGCCCCGGCGCGAGTAGTTTTACGCGATATTTTAGACACTCCTCACTACAGGATTTATTCGATGCCAAGAGCGAACGAAATTAAAAAAGGTATGGTACTAAACTACAACGGCAAGCTGCTGATTGTAAAAGATATCGATATTCAATCACCATCCGCACGTGGTGCAGCTACTCTGTACAAAATGCGTTTTTCTGATGTGCGTACCGGTCTGAAAGTTGAAGAACGCTTCAAAGGCGACGATATCGTGGATACCGTCACCCTGAGCCGCCGCGGGGTTGATTTCTCCTACGTCGATGGCAACGAATACATCTTTATGGATAAAGAAGACTATACCCCGTATACCTTCACCAAAGACCAGATTGAAGAAGAGCTGCTGTTCATGCCGGAAGGCGGTATGCCGGATATGCAGGTACTGACCTGGGACGGCCAACTGCTGGCGCTTGAACTGCCGCAGACCGTAGACCTGGAAATCGTTGAAACCTCACCGGGTATTAAAGGTGCTTCAGCGAGTGCGCGCAACAAGCCCGCAACCCTGAGCACCGGTCTGGTGATCCAGGTTCCTGAGTATTTGAGTGCGGGTGAAAAAATCCGTATTCATATCGAAGAACGTCGCTATATGGGCCGCGCAGATTAATTTTCTACCGCTCGCTGACGATAAGGGACAGCTCGTCTTTTAAGCATATATGGTGAACATGTGATTCCGGCTCAGGGTTCCGTTCACCTCATGCTCATCATTTCTCTGAAGCGCAGATACCCGTGAACGTGCAAGGGAGGCTCACCGCCGCCTCCCTTGCAACCCAGGCTCCCGACGGGAAAATCGTCGCTACGCGAGTTATTCGTCTTATGTCGTCTGCCTGTTGGGTCGGTGCCGAGCCTGCATCCCTGCAGGCCGTCCCCTCTGCCCGCATCCCTGCGGGCAGCCCCGGTCAGCCGTCAACGCCTCATCGATTTTCAGCCGGACCGTGGTCACCGCTGCACAGCTCTGACTTCCAGTTAAATTTGTTTTGCTGTTCAGATATATTCAAATAAAAATACAGGTGGTTAGGTGTGGGCTGGTCCGGCTGAAAATTGCCGACGTGTTTCCGTAAGGCCGGGAGAGCCAGCATGGATGCTGGCTCAGGGCGCGCTTTGCAAGGACGCTTCCTCGCGCCCGGCCCGATAGCCTGGAGGAATAAGCGGAGGGTATTGCGTAGCAACAATTTTCCCGCCGGGAGCCGGGATTGTAAAGGGCGTGGCGGAGAACGCCCTTTACACGTTCACAGGAATCCGGATTCCAGAGAAACGATGAACATGAGGTGAACGGAACTCTTTCTCCGAGATAGCCTGTTCTTTACCTCCGCCAGCGCAGGCTGTCCCTTTGTCATTTTCAGCGCTGACTGCTGAAATAAAAATCATCCATCAGCAGCGACTCCAGATACTGTTCATCCTCTTGCATAAAACGCACTATCAGATTAACCGCCTGAGGATAAAACCCCTCGTTATCCCGCACCAGACAAGCGTCGCGAAATAACGGTGCCCAGCACAGAATATGATGATGCAAAAAGTAATACTGCGCGGAGAATTTCTCCTCTTTAGCAACCATCTTCGCCATTAATGCCAACTGTACGGCAATATGATCGGAGGGTTCATTCTCCCGCGCCGCCAGCCCTTGCTCAACCAGCAGCACATTCATTTGCAGACGTTCTTCTGCCGCCGTCGTGTGTGGATAGTGCCCCGCATAGGGAGAAACACTAGCCGGCGGGGCCAGCAGAAACAACGAGGCAAAATCTGCGGCCAACTCAAGCTGTCGGGAGTCGCGCCGCAGAACCCGGCCCAGGCTACGCTCAAAACGTTTAACATTGGCAGATAATCCGGGGATCGCCTCGAGTGAGGCAATCCATGCCTGGCTATTGCCATTTTCCAGACTGGCGAGCTGTTTTTCATCCAGCTCACGAAATAACAGTTGCGAAAACCACTGGTACACAGCCGCCCGCTGCTGATGAATTTGATTATGCTGCACTGGTCCCCTCCTCTTTCACAATCTGCGGACCACCGAAAGCCGTCACCTGCGGGGCTTTCTGCTGATAACGCTCGACCTCCACCAGCACGGTATGTGCTGAAGGCCCCTGGGCCAGCTGTGAAGTACCGATATCCGCACTCAGCACGTTCGGGTCGCCATAGGTGCATAATGTCCCGGCTTTCCCCCCTTCCTGCGGGGAGTACCACGCGCCTTCATGAATACGGACCACGCCAGGGGTAAAATCCGGACTGATTACCACGCCAGCCAGTACCTGACCACGAGCGTTAAAAACGCGGGCGATATCACCGGCTTTTAAGCCACGAGTGGTGGCATCCTGTTCGCTGATATAAAGCGGCTCTCTTCCGGCAACTGCATAGGTGTTGCGAAACGCCTCGCTTGAGCACAACTGGGAATGTAGACGTTTATCCGGATGGCAGGATTGCAAATGCAGCGGGTATTTATCTTTTTTGCCGCTATGGGTACGCTCAAAGGGTTCCATCCACACCGGATGCCCCGGACAATCCTCATAGGCAAAGCCTGCGATGGTTTTGCTGTAGATTTCAATAAGACCTGACGGCGTTCCCAGCGGATTCAGGTCTGGCTGCTCACGAAACTCGCCGTGACGTACCCACGGCTGACCCGGCGGATATTCAATATATCCGTCACCCTGCCAGAACGTTGTGAAGTCCGGTAAGGTAACACCGAGCGACGCCCCCATCTTCACACCTTCGTCATAAAGCGCCTGTATCCACTGCATTTCATTCCGGTTTTCACGGTACACCGCTTCCTTATCAAATCGCTTACACAGCCCGGCAAAGATGTCAAAATCATGCCGCGCTTCGTATTGCGGTTTAACAATCTGATGCAGCGCCATCAGCCCTTTATTCGAATGCGTGCCGAACTGCTCAATATCGTTACGTTCAAAACGGGTGGTCACAGGCAGAACGATATCGGCAAAACGGCACGACGCGGTCCATTGGTGATCTAACACCACCACGGTTTCCAGCTTTTTCCACGCGTCGATCATGCGGTTCCTGTCCTGCTGGGCGTGGAATGGATTGGCCGCACTGTAGATCGCCATTTTGATGTCAGGATACGTTAACGTCTCACCGTTGAAGGCAATCTTGTTGCCTGGCGCAAGCAGGCAGTCAACGATACGCGAAGTGGGGATATGCTCCGATGCGCCGCGAAAATCCGCTTTGTACTTCGCCTGCGGGGGATTCGTAATACTCCCCAGCCCGGAGAGCACTGGCCCGGTCGATGTTACCGTCCCACCCCCGTTATAGTGCCAGCCAAATCCGACCCCGCCGCCGGGCAAACCAATTTGACCGACCATACTGGCCAGTACCACCAGCATCCACGGATACTGCTCACCGTGGTGCATGCGTTGTACGCACCAACCGCCCATAAACTGTGTCCTGCCTTTCACCAACAGGCGGGCGAAGTCTCGGATCTGCTCTGCTGTCAGCCCGCAGATTTCAGCCGCCCATTCGGCATTTTTCGGCTGCTTATCACTCTCGCCCAGCAGGTACGGTAAAAACTGTTCAAAGCCGACGGTGTAATCGGTAATAAACGCCGTGTCGTACAGTTTTTCTTCGTACAGGGTATGCGCCAGTGCCAGCATTAACGCGACATCGGTTTGTGGCCGCAACGCCAATTGCTCGCAGCCAAGATAGTTTTGAGATTTGCTACGCACTGGATCAACGCTGATAACGCGCATCTTATTCTGCGCTACCGCCTCTTTAATCTGCTGCCAGTAGCCAAATGCATCGTGATCGGGAACCAAAAACTCGATCTGCAAGTTCTTGATCGGATCGCAACCCCACAACACGATGGTATTGCTGTTTTGAATCACCAGCGGGAGTGACGTCTGCTGCTCATAAACTTCCAGTGAACCAATCACATGCGGTAAAATGACCTGGGCCGCTGCCGCAGAATAGTCTCCGACAGTTGTCACATAGCTACCATGCAGGCCAAGTCCCCGGTCCATCGCCCCGCCCGCTTTATGGTATTTGCCTACCATTTGCCAGTCAGCAAGCCCGGTAAATACGCCTGATGAACCATAGGTTTTTTGCACCCGCTCCAGCTCTTCGTACAACAAATCCAGCGCCTGATCCCAACTGACCCGTACAAAACGGTTATCTCCGCGCTGGCTGCGATCCGACTCCTCACGTTTAAGCAGCCAGTCCAGACGCACCATCGGGTAGCGCACCCGCGACGGGTTGTAGACCACTTCACGCACCGCGTTCAGCATATCGCAGGGATATTTGTCATGTTTGAACGGACGGGTTTCGGTCCACTCACCGTTGACCACTTTGGCTTCAAAAGCGCCATAGTGCGAACCTGATTGAATCCACTGTTCGGGATTTTCCCCCGCTGCCCACACTTTTGATATCAGCGGATTAGGCGCCAGTGCGCTGGCAGCACCCACCGCCAACATACCGCTGAGAAAACGGCGGCGGGACGGATTAAAGTCATGAATATCCATACATTATCCTTACTTTTTGTTGGTGTCAGACACATCGCTGGCGTGGGTCTGGAGGTATTTCAACAACGTACGTTCCTCCACCGGATTAAGCCGGTAATAGGTCGACATGGCTTTCAATCCAGCGATCCAACCATTAGCGGTATATCGGGTCGTAGGAGGAGTGCTATGACAGGCGCTACAGGTGGATTGCAGCATTTGATCTGAGTACTCCCAGATTGGCGCAAGTGTGCTGATAAAGTCCTGATCGGTGGTCCAGGCGGTGACGCTCACCTGCTGCCATTCCTGATGTGAATCAGGATCGACCTGGGTTTGTAGCACTTTTACGTTCGCCATCAGGGGCTCATCGAGCACGGCGGAGAAAACGCGTTTCCCCATATACTGGGTGATCACCCGTCCACGCCCTTTGCTTTCACGCCAGCCCGTAATTTCGAGCTGGACGTTACTGCCTTCTTTTTTCAGCACCTTGGCCTCGGTGGCGGGAAATAACAGCGCCTTCCCTGCCGGACTTTCTGCCGTTGCCGCCAATGATTTTTCGCTTAATGAGAACAGTGTGGACGCATCCGTTGGCGTATCTCCCTGACGCTGTAGCTGCTTAAAGCGATCGCGAAAACCGCTGCTCATATCGGGTTTGTGATGGGCTATTCCTTTGTGGCAATCGATACAGTTACTGTCTTTTGCTGCCGCCGCGCTCATTTGCGCCGCCGCATTTGCCGATTGCTTGCCATGATCCATTGCCTCATAGCTATGGCAGGATTTACACGCCGCTGAATTATTCGCGCTCATGCGCGCCCACTCCCGTTGGGCCAGCTCCGAGCGTTTGGCAGCAAACTTTTCCGGAGTGTCGATAGAAGGAGAAATAAAGGTGTGATAGAGATCGTTTAAGGCTTCAGTTTTACGAATAAGCGTTGGAACAACGCCCGGTGGAATATGACAATCCTTACACTCAGCCCGCACGCCAGACGCGTTGCGAAAATGCACGCTGGTTTTATATTCCTCTCCAGCCGTGCGCATCGAGTGACACGATAAACAAAATTCGGTGGTACTGGTGTAATGAACGCCTTGCCACGTTCCCCAAATAGCCAAGGCCATTACTAACGCCCCGACGAATGCGCACCACAATGCGCTCTTTCTTATCCACGACATGCTTGCCTCCATTTTTTAATAGCGACACGCTAAGGGATAATAAAAATCAAAAATAGAGACAGCGAACGCAGATTATAGGAACAGCATCCACTCTATGAGGTGAGTCAAATAGTAAAGATCAGAAATTCGTAATATAGTGACCATCTGTAAATAAGGAATTTCTTATGCTAACACTGACGCTCAATAGAGAAAGCCGTACTCCGCTGCAACTGCAGATATTTCAATTTTATTTCCAGGCAATTCAGCAGGGTGATTTGCTTTGTGGAGACAAACTCCCCTCTATTCGCGAGCAGGCTCAGGTATTGCACGTTGCTAAAATAACGGTGGTGATGGCCTATGATAAGCTGATGGCGGCTGGGTTAATCAAGAGCCGACACGGCATTGGCTATGAAGTGATATTCACCACGCCTGTACGTATAACCCCAACTCATGTGCCCGTAACCCAAGGCTCCCCACCGGTAAAACCTAAAGCTGCCGGGGTCTCTACCGATGTTTACGCCGAGCCTGGACGAGAGTGCTACTGCCGGATGGGCGTCCCCGACCCCAACGCTTTTCCCTGGTCAAGCTGGCGGAAATGGAATAATGCTCCAAGCATACTTAAAGAACAATTATTTACCCGGTACCATTCACCAAATGGATTATTTTCACTACGTGAGCAACTGGTCAGATACCTTAATTTATCCCGCGGAATTAATACCCGAGCAGAGAACATCATCATTACCAACGGGATTCAGGAAGGATTATCACTGCTCAGCCAAATATTTATTATTCATCATGCTGCCAGTCAGCAAAAAAAGTGCCATATTGTGACCGAATCCCCTTGTTATTCTGGCGCATGGCATCTTTTTAATTATTACGGTGCAGACATTACGTCAATTGCCGTAGATAACCACGGGCTGCAAACAGATAATTTACCCGAGTATGAAACCCAGCTTTGTTATGTTACTCCAGCTCATCAGTATCCGATGGGAAGTGTGCTTTCGCTGGAGCGCCGTCAGTCATTATTAACGTGGGCGCAACGCGTCGGCGCTTACATCATTGAAGACGATTACGATGCCGTTTTTACCTATGGGGACAATCCCCTTCCCGCGCTGAAAGCCATGGATTATCACAACCGGGTTATCTATATGGGGACATTTTCTAAAACGCTGGGGCCAGGCGCACGGCTTGGCTATCTTATTTGCCCTGATGAACTGCTTCCGGCGGTACAGAATATGAAAGCGCTCAATAACAACGGCAGTCAGTGGTTGTTGCAGCAATTTTTAGCCGAACTGATGCAAAATCAGGTTTTTTATACGCATATCAGCAAGCTGGCCTGCAGCTATGCGACGCGCCTCACTCTGTTACGCGATGGCCTGTCCACTCTGTTTCCCGAAGGGAAAATCGCTGGCGCAACGGCAGGTCTGCACCTCTCGTTACGCATTGCCAGACATACCGAATTCATCGTCAGGTTGCAACAAAGCTGCTTGTTGGCTGGGATCCGTTTCGACACTCTGCCGGATATAGAAAATGGATCAGAAGCCGCATGGCGCAAAGAAAACAGCGATGCTGTTATGTTTTTTGGATTTGGTGGATTGCAGATACAGCAGATCAATAAAGTGCTGACAGTGCTGGAGCAGGCGCTCGCGCAGCCTTGATGAATAACAGGGATTGCACCTGTAGCGCAATCCCTGTTGTTAGACTTACAGCAGGTCGCGGAACTGCGTTTGTTTCAGCGCCAGCTCAACGCCGCGGACTTCTGCCAGTCCTTTCAGGCGACCAATCGCCGAGTAGCCCGGATTGGTTTTCTTGTGTAGATCGTCAAGCATCTGGTGTCCATGATCCGGACGCATCGGGATAGGACGCAGATCGCCCGCCTTTTTACGCCGCTGCTCTTCGCTCAAAATGGCAGCCACCACCGATACCATATCCACATCACCCTGCAGGTGCGCACCTTCGTGGAACGTTTTCGGGTTATCTTCACGGCAGGTCGAGCGCAGGTGCGTGAAGTGGATACGATCGCCAAAGGTTTCGATCATTTTCACCAGATCGTTATCAGCGCGCACGCCGTAAGAACCGGTACACATGGTGAAACCATTATTAATACTGTCGACGGTTTCTTTCAGCCACTGCATATCTTCGATAGTCGAAACGATACGCGGCAGACCGAGGATCGGGCGCGGCGGATCGTCAGGATGCACGGCCAGACGCACGCCGACTTCTTCTGCCACTGGCACAATCGCCCGCAGGAATACCGCCATATTTTCGCGCAGATCGTCTTTACTGATGCCGTCATATTCAGCAAGGCGCGCACGAAACTGATCCAGCGTATAGCCCTCTTCTGCACCAGGCAGGCCAGCAATAATATTGCGTGTCAGCTTTTCAATTTCTGCATCGCTCATGGCATTGAAATAGTCCAGCGCCTGGCGCTGTTCTTCGTAGGTATAATCCGCTTCAGCTCCCGGGCGTTGCAGAATGTGCAGCTCGAAAGCTGCAAAGGCAATCTGGTCAAAACGCAGCGCTTTGGAACCATCCGGCAGCTGATATTCGAGGTCGGTACGCGTCCAGTCGAGGATCGGCATGAAGTTATAGCACACGGTATCGATGCCGCAGGTCGCCAGATTACGGATACTCTGCTGATAGTTGGCAATCCACTTTTGATATTGACCTGAACGCGTTTTGATATCTTCGTGGACAGGGATACTTTCCACCACCGACCAGGTCAGCCCTTTTTCAGCCAGAATGGCCTGACGCTGTTGAATTTCTTCTACCGGCCACACTTCACCGTTAGGAATATGGTGCAAGGCAGTTACAACACCCGTTGCGCCAGCCTGACGCACATCATCAAGCGATACCGGATCGTTAGGTCCGTACCAACGCCAGGTTTGTTCCATTGTTTTACCCTACAAGTTGTTATACCAAATTAAATCACCTTAATGACGACTACCATACAGGCATCCGTTAGATGATCAACACATTGCCGATGATTGGTTGATCAAGCTCACATTCCCCGGATAAATGAGGCACACCAATTCAATTTGCTGTCATATAACTTTATACTGCCATTGTTAATTAATGGTTAATCAGGTGTATTTAATGAAAACTATTGCCTCAGCGCCACTGGCGGAAAATGTCATGATGCCGCAGTACGACCGCCAGCAATTAAAAACGCGGATTGTACATTTTGGTTTCGGTGCTTTTCACCGCGCCCATCAGGCGTTACTCACCGACAGGGTGCTGAATGCGCAGGGTGGAGACTGGGGTATTTGTGAGATCAGTCTGTTCAGCGGCGATCGACTGATGAGCCAACTGCGCGAACAGGATCATTTATTTACCGTGCTGGAGAAAGGGGCCAACGGCAACCAACCGATTGTTATCGGCTCCGTCAACGAATGTCTCAACGCCAGGCTGGATTCACTGGCGGCTATTATTGAAAAATTCTGCGAGCCTCAGGTGGCTATTGTCTCGTTAACCATTACGGAAAAAGGCTACTGCATCGATCCGGCTACAGGCTCGTTAGACCTCAGTAATCCACGTATTGCTCACGATCTGCAAACACCGACTGAACCGCACTCTGTCCCCGGAATTATTGTTGAAGCGCTACACCGCCGGCGTGAACGCGGGCTACAGCCGTTTACCGTCCTCTCTTGCGATAATATCCCGGACAATGGTCATGTGGTAAAAAACGCCGTACTGGGAATGGCGGAAAAACGTTCACCAGAACTGGCAACCTGGATTCAGGAGCATGTCAGCTTCCCGGGTACCATGGTGGATCGCATTGTTCCTGCCGCTACCGAAGAGTCACTGGCTGAAATCGCACGCGAGCTGGGCGTTGCTGATCCTTGCGCAATCAGCTGCGAACCGTTTATCCAGTGGGTGATTGAAGATAATTTTGTGTGTGGCCGCCCAGAATGGGAAACGGCGGGCGTCCAGATGGTCGAAAACGTCTTGCCGTGGGAACAAATGAAACTGAGGATGCTGAACGGCAGTCATTCGTTTCTCGCTTATCTCGGTTATCTGGCCGGGTTCCAGCACATCAGCGACTGTATGCAGGACAGCGCATTTCGTGAAGCCACCCACCGTCTGATGCTCAACGAACAGGCGCCTACGCTGCAAATTACCGACGTTGATTTAGACCAGTATGCCCTAAGCCTGTTGGAGCGTTTTGCCAACCCAGCGTTGAAACATAAAACCTGGCAAATTGCGATGGACGGTAGCCAGAAATTACCCCAGCGCATGTTGGAAGGTATCCGCGTACATTTAGCCCGCCAAAGCGAATGGCCGCTGCTGGCGCTCGGTGTCGCAGGCTGGATGCGTTATGTGAGCGGCGTGGATGACTCAGGCGCCGCAATTGATATTCGTGACCCACTAAGTGAGAAAATTGCCGCTCTGGTTAAACAGAGCACAGAGTCAGAACGTGTCAGCGCCCTGCTTTCGCTGCGCGAGATTTTCGCCACCGATCTCGTCCAGAATCCGCAGTTTGTCGCGGCCATTCAGCAGGCCTGGCAACGCATTGCCCAATACGGTGCGCATCAGGCTGTCATTGATACGTTAAAAAGTTAACGATTTCTGCCATTAAACAGGACGAAGCGCGTCTTCGTCCTCTCACCCCTTCTCTTTTTCACCGTTTTTCGCCAGGATTGTTAAATGCCATTACGGTAATTTATGAATCTGGAGTAAATGTGACTAAAACCAATCTCATCACCGGTTTTCTCGGCAGTGGCAAAACCACCTCTATTCTTCATTTATTGGCAAACAAAGATCCTGCTGAGAAGTGGGCCGTGCTGGTTAATGAGTTTGGCGAAGTTGGCATTGATGGCGCGCTACTGGCTAACAGCGGTGCGCTGTTAAAAGAGATCCCCGGCGGCTGTATGTGCTGCGTTAACGGTCTGCCGATGCAGGTTGGTCTCAATACGCTGCTGCGTCAGGGAAAACCTGACCGTCTGCTCATTGAACCCACCGGCCTCGGCCACCCTAAACAGATTCTGGATTTACTCACCGCACCGGTTTACGAACCGTGGATCGATCTGCGTGCGACCCTCTGTATTCTTGACCCGCGGCTGTTACTGGATGAAAAAAGCGTCGCCAATGACAATTTCCGCGACCAGCTGGCCGCCGCAGATATCATTGTTGCCAACAAAACCGACCGTGCCACGACGGAAAGCGAAGACGCCCTGCAAAGCTGGTGGCAACACTATGGAGGTAATCGCCAGTTAGTTCATGCCGACCATGGACAAATTGATGGACAGCTACTGGATTTGCCCCGACTAAACCTGGCAGAGCTTCCTGCAAGCGCGGAGCACGCCCATAGTCATGCCGACAAAAAGGGGCTAGCAGCGTTGAGTCTACCCGCACAGCAGCGCTGGCGTCGTAGCCTGAACAGCGGACAGGGCCATCAGGCCTGCGGTTGGATTTTTGACGCCGATACTGTGTTCGATACTATCGGTCTGCTGGAATGGTCGCGTCTTGCTCCTGTTGGACGAGTGAAGGGGGTAATGCGTATTAAAGAAGGACTGGTACGCATTAACCGCCAGGGAGACGACTGGCATATAGAGACGCAAAACGTCGCGCCACCAGATAGTCGTATTGAACTCATCGCCGATACCGAGACCGACTGGAATGCGCTACAGAGCGCATTGTTGAGACTTCGTTTAGGCGCTAGCGCGTAAGGTTGCCTTCGTTTTTTAGCAATGGTAAACGACGATGAAAACCCGATACCCTCTAATCCTCCTGCTTAATATTGTGGGCCTGGCACTGTTTCTGTCCTGGTATATTCCAGCCGGGCATGGGTTCTGGTCTTCACTGGATACGGGCGTTTTCCGCTTCTTTAATCATAAACTGGTGGAAAGTCCGCTGTTCTTATGGGTTGTTGCTATAACCAATAACCGGGCATTTGATGGCTGCTCATTGCTGGCAATGGGCGCATTGATGCTGCACTTTTGGCTCAAAGAGACATCGGAAGGTCGCCGACGCATTGTGGCTATCGGTTTGGTTATGCTGCTTACCGCAGTGATATTAAATCAGCTGGGCCAGGCGCTTATTCCCGTTAAACGTGCCAGCCCAACCCTGATGCTGGATAATATTTATCGCGTCAGCGAACTGCTGCATATTCCGACCAAAGATGCGTCGAAAGACAGTTTTCCTGGCGATCACGGCATGATGTTGCTTATTTTTTCCGCATTCATGCTGCGTTATTTCGGAAAAGTCGCAGGAATAATCGGCCTTATTATCGCTGTGGTTTTTGCCTTCCCACGCGTAATGATTGGCGCCCACTGGCTCACCGATATCGTGGTTGGTTCCATGACGGTGGTCTTGATTGGCCTTCCCTGGTGGCTAATGACGCCATTAAGCGACCGATTAGTCACTCTGTTCGTGAATTATCTACCCGGCAAAAACAAACAATTTTTAAACAAATAACGCAGAGTAATTAACATCATCAGGGATACTTCTGATTCCCTGATGATGCCTGGCAATATTTCATCATTCTGATTGTCATTCTCCTGTCATCTTATTCATGTTTAAAATGAGTAAGTTGCGTGTTTTTTACCCTGATTGTTCTTAATTTAGACAATGCCGTTTATTCACTTTCTGTATCAATTTTTCTTATAAGAAATCACGTAAAATCACTCGCATTGACCGGAACGATCGGGTAATCTCGAACACGTTTTGCCTCGCGGGATAATTATTCCCTTTCAGAATAAATTTGTGCGTTCTGCCACAGATTTGACCTTAAGGAATTGTCTCATCGTGCGATGGTAATTAGTCTCGTCACGTTTGGCATTTTTTATAACGATATTTATCGTTAAGGACTTCAAGGGAAAACAAACAAAATGGTCAAATCTCAACCGATTTTGAGATATATCTTGCGGGGCATACCCGCGATAGCAGTTGCGGTTCTGCTTTCTGCATGTAGCACAACGAACACCGCCAGGAATATGCATTCTGAGACGCATGCTGTGGGCAATGGAGATAACTCTTCACTGCAAGCCTCTCAGGATGAATTTGAAAATATGGTACGTAATATCGATGTTAAATCACGTATTATGGACCAATATGCTGACTGGAAAGGCGTGCGTTACCGCCTTGGCGGCAGCACCAAAAAAGGTATTGATTGTTCAAGCTTCGTACAACGTACGTTTCGTGAGCAATTTGGTTTAGAGCTTCCTCGCTCAACCTATGAACAACAGGAAACGGGTAAATCCGTTTCGCGCACTAATCTGCGTACAGGCGATCTGGTTCTGTTCCGTGCTGGCTCTACTGGCCGACACGTCGGTATTTATATCGGCAACAACCAGTTCGTACATGCCTCGACCAGCAGTGGCGTTATCATTTCCAGCATGAACGAGCCTTACTGGAAAAAACGTTACAACGAAGCTCGCCGGGTTCTGAGCCGCAGTTAATTTCGTTTGGCAGCTATCCCTTGGCTATCCTGATGAGACATATAAAAAAGCACTGCTACGGCGGTGCTTTTTTTTGCTTTGCCCTTGTGACTAAGAAAAATCTCACAACATGAGTCATTTCAGGTTATATTCATACAGGATAAGTGGTTACTTCAGGTAAACATAAGGAACTATGTTAAGGCGCTCCTCTTCTTCCGATCGGAAACTCCTGCTCACCTGCGTTATAACGGGGATAGTCGTCGCGTTACTCGTCAGCTCACTGCAGTTTTTTATGTCATGGCATCAACGAAACGCAAAGTACGACACGCTAACGTCTAACATACAAAACTATATTGAAAGTTTCTTCGCTGACCTTGAAACCACCACCAACACACTACAACCTCTGGTAAAAGACACCTGCTCGCAAGCTTCAGCTCAACTCACTTCCAGCGCCGCGTTTAGCCTGAATGTGCGGGCCTTTTTGCTGGTAAAAGACGGTATCGCTTTCTGCTCTTCAGCAACCGGTTCAATGAATACGCCTCTTCAGCAATTGGTTCCCGTGCTGGACATGACGAAAGATATCGATATGGATCTCCAGCCCGGTACGCCAATGATGCCGAATAAACCGGCAATACTCATTTGGTATCGCAATCATTCATTACAGAACAGCGGCGTTTTTGCCACCCTGAATGTTAACCTGGCACCCTATCTTCTCTATAACGCTCGGCAAGATGATTTCAACGGTGTGGCACTCATCGTCGGGAAGACGGCTATCACCACGTTTTCCAAACAATTAATCCCCGTGTCTGAACTCCCTGCTCTCCCATCATATAATGCAGCCTTGTCTACATTCCCGTTGGAGGTGCGTTTTTACGCGGATCGGTGGACGTATAAAGATGTGGGATACGCCATCATGCTCGGATGCATGGCCGGGATCATGACCGCTCTCCTTCTCTGGTACTACATCTATGCCGTCCGTTTACGCCCGGGGAAAGATATCCTTAACGCCATCAAACACAATCAGTTTTATGTGGTGTACCAGCCCGTGGTAGAGGTGCAAACGCTGGAGGTGAAAGGTGTTGAGGTACTATTACGCTGGCATCACCCGACCACCGGTGAGATCCCCCCGGATGCCTTTATTCATTACGCAGAATCACAGAAAATGATTGTGCCGCTAACCCAGCACCTCTTTAAGTTGATAGCCCAGGACGCGCCGATGCTGCAAAAAGTATTGCCCGAGGGCGCAAAACTGGGGATCAATATCGCGCCAACGCACTTACACGGCGAGACGTTTAAAGATGATATTCAACGCCTGTACGCCTGCCTTCCCGCGAACTATTTTCAACTGGTGCTGGAAATCACCGAGCGGGATATGCTGCATCAAAACAAGGCAATCGAACTATTTGAATGGCTGCATTCAGCAGGTTTTGAGATTGCCATTGATGATTTTGGCACCGGTCATAGCGCACTTATTTATCTGGAACGCTTTACCGTTGACTACCTGAAAATCGATCGCGGCTTTATTAACGCCATTGGGACGGAAACCCTGACCTCTCCGGTTCTGGACGCCGTGTTGACACTCTCTAAACGTCTTAATATGCTGACGGTTGCTGAAGGGGTAGAAACACCTGAGCAAGCCCGTTGGCTGCGCGAACGTGGAGTACATTTTTTCCAGGGATACTGGATTAGCCGACCATTAAAGCTTGCTGATTTCGTGCGTTGGATGGCACAGCCCAATAAGCCGACGTGGTGATCGCAGTATGCGATTCATATATTCTCACTCGCCGCTACATCCCTTATCTTTCAGGCATGATGCCCGTCGGGTTGTGGCAGGAAAAGGAAATCGCTTTTATATGATCCCTCGCGTACTGCTTCTGTTTATCGCCCTCATCGGGTTTAACGCTCAGGCGCAATCCATCAAAGAAAGCTATGCTTTTGCTGTACTGGGTGAACCTAAGTACGCATTTAACTTTAATCACTTCGATTATGTTAATCCCGCAGCCCCTAAAGGTGGTCAAATCACCCTCTCCGCCATTGGCACATTTGACAACTTTAACCGCTATGCAATGCGCGGTAATCCCGGCGCACGTACCGAAACGCTTTACGATACGCTGTTTACGACCTCTGACGATGAACCTGGTAGCTATTACCCACTCATTGCCGACAGCGCACGCTATGCTGACGACTATTCCTGGGTAGAAATTGCCATTAATCCACGAGCGCGTTTTCACGATGGATCACCCATTACCGCCCGCGACGTCGCATTCACTTTCCACAAATTTATGACTGAAGGCGTGCCGCAGTTTCGTCTGGTCTACAAGGGAACAACGGTAAAAGCCATCGCGCCATTAACCGTACGCATTGAATTAGCCAAACCGGGTAAAGAGGACATGCTCAGCCTGTTTTCATTACCCGTGATGCCAGAGAAGTACTGGAAAGATCATAAGCTCAGCGATCCCTTATCCTCGCCACCGCTCGCCAGCGGCCCTTATCGCATTACCAAATGGAAGATGGGCCAGTATATTGTCTATTCGCGCGTCAAAGATTATTGGGCCGCTAATCTCCCCGTCAATCGTGGACGCTGGAACTTCGATACCATCCGCTACGACTATTATCTGGATGATAACGTCGCCTTTGAAGCGTTTAAGGCCGGTGCGTTTGATCTGCGTCTTGAAAATGATGCCAAAAACTGGGCGACGCGTTATACCGGGAAAAATTTTGCGAATCATTACATCATCAAAGATGAACAAAAAAATGAATCCGCCCAGGATACGCGCTGGCTGGCCTTTAATATTCAGCGTCCGGTGTTCAGTGACCGACGGGTGCGGGAAGCCATCACGCTGGCCTTTGATTTTGAATGGATGAATAAAGCCCTGTTCTATAACGCCTGGAGCCGGGCCAACAGCTATTTTCAGAATACCGAATATGCTGCGACAAAATACCCCGATGCAGATGAACTGGTGATTCTCGCGCCCTTGAAAAAAGATCTCCCTCCTGAGGTCTTCAGCCAAATCTATCAGCCGCCAAAATCAAAAGGCGATGGCTACGATCGTGAGAACTTGCTGAAAGCCGATACCTTACTGGAACAAGCCGGATGGGTACTCAAGGGGCAGCAGCGCGTAAACAGCGTCAGCGGTAAACCTCTGAGCTTTGAACTATTGCTCCCGGCGGGCAGCAACAGTCAGTGGGTGTTGCCGTTCCAGCACAACCTGCAACGCTTAGGCATTACCATGAACATCCGCCAGGTTGATAACTCACAAATCACCAACCGCTTACGCAGTCGCGACTATGACATGATGCCAAGGTTGTATCGCGCAATGCCGTGGCCGAGTTCAGACCTGCAAATTCTGTGGGCTTCTCAATATATTGACTCCAGCTATAACGCCCCCGGTGTGCAAAGCCCTGTTATCGATAAGCTGATCGGTCAAATCATTGCCGCGCAAGGTGATAAAGCCAAACTGATCCCACTCGGCCGGGCACTGGACAGAGTTTTAACCTGGAATTACTACATGTTGCCGATGTGGTTTATGGCCGAGGATCGTATCGCCTGGTGGGACAAATTTTCGCATCCGGCTATTCGCCCAATTTATACCATTGGCCTCGACAACTGGTGGTATGACGTCAACAAAGCGGCGAAACTGCCCGCAGCCAGACGGCAGGGAGAATAGATGGGCGCTTATCTGATTCGACGTCTGCTGCTGGTGATCCCAACGCTTTGGGCCATCATCACCATCAACTTTTTTATCGTGCAAATTGCCCCCGGCGGTCCGGTTGAACAGGCCGTCGCCGCCATTGAGTTCGGGCAAAGCGGGGCATTACCTGGCGCGGGTAGCGAAGGCGTTCGCGCCAGCCATGCGCAAACCGGCGTTGGTAACATCAGCGACAGTAATTATCGCGGCGGCCGGGGTCTGGACCCGGAAGTCATCGCGGAAATCACTCGGCGCTACGGGTTCGATAAGCCCATTCATGAGCGTTATTTCAAAATGCTTTGGGACTATATTCGTTTCGATTTCGGCGACAGCCTGTTTCGTAGCGCCTCTGTGCTGACGCTTATCAAAGACAGCCTGCCGGTTTCCGTTACGCTGGGCCTATGGAGTACGCTCATCATCTATCTGGTGTCAATACCGCTTGGGATCCGCAAAGCGGTTCACAACGGCAGCCGGTTTGATGTCTGGAGTAGCGCATTTATTATTATTGGCTATGCCATTCCGGCCTTTCTGTTTGCCATTTTGCTGATCGTCTTTTTTGCCGGGGGCAGCTACTACGACCTGTTCCCGCTGCGCGGGCTGGTTTCCGCCAATTTTGACTCCCTGCCCTGGTATCAGAAAGTGACCGACTACCTTTGGCATATTACCCTGCCGGTGCTGGCGACGGTAGTTGGTGGGTTTGCCGCGCTGACTATGCTGACCAAGAACTCATTTCTGGATGAGGTGCGCAAACAGTATGTCGTCACCGCACGCGCTAAAGGGGTCAGCGAGAAAAATATTCTGTGGAAACATGTGTTTCGCAATGCCATGTTGCTGGTGATCGCCGGCTTCCCGGCGACGTTTATCAGCATGTTTTTTACCGGTTCGCTGCTGATTGAGGTGATGTTCTCGCTTAACGGTCTGGGACTACTGGGGTATGAATCCACCGTATCACGCGACTATCCGGTAATGTTTGGCACACTCTATATCTTCACCCTGATCGGTCTGCTGCTGAATATCCTCAGCGACATCAGCTATACGCTGGTCGATCCCCGTATTGATTTTGAGGGACGCTAATGTCGCGATTAAGCCCCGTCAATCAGGCCCGCTGGGCGCGCTTTCGCCACAACCGTCGCGGCTACTGGTCGCTGTGGATTTTTCTGGTGCTGTTCGGTCTTAGTCTGTGTTCAGAACTGATTGCCAATGATAAGCCGTTACTGGTGCGCTACGACAATAGCTGGTATTTCCCCCTGTTCAAAAACTACAGTGAAAGCGACTTCGGCGGACCGCTGGCGACCCGGGCTGATTATCAGGATCCGTGGCTACAGCAGCGCCTGGAAAACCAGGGCTGGATCCTGTGGGCACCAATACGCTTTGGGGCGACCAGCATTAACTTTGCCACCGATAAGCCCTTCCCTTCCCCGCCTTCTGCACAAAACTGGCTGGGAACAGACGCCAACGGCGGTGATGTACTGGCACGGATCCTCTACGGCACACGTATTTCTGTCTTATTTGGCTTAATGCTCACCCTATGTTCGAGCGTGATGGGCATTATGGCTGGCGCAATACAGGGCTATTATGGCGGCAAGGTGGACCTGTGGGGGCAACGATTCATTGAAGTTTGGTCCGGTATGCCAACGCTGTTTCTCATCATTCTACTGTCGAGCGTTGTCCAGCCTAACTTCTGGTGGCTGCTGGGTATTACCGTGCTGTTTGGCTGGATGAGCCTGGTTGGCGTGGTGCGCGCGGAGTTTTTACGTACCCGAAACTTTGATTATATTCGTGCCGCTCAGGCGCTCGGCGTGAGCGATAGCAGTATTATTCTGCGCCATATGCTACCCAATGCGATGGTTGCCGCTCTGACCTTTTTACCGTTTATTTTGTGCGCCTCGATAACCACTCTAACCTCGCTGGATTTTCTTGGGTTTGGCTTACCGCTTGGCTCGCCATCGCTCGGAGAACTTCTGTTACAGGGTAAAAACAACCTGCAGGCGCCGTGGCTTGGCATCACCGCGTTCATCTCCGTTGCCCTGCTCTTATCGCTTCTGATCTTTATTGGTGAAGCGGTACGCGACGCGTTCGATCCCAACAAGGCGATTTAAGATGACACAACCTCTGTTAGCTATTGACAATTTATCGGTAGGTTTTCGTCAACAAGAGACCGTGCGCACCGTGGTCAACAGTCTGTCACTGCGCGTTGATGCCGGACAAACGCTGGCGCTGGTGGGTGAGTCCGGCTCAGGTAAAAGCGTGACCGCGCTATCTATTTTACGGTTATTGCCCTCCCCTCCGGTCGTCTACCTTTCCGGCGACATCCGTTTTCATGGTGAATCATTACTTCACGCCGATGAGCAAACGCTTCGCGGCGTGCGGGGGAATAAAATCGCCATGATTTTCCAGGAACCAATGGTGTCACTGAACCCGCTTCACAATCTGGAAAAACAGCTTTATGAAGTGCTGTCGCTGCATAGGGGAATGCGTCGGGAGGCCGCGCGAGCAGAAATCCTGACCTGCCTGGATCGCGTTGGCATCCGTCAGGCGGCCAAACGTCTCGCAGACTACCCGCACCAACTGTCCGGCGGGGAACGCCAGCGCGTGATGATCGCCATGGCATTGCTAACACGACCGGAGCTGCTGATTGCCGATGAACCGACTACCGCGCTGGACGTTTCCGTTCAGGCACAGATCCTGCAACTGCTGAGGGAACTACAGCGCGAGCTGAACATGGGATTACTGTTCATCACCCACAACCTCAGTATTGTGAAAAAGCTGGCCGATACCGTGGCGGTCATGCAAAACGGTCAGTGCGTTGAGCAAAATAAAGCAGCACAGTTGCTCACTGCGCCCACGCATCCCTACACACAGAAGTTGCTAAACAGTGAACCTTCCGGCGACCCGGTACCTTTACCGGCCGGACAAGCCCCGCTGCTGGAAGTGGAAAAACTGCACGTCGCCTTCCCCATCCGCAAAGGTATCCTGAAGCGTGTGGTGGACCACAACGTCGTGGTTAACAATATCAGTTTCTCTCTGCGGCCCGGTGAAACGCTGGGGTTGGTAGGTGAGTCTGGGTCGGGGAAAAGCACTACCGGACTGGCGCTCCTGAGGTTAATATCCTCACAGGGAAGTATTGTGTTCGATGGTCAGGCGCTGCATACCTTAAATCGTCGCCAGCTGTTGCCGGTCCGTCACCGTATTCAGGTGGTATTTCAGGATCCCAACTCCTCGCTTAACCCACGCCTGAGCGTGCTACAGATTATCGAGGAGGGGTTACGCGTTCATCAGCCAACCCTGTCAGCCGAACAACGCGAGGCGCAGGTGAAAGCGGTGATGACGGAAGTGGGACTGGATAGCGAAACGCGGCATCGTTACCCGGCTGAGTTTTCCGGCGGTCAGCGTCAACGTATTGCCATCGCCAGAGCATTGATTCTCAAACCTTCCTTGATTATCCTGGATGAGCCAACATCATCGCTAGACAGAACCGTACAGGCGCAAATCCTGACGTTGTTAAAGTCCTTACAGGAAAAGCATCGGCTGGCTTATATTTTTATCAGCCATGATTTGCACGTAGTACGCGCGTTATGCCATCAGGTTATTGTGCTACGTCAGGGAGAGGTCGTGGAGCAAGGGCAATGCGAGCACGTATTTAACGCGCCACAGCAAGCCTATACGCGTCAGCTGCTTGCGCTAAGCTGACGCTCAAAACGGATTGTTATTTGAAAACGGCTCTGCGATGGCCACGCCGAAGTTTTTCAGTCTGCAGGTCGCGGCAAATTCATCCTGGCGATTCACAAACAGGCACGGCTCCCCTTCGCATTCCAGTACGGAACAAGGAACCTCAATGTCGCTAAGGGCCTGGCTGAGCTTATGCATGACTGACCATGCGCTGTCACCATCAGGGCTGAGCAATTTGAGCGCCACCAGGCTGTTCTCATTGCTCTGACCGTTTTGCGGAATCGGTTCAACCTTTGAACCTGCGAAACCCACCGACCAACGATAGCTCTGCGGCAGACGATGAACGATTGAGAGTTGTAATGTCATCACTTTCTTTCCCTGGAAGCACAATCACTTCACAATTATTTTACATCAATATTAACACATCATTGACAATACGTCTTCAGACAGTTGGTAAACGTTTACACCCTGTCTTTATGCCGCTTTCCGAACCAGGTAATTAAAATTATTCAATGGTTCCGGCATATTTCCGGGCTATATGTACTCGTTTCTGCGATCTAACTCAACCTTTTTAACTACAATGATGTGACTTTTTACATAAATTGATTTTACATAAAATAAACATAACCAGGGGAACTGATAGATTTGCGGTTGATGTATATCAACTCTGGAGGCCTTATGGCCCCCAGGATGTGTAATAGATCACCGTTTTTGGGCGCGACTGGCGTAAAGACAGAAGAGAATTGAACAGGTAGCGCAAAATGCAATCGACCATATCATTGGCCAGGCCGAGTTAAAGGTCGCCAGAGACAACAGCGCCCCAACGATGGCACCAATGCCGAAGCGGAATGTCCCTGCCAGCGATGACGCCGTTCCTGCCATATGTGGAAACTCATCCAGAATAACCGCCATAGCGTTAGATGACACCATCGACACACAGCCAACAAACGCCGCAACGCCCACGACCAGAGCCCAGAACCCCAACCCAAACAGTGTGCTAAAGACCATCCAGCCAGCCATCACGAACTGGATCCACAGACCAGTACGGAACATATTCAATGCCCCAACCCGACGCACAAAGCGGCTGTTGATAATAGTCATCACGAACAGGAATACGATGTTCAGTGCGAAGTAATAACCGAAATGTTGCGGTGAAACGTGGTTGATCTCAATGTAGACAAAGGGTCCGGCGCTCAAAAACGAGAACATCCCGGCAAAACTGAATCCGCTGGCCAGCATATAGCTCAGCACACGTTTATGACGAAACAGCGAGGCAAAGTTGCCAATAGTAGTACGCAGGCGAAACGGCTGGCGACGCTCTACCGGCAGAGTCTCTTTGATCAGTGTAAGGATCATCACCGACGCCAGAATAGCCGCCATGGCGAGGATCCAAAAGATATAGTGCCAGCTCAGCCATACCAGCACCCAGCCACCGATAATCGGTGCCATTAATGGCGCAATTGTCGTGACCAGCATGACGAATGACATCATGCGCGAAAACTCTTCTTTCGGATAGATATCACGCATCAGGGCGTTGATAACCACGCTCGCTGCAGCAGCAGCCAGGCCGTGGAAGAAACGCATCACGATCAGTTGATCGATGGTTTGCGCCAGTGCGCAGGCCACAGCCGCCGCCGCAAACACCAGCGTCCCGCCCAGGATCACTGGCTTGCGTCCAAGGCTGTCTGCCATTGGCCCATAGAACAGTTGCCCCACTGCGAACCCCAGAATATAGGTACTGAGGGTCATCTGCGCGCTACCTGCTGGCACACCAAACTGTTCAGAGATAACAGGCAGCGCCGGAAGATACATATCAATCGACAACGGCATCAACATGGCTAACAAGCCAAGGATAAAGACAATGGCAATTGACGAGTTCTGCCGGGTGGTCACATTTAGCTCCTGAAATTAACGCGGGGTTAAGTTAACGCTGGCGATTTCTTCTTCAGTCAAAGGACGGTATTCACCTGGCGCCAGATCCTCATCAAGCCTGATGTCACCAATCCGTTCACGGTGCAGTTCCACAACGTGGTTACCCACTGCGGCAAACATACGTTTAACCTGATGATAGCGCCCTTCGCTGATGGTCAAACGCACCTGAGTTGGCGTAATCACTTCCAGCAAGGCCGGTTTGGTCAGGTCTTTCTCATTGTGCAACTGTACGCCATGGGCAAACTGTTCGGCGGTATCATCTGCCACTGGCGACTCCAGCGTCACCAGATAGGTTTTCTCACAATGGTGACGAGGAGAGGTGATGCGATGCGACCACTGTCCGTCATCGGTCATCAGCACCAGTCCAGTGGTGTCGATATCCAGACGCCCTGCCGCATGCAGTTTGTAGGCAACCGGTTCATCAAGGAAATAGAGCACCGTCGGGTGATCGGGATCATCCGTTGAGCAAACATAACCCTGAGGCTTATTCAGCATAAAATAGCGCGGGCCATTTTGTTGAACCAGGGAATTACCGTCATATTCTACGTCGTGTTCTGGCAGCAGCTTAAAAGCGCTATTTCTGACGATTTCACCGTCGACGGTAACGCGGTTAGCACGGATCTCACGCCCGGCAATAGCGCGGCTGACGCCGAGTTGCTGAGCGATAAATTTATCAAGTCGCATGTGTGTGATTTTGCCTGTAAAAATACGAGAATCGGGTTTACGCCCGAAAAGTGGGACCGTTATCCGCCCAGTATAGCGGCGTTATACCATCCCTCAAGAGAAATGATTCATGGCATACTACTCCTTGTTATTGTTTATTTTAGTGAGCCCATGATTTTTACTCTTCGCCCGTACCAAAAAGAAGCCGTGGACGCCACGCTCAACCATTTTCGCCACCACCGCACCCCGGCGGTTATCGTCCTGCCAACCGGCGCGGGCAAAAGTCTGGTGATTGCCGAGCTGGCCCGCGTAGCGCGTGGTCGCGTACTGGTACTGGCGCACGTCAAAGAACTGGTCGCACAAAACCATGCGAAATATTGTGCGCTGGGGCTGGAAGCCGATATTTTTGCCGCAGGCCTGAAGCGTAAAGAGAGCCACGGAAAAGTGGTATTTGGCAGCGTACAGTCGGTAGCGCGTAATCTGGACGCCTTTCAGGGAGAATTCTCCCTGCTTATCGTCGATGAATGCCATCGCATTGGCGATGATGAAGAGAGTCAGTATCAGCAAATCCTCACTCACCTGACCAAAGTAAATCCTCACTTACGCCTGCTCGGACTTACCGCCACACCTTTTCGTTTGGGCAAAGGCTGGATTTATCATTTTCATTATCACGGAATGGTGCGCGGCGATGAAAAAGCACTGTTTCGCGACTGCATTTATGAATTACCGCTGCGCTACATGATTAAACACGGCTACCTGACACCGCCAGAACGCCTCGACATGCCGGTAGTGCAATATGACTTCAGCCGCCTGCAGGCACAAAGTAACGGCCTGTTTAGCGAAGCGGACCTGAATCAGGAACTGAAAAAGCAGCAGCGAATAACGCCGCATATCATCAGCCAGATTGTCGAGTTTGCCCAGACGCGTAAAGGGGTGATGATTTTCGCCGCCACAGTTGAACACGCCAAAGAAATTCTGGGTCTGCTGCCTGCTGACAACGCCGCACTTATCACCGGAGACACGCCTGGCGCCGAACGCGACGTGCTGATTGAAGAGTTCAAAGCCCAACGTTTTCGCTATCTGGTGAATGTGTCGGTCCTGACCACTGGCTTCGATGCCCCGCACGTCGACCTTATCGCCATTCTGCGCCCGACCGAGTCAGTTAGCCTTTACCAACAAATTGTCGGTCGTGGGCTGCGCCTGGCGCCGGGTAAAACCGACTGTCTGATCCTCGATTACGCTGGTAACCCGCACGACCTGTACGCGCCGGAAGTTGGTGCGCCGAAAGGGAAAAGCGACAACGTTCCAGTACAGGTGTTCTGTCCTGCCTGCGGCTTTGCCAACACCTTCTGGGGCAAAACAACGGCCGACGGCACGCTGATTGAGCACTTTGGCCGCCGCTGTCAGGGATGGTTTGAAGATGATGACGGCCATCGCGAACAGTGCGATTTTCGTTTCCGTTTTAAAAACTGCCCGCAGTGCAACGCGGAAAATGACATCGCCGCCCGCCGTTGTAGGGAGTGCGACGCGGTACTGGTTGACCCGGATGACATGCTGAAAGCCGCGCTCAGGCTTAAAGATGCGCTGGTCCTGCGCTGTAGTGGGATGGTGTTACAAAATGGCCAAGATGAAAAAGGCGAATGGCTGAAAATTACCTATTACGATGAAGATGGCGCCGACGTTAGCGAGCGCTTTCGTCTGCACACTCCCGCGCAGCGTACAGCCTTCGAGCAACTGTTTATTCGCCCGCACACCCGAACGCCTGGCATTCCCTTACGCTGGATAACCGCCGCCGATATCCTCGCCCAGCAGGCGCTGTTACGTCATCCTGATTTCGTGGTCGCGCGCATGAAAGGTCAGTACTGGCAGGTCCGTGAAAAGGTCTTCGATTATGAAGGACGCTTTCGTCGGGCACATGAATTACGCGGTTAATCGTACTTTTGATTGATGTACCAGCCGTTTGAGTATAGAATCTCGCCCGCTTTTGCATACGCAAAGCAGATCACTTACCTGTTGCTGGGTCGCCTGTAGCAGGAATTATTAAAGAGAGATTTAAATGTTTACTATCAACGCTGAAGTACGTAAAGAGCAGGGTAAGGGTGCGAGCCGCCGCCTGCGTGCCGCTAACAAGTTCCCGGCAATCATCTACGGTGGCGCAGAAGCCCCGATTGCTATCGAACTGGATCACGATGCAGTTATGAACATGCAAGCTAAAGCTGAATTCTACAGCGAAGTTCTGACCATCGTTGTTGACGGTAAAGAAGTTAAAGTTAAAGCTCAGGCTGTACAGCGTCACCCGTTCAAGCCGAAGCTGTCTCACATCGACTTCGTTCGCGCGTAATCGCAAACAAGTTGAAGAAAAACCCCGCCAAGGCGGGGTTTTTTTATGGGATTTTGTAATCGATACTGATGGTTCTCGTCGACCGGATAAGGCGTTTACGCTCTCACCCGGCAAACGGTTTTATTTCCCGCCCGACGTGCGACGCTGCAGCTGGTCGCGCAGGTTCGGCGGCGTACCTTTGATGGTCAAAGTATCTGTAGCCGGATCCCAGAAAATACGTTCACCCAGTAGCATGGCGTCGAAGTTGATGGTTAACCCACCGCCGCTTCCGGCAAATTTGGTTAACTGACGCAGCGTACTGCGATCCGCCGGGAAACTCTCTTCCAGCTCGTAGCCTTTATCAGCGGTAAATTCGCTGAAGCTAACTTCACTGACGCCGGAAAGCTCTTTGGACAGCGACTCCAGCTCGATCTCTTCACCGGCTTGTAGCTGTTCGTTGCAGTAGCTGTACACCTGCTGACGCACGTTCTGGCGTTCAGCTTTATCGAGCTGCGCCTCGGCAGTAAAGTCATCGACCGCCTGCAGCAGGCCACGGTTTTGCGCTTTGGCATTCAGACCTTCGCTGGCACCGAGGAAATCCATAAAGAAATCGGCGACTTTGCGCCCTACCCGCCCTTTCAGGAACGTCAGATAGCGCGTGGACTCCGGATTGGTTTCCCATTCGGTTAAATCAATACGCGCCACGATATCCGCATGATTGATGTCCAGATAGTGCGTCGGATTGATATCCAGATTTTCATTGACGCGCATGCTGCTTAAATTGTTCAGCACGGCGACCAACAGATACTCTACCGCCAGATAGCGGTAATGGCAGAACAGGACAATGCCGCCGTCGGCAAAAGGATATTTCGCCAGCTCGTCCCGCAAGCGTCCGGTCGCGGCACGACTAAATGCCAGAAAATCCTCTTCGCCCTGACGCTGTAAACGCAGCGTTTGTGCCAGTTCACTCTCTTCGCTAAACAGGCCATAAGCTTTATTCTTGGCGCTATATACCCGATGCAGCTCAGCCATCATATCGACAACCGTCGCTGTCGGTTCCAGTAATGAATCGCGCAAGACCAGCTCAAGGTTCTGCTCGTCACGTTTGATAAGCTGGTGCAGGGCAATCTGGTTGATATCCAGACTCATGATAAACTCTCCTTTTAGACCGGGCGGTATTCAACCACCTGCCGGGCAGTGACGCAATAGAAGATAAAAAAGCAGAAAAAAAACTGTCTGTACGGTAATATGTTGCCCTTTCATGAACAGACTGATTTCGATTTATGCCACAAATTTCCCGCTATAGTGACGAACACGTTGAACAACTGCTGAATGAGATGCTCAACGTACTGGAAAAACATAAGGCGCCGACCGACCTTTCCCTGATGGTACTGGGAAATATGGTGACTAACCTTATCAATACAAGCATCGCACCGGCCCAGCGCCAGGCGATTGCCAACTCTTTTGCCCGCGCATTGCAGTCTTCGGTAAACGACGACCAAGCGCATTAAGAGCCTGCTCCGGGGAAACGAACAACAGTTTATGGTAACTCATCGTCAGCGCTACCGTGAGAAAGTCTCCCAGATGGTTAGCTGGGGGCACTGGTTTGCCTTGTTCAACATTCTGTTGGCCGTGGTACTCGGTAGCCGTTACCTGTTTGTCGCCGACTGGCCGACAACGCTTGCAGGTCGTATTTATTCCTATGTAAGCCTGGTCGGACATTTTAGTTTTCTGGTGTTTGCCACCTATCTGCTAATCCTGTTTCCCCTGACGTTTATCGTCATGTCCCAGAGGCTGATGCGATTCTTATCAGCTATTCTGGCGACAGTGGGCATGACGCTGTTGCTAATCGACAGCGAAGTTTTCACCCGCTTCCATTTGCACCTCAACCCGATCGTCTGGGAACTGGTCATCAACCCTGACCAGAATGAAGCGGCGCGTGACTGGCAACTGATGTTTATCAGCGTGCCAGTGATTCTGTTAATTGAAATGCTGTTTGCGACCTGGAGTTGGCAAAAGCTGCGTAGCCTGACGCGTCGTCGCCACTTCGCCAAACCGTTAGCCGCATTCTTCTTCATTTGCTTTATCGCCTCGCACGTGGTGTATATCTGGGCGGATGCCAATTTCTATCGCCCGATTACCATGCAGCGCGCGAATCTGCCGCTCTCCTACCCGATGACGGCGCGTAAGTTCCTGGAAAAACATGGTCTGCTGGATGCGCAAGAGTATCAGCGTCGCCTGATCGAGCAGGGGAATCCGGAAGCAGTTTCTGTGCAGTACCCGCTGAGCGAACTGCGTTATCGCGATATGGGCACCGGCCAGAACGTCCTGCTGATCACCGTCGACGGCCTGAACTATTCACGCTTTGAAAAGCAGATGCCTGCGCTGGCTGAATTCGCCGGGCAGAATATCTCCTTTACGCGTCACATGAGCACTGGCAACACCACGGATAACGGGATTTTTGGCCTGTTTTACGGCGTCTCACCAAGCTACATGGATGGGATTTTATCGACCCGAACGCCTGCGGCGTTGATTTCCGCGCTGAACCAGCAGGGCTATCAGTTAGGGCTATTCTCTTCGGATGGCTTTACCAGCCCGCTTTATCGCCAGGCGCTACTGTCAGATTTCTCCATGCCAAGCGTGCAGACGCAATCTGACGACCAAACCGCAAGCCAGTGGATTAACTGGCTGGGACGCTACGCGCAGGAAGATAACCGCTGGTTCTCGTGGGTCTCCTTTAACGGGACCAACCTTGATGACAGCAACCAGAAGAACTTTGCCAAACGCTATGCCAGCGCCGCTCAGGATGTGGATGCCAACATCAACCGCATTCTGAGCGCCCTGCGCGACTCCGGCAAACTGAACAACACGGTGGTGATTATTACCGCAGGTCGGGGCGTGCCGCTGACGCAGGAAGAGAACAACTTTGCCTGGTCGCGAGGCCATCTGCAGGTTCCTCTGGTAATTCACTGGCCGGGAACGCCTGCACAGCGCATCAATAGTCTGACCGATCATACGGACCTGATGACAACGCTGATGCAGCGCCTGCTGCACGTCAGTACACCTGCTAACGAATACTCGCAGGGGCAGGATCTGTTCAATGCAACCCGCCGCCATTACTGGGTTACTGCCGCTGACGGCAGCACGATGGCCGTTACCACACCCGAGATGACGCTGGTGCTGAACAACAACGGTAATTATCAGACCTATAATTTGCGCGGCGAGAAAATAAAAGATCAGAAACCGCAGCTAAGTCTGCTGTTACAGGTTCTGACGGATGAGAAGCGATTTATTGCTAACTGATTAATTATAAATCAGTTAGCGAGACATGCTCTTGCATTCGTAGCGGAAAGCAGTAGTATTAGCAGCCATAGCGTCGGCACGTAGCGCAGCCTGGTAGCGCACCGTCATGGGGTGTCGGGGGTCGGAGGTTCAAATCCTCTCGTGCCGACCAAAAATCCTCGAAAAACCAGCCTGTTACGGCTGGTTTTTTTATGCCTGTTTTCTGAGCGCTCCGCGTTCCTGGCATCATTAATGATGTACGTGATAACTCCAAATATTGCGTGTGAGGAATTGTAGCCATCACCATCTTCTGACAGCGCTTCCCTTCTCCCGTTCTCCAGATTTATCAGGTGGGGCTGAGGGTGAGTTCGGTATCACTTGATCCTGAATTCCCCATCTATCGCGCATATCAGCAGCGAACCATCACAGGCTGAAAGCGACGCATCCACAACAAGTAGCGCCCCCTGGATTATCCCTTCCCTGAAATGTGAACGCGATGCCCGTATGAAATAAGTCGCTGCGGGCTGGCTGATTAGCTGCTGATCGAGGGAGATCCTTGTTTCAACGTAATCATTGACAGGTGAAGGGAAGCCCATGGCTATAGTCCTCCGTTTGGATTGAACAGCTGAAAGGTACGGTTCTCCCCTTCCTGCGTTGATACATCGCGGAATGTTGTCACATACTACTCGATCCATTCGTTAGGCTGCTTCATCGTCCAGTTCCAGTTAACCTTGCTCAGTTCCTGGACAAACCGCTGTGTGGTGGCATCAATTAACCCCTCTTGAATACCGGATAAAAACACAGTATAAATACTGTATATACATCCAGCAAAAGGCTACAAGCAATGTTCGTGGAACTCGTTTATGACAAAAGGAATTTTGATGGTTTGCCCGGAGCAAAAGATATCATTCTGGGAGAATTGACGAATGAGGGTTCAGCGGATCTTCCCCGATGCTGATGTTCGGGTTAAACCGATGATGACACTACCGGCGATCAACACTGACGCCAGCAAACATGAGAAGGAGCAGATAAGCCGTACTGTTCAGGAAATGTTTGAAGAGGCTGATATGTGGCTAGTTTCAGATTAAACGCCTTGAACCGTCATATTGCTTAAGTACAATCCGCCGTGACTGGCAATCATTCAATACTCGCACTATCGAACGTTCGCCAGTCGGCCGCAATCATGCTCTTGCATACGGTGTGGTTGCGGCAACTCTTGTTACAGTTCACCATCAATTGGCCAGCCAGGTCATCTTTAATGATTTCCGTTATTACGCCAAATATCGGCAAAGGAACACTGCTTAATATGATTCAGTAACCTATGGTTATCATATATTGGAACAAAACGACAATTTCAAAAAAAATAATATCAATGAAAATTATTCACCATTGAACAATCCTTTGCAACAACCAGTTATTTTGTATATCCGTTGCTTATCAGTTTTAATATCACATGATCCTTCCCGCCTCATGTTGATACTGATAGAATGTTTCCATGTGACTGATATCAAAAAATATGTATTCAACATTCTTGTAGTTATTGGATAGGTATAAAACACGGATTGCTTAAAAATGAACTCTTCTATTACCATTGTTACAGCATTTTTCGATATAGGACGAGGAGACTGGACGAGTAATAAAGGTTTCTCTCCTCACTTAGAGAGAACAGCTGATACCTATATTCAGTACTTTGAAAATCTGTCTAAATTGGATAATGACATGGTCATTTTTACATCCAGTGAACTTAAACCCAAAATTGAAGCAATTAGAAATGGGAAAAACACTGTTGTAGTGGCTTTAGATATTAATAAGAAATTTCAAAGCATAAAAAAAAGAATTGCACGAATTCAAAAAGATAATGAGTTCATTAGCAAACTTGAAACTCGCCAGTTGATAAATCCCGAATACTGGTCCCCAGACTATGCACTGGTTTGCAATCTAAAAACATATTTTGTAAACAGAGCTATAGAGTTAAATCTTGTGAATGATGATATGGTTGCATGGGTTGACTTTGGTTACTGTCGTAGTGCAGACGTAACCAGAGGGTTATCTCGATGGGACTATCCTTTTGACCGCAACAAAGTAAATTTCTTTACAGTTAAAAAAGGTTTGACCGTCAAAACTATCCATCAGGTTTTTGACCACATGATTAACAATCGTTCCTATATTATTGGTGGGGCAATTGTAGCAACACAAAAGAAATGGAAAGAGTTTTACAAACTGGTTTGTCAGTGTCAAATAAAAACACTCAGAAATAATATAGTTGATGACGATCAGGGTGTTTTTATAATGTGCTATCATTACAACCCTAAATTAATAAAACTAAATTACCTGGGTAAGAACCGCTGGTTTAATCTATTTAAACTATTCGGAAGAAAAGATTTAATTACTTTATTAAGAAGATTAAAGGTCTCTCTTATAGGTAAATAATTTTTAATTGAGGTATGAACAATGCCGATTCTAACCAGCCCCGGCATTGTTTTGCTTTTTCCTGCGCAGCCTGTCCCTGAAAAAATGCTTTTTCCGCCTCTGCATCATGAACCTATTGTGTGCCGTCCCATTTAACGTATCCCCCTTCGGGAGCCATTGATACAACATTATCAGGCAGGGACCCCAGCGTCTCAACCCACATGGGGAAATTAGAGCCGGTTAAAAGTTGTGAGCCACTCATTTATGTTACTCAGACCAAGTCTGAGTAAGGCTATCACACATAACTAAATTTAATTTATGGTGCAGGGAGTAGACAGTGTACATATCAATATTTACTTCTCAACGATGATCTGCGTCGTTTAAGACCGACATCACTATATTAAGGGAAGTGCATATATATGATGATATTGACTTTTTTTCACACGGAGCTAAAGTTAAATGTCTAAACGTAAGTCTAAAATTTACGAAAATCCCGGTCTTGACTCAACAATCTTTGTTGAACCGCAGCAAATTGCCAATACAGCCAATGCATTTCGTGAAGTGGTAAATAGCCTTAATAATGGCTATCTAGACGTACACGATGTTAGACGGAATGTCCTTTATACCAACGCAACTTTAGCGATTGAGCTTTATTTTAAAGCATTCTTGGTCAAAAGAATTCCTGCGCCTTACGATTTCACCATCGAAAATGGCCAGGCTACAAAAGCTGAATTCGATGATGAAAACCGCGTGACTAATTGGCATTCACGCCTAGATCTTCTTGAAGAACATAAAACGCACAACTTAAAAAAGCTTTTCAATGCACTTAGCGACACACAAAAAAAATGTGTCACACAAGAGATTTTGCAAACATGTAACACGATCCAGACCGCTACGGATCTATTGCAATTCCTTGACACTATTAGGAACTACTTTGTTGATAAGCGTTATGAATTCCAAGAATTCATCTATGGTGTTCCAAAAGACTCAAATATTATCTATACCTTGATTCCCGTCTTAAATGCCATTGGTAAAGTGCTTGCTAACCCACCAAATGCACCATTTCCAGACATGACTTTGTTATAAGGAAGGTTATAGTTTCAATGTTATTAAGCTCCTTTTTAGAAACATAAAGGTCTAATCTGATCTAAAGCATCTAAACAACATGGGAGAAACGTCCCCTAACCTATTGATGTATATAGAGCAGATTTTGGCATAAAAGCACTGTTTGTTTACACATGCAAATAGCAATTAGAACCAGCAATGGCGCGGCTCTCAGTGTTTCATAAGCGGTGTCATGGGGTGTCGGGGGTAGGAGGTTCAAATCCTCTCGTGCCGACCAAAAATCCCCGAAAAAACAACCTTAGGGCTGGTTTTTTATGTCTGAGATTCATCATTCCTGAGTATTACTACGGCTTTCAGTACAGGTTTTACTACTTACCCATGCACAAATTGGGGTAAAATTTATCCTCTCATCAGCGTGATGAATCTGGACGATTGATGCGCTGAAAACAATAATGATACTAATAAAAACTCAGGAGAATAGTATGCCTGAAGCAACGCCTTTTCGGGTGCTGATTGTTGACGACCACCCACTGATGCGGCGAGGAATTAGTCAATTATTGCAACTTGATCCCGCCTTTAACGTAGTCGCGGAAGCGGGTGATGGTGCCAGCGCTATCGACCTGGCAAACCGCCTGGACCTTGATGTGATCCTACTGGATCTCAATATGAAAGGGATGAGCGGACTGGATACCCTGAATGCGCTGCGTCGGGATGGCGTCACCGCGCAAATTATTATTCTTACCGTATCGGATGCCGCCAACGATGTGTACGCTCTAATTGATGCCGGCGCGGATGGTTATTTACTTAAAGACAGCGATCCTGAAGTCCTGCTGGAGGCTATTCGCAGTGGTGCCAAAGGTGGTAAAGCCTTTAGTACCCGCGTCAGCGAATATTTGCGCGAGCGCGACCTGTTTGGCGCTCAGGAAGACCCATTCAGCGTTCTCACCGAACGCGAACTGGATGTGTTACATGAACTTGCTCAGGGGCTGTCGAACAAACAGATTGCATCAGTGCTGAATATTTCTGAACAGACGGTGAAGGTGCATATTCGCAATCTGCTGCGCAAACTCAACGTGCGTTCTCGTGTAGCTGCCACCATTCTATTTTTACAAACACGCGGCATGCAGTAATCAGATATTGCCCGATAGCGCTACGCTTATCGGGCCTACAAGTCACGTGCATCAGTAGGCCGGATAAGACGCTTTGCGTCGCCATCCGGCATCTTCCACTCTTACTTCTCCTGCGGCGTTAGCTGCTCCATCGCCTGCTTAATGCTGCGTTCTATCACCGCCCGACGGGTATCATTGGCCGGTAATAATTTCAGCATCATCTCCCATGCCGCAACCGCCTCGCCAAAGCGCTGCTGTTCAAAAGCGTTAAACGCATACATGCTGAGAACCCGCACGTTGGCATGTTCGCCGCGTACCAACTGGCGTAGCAGCTCCCCTCCCCGACGGTTATCGTCAGGATCGGAAGAACGGGTCAGCGCTTCCGCATAGCCCAGCGCAGCATCGCTGTTTTTCGGATCCAGTCGATAAGCATTGGCATAGGCTTCAGTGGCCGTACTGGCGTTACCAAGTACCATGCCAATGCGCCCAAGCATGATCCAACCTTCAACGTTGGCAGGATCGGCTTGTAAGCGAGTGCGCAAACCCAACGCCAGACGCGTCATATCTTCTTCATTGAGCGGATCAGCTTTTGGATCCAACGCCCGCTCCAACAGCATAGGTGCCTGAGCGGTGGCCTGTTGCCAGATCTGAACCTGCTTATAGTTGCCGGTTTCATAATAGCTCACTGCGCCAACCCCCAGCGCCACCACGATGCCGGGCACAAACAACCCGAACCCACCGCGCTTGCCATCCGGGATAACGTCATCAGGAAACTCTTCCTGTTTTACCCGGACACGTCGGCGAGTACGGGCGAAAATAATCCAGCCACCCAGACCAATCGCAACCACCGGCATCACCCACAAAAGTACAGTAAGCGGCGTCAACGGCGGATCGTAAGTGACGAAATTGCCGTAGCGGGCCACCATGTAGTCGACAATCTCTTTCTGACTTTTTCCTTCCTGCATCAGTTCGTACACTTTCTGACGCAGGTCGGTGGCAATCATCGAGTTAGAATCGGCAATACTGTTGTTCTGACATTTAGGACAGCGCAACTGTTCGGTAAGCTGACGGAACTGCTGCTCCTGCGCTTCATCCTTAAACTGCATCACATCGATGGTCGCAAGGGCGGATCCCGAGATAACCAGCATCAGCAGGCCCAGTAAAAATCTCATTGCGCAGCCTCCCTACTGTACTTATCCCACAACGGTTTGATCTCGCTCTCCCACACCCTGGCATTCAAATCGCCGGCATGGCGATAGCGAATAATACCTTTCCCGTCGATCAGGAACGTCTCCGGCGCACCGTACACGCCAAGATCCAGACCAAGCATACCGTCGCCGTCAAACAGGCTTAATGAGTAAGGATTGCCCAGCTCTTTCAGCCAGACAATGGCTTTCTGACGATCGTCTTTATAGTTCAGCCCCACTACCCGCACGCCCTGCGCAGACAGCTGATTCAGGTACTGATGTTCGGCGCGACAGGTCGGACACCAGGTCGCCCAGACGTTCAGCAGTACCGGTTTGCCCTGGGTCAGCACATCGGCCTGATAATGCTGCCCCGGATTTTCCAGCGATTCGAGGCGGAATGTCGGAACGGGTTTGCCGATCAGCGCCGACTCCAGATTAGTGGGATCGTCCCCCTGAGCGTTACGCGCCAGCTGCCACAGCAGCGCCGCCGCAATGATCAGAAAAATAATAAACGGAATTAACAGTGCGTTGCGCTTCATACAGCCTCCGACGCATTTTTTTGCACCGCGGCGCGAGGACGCGTGCGCTGACGATAGCGTGGATCAAACAGGCAGAACAATCCGCCCAGCGCCATCAGCAATCCTCCGGCCCAAATCCAGCGAATAAACGGTTTGTAGTACAGACGCACAGCCCATGCGCCGTTATCCAGTTCTTCACCCAGCGCAGCGTACAGATCGCGTGTGAATCCGCCGTCAATTGCCGCTTCAGTCATCATCGAACTGGTGCTGTTATAGAAGCGTTTTTCCGCATGCAGCGTAGCTTCTGGTTTACCATCTCGGGTAACGCCAATAATGGCGACACCGCCCCGGTAGTTAGGTCCGGTAATATCTTTCACTTCGCGGAACGTGAACTGATAGTTATGGATACTGACGCTATCACCTGCCTTCATGCGCACATCGCGTTCAACACTGTAGTTCTGGCTAAAGGCAATACCGACAATAGTAATCGCCAGCCCAACGTGGCCCGACACCATGCCCCAATAGCTTGGTGTTAACTTCGTTCCGCGGGAAACTCGCAGGAACGCTTCGGACACCGCCAGCACGAATATCCAGCATGCCATCGCCAGACCCACCACCGTCATAGCGGCAATGCGATCCTCAAACAGCCACGGCAGCAGCAGCGATATAACAAGCGTGGTGACAAACGCGATAATCAGTAACGTTTTCAGTTTACGCGGTCGGTCACGGCCCCAGCGCACTAATGGCCCTATTCCCAGCAACAGCGCGAACGGTGCCATCAGCCAGGTAAACATGGTGTTGAAGAACGGCTCGCCAATCGAAATGCTGCCCAGCCCCAGCTGTTTGTGCACCAACGGCAGCAGCGTACCCAATAGCACCACCAGCATGGCGGCAATAAGCAGAACGTTGTTGCCCAACAGCAGAGATTCACGCGACCACAGCGCGTTGTTTACCCGTGAGCGGACCTTGTGACCGCGAACCGCAAACAGCAGCAGGGAGCCGCCAATCACTAATACCATAAAGGCCAGAATAAACATCCCGCGCGACGGATCGGAGGCAAAAGCATGCACCGACACCAGCACGCCGGAGCGCACCAGGAAAGTCCCCAACAGGCAAAGCGAGAATGCGCAGATTGACAGCAGCAGCGTCCAGGCTTTAAAGCTGGCACGCTGTTCGGTGACCGACAACGAGTGCATCAGCGCCGTTCCCACCAGCCATGGCATAAACGAGGCATTTTCAACTGGATCCCAGAACCACCAGCCGCCCCAGCCCAGCTCGTAATAGGCCCAGGCGGAACCGAGCACAATACCCAGCGTCAGGAACACCCACGCCGCCAGCGTCCACGGACGCGAAAAACGGGCGAAGGTACTGTCCAGTCGGCCACTCATCAACGCGGCAATCGCAAACGCAAAGGCCACGGAGAAACCGACATACCCCATGTACAGCAACGGCGGATGGAAAATCAGCCCCGGATCCTGCAACAGCGGGTTCAGGTCGCGCCCTTCAATAGGGAAGTTGGGCAACGTACGGGCAAATGGATTGGAGGTAAACAGAATAAACAGCAGAAAGCCAACGCTGACCATCCCCATCACCGCCAGCACGCGGGCGACGATGTCCAGCGGCATACGCTGGCTGAATGCCGCAACGGCGAACGTCCAGCCGCTCATCAACAGTACCCACAGCAGCAGAGAGCCTTCATGCGCGCCCCAGGTTGCTGCCACCCGATACCAGACCGGAAGCTGGGTATTGGAGTTGCTGGCAACGTAGGTGACGGTAAAGTCATTAACCACGAAGGCGTTGACCAGAATCAGGAACGCGCCCATCACACAGATAAACAACACCCAGGCAAAGGGCCGCGCGGAAGCCATCATCCGTACATCGCCGCGCGCTACGCCCCACAGCGGATAGACCGACAGCAGTAACGCCACGCCTAGCGCAAGGCACAACAGCGCATTGCCAATTTCAGGCATCATGACGTTTTATCCTTATACACGCTTTCCGGACGACGATGGTTTTCCTGCATCGCTTTTTCAACTTCTGGCGGGGTGTAATTTTCATCATGTTTGGCCAGAACCTCTTTGGCCTGTACATGATTTCCCTCGTCCAGTTCGCCCTGAACAACAACACCCTGCCCTTCGCGGAACAGATCCGGCAGAATACCTTCATAGGTTACATCCACCACACCTTCGGCGTCATAGATGCTGAAATTCACCTTTAATGACTGCGGATCGCGCTTTACGCTACCGGGCATCACCATACCGCCCACGCGCAGACGCTGACCGACTTCAGGCATCTGCTGCGTTTCGCGCTTACCGTAGAGTATCTCTCCCGGCGTATAGAACAGGTCAATATTGGAACGCAGCGCATAAAGCACCAGCGTAATGGTCAAAGCCAGACCCGCCAGTACCGCACAGGCTATCCATAACCGATTTTTACGTCGAATATTCACGCCGCCTCCCGTTGCACTTGCGCCGCACGCATACGTGCTTCTCTCGCCCGCTGCTGCGCTACACCGCGTAAAATTGCGCGATGCTGTAACGTGGAATGCACTACCAGCACCACCAGCGGGATAACGCTCATCGCTACGGCAAGCCAGACATACAAGGCGTAGCCGCCCATCGCGAAAAAATCACTCCATGATGCAAATGCAGGGGTCATTGGCGGCCTCTTTTTAAGATCAGTTCGCTCACCCACGGGCGGCGTTTTTCCATCATCAAAATCAGGTTACGCATGCGCATCAGCGCCAGCGTGACAAACAGTAACAGGTAGCCGACGATCGCCAGACGCAGCGGCGTACGCATCGCCGGATCTATGCTTTGCTGCATGCGGGTAGAACCCTGATGCAGCGTATTCCACCACTCAACCGAGTAGTGGATAATCGGTAAGTTGACCACGCCAATCAGCACCAGAATACCGGCGGCACGACCTGCCAGACGGCGGTCATCAAAGGCATGCCACAGCGCAATGGCGCCAACGTAGAGAAACAGCAGCACCAGTTCAGAGGTGAGTCGGGCATCCCAAACCCACCAGGTTCCCCACATCGGTTTGCCCCATGCGGAACCTGTCACCAGCGCAATAAAGGTAAACACTGCACCAATCGGCGCCATCGCAGCCAGCGCCAGATTGGCCATTTTCATCTGCCAGACCAGGCCGATAAACGCGGCAACGGCCATCGAGGCGTAAATGCCCATCGACCAGATTGCCGCCGGAACGTGCAGATAAATAATGCGATAGCTCTGCCCCTGCTGATAGTCTGCAGGCGCAAAACCAAAGCCCCAGACCCATCCCGTTATCAGTACCACCGCGCTGGCAATCGCCAGCCACGGGATAAACCAGCCACAGATCTGATAGAGCCGAGGGGGCATCGCCAATTGATGAAGTGTTTTCCACATAGTTCAGTCACCAGACTCCATAAATTAAAATCCGTTGTGCCGGAGCGCCTTGCCCGGCCTGCACATCTAATTCTCGTTACTGCACGCTTATCCGTAACGCCGCGGCTGTGGCAAACGGGCTTAACGTGGCGCTGCCGACCAGCAACGCACCCAGAATCGCCATGTACCCTTCAACCGGTAAGTGCATAGAAGCCGCATCCATCGCGGCGGTCGCAAAAATCAGTAAGGGTATGGTGAGCGGAAGTACCAGCACGCTTAACAGCACGCCGCCGCGCTTTAAGCCCACCGTCAACCCTACGCCCGGCGCGCCGAGAAAACCCAGCGTCGGCGTTCCGAGTAACAAGGTCAGCGCCATAATTTTCCAGCCGTACATATCCATGCCCAGCAACAGCGCCACCAGCGGCGAGAGGATCAGCAGCGGCAGACCTGTCACGACCCAGTGCGCCATCACTTTCGCCAGCACCACGGCCGGTAGCGGTAACGGCAGCAGCATCAGTTGCTCAAGGCTGCCATCCTGTAAGTCATCACGAAATAGCCGTTCCAGCGCCAGCAATGACGCCAGTAGCGCCGCAACCCAGATGATGCCCGGCGCTATGCGCGCCAGCAGCTGTGGCTCCGGCCCAATACTCAGGGGGAACAGCGTAATAACAATCAGGAAGAACCATAAAGGATTAGCAATTTCCGCACTATGACGAAACGCAACTCGCAGTTCTAAACGAAAGATTCGCCACATCATTGCGTTGCCCTCTCACTGGTCAGCGCAATACGTCGCACTTTATCGGTTTCAACATTGAGCGGTTGGTGGGTGGTGAGAATAACAATACCGCCCTGCTCCGTATGCTGCGCCATACGCTGAGTCAGTCGCTCAACGCCGTTAACATCAATGGCGGTAAAGGGTTCATCGAGGATCCACAGTCGGGCGCGGGTCAGCCACAAACGGGCCAGCGCCACGCGCCGCTGTTGTCCGGCGGAAAGTTGGTTCACTGGGATATCTTCATATCCGGCAAGTCCCGCCTGCGCCAGCGCAGCCAGACACTGCGCGATGTCGCCGTCATGATGGAAGAAACGCAGGTTCTCCAACGCCGAAAGCCGGGTTTTTATCCCCGGCTGATGTCCAATCCACAGTAGTTGCTGATGGTAGCTGTCCCGCACGTGATGCAGCGGTTGCTCTTGCCAGCAAACCTCCCCTGCGTCGGGACGCGCCAGCCCGGTAAGCAACCGCAGCAGAGTGGTTTTCCCTGCGCCGTTGCTGCCGGTAATTTGTACCCATTCCCCTGCGTTGACGCGAAATGACAACTCGCTGAACAGTATTCTGTCATCCCGCTCGCAAAGTAATTCTCTGGCTTCAAGCATACCTGGTTATCTACATCCTGTTAAAAGCCCGGTTTGACTTCGCGCATATCAGGCAGTTTGTGCGCTATCCCTTTATGGCAGTCAATACAGGTTTGCCCGTCTTTCACGGCCTGGTCGTGCATTTTGGCCGCGACGCCTTTCTGGGCGGTTAAATCCATAAACTCGAAGTTGTGACAGTTTCGACACTCTTGCGAATTGTTATCTTTCATACGCCGCCACTCATTTTGCGCCATCGTTAAACGATGATCTTCAAATTTCTGCGGTGTATCTATTAACCCCAGTGCTTTCGCGTACAGCTCTTTACTGGCCTTGATCTTACGGATCATTTTCGGGCCCCACTCGTGTGGGACATGGCAATCAGGGCAAGTCGCTCGCACACCACTGCGGTTGTTGTAGTGTACGGTTTCCATGTATTCCTGGTACACCGTATTGCGCATTTCGTGACAGCTAATGCAGAACTCTTCTGTATTGGCCTTTTCCATACCGGTATTAAAGCCGCCCCAGAAAATAATGCCGCCCACAAAGCCGATTAACAACAGCGTGCCGAGCGCCAGACGGCTGGGGCGACGCCACCATTGCCAGACGCGCTTAATCCAGCCTGGTTTACGGTTAGAATTTTCCATAATGACCTCTTATTTCCCGTAACCTTTCGAGGGGGTGAAGGTATTTTCAACAATCGGCGCGGCGTCAGCCTGCGGAACGTGACATTGCAGACAGAAATAACGACGCGGCGCGACTTCAGCCAATACCTTGCCGTCGCTATCCATAAAGTGCGTCGGACTGATGCGCGGCGCACCGGTGGTACGATAGCTTTCCACACCGTGGCATTGCAGGCAGCGGTTGGTGTTAGTCGTCACCTGATATCCTTCAACGCTGTGCGGAACCATCGGCGGCTGATTCACATAGTTCAGCGGCATACGCACTTGCTCTTTCGGCATGCGAATCGCCCCTTCCTGTGTTCCTGAGACTTCCGGTGACTGGCTCAGATCCACTCCGTTTGCAGCCCAAACTGCCCCACTGACTAGCAAGGCCAGCGCGGCCATCCATTGACTCAGCGCTTTAATCAGGTCATGGCTTTTCATGATTTCGCTCCCGAACTCCATCGTGTTGTTATTGTAAAAACATCCTCAGAACAGACATCCACACAGCGACCGCAGGCCATGCAATCGCGACTGGTTACCTGCACCGGACTTTGCTCATCCAGCACCGGCGCACGTAGCACATGCGGTTCCGGGCAAACATGAAAACAATCCATACAGCGGTTACATCTGTTACGTTCTTTTGCCGAAACGGTTAATGCACCTTTACTTCCCACCACGCTATACAGCGCACCCAGTGGGCAGAGATGCCCGCACCAGCCATGCTCAACGACCAGTAAATCAAATAAAAACAGCGCGAGGATCAGCAACGCTCCGCTACCGAATCCCATTACCAGGCTACGTCCCAGCAAAGAAACCGGGTTTATCCACTCCCACAGCAGCGTACCAGTCAGCGCTGAACCAACCAGAATGACCACCAGCAGGACGTACCGTATATGGCGCGGCAGGGTCGCAGACTGATTCAGGTCAAACCTTCTGCGCAACCAGCTGGCTAAATCGGTGACCGGGTTCATAGGACAAACCCAACTGCAAAACAGTCGCTTACCGGCCAGGGCATACAGCACCGTAATGATGGCTGCCCCCGTTAACGCCACCGTCGCTGGCAGATGCCCGCTGGCCAGGCTTTGCAGAGTAATCAGCGGATCGGTGAACGGGATAGCGTCCAGCAACAGGCTGCTACTGTAGTTGCCATGCAGAATCCAAACACCAAGCCACGGGCCGCTAAGGAACATCGCCAGTATCAGAAACTGACTCAGACGACGCAGCAGCAGCCAACGATGACTCTTCCACCATCCTTTTTTTGCCTGCGCTTCACGCCCGGCATCACGTTTACGATTTGCCATTGTTCCCCTCCAGCCAACCGAAGCGGTAATGGTGTCCTAACTCCCCTTTCGCCAGCGACAACGGCAGCACTTTTATTGCTGGCTGCTCCAGTACGCAGACTTTTTCGCATTTCCCACAGCCGGTACAGGCATCGCTGTGCACGGTAGGAATAAACCGCGCATGCTTGCCGGTACGCATGTTACGGTCCAGCTCCAGGGTGATCGCCTCATCGATTTTCGGGCACTCGCGATAGCAAACGTCACAGCGTAATCCCTGATAGTTGAGGCAGTTTTCGTGATCCAGCAGTACCGCCAGCCCCATACGCGAATCGTCAATGGATTCAATTTCTCTGTCCAACGCGCCGCTGGGGCAGACTTTGGCGCATGGAATGTCCTCACACATTTCGCAGGGAATATCACGGGCAATGAAATATGGCGTACCAGCCGCCAGCCCGGAGGCCAGCGTCGCCAGCTTCAGCGTGTCATACGGACATGCCTGAACGCACTGACCGCAACGTACGCAAGCGCTGGCAAATGCCTCCTCGCTCAGTGCACCTGGCGGGCGCAACCGCACGCCGGTTGCGCGTGCGGTTTGTTGTTGCAACCCCAGCGCCACGCCAACGACGGCCAGCCCGCCCGCTGCGCGAACCATATCGCGCAGAAAGCGGCGGCGGCCATTTTGGGGTTTTGCTGACCGGGACATAACGCGTTACACCTTCGCCAGTTTCACTGCGCACTTCTTGAAATCCGTCTCTTTTGAGAGCGGATCCGTCGCATCCAGCGTCAGGTTGTTCACCAGCTGTGCGGCGTCGAAGAACGGCATGTACACCAGCCCCTGCGGCGGACGGTTACGACCGCGTGTTTCAACAATCGAAATCACTTCGCCACGACGGGAAATCACTTTGACCTTATCGCCACGACGCAGATCGCGTGCTTTTGCATCCAGCGGGTGGATGAACAGCACAGCTTCCGGGAAAGCGCGGTGCAGTTCAGGCACACGACGCGTCATACTGCCGGTATGCCAGTGTTCCAGAACACGTCCGGTGGATAGCCACAGGTCATATTCTTTATCCGGCGCTTCAGCAGCAGGCTCAAACGGCAGCGCGAAGATAACCGCTTTACCGTCCGGTTTACCGTAGAACTTGTAGCTTTCACCTGCTTTCACGTAAGGGTCGTTGCCTTCGCTGTAGCGCCACTGGGTCTCTTTGCCTTCAACGACCGGCCAGCGTAAACCGCGGGCTTTGTGGTAATCGTCAAATGGCGCAAGGTCATGCCCGTGGCCGCGACCAAACCAGGCGTACTCTTCGAACAACCCTTTTTGCAGATAGAAGCCCAGCTCGCGGGATTCATCATTCAGTTGATCTTCAGCCAGTTCAGTCACCGGGAATTTTGTCACTGCTGGCGTGGCAAACAGCACGTCATACAGCGTTTTGCCACGCAGCTCCGGCTTTTGTGCCAGCAGCTCTTCGGGCCACACTTCTTCTGTTTTGAAGCGACGAGAGAACTGCACCAGTTGCCACAGATCCGACTTCGATTCGCCCGGTGCTTTAATCTGCTGACGCCAGAACTGTGTACGGCGTTCAGCGTTACCGTAGGCACCTTCTTTCTCTACCCACATCGCAGTCGGCAGGATCAGGTCAGCAGACAAGGCGCTGACCGTCGGGTACGGATCGGAGACAATGATGAAGTTGCGCGGATCGCGCCAGCCCGGCATACGCTCCTCATTGATGTTCGGACCAGCCTGCATGTTGTTGGTACACATCGCCCAGTAGACATTGAGCTTGCCATCTTTCAGCGCGCGGTCTTGCGCCACGGCGTGCAGACCGATTTTTGCCGGAATGGTCCCTGACGGAATATTCCAGTGCTTCTCGCAGATATCGCGGTGTTTTTCGTTTGTCACCACCATGTCCGCAGGCAGACGATGGGAGAATGTACCGACTTCACGCGCGGTGCCGCAGGCGGAAGGCTGGCCGGTCAGAGAGAACGGGCCGCAGCCTGGCTGGGAGATTTTGCCAGTCAGCAAGTGCAGGTTATAGACCAGGTTGTTGGCCCATACACCGCGGGTGTGCTGGTTAAAGCCCATCGTCCAGTAGGAGATGACTTTTTTCTTCGGATCGGCATACAGCTGCGCCAGCTGTTCCAGCTGATCTTTTGGTACGCCGGTCATTTCGGCGGTTTTATCCAGCGTGTACTCAGCAACGAAGGCTTTGTAATCCTCAAAGCTCATCGGTTCAGAGGCATCGGATCCCGGGTTTTTCGCCGCTTTTTCCAGCGGATGGGTCGGACGCAGACCGTAGCCGATGTCCGTCACGCCTTTACGCAGGTTGACGTGCTTGCTAAAGAAATCCTGGTTAATCGCATTGTTTTGAATGATGTAGTTCGCGATGTAGTTGAGGATCACCAGATCGGTTTGCGGCGTGAAGACCATACCGTTATCCGCCAGCTCAAAGCTGCGGTGCTGGAAAGTGGAGAGAACCGCGACGTTGACGTTAGGATCGGACAGACGACGGTTGGTGATGCGCGACCACAGGATCGGGTGCATCTCTGCCATATTCGCGCCCCACAGGACGAAGGCGTCTGCATGTTCGATATCGTCATAGCAGCCCATCGGTTCATCCATACCGAAGGTACGCATAAAGCCGACTACCGCTGAGGCCATGCAGTGACGTGCGTTCGGGTCGATGTTATTGGAACGGAAACCCGCTTTAAACAATTTGGCAGCGGCATAACCTTCCCAAATCGTCCACTGGCCAGAGCCGAACATGCCGATAGATTCCGGGCCTTTCTCTTTCATCGACGTTTTGAATTTCTCTTCCATCACGTCAAAAGCCTGGTCCCAGCTAATCGGGGTGAACTCACCTTCTTTATGATATTTGCCGTCTTTCATGCGCAGCATCGGCTGCGTTAAACGGTCTTTTCCGTACATGATTTTCGGCAGGAAGTAACCTTTGATGCAGTTAAGCCCACGGTTAACCGGCGCATCCGGATCGCCCTGGCATGCCACAACACGCCCTTGCTGCGTTCCGACCAATACGCCGCAGCCCGTCCCGCAAAAACGGCACGGGGCTTTGTCCCATTTGATGGCTTCTTGCTGACCGACTACCGCGCGGGCAACGCCCGGCACGCTTAACCCGGCAGCCGCCGCAGCGGCCGCAACGGCGTTAGCTTTCATAAAGCTACGACGACTGAGTTTCATGGTGTTTCCTCACCTTGCTCATCCTGCTGGTGATAAACCAGCGACACCGCCAGCACGCCCGCAACGTTGCGCACTGACTCAATTGTTTTCATTAGCGTTTCACTTTGATCAGCTTCCACCACCACAATCAACTGACCACTTTCCACATCGCTGAGGGCAACTTCGCAACCGGGAAAGGAACGCAACTGCGTGGCGATATCGTTGATATGCTGGCTTTTGGCCTGAACGACCAGGCTGCAGACCTGCCAGTTATTGTCCATGGTTGTACTCCGCGTTAATGGCTGATACCGGGCAGATAGCGACACAGGCGCCACATCCGTTACAGTCCTGATTGTCGAGCTGCGGCTGATAAATGCCGGACAGCGTGGGGCGAAAGGTTATTGCCATGGGCTCACAGCTATCCTGACAGCGGTGACATTCAACGGACTGATGTGCGAGACAGTTTTCCCCAATCGTAAAGTTCAGATCCCATGCCCTGGTGTGGCGCGGAAGAAAAAGTGATTCGGGACAGGCTTCTGCGCAGGCATAGCAAAAGCTGCACTCGCCGTGTTTGAAATTTACGCTCGGGTAACCACCCTGGCCTCGCTGCAGGATGTCGGTTTCGCACGCCTGGATGCAGGCGTCACAACGGAGGCAATGGGCCAGAAAGTGAGAGTCTTCCTTGCTCCACGGCGGACGGATCCCTGCGCTGGCGTTTCGCCAACTGCCTGTCAACATGCCTCGACGGGATAAATCAACCATGACATTGTCCTTCCATAATGACGCCCTCCCTCGGCGGGTTGAACGACATAAAAAACTGCACTATTTATGAGTAGTTATTTTTAGCCGTAAGATATTTCAGGATGTGTTAGAGGTGCATACCCCAATTGGGGTAAATGCTGTTGCCGGATCAAAGGAGTGTTGAGTTGGCGGGAAAAAATGCGCTTTTGCTCACATTTCAATGAGTTATATAGCCACGTATATAGCGATTCAATATTAAGATAATAATCTCATGTTTAAGATGATTCTTAGAATATATCGCTACATTGAACGTAAACTATTGCTGGATACACTTAAAATATAAGTAAATACAGATTAATTGATGATGCGAATATGTTAACCTGCCCCTGACTCGTTCAAAAGACAGAAGAAAGGAAACACTGTGAACAATAAGATGAAGACAATTGTCCCTGCCGTACTTTTCGCCGCCTTTGCCAGCACCTCTGCATGGGCTGCCAGTAACGATACCGCCGCTCAGCCGCTGGAAAAAGTCGCCCCTTATCCTAAGGCGGAAAAGGGTATGAAGCGCCAGGTTATCCAGCTTACTCCTGAGAAAGATGAATCTACTCTGAAAGTAGAACTGCTGATCGGACAAACGCTGGAAGTTGACTGCAACCAACACCGCCTGGGTGGCGAACTGGACAGCAAAACGCTGGAAGGTTGGGGATATGACTACTACGTCTTCGACAAAGTCACATCTCCGGTTTCAACCATGATGGCCTGCCCGGACGGTAAGAAAGAGAAGAAATTCATTACTGCGTATCTGGGTGATGACGGCATGCTCCGTTACAACAGCAAGCTGCCGATTGTGGTCTACACCCCGGAAAACGTGGACGTTAAATACCGTATCTGGAAAGCAGAAGATAAAATTCAAGACGCAGTCGCGCGCTAAGTCAGGATGTGCCGGATGGCGGCGTACCGCCTTATCCGGCCTACAGATGCATAAAACAGGCCGGATAAGCGCAGCGCCATCCGGCATTGTATTTACAGTGCGATATCCGCGACGGCTTTCTGTTCAGGCTGCGGTTGTGCCTGAGGTTTCAGCTGTGGTTTCGGTGCTTCATCAGCAACCTGCGGCTTGTCATATTTCAGACCCAGAACCTCACTGGTGTACTGCAACTCTTGTTCCGTAGCCTCAACGTTACCGTTCAGCTTAGTACCATAAGACGGAATGATGGTTTTCAGCTTCGCCTGCCACTCGGGGCTGGCCACTTTATCTTTAAACACTTTTTCCATCAGATGCAGCATGATCGGTGCCGCGGTTGATGCGCCCGGAGAAGCTCCCAGCAGCGCAGCAATCGTGCCTTCTTTATCGCTGACGACTTCAGTACCCAGACGCAACACGCCGCCCTTCTCCGCATCGCTTTTGATGATCTGTACACGCTGGCCCGCCTGCCATAAACGCCAGTCTTCTTTTTTCGCCTGCGGATAGTACTCTTGCAGCGCAGCAAAACGGTCGTCGTCGCTGAGCATCACCTGGCTCACCAGATATTTCACCAGAGCGAAGTTATCCAGACCCACGTTGACCATCGGCATAAAGTTCGACGTGGTGGTCGAGCTGAGCAGATCCCACAATGAACCGTTTTTCAGGAACTTGGTGGAGAATGTCGCGAATGGCCCAAACAGCACAACGCGCTTGCCATCAAGGATACGCGTGTCGATGTGCGGTACGGACATCGGCGGCGCGCCAACGGAGGCCTGACCATACACTTTCGCCAGGTGGCGGTTGACTACGTCCGGATTGTCCGCAACCAGGAACTGCCCGCCCACCGGGAATCCGGCATAGCCTTTCGCTTCCGGAATGTCGGTTTCCTGCAACAGCTTCAGCGCAGCGCCACCGGCACCGATAAAGACAAACTTCGCCTTGATATCATGTTCCGCTTCGTTATTTTTCAGATCGGCGACCGTGACCGTCCAGCTATTGTCGGCATTACGCTTAAAACCACGCACTTCGGTGCTCAACTGCAGCGCAAAGTTCGGCTTTTTCTGCAATGAAGTAATCAACTGGCGCGTGATTTCGCCGTAGTTCACGTCAGTACCAATCTCGGTACGCGTTGCTGCGACTTTCTGCTGCGGATCGCGGCCTTCCATGACCAGCGGCGCCCACTCTTTAATCTGCTCATGGTCTTCGGAATAACGCATACCTCGGAACAGCGTACTCTGCTGTAGTGCTGTATAACGGGCACGCAGGAAGTTCACGTTCTCGTCACCCCAGACAAAACTCATGTGCGGAACGGTGGTGATAAATGAACGCGGGTCATGCATCACGCCATTATTGACCTGCCAGGCCCAAAACTGGCGGGAAATCTGGAAGGCTTCGTTAATTTCGACTGCCTTTTCAATGCTGATGCTACCGTCGGCCTTTTTAGGCGTGTAGTTCAGCTCCATCAGTGCGGAGTGTCCCGTTCCGGCGTTATTCCAGCCATTTGAGCTTTCCTGCGCTACACCATCCAGTCGCTCAACCATGGTCATTGACCATTGCGGCTCCAGCTCCTGTAAATAGGTTCCCAGCGTGGCGCTCATGATGCCGCCGCCAATCAACAGTACATCCGTTTCCTGCTCTTCCGCCGCTTTCGCTTTTGCCGCCATCGAGACAACATTCAGCCCTACAGCCATGGTGAAGAGCATGGCAGTCACTTTTTTCATAATGTTAATGCCTTACTTTTAGTATCGCTTTTTTGCTTTTAATGCAGGTGAAAATCGAGCGGCATCAACGGTAACACTTAAGTAAAAATAATTAAATATTGTTTATAAATTATATTTAATTTTTAAAAATGTTATTAACACGTTGATAGTTTATACGGTTATTGACAATCATTTCTGGAAACCAGTCCGTCAGACGGGTACTATGCTGCGCTTTGCTATTCACCGCACGGATGCCTGTCGGTCTGCTGTATCAGGCCATTTTTGACCTGAGTGTAACTATGTCTGCAACTCAACATTCCTCTGTCGCAGTCGCGGAAAACGCGGCCCGAGCCGTGCTGCGCCAACCCCGTCTGCTGGTTCGCGAAACACTGGCCGGTGTGGTAACCGCCCTGGCGCTGATCCCGGAAGTGATTTCGTTTTCCGTTATCGCAGGCGTTGATCCTAAAGTCAGTTTGATCGCCTCCGTCGTACTGTGCCTGGCGATGTCCTTTTTAGGTGGTCGTCCCGCAATGGTTACCGCCGCTGCAGGATCGGTTGCGCTGGTGATTGGTCCGATGGTGCATCAACACGGCGTGCAATACATCCTGCCTGCAGTGGTGCTGGCCGGGATGATTCAGATCCTGTTTGGTGTATTGGGAATGGCACGTCTGATGCGATTCATCCCTACGGCCGTGATGACCGGATTTGTCAACGCACTAGGTGTTTTGATTTTCTTTGCCCAGGTCCCTCATTTCTGGGGGAAAAGCCCGCTCATCTGGGGGCTGTTTGTCCTGACGCTGCTGATTGTGCTGTGGGTTCCGCGGTTTATTAAAGCTATCCCCGCACCGCTTATCGCCATCGTGCTGCTGACCGTGTTCACTGTCACCAGCGGGCAACTGTTACCGACCGTCGGTGACGAAGGTTCGATGAGCGGCGGCCTGCCGGGTTTCACCCAGTTGTTGGTTCCGCTCAACCTGCAAACGCTGGCGATTATCTGGCCCTGCGCGCTGAGTATCGCTTTTGTCGGTTTGATGGAGTCGCTGTTGACCGCCCGTCTGGTGGATGACCTGACGGTGACGCCGTCGAATAAGAATCGCGAGAGTGCCGGGCTGGGGATAGCCAATATTCTGGCCGGATTTTATGGCGGCATCGCCGGGTGCGCGATGATTGGTCAAACCATCGTTAACGTCGAGATGGGCAAAGGACGCAGCCGCGTCTCGACGGTTGCCGCCGGACTGGTATTACTACTGTTAGTCACTGGGTTAAGCGAAGTGATGGCAGAAATACCCATGTCGGTGCTGGCGGGAATTATGGTGATTGTGGCGGTAAAAACCTTCAGTTGGCACAGCATCCAGCCCGCCACGCTGAGGAAACTCCCCGTCACTGAAACGCTGGTGATGCTGGTGACCGTCGCTGCCACGGTATCCACCGGCAACCTGGCGATTGGCGTGGTTGCCGGGGTGATGGCAATGCTCATTCTGCCACGTATCGTCAGAAGCAAACGCGCGGCTACATCAGAAACAGCGTTGCCAGACCGAGAAAAATAAAGAAACCGCCGGTATCGGTAATAGCCGTAATCATGACGCTCGAGCCAACCGCCGGGTCGCGCCCGAGCTTCACCATCGTCATCGGAATGATGACCCCCATTAATGCTGCCATCAACAAATTAAGCATCATCGCCAGGGTCATTACTCCGCCGAGCGCCATGTCATCGTACAGCCACCAGGTAATACCGCCCATAATTCCGCCCCATACGAGGCCATTAATCACTGCAACACCCATTTCGCGCAGGATCAAAAACGTCAGATTCCCCGGCTGAATATTTTGTAGCGCCAGCGCGCGGACGATCATGGTGATGGTTTGATTCCCGGTATTGCCGCCAATTCCCGCCACAATTGGCATCAGCGAGGCCAGCGCCACCAGTTGCGAAATCGTATGTTCAAAACCGTCGATCACCCGCGAGGCGATAAAGGCGGTACAGAGGTTAACGGCCAGCCACGCCCAACGGGTTTTTACCGCTTTGGTAACGGGCGCAAACACATCCTCTCCGGCGCTTAAGCCCCCCATTCGACGCAAATCGGTATCAGTTTCTTCATAGACCACATCGACGATCTCATCGATAGTTAAGCGGCCCATCAGCTTGCCTGAAGGGTCAACGACTGCAGCACTGACCAGGTCGTCACGTTCGAAGGTACGTGCAGCGTTTTCAGCGATATCGTCCGGAGAAAAGGTGAGCGGGTCATCTTCCATCACCTCGCTGACTTTGCGTTGCACATCATTGAGCAGGATGCAGGTTAGCGTCAGTTCTCCAACCAGCACTTTATTGCGATCGGTCACGAAGAGTTTATCGGTGTTCTCCGGCATTTTGCCCAACCGTCGCAGGTAGCGTTGCACCACTTCCAGCGTCACGTCCGGACGCACGGTGATGACTTCGAACTCCATAATCGCGCCGACGCGATTCTTCTCGTAATGCATTACCTGGCGGACACGCGCCCGCTCTTCGGCTGGTAACGTCGCCAGCAACCGTCCAGTGAGGTTACGCGGGAGATGCTGCACCAGATAAATCTGTTCATCGATATCGAGATATTGCAGCGCATCCAGTATTTCGCGGTCACTCATCTCATCGATCAGGTCGTCCCAGACGTTTTCAGACGCCTCAAGCAGGACGTTACCACGCTTTTCACTTTCGACCAGTCGCCACAGGGCGTGACGCTCTTCTGAAGGTAATGCTTCGAGGGTATCGGCTAAATCGGGAGGCGGCAGGTGGGCGACCAGCGCCCCTACCTCAGCAATATCGTCGGCTAACGTACCGACGTCATATTGCTCAGCCAGGGTAAGCTTGCCCAACAGTGTTGAAATAATGGCTTTATCAGTGGTCAGCAGCCAGATAAGGCGCGCACGCTCTTCATCACGCAGCCTGGCGCTGTTTTTGTTTATTACGGACATTAATCATAAATCCATGATATGAAATATCATTAATCATGATGCTGATTTATGTAAATAACAATAAACAGTGCCGCCGGGTGGCTAAAAAACCGGCGGCACGTAGGATCAGGCTGTGCGAGCCACCGCGTCACGCGAGGCGGCTTCACGTTCATCGCCCAGCAGTTCACTCAACTGTCCGTTACGCATTTCCAGCAGCCTGTCGGCATGAATAAAATAGTGATCGTCGTGGCTAATGGCGAAAATGGTTTTGCCCATTTCCTGCATCAAAGGCAATAGCACCTGATAGAACTCCCGGCGGAAATGGGGATCCTGATCGGCAGCCCATTCGTCCAGCAGAATGATGTCGCGCTCCTCCGCCAGGGCCAGCAGCAGCGCCACGCGTTTCTTCTGCCCTTTCGACAGCTTCAGATTGAGGATACGGCCATCGCTCAGCTCCAGCTTGTGCCCCATCTTCAGATGTTCCAGCCACTTCGCGACCAGCTGCGGATTAGCCTCTTTACCTTCCGGCCCCAGCAGTTTGTCGAACAGCCAGACGTCGGTAAACACGGCGGAGAATAGCTTGCGGTAGTCTTCCGGTTTTTCAACGGCAACGGCCTTACCATCAAGCAATATTTCGCCTGACTGCGGCTGGTATAGACCAGTCAGTAACATCGCCAGCGTAGATTTCCCGCTACCGTTACCGCCAATCAGAAAGATCAGTTCACCGCGATGAATCGTCAGATTCACGGGTCCAACGGAGAAGGCGTTATCCTGATAGTGGAAAACCACGTTACGTAACTCCAACGTCTGCCAGTTCGGAAACGCATTTGGACGTGGGAATTCGGCCTTAAAGGGCGCAAGGGCAAACCTGTTCAGCTTGTTGAACGCTACCTGCGCGGTGAGCAGCGTCGGTAGCGCGCCAACGGCAGAGAGCAGCGGCGTGCGCAAAAATAGCAGGGTCAGCGAATAGGTCGCCGCCACGGCGGTATCCGCCCAGCCCAGACTGTTGGCCATCCAGAACACCAAACCAATGGCGCCCAGCATCATAATGTTCGACCAGTTGACTGCGCTCAGGTGGAAAGTATCGGCGCGAATAATGTGGTGACGGTACTCTTTGGCATCCGGGACGTACATCTGATTAAAGATATGCTCGGCACGCTCACGGTTGAGCGTCAGCTCTTTGCGCCCTTCCAGCACCGTTTGATAATCGTTGTACAACTTATCTTCAGTTTCGCGCAAGGTGGCCATGTGTTTATACACCCGCGCCACCAGCACAAATCCGCCCCAGATGGTGATTGCCATCCAGATTGCCGTCACCAGCAACATTTTAGTCGACAGCATCGCCAGATACGCCGCCGATCCGACTGTCAGGATAATCCCCTGTACCAGCTCAGGCAGACGAACAAAGGCGATGGTGATGTTGCGGATATCACTGGTTAAACCCGCCAGCAACGAGGCGCTGCCAAGCTGTTCGATGCGCTCGACGTGGGTGTCCAGAATCCGTTTGATAAATTCGCTACGCAGTCGGTAGACAAAGTGGTGTCCCAGCGTGGTGAGCGCCAGTTGTGAACCGAGGGTGACGGCCATCAATAACAGCAGCAGGCCAAGAAACTCCGGTAGCACCATCAGCGTGGTGTCGACCGTTTCAATCAGACGCTGGTTGATAAACGCAATCAGCCCAATCCCCAACGCGGCGCTGGCGAGGCTGAGCGCCATCACGCTGATAAATGGCCAGCGATACTGCCGCCAGACAAGAAGTAAAAGTTCCATGCACACAACCCGGACAAGTAATAACAGCCCGCAGTTTAAACATCTCTTCGCTGACAGCAATAATAATTCTTATTTTTATTCTTTTTTACCTGCCTGACGAAACGTCAGATTGTAACGACAGTCTCCGGTCAACGGATGATACCCCGTTTTAAGCGGCTGGATCCCATGATAAAACAGCCGCGAATTACCGCCCCACACCACGACATCGCCATGTTCCAGCAGCAAACGCTTTAAAGGGTCATTACGGCGCAATCCGCCAAATTGAAAGATGGCCGGTAGCCCCAGCGATACAGAGACAATCGGCGCCCGCAGGTCGGGCTCGTCTTTATCCTGATGTAAGGACAGTTTTGCCCCTGGCGTGTAGCGGTTAATCAGGCAGGCATCGGGTTGAAAATCAGCATAGCCCGCCGCCGTCGCCGCCTGTTGACACAGGTCAGCAAATGCATCCGGCAGCGGCGGCCAGTGCACGCCGGTGAGTGGATCAAACGGAGAATAAAGATAGCCATGCTGATCCGTCGTCCAGCCCAGATGGCCGCAGTTGGTCATTGCCACCGACATCGTATAGCCGCCGGGCGTTACCATCTGACGAAATGGCGACTGTCTGGCGACAGCCGCTATCGCCTGCAGTAAAGTGGGTGCAGAGTCAAAAGCGAAACGTCGCAGAATAACCGCACCTGAAGCCAGCGGCTCCTGCCAGGGTTTAGCATCCGCAAAAAGATCGAGCATTATGTTTCCTCGCCAGTAGTTTCCCGTTGCAGTAACTGCGCCTTGCGCGCAATACCCCATCGGTAGCCCGAAAGTGCGCCATCACCACGGATCACCCGGTGACACGGAATTACAACCGCCAGTTTGTTGGCCCCACAGGCACTGGCCACCGCGCGTACCGCCTTCGGTTTGCCGATGGCGCTGGCCAGCTGTTGGTAGCTCATTGTTTCGCCGCACGGAATTGCGCGCAGCGCCTGCCACACCTGCTGCTGAAATGCGGTGCCCCGGATATCCAGGGGTAGCGATAGCGACGCGTCACGCGAGTTGATCGCGGCGATCACTTCGCGCACGCGCTGCTGAAAATCGGCATCTGCAGGAACATCCTGCGCGGCGGGAAACAGCTCATGCAGATCCGCAACTAACGTGGCGTCATCATCACCAAGTAAGATCGCACAGATACCCCGCTCGCTTTCTGCCACCAGACAACGACCCAGAGCGCAATCTGCGAGGGTATAGCGTACAGAAACGTTGTCGCCACCTTTACGAAATTGCTTTGCGGTCATGCCTAATGTCTGATCCGCTTTGCGGTAATAGCTGCTGCTGTCGGGGAATCCGGCGTTGAGAATCGCCTGCGTAACCGGAACACCTTTCGCCAGAGCATCGCGCAGACGGCGGGCACGCCAGGACTGCTGCCACGCTTTCGGGGTCATGCCTGTCGTAGCTTTGAACAAGCGATGTAAGTGATACGGGCTCATTGCCACCTGTTGTGCCAACTCGTCCAGCGTAAGAGGTGACTCTTGCTCCAACAACTGGCAGGCGCGGGCAATTTTGTCCAGCCGATGCTGCTGCGCGCTGTTTTTATCCGGCTGGCAGCGCTTACAGGGGCGAAACCCGGCAGCCTGCGCCTGCTGAGCATCAGAGAAAAAGCGGACATTTTTGCGCAGCGCATGTTTTGCCCGACAGGACGGACGGCAGAAAATACCGGTGGTCTGGACGGCAAAAACAAACTGACCGTCGGCGTCGGTGTCACGAGCCAAAACGGACTGCCAACGGTCATCGTCAGTGATGCGTAAACGATTTTTCATTTCGGACTCCTTTGTTAAGCATAGCGCTTAGCGTCAGTGTGTCCCCATAGCCGGATACAAAAACCCGCAATCTTGCTTTTTAATTTTTTCCGCTGACCAGAAAGCTTTTGAACTGCGGCGACATCCAGGTGTTAAACCCCTCGCCCTCTTTCATAATCATATAGACCGCCAGCCCTTCACGACGCACAACTTCTTTGGCCTTTTCCGGGCCGAGCACCATCAATCCTGTATCCCAGCCATCGGCCTCCAGCGCCGTTGGGGCAATGACCGTTACGGACACCAGGTTGTGTTCAATCGGACGACCGGTTTGCGGATCGATAACATGGGAAAGACGCTTGCCATCCAGCTCATAATAGTTACGGTAGCTGCCGGAGGTGCTAATGCCATGCCCGTTAATGTCTACAATCGCCTGCACCGCGTTTTCACGATCGGTCGGTTTCTGAATTGCGACACGCCACGGATGCCCTTCAGCATTCATACCGCGGCTGTTTAGCGCGCCGCCAACGGAAACCAGATAACGGGCGATCCCTTCCTGCTCCATTAATCGTGCCAGATGATCGGCGGCGTACCCTTCGCCAACGGTAGAGAGATCCACATACAGATCCGGCAAGTCTTTTTGCAGGTAATTCTGATGCGCTTCATTCACGACCTTTAGATGTGAAAGTCCGGTTTGCGCTTTTGCAGCGTCAATTTGCTCTTGGGTGGGAATATGCAACGGTTGCTGATCCGGGCCAAAGCCCCACAGATTGACTAACGGCCCCACGGTGATATCCATAGCCCCATCGGTTTTTGCACCAATGCGTAGCGCCGAGGTCACGATATCCGCCATGGCATCACTAACCGGCCATGGTGACAAACTATTCGATAAGTTAAAGCGCATCAATGCAGAGTCATTTTTATAGGTGGAGAGCAGTTGATCATCGGCATCAAGCTGAGTCTGGATCTTCACCTGTAGTTCTGCGGCGCGTTTTGCATCGACGCCCACTACACTGACCCGCCAGAAAGTGCCCATGGTTTTACCTTCCAGAACGGTGGCTGGCGTTGCGGTCTGAGCAGGTTTCGGGGCTTCATCGCACCCGACAAAAAAAATCGTCACCGCCAGCAGCGCTGCGCGATAAAATTTCATTTCCATACGTAATTATCCTCATGCGAACGCGCGCAAGAGTACACCAAAAATCGTTGTTTGTACGGCGGAAAAACAGCATTAAAAAAGGCCCCGCAGGGCCTTTGATAACAATAAATGTAGATTAGAACTGGTAAACCAGACCCAGCGCTACGATATCATCGGTACCGATACCTGCGTCACGGGTGAACTGATTGTCATCCAGCAGGTTGATTTTGTAATCAACATAGGTGGACATGTTTTTGTTGAAGTAGTAAGTCGCACCAACATCAACATATTTCACGATGTCTTCGTCGCCATAGCCACGGCCCAGGTCTTTACCTTTAGACTGCAGGTAAGCCACGGACGGACGCAGACCGAAGTCGAACTGGTACTGAGCAACCGCTTCGAAGTTCTGTGCTTTGTTAGCCCAACCCATGGAGCCTGCACGCGTTGCGTTGTAGGTCTGAGTGTACTGAGTTGCAAAGTAGAAGTTGTTCGCGTCGTATTTAATACCACCGGTATAGGTTTCAGCACGGTCGCCGGTACCGAAGTTCAAACGGTTCTGTTCGTCGGTACGTTTTGAACTGGTGACTGCAGTACCCAGAGAGAAGCCTTCGCCGATATCATAAGTGATAGATCCGCCAACGCCGTCGCCATTCTGACGCAGTGCTTCACGACCGTTGTTGGTCACGCCGGTCATGCCTTCGCCTTCCGGGCTACCGTTTTTACCCTGATACTGCAGGGCAAAGTTCAGGCCATCAACCAGGCCGAAGAAGTCGGTGTTACGGTAGGTCGCGAAACCGTTACCACGCTGCTGCATGAAGTTGTCAGAACCGTAGGTGTCGCCGCCGAATTCCGGCAGAACGTCGGTCCAGGACGTTACATCGTAAACTACGCCGTAGTTACGACCGTAGTCGAAAGAACCCACGTCTGCGAATTTCAGACCCGCAAACGCCACACGCGTCCAGGAGTTGTTCTGAGATTCAGGCGCGTTACCCTGAATCTGGTATTCCCACTGGCCGTAACCGGTCAGTTGGTCATTAACCTGAGTTTCGCCTTTGAAGCCGATACGCATATAGGTTTGGTCACCGTCAGCGCTTTTGTCATCGGAGAAATAGTGCAGACCGTCGACTTTGCCGTACAGGTCTAATTTGTTGCCGTCTTTGTTATAAATTTCAGCCGCATTCGCTGCGCCTGCTACCAGCAGTGCTGGTACCAGGAGGGACAGTACTTTAACTTTCATGTTATTAACCCTCTGTTATATGCCTTTATTGCTTTTTTATGCCACTGCATACTGATTAAGGTCATTAACCAGTCGGCAACTTCATTCTCCGCAAAAACACAGAATAATCCAACACGAATATGATACTAAAACTTTTAAGGTGTTTCATTTATCTGCATAGATGTTTCAAAATATTAATACAAGGGAACTTTTTTAAAATCAAAAAATAGGCAAAATAAGCACAAATAATCAAGAATCATATTAATGATCTTCAAAATCAACAAGTTACTCAAAAAAATCTTATAGCACTGAATGACAAAAAAAAATCTTCACTCGCAACTAAAATAGACCCGCTATCATCATTAACTTTATTTATTACCGTCATTCATTTATGAATGTCTGTTTACCCCTATTTCAGCCGAATGCTCAGCGTTCGGTTTTTTTTTACCCTTCTTTACACAAAACTTACCTTTCTGTGCTACCGATGCAAAACTATAACGACTATTAACTATCTCATAGCACTGCGCTCAGATATAAGCCTGACAAATAATTGATTGTTATTTAATGCTAAATGTATACTTTCCGTACGAATATTTGTACCCGCCGTTATCCACTGTACACCTTTGAACCGTCACGGGTGCAACCAAATGAGGCGTAAAAAATGCAACCTCTGCCGAGCGGTGTAAGTGTGGTAATTCATACATTACCCTTTATACTGCCCCTTCATCTTTCGCGTCGTTTAACAGGTCATAAACACGAATGAGTCAGTCTGACACAACGGTTTCCACCCGATTCTCCCTGTTGCCAGGAAGTATTACCCGTTTCTTCTTATTACTGATCGTTGTGCTGTTGGTGATGATGGGTGTTATGGTCCAGAGCGCCGTCAACACCTGGTTAAAAGATAAGAGCTATCAGATCGTCGATATTACCCATGCCATTCATAAAAGGGTCGATACCTGGCGATACGTGACCTGGCAAATCTATGACAACATTGCCGCCTCAACCAGTTCGCCGGGTGCAGAAGGGCTGCAGGAAACGCGTCTGAAACAAGACGTCTATTATCTTGAGAAGCCGCGCAGAAAGACCGAGGCGCTGATTTTCGGCTCGCATGACAGTTCTACATTGGAAATGACCCAGCGCATTTCAACATATCTGGATACGTTGTGGGGCGCAGAGAATGTCCCATGGTCAATGTATTACCTGAATGGTCAGGACAACAGCCTGATCCTAATCTCGACGTTACCGCTGAAAGATCTTACCTCCGGTTTTAAAGAATCGACGATTGGGAATATTGTCGATTCCCGGCGCGCTGAGATGCTGCAACAGGCTAATGCGCTAGATGAACGTGAAAGCTTCTCTTCACTGCGCCGTCTGGCCTGGCAGAACGGGCATTACTTCACGCTACGCACGACCTTTAATCAGCCAGGACATCTGGCAACGGTTGTCGCCTTTGACCTGCCGATTAATGACTTGATCCCGCCCGGTATGCCGCTGGACAGTTTCTATCTGGAACCTGATGCCACCTCAACGACCGAGCACCTGAATGAAAAAGAGTCGCCTGACAGCGTCAGCATTAATTTCAACAACAGTAAAATTGAGATCTCTTCGGCGCTAAACTCAACGGATATGCGGCTGGTATGGCAGGTTCCGTTTGGCTCATTGCTGCTCGACACATTGCAAAGCATTCTGCTACCGCTTTTGCTGAACATTGCGTTGCTGGCCCTGGCGCTATTTGGCTATACCACTTTTCGCCACCTCCCAGTCCGTTCCACCCAAGTGGCGCCAAACCTTGCGGCAAATAATGAACTGCGCGTTCTTCGCGCAATCAATGAAGAGATTGTTTCCCTTCTGCCACTGGGATTACTGGTACACGATCAGGAAGCAAATCGTACGGTTATCAGCAACAAAATTGCCGATCACCTGCTGCCGCATTTAAATCTGCAAAACATTACCAACATGGCAGAGCAGCATCAGGGAATCATTCAGGCCACCATCAATAATGAACTGTATGAAATCAGACTGTTTCGCAGCCAGATCTCCCCGAGAACGCAGATCTTTATCATTCGTGACCAGGACCGCGAAGTGCTGGTCAATAAGAAGCTGAAACAAGCGCAGCGGCTGTATGAGAAAAATCAGCAGGCCCGCGCGGCCTTTATGCAGAATATTGGCAGCGCGCTGAAAGACCCCGCGAAAACGTTGGCTGCCAATGCCGCCGCGCTCAATACACCGGACAGCCAGAAACTGGCAAATCAGGCCGACGTTTTGGTGCGAATGGTGGACGAAATCCAGCTAGCCAACCTGCTGGAGAACGATGCCTGGAAAGGTGAATCCACACTGTTTTCCGTGCAGGCATTAATTGACGACGTAGTTCCGGAGGTTCTGCCAGCCATTAAGCGTAAGGGGCTGCAGCTACTGATTAAAAATCACCTTAGCGCCCATGATGAACGCCGTGGCGATCGCGATGCCTTGCGCCGTATTTTGCTGCTGTTGATCCAATATGCGGTAACCACCACGCAGATTGGTAAAATCACGCTGGAAGTCGACCAGGATGAGTCAGAGGCTGAACGCCTGACCTTCCGCATTCTGGATACCGGGCAAGGCGTCACATTGAATGAAGTTGATAATCTCCATTTCCCGTTCATCAATGACACGCAGGGCGATCGGTATGGCAAAGCCAACCCTCTGACGTTCTGGTTGTGCGATCAGTTAGCCCGTAAGCTTGGCGGACACCTGAATATCAAAGCGCGGGAAGAACTTGGAACACGTTATATCGTCCATGTTAAAATGCCGCTGCACGATCAACATGCTGATAGTGAAGAGCGCCTGTTGGATGACGTCTGCGTAATGGTTGATGTCACCTCAAATGACGTACGTAGCATTGTATTACGTCAGCTGGAAAACTGGGGGGCAACCTGCATCACGCCCGATGAACGGTTGAATAGTCAAGAATATGATCTCTTTTTAACGGATAATCCGTCTAATCTTACTGCTTCAGGCCTACTTTTAAGCGATGATGAGTCTGGCGTGCGGAAAATTGGCCCTGGCCAACTGCGCGTTAACTTTAATATGAGCAATGCTATGCAGGAAGCTGTCCTTGAGCTGATTGAAGAGCAACTGGCGCAAGAAGGGTTCCAGGAACTCCCCCTCGGCGGAGATGAAAACGCCGAACTTCATGCCAGTGGTTACTACGCTCTCTTTGTAGACACAGTACCGGATGATGTTAAGAGGTTGTATACTGAGGCGGCTATCAGCGATTTCGCTGCGTTAGCCCAAACGGCCCATCGCCTGAAAGGCGTGTTTGCCATGCTTAATCTGGTACCCGGCAAGCAGTTATGTGAAGCGCTGGAACATCTTATTCAAGAGAAAGATGCTCCAGGTATAGAAAAATACATCAGCGACATTGACGTTTACGTCAAGAGCTTGCTGTAGCAAGGTAGCCCAATACATGAACACTATGAACGTAATTATTGCCGATGACCACCCGATTGTACTGTTCGGTATTCGTAAATCACTTGAGCAAATCGAGTGGGTAAATGTTGTCGGCGAATTTGAAGACTCCACTGCACTGATCAACAATTTGCCTAAGTTGGATGCGCATGTGTTGATTACCGACCTCTCCATGCCGGGAGATAAATACGGTGATGGGATCACGTTAATTAAATATATCAAGCGTCATTTCCCGAGCCTGTCGATTATCGTTCTGACCATGAACAACAATCCGGCTATTCTGAGCGCGGTACTGGATCTCGATATTGAAGGGATTGTACTGAAGCAAGGTGCGCCAACCGATCTGCCGAAAGCGCTTGCCGCACTACAGAAAGGTAAGAAATTCACCCCGGAAAGCGTGTCTCGTCTGCTGGAAAAAATCAGCGCCAGCGGCTATGGCGACAAACGTCTGTCACCGAAAGAGAGTGAAGTTCTGCGTCTGTTTGCCGAAGGTTTCTTGGTTACTGAAATCGCGAAAAAACTCAACCGCAGTATTAAAACCATCAGCAGCCAGAAAAAGTCGGCAATGATGAAACTCGGTGTGGAAAACGATATCGCCCTGTTGAATTACCTCTCTTCCGTAACGCTGAGTCCCTCAGACAAAGAGTAATTCTTTTAACACCAAAGTGCCTGATGGCACGCCGTTTATCAGGCCTACGAATGACACTGCGTGGTGCGTGTTCCGTAGGCCGGATAAGGCAAGCGCCGCCATCCGGCATCTGTTATTCCCGCGCCTTCCTCACCCTTTCCGCATAGACCGTCAGCGTTTGCTTCAATACATCCAACGTCACTGGCTTAGACAGACAGCTATCCATACCCGATTCCAGGCAACGCTGCTTCTCTTCGGCCAGCGCGTTGGCCGTCACGCCGACAACCGGCAGCGTTAACCCTAACTGGCGGATACGCTGGGTCAGGCGATAACCATCCATGTTTGGCATGTTGACGTCACTCAGCACAATGTCGATATGATTTTTGCTGAGCACATTGAGCGCATCCACACCGTCATTCGCGGTTTTACACTGATATCCCAACGATCCCAATTGATCGGCCAGTAAGCGCCGGTTTATAGGATGATCGTCAACAACCAGGATCATCATGTCATCGTTCGTCGCACCGGCTTTATCCGGGATTGGCAGCGCCGTGGAGAGATCTTCACTCCCCAACTCTACACTGTAGATATGTGCCAACAGCGCAGGCAGTTCGTGCGGTGACGCCACGCTGTGTACCCATTCTCCAGGCTCTCTTTCCAGCGGAATGCCAATATGTCGGCGGCAGAAAATCACCGCTGCTCGCCCCTGCCAGGCCTGTTCCAGCACATCGTCGGCCACCAACAGGTCATCCGCATCGGGCTGTTGTCCCTCATATCGCAGCACCTTCATCCCATTACGCGTCAGGCTGGATTCGAGAAAGTGGTACAGTGACGCATTACGTACTGCCAGCCAGCAACGCGTGCCAGCCAATCCTTCAACACCCTTTTTCAGCGGATACTGTGCGCCATAAAGCGGAATACGCAGCGTAAACTGGCTCCCCATTCCCGGCTCGGAATCGACGGAAATATCCCCATCCATCATGCTGATCAGTTTTTCACAGATAGCCAAACCAAGTCCCGTTCCCTGGAAATTACGCTGTACGCCAGTCCCCACCTGGAAGAAAGGATCGAACAACCGAACCACCTCTTTGGCAGGGATCCCTACACCGGTATCACGCACTCGAATGCTCAGGTAGTCGCCGCTGCACTGCACGTGCAACACAATACAACCGGTATCGGTAAACTTGATTGCGTTACTCAGTAGATTAGAAATCACCTGTTGTAAACGCATCGGATCGCCATTCAGCGCCACAGGCACATCCGGTTCGATAAAGCAGTACAACCCCAACTGCTTGCGGACCACCAGCGGCAAATAGTTAGCCGTAATATGGTTCATGACTTCACGCGGTGAAAACTCTCGCGGTTCAATCTTCAGTTGTTCAGATTCAATCTTTGAGAAGTCGAGAATATCGCTGATAATTTTCAGCAGCAGGCTGGAAGAGTTATTCATCGCCGTTACCAGACGATCCACCCCACTCGGTAACTCTTTGGTTTGCAACAAATCAAGGTTACCGATAATGCCATACAGCGGGGTACGTAGCTCATGGCTCACCGTCGCAAGGAACATCGATTTTGACTGGCTAGCCTGTTCCGCCGCCTGTGCCATCTCCTGCAACGACTCTTCCATTTTAACGCGCGCACTGACATCAACAAGGACACAAATTGCCACGTTTTCATTACGATAGCGCGAGTGCACAAAGCTGATTTGCAGATTGGTATTGTTGCTGGTCAGCACATCAACAAAATTGACCTGTTGGCCGCAAATAATTTGCGTTAACCGCTGACGGTCTTCATGCGTCAGCATGTTCAGATAGGTGTGCGCCAGTTCGTTACTCAGTATATTAATGCCATCCATCGTGCGCAGAATACAAATACCCACCGGCGCAGAAGCCACGATTTTACGGTTAAACTGCTCATGTTCTTCCAGCCGCTGAGCATCACTTTCCGCTGGAATAAAAATGCGCCGTTCATACATGCGCGTGAGCATAAACAATGCCGCCCCGACCAGCACGTTCAGCAATATAGCGTTCAGGATCATCATGCGGATCCGCTCCAGCACCAGGTCGACAGGAACGGAGTACACGATGCTCAGGGAGGACGGAGGCAGATTTTTCTTCAGTACCAGCTCGCGGAAACCTGGCGTGTAACCAAACCAGGAGCGCTCCTGCATCCAGTGGGGCTCAGCCTTAATATTCCCTTCAGGGCCGGTGAGAGAAATTAGCGCATGGCCATTTTCGTCGAGGATGGTCACGCCCATAGGTAAGCTACCCGGTGTGAAGAAATTCTCCATGCGAATAGGCTGCTCTACGCCCAACAGCGCCTGGAGACGATTGGCGAGGTAAACCGGCGTCAGTGCATAGAAATACCCTACTCCCGGACGCGGCCCCTGGCTAATCCAGAACAAGTTGTTGCCGTTTTCTTCTTGCGTAGCATTGCGATACTTAATAATGCGCTCATGCAGAGCCTTCAGGGCCTCGTCTCGTTCGACGGGCATATCACGCAAACCGAAATTGGCCATACAGAGGTTGTCGCTGCCGATCAGGAACACTCGATTTAAATCATAAGCGGCGGAAAAGTTGTCGCGCCAGTAGCGCATAAACCATGCCAGTGATTCCAGAGAACCTCGCCAGGCGTTGCCCATTACGGAACAGTCGGAGTCGGCAAACAGCGGCTCAAAATTAGGCACGACGGTTTTATCATCTCGCGCCCGCAGCGACATCACGCCGTTTTCCGCCGTTAAGCGATTTTCGGCAATATATTTCAGCTCTTTAATCACATCAGAGGTGCGCTGAATGTAACGTTGGGCCTGATCGGAGCTGAGATTAAGCTCCTGATGGATCTCAGACTCTCGCTGGTGCAGCGCATTCACAATGTAGAACACGGAGGCAAATGCAATCAGACACCAGATAACGAGCGCCAGCGCTCTGAACAGGTAGCGTGAGACTTTTAGGGTTGAATGAACGGAAGCAAGGTATTTCAAAGGGGCGAAGCTCCGCCTCAGGGCATTAATAGAGTGTGGTTAAGGTAGCGGTAAATGTCTTTTGTCGCAATGCCATTAAAAAAAGGGCCGGAGTTCTCCGGCCCTTCTTATTACGTTTTAATTACTCTTCAGCGTCATCCGCTGCATCATCATCGCTTTCCGCTTCAGGCGCGATATCCTCGTCACCTTCAGCTGCACTTCCGTCGATGGAGTCGAGCTCTTCATCATCAACCGGTTCAGCAACGCGTTGCAGACCCACAACGTTTTCGTCTTCCGCAGTACGGATAAGGATAACACCCTGGGTATTACGCCCTACCACGCTGATTTCCGACACGCGAGTACGTACCAGCGTACCTGCATCGGTGATCATCATAATCTGGTCGGTATCTTCAACCTGTACTGCGCCAACAACGGAGCCATTACGCTCGGTGACTTTGATGGAGATAACACCCTGCGTACCACGAGACTTGGTTGGGTATTCGCTTTCCGCTGTACGCTTACCGTAACCGTTCTGCGTGACGGTCAGGATTGCCCCTTCACCGCGTGGAACGATCAGGGAAACAACGGAGTCTTCACCTGCCAGTTTGATCCCGCGAACACCGGTCGCCGTACGACCCATCGCGCGAACTGCGTTCTCTTTAAAACGCACCACTTTACCGGCAGCAGAGAACAGCATAACTTCGTCATTACCGGACGTCAGATCAACGCCAATCAGTTCGTCGCCTTCGTTCAGGTTGACGGCGATAATACCGGCAGAACGCGGACGGCTGAATTCGGTCAATGCCGTTTTCTTCACGGTACCGCTGGCGGTTGCCATGAAGACGTTGACGCCCTCTTCGTACTCGCGTACCGGCAGAATTGCGGTGATACGTTCGTTCGCTTCCAGCGGCAGCAGGTTAACGATTGGACGTCCACGCGCACCACGGCTCGCTTCCGGCAGTTGATAAACCTTCATCCAGTACAGACGACCACGGCTGGAGAAGCAGAGGATCGTGTCATGGGTGTTGGCCACCAGCAGGCGGTCGATAAAGTCTTCTTCTTTAATGCGTGCTGCAGATTTGCCTTTACCGCCACGACGCTGCGCTTCGTAATCGGTTAACGGCTGATATTTCACGTAGCCCTGATGAGACAAGGTCACGACAACATCTTCCTGGTTAATCAGATCTTCGATGTTGATATCAGCGCTGTTCGCGGTAATTTCGGTCCGACGCGCGTCGCCGAACTGTTCACGAATCAGCTCCATCTCTTCACGGATAACTTCCATCAGACGATCTGCGCTGCCCAGAATGTGCAGCAGTTCAGCGATCTGTTCCAGCAGCTCTTTGTATTCGTCGAGCAGTTTTTCGTGCTCAAGGCCGGTCAGTTTCTGCAAACGCAGATCCAGAATAGCCTGAGCCTGCTGTTCAGTCAGGTAGTACTGACCGTCACGCACGCCAAATTCCGGCTCCAGCCATTCAGGACGCGCGGCGTCATCACCAGCACGTTCCAGCATGGCGGAAACGTTGCCCAGTTCCCACGAACGCGCAACCAGCGCGGCTTTCGCTTCTGCCGGGGTCGGCGCACGGCGGATCAGTTCAATGATCGGATCGATGTTCGCCAGCGCAATCGCCAGCGCTTCAAGGATGTGCGCACGGTCGCGGGCTTTACGCAGTTCAAAGATAGTACGACGAGTTACGACTTCACGGCGGTGACGTACGAACGCGGCAATAATATCTTTCAGGTTCATGATCTTCGGCTGGCCATGGTGCAATGCAACCATGTTGATACCGAAGGAAACCTGCAATTGGGTCTGGGAGTAAAGGTTGTTCAGAACCACTTCCCCGACCGCATCGCGTTTCACTTCAATCACGATGCGCATACCGTCTTTGTCAGACTCGTCACGCAGCGCGCTGATGCCTTCAACGCGTTTGTCTTTTACCAGTTCGGCGATTTTCTCAATCAGGCGCGCTTTGTTTACCTGATACGGAATTTCGTGGACGATGATGGTTTCACGACCCGTTTTGGCATCCGCTTCGACTTCCGCGCGTGCGCGAATGTACACTTTGCCACGGCCGGTACGGTAGGCTTCTTCGATACCACGACGACCGTTGATGATCGCTGCAGTCGGGAAGTCCGGACCCGGAATATGTTCCATCAGCCCTTCAATGCTGATGTCTTCATCGTCAATATATGCCAGACAGCCGTTGATCACTTCAGTCAGGTTGTGCGGCGGAATGTTGGTCGCCATACCTACCGCGATACCGGACGAACCGTTCACCAGCAGGTTAGGAATTTTGGTCGGCATGACATCAGGAATTTGTTCGGTGCCGTCGTAGTTATCGACGAAATCAACCGTTTCTTTTTCCAGGTCAGCCATCAGCTCATGGGCGATTTTCGACATACGGATTTCCGTATAACGCATCGCCGCTGCGGAGTCGCCATCGACAGAACCAAAGTTACCCTGACCATCTACCAGCATGTAACGCAAGGAGAATGGCTGCGCCATACGAACAATGGTGTCGTAAACGGCGATATCACCATGAGGGTGGTATTTACCGATTACGTCACCAACGACACGGGCAGATTTTTTATAGGCTTTATTCCAGTCGTTGCCCAATACGTTCATGGCGTAAAGTACGCGACGGTGAACCGGCTTCAGGCCATCTCGGACGTCTGGCAGCGCACGGCCAACAATGACCGACATCGCATAATCCAGATAGGAGCTCTTCAGCTCTTCCTCAATGTTGACCGGTGTAATTTCTCTCGCAAGGTCGCTCATCTAACCGCTATCCCTCTACTGTATCCCGGATTCAAAGGTCGCAAATTATAACACATACGTGAAGATTCAGGTAAATGGATTCCCCCTGACAGAGGCTTTATTCATCCCGTCAGGCTGATATACTCATTTGCATCGCAAATTTAGGAGTAGAAGCCCCAATGAATGCCGAAAAACCCCCGGTTACTCACAACGTTGACCATGAAGAAATTGCCAAGTTTGAAGCAGTCGCGTCACGCTGGTGGGATCTTGAGGGTGAATTTAAGCCACTGCACCGTATTAACCCGCTGCGTCTGGGCTACATTACTGAGCGCTCAGGCGGCCTGTTTGGTAAAAAGGTTCTCGACGTCGGCTGCGGCGGCGGCATTCTGGCGGAAAGCATGGCGCGCGAAGGCGCAACTGTCACCGGGCTGGACATGGGCTTTGAACCGTTACAAGTCGCAAAACTGCATGCGCTGGAGAGCGGCATCCAGGTGGAGTACGTACAAGAAACTGTCGAAGAACATGCGGATAAGCATGCGCATCAGTATGACGTTGTGACCTGCATGGAAATGCTGGAGCACGTACCAGATCCGCAGTCGGTGGTCAGGGCCTGCGCCAGACTGGTTAAACCGGGCGGCGAAGTCTTTTTTTCCACGCTTAACCGCAACGGCAAATCCTGGCTGATGGCGGTGGTCGGAGCGGAATATATTCTGCGGATGGTGCCGAAAGGCACGCATGATGTGAAAAAATTTATTAAGCCGGCAGAGTTATTACAGTGGGTAGATCAGACCGTGCTGAAAGAGCGTCATATGACCGGCCTGCACTACAACCCCATCACCAACACCTTCAAACTCGGTCCGGGCGTTGATGTGAACTATATGGTGCATACCACCGCCAAAAGCGAATAAACCAGCGTTCATGGCCTTATGACGCTGGATTGTAGGCCGGATAAAGCGCGCCAGCGCCGCCATCCGGCACGACTCCGGGCTTTGACGCCTGATGGCGCTTCGCTTATCAGTCCTACGTTATTACGCATCGCCTACCAATCCTGAGTAGTACCGGTACAGCAATTTTTGCGCCAGATCATAAGAACTTTCCTTACCTTAGATGAAGAAATCAGCACTCGATCAAAATTTCTATTTTTTTTCTCAATTATTGACATCCCCGCCAGGCCTTATAAGACGCGCACTTAGCGATTCTCACCCTTTTGCAACCTCAATTTAACCTCAAAATCAACTCTTGTGCTGAAAAGAATCCCTACTAGAATACTCACCATATAGCGTCTATTTTATCAAACAACCCCTACATATAGTATTTATCCACAGACTTAGTCACAACATGACTCTGTGGATAATATGGGGGATATTTTTTCTTTCACGGACAGGTAAAAAACCACATGAATCAGAGTCTGCTGGTGACAAAGCGTGATGGTAGTACAGAGCGCATCAATCTCGACAAAATCCACCGAGTTCTGGATTGGGCGGCAGAAGGACTGAATAACGTATCGATCTCTCAGGTCGAGCTGCGCTCCCACATTCAGTTTTATGACGGTATCAAGACCTCCGATATCCATGAAACAATCATCAAAGCTGCCGCCGACCTGATCTCCCGCGAAGCGCCGGATTATCAGTATCTGGCCGCCCGTCTGGCGATTTTCCATCTGCGCAAAAAAGCCTACGGCGAGTTTGAACCGCCAAAACTGTTTGACCATGTCGTGAAAATGGTTGAAATGGGCAAATACGACAATCATCTGCTGGAAGACTACACGGAAGAAGAGTTCAAGCAGATGGACTCGTTCATCGTACACGATCGTGATATGACCTTCTCCTACGCTGCGGTGAAGCAGTTAGAAGGCAAATATCTGGTGCAAAACCGTGTTACCGGTGAAATCTATGAAAGCGCACAGTTCCTCTACATTTTGGTAGCAGCCTGCCTGTTTTCTAACTATCCGCGTGAAACACGTCTGCAATATGTAAAACGTTTCTACGACGCTGTTTCTACGTTCAAAATCTCGCTGCCGACGCCGATTATGTCCGGCGTGCGTACCCCAACGCGTCAGTTCAGCTCCTGCGTACTGATCGAGTGCGGCGACAGCCTTGACTCCATCAACGCAACCTCCAGCGCGATTGTGAAATACGTTTCTCAGCGTGCCGGTATCGGCATTAACGCCGGTCGCATCCGTGCGCTGGGTAGCCCGATTCGCGGCGGTGAAGCGTTCCACACTGGCTGTATTCCGTTCTACAAGCATTTCCAGACTGCGGTGAAATCCTGCTCTCAGGGTGGCGTACGCGGCGGTGCAGCCACGCTGTTCTACCCAATGTGGCACCTGGAAGTTGAAAGCCTGCTGGTCCTGAAAAACAACCGTGGCGTCGAAGGCAACCGCGTTCGTCACATGGACTACGGCGTACAGATCAACAAACTGATGTACACCCGTTTGCTGAAAGGCGGCGACATCACCCTGTTTAGCCCGTCCGACGTCCCGGGTCTGTATGACGCGTTCTTCGCCGATCAGGATGAGTTCGAACGTCTGTACACCCAATATGAAAACGACGACAGCATCCGCAAACAGCGCGTGAAAGCGGTTGAGCTGTTCTCACTGATGATGCAGGAACGTGCCTCTACCGGTCGTATCTATATTCAGAACGTTGACCACTGCAACACCCATAGCCCGTTTGATCCGGTTGTCGCGCCGGTACGCCAGTCCAACCTGTGCCTGGAAATCGCCCTGCCGACCAAACCGCTGACCGACGTTAACGATGAAAACGGCGAAATTGCGCTGTGTACGCTGTCCGCATTTAACCTGGGCGCTATCGAAAGTCTGGACGAACTGGAAGAGCTGGCCGTACTGGCGGTACGTGCGTTGGATGCGCTGCTCGATTACCAGGATTATCCGATTCCGGCCGCCAAACGCGGTGCGATGGGGCGTCGTACGCTGGGTATTGGCGTTATCAACTATGCCTACTGGCTGGCGAAAAACGGTAAACGTTACTCTGACGGCAGCGCCAATAACCTGACTCACAAAACCTTTGAAGCGATTCAGTATTACCTGCTGAAAGCGTCTAACGAGCTGGCGAAAGAGCAAGGCGCATGCCCGTGGTTTAACGAAACCACCTATGCGAAAGGCATTCTGCCGATCGATACCTATAAAAAAGACCTGGATGCTATCGTCAGCGAATCCCTGCATTACAACTGGGAAAGCCTGCGCGAATCAATTAAAACTCACGGTCTGCGTAACTCCACGCTCTCCGCTCTGATGCCGTCCGAGACCTCTTCGCAGATCTCCAACGCCACCAACGGTATTGAACCACCACGCGGTTACGTGAGCATCAAAGCATCGAAAGATGGAATTCTGCGTCAGGTCGTGCCGGACTACGAACACCTGCACGACGCATACGAACTGCTGTGGGAAATGCCGAACAACGACGGCTACTTGCAGCTGGTAGGTATCATGCAGAAATTTATCGATCAGTCGATTTCTGCCAACACCAACTACGATCCGTCGCGCTTCCCGTCCGGAAAAGTACCGATGCAGCAGTTGCTGAAAGACCTGCTCACCGCCTACAAATTTGGTGTCAAAACGCTGTATTATCAGAACACCCGTGACGGTGCGGAAGACTCTCAGGACGATCTGGTACCGTCCATTCAGGACGATGGCTGCGAAAGCGGCGCATGTAAGATTTAATCTTTTGCCGGGTGGCGTAGCGCTTACCCGGCCTACAAATTAATTCGCGGTATTGTAGGCCGGATAAGCAAAGCGCATCCGGCAGTACATTCCAGACAGGATTCACATCAATGGCATACACCACTTTTTCACAGACGAAAAATGATCAGCTTCTGGAACCGATGTTCTTCGGCCAGCCGGTGAACGTCGCCCGCTACGATCAGCAAAAATATGACATCTTTGAAAAACTGATCGAAAAGCAGCTCTCTTTCTTCTGGCGTCCGGAAGAGGTCGATGTTTCTCGCGATCGTATCGATTTCCAGGCATTGCCGGAACATGAAAAACATATCTTCATCAGCAACCTGAAGTATCAGACGCTGCTGGACTCCATTCAGGGACGTAGTCCAAACGTCGCGCTGCTGCCGTTAATCTCGATCCCTGAACTGGAAACCTGGGTGGAAACGTGGGCGTTTTCTGAAACTATCCATTCCCGCTCCTACACCCATATTATTCGCAATATCGTTAACGATCCGGCGGTGGTGTTTGACGATATCGTCACTAATGAGCAAATCCAGAAACGCGCAGAAGGTATTTCCAGCTACTACGACGAATTGATCGAGATGACCAGCTACTGGCATTTGCTCGGTGAAGGTACGCATACCGTTAATGGCAAAACGGTTGTCGTAAACCTGCGTGAGCTGAAGAAGAAGCTGTATCTGTGCCTGATGAGCGTCAACGCGCTGGAAGCGATCCGCTTTTATGTCAGCTTCGCCTGCTCCTTCGCATTCGCCGAACGTGAACTGATGGAAGGCAACGCGAAAATTATTCGTCTGATCGCCCGCGACGAAGCCCTGCATCTGACCGGTACTCAGCATATGCTGAACCTTCTGCGCAGCGGTGTGGACGATCCGGAGATGGCGGAAATTGCCGAAGAGTGCAAACAAGAATGTTACGACCTGTTCGTACAGGCCGCGCTGCAGGAAAAAGAGTGGGCGGACTATCTGTTCCGTGATGGCTCAATGATTGGCCTGAATAAAGACATTCTGTGCCAGTACGTTGAGTACATCACCAACATCCGTATGCAGGCTGTCGGACTCGATCTGCCATTCCAGACACGCTCTAACCCGATCCCTTGGATCAATACCTGGCTGGTGTCTGACAACGTCCAGGTCGCACCGCAGGAAGTGGAAGTCAGCTCTTATCTGGTCGGCCAGATCGATTCGGAAGTTGATACCGACGACCTGAGTAACTTCCAGCTCTGATGGGCCGCGTTACTTTGCGCATCTCTGGCACACAACTGCTGTGCCAGGATGAACATCCTTCCCTACTTGCCGCACTCGAGTCGCACGATGTTGAAGTCGAATATCAGTGTCGTGAAGGCTACTGCGGCTCCTGTCGTACCCGCCTGGTGGCGGGACAGGTTGACTGGATTGCAGAACCTCTGGCCTTCATTCAACCGGGTGAAATATTGCCCTGCTGTTGCCGGGCAAAAGGCGATATTGAAATAGAGCTGTAACGCAAGGCGGGATAAAAATTGTTACTGGCAAAAGAGCCGCCGATGAACGGCAGCCCTTTATTTCTCCTGCAGGCATGTAGGAAAACGTTAACAGCAGACGGCCTTATCTAGCAGTTAATCACGTTTCGTCCAATAAGGCCTGTGACCGGAGGTGCATCACAGGCCTTATGCCATTACTCTTTATTCAGGAATTTCACTGCTTTGTCGGGGAAGTCGGTGAACAGCCCGTCAACACCCGCTTTGTTATAAAGAATGTCATACAGCTGGTTTACGTCAGTGGTGTAATCCGGCAGTTGATCGGCGCGAACGGTATAAGGATGCACCACCATCTTATTCTGATGTGCGTCCTGCACCATGCCAGTTAACGAGATATTGCCCTTCTTCGACTTCTCATCAATCAGCATGTGGTAGTCCGGCCCAATGCCGTCCGCATACTGCGCAACCTGCTTCATGGCACCCGGTTTAAACATCCAGTCGTAGTTGTAATTAACCCAACTGCCGTCTGGCTTTTTCTCCTGAGTTTCATTCCAGTCAGTGTACGCAATCAACTGTACCAGATTGAGATCCATCCCCATCTTCGGTTCCAGTTCATTCTTAATGCGCTTTAACTCTGCGACATCAAAACACTGCAGATAGACCTTATCGTTCTTGTCGGTGTACCCGTACTTTTTCAGTACTTCCAGCGTTTTAGCCGCAATGTCCTTCCCTTCCTGATGATGGAACCACGGCGCTTTCATTTCCGGGTAGATGCCGATGTTTTTACCGGTTGAATGATTTAATCCCTGAACGAACTCAATCTCTTCTTCGAAAGTGTGCACACGGAAATCAGATTTACCCATCGGGAAACGCCCCGGGTAGGTCTGGACCTTTTTGCCATTTTCGATATCAAAGCCTTCAGTAAACTTCAGCGACTTAATCTCATCCAGCGTAAAGTCGATAGCGTAGTAACGCCCATCTTTACGCGCACGATCCGGGAAACGCTCGGCAACATCGGTGACGCGGTCAAGATAGTGGTCATGCAGGACGACCAGATGGTCGTCCTTAGTCATCACCAAATCCTGTTCCAGGTAATCCGCTCCCTGAGCATAGGCCATCGCTTTCGCAGGTAACGTATGCTCCGGTAGATAACCGCTGGCGCCACGGTGCGCAATCACGACTTTATCTGCAGCAACCGCCGCGCTGCTCACAACCATACCTGCCAGCATCAGCGCCACGCTGAGACTTTTCAATGTGGTTTTCATCTATTAGCCCCCGTTACGCTTGAGCTGCATCTCTTCGTGATGGCGTTTTTCGCCAATCATGACGACTACCAGCAGAATAACCGCCAGCACGCTACCGCCAATCATCACCATAAAGCCGCCGTCCCAACCGAAGAAATCAACGGTGTAGCCGACAATGGCGCTCGCAGCCACAGAACCGCCGAGATAACCGAACAGACCAGTAAAGCCAGCCGCCGTACCTGCCGCTTTTTTCGGTGCCAGTTCCAGCGCATGCAGACCAATCAACATGACCGGGCCGTAGATCAGGAAGCCGATGATAATCATACAAGCCATATCTACGTTCGGGTTGCCTGCCGGGTTCATCCAGTAAACGATGGTCGCAATCGTCACCAGCGTCATAAAGAACACGCCGGTCGCGCCACGGTTTCCACGGAAGACTTTATCCGACATCCAGCCACACAGCAGCGTGCCCGGAATACCCGCATATTCATACAGGAAGTAGGCCCAGGATGATTTATCCAGTGCAAAATGCTTCACTTCTTTCAGGTAAGTCGGCGACCAGTCCAGGATGCCGTAGCGCAGCAGATAAACAAACACGTTGGCGATAGCGATGTACCACAACAGTTTGTTCGGCAGTACGTACTGCATGAAGATCTGCTTCGCAGTCAGCTCTTCTTCCGCTTTCTCGTTGTAATCGTCCGGATAATCGTTCTTGTACTCTTCGATTGGCGGCAGACCACAGGACTGTGGCGTATCACGCATCAAAGCAAAAGCAAACAGCGCGACAACGATCGCACCGAAAGCAGGCATGTACAGCGCCGCTTTCCAGTCATTGAACCAGGCCATACCCAGCAGGAACAACAGAGGAGGCAGACCGCCACCCACGTTATGCGCACAGTTCCAAACGGAAACGATGCCGCCACGCTCTTTCTGCGACCACCAGTGCACCATGGTACGACCACACGGCGGCCATCCCATCCCCTGGAACCATCCGCAGAGGAACAGCAGCACAAACATAATCGCAATGCTCGATGTCGCCCACGGTACAAAGCCCATAAACAACATCACTGCCGCAGCCAGTATCAGACCCGCAGGCAGGAAAACGCGCGGATTCGAGCGATCCGAAACGGACCCCATGATGAATTTCGAAAATCCGTAAGCAATGGAGATACCGGACAACGCAAAACCCAGATCGCCACGCGAGAATCCCTGCTCAACCAGATACGGCATCGCAAGGGCAAAGTTCTTACGTACCAGATAGTACGCGGCATAACCAAAGAAAATCCCCAGAAAAATCTGCCAACGTAATCGACGATATGTCGGGTCGATCTCCGCTGCAGGTAAACGCGCCGTGTGTGACGCTGGTTTAAAAATGCTCAACATAGTGTAGCCTCCGTGGCCGTCTTTCATTCGAAGTAAACACTGCAGTTCGTCATTACTACCCTACCGCTCCCAGTGTGGCCGCGATGTTAAGGAAAGATACATAACAAAAATGTGAAACGCAGCACATATTGTTACAGATTTATGACAAATGTTCATAAAGGCGCACGAAATCACGTTTCATTTTCGAATAATGAGCGATTATGCGCGAAATCAAACAATCCATGTTTTTTATGTGGCTAAATGATAAAAAACGAACTGTGAGGAAAAACAATGAAAACTCGCGACTCGCAAACAAGTGACGTGATTATCATTGGTGGAGGAGCAACAGGTGCAGGGATCGCACGCGATTGTGCGCTGCGCGGGTTGCGCGTCATCTTAGTGGAACGCCACGATATCGCCACAGGTGCGACCGGGCGCAACCACGGCCTGCTGCACAGCGGTGCACGCTACGCCGTCACCGATGCTGAATCTGCCCGTGAGTGCATCAGCGAAAACCAAATTCTGAAACGTATCGCCCGCCATTGCGTTGAGCCAACGGACGGTCTGTTTATTACCCTGCCGGAGGATGAGCTCTCCTTTCAGGCGACCTTTATTCGCGCCTGTGAAGAAGCAGGGATTCGCGCAGAAGCGATTGACCCTCAGCAGGCACGTATTATCGAACCTTCCGTGAATCCACAGCTGATTGGTGCGGTAAAAGTGCCGGACGGCACGGTTGATCCTTTCCGCTTAACCGCCGCCAACATGCTGGATGCGCGTGAGCATGGCGCGGTTATCTTAACGGCGCATGAAGTGACAGGACTGATTCGCGAAGGCGCGACGGTTTGCGGCGTTAACGTGCGCAATCATCTGACGGGCGAAATGCAGTCCCTGCATGCACCGGTTGTCGTTAACGCCGCCGGGATCTGGGGTCAACGCATTGCGGAATATGCCGATCTGAGCATCCGTATGTTCCCGGCCAAAGGTTCGTTGCTGATTATGGATCATCGCATTAACCAGCATGTCATCAACCGCTGCCGTAAACCGTCTGACGCCGATATTCTGGTGCCAGGCGATACCATCTCATTGATCGGTACCACCTCGCAGCACATTGATTACGATGATATCGACAGCAACCGCGTCACCGCAGAAGAAGTCGACATTCTGCTGCGTGAAGGCGAGAAACTGGCGCCGATTATGGCAAAAACGCGCATTTTACGCGCCTACTCCGGCGTGCGTCCGCTGGTGGCCAGCGATGACGATCCCACCGGTCGTAACGTCAGCCGTGGGATTGTGCTGTTCGATCACGCAGAGCGTGACGGACTGGAAGGGTTTATCACCATTACCGGCGGCAAACTGATGACTTACCGCCTGATGGCGGAATGGGCTACCGATGCTGTTTGCCGTAAGCTGGGCAATACCCAGCCTTGCACAACCGCAGACACCGCGCTGCCTGGCTCACAGGAATCTACCGAGCATACGCTTAAACGCGTTATTTCGTTACCTGCGCCGCTACGCGGTTCGGCAGTCTATCGCCATGGGGATCGTACCCCAGCGTGGCTGAGCGAAGGCCGTCAACATCGCAGCCTGGTCTGTGAATGCGAAGCGGTCACCGCAGGCGAAGTGCAATACGCCGTCGAGAATCTAACCGTCAACAGTCTGCTCGATTTACGTCGCCGTACCCGCGTCGGAATGGGGACCTGCCAGGGCGAATTGTGTGCCTGTCGTGCTGCAGGTTTGCTGCAACGTTTTAATGTCACTACCGCAGCACAATCCATTACTCAGCTTTCCGACTTCCTCAACGAACGCTGGAAAGGTGTGCAGCCTATCGCCTGGGGAGATGCACTGCGCGAAAGCGAATTCACTCGCTGGGTTTATCAAGGGTTGTGTGGTCTGGAAAAGGAGCACCAGGATGAAATTTGATACCGTCATTATCGGCGGCGGCCTCGCTGGACTGCTATGCGGCCTGCAACTGCAAAAAAGCGGACTGCGCTGCACGATTGTTACCCGCGGCCAAAGCGCCCTGCATTTTTCCTCCGGCTCACTGGATTTGCTCAGCAGCTTACCCGATGGTCAACCGGTGACGGATATAGAAGCGGGTTTGAATGCGCTGCACACTCAGGCACCCGCACATCCGTATAGCACCATCGGAACGCAGAACGTTCTGGAACTGGCCCAGCAGGCGCAAAATTTACTGGAAGAATGCGGAACGCATTTGCAAGGCAACGTGCATCAGGCACATCAACGTGTTACCCCGCTGGGCACCCTGCGCTCAACCTGGTTAAGTTCCCCGGAAGTGCCGGTCTGGCCGCTATCCGCGCAGCGTATATGTGTTGTAGGGATTAGCGGGTTACTGGATTTTCAGGCGCATCTCGCCGCGGCGTCATTACGCCAACGTAATCTCAGCGTCGAGACGGCAGAAATCGAACTGCCGGAACTGGATGTCCTGCGTGATAACCCAACCGAGTTTCGCGCCGTCAATATTGCGCGCCTGCTGGATAACGAAGATAAATGGTCGCTGCTCTATGACGCATTGCTGCCAATGGCAAAAGCCTGCGACATGATAATCATGCCGGCCTGCTTTGGTCTGGCAGATGAGCGGCTCTGGCAGTGGCTTAACGAGCGCCTCCCCTGCTCGCTGACACTGTTACCGACCCTACCTCCTTCGGTACTGGGCATGCGTTTACACAACAAATTGCAGCGCCAGTTTGTGCGCCAGGGCGGTGTGTGGATGCCGGGTGATGAAGTGAAGAAAATCACCTGTCAGGACGGCGTAGTCAGTGAAATCTGGACCCGTAACCATGCCGATATCCCGTTGCGTCCCCGCTTCGCCGTACTCGCCAGCGGCAGCTTTTTCAGCAGCGGTCTGGTCGCCACGCGCGAGGCCATCCACGAACCGATCCTCGGACTGGATGTACAGCAAACCGCCACCCGCGCCGAGTGGTATCAACGCGACGTCTTCGATCCGCAACCGTGGCAAAAGTTTGGCGTCACAACCGATGCTACGCTGCGCCCGTCACTGGCGGGTAAAACGGTAGAAAATATGTATGCCATCGGTTCTGTTCTCGGTGGTTTCGACCCTATTGCCGAGGGTTGCGGAGGCGGCGTATGCGCAGTCAGCGCCTTACACGCCGCACATGACATTGCGAAACGTGCAGGAGGACAGCAATGAGCGACACACGTTTTGAAAGTTGTATCAAATGCACGGTGTGCACCACCGCCTGCCCGGTAAGCCGCGTCAACCCTAGCTACCCGGGCCCTAAGCAGGCCGGCCCGGACGGTGAGCGTCTGCGCCTGAAAGATGGCGCGCTATATGACGATGCGCTGAAATACTGCATCAACTGTAAACGCTGCGAAGTGGCCTGTCCGTCAGACGTGAAAATCGGCGATATCATCCAGCGCGCGCGCGCCAAATACGACACGACGCGCCCATCGCTGCGTAACTTCGTCTTAAGCCATACCGATTTAATGGGGAGCGTTTCCACCCCCTTCGCCCCAATAGTGAATACCGCCACCTCACTAAAACCGGTACGTCAGTTGCTGGATTACGCGCTAAAAATCGATCATCGCCGTACGCTGCCGAAGTACTCCTTTGGCACCTTCCGCCGCTGGTATCGCAGCATTGCCGCACAGCAGGCGCAGTATCAGGATCAGGTCGCCTTTTTCCACGGCTGTTTTGTGAATTACAACCATCCCCAGCTTGGCAAAGACCTGATCAAGGTGTTGAATGCGATGGGAACCGGCGTGCAACTGCTGAGTAAAGAGAAATGCTGTGGCGTGCCGCTGATTGCTAACGGATTTACAGATAAAGCACGTAAGCAGGCGGTCAGCAACGTGGCCTCACTCCGGGAAGCGATTGATGGCAAAGGCATTCCGGTGATCGCCACCTCATCAACCTGTACCTTTGCGCTACGTGATGAATATCCGGAAGTGCTGGATGTCGACAACTCAGGCCTGCGAGAACACATTGAACTGGCAACCCGCTGGCTGTGGCGCAAGCTGGATGAAGGTAAAACGCTGCCGCTGAAAACGCTGCCACTGAAGGTGGTCTATCACACGCCATGTCATATGGAGAAAATGGGCTGGACGCTTTACACGCTGGAGCTACTGCGACAAATTCCGGGGCTGGAGCTGACGGTGCTGGATTCGCAATGCTGCGGCATTGCCGGGACTTACGGCTTTAAAAAGGAAAACTATCCGACTTCACAGTCTATTGGCGCACCGTTATTCCGCCAAATTGAAGAAAGCGGCGCTGATATCGTCGTCACCGACTGCGAAACCTGTAAATGGCAGATTGAGATGTCTACCAGTAAGCGTTGCGAACATCCCATCACCCTGCTTGCCAAAGCGTTGGGTTAAACCTGTTGCCCGGTGGTATTTGCTACCGGGCATTTTTTTTGCGTAGCCCGTTCCGCTTAATTGAATACGTTGCAGTCGGACATATTTATCTCTGATTCATCCCCGCAAAGACCCCATTTCCCGCATGCAGCGCATATTAAAAGTGGATACCGTCACGCCATCTACTCTATCAGTTACAAGCACCATTAGTTACAAGCACCGCTAATGACAGCCAGCTACAAACGCTATTTAATTACCTGCTACGGTACGGTGACGTTTCTCACGTCAGCGAATTTATCCATGAAGTTGCCGAACGTTCCCCCCATCATAAGGAGAGGTTGATGACAATCGCAGAGAGGCTAAAACAAGAAGGTCACCACAATGGGCTACAACAAGGGCTACAACAAGGGTTAGAGCAAGGGGTGCAAAAAGGAACGCAAGAAGAAGCCTTACGTATCGCGCGCATGATGCTGGAAAATGGAATTGATCGTGATTTGGTTAGGTTAATTACTGGGCTATTACCTGACGATGTCACAGAATGAGTCAGATTGGGAAGGTTTGTAACCTTCCCTGTTAATAATTAAATCGTGAGCGACTCAACCACTTCGATCCAGCCGTGCTCGCTGGCAAGATCCTGATTGTTAAGCCAACGGCGCAGCATATTTAGCGCCATCATTGCGCACACTTCCTGACGAATCGACAAGCTGTAGCGATTAGCGTTCAGCCGAACGCGCAAACCATATGTCCCATTGGGGGTGGCCAGCGCAAAGTTAATATGTTCGTTTTCGAAAGCTGATATCGCCAAAGCCAGCCCGGCATAATGTTTGCTACGTCGCTCGGTTACCCAATGCGCCGTTTGAGCCAGCGTTTCTTCCTGGGGCGGAACAACTTCACTCGCCAACAACGGAGCATTAGCGCGAGAAAGCTGCAACGCGACCAGACCACCGGTAAATTGTTCGCTCAGCGTCAGGCTGTATTGCCGTTCCTGTAACGTGCGGGCAATTTGTGCGGGCAAGCCTTCCGTACCTTCGAAAATCATATTCTGTCCGGCAACTCGCTTAACTTCTGGCCACAGCGCCAACATCGCTTCACGTTGGGAATCCGGCCCGGTCAGCTTCAGCTCAATAATCGGCATTGAGGAGCGATATCCCATTGTTACGCCCGGTGGCAAAGTCAGCGGATCCAGGCTTTGTGCCAGCTCGCTTTCAGAACGGCCAAAGGTGGTTAATCGCAGGCATAACGGGGGCTGAGCCAAAGAGAAACGCTCACGCAAACGCGGCAGAATCTCATGCTCAACCATGACTTTGAATTCTGACGGTACACCCGGTGTAAAGAACATCAGGCAGCGGTTAAGCTTCAGGGCGAACCCACACGCGGTACCCACCGGATTATTGATAAACTCCGCGCTGGCGGGAAGTTCAGCCTGTTTGCGGTTGCTCGGCGCCATCACGCGGCCACGATCGCGGAAATATCGCTCCATCTCGGCGAGCCATGCGTCATGCAACACCAGCCCTTCGCCTTTTGCCGTTGCCGCTGCCAGCGCACTCAAATCATCGCTGGTTGGCCCCAAACCGCCATTAACGATCAGTATATCGGCGTGTTCGCTACGCTCACGCAAAACGGCGACTAAATCGTTAAGATTGTCACCTACCGTGTTGCGGCGTGTTAGCGGTAAACCCTGATTAAAGAAAAAATCGGCCAGCCAGGCGGCATTGGTGTCGACGATTTGTCCGTGCAACACTTCATCCCCGGTGGATAGCATCTCCACGTTTAACATCGTGTTCTCCTGCTTTTATGATTAAAACACTATAACGCATGGAGGGGGGAAGGCGCGACTGAACGCCGCGCCAGAAATGTTAGAAGCTGGCGTTAACCCCAACGTACGGGCCATCAGCAATTGCGTTATCACGGTTACCGTCTTTACCTGCCAGGTTCAGGTAACGATAACCGGCTTCGATGCTCAGCGGACGCATAATAGTCAAACGCGCACCGGCATTTGCTTCTTCATAGCTGTCGATACCGCTGGAAAGCGAATCAGGAGAGTAATAGTACTCACCAAACAGACGAATGCTGTCGCCGATCGGCCACTGTAAACCACCACCGACAGCCGCAGCATAACCTTCATCGCCATCGTTTGGATTGGTATAAACACCTTTACCACCAACGGTCGCCAACAGTGGACCCAGCGGGATATTCAGCCCCAGGCCCAGCCCAGCAACATCGCCGTCGTCATCATTATGCATCCAGTTGCCGCTGACGGCCAGACCAGTGGTCTCAGTACCCATACCGAATCCAAGGTTGGTGTAGTCTTCGCCAGCCTGACCGTTGATGCTAATCGCGTTTGCCGAAGCAGAAACAAACAGCATTCCGGCAAAACCAAACAGTAAACTTTTTTTCATTTTCTATCCTTTCCTGCAAGAATCAAAACATAGCCCCAAAACCGGTGAATTGTACTGTCAGATGACGAGGAATCAATGAGCTAAAAAAGCGATGCAAGACCATATTGTAACTAAATACTACTTAATGAGATTAGATAAGGTTAAATTTTTGTATGTAATCTATCGTTTGCATCCTTAATCGCCATTTTCAACAACAATCAATTTTTCCTCGCCCGTACGGACTTAATCGTCGATGAAGCGTTTTTTCTCCAGCCAGCAAAAGGTAAGATAGGTGGAGGATGGAATTCTTAATACCCGCCCCTGGAAGGACTTGACCTATGCGCCAAAGAACAATTGTTTGCCCATTAATTCAAAACGATGGCTGCTATTTACTCTGCAAAATGGCTGACGACCGCGGCGTGTTTCCCGGTCAGTGGGCGCTGTCTGGCGGTGGCGTTGAGCCGGGTGAGCGCATCGAAGAAGCTTTGCGTCGGGAAGTGAGAGAGGAGCTGGGCGAGCAGCTGGTGTTATCAGAAATTACGCCATGGACATTCAGTGACGATATTCGTACTAAAACGTACGCGGATGGCAGCCAGGAAGAGATTTATATGATTTATCTCATCTTCGATTGTGTGGCAGCTAATCGTGAAGTGAACATTAACGAAGAGTTCCAGGCGTTCGCCTGGGTTAAAGCGGAAGATCTCGGCACCTACGACTTAAATATCGCCACACGTAAAACGTTAACCTTGAAAGGGTTACTGTAAGTCCCCCGAGTTTAAACGTAATATAAACAATGATCACATTAGCGGTATTGCTCTCAGCATTCAGCAACAGAGAACAATACCGCCATAATGACTAAAAACTCTTTATATTCAAACAAATAAATCACTCCCCACTGTCTTTGTTATTATCTCCCAAACCTTAAACCCTTAAGGATAAATTAACCTTCGGCCATTAACCTTTGTAGCCTGATGAAATAATTAACGACGCCCCTGTTTAGTCCCAAAAATAAAACTTCGGTAGCGTTAAATGGCTTGAAGGAATAATGATGTCTGACTTTTTGCCTTTCTCTCGCCCGGCAATGGGTGCTGAAGAGCTTGCCGCTGTAAAAGCGGTGCTGGACTCTGGATGGATAACCACTGGCCCGAAGAACCAACAGTTGGAAGAAGCCTTCTGCCAGCTCACAGGAAATCAACACGCCGTCGCCGTCTGCTCTGCCACGGCGGGTATGCACATCACACTGATGGCGTTGGGTATAGGTGCTGGCGATGAGGTCATTACGCCGTCAATGACGTGGGTTTCCACCCTCAACATGATTGTCCTGCTGGGTGCGACGCCAGTCATGGTCGACGTCGACCGCGATACACTTATGGTCACACCTGAGCAAATTGAAGCCGCTATTACCCCACGAACTAAAGCCATTGTTCCAGTACATTACGCAGGCGCCCCCGCCGATCTTGACGCGATTTATGCCATTGGCGAGCGTTATGGCATCCCGGTAATAGAAGATGCTGCCCATGCCGTAGGGACATTGTATAAGGGCCGTCATGTCGGCGCGCGCGGTACGGCAATCTTCTCGTTTCACGCCATCAAAAATATCACCTGCGCAGAAGGTGGACTGATTGTTACCGACGACAGCCAGCTTGCCCAGCGGCTTCGCAGCCTGAAGTTTCACGGTCTGGGCGTTGATGCTTTTGATCGACAAACCTATGGCCGGGCACCGCAGGCCGAAGTGCTTGCGCCAGGATACAAATACAACCTGACGGATATCAATGCCGCTATTGCGTTGGTACAGCTGAATAAGCTGGAGCAACTGAATTCACGCCGGGCGCAAATTGCCCAGCAATATCAGCAGGCGCTTGCTGATACGCCATTTCAACCGCTGGACCTGCCCCGGTGGCCGCACGTTCATGCCTGGCACTTATTCATCATTCGTGTTGACGAAACCCGCTGCGGGCTGAGCAGAGATGCCCTGATGGAAGCGCTGAAGACTAAAGATATCGGCACCGGTCTGCATTTTCGTGCAGCCCATACGCAAAAATATTATCGCGAACGCTTCACTACCCTTTCGCTCCCAAATACTGAATGGAACAGCGCGCGCATCTGCTCGCTGCCGTTATTCCCAGACATGACCGAAGCGGATACCCAGCGGGTCATTACGGCACTTCGCGAGATTGCAGGACAATAATCATGTTTGAAGCAGCACCAATCAAAAAAGTCTCGGTGGTCATTCCCGTTTTTAATGAACAGGAAAGCCTGCCAGAGTTAATCAGACGCACCAGCGCCGCCTGCGAGAAATTGGGTAAAGACTATGAAATTCTGCTGATCGACGACGGTAGCAGTGACAATTCCGCTCAGTTGATGATGAACGCCTCCCAGGCACCAAACAGCCATATTGTTTCTATTTTGCTGAATCGCAATTACGGACAACACTCGGCGATTATGGCCGGTTTCAGCCATGTCACTGGCGACTTGATCATCACATTGGATGCCGATTTGCAGAACCCGCCGGAGGAGATCCCTCGGTTGGTCGCCACAGCAGATGAGGGGTTTGATGTGGTGGGCACGGTGCGCCAGAACCGGCAGGACAGCGTATTTCGTAAGACCGCCTCACGCATGATCAACCATCTGATTCAGCGCACCACCGGAAAAGCGATGGGTGACTACGGTTGCATGCTACGCGCCTATCGCCGTCACATCGTCGATGCCATGCTGCATTGCCAGGAGCGCAGCACCTTTATCCCGATTCTGGCCAACATTTTTGCCCGTCGCGCGACGGAGATCCCGGTACATCATGCAGAGCGCGAATTTGGTGATTCCAAATACAGCTTCATGCGTCTGATCAACCTGATGTATGACCTGGTGACTTGCCTTACCACAACACCGCTTCGCATGCTGAGTCTGTTGGGCAGCGTGATCGCCGCCACGGGCTTTACCTTATCAGTCTTGCTTGTTGTTCTGCGCCTGACGCTCGGCCCACAGTGGGCCGCGGAAGGGGTATTCATGCTGTTTGCCGTCCTGTTTACCTTTATCGGCGCACAGTTTATTGGCATGGGTTTACTCGGCGAATATATCGGTCGCATCTATAACGATGTCCGCGCCCGCCCCCGCTATTTTGTTCAACACGTTATCCGCCCACAAACCACGCAGTCAACCGAGGAAAACCGCGCATGAAAGCCGTCGTATTTGCCTATCACGATATGGGATGTCAGGGTGTCCAGGCCTTGTTGGATGCAGGTTATGAAATCGCTGCCATTTTTACGCACACCGACAATCCGGGTGAAAAAGCGTTTTTTGGATCTGTTTCCCGCCTCGCGGCCAGCGCCGGTATTCCGGTTTACGCCCCTGACGAGGTTAATCATCCCCTGTGGATTGAGCGCATTAGCCAACTGGCACCTGATGTTATCTTCTCGTTCTACTATCGCCATTTACTGAGTGATGAGATCCTCAGCCTTGCCCCTAAGGGTGCATTTAATCTGCACGGCTCGCTGCTGCCGAAATACCGTGGCCGCGCGCCGCTGAACTGGGTACTGGTCAATGGTGAAACCGAAACCGGCGTCACGCTTCACCGGATGGTCAAACGCGCGGATGCCGGTGCCATTGTTGCCCAGCAGCGGGTTGCTATTTCGCCCGATGATGTGGCGTTAACGCTGCACCATAAATTGTGCCAGGCAGCGCGTCAGTTACTCGAAGAGGCGCTGCCCGCGATTAAAACGGGAGATTATGCAGAACACCCCCAACAGGAAGCAGAGGCGACCTGTTTTGGTCGCCGCACGCCGGAAGATAGCTTCCTCGACTGGAACAAACCAGCCGCAGAGTTGCATAACCAGGTACGCGCCGTCAGCGATCCATGGCCGGGCGCATTTAGCTATGTTGGTACGCAAAAATTCACCGTCTGGTCGTCACGTGTTTGCAAAAATGACCGCGCAGCCCAGCCAGGAACCGTCATCTCCGTTTCTCCTTTGCTGATCGCCTGCGCTGATGGCGCACTGGAGATTATTACCGGGCAAGCTGGCGATGGTATTGCCATGCAGGGGTCACAGCTGGCGCAGGTTCTGGGCCTGGTACCAGGTTCTCGCCTGAACAGCCAGTCAGTTACTACCGCTAAACGCCGTACTCGCGTGCTGATCCTTGGCGTCAATGGCTTCATTGGTAACCATCTGACCGAACGCCTGTTGCAAGAAGACAATTACGAAGTGTATGGACTCGACATTGGCAGCGACGCCATTAGTCGTTTTCTGCAGCATCCACGATTCCATTTCGTCGAAGGCGATATCAGCATTCACTCCGAATGGATTGAATATCATGTGAAAAAATGCGACGTCGTGCTGCCGCTGGTAGCGATCGCCACGCCAATCGAATATACCCGCAACCCGCTGCGCGTGTTTGAGCTCGATTTTGAAGAGAACCTGAAAATCATTCGCTACTGCGTGAAATACCGTAAGCGCATCATTTTCCCGTCAACCTCCGAAGTCTACGGCATGTGTACCGACAAAGTTTTTGATGAAGACAGCTCGAACCTGATCGTCGGTCCGGTCAATAAACCACGCTGGATCTACTCCGTTTCCAAGCAGTTGCTGGACCGCGTAATCTGGGCATACGGCGAAAAAGAGGGATTGCGCTTCACCCTGTTCCGTCCGTTTAACTGGATGGGACCGCGTCTGGACAGCCTTAACGCCGCGCGTATCGGCAGCTCACGCGCCATTACCCAACTGATCCTCAATCTGGTGGAAGGTTCACCGATTAAGCTGATTGAAGGCGGTAAGCAAAAACGCTGCTTTACTGATATTCGCGATGGTATCGAAGCCCTGTACCGCATCATTGAAAACGAAGGCGGACGCTGCGATGGCGAAATTATCAACATCGGTAACCCGGAGAATGAGGCCAGTATTCAGGAACTGGCAGAAATGCTGCTTACCTGCTTTGAAAAACACCCATTACGCAACCACTTCCCGCCGTTTGCCGGTTTCCGTGACGTCGAAAGCAGTAGCTACTATGGTAAAGGTTATCAGGACGTTGAGCATCGTAAGCCCAACATTCGTAATGCAAAACGCTGCCTGAACTGGGAGCCCACCATTGAGATGCAGGAAACGGTAGAAGAGACGCTGGACTTCTTCTTACGCAGTGTGGATATCACGGAACACACATCATGACCAAAGTAGGCTTGCGCATTGATGTCGATACTTTCCGGGGGACGCGCGAAGGTGTGCCCCGCCTGTTGGAGACATTGAACCGGCATAACGTTCGGGCAAGTTTTTTCTTTAGTGTTGGACCTGACAACATGGGGCGCCATCTCTGGCGTCTTGTGAAGCCACAATTTCTGTGGAAGATGCTGCGTTCAAACGCAGCATCGCTCTACGGATGGGATATATTGCTCGCGGGAACCGCGTGGCCGGGAAAAGAGATTGGCCAGGCCAATGCGGCGATCATTGCGCAAACCGCCCTGATTCATGAAACCGGTTTGCATGCCTGGGATCACCATGCCTGGCAAGCGCGAAGCGGAAACTGGAATGATAAACAGCTGATTGATGATATTTCACGAGGCATTACCGCCCTTGAAGCCATCATCGGACAACCGGTTACCTGTTCTGCGGTTGCCGGATGGCGTGCCGACAACCGCGTCGTCGAGGCAAAAGAAACGTTACATTTACGCTATAACAGCGACTGTCGGGGAACGTCGCTATTTCGCCCTGTACTGGCGTCCGGGAAAACAGGTACGCCGCAAATTCCCGTCACGTTACCAACATGGGATGAAGTGGTTGGTCAGGAGGTCCAGGCGGTGGACTTCAACGCTTATATTCTCTCCCACATCCAGATGAGCAGAGGAACACCGGTGTACACCATTCATGCGGAAGTTGAAGGCATCGCCTTTCATCAGAATTTTGACGAGCTGCTTACTCGCGCCGCGGACATGGGGATGACATTTTGCCCGCTTGGCGAGCTGTTACCAGACGATATCAGCACGCTGCCAACAGGGCAGATCGTGCGGGGAAAAATACCGGGCAGAGAGGGATGGCTCGGCTGCCAACAACCGGTGAGTGCGACACAATGAAACCTGCTGCCCGCTACACTCTGGCCTGTATCGCGTTTATTGCGCTGTATTTTATTCTCCCCATCAACAGTCGCCTGCTCTGGCAGCCTGATGAAACGCGCTATGCCGAAATCAGTCGGGAAATGCTGACGTCCGGCGACTGGATCGTGCCGCACTTTTTAGGGCTTCGTTACTTTGAAAAACCCATTGCCGGATACTGGTTAAACAGCATCGGGCAATGGCTATTTGGCGCTAATAATTTTGGCGTCAGAGCGGGGGCTATATTTGCCACCTTGCTGACGGCGCTACTGGTAGCCTGGCTTGCCATGCGGTTATGGCAGGATAAGCGTACCGCCGTACTCTCTTCTGCTATCTTTTTAACGTTTTTCTCGGTTTACAGCATCGGCACCTACGCGGTACTTGATCCCATAATTGCGCTTTGGCTGATGGCGGGCATGTGCTGTTTTTGGGAAGGCATGCAGGCCACCACCAGAACGCGCAAAATCATCGCTTTTTTGCTGTTAGGGTTAACCTGCGGCATGGGCGTGATGACCAAGGGCTTCCTGGCGCTTGCCGTTCCTGTGCTCAGCGTACTGCCGTGGGTTTTCGCGCATAAGCGCTGGAAAGATCTCATACTCTACGGTCTGCTGGCGGTTATCGGCTGCGTCGTGATTGTGCTGCCGTGGGGAATAGCGATTGCCCAGCGTGAGCCGGATTTCTGGCATTACTTCTTCTGGGTTGAACATATTCAACGCTTCGCACAGGATGATGCCCAACACAAGGCTCCCATCTGGTACTACATTCCGGTATTCGTGGCTGGCGCATTACCATGGCTCGGGCTGCTTCCTGGCGCGCTGCGTACGGGCTGGCGTGAGCGGGATGTTCCGCGCAGCGCACTGTACCTGTTAAGCTGGATTGTCATGCCAATCCTGTTTTTCAGCATCGCCAAAGGAAAACTGCCGACCTATATTCTTTCTTGCTTCGCCCCGCTGGCGATATTAACGGCGCGTTTCGGCCTGCAGGCCGCGGAAAAAGGCTCCGCCGCACTGCGCGTGAATGGCTGGATCAACGTGCTGTTCGGCGTGACCGGCATTGTCGCCACATTTATTGTTTCCACATTGGGTCCGTTAAAGACGCCGGTCTGGTCGCCTATCGAAACGTATAAGGTGTTTTGCGCGTGGGGTATTTTTATCACCTGGGCACTGTTCGGCTGGTATACGCTAAATAACCGCGAGAAGAACTGGAAATTCGCCGCGCTGTGTCCGCTGGGACTCGCGCTGTTGTTTGGTTTCTCAGTCCCTGACCGGGTGATGGAGTCTAAACAGCCGCAGTTTTTTGTCGAGATGACTAAAGAGTCGCTGGAGTCGAGCCGTTACATTCTCACCGACAACGTTGGCGTTGCCGCAGGGCTGGCCTGGAGCCTGAAGCGTGACGACATCATGATGTACGGCCAAACGGGAGAGTTAAAATATGGCCTCAACTACCCGGATGCTCAGGGGCGCTTTGTCAGTCGGGAAGACTTTGCCGACTGGTTAGCGCAACATCGTCAGCAAGGAAATATTACGCTCGTGCTCACGATTGATAAGGATGAAGATATTAATCATCTCGCTCTCCCTCCCGCTGATTACATTGATAATCAGGGGCGACTGGTCCTGATTCAGTATCGGCCAAAATGATCTGGATAGCCTTAGTTCTCGCCAGCCTGCTCAGCGTCTGCGGCCAGCTATGCCAGAAGCAGGCGACCCGACCGGTGTCCATTCGTGCGCGAAAACGCCACGTCACGCAATGGATTGGGCTTGCTCTGGCAAGCCTCGGTCTGGCCATGCTGCTATGGCTGGCGGTACTGCAGAACATTCCTGTCGGCATCGCCTACCCCATGCTGAGTCTTAACTTTGTATGGGTGACGCTGGCCGCGTGGAAAATCTGGCGCGAACCCGTCACTACACGCCACTGGCTGGGAGTTGGGCTGATCATTACCGGCATCTTTATTCTTGGGAGCGCAGTGTAATGGGCATCTTTTGGGGATTATGTAGCGTTATTATCACCTCCGCAGCCCAGTTGAGCCTCGGCTTCGCAATGGATAATCTGCCGCCAATGATGCAGCCGCTGGCGTTCATCTCCGCCGTATTCTCTCTCAGTATTGGAGCGTTTGCTTTATCTGCCGGGCTGGCAGGCTATTTGCTGTCGGTTATTTGCTGGCATAAAGCCCTGCACCAGCTCGCGCTGAGCAAAGCTTATGCCCTGCTCAGCCTGAGCTATGTGCTGGTTTGGGTTGCATCAATGATTCTGCCCGGCTGGCAGGGAACATTTTCAGTAAAGGCGCTGGTTGGGGTACTGTGCATCATGGCGGGTTTAATGACGATTTTTCTGCCTGCAGACAAGCACCGGCGCTGAGCTCATTTATCTGCCGACAGTCGTAACAGGCGCTCCCATTCGTCACATATGTACTGTCTGGCATCGATTATTTTAATCACGCGGGATACATCGCGATTAACACAATACTGCGCATCTTTCAGCGGTGAAAGAAGATCGCCAGGTTTAACCCGCTCGAAAGATTGCGCCTCAGCGAGCATCTTAAGCGAACCACCACTATCGCAAAGTACAATATAGAGCCTCTCTGCTTTCTTGTGACAGCAAGACTTCTTCACATGCCATTCCATAGCGCACCTTTTGTTAAAAAATTTCACAATAGGTTACACTTCAGCAGATAAACAAAAGGACAATAGCTGCGGAATGACAAAAATGAGAAATGTAATTAATGCTTTCTTAATGTTAATGATGAAGCACTTACCCAATCCGACAACGCACGACGCGAGATTTTAATCCCTCCGGCTTTAAGCTCGGGTGGCAATGTCAACCAACATACCGGTTGCTGAAAGCGTGCCAGCTTATCTTTTACCCACTCTGCCAGATTAGTTTCTCCAGCATTAGCGTCATACTCAACGACCGCCACCGGGCGATGGCCAAATTCTTTGTCTTCTATCGGCACAATAAAGGCCTGCAGAACATGTGGATGTGCGGCAATCACGCGTTCCACCTCTTCCGGCTGTATGCCTTCCCCGCCGCTAAAGAACAGATTGTCCATACGACCGACAATGGTTAACTTGCCGTCCTTCAACACGCCGCGATCGCGGGTTGCAAACCAGCCTTCCGCGTTCACTAAAGGCATAAGCTGTCCGTTACGCCAGTAACCTTGCGCCATGCTGGCGGCTCGTAGCCAAACTTCGTCATTAACGATCCTGACTTCCCGCCCCGGTAAAGCAGAGCCCACATCCGCCAGGCCATCTGCCTCTTTCGCACAAACCGTAGAAGCAAACTCCGTCAATCCGTAACCGCACCAGCAACGAATCCCCTGTTCACGCGCCTGTTCCGTCAACTCAACAGGAATTGCCGCACCGCCCAGCAGTACCGCTTTTAGCGTGACTGGCGTGTTATTAACAAGTAAGCGCCACAGTTGCGTGGGCACCAGTGAAGCGTGAGTGCATCCAGCCAGCATTTGATCCAGCGGCTGTTTGTCGCGCACGGTCATTCGCGCCCCGGCGAACAACCATCGCCACAAAATGCCTTGCCCGGAAACATGAAACAGCGGCAGTGAGAGCAGCCAGTCATCCTCAACATCAAACGGCATTAATGACAGTACGCCCTGCGCGCTTGCCAGATGCGCCTGACAGGTATGCACCGCCGCCTTTGGTAATCCGGTAGAACCTGAGGTTAACGTCATCGTGCTCAAACGCTCGGGCAACCATGCAGCGGCGTGATCGCCTGGCAACGACTGCATCTGTAACGGACTGAGTTCCGGGAGTGCGATAGCAGCCTCCAGATCCAGCGCAAAACGTAGCGTTAAGTCCGGGACCAGCGCATCAAGCAGCGACTGAGGCAACTGTGGGTTCACAGGTAAAACCCGCGCCCCACACTGCAGCAGCGCGAGCCAGGCCAGCAAAGCGCGCGGATGATTCCAGGCGCGAAGCAGGACGCCATCGCCTTCTTCCACGCCCTGAGCGGCAAAACCGCTGGCCAGATGGTCGATGCGCGCGCAGAGCTCGCTCCAGCTTAATGCCTCATCGTTGAGGCGTAAGGCTGGCGCCTTCGCACGAACCTGTCGCCAGTGACGCCACGGCCAGTCACTGGGTTGTATCAGGCCCGATAAGCTCACGCTATCGGGCCTTTCCTGCTGGGTCATAGCAGACGTTCCAGCGCATCAACGTCGATACACGGCAACGCGCTACCCGGCCAGGTGCGTACCTGCTGGCACTGCATCAGGCTCAGGGTATCCAGACCCGGGATGGTTTGCGGCGTCAACCAGGCGGCAATTCGCGCCAGCTGGGTTAAGCCCAGACTCGACTCGATTGACGAACTGATAACGGCAGTAAGACCAAGCGCATGCGCCGCTGCCACCTGTTCACGGACTTTATCGAGACTGCCGGTCAGCGTAGGTTTGATAACCACAGCCTTGACGCCCTCTTCGGCTTCGAAGGTGAAATCCGCTTCACGCAAACTTTCATCCCAGGCGATGGCAATGCCGGTTTCACGCGCGAAGGCACGAGAATCATCACGGGTTTTGCACGGTTCTTCGAGGAAGGCAATGCGTCCGCGATACTCCGGATTAACGTATTTCGCGAACTGCTGAGCTTTCAACGGCGTCCAGGCCCGGTTGGCGTCAAGTCGTAAATGCAGCTCCGGGATCGCCTCAAGTAACAGATTGGCTACCATGCCGTCGCGAACCGCTTCATACAGACCGACCTTAATCTTCGCCACTTTTTCGCCCGGCATGTCCGCCAGTTGCAGTACCAGATCGTCAGGATCGCCCGTACACAGCGGTGCAGCACGATAGTCTGCGTCCTGTGGCAATACGCCAGCCAGTTCGGCCAGCGCACAGCTTACGCCAAAGGCGACTGAAGGCAGTTGCGGTAAGGAGGCATCCCCTTGCAGCCAGCCTTTCACCCAAGCCAGCAACTCGGTTTGCGCTTCTTCCCAGCTTTCCTGACTGAAGCCCGGCAGCGGGGAGATTTCTCCCCACCCTTCACGCTCACCGTCACGAAGACATACGTATAACCCGTCACGCGTTTTTAACCGCCTGTCGCGCAGAATCACCCCCGCGTCCATGGGGATCTGCCAGCGGTATACCTGCGCGCTACGCATTACGGATTCCGTTTGAATTTGCTGAAATCAGGCTGACGTTTCTGGTTAAAGGCGTTACGGCCTTCCTGACCTTCTTCCGTCATGTAGAACAGCATAGTGGCGTTACCTGCCAGCTCCTGCAGACCTGCCTGACCATCACAGTCGGCGTTCAGTGCAGCTTTCAGGCAGCGCAGCGCCATTGGGCTGTTTTGCAGCATTTCGCGACACCAGCGTACTGTCTCTTTTTCCAGATCCGCCAGCGGAACCACGGTGTTGACCAGCCCCATATCCAGCGCCTGTTTCGCATCGTACTGACGGCACAGGAACCAGATTTCACGCGCTTTTTTCTGACCGACGATGCGCGCCATATAGGAAGCGCCCCAACCGCCGTCGAAGGAACCGACTTTTGGACCGGTCTGACCGAAGATGGCGTTTTCAGCCGCAATGGTCAGGTCACACATCATGTGCAGCACATGACCGCCGCCAATGGAGAAACCTGCAACCATCGCTACTACCGGTTTCGGACAGGTACGAATCTGACGCTGGAAGTCCAGTACGTTCAGGTGATGCACACCGGAGTCATCCTGGTATCCGCCGTAGTCGCCACGTACCTTCTGATCGCCGCCTGCACAGAACGCTTTATCGCCCGCACCGGTCAGAATAATCACGCCGATGTTGTCATCATAGCGAGCATCCGCCAGCGCCTGGATCATCTCTTTCACGGTGACCGGACGGAAGGCATTGCGTACCTGCGGACGATTAATGGTGATTTTTGCGATACCGTCGGTGGATTTCTCGTAAAGAATGTCGGTATAGCCTTCAGAGCAATCGTGCCATTCTACCGGTGCGTAAAGCATTGTTTCATCAGGATAGATCATAAAATGTCCTATAGTCAGCGACGCAGAATCTGAGCCAGACAGTCCACTACACCCGCGGGGTTGTCCCGATGCGCGTTGTGTCCGGCATTACGAATCACATGGTTTGGTACTGATATTTCCGCCGCCAGAGCGCGGAATTTATCGTCACGTTCACCACATAAATAATAAAACGGAAATGTGCGCGTCGTGAGTTGCGCACGTAAATCAGGTTGTACGGCAAGCGAGGTGGCCTCCAGCATTGCCGCCAGCGTTTGCCCATTATTCTGGCTACGCAGAGCGACCAGCGCCTCTCTTTGTGCCGTGTTCAGCGAGGAAAAAACGGGCTGTTGATACCAGTCATTAAACACCTCACGTAGCGGCTCTGCGCGAAAACGCGCAGCCCAGCGGCCATCCGAGAGACGACGCTGAACGCGCGCCTCTTCGCCTTGCAAGCCTGGATGTCCACCTTCAACCACCAGACCACAAAGCCCTGGCATCTCCTGACAGGCCGCCATCATCGCGACTCTGCCACCAAGAGAGTATCCCACCAGCCAGTAGTTAAGTATGTTGTAACTAAATAGAGTGTTACGCAGCAAAACGTTTACGTCATCGAATCCGCTCACGCTGATGTCAGCGGAGCCACCGTGTCCCGGCAGATCGATGTATAGCCGCGAATAATCCTGAAACGCTTCGCCGACCGTCTGCCATTCCCGACAATCGCCAGAAAAACCGTGCAGGAAAACCAGCCAGGGAAATCCCGTCTGGCCCTCTTTCGCCTGCGCATGCAGGATCATAGATGACTTACCTGCGCCAGCAGTTGCTGCAAGGTTTGCGCGCCGTCAGTTTCATTCACCACCAGCTCAATCACCGTGGCCGCAGGAGTACGCCAGGCGTTAGTCAACGCGCTCTCCAGTTGCTCCCAGTTTTCCGGGCGCTGGTATTTAAGGTTAAACATGGCGGCAGCATGCTCGAAATTTACGTTCTGCGGCATCAGATAGAACCGTTCGCGTTCGCTGGCTGGCGTCGGCAGTAGAGAAAAAATCTGTCCGCCGTTATTGTTGACCACTATCAGGACAAACGGTGCAGAAACCTGACGCAATAACGCCAGCGCATTCAGGTCATACAATGCAGATAAATCGCCAACAATCGCCAGCGTCGATTTCGCGCTGGCACGCTGTACACCTGCTGCCGTAGACAGCAGGCCGTCAATACCGCTCGCGCCACGGTTGCTATAGATCGGGTAACCAGCCGGAAGCTGCGACAGCGCATCAATCAGGCGTACCACCAGACTGTTACCCACGAACAGCTGCCCCTGCTCCGGCAAGTATTCGCGAATACGGTGGGCTAACTGCGCTTCACCAAACGCCTCACGACGGGCTTCTACCGCCTGCCAGGCCAGTTGTGCCAGGCGAGGGATTTCCACGTACCAGGGCTGACGTTTCTCCGCCGGATGCAGCTCCAGCCAGTCGCCAACTTTCGCCACCAGCCTGCGGCCACGATGGTGAGCCGGATCGAGGCGGCCTTCGATATTATCGACAATCCAGTATTCCTGCGGATCGCAGTTGGCCTGCCATTGCAGGAGTCGTTTTCCGGTCAGGCTGCTACCAAGCTGCACCACAATCTGCGCCTGCTGTAACTCAGCTACCGCTTTCGCATTTCCCAGCCACAGGTCGGCGCACGGCAGCGGTTGTCCGGTTTGCGACAGAACATCACCAATCAGCGGCCAGCCTAACGTCTGCGCCCACTGCGCAACCTTCTTACCTTCTTCAGCGCTCATGCGGCCCGCAATGACTACGCCGCGTTTTTGTCGCCAGAAAAACCAGTCGCGCTGTTTGTCGCTTTCCAGCCGACGCGCTTCTCGCAGCCAGGGTTTATCGTCCTGCCACCAGTCGCCTAGGCGCTGCTGCCAGGCAATCCCCGTTTCGTCCATATCGCCATACAGCGGTTCCGCAAACGGGCAATTGATATGAACCGCCCCGCTATGCAGGGTTGCTAACGCATTATCAATAGTGGACACCAGCCAGCTTGCCGGAATGTCCTGAGTCGGACGCGGTAAAGAGAGCGTTTGCGATGGATGCGAGGCAAACATTCCGGCCTGACGAATCGCCTGGTTCGCGCCACAGTCGATAAGCTCTGGCGGTCGGTCTGCCGTAAGTAAAATTAGTTTTTCACCGGTCAGGCCCGCTTCAATCAACGCGGGATATAAATTCGCCACCGCGGTACCGGACGTCACAATCACGGCGACAGGCTGACGGCTAACTTTTGCCAGACCTAAGGCCAGATGCCCAAGACCACGCTCGTCAAAATGGGTGTGGTGGATGAATGCGGGGTTTTCCGCTGCCGCCAGCGTCAACGGTGTAGAACGAGAGCCAGGGGCAATGCAGACATGCCTGACGCCGTGGCGAGTGAGTGCTTCCAGAATGACCGCCGCCCAGCGTCGGTTAAATGCGCTTACTGACATGAGATTGTCCGGTATCAATATTGCGACACAGTATAAAGAATCGAATAAATGGATTTTTGATATGAGTCGGTAATGTGTGACTCATTAGGCTTCCATCTGTAATAAAGTACGTAAACCCGCCGCTTTGTTGTCTATTTCTTGCCATTCCTGCTCAGGATCTGAACCACGTACGATCCCTGCTCCGGCATACAGGCGCACCACGTTTGCGCTAATTTTCGCCGAACGTAGTGACACGCAAAACTCACTTTGGCGCCGTGAAAGATAACCCGCAGAACCGGCATACCACTCACGTTCAAAGGGTTCATTTTGTTGGATGAATTCACGTGCCAGCTCTCGCGGAATACCGGCGACAGCCGCCGTGGGCTGGAGTTGCATCAGGCAAAGCATATCGTCGGCCTGATTCAGTTCCGTCCAGATGCAACGGCGCAGGTGCTGCACTTTACGCAGTCTCAGCACCTGTGGCGGCAGCACGTCAAGAGTTTGCGTACAGCCTTGCAGGCGCTGGCAAATATCTTCAACCACCAGCATATTCTCACGCTGGTTTTTATCATCTTTCATTAGCCATTCACCCAACTGCCAGGCGCGATGATCCTCAGGGTGGTTAGCAACGGTTCCGGCCAGCGCCTCGGTGCGCAGCGCCGTGTCTCGCCGCCGATACAGACGCTCAGGGGAAGAGCCAAGAAAAGCGGAGTCGGCAGAGAATGCCATAAAGAAATGGTAGCAGTTCAGGTTTAAGCGACGGCTGGAAGCCATCACGGCCGCGGCATTAACCGACTGAGAAAACTGTAAGTCGGTCGCCCGTGCCAGCACAACCTTATCGAGTTCTTCCCTATTGATCGTTTGCGTGGCGAGTTTTATCAGATTTGTCCAGCCCGCTTTATCTGGCCAGTTCTGTTCTCCCGTCAAACTGAGACGCAATGCGGGTAGCGGCTTAACGTTGGCAAGCGAGGTGATAAACGCCACCGCCTGCGCGGCGTCGTCTCGCAGCGATACGTCGCTATAGAGATGTAAGCGTAAGCTCGCCACCCCGGCACAACGTCGCCACTCCAGCCGCGGCAGCAGCAAATTGCCGCGCTGAGGCTCAAAGGCATTCAGGCCCCAGATACGCAGGTCGGGATGATTATCATGCTGGCGTAAAAACTGCTGAGCTGATTCCAGCGAGGAAAATGCGGCGACGGCTCCCAGTACGGCAGCCTCTTCGTCGCCGTTACGCTGCTGCCAGTAAAACTGGGGCCAGACGGGTTGGCTAGCCAGCCATCCTAAAGCGTCAAACGCATCATTCAGTGGGAAAGGTATGTCGTAAATACGAATTCCAGGTGCGGCTGGTAACTCTTGCGACAAATGACGCATCAGACTTTCCAGCGCAGTAGTGATTGAATGCACGCGGACCTCTCCCTGTTAAAAACCTCACATTATACGGGGTACTGAGCAGAAAAAGCAGTACCCCCAGTTAGGGAGTACGTACAAATGCGATGACAGAACGGAATTTATCGCCGTGCTAACAATAATCCCATCACTAAACCGACTGTGGCGCCAACACCGATCCCGCGCCAGGGTTTTTCGTGCACATAGTCATCCGCCCGACAAACAGCTTTTTTCGCACGGTAATAGTAGCTATCAGAAGCATGGCTGACGCGATTTCTCACCTCTTCTAACGCCCGCTCTGCCCGCGCTTTTAACTCAAGGTATTTTTGATCTGCTGGGTCGCCAGAAGAACGCAGCACCTCTTCCAGCGTTTCACTTAATAATTCCAGATCATCATCGATACGTGATTCATAAGAATGAAAAGACATTATATTCTCCCTTTCAATTGACGTACCCGCTAACTATAGACAACCTGGACTGTTTGCGCCTGTTTACGCCTGATGTGCTTCCCGCGCCATTCCGACGTGTGGAATACCGTCTTCGTCATAGATATCCGTTACCGGAACAAAGCCAAAGCGCGCATAGAACGATTGCAGATGCGCCTGCGCGCCCAGATATAACGCCTTGTGTGGCCAGTGTTGCGCGCAGGATGCCAGCGTCTGGGCCATCAGCTGTTGCCCCAGTTTTTCACCGCGCAGCGCTTCGCTTACAATCACCCGACCAATCACCACCGGCTCCAGCTCGTCATCGCTTTTCAGAATCCTCGCATACGCCACCAGCTCATCGTTATGCCAGCCCAGAATATGGCGATTCTCTCCAACCAGGTCATCGCCATCCACATCCTGGTACGGACACTGTTGCTCAACTACAAACACCGCGCATCGCAACTGAAGTAGTGCGTACAGTTGTTGGGTACTCAGCTTTGCATGGTGGAGATCTTGCCAGTGAATCATTGTCTGCCCCTATGTTGTGATAACCTGAACACCCTGCCTTATTGATGGCGAAAAGTGTAACGCGAAGATGGAATTACTATTTTTAGGCACGTCAGCGGGAGTCCCCACTCGCTCACGCAATGTAACGGCAATTTTACTGAATCTGCAACACCCGACTCAGGCGGGGCTGTGGCTTTTTGATTGCGGTGAAGGGACGCAGCATCAGATGCTCACCACTCCTTTCAATCCAGGAAAACTCGATCGTATTTTTATCAGCCATCTGCACGGCGATCACCTGTTTGGTTTACCGGGACTACTGTGCAGTCGCTCAATGGCCGGCAATGTCCAGCCTCTGACGCTTTACGGGCCAAAAGGGTTGCGAGAGTTTACCGAAACCACATTACGTCTGAGCGGCTCCTGGACCGATTATCCGATGGAAATTGTGGAAATCACCGCAGGTGAGATTGTCGATGACGGCCTGCGTAAAGTCACGGCGTACCCGCTGGCGCATCCGCTGGAGTGCTACGGTTTTCGCATTCAAGAGCATGACAAACCCGGTGCGCTTGACGCTAACGCCCTGAAGGCGGCAGGTGTTAAAGCGGGCCCGTGGTTTCAGGATTTGAAAGCCGGGAAAACTATCGTGCTGGAGGATGGACGTACGATCCACGGCGCCGACTTCCTCGCCCCGGCCACCAGGGGAAAATCAGTCGCTATTTTCGGTGACACAGGACCCTGCGCGTCCGCCATTGAACTGGCTCGAGGTGTAGATGTCATGGTACACGAAACCACGCTGGATGCCTCAATGGAGGAGAAAGCGAACAGTCGCGGGCACAGCTCAACCCGACAAGCCGCACAGCTGGCGCTGGATGCCGGAGTGGGACGCCTGATCATGACCCACGTTAGCTCACGCTATGATGAAAAAGGCTGTCAGCGTTTGCTTGAAGAGTGCAAAGCGATTTTTCCAGACACGGAACTGGCTCACGATTTCGCCATTTTCAGCGTTTAACGCTTTATTTTTCCGCCTCAGTGCCGATAACAGTGGAAAGGCTGGCTTTCACACTGAGGACAGGATGAACAATTTCCAGAAAGATATTGATGACAGGACAAACCTAACCCTGTCTAACCGTTTTGAACTGCTGCTATTTCGCCTCGGCAAATCTGTTGAGGAGCAGAAATCAGAGCTATTTGGCATCAACGTATTCAAGCTGCGTGAAATCGTGCCGATGCCGACCTTTACGCGTCCGGCTGGTATGAAGGCCCCGCTGCTGGGTATGGTTAATATTCGCGATCAGGTGATCCCGGTGATTGACCTGCCCGCCGTCGCGGGCTGTAAACCAGAGACCGGACTCAACATCCTGTTGATCACAGAATATGCCCGCAGCGTCCAGGCATTTGCGGTGGAGTCAGTGGAAAACATTATGCGCCTGGACTGGCAACAGGTGCATACCGCCGAGAAAGCCATCAATGGTCGCTATATCACCAGTATCGCTTGCCTGGACGACAACAAAGAGACCAACAACCTGGCGCTGGTGCTCGACGTTGAGCAGATCTTGTACGACATCGTACCGGCGAACCACGACCTGCGCGCAACCGATCTGAAAACCAATAAATTCAACATCACGCCGGGTGCGGTGGCGATTGTGGCAGATGATTCAAAAGTGGCCCGCGCAATGCTGGAAAAAGGGCTTAACGCCATGGAAATCCCGCATCTGATGCATGTAACGGGCCAGGATGCGTGGGAAAAAATACAGCAGCTTTCCGCAGAAGCGCTGGCGGAGGGCAAGCCTATTAGCGAGAAGATCGCCCTTGTACTCACCGATCTCGAAATGCCGGAGATGGACGGTTTTACGCTTACCCGCAAAATAAAAACCGACGAACGCCTGAAGAAGATCCCGGTCGTTATCCACTCTTCGCTTTCCGGTAGTGCGAACGAAGATCACGTTCGCCGAGTAAAAGCGGATGGCTACGTGGCCAAATTCGAAGTCAATGAGCTTTCTTCAGTGATCCAGGAAGTGATGGATCGCACAGCAAAAGGCATCAGCGGTCCGCTGGTGAGCCGTCAGCTATTGAACTGACCGTATTTCACGCATAAAAAAACCCGCCGAGGCGGGTTTTTTCGTTACTGCATTTAGCCTTACATCAGCGGAGTCGCTAACTGCACAATGCTGATCAGCGGTTGCGGGTAAATACCCAGCACCAGTACCAGCAGGGCAGAAATCAGCACTACGATACCGCCCGCGCTGTACTGCCAGTTAGACGGCGCATCGCGGTTCAGCTGTTGTGGTGCGCTCAGGTACAGGCTCACGGCAACACGTAGGTAGTAGTACAAACCAATCGCCGAACCGACCACCACAGCGGCAACCAGCCACCACAGGTTAGCCTGCACACCGACTGCCAGTACGTAGAACTTACCGATAAAGCCCAGCGTCATCGGGATACCGGCCAGAGACAGCATCATTACCGTCATCACTGCCGCGAGGATCGGACGATGCCAGAACAGACCACGGTAGGAGAACAGGGAGTCCGCATCCGGGCCACGGTACGGGCTGGACATCAGGCTGACCACACCGAACGCGCCGAGGCTGCTGAACAGGTAACCGGCCAGGTAAACGCCAACCGCTTCCATCGACATCTCACCGCTCTGCAGAGCAATCAGCGCCACCAGCAGGTAGCCGAGATGAGAGATAGAAGAGTAACCGAGCAGGCGTTTAATATTGGTCTGGCTCAGCGCCATCAGGTTACCGAAGATGATGGAAGCAAAGGCAATCACGCCCAGTACGATACGTACCGCTTCGCTATCCCCTACCGGTGCGTACAGGAACAGACGCATCACCACGCCGAAGATAGCGATTTTGCTCGCCGTCGCCAGGAAGGTGGAAACCGGAGCCGGAGCGCCCTGGTAAACGTCTGGCGTCCACAGGTGGAACGGAACCAGCGAAAGTTTAAAGCCGAGGCCAACAATCATCAGACCGAAGCCCGCCAGCAGCAGCGGTTCGTGCAGCATGCCGTCGCCGAGGCTCTTACCGAGCGCAACAAACGACAGATTGCCAGACTGCGCGTACACCAGCGCCATACCGAACAGCAGGAAGGAAGACGCTGCGGCAGACAGAATGGTGTATTTGATACTGGCTTCCAGCGAACGTTTCTGACGGAACGCATAGCCAACCAGACCAAACAGCGGCAGAGAGATCAGCTCAATACCAAGGAACAGCGCCGCCAGATGGTTAGCGTTAGCCAGCAGAATACCGCCGAGTGCGGCAATCAGCACCAACAGGTAGAACTCTTCCCGGTTGTCGTCGTAGCCTTCCAGCCACGGGTAAGCAAAGGTACAGGTGGCAAGACTGGCCAGCAGCACCAGTCCGGTGTAGAGCATGGCGAAACCGTCAACCCGCATCAGCGGGGTAACGTCCATGGCGCCCGCCTGGCCAACAAACCAGAGCGAAACCAGCGCGGCGTTAAGCCCAATGACCGATAACGTGGCATTGAGGAAGTGATTGCGTCGCCACGCAATGGAGAGCATCACAACCACCACCGTCAAGCCGACGATCAGCAGCGGTAGCAGCGCAATCAGGTGTTGTGGAGTTATTGTCATGGCGATTTACGGCCTTGTAGTAGTAACGGAATTAACAAACCACTGCTGGATGTTGCTCATCGCAGAATGCGAGGTATCCAGAATCGGCTGCGGATAGAAGCCAAGCAGTACCAGAAGCACGACCAGCAACAGGATGATAAACAGCTCACGCAGCGACATCCCTGGCAGTTCAACACTGGCAATCTGGCTCTTCGCTTTACCGAAGTAAGCGCGATGCAACATCGCCAGCGAGTAAACAGAGGCAAACACCAGACCAAAGGTCGAGATCACGGTAATGACTGGAACCACCTGGTAGCTGCCGAACAGAATCATAAATTCGCCAACGAAGTTACCTGTACCCGGCATACCCAGCGTACACACGGCGAAGAACATTGACAGCGCAGGCAACCATTTCATTTTGCCCCACAGGCCGCCCATCATACGCATATCACGCGTGTGCAGACGTTCGTACAGCTGACCACACAGAATGAACAGACCGGCTGCGGACAGACCGTGCGCAATCATCTGGATAACCGCACCCTGGTAAGCCAGCTGGCTGCCGGTGTAGATAGCAATCAGTACGAAGCCCATGTGCGATACGGAGGTGTAAGCGATCAGGCGTTTGATATCGTACTGATTAAAGGCCATCCACGCGCCGTAGAAGATACCGATAACACCCAGCCACATTGCGATAGGTGCAAACTCCGCCGACGCGTTCGGGAACAGCGGCAGAGAGAAGCGCAGCAGACCGTAAGCCGCGGTTTTCAGCAAGATCCCCGCCAGGTCAACGGAACCTGCCGTCGGCGCCTGGGAGTGTGCATCCGGCAACCAGCCGTGCAGCGGAACCACCGGCATTTTCACCGCGAAGGCGATGAAGAAGCCCAGCATCAGCAGATATTCCACACCGTGGGACATCGGGGTATTCAGCAACTCTTCATAGTTGAAGGTCCACACACCGGTCGCTTTATAGTGCACAAACACCAGCGCCAGGATGGCAATCAACATCACCAGACCACTCGCCTGGGTATAAATGAAGAACTTGGTCGCCGCCGTGATACGCGTTTTACCGTCAGAGGCTTTATGCCCCCACAACGCGATCAGGAAGTACATCGGCACCAGCATCATTTCCCAGAAGAAGAAGAACAGGAACATGTCGATGGCAAGGAACACGCCGATCACGCCGCCTAAGATCCACATCAGGTTCAGATGGAAGAAGCCCTGGTATTTTTCGATTTCATTCCAGGAGCAAAGTACCGCCAGAACACCGAGCAGACCGGTCAGCACTACCATCAGCAGCGACAGACCATCGATAGCCAGATGAATAGAGATGCCAAAACGTGGGATCCACGGCAGGACAAACTCAGACTGCCACTGCGGAATGCCAGCGGATTGCGTCAGTGAATAGCCGCCCTGCAACCACAGTTGCAGGCCAAGCGCCAGCGTCAATCCCATGGTAATCAGCGCGATCCAGCGCGGCACCTTCACGCCAAAGCGTTCGGTCTGCCAGCACAGGAAGCCACCGATAAAGGGAATTAATATTAGCCAGGGTAGTAACATGGCGATCTTTATTCCTTGTTAAAGTCCCATCAGGACCTGATTTTCAACGAATTCTCAAACAGAAAATTCACTTCGGATTGCGGCTTTTTTTGCCCGGTGGCGCGAACGCTTACCGGGCCTACAGATTCCCGTAGGTCGGATAAGCGCGAGCGCCATCCGACATCAACCCCACAATCCTCAAACTCAACGCAGTACCATCAACAGTGCCAGCACAACGACGGCGCCGATGCTCATTGATGCGACATACCAGCGCAGATAACCGTTCTCGCTCAACAGCAGGCCTTTACCTGCAAAGCGGGAAAGGATCGCCGGAATGTTCATCATTGAGTTGAGCGGATCGCGTTTCAGCAACCAGGCAACACCCAGGAACGGCTTGACGAACACTTTGTCGTACAGCCAGTCGAAGCCCCAGGCGTTATACCACCAGGTACCCAGCAGGCGGCCCGGCGCACTGTTGGCAATCGATGTCACAAGCTGGCGTTTACCCAGCCACAGCCATGCTGCGATCAGGATGCCCGCAATCGCTACGATACCGGAGGTAATTTCCAGCGTCATGACGCGACCATGCTCAAGCTCGGTCGTCGCAGGCAGTACACCCTGCAGCGGCGGCACAATCAGCGCGCCAACGAAGGTGGACAGGATCATCAGCACAATCAGCGGCAGATGATGGGTAATCCCCTTCCCTGCATGAGCGTGAATTTGTTCTTTACCGTGGAACACGATGAAAATCATACGGAAGGTGTACAGAGAGGTCATGAACGCACCGACCAGACCTGCAACCATCAGATTAATATGACCATTCGCCATTGCACCGGCCAGAATCTCATCCTTACTGAAGAAGCCAGCGGTAATCAGCGGCAGAGCCGACAGCGCCGCGCCACCGATCAGGAAGCAGAGATACACCAGCGGAATTGACTTACGCAGTCCGCCCATCTTGAAGATGTTCTGTTCGTGGTGGCAAGCCAGGATAACCGAGCCGGATGCCAGGAACAGCAGCGCTTTAAAGAAGGCGTGCGTCATCAGGTGGAAAATCGCCGCATCCCACGCCTGTACACCGAGAGCCAGGAACATATAACCAATCTGGCTCATGGTGGAGTACGCAAGAACGCGTTTGATGTCGGTCTGTACCAGCGCAGCAAAACCCGCCAGCACCAGAGTGATGGCACCGATAATCCCCACCAGGTGCAGGATTTCTGGGGTCATCAGGAACAGGCCGTGCGTACGTGCAATCAGGTAGACACCGGCGGTAACCATCGTCGCAGCGTGGATAAGCGCAGAGACAGGCGTCGGGCCGGCCATCGCATCAGCAAGCCATGTTTGCAACGGCAACTGCGCAGATTTACCGACCGCACCGCCCAGCAGCATCAGGGTTGCCCACATCAGCATGTTGTTACCATCTGCAAAGTGCGCAGGCGCCAGTTCCACCATTTCGCGGAAGTTCAGCGTGCCCAGCTCGTTGTAGAGGATGAACAGCGCGAACGCCAGGAATACGTCACCAACACGGGTTACCACGAAGGCTTTCATTGCCGCAGCGCCATTCTTCGGATCGGTATAGTAGAAACCAATCAGCAGATAGGAGCACAGGCCCACGCCTTCCCAGCCGAGGTACATCAGCAGCAGGTTATCCGCCAGCACCAGAACCACCATGCTGGCGATAAACAGGTTGGTGTAGGCGAAGAAACGAGAATAGCCCTCTTCTCCGCGCATATACCAGGAGGCGAACATGTGGATCAGGAAACCGACGCCGGTCACCACGGAGAGCATGGTCAGCGACAGGCCGTCCAGCACCAGGTTAAAACCGATGTTGAAGTCGCCGACTGACATCCAGGTCCACAGCGGCTGGCTGTAAGCCTGCTGGCCATTGGCAAAGAAATCAACGCCAACAAACGCAGTCACCAGCGCGGCCAGACCAATCGACCCGACACCCACGGTAGCGGACAGATTTTCTGACCAACGACCACGAGAAAACGCCAGTAATACAAAGCCAATAAATGGCAGAATAATGGTTAAGGCAAGCATGTTCATCCACGCATCTCACTTACTGAATCGATGTTCAGGTTCTGGCGACGGCGATGAAGTTGCAGCAACAGCGCAAGTCCAATGCTCGCTTCCGCAGCCGCAAGGCTGATGGCGAGAATGTACATCACCTGACCATCGGTCTGGCCCCAGTAGCTTCCGGCGACCACAAAGGCCAGCGCGGAGGCGTTAATCATGATTTCCAGCCCGATCAGCATAAACAGCAGATTGCGGCGGATAACCAGACCGGTCAAACCCAGGACGAATAAAATCGCAGCGAGGATCAGTCCATGTTGTAAGGGGATCATGCGTGCTCCTCCGTTTTTCTTTTCGCGCGGTCATCAGTGCGATTGCTCAGCACTTCACCTGAACGCTCTTCGCGCCCCACGTGGAAGGCCACAACCAGGCCCGCCAGCAGCAGCATCGAAGCCAGTTCGACCGCCAGTACATACGGTCCGAACAGGGAAATACCGACTGCTTTCGCGCTAATTGGCGTCCCGTCGATGCCCTGATCGTTTACGCCCAGAATGGCGTAAACAATGACCACCAGCATGATGGCCGACAGAATCGCCGGACCAATCCACACCTGAGGTTTCAGCCACTGGCGTTCCTGTTCAATTTCAGAACCACCGAGGTTGAGCATCATTACCACGAATACGAACAGCACCATGATAGCGCCCGCGTAGACGATAATTTCCAGCGCACCGGCGAAGTAAGCGCCTAACGAGAAGAACACCCCGGAAATCGCCAGCAGCGAAATAATCAGATACAGCAGTGCGTGTACCGGATTGGTGTGGGTGATCACCCGCAAGGTTGCGAGAATGGCTATCAGGCCACAGATATAAAAAGCGAACTCCATTGCCCCTCTCCTTACGGTAACAGGCTCTTGACGTCGATAGGCTTGGCTTCGTTCTCTGCTTCGCCCTTATCTTTGCCGTCGATTGCCATACCTGCCATCCGGTAGAAGTTATATTCCGGGTATTTGCCCGGACCGGAGATCAGCAGATCCTCTTTCTCGTAAACCAGGTCCTGGCGCTTGTACTCACCCAGCTCGAAATCTGGAGTCAGCTGAATAGCCGTTGTCGGACAGGCTTCTTCGCACAGGCCGCAGAAAATGCAGCGTGAGAAGTTAATGCGGAAAAACTCCGGATACCAGCGGCCATCTTTAGTCTCTGCTTTTTGCAAAGAGATACAGCCTACCGGACACGCTACCGCACACAGGTTACAGGCAACGCAGCGCTCTTCACCGTCTGGATCACGAGTCAGAACGATACGACCACGAAAACGGGGCGGTAGATAGACCGGCTCTTCCGGGTACATCTGCGTTTCGCGTTTCGCGAACGCATGCAGGCCGATCATCCAGATACTGCGTACCTGGGTGCCGAAACCTACGAACAATTCTTTTAAGGTCATGGTCTTTGTGTCCCTTATTGCGCCTGCCAGAGAATGACAGCCGCAGTTACCAGCAAGTTGACGAGCGTCAGCGGCAGACAGACTTTCCAGCCGAAGGACATTACCTGGTCATAACGAGGACGCGGTAACGACGCACGAATCAAAATGAACATCATCATGAAGAACGCGGTTTTCAGCGCGAACCAGACGAATGGCGGTAAGAACGGGCCATGCCAGCCACCGAAGAACAGGGTAACCATCAGTGCAGAAATGGTGACGATACCGATGTATTCACCCACGAAGAACAGACCGAATTTCATACCGGAATATTCAATGTGGTAACCGTCGGCCAGTTCCTGCTCGGCTTCTGGCTGGTCAAACGGGTGACGGTGACACACCGCCACGCCCGCGATGGCAAAGGTGACAAAACCAAAGAACTGCGGAATAACGTTCCAGATATCAGCCTGGTTGTTGACGATGTCGGTCATGTTAAATGAACCGGCCTGCGCCACCACGCCCATCAGGGAAAGTCCGAGGAACACTTCGTAGCTCAGGGTCTGCGCAGACGCACGCATCGCACCGAGCAGGGAGTATTTGTTGTTACTGGACCAGCCGGCGAACAGCACTGCGTATACCGCGAGGCCCGCCATCATCAGGAAGAACAGGATCCCGATGTTCAGGTCAGCAACCACCCAGTTCGGACTCACCGGCACGATGGCGAAAGCCAGCAGCAGCGAGGTGAAGGCGATCATCGGTGCCAGGGTAAAGATGACGCGATCCGAGAATTTCGGGATCCAGTCTTCTTTAAAGAACATCTTGATCATGTCCGCAACCAGCTGGAGCGAACCGCCCCAGCCAACACGATTCGGTCCGTAACGGTTCTGGAACAGACCCAGCAGACGACGTTCGCCAAAGCTCATGAATGCCCCGCAGGTGACCACCACCAGCAGGATCACCACCGCTTTGAGAATGCTCAGCAGGATCTCAATCAGATCGGGTGTAATCCAACTCATTGTTGTGCCTCCTGCAGATCCTCAAGACGCGCACCTGCCAGAACCGGCGCGATGCCAGGCATGCCCATCGGTAAACCAACCTGCCCTGCCGTTAATCCTTCAGCGATTTCAACCGGCAGCGTAACCGTGTTGCCATCGTAGCTGAAAGAAACGCGCGTACCGGCATTAACACCCAACTTCGCGGCATCAGCCGGGTTGAGTTTGATGTACGGCTGCGGCATGCGGGTCTGGAAGACCGGCGCACGCTGGGACATTTCGTCACTACCAAACAGATGGTAGTACGGCGCGACACGCCACTGACCATCCTGAGCCTGGAAGCTCGCCGGAACGGTAGTGAAGTAATCCATACCATCCGCAGAAGCTTCGATCAGGCGCACGCCCGGGTCGCCATGACGCAGTTTACCGCCCACTTCATCCTGGAACTTGTTCCATGCCTGTGGGGAGTTCCAGCCCGGAGCCCAGGCAAACGGAATTTGTGAACGCGGTGCAGACGGCTGGTTGTTCCCTTCCATAGAGAAAGCGAACATGGTGTCTTTGTCCTGCGGTTGACGCGGTTCGTGTACGCTGATGTTGGCGCGCATTGCGGTACGCCCACTGTAGCGGTGCGGTTCACGCGCCAGCTTCTGTCCACGGATACGGAAGCTTGCGTCCGGCGCGGCATCTTTAATGCCCGCCAGCTGCGGCAACTTCTCAACAACCGCGTCGATAACGTGGTCGAGCTGCGTCCAGTCCACTTCACGGCTCTGCACGGTGCTGTGCAGCGAGTGCAGCCAGCGCCAGCTTTCCAGCATTACGGTGTTGCTGTCGTAGTAGGATGGGTCATAAACCTGGAAGAAACGCTGGGCGCGGCCTTCGTTGTTAATCACCGTACCATCGCTTTCGGCGAAGCTTGCAGCGGAAAGCACCAGATGGGCGTTTTCCATAATTGCCGTACGCTGATGGTCAACGACCAGTACCAGCGGCGCTTTCGCCAGCGCGGCATCAACGCGAGCGGCTGAAGCATGGCGATGCAGGTCATTTTCCAGCACCACAACAGCGTCAGCGCGGCCTGTTTCCAGCTCGGTCAGCGCATCGTCAAGGGAACCACCGCCAATCATGCCGAGGCCCATGCTGTTAACCGAGCGAGCAATCATGGTGATGCCAACGTCTGCGCCACGGCCTTTCAGCGCCTTCGCCACGTTGGCAGCCGCCTGAATCACTTCGGCGCTACCGGCGTTGGTGCCGGAAATAATCAGTGGTTTCTTCGCCCCGGCTAGTGCCTGAACGATAACGTCAATTTTGTTCTGCAGGTCACGGTCAATACCGTCAACCGCCGGCGCGTTGTTATCCAGCGCGTGGGCGATAGCGAAACCTAAACGCGCCTGATCTTCAACCGGTGCGCGATAGGTCCAAGCGGCGATATCGTCCAGACGGGTGTTATCGACGTTGGTAACGAATAGCGGATGCTTAGCACGCTGGCCGATATTAAGGATTGCTGCGATCTGCCAGTCAGCCACTTTCTGTGCCGCCGCCATTTCACGCGCTTTACCTTTCACCGCCTGACGCACCGCCAGCGCAACGCGTGCGCCGGTCTGGGTGACATCTTCGCCCAGCACCAGAACCGCATCATAAGATTCGATTTCGCGCAGTGCCGGAGTATGAATCCCGCCGTCACGCAGTACGCTCAACGCCAGTTGCAGACGATCCAGTTCGCCCTGAGCGATACCGGTATAGAAGTTATCCGCACCGACCAGTTCACGCAGCGCGAAGTTACTTTCAACGCTGGCGCGCGGGGAGCCGATACCAATCACTTTCTTCGACTGACGCAGAATATCTGCCGCGCCCTGCATCGCCTGCTCGGCGTTCAGCGTGATCAGGTCATCGCCACGACGCTGTACCGGCTGACGCGGACGGTCTTTCAGATTCACGTAACCATAGCCGAAACGACCACGGTCGCAGAGGAAGTAGTGGTTAACGGTACCGTTATAACGGTTTTCGATACGACGCAGTTCACCGTAGCGCTCGCCCGGGCTGGTGTTACAGCCGATGGAACACTGCTGGCAGATGCTCGGCGCAAACTGCATGTCCCATTTACGGTTATAACGCTCGGAGTGCGTTTTATCGGTGAAGACGCCGGTTGGACAAATTTCGACCAGGTTGCCAGAGAATTCGCTTTCGAGCGTACCGTCTTCCGGACGACCGAAGTAGACGTTGTCATGTGCGCCATACACGCCCAGATCCGCACCATCGGCGTAATCTTTGTAGTAACGTACACAGCGATAGCAGGCGATGCAGCGGTTCATTTCGTGAGAGATGAACGGCCCCAGGTCCTGGTTACGGTGAGTACGCTTCGTGAAGCGGTAGCGACGGAAGCTGTGACCGGTCATGACGGTCATATCCTGCAGGTGGCAGTTGCCGCCCTCTTCACAGACCGGACAGTCGTGCGGGTGGTTAGTCATCAACCACTCCACGACGCTTTCGCGGAACTGCTTCGCTTCTTCGTCATCAATAGAAATAAAGGTGCCTTCGGTGGCCGGTGTCATACAAGACATCACCAGGCGACCACGCGTGTCTTCCGCGTTCTGATATTGCTTCACCGCACACTGGCGGCAAGCACCGACGCTTCCCAGCGCCGGGTGCCAGCAAAAGTACGGAATATCAAGGCCAAGAGACAGACAAGCTTCCAGCAGGTTGTCCGCTCCGTTGACCTCATATTCTTTGCCGTCTACATGAATCGTAGCCATAGTCAGCATGCTTCCAGTTGGCTCGGTCGTAACCGAGCGTTAATCGAATTTCTTATCGCGACACAGGGCTAACCCTGTGATCACCAGCGCTCTTTCAGCAGGTTCGGCTGAATACCACCAATAGCGTGGGTATTGCTGAAGGTCTGCTTGATGCCAGCTTCGAATTCTTCGCGGAAATATTTAATGGCGCTCTGCAGCGGTTCCACTGCACCCGGTGCGTGTGCGCAGAAGGTTTTACCCGGGCCGAGGAAACGACACAGTTGCTCAAGTGTCTCGATATCCCCAGGCTGGCCTTCGCCACGCTCAAGCGCGCGCAGAATTTTCACACTCCACGGCAGACCATCACGGCACGGCGTACACCAGCCACAGGACTCGCGGGCAAAGAACTCTTCGAGGTTACGCACCAGAGGAACCATGCCAATCTCGTGATCGACAGCCATTGCCAGCGCGGTGCCCAGACGGCTACCTGCTTTACCAATGCTTTCGAATTCCATCGGCAGATCGAGGTGTGCTTCGGTCAGGAAGTCAGTCCCCGCGCCGCCAGGTTGCCAGGCTTTGAACTTCAGGCCATCGCGCATGCCGCCCGCGTAATCTTCGAGGATCTCACGCGCGGTAGTACCGAAAGGCAGTTCCCACAGGCCAGGGTTCTTCACACGACCGGAGAAGCCCATCAGCTTGGTGCCCGCGTCTTTGCTCTTCGAAATGTTCTGGTACCACTCCACGCCGTTCGCGAGGATAGCCGGTACGTTACACAGGGTTTCGACGTTGTTTACGCAGGTCGGCTTACCCCATGCGCCAGAGCTTGCCGGGAACGGCGGCTTGGAGCGTGGGTTAGCACGGCGACCTTCGAGGGAGTTGATCAGCGCGGTTTCTTCACCGCAGATGTAACGCCCTGCCCCAGTGTGGACAAACAGTTCGAAGTCGAAACCGGTGCCCATAATGTTTTTGCCTAGCAGACCGGCTTCGGTCGCTTCGGCGATCGCGCGACGCAGATGCACGGCTGCTTCGATATATTCACCGCGCAGGAAGATGTAACCACGGTACGCTTTCAGCGCAAACGCGGAAATCAGCATGCCTTCCACCAGCAGGTGCGGCAGCTGTTCCATCAGCAGACGGTCTTTATAAGTGCCCGGCTCCATTTCATCGGCGTTACACAGCAGGTAACGGATGTTCATGGATTCGTCTTTCGGCATCAGGCTCCACTTCAGACCGGTGGAAAAGCCCGCGCCGCCGCGCCCTTTCAGGCCAGCGTCTTTTACCTGATTAACGATTTCGTCCGGTGACAGCCCGGTCAGGGCCTTACGCGCACCTTCGTAGCCGTTCTTGCTACGGTATTCGTCCAGCCAGACTGGCTGTTTGTCATCACGCAGACGCCAGGTCAGCGGATGGGTTTCGGGAGTACGGATAATGTCTTTCATTTATACCGCTCCAGCAGTTCAGGAATGCCTTCCGGGGTCAGATGAGCATGAGTATCCTCATCGATCATCATGTTTGGCCCTTTGTCGCAGTTCCCCAGGCAACAGGTCGGCAGCAGCGTAAAGCGACCATCAAAAGTCGTCTGCCCCGGCTTGATGTTGAGTTTTTTCTCAAGCGCGGCCTGGATCCCCTGGTAGCCGTTGATATGGCACACCACGCTGTCGCAATAGCGGATCACGTGGCGACCTACCGGCTGGCGGAAGATCTGGCTATAAAACGTAGCAACACCTTCTACGTCGCTTGCCGGAATACCCAGCACATCAGCGATCGCATAGATCGCCCCATCCGGCACCCAGCCACGCTGTTTCTGAACGATTTTCAGCGCTTCAATGGACGCCGCACGCGGGTCTTCGTAGTGGTGCTTCTCGTGCTCAATCGCTTCACGCTCAGCCGCACTCAGCTCAAAAGCCTCGGTTTGTGGTTGTTGATTCTCGTGCATAATTAGCGGTCCACATCTGACATAACAAAATCGATACTACCCAGATGGACGATCAGGTCGGACACCAGGCTGCCACGTACCGCTACCGGGATCTGCTGCAGGTGCGCATAGCTCGGGGTACGGATACGGGTACGGTAACTCATGGTGCTGCCATCGCTGGTCAGGTAGTAACTGTTGATACCCTTGGTCGCTTCCACCATCTGGAAGGACTCGTTTGCCGGCATAACCGGACCCCACGAAACCTGCAGGAAGTGGGTGATAAGGGTTTCGATATGTTGCAGCGTGCGCTCTTTCGGTGGCGGCGTCGTCAGCGGGTGATCCGCTTTGAACGGGCCTTCCGGCATGTTATTGAGGCACTGCTCAAGGATGCGCAGACTCTGGCGCAGCTCTTCAACTTTCAGCATCACGCGGGTATAGCAGTCGGACACACCGCCGCCAACCGGGACCTCAAAGTCAAAGTTTTCATAGCCAGAGTACGGACGCGCTTTACGCACGTCGAAATCAATACCGGTCGCACGCAGCGCAGCACCGGTACAACCCCAGTCCAGCGCTTCTTTCTTACCGTAAGCGGCAACACCCTGCGAACGGCCTTTCAGGATAGTGTTACGCAGCGCGGCTTTCTCGTAAGAATCCAGACGTTTTGGCATCCAGTCGAGGAAATCACGCAGCAGTTTGTCCCAACCGCGCGGCAGATCGTGTGCCACACCGCCGATACGGAACCAGGCCGGGTGCATACGGAAACCGGTGATCGCTTCCACGACGTCGTAGATTTTCTGACGGTCAGTAAAGGCGAAGAATACCGGGGTCATCGCGCCGACGTCCTGAATGAACGTGGAGATGTACAGCAGATGACTGTTGATACGGAATAGTTCAGACAGCATGACGCGAATCACGTTGACGCGATCCGGCGTGGTGATGCCTGCCAGTTTCTCAACCGCCAGTACGTAAGGCATTTCGTTAACGCAGCCGCCGAGGTACTCGATACGGTCGGTGTACGGAATGTAGCTGTGCCAGGACTGACGTTCGCCCATCTTTTCAGCGCCACGGTGGTGGTAGCCGATGTCAGGTACGCAGTCGACGATTTCTTCGCCATCAAGCTGCAGCACAATACGGAATGCACCGTGGGAAGACGGGTGGTTAGGACCGAGGTTGAGGAACATGAAGTCCTCATTTTCGGTGCTACGCTTCATGCCCCAATCTTCAGGTTTGAAGGTCAGCGCTTCCATTTCCAGATCCTGTTTGGCTTTAGTCAGCTCAAACGGGTCGAATTCGGTTGCACGCGCCGGGTAGTCTTTACGCAGCGGATGGCCTTCCCAGGTATGCGGCATCAGCAGACGCGTCAGGTGCGGGTGACCTTCGATATCGATGCCAAACATTTCCCAGGTTTCACGCTCATACCAGTTGGCGTTCGGGAACAGTTTGGTGAAAGTCGGTACGCGCAGATCGTTTTCAGACAAAGCCACCTTGAGCATGATATCGCGATTGCGTTCAATGGAGATCAGGTGATAGAAAACGGAAAAATCCGCGGCGGGTAACCCTTCGCGGTGCGTACGCAGACGTTCGTCCATGCCGTGTAAGTCAAACAGCATGACGTAAGGTTTCGGCAGTCTCTTTAAGAAATCGCCAACTTCCAGTAATTGTTCACGCTTGACCCAAACAACGGGTACCCCGGTGCGAGTCGCCTGAACGGTAAAGGCATCCGGCCCAAAACGGTTGCGCAGTTCGCCAATGACCGGGTCATCAAGGTGATCCCGTGTTTGCCATGCGGCGTCTTGCGCGGTTAAGTCGGTCATATTGTTCACCATTGCAAATGGTCCGTGGTGGTCGGCAGTGCTTCGCGCTATTTATGTAGTGATAAGCGAAGGAAGTGCTGCTGCCGACAGGCGCAAATTAAATCTCGTCTGGTGTACGAAGATTCGTTACAGCAATACGTTCGCCGCGTTTACGCTCGCGTTCTGACTGCATATTGGCGCGATAAACGCCCTGATCGCCAACCACCCAGGAGAGCGGACGGCGTTCTTTGCCAATGGAATCTTGCAGCAGCATCAGAGCCTGCATATACGCTTCTGGGCGCGGCGGACATCCCGGGATGTACACATCGACCGGAATAAATTTATCAACGCCCTGCACCACAGAATAGATGTCGTACATCCCGCCGGAGTTGGCGCATGCGCCCATGGAAATAACCCATTTCGGTTCCAGCATCTGATCGTAGAGGCGCTGAATAACTGGCGCCATTTTGGTAAAGCAGGTTCCGGCTACGACCATCAGGTCAGCCTGACGCGGCGATGCACGCAGTACTTCCGCACCAAAACGGGCCACATCGTGCACGGCGGTAAACGAGGTCACCATCTCAACGTAGCAGCAGGAAAGGCCAAAGTTATATGGCCAAATTGAGTTTTTACGGCCCCAGTTAACCATGTCATGCAGTTTGCCCATGAACACGTTTTTGTTAACTTCTTGTTCCAGGGGGTCGGTTACGATCTCCTGTTTTTGCAGGGGGTAACGGTCGTTCTCACCGTTAGGATCTATGCGGGTGAGCGTATAATCCATCTTAATGCCTCGCGGTTAGCGTTGACGATTAGCGATACTGTTCGTTTCCGGGTTCATACGCTCGCGGCGTGAACGCGCGGGCGTCCAGTCCAGCGCGCCAATACGCACCAGATAAACCAGACCTGCCAGTAACACAAAAATAAAAATTGCAGCTTCCACAAAGCCAATCCAACCGCTTTCACGGATAGAAGTTGACCATGCGAACAGATACAGCGCTTCAACGTCGAAGATAACGAAGAACATGGCTACCAGATAAAACTTGGCAGACAGGCGCAGGCGGGCGGTGCCGACCGAGTCGATACCTGATTCAAACGGCACGTTTTTAGATCTCGCGCGTGCGCGACCCCCTAAAAACCAGCCGCCGACGAGCATCAGGCAGCACAGGCCAATGGCAACGATAAGAAAGATAGCGAATGCCCAGTGATGAGCGATGATTTCAGTGGATGTTGACATACTCATTGCTTACTCATCAAAAGTAGCGCCAAATTCTCTGCTCTTTTCGGCAGATGAACGCCACATCGATTCATGGGGAGGAATAAAAAAAACCTTACAATCACTGTGAAAAATCATTTTATACAGCTAATTGATGGGGTTTTTTACTCCTTTCTATAACCTTTTGTCAACTTTAACAAAAGTTTCCTCACATTATTTTACACTACTCCAACTCCATTAACATAAAGTGCTCTTTAGACCCATTTCGATTGCATCATCGGTCATTTTTAATGTTGTTGAATCGTGTCCGTAGTGAAGTAAAAAAGATAATACACGTCTATTTTGACAGGAATTCACCCAGATGCCTCCCCCTAAATGGGAGTATTTTCTTGATCTGTGACACGCTTTTGTTAATTCACCATAAAAAACAGCAACAATTTCTCTAGTTTTTTAACATGGAAACATTTAGCAACGCGGCTGATTATTTTTCACCCTATTGTCAGTCTGTTTTTTTACCTGCTGATTTTGTTAAGTTTTAGTATATGAATGAACAGAAAGCAGTAATATTTGCATAAAAAAAGAGCCGCTGGATGTTTTTTCATCATCAGTGGCCCTTTTTTACACTTACATTTTTAAACGTTTTTTTGTGACGCTTTACTCAAAGTCGCCTTCAACAATCAGCGAATCATCTCCCCCTTCAGGGGTAAACTGATTGTATTGCCAAGGATTTTGATATGTCTGCATCGACTTAAAGATAGCCTGAGCTAATTCATTTTGCGTGCCCGGATCGCTGCACAACAGATACTCGGTATCAGGCAGAGGTGGCAATCCGTCCGCCGCACCCAGTACGCGTAAATCCGGGCTCATCATTTCTACAGGACGCGCAGTAACGCCAAGCCCTGCTTTTACCGCCGCGCGGACCGCAGGCAATGTTGAAGCGACATAAGCCAGACGCCACGGGATCTGTGCGGCATTCAACGTCGCCAGCACGATATCGCGAAACGGGCTGGGATCGTCCAGCAGAACTAACGGCACCGGTTCGCCTTTTTGCAGGATATATTCGGCTGCGCAATACCAGTGCGTCGGTGAAGTCCGCAAATTCAGGCATTCAAAATCGTCAGGGCGATTGGTGGTGACCACTAAATCCACTTCTTGCGACTTAAGCATCTCCACCATGTAAGCATTGCGTTTCACTCTTACATCAAGCGCAAGTTTCGGATAAACCGAACTAATGCGGTTAAGCAGAAATGGGAGTATGGTGTCGGCGGATTCATCAGAAGCACCGATAGTTAACACCCCCTGAAGATTGTTAAACATCAATGATGAGCATGCCTCATCATTAAATCGCAGTATTTTCCTGGCGTAACCCAACAGCTGGATACCATGTTCGGTCAGCAGTTTGTTGCGTCCATGACGCGCGAACAACTCTTTCCCCACAAGTTGCTCAAGGCGCTGCATTTGCTGACTTACCGCAGACTGAGTTCGACATACCGCAGCTGCCGCAGCCGCGAAGGTATTTAGGTCGGCAACAGCAACAAAGGTTCTCAGCAGATCGAGGTCGAGGTTAATTATCGGACGATTTGCATTTATCATAGTTTTTCACTTACTCGCGGGTCATACCGGGTTAATGCTGTGCATTCAGAATCAAACAACTCCATTTGTAATGTGCCTCCCTTCAGTTTCGCTTAGTGTAACCAAGTGAAAATAAGGATGTATTTGGTTTAACAAACGAAACAATTCTCTTTCTGAGCTATTTTAAAACCCGTGATATTCATCGGAATATAGCAACGAGAAAGAGCCGTATTTTTAGCTGCCGTATGATTCTGACTAATGGAAAACATGTAAATTTTGTAAATTTAAAAAATAGTTAACGAACAATAATTTACACATTAAAAACTAACTTTTCAGTATGTTATGAACAACCAACAAACATTTGAATTATCGTAAAACTCGTACTACAAACCATTTCATAGGAGTTATCTTAACCTAAAACCACTATATTTATAAGTGTTATTGCGAATAATTCCGGGCGAATTGGTGTTATGTCAGTGCAACGGTTTTCGTATTATTAGCCCACTCAATTTGATGTCGTTTAAATAATAAATAATAATTAATTAAGAATCTCTCAATTCATTAATTATGCTTAACAATGGATTCACACCGTATCACGTAGGGATCAGACCGATAACAGAATTCGTGGATGAAACCTCAGTATTTTCGAATCGCGCCGTATCACACAGATATCGGCTGCATTTTGTTTTATAGGGCTAACTTTTTTCGACCAGACAAATCACCATACCAAAGCCAATAAAGCAAAACATAAACCATAAAAAATACAACAATCCAGATTATTACACTGTAATAATTGCATAATTTAGTTATTAAAAGTTAATTATCGTCCTCCTGCTTTCCAAAATCTTCTACTAAAGACCCTTCAAAACTCACCGTCGTGGGAGTACATTGTGCTGGGCTGACTTCCACGGCAGGGAGTGGCATTCACAGCTAAAAAGGTCAACGTTCATGTCCCCCATTGAAAAATCCAGCAAATTAGAAAACGTCTGTTATGACATTCGCGGCCCGGTTCTGAAGGAAGCAAAGCGCCTGGAAGAAGAAGGCAACAAAGTTCTGAAACTGAACATCGGCAACCCTGCGCCTTTCGGGTTTGAAGCACCAGATGAAATTTTAGTGGATGTGATCCGCAATTTGCCAACAGCGCAAGGATATTGCGATTCCAAAGGCCTTTATTCAGCCCGCAAAGCAATCATGCAGCATTACCAGGCCCGCGGGATGCGCGATGTAACCGTAGAAGATATCTATATCGGTAACGGCGTATCCGAATTGATTGTGCAGGCCATGCAGGCATTGCTGAACAGTGGGGACGAAATGCTGGTTCCTGCACCTGATTATCCACTGTGGACGGCGGCGGTTTCGCTCTCTGGTGGTAATGCCGTGCACTACCTGTGTGATGAATCGTCAGACTGGTTCCCGGACCTGGATGATATCCGCGCCAAAATTACGCCGCGTACGCGTGGGATCGTCATCATCAACCCCAACAACCCAACCGGCGCTGTTTATTCTAAAGAGCTGCTGATGGAGATTGTTAAGATTGCTCGCCAGAACAACCTCATCATCTTTGCAGATGAGATTTACGACAAAATTCTCTACGATGACGCCGAGCACCACTCGATTGCGGCAATGGCCCCGGATCTGCTGACTATTACCTTTAACGGCCTGTCAAAAACCTATCGTGTTGCCGGTTTCCGTCAGGGCTGGATGGTACTGAACGGACCGAAGAAACATGCCAAAGGGTATATCGAAGGCCTTGAGATGCTGGCTTCTATGCGCCTGTGTGCGAACGTCCCTGCACAACATGCCATTCAGACCGCGCTGGGTGGATATCAGAGCATCAGCGAATTCATTATGCCTGGCGGACGTCTGTATGAGCAACGTAACCGCGCCTGGGAACTGCTCAATGATATTCCTGGCGTCTCTTGCGTAAAACCGCGCGGTGCACTGTATATGTTCCCGAAAATTGACGCCAAGCGCTTCAATATTCATGACGACCAGAAGATGGTGCTCGACTTCCTGTTGCAGGAAAAAGTACTGCTGGTCCAGGGGACAGCATTCAACTGGCCGTGGCCGGATCATTTCCGCATCGTTACGCTGCCGCGAATTGATGATATCGAAATGTCGTTGAGTAAATTTGAGCGTTTCCTGTCAGGGTATCGCCAGCTGTAACCACGCAAAGTGCTACCGGGTTTGCATCCGGTAGCACTCTCTGCGCAAAATACCGTTACTGAAGTCACTGAGTAAGGGTCGTTATGAAGCAGAGCCACTTTTTTGCCCACCTCTCCCGTCTGAAACTCATTAACCGCTGGCCGCTGATGCGCAACGTGCGCACTGAAAACGTGTCCGAACACAGTCTGCAGGTTGCCATGGTTGCTCATGCGCTGGCCGCGATCAAAAACCGTAAATTTGGTGGTCAGGTAAATGCTGAGCGTATTGCCCTGCTGGCGATGTACCACGATGCGTCAGAGGTGTTAACCGGCGATCTCCCTACCCCAGTGAAATATTTCAACTCGCAGATTGCTCAGGAATATAAAGCGATAGAGAAAATTGCCCAGCAAAAACTGGTCGATATGGTTCCCGATGAGTTGCGCGATATTTTTGCACCGCTCATTGATGAACATGCCTTAAGTGAAGAAGAAAGATCGATTGTTAAACAGGCCGATGCCCTGTGCGCGTATCTGAAGTGCCTGGAAGAACTCTCCGCCGGTAACAACGAATTTCTGCTGGCGAAAACACGTCTGGAAAAAACGCTGGAGTCACGACGCAGCGAAGAGATGGACTACTTTATGGACGTGTTTGTTCCAAGCTTTCACCTTTCATTAGATGAAATCAGCCAGGATTCACCGCTTTAAACGATTTTGCCGGATGGCGGCTAACGCCTTATCCGGCCTACAGGTAACGTGATATCCGTAGGCCTGATAAGCGCAGCGCCATCAGGCGTTTACTGCGGCGGTCAAAACGGGAACAGCATCGGGATCATCACCACGCACACTGCCATGACAATCACCGTAAACGGTACGCCAATCTTCACGAAGTCGCTAAAGGTGTAGTTACCCGGCCCGAGCACCAGTGTGTTTACCGGGGAAGACACTGGCGTCATAAAGGCTGCGGAAGCCGCCATCGCAATCACCATCGCAAACGGATACGGCGAAACGCCCATCGACTTTGCCGCCGCCAGCGCAATCGGCGCCATCAGTACCGCCGTCGCGGTGTTAGAGATAAATAACCCAATGGTCGCGCACAGCACGAACAGGCAGCCCAGCATCATATACGGGCCGTACCCACCACCAACGTCCATTAGCCCTTTCACCACCAGATCGACGCCGCCCGTTTTCTGTAATGCCAGCGCAAAAGGCATCATCCCGACAATCAAAATAATGCTTGGCCAGTGAATGGCTTTGTAGGCGCTTTCGGCATCGATGCAGCGGAATTTTCCCATCAGCAAACAAGCGATAATCGCGGCAACCGTATTAGGGATTTCATCGGTGAGCATTAACGCGACCATCAGTACCAGACAGAAAATCGCATGCGGCGCCTGGCTGTGCGCCGGAGAAGCTTCACTGACTTCCACAGGCATATTTAGCACCACAAAATCGCGCCCTTTTTGTCCAAGCAGTGTGATCAGCTTCCAGTTGCCCACCACTAAAATGATATCGCCCATCAACAGCGGCTCATCAACCACCGCCCCGGCCAGCGCCGTACCATCGCGCTTCAGCCCAACGACATTCAGCCCGTAACGCGTACGAAAAGCGATTTCCCGTACCGTTTTGCCGATCAATTCCGACTCAGGGATCAGAGAGATTTCGGCCATGCCCACATCAAGCGCCTGCTCGGAGAAGTATTCTCCACGCAGCACCATCGGTTCCAACAGTTGCTCAGCGCAAAATTCACGCAGGTCGACATCGGCCGCAGACATATCAATCAGCAATACGTCACGAGCACGAAACTCAGAAACCCCGTTTACGTCAACGATCACGCGACGAAAGCGACGCCAGCGCTCCACGCCAATCACGTTTGCCCCGTAGCGCTCACGCAGTTTCAGGTCGTCCAGACGCTGGCCTATCATAGGAGAACCCGGGCGAATCGCCAGGCGACGCGCGCGCCCGGTCAGGCGATATTCTTTAATCAGATCGCGAAAAGTCCGGCGCTTCCAGCCGTCGCCCGGCTGCCCGGAGTCTTCACCCTTCAGCATAAAACGCATCACCAGCATATAAATTATGCCAAGTACCAACACCACCAGTCCCAGTGGGGTTACGCTAAAAAAGCTAAAACCATTAAGTCCTTCACGTAACAGTTCACTGTTGACGACCAGGTTTGGCGGCGTTGCCACCAGCGTCATCATGCCGCTTATCAAGCCGGCAAAACTTAGCGGCATCATCAGGCGTGAAGGGGAAATTTCCATGCGCATGGAAACACTTAAGACAACCGGAATAAAGATGGCGACCACACCGGTCGAACTCATGAATGCACCGAGTCCAGCTACGGTTATCATCAGCAACACCAGCATTTTGACTTCACTGCTACCGGCGACCTTCACCAGCCAGGCGCCCATTACTGTCGCCACACCGGTACGCACGAGACCGTCACCGATAATGAATAAAGCCGCTATCAAAATAACGTTAGGATCGCTGAACCCGGAAAAAGCCTCTGTGATGCTCAATGTTCCACTCAGAACAAAGGCAATAATGACCAGCAAAGCGATCGCGTCCATACGCACTCTGCCAGTTGCAAACAAGACGACGGCAATCGCCAGCAATGAGAGAACCCATATCAATTCACCGTTCACAACATATCCTTGTTAAATGAGAGGGATGGACTGATTCTGCCATAAAAAAGCCCCAACAATCTGGGGCTAAATCATGATCAGGTATTTCTTATAACGACCACATTTCCGTTGGGTTGTTTGGTCACAGAAATATGTTCCAGACTGGTCAGCGAAAAATCAACCTCGTTCAGACGCGGCGTATCCGCTGGCGCGTTGACCGCGATGACATGACACCCAGCAGCCAGTCCTGAAAGCACCCCGGCGGGGGCATCTTCCACCACGGCACATTCCTGCGGTGCCAGGCCCAGAAGCTGAGCGCCTAACAGATACGCGTCTGGCTCTGGTTTCCCTCTTTTTACCCGCTCGGCGGTGACAAACACTTCAGGAGCAGGAAGCCCAGCAACACGATGGCGCGCCCGTGCGACCGGCATAGAGCCGGAGGTCACAATCGCCCATGGAATACCCGCTTTATTGAGATGGTTGAGTAAATCAACAGCCCCAGGCAGCGCAGTGATCCCGGCGGTTTCCGTCGCTTCGATCTGCTCCAGACGGGTAAACTCCGCGGCGATCTCTGCCTCAGATTTGCCCACCATAAAGTGTCGCAGGGAGGTAATGGCCTGCTTGCCATGAATAAAGCCGAGCACCTCGGCGTGATCGAGGCCAAAACGATCGGCCCAGTTGCACCACGCACGTTCTACTGCGGGTAAGGAATCGACCAGCGTTCCATCCAGATCAAACAGAAAACCTTTGCACTGCACGCTCGCCCCCTCAGGCATTAATGATTTGGTTAATTTCATTCGCGCTCAGGTGATACTGGCGCGGGCAAGAGTGCCAGACGTTCAACATACGCTGATATTTTTCCCACATCGGGGTCTGGGCGTTGAAGCCATGCGTACCCGCATCAAAGTGGGTATAGCGACCTTCCACATTCACCATAAAGCGAACGTATCCGAGGAAACGGGCTTCCGTTGCGGCGTCAAAACCGAGGAAAGTCACGCGGCGCTCATCAATAGCCTGTGCATCCTTAAGATTAGTCCAGGACACATGTAATGCGTGATACATCTCCATAATATCGATAATCGTACGACAGGTTTCTTCCGTCAGTTCACCAAACTCACGATCCAGCTCACGCATCTGCAAGCCGTAACCGCGTTCAATAATCGTCTGCAAACGACGATAACGCTCGGCGTTAGTTGGGTCGAGCATAGTCATCATTTTGTACTGATTCGACAAAATCAGACGTTGAGCGTTGGTCATTTCCATTTGGGACTCCTGTATCACTACTACTGCGATGAAAAAAAAGAAGGCATCTTGTGCCTTCTTTTATATGCGTAATCAGGGGTCAATTACAAATCATCAAGGAAAGTTTTATCCAGTTGTTTGAAGGCGCGCTTAAGCGTGTCAGCCAGCGCCTGGTAATCCGGCTTTCCTTCTACCGGAGAGAGCGCCTGCCCGGCTTCTTGCAATTTACCCCGAACTTCGTAGAACCAGTTGAGTATTGAAGGCGGCAGCGGCGTTACGGAACGTTTACCCAGCCACCACATGCCTTGCATCGGCAGGCTGAGCGCAAACAGCGCGGTCGCCACGGCCGGTCCCAACTGTCCCCCTAGCGCAATTTGCCAGCATAAGGTGAAGACGGCGATAGGCGGCATAAAACGGATTGCGTAACGTGTCATACGGATCACGCGGTTCTCTACAAACACGGGCGCGAGGCGCTTTTCCATTGGCCACGTCTTCGCGTAGTGCTGCCCCCGGCGAAACAAGCTAAAAAAATTGACGGAACGATTATCCGGTGTCGACATGGCGGTTACCTCAACTTCACATATAAAAATTAAAAAATTTGTGCAAAACAACAACTACAAGGGACATCGTTCAAAACATTTTGTCTTTGATACCCACATTCAGGTATCCTGTGCCGGCCTGTAAGGCCTTTAGTCCAAAATCATTGAGTCGTCAAATTGACACATAGTATGCCATTGGCTGAAAAATACGCAAAATGACATAGACTCAAAGGTATTTATTCCATCGTGCCCAAAAAGACCATGGCGCATGATGTTAATCATAAACGTCGGTGTCATCATGCGCTACGCTCTATGACTCCCTGACGTTTTTTTAGCCACGTATCATAAATAGGTACTTCCATGTCGAGTAAGTTAGTACTGGTTCTGAACTGCGGTAGCTCCTCACTGAAATTTGCCATCATCGATGCAGTAAACGGTGAAGAATACCTTTCTGGTTTAGCCGAATGTTTCCATCTCCCAGAAGCACGTATCAAATGGAAAATGGATGGCGGTAAACAAGAAGCGGCTTTAGGTGCAGGCGCCGCTCACAGTGAAGCGCTGAATTTTATCGTTAATACTATTCTGGCACAAAAACCAGAACTGTCTGCTCAGCTGACTGCGATTGGTCACCGTGTTGTTCACGGCGGCGAAAAATACACCGGCTCTGTAGTTATCGACGATTCCGTTATTCAGGGTATCAAAGATGCAGCCTCTTTTGCACCGCTGCACAACCCTGCACACCTGATCGGTATCGCTGAAGCGCTGAAATCCTTCCCGAATCTGAAAGACAAAAACGTGGCCGTATTCGACACCGCGTTCCATCAGACTATGCCGGAAGAATCTTACCTCTACGCCCTGCCGTACAGCCTGTACAAAGAACATGGCGTTCGTCGTTACGGCGCGCACGGTACCAGCCACTTCTTCGTTACTCAGGAAGCGGCTAAAGTGCTGAACAAACCGGTTGATGAGCTGAACATCATCACTTGCCACCTGGGCAACGGCGGTTCTGTATCTGCTATCCGTAACGGTAAATGTGTTGATACCTCCATGGGTCTGACCCCACTGGAAGGTCTGGTGATGGGTACGCGTTCCGGTGACATCGACCCGGCGATCATCTTCCACCTGCACGACACCCTGGGCATGAGCGTTGACCAGATCAACAAAATGCTGACCAAAGAGTCCGGCCTGCTGGGTCTGACCGAAGTCACCAGCGACTGCCGCTATGTTGAAGATAACTACGCGACTAAAGAAGACGCTAAACGTGCAATGGACGTTTACTGCCACCGTCTGGCGAAATACATCGGTTCTTACACTGCGCTGATGGATGGTCGTCTGGATGCCGTTGTCTTCACCGGTGGTATCGGTGAAAACGCCGCGATGGTTCGTGAACTGTCTCTGGGCAAACTGGGCGTTCTGGGCTTTGAAGTAGACCACGAACGTAACCTGGCCGCACGTTTCGGCAAATCTGGTTTCATCAACAAAGAAGGTACCCGTCCTGCGTTGGTTATCCCAACCAACGAAGAACTGGTTATCGCGCAAGACGCGAGCCGTCTGACCGCCTGATTTCACACCGCCAGCCTAGCTGGCGGTGCTGTTTTGTAACCCGCCTGAAACGGGCGGTAACGAAAGAGGATAAACCGTGTCCCGTATTATTATGCTGATCCCTACCGGAACCAGCGTCGGTCTGACCAGCGTCAGCCTTGGCGTGATCCGCGCAATGGAACGCAAAGGCGTTCGTCTGAGCGTCTTCAAGCCGATCGCTCAACCGCGTGCCGGTGGCGATGCGCCAGACCAGACTACCAGCATCGTCCGTGCTAACTCTTCTCTGCCAGCCGCTGAGCCGCTGAAGATGAGCCACGTTGAATCTCTGCTGTCCAGCAATCAGAAAGATGTGCTGATGGAAGAGATCATCGCGAACTACCACGCGAACACTAAAGACGCTGAAGTTGTCCTGGTTGAAGGCCTGGTCCCAACCCGTAAACATCAGTTCGCGCAGTCTCTGAACTACGAAATCGCGAAAACGCTGAATGCAGAAATCGTCTTCGTTATGTCTCAGGGCACCGATACCCCGGAACAACTGAACGAGCGTATTGAACTGACTCGCAGCAGCTTCGGTGGCGCGAAAAACACCAACATCACCGGCGTAATCGTTAACAAACTGAACGCACCGGTTGATGAGCAGGGCCGTACTCGCCCGGATCTGTCCGAGATTTTCGACGACTCTTCCAAAGCGAAAGTGATCAAAGTTGATCCGGCTAAACTGCAAGAATCCAGCCCGCTGCCGGTTCTGGGCGCGGTGCCATGGAGCTTCGATCTGATCGCTACCCGTGCAATCGATATGGCGCGTCACCTGAACGCCACCATCGTAAACGAAGGCGATATCAATACCCGTCGCGTGAAGTCTGTGACTTTCTGCGCACGCAGCATTCCGCACATGCTGGAGCACTTCCGTGCAGGTTCTCTGCTGGTGACCTCTGCCGACCGTCCTGACGTGTTGGTTGCAGCATGTCTGGCAGCGATGAACGGCGTAGAAATTGGCGCCCTGCTGCTGACCGGTGGCTACGAAATGGACGCGCGCATTACCAAACTGTGCGAACGCGCATTCGAAACCGGCCTGCCGGTATTCATGGTAAACACCAACACCTGGCAGACCTCTCTGAGCCTGCAGAGCTTCAACCTGGAAGTTCCGGTTGACGATCACGAGCGTATCGAAAAAGTTCAGGAATACGTTGCTAACTTCATCAACGCTGACTGGATTGAATCTCTGACCGCAACGTCTGAGCGCAGCCGTCGTCTGTCTCCACCAGCGTTCCGTTATCAGTTGACCGAGCTGGCACGTAAAGCGGGCAAACGCGTTGTTCTGCCGGAAGGCGACGAACCGCGTACCGTTAAAGCGGCAGCCATCTGTGCTGAACGTGGTATCGCAACCTGCGTACTGCTGGGTAACCCGGATGAGATCACCCGCGTTGCGGCCTCTCAGGGCGTTGAACTTGGCGCTGGCGTAGAAATCGTTGATCCAGATGTGGTTCGCGAAAGCTACGTTGCTCGTCTGGTCGAACTGCGTAAGAACAAAGGCATGACCGAAACCGTTGCCCGCGAACAGCTAGAAGACAACGTCGTTCTCGGTACCCTGATGCTGGAACAGGACGACGTTGACGGTCTGGTTTCCGGTGCCGTTCACACTACTGCGAACACCATTCGTCCACCGCTGCAGCTGATCAAAACTGCACCGGGTAGTTCCCTGGTGTCTTCTGTGTTCTTCATGCTGCTGCCGGATCAGGTTTACGTTTACGGCGACTGCGCGATCAACCCGGATCCAACCGCAGAACAGCTGGCAGAAATCGCTATTCAGTCCGCTGAATCCGCGATTGCCTTCGGTATCGAACCGCGCGTTGCGATGCTCTCCTACTCCACCGGTACCTCTGGTGCAGGTAGCGACGTAGAGAAAGTTCGTGAAGCGACTCGTCTGGCGCAGGAAAAACGTCCTGACCTGATGATCGACGGACCGCTGCAGTACGACGCCGCCGTTATGGCTGACGTTGCGAAATCCAAAGCGCCGAACTCTCCGGTTGCAGGTCGCGCTACCGTGTTCATCTTCCCTGATCTGAACACCGGTAACACCACCTACAAAGCGGTACAGCGTTCTGCCGACCTGATCTCCATTGGGCCGATGCTGCAGGGTATGCGCAAGCCGGTGAACGACCTGTCTCGTGGCGCGCTGGTAGACGATATCGTCTATACCATCGCACTGACCGCGATCCAGTCTTCCCAGCAGCAGCAGTAATCTGCCGAGTGTGCCGGATCTCTTATCCGGCAACATATCTACTTATCAAACCGGAAATAGCTGATATTTCCGGTTTTTTTATGTCTGTTTCCCCTTTGGCATAATCTGAAATATTTGCCTGAATGCGCTGCATCAATGAATAACTATTCTTCTGTTCGCATACTTACCCTCTTTTGCATTGCAACAGGGATAGTCTTTCATGTCAGCAGTAACAGAATCACAGCCAGCCAAAAAATGGGCGATGCCCGACACGCTGGTGATTATTTTTTTCGTCGCCATTTTAACCAGTCTGGCGACATGGGTTGTTCCCGTCGGGATGTTCGACAGCCAGGAAGTGCAATATCAGGTTGATGGACAAACCAAAACCCGTAAGGTGGTTGACCCCCATTCCTTTCGTATTCTGACCAATGAAGCTGGTGAAGAGCAGTATCACCCGGTTAAGTTCTTTACCACCGGAGATGAGCGCCCAGGCCTGATGAATTTTCCGTTCGAAGGCTTAACCTCCGGCTCGAAATTCGGCACTGCGGTCGGCATCATTATGTTTATGCTGGTCATTGGCGGCGCATTTGGCATCGTTATGCGTACCGGCACCATTGATAACGGCATCCTGGCGCTCATCCGCCATACGCGGGGCAACGAGGTCCTCTTTATCCCAGTGCTGTTTATTCTCTTCTCCTTAGGCGGCGCGGTGTTTGGCATGGGGGAAGAGGCGGTTGCCTTTGCCATTATCATCGCGCCGCTGATGGTCCGGCTAGGTTACGACAGTATCACCACCGTTCTGGTTACCTATATCGCGACTCAGATTGGTTTCGCCAGCTCATGGATGAACCCATTTTGCGTGGTGGTCGCGCAAGGTATTGCGGGGGTGCCAGTGCTCTCTGGTTCCGGTCTGCGCATCGTGGTCTGGGTGGTCGCTACGCTAATAGGACTAACCTTCACGCTGGCCTATGCGGCACGCATCAAAAAGAATCCGCTTTTGTCCCGGGTACATGAATCCGACCGCTTCTTTCGCGAGCAGCAGGACGAGGTCGTGGAACGACGCTTCACGCTCGGTGACTGGCTGGTACTGATGGTGCTGACGAGCGTGATCGTGTGGGTCATTTGGGGCGTTATCGTCCACGCATGGTTTATTCCTGAGATCGCCAGTCAGTTCTTCACGATGGGCCTGGTGATTGGCATTATCGGCGTCGTGTTTCGGCTCAACGGCATGACGGTCAACATCATGGCCTCCTCATTCACTGAGGGAGCACGAATGATGATTGCCCCTGCCCTGCTGGTTGGTTTTGCCAAGGGCATTTTACTGCTGGTCGGTAATGGAGAGGCGGGTGAAGCCAGCGTGTTAAACACTCTGCTGCACAGTATTGCCAACGGCATTAGCGGGCTGGATAACGCCATAGCGGCGTGGTTTATGCTGTTGTTCCAGGCGGTGTTTAATTTCTTCGTCACCTCCGGCTCCGGTCAGGCAGCATTGACCATGCCGCTGTTAGCGCCGCTGGGCGATCTGGTTGGCGTCAACCGTCAGGTTACCGTGCTGGCCTTCCAGTTTGGCGACGGATTCAGCCATATTATCTATCCGACATCGGCATCTCTGATGGCTACGTTAGGTGTTTGTCGGGTGGATTTTCGTAACTGGCTGAAGGTAGGTGCTACGCTGTTGGGGCTGCTGTTTATTATGTCCAGCGTGGTGGTGATTGGTGCGCAGATAATGGGTTACCATTGAGAGTAACGTGCTGAAATAAAAGCCGCAGGCTAATCATCTGCGGTTTTTTATTTTCGGCAGAAAACACATTCATTAAATGAATTAAAATTTAAAATAAATTATATATATAAATATATTTATATATTCTTAAAGCGCGTCCCGTCATTATATCCAGACAATTAACCTGTGTTATTCTTTGCAATTATTTACTCATATTCGAAATAAATTTTATGATACAACAAAATTTGTTACTACTGTCATTACTGTTAGCAACAACCCAATCTGTATGGGCTGCTTGCTATGTTGAATTAGGTAATAGTAGCAGTTCCAGCGGAGTCACAGCCGCCGATCTCAATTTAACAACAACCCCTCAAAAGCCTCTCCCAAATGAATCCGACCTTATGGCAACTGTGAGAAACAGCACAATTACTTACTGGGTAGATGCGGACGGTAAAGGCAATGCTGGTGATTCCGGATCGCTTACGTTTACCCCGGCAGGAACGACGTTCACCGCCGACAGTGGCAATAAAAAAGGTTGGCTGGCTGATGCCTCAATCCCTGGGCTCTATTTTACGCTAGAGGCAGCCCTACCCAAGCCGCCACAAGGCCCTTTTACCGCATGGAACACAACAACAATTTATTTGTCTAACGATGCCGACGTTAACAAAGCTACCGCCTCCGGCTGGGGATGCTCAAGCTTTGATGAGAAGAAGATGGAGAACGCCACGGTAACATTCAATCTCAGCTTCTACACAACCTCAGCATTTGATCCAGCAAAAGCGTCCGGCAAAAAACTTTTTACAAGCCGGCAGCAAGTCGGGGTTCTTCAAAATAAAACCGGCATGGGGGGGGAAATTGACGTATATATTAATGGTCCACTGACAATAGCGACCGCAGGCTGTGCCGCATTTGTCGTTGATACTCAAACAGTAAACCTGGGTGACATCAATTACAGTATCCTGAAAAGAGTGCCCTATCCGCCTTATAACGATACGCCATTTAATATCAAACTGGAAAATTGCTATGCCACATCCGATCTGGTGCTCAATTTTTCCAATAATCAGACAAAAGCAATTAACAGCTATACCTCAACCCTCGTTAATACCCAGGGTACCTCCAGAGGCGTGGGTGTTGCCTTACAATATCTTACGGACCAGGGTGGCTCGGACGTAGCATTTAACATTGATGTGACACAGCCCAGTACTGTACCTGCTAAATATTTAAATTACTATAATGGCAACGGCCTGCTTAGACTTAAAGCTCAACTGTATGTGAACGATGTGGATGCCTTAGCTCCCGGGACACTTTACATCCCTACGATAATAACAATATCCCTTCCATAACTCTGTCGATGCCCGCTATCGTAACGTTCAGAGTGCTGCGATAGCGGTTCAGGTTTTATTCCGTCTCTTCTTCCTTCAGTGATTCATTTTTGGCGTTGCGGGTCATCCACAGCGACAGGGCTTTCAGCGAATCCGGAGTGAACTCGTCGCAACGCGCGGTAATTTCTTCCGGCGTCAGCCAGCAAACTTCGCTAATTTCTTCTTCCTGCAGCGCGAACGGTCCGTGGGAAACACAGCTAAACAGCCCGCCCCATACGCGACAGTTCTGGTCTTCAAAGTAAAACTGACCATGCTCGGCAAACGGCACGCCCGCAATCCCCAGTTCCTCTTCTGCTTCACGGCGCGCTGATTCCAGCATCTGCTCGTCAGCCTGAACAACACCGCCTGCGGTGGCATCCAGCATACCGGGCAAAAAATCTTTTGTCTCAGTGCGACGTTGAACCAGAATTTTGCCCATACCATCATGCACAACGATATACGTTGCACGATGGCGTAAGCGTTGCGCTCGCATTTGTTCCCGGCTGGACTGTGCAATGACTTCGTTGTCTTCATTCACAATATCCACCCATTCAGTACTTGCCAAACGACGCTGTTCCACCATCAGGAAACCTTCTTTTTTCTGGCGCTCTTACGGCGCGTTTATGTTTGTGGGGTAAATTACGGATTAATCTCGACCTGTGCAATAACACTTTGATCATTGAGTGCCATTACGCTGAGAACATTATCATCCAGGATCCCGTAACTTGCCGAAAAGCCCCCTTTAGGGATGCTTACCGAGCCGGGATTGAAATGATAGATATCCTCGCGCCGCTCAGCAACCGGCAGATGAGTATGCCCATAAACCAGAACATCGCCCGCATTGAGCGCCGGCATATTTTGCGGGCCAAAAAGATGTCCGTGCGTCAAAAAGAGTCGCTGGTTTTCTGTCAGAATTTGCTGCCACGGCGCAGTCATCGGAAAATGCAGGAGCATCTGATCCACTTCGCTGTCGCAATTACCACGCACCGCAATAATTCGCGATGCCTGTTCATTCAGCCATTCTGCAACCTGCGAAGGTGCATAGCCTTCTGGAAGCGCATTACGCGGCCCGTGGTTTAAAACATCACCCAATATCACCAGCCATTGCGCACCGCTTGCAGCAAACCGTTCGAGTACGCGTTCCGTGGCTGGCAACGAACCATGAATGTCCGATGCGAACATCAGTTTCATCACTCACTCCTCGCTGAAAAGTACCTTGTAATGATACTGGATTACGGCCCGTTTTTCAGCAGGAACGCTTCGCGGAAAGCGCGATAAAACGCTGTACTGAAGCGCGCTGCCACTGGAAGGTGGCGTATTCCGCAAGCGCTTCCGGAACCTCATCGCCATTCAGGACCAGGCGATTAAGCATTAGCGCTAAATCACAGTCAGCGATACACCATTCGCCAAATAAGTTCTGCTTACCGTGGCTCAGTAAACTTCCGGCAGTAGCGAACAATTTTTCCGCACTGGCTTTTCCCGCTTCGCTTAACGGTCCTTTCTTCACGCCAGCAAAAACCACATCCGTTGAGCGTTCTTCACGGATAGGCATTAAATCGCTGCGGATCCACGCCTGAACCTGGCGCGCCCGCGCGCGTTTTTGCACATCGTGCGGATAGATACGCTCCCACTGTGGCGGCGCAAAGCTCTCTTCCAGGAATTCCGTAATCGCTGATGATTCGCTCAGTTCAAAACCATCGATCTCAAGAACCGGTACGCGGCGCGTCAAGGCGTAACCTTGCCATGAAGGTTGCAAATGTTCGCCACTGTTGAGATCAACAGTTTTCAGCGTAAAGGGCAGCCCTTTCTCTTGCAGAGCGACATAAACAGACAGCACGTAAGGGGAGAAAAAATTGGCATCTGACCACAGCGTAATTGCAGGTTTGCTCATAATGTCCTCTGAAGTGTATTAGCTTGCCTTCAAAATATAGAGTCTTTCTCTCGCTGTCACTTGATGAAAACTCAAGCACGCCAACAGGCTCTATACTTGTTATGACCCGGTTCATGACAAAACGGATGCTGAAAATGATCGATCTCTATTACACGCCATCGCCAAACGGTCACAAAATCACGTTGTTTCTTGAAGAGGCGCAGCTGCAATACCGTCTGATTCATGTCGATATCAGCAAAGGTAGCCAGTTTCACCCCGATTTTCTGCAGATCTCACCGAACAATAAAATCCCGGCCATTATCGATCATGCCCCGGTGGACGGCGGAAGGCCCATCAGCTTGTTTGAGTCCGGAGAAATTTTACTCTATCTGGCGGAAAAGAGCGGTAAGCTGCTCAGCGGTGAATTACGCGAACGCCACACCACGCTGCAGTGGCTGTTCTGGCAGGTCAGCGGTCTGGGTCCTATGCTGGGGCAGAATCATCATTTCAGTCATTACGCTCCGCAAACGATCCCTTACGCCATTGAAAGATACCAGGTTGAAACCCAGCGCCTGTACAACGTGATGAATAAACGTCTGGAATCGTCACCCTGGCTGGGAGGCGATCACTACAGCATTGCCGACATTGCCAGCTGGCCGTGGATCCACGCCCATCAGCGTCAGCGCATCGACCTCGACAACTATCCGGCGGTCAATAACTGGCACGAACGCATCCGTACGCGTCCCGCGACTGAACGCGCCATGCAGCACGCACAAAGCGAGAAGCGATGACGCAATTCGGTTCTCGTGTATCATGCAAAGGTTCATACATGGAGGAAACCTGCAATGTCACAACCTGACGCTATTATTCGTATAAAAAACCTTCGTCTGCGCACTTTTATCGGCATCAAAGAAGAGGAGATCCTTAACCGCCAGGATATCGTCATCAACATTGCCATTCACTATCCGGCAGACAAAGCCCGTACCAGCGAAGATATCAACGACGCGCTGAATTATCGCACAATCACCAAAAGCATCATTGCCCACGTGGAGGGTAACCGCTTCTCATTATTAGAAAAATTAACTCAAGATGTGCTCGATATCGCACGCGAACATCACTGGGTCACTTATGCTGAAGTGGAGATAGATAAACTTCACGCATTGCGTTACGCCGACTCAGTTTCTATGACGCTGAGCTGGCAGCGCTAAAACGTAACCCGGGAGGCGACATGCAGATTCTGATTACCGGCGGTACTGGCCTGATTGGACGTCATCTGATCCCCTGCCTGCTGGAACTGGGGCATCAGATAATTGTAGTGACACGTACCCCTGATAAGGCTCGTCAGATTCTCGACTCTCGGGTCACGTTATGGAAAGGACTGGAAGAGCGGCAGCATCTCAATGACATTGATGCCGTGATTAACCTTGCCGGAGAACCTATTGCAGATAAGCGCTGGAGCGCACAACAAAAGGAACGCCTGTGCCAGAGCCGTTGGGGCATTACGCAGAAACTGGTCGATTTAATCAATGCCAGCGAGACGCCGCCCTCAGTGTTAATCTCCGGTTCCGCTATCGGTTACTACGGCGATTTGGGCGAAGTTGTGGTTACGGAAGAAGAGCCACCGCATAACGAATTTACCCATAAGCTCTGCGCCCGCTGGGAGCAAATTGCCAGCACCGCGCAAAGCGACAAAACCCGCGTGTGTATGCTGCGTACCGGCGTGGTACTAGCCTCTGCTGGCGGTATTCTGGCGAAAATGGTCCCGCCATTTCGTCTTGGCTTAGGCGGCCCAATCGGTAACGGACGACAGTATATGGCCTGGATCCATGTTGATGATATGGTCAACGGAATTATCTGGCTGCTGAATAATGATCTACGCGGTCCCTTCAATATGGTTTCGCCATACCCGGTGCACAATGAGCAGTTTGCCCACGCGCTAGGACACGCTCTAAACCGCCCTGCCATTCTGCGCATTCCCGCCACCGCTATGCGGCTGCTGATGGGGGAATCTTCAGTACTGGTCCTTGGTGGTCAACGCGCATTACCCAAACGCCTGGAAGCGTCCGGTTTTGCATTTCGCTGGTACGATTTAGAAGAAGCGCTGGCGGATGTGATCCGATAATCCAGTAGCTCTATTCACGGTCGCTGTTGTGGTGGTAAGGTTATAGGCCAGATTTCCGCAATGGCGACGTTATGGCGATAATTTCGACTCCCCGACTTACCCTCTCCTTATTTAAATTTTCTGACTGGTCATTTTTCCAGAGATTACGTGAATCCCCGGAAGTCATGCGCTATATGGGTGATATTGCCCCAGCGAAAGACACGCGTCTGTTATTCGCCAGACGTCTGGCTGCACAGCATACTTTTGTCATCCGCGAGCATAACAAATCAACGCCTCTCGGTGATATTGGTTTGCAAATCAGCCATTTATACCCACACGAGGCCGACCTCGGCTACGCCATTTTGCCAGAAGCTCAGGGGAAAGGGATTGCCAGCGAAGCCGTGACGGCAGTGTGCCAGTACGCTTTCGAGCGCACGGACGTCACGGCGATAAACGCTTACGCACTCGCGGAGAATAAGGGTTCTGTTCGTATTCTGGAAAAAACGGGGTTTGTGCGTACCCAGGTACTGGAAAAGGCGTATGAGATTGATGGCATCGCCTACGACGACTGGGTGTTTCGGCTGGAGCGCGACGCGCTAAAATTGTAAGCCCGGAAAACGTAACGCCTCCGGGCAGGTGATTTACTTCAACGAACCTTTGAGGAACTGCTGCAAACGTGGACTTTGCGGATTACCGAATACCTGCTCCGGGTCGCCCTCTTCCTCAATTTTCCCCTGATGCAGGAAAATCACGTGCGTGGAAACATGACGGGCAAACCCCATTTCGTGAGTCACCACCACCATGGTTTTCCCCTCTTCGGCCAGCTGTTGCATAATGCGCAGCACTTCACCCACCAGTTCAGGATCTAGTGCCGACGTGGGTTCATCAAACAGCAACACTTCCGGCTCCATCGCCAGCGCACGGGCAATGGAAACACGCTGCTGCTGACCACCGGACAGATGCACCGGATATTTGCCCTGCGCGCGCTCATCAATGCCCACTTTAGCCAGATACTTCACCGCGCGGTCGCGGGCTTCCTGTTTGCTCAGCCCCAACACCTGGATCGGCGCTTCCATGACGTTTTCCAGCACCGTCATGTGGCTCCACAGATTAAAGTGCTGAAAGACCATTGTTAGACGCGTGCGCAGCAGGCGCAGCTGATTTTTGTCCGCAACCTTGAGCTGACCGTCTTTGTCGCGCACCAGACCAATGTTCTGACCACTGACTATAATCGACCCGGCGCTTGGTTTCTCAAGAAAGTTAATGCAGCGCAGGAAGGTACTTTTACCGGAACCTGACGAGCCAATAATACTGATAACATCACCCGCGTTGGCCTGCAGCGACACCCCTTTCAGCACTTCATGTTCGCCGTAGTGCTTATGTAAATCGATAACGTTTAATTTATTTTCAGACATCGTGTTACTCGAATCATTTAGAGGATACATGCTGCAACCAGCGTTTTTCCGCTTTACGGAACAGACTGATCAGGAAATACGAAATAATCAAATACAGTACAGCGGCAATACCGAAGGCGGTAAACGGCTGATACGTTGCCGAGTTGATATCGCGGGCGATTTTCAACAGGTCAGGTACCGTTGCGGTAAACGCCAGCGCCGTGGAGTGCAGCATTAAAATGACTTCATTGCTGTAAGCCGGCAGCGCAATACGCAGCGCGGAAGGTAAAATAATGCATCGATACAGTTTGAATGACGAGAAACCGTATGCGCGAGCAGCCTCAATCTCACCGTGAGGCACGGAACGGATAGCCCCGGCGAAAATCTCAGTGGTATAGGCGCAGGTATTCAGCGTCAGCGCCAGCACGGTGCAATTCAGCCCGCTGCGGAAAAACGCGTTGAGGAAGTCCGTGCCTTTGACTATCTCCAGCGTATACATCCCGGAATAAAACACCAGTAGCTGAACGTACAGCGGCGTGCCACGAAAAATATAGGTGAACAGCCAGATAGGGAACTGAATAAATTTATTACTGGAAACGCGGCCAATAGCCAAAAAGAGCGCAAGTATTCCGCCCATCACTACTGAAGAAATCAAAAGCCACAGGGTGATAGCGACGCCAGTGTAGCGATATCCGTCGGTCCACAGCAGGGACTTCCAGTATTCCTGAATAATCTCGATCACAGGTCAGCCCTCTTCACACCCACGGAATAGCGGCGCTCAAGGTACAGCAGCACACCATTAGAAACAGTGGTAAACACCAGATAGATGACCCCGCACACGACGGCAAAATAGAACGGCTCCCAGGTACTCTTCCCGGCAAGCTGGGTCGCTTTCACCACGTCTTCCAGGCCGAGCAGCGACACCAGTGCCGTGGCCTTAAGAATAACCTGCCAGTTATTACCGATTCCCGGTAAGGCATAACGCATCATCGCCGGGAACATAATGCGACGAAATATTTGTGAGCTGGTAAAGCCAAACGCCGTCGCGGCTTCAATATGGCCTTTTGGTACAGCCATAAACGCACCGCGAAAAGTTTCGGTAAAGTAGGCGCCGTAGATAAATCCAAGGGTGATAATGCCCGCAACCATCGGATCGATATCAATCTGGCCGATACCGATGGCATCGGTAATGGTATTCAGCGCGATTTGTAATCCGTAGAAGATGAGCAGCATTAAGACCAGATCGGGCACACCGCGGATTAGCGTTGTGTACCCTTCGAAAATAAGCCCCATTGCCCGGCTTTGCGACAGCTTTGCTGCTGCGCCGACAAGACCTATCAGAACCGCCAGTACCACCGAGCTGAGTGCCAGCTCCAGCGTAACAATTGCGCCCTGTAAAATTACACCTGAAAAGCCATACAACATGCTGCCTGTCCTGTCGTGTGTGGTGGAGTAGTAAGCCTCTTTTGATTTCAGACTAACCGTTAAATGCCGGATGGCGGCTTTGCCTTATCCGGCCTACAAAATCACCGTAGGCCTGATAAGCGCAGCGCCATCAGGCATAAATTCAACGCGTCAAAAATCTACGGGCTTTATCAGCACCTGCGGTAATTAACCGCCGTAAACATCAAAATCGAAGTACTTTTTCGCCAGCTTCTCGTAAGTACCGTCAGCTCGCATTTCGGCAAAGGCTTTGTTCAGCGCTTCGCGCAGCTCGTTATCGTCTTTGCGCAGCCCCATACCGGTACCCACGCCGAACAACTTCTCGTCTTTCACAGACGGACCGCCAAATTTGTAATCTTTACCGACTGGCTGTTTCAGGAAGCCTTCGCTGGCCGCGACTTCATCCTGGAACGCGGCGTCAATACGCCCGGCAGTCAGGTCAGAATAGATATTGTCCTGCCCCTGATAAGAGACAATCTCAATACCTTTTGGCGCCCAGTGTTCGTTGCCGAACGTTTCCTGGGTGGTGCCCTGCAGCACACCAACACGTTTACCTTTCAGCGACTCAATGGTCGGCTGAATAGCTGAATCTTTAGCGACAACCAGACGCGAGTCGGCTGCATAAAGCTTGTCAGTAAAAGCGATTTCCTGCTGACGTTTTTCAGTAATGGAAAGCGAGGACATGATGGCATCGATTTTCTTCGCTTTTAGCGAAGGGATCAGCGCGTCCAGCGGGTTTTCCACGAAAGTACATTGCGTATTAATACGTTTGCACAGCTCTTTAGCCAGATCGATATCAAAACCGACTAATTCACCCTGTGCATTTTTCGATTCGAACGGCGCATAAGTAGGATCAGTACCGATACGAATTTTTTGCGGAATGGCTGCAAATGCTGCGGTAGCACTGGAGAAAGCCAGAACCAGAGAAAGAGACAACACCAGTTTTTTCATAACTATCCTCAACAGACTGTCTTTTATAGGGGATCTTTACAGGACCAGGTGCAGTTATCGTGCCATTAATCAGGCCGACAAGGCAAAGTATTCTACCCTGCCGGCGGTATTTATTTGCATGAAAAGCGCTTAAGTATGCACTCATGCTTATTAAGTCAGCGATAAAAGCACCAAAACAGTGCACTGAATGTATTATGCACCGTAATGGTTACCCGCAATGGTGCAGTCAATTCCCCTCGCCGCTGTATTAATCGCCGTAGACATTAAAATTAAAATATTTGCTCGCCATTTTGTCGTAGGTACCGTCTTTACGCAGTTCACCCAGCGCTTTGTCGAAAGCGGCTTTCAGCTCTGCATCATCTTTGCGCAAGCCAATCCCGGTTCCGTCGCCAAAGTATTTTTTATCTTTCACCGAAGGACCTGCAAAGTCGTAGTCCTTACCGGCAGGTTGCTTCAGGAAGCCTTCGCTGGCCGCGACTTCATCCTGCAGTGCTGCGTCGAGACGACCCGCCGTCAGGTCAGAATAGATAAGATCCTGGTTCGCATAGGCCACCACATCCACGCCTTTGCTACGCCAGTTGTCATTGGCATAGGCTTCCTGAGTAGAGCCTTGCAGCACGCCAACGTGTTTACCCTTGAGGGAGTCCAGAGTCGGTTTAATTGGGGAACCTTTCGCGGCGATCAGCCGTGAGTCTGCTGCGTAAAGTTTGTCTGAGAATGCAATCTCTTGCTGACGCTTCTCGGTGATAGAAAGCGAGGAGATAATGGCATCAATTTTTTTCGCTTTCAGCGACGGGATCAGCGCATCAAAGTCGCTGGCAACCCAGGTACATTTGATCTGCATGCGCTTACACATCTCATTTCCCAAATCGATATCAAAGCCGACAAAGTCGCCTTTGGCATCTTTAGAGGAAAAAGGTGCGTACGTTGTATCTGTACCAATACGAACCGTCTGCGGAAGTGCTGCGTAGCTGGCCGCGGTGGCGGAGAGTCCTACCAGCAAAGACAAAGCAAGAACCGTCTTCTTCATACATAACCCTCAAGTGGCGTAATTTTATTATGTTTTACGTTGTGTTGTGTGTTTGCAGACTTTTTCATGCAGGTCTTATGCCATTTTCGCGTCGATGAGGATATTCGACGTTAAATATGTTAATAAAACGTTGCAATAATGTCCTGATTTTGAAGATAGCAGGTCTGACGGTCGAACCGCAGCGTTTCGTTGAGTTTTAACGAATTAAATGTTGAGGATATGATCGCGGTTACAAAATTGCCCTGAAACAGGGCAACGGATATTTCTTTGCACGCTGATGGAACGGCTTACGCCCCTTGCCAGCGGGTGAACAGGTCCTGCGGAAGGGTAATATCAAACTGGTCAAGCACGCGATTAACCGTTTGATTAATCACATCATCGAGCGTTTGTGGACGATGATAGAACGCCGGGACTGGTGGCATAATCACTGCGCCAATTTCTGCCGCCTGGGTCATGAGGCGCAGATGCCCCAGATGCAGCGGCGTTTCGCGTACACACAGCACCAGCGGACGACGTTCTTTCAACACCACATCTGCCGCACGGGTAAGCAACCCATCGGTGTAACTGTGGACAATGCCGGAAAGGGTTTTGATTGAACACGGCAGGATAACCATGCCGGCGGTCTGAAAAGAGCCGGAGGAGATACTGGCGGCGATATCGCGCGTATCATGATTCACATTTGCCAGCGCCTGCACGTCGCGCACAGAGAGGTCCGTTTCCAGTGCCAGCGTCTGCCGGGCAGCGGCACTCATCACCAGATGGGTTTCCACATCGGTAACGTCACGCAAAACCTGCAGCAGGCGCACGCCGTAAATTGCCCCGCTTGCGCCAGAAATACCAATGATGAGTCGTTTCATGTGTAATAGCCCTTACTTGCTCAGGGCCGACTTTGCAGGAAATTACGGTGAGTTGCAAGCAAGGGTGCAGGTTGCGCCCTTGCTTGCGAGCAAACATTAACCTTCGTTGTGCATTTCAAGGTTTTCCGCTTCGTTCTGACGCAATACCGCTTTAGCATCATCATTACGCAGGGAGTCGAGGAAATCGAGATATTGCTGGTCGACGTCTTTGGTGACGTACACACCGTTAAACACTGAACATTCAAACTGCTGAATATCCGGATTCTCAGCACGGACAGCTTCAATCAGATCGTTCAGGTCCTGGAAGATCAGACCATCTGCGCCGATTATCTGGCGAATCTCGTCCACTTCACGACCATGCGCAATCAGCTCCGTCGCCGTAGGCATATCGATGCCATAAACGTTCGGGAAGCGAATTTCCGGGGCGGCAGAGGCCAGATACACCTTCTTCGCTCCGGCTTCACGCGCCATCTCGATAATCTGTTCTGAAGTGGTGCCGCGCACGATGGAGTCATCCACCAGCAGCACGTTTTTATCACGGAATTCCGCACGGTTAGCGTTCAGCTTACGGCGCACTGATTTACGGCGCAGCTGCTGGCCCGGCATGATAAAGGTGCGTCCCACATAGCGGTTTTTCACAAACCCCTGACGGTACGGCTTACCGAGAATGCGGGCAATTTCCAGCGCGATATCGCAGGAGGTTTCCGGGATTGGGATTACTACGTCGATGTCCAGATCTTCCCACTCACGGGCAATTTTTTCGCCAAGCTTAGTCCCCATATTCACACGGGCGCTGTAGACGGAAATCTTGTCGATAAAGGAGTCAGGACGAGCGAAGTAAACGTATTCAAACAGACACGGATTGCTCACCGGGTTATCAGCACACTGACGGGTAAACAGCTGGCCTTTTTCGGTGATATACACCGCTTCGCCAGGGGCTACGTCGCGCAGGAATTCAAAGCCCAACGTGTCCAGCGCTACGCTCTCAGACGCCACCATATACTCGGTACGGCCATCGCCAATATCGCGTTTGCCCATTACCAGCGGACGGATACCGTTAGGGTCGCGGAAGGCAACCATACCGTGACCGATAATCATCGCCACGCAAGCATAGGCGCCGCGAATCTGGCGGTTGGTTGCCGCAATGGCAGCAAAAATATTGTCGGCCTCCAGCGGGTAATGGCGGAAGTTATCCAGCTCGCTGGCGAAAATATTCAGCAGAATTTCAGAATCTGAAGTGGTATTGATGTGGCGGCGCTTTTCTTCAAACAGCTTTTTACGCAACTCATGCGCGTTGGTCAGGTTGCCATTATGGGCAAGAGTGATGCCATACGGTGAGTTGACGTAAAAAGGTTGAGCTTCGGAGGCGCTGGAGCTGCCAGCCGTTGGGTAACGCACATGACCGATGCCCATATTGCCCTGCAAACGCTGCATATGGCGCGCTTCAAAAATATCGCTCACCATTCCGTTTGCTTTACGCAAGCGGAAGCAGTTGTTGGCATCAATGGTGATGATGCCCGCAGCATCCTGACCACGATGCTGGAGCACCGTTAACGCGTCATAAATCGACTGGTTTACCGGCATAACACCGGCGATACCGACAATACCGCACATACGTCTTTTCCTCGTTCAGCAACGACCCAAAGTTTATACTTTGGGCAAGAAACTTGACGAGCTTTGCAGATAGTCAAAGAACCATCTGATGATGAAACTGAACTGCGGAATCAGCTGCGACTTACCCCAGTCTTCACTTTTCGACAGACCGGTAAAGGTATCGAGAAAGAACAGTATGGCGGCAACGATCAACGCTCCACGCAAAGCACCGAAGCAGATCCCCAACACCCTGTCGGTACCCGACAGTCCTGTTTTCTCTACCAGTTGGCCTATCACAAAGTTAACGATAGCGCCGACGATAAGTGTCGCGATGAACAGTATCGCGATAGCAATCCCATTTCGAACCAGTTCGTCTTCAAAGCCCGTAAACCAGACAGACAGGTAAGTGTAGTAATGGCTGGCGACAAAGAAAGCACAACCCCAAGTCACCAACGATAATGCTTCACGAACAAAGCCACGGATCAGGCTAACCAGACAGGAAAAACCAATCACCGCGATAATGGCGTAATCAATCCAGACCATATGTGTCCCACGATTTTACGCCCTGTCGTCCTGTTCGGGGCGCATTCTAACAGAAAAAGAAAACGTTTGCGTAGGGATTTCCTTTCCACGCGTAAATAAAAATGGCGCTGAAAAAATCTTCAACGCCATACCGTTTTATGCCTCTTCGGGCACTACCGGATAGCGGTGAAAACACCGTATCCGGCCTGAATCAGGGCTGCGCCGTAAACAGCGCAATCCCTTAATTAGGGGTGTACCCCATCACGACGCCACTCAGACCAGAGATCTTCTGCAGCTCGCCCAGCGAGTTCTTTAGCTTATCTTTGGAGGCGTCCGGCCCGACGAGAATGCGGGTTATTTTACCCTGCACCGGCGTTGACGGGGAAGTATATACCCGGAAGCCCGCGCCACGAAGTTTACCCACGATCTCATTGACCTTATCCGCATTTTTCAGCGCACCGAGCTGTACAACGTACGCTTTGCCGGTTGGGGCTGGCGGTTCCTCAACAGCCGGTTTCGGCGCTGGGGCCGGCGCAGGCGTCGGAGCGACGGCAACAGGCTGCGGTTTCGGTTTAGGTTTCGGTGGTTCCACAGGCGCAGGGACAGGATCTAATTCCGCGCTGTTTGCCGTCGTCAAACGTGATGGATCCAACGATGGCGCGGCAGCATCACCCGCACGCACCTCTTCTGCCGCCCCTTCCGGCGGCTGAGTCGGCAGCGCCTGCGTTGCTGCAGGCATCATGTCTGGTTCATCGCGATCACCGGGTTTAGGCACCAGTGGGATCGCTGCAAATTCATCCTGATAATGCTTTTTCTGCCCGTCAAGCAGCCCGGGAAGCACAATTACCCCGAGCGCGACTAGCACAATTGTGCCGACTAATCGATTCTGAAACTTACTCGCCACCGCTTCTCCCCACGTCTATTACTTCCATGACATGTGCGACAGTGTGAAAGGATCCACACACCAACACGGTATCTTCTGGCTTCGCCTCAGCAAGTGCTGCAGACCATGCCTGCGCCACGCTGTCATAAGCGTTGCCTTTGCCCAGGTGCTCCAGCAGTTGTTCTGCCGTTGCGCCACGCGGCCCTTCCAGGGGCGCACAGTACCAGACGTCAACCACGCTTTTTAACCAGGCTAACGTACCGGCAATATCTTTATCATGTAGCATACCGATAACCGCAAGTACACGCCCGCTTTTCACTAACTTTTTCAGACGTCCGGTCAGATACTCTGCCGCATGCGGGTTATGGGCAACATCGAAAATCACTCGCGGCGACTCGCTCACAATCTGGAAGCGCCCAGGTAAAATCGCGCGTTCGATGCCGTCACGAATCGCCTGCTCGCTAACGTTCAGCCCGCTTGCGCGCAGCGCAGCCAGTGCGGTAGCAGCATTAGGTTGTGGCACCTGAGGCAACGGCAAATGCGCCAACGTTCCATAAGCATCCGTAAACGACCAGTCGTTCTCAGTGACCGCATAGCGCCAGTCCACTCCGCAGCGTTGCAAAATCGCCCCGCACTCTTGCGCGACATCCGCGATGGTGTAAGGCATTTCAGGCTCGCCGACGATAGCCGGTTTCTCTGCACGGAAAATACCTGCCTTCTCACGACCAATACTTTCACGATCCGGGCCCAGCCAGTCAGTATGGTCAAGCGCAATACTGGTGACTACAGCGACATCGGCATCGACGATATTGGTGGCGTCAAGGCGGCCGCCTAATCCCACTTCCAGAATAACGACATCCAGTTGGGCCTGTTTAAACAGCCAGAGTGCCGATAACGTACCGTATTCAAAGTAAGTCAGGGAAATATCACCACGAGCGTCTTCAATCTCAGCAAACGAGGCGGTATGGGCTGATTCCGGCAGTTCACTCCCCTGCACGCGTACGCGTTCCGTGTAACGCACCAGATGAGGCGAACTGTACACCCCAACTTTATAGCCTGCCGCAGTCAGCACAGATTCCAGCGTCCGACAGGTCGTGCCTTTTCCGTTGGTTCCTGCCACCGTAAACACAAATGGCGCGGGTTTCAATACACCCAGTTTGCGCGCTACCTGGCTTACGCGTTCAAGGCCAAGATCGATGGTTTTACTGTGCAGGTTTTCCAGATAAGAAAGCCACGACGCCAGGGGCGACGCGGCTTGAGGAATACGTTTATTGTCCATGATGCCTGTAATTTTATTACGTAGATTAAAGCAAAAGGCAGCGCCAGTTGGCCCTGCCCTTTTTTACTCGTCGTCTTTCAAGCTGCAGGTGTGTTGGCTGCTCTCGCTCACCCGAATCACTTGCCCGTGCAAGCTCATCGGGGTTCACTCTCTTGCCGTCTTCCTGCAACTCGAAATCCATAGAGTAAGTTATCAGGCTTCTGATTCCTGATCGGGTACCGGAGATACCACCTCGCCTTCACGCGGCTCATCCGGATTCGGCGCAGGAAGATTCATCAGCTTCGCCAGGATGCTTGCCAGTTTCAGGCGCATTTCCGGACGGCGGACGATCATATCGATAGCGCCTTTTTCAATCAGGAACTCGCTGCGCTGGAATCCCGGCGGCAGTTTCTCACGTACGGTTTGCTCGATAACACGCGGACCCGCGAAGCCGATCAGTGCTTTCGGTTCTGCAATGTTGAGATCGCCCAGCATCGCGAAGCTTGCGGAAACACCACCCATTGTTGGGTCGGTCAGTACAGAAATATACGGTAAACCGCGTTCCTGCATTTTCGCCAGCGCAGCAGAGGTTTTTGCCATCTGCATCAGAGACATCAGCGCTTCCTGCATACGCGCCCCGCCAGAAGCGGAGAAGCAGATCAGCGGACAGTTGTCTTCCAGTGCCTGCTCAACGGCACGGACAAAACGCGCACCGACCACAGAGCCCATGGAGCCGCCCATAAACGCGAACTCGAATGCCGCAGCAACGACCGGCATACCATGCAGCGTGCCTTTCATCACCACCAGCGCATCTTTCTCGCCGGTTTCTTTCTGCGCAGAAGCCAGTCTGTCTTTGTATTTTTTGGAGTCACGAAACTTCAGCACGTCTTTCGGCTCAAGCTCGCTACCCAGTTCCACAAGAGAACCTTCATCTAACAGGCTATGCAGGCGATTGCGCGCCGACATGCGCATATGATGGTCACACTTCGGACAGACCTCAAGATTACGTTCCAGCTCAGCACGGTATAAAACCTGACCGCAGCTATCACACTTGGTCCACACCCCTTCAGGAATGCTTGCCTTGCGGGTGGGAGTAATGTTGCTTTTAATTCGTTCAATCCAGCTCATTGGTGACCTTTCTGCCTGAACCCTAGTCAGCTTTGTTATAAGGGGCGCATAATGCCATTTTTGCCCCTAACAGACCATGAATGTTGCACATTAAAACATAACAGCCCGAAACTTTGGATAAAAAAGTGGTCGAACCGCTGAGTTACTTTCTATTTTGCAGCCCGTGACGCAGCACGTTTATGGCGAATTACTTCAATCACCCCCGGCAATACGGAAAGGACGATAATCGCCACAATCAGTAATTTCAGGTTTTCCTGGACAATCGGCAGATCGCCGAACAGGTAGCCTGCGTAGGTGAACAACAATACCCACAGCAATGCACCTACGACGTTATACATCGCAAAGTGACGGTAGGACATATGTCCCATACCGGCAACAAACGGCGCAAATGTGCGCACGATAGGCACGAAACGCGCCAGGATAATCGTCTTACCGCCATGACGCTCGTAGAACGCATGGGTTTTATCCAGGTAGCTGCGACGGAAAATTTTGGAGTTCGGGTTACTGAAAAGTTTTTCCCCGAACAATCGGCCAATCGTGTAGTTCACTGCATCGCCCACAATCGCCGCCACAATCATCAGCGCCACCATCAGATGAACATTGAGATCATTGGTCGGCAGCGCAGAAAGCGCACCAGCAACAAACAGCAGCGAGTCTCCCGGCAGGAATGGTGTCACCACCAGCCCGGTTTCGCAGAACAGGATCAGAAACAGAATCGCGTATACCCAGATACCGTATTCCGCGACCAGCTCCGCCAGGTGCACATCAATGTGCAGGATAAAATCAATAAGAAAGTAAATCAGGTCCATAGTTATGCCTTTATACGACTCAAATTAGTCCGCCAGAAATAGCGGGCCCATAGGCGGTTTTGGCAGGTCGAACCGATCCGGGTAATCTACTGCAACCAGATACAGTCCTTCCGCTTTCGCCGTTGCCGCTGCCAGCGTTCTGTCCTTTGCCGCTAACAGTTCTGCTATCCAGCTCTCCGGCTGGTTGTTGGCGCCAACTTCCATCAGGCTGCCGACAATATTCCTGACCATATGATGTACAAAGGCATTCGCTTTAATATCCACCACCACATATGCACCGAAACGTTCAACGTTAATGTGCATCACGTTACGCCACGGTGTGCGCGACTGGCACTGTACCGCACGGAACGAGGTAAAATCATTTTCGCCAATCAGACACTGGGCTGCACGATGCATACGCTCAGCGTCCAGCGGTTCATAATAATGGGTTACCCCTTTACCCAAAACCGCAGGGCGCAACCGATGATTGTAGATGATGTAGCGATAACGGCGAGCCGTAGCGCTAAATCTGGCATGAAAATCATCAGGTACAGCTTTCACCCAGCGCACGGCGATGTCACCAGGTAAATTCGCATTTACCCCCAGTGTCCAGGCCGCATCTTTACGCTGGGCAGTGGTTTCAAAATGCACGACCTGCCCAGTGCCATGAACGCCCGCATCCGTGCGACCTGCACAAAAAACATTAATGCGTTCGTTCGCCACCTGAGAAAGCGCTTTTTCCAGTTTTTCCTGAACGCTACGCACTTCGTTCTGGCGCTGCCAGCCATAATATTTGCTGCCGTCATACTCAATGCCCAGCGCAATTTTATGGGTTGACGGCTGTTGCTGGTCAGACATTAGTACAGGTACTCCTGCACCAGTTTTTCCGCAATTTTCACCGCCATTAACGCGCCGCCAAAGCGTACGTTGTCTGCCACAGACCAGAACTGAACTTGCTCCGGCATACCGTAATCGTTATGCACGCAGCCAATAGAAAGGTGCGGAGTACCTGACGCGTCGCCAACCTGAGTCGGGAAGTCGGTCTCTTCCGACAACACCACATCTTCGCCGCGTGAAAACGCATCACGTGCTTCTTCCGCCGCCAACGGGCGCAGGGCTTCAAAATTCACCATCTGCGCATGGCCATAAAACACCGGGGACTGCACGATGCTGGCGGAGATCAGCAGGCCGTCATCCTGCATAATTTTGCGCACTTCATCAACAATACGACGCTCTTCACGCACGCTGCCTTCGCGATCGGGCAGCAGCGGCAGCATATTGAACGCCAGCTGACGACCAAAGAAATCATCTTCGTCAATCGGGATGCCGTTAAGCAATTTCGCGCTTTGTCCGGCCAGTGCGTCTACGGCTTTTTTGCCGTGAGCGGAAGCCGAAATAATATTGGTCACCGTAATCCGTGACAGCCCGCCGTCATCAATCAATGGTTTCAGCGCAGACAGCAACTGGCTTGTCAGGCTGTTTGGTACCGCAATCACATTGCGGTTACGGTAATCCGCCAGCACGAACGGGTTAACGTCCGGAACCACCAGCGGAACGTCTGGCTCAAGCGCGAACAGACCGCTGCTGTCAATCACCAGGCAACCCGCATTTGTTGCTTCTTCTACCCATGCGGCGGTGGCTTCAGTGCCCGCAACAAAAAATGCCAACTGTGCCTGCGTCCAGTCAAATTCTGCAACGTCCTGCACTATGACCGATTTACCGTTAAAACGCAGATGCTCACCGGCGCTTTCATTACGCGCCAGCGCATAAATTTCACCGACCGGGAACTGGCGTTCAGCCAGCGTATCGAGCAGGGCTTCGCCTACGGCGCCCGTTGCGCCCAGAATGGCAATATTCCAGCCTTCAGACATGGTGATTTACTCCAAGAAATACGTAAGCGTCCCTGTCGCATTATTCGACAGGGAGCATTAAGAAGACATTAATGTGCCGGATGATGAACAGCGTTAAAACCCAGCTTACACAATAAGGCAGCAGCCGTTGCGTCGTCACACATCACATATAAAGACGACCACTCACGACGCTCAAGGTAATTTTTACGCAGTTTATCAAACTCACCCGGAATTCCAGCGACTTTACGCAGCGGCGCATCATCGCGGCGCACATCATACACTAAATGCACCAGCCTTTTCAGCGTTGGCTGATCTAACGGGCCATGCAGGGTGATACGACCAAATTCCGGCGCGGGTAACAGGGTACTGAGCGCAACGTGCTGCTCGTGACCAATAAACTTACTATAGGCCTCAAAGACCTGCGTGGTGCCACGCGCTTTTCCTTCGAGGGTATACCCGGCAATGTGCGCCGTGCCGATATCGGCTTTCTCCAGCAACGCCACATTGAGATCCGGCTCTCCTTCCCAGACATCCAGCACAACGCTCAGCGACTGACCGGCATTCAACCGGTTCAGCAATGCTGTATTGTCGATGACCGGCCCACGGCAGGCATTGATCAGAATAGTGCCCGGCTTCAGTCGGCTAATCAGCGCATCATCCGCCATGTGCAGCGTTTTGTAGGGTCCGTCTTTAAACAGTGGCGTATGGAAAGTCAGCACATCGGCTTGCTCTACCAGTTCGTCCAGCGAGCGGAAATCGCCCTCGTCACCGCGATCGGCTCGCGGTGGATCGCACAGCAGCGTGCGGATCCCCAGCGCTTCCAGACGCGCCTGCAAACGCCCACCCACGTTGCCCACACCCACAATGCCTACGGTACGATCGCGTAACGAAAACCCGTCACGCTCCGCCAGCATCAGCAACGCTGAAAAAACATATTCTACGACCGCTATCGCGTTACAACCGGGCGCGGCGGAAAAACCGATCCCAGCCTGCGCAAGCCAGGCGTCATCCACATGGTCTGTGCCAGCGGTTGCCGTACCGACAAATTTAACCGGTTTTCCTCCAAGCAGTGATTCATTTACTTTCGTCACCGAGCGCACCATTAAAGCATCCGCATCATCCAGTTCAGCTACGGGAATCGGACGACCGGGAACCGCTTTGACCTCCCCCAAACGACTGAACAGTTCGCGGGCATAGGGCATATTTTCATCAACGAGGATTTTCACGTCTTTCGCACCTGTTTGAGAACGAGAGTTAACCGGGCAAGTGTGCCATAATCTCGCCGCCAGGCATACTGCGAGACCTGGTCAGCACAGATTTAAGGAACAGAGATGATGCAGCCCATTTCAGGTACGCCCGCACGCCCTCCCGGCGAAGGCCAAAATGCCCCTTCCGCTGCGGGTGAACAACCGTTATCCACGCAACAACGTACTGTGTTGGAACGACTAATTACCCGTTTGATTTCACTCACCCAGCAGCAAAGTGCTGAGGTGTGGGCCGGAATGAAGCACGATCTGGGCGTCAAAAGTGACACTCCGCTGCAGTCACGTCACTTTCCAGCCGCAGAGCAAAACCTTAACCAACGGCTGGGAGTTGCTCAGCAAAATCATGTTAATCGTCAGGTGCTTTCGCAGCTCACTGAATTACTGAGCCAGGGAAATAATCGCCAGGCGGTGAGTGATTTTATCCGTCAGCAGTATGGGCAAACGGCGCTCAGCCAGCTCACGCCTGAGCAGTTGAAAAACGTGCTCACGCTGCTGCAACAAGGGCAGCTGTCGATACCACAGCCGCAGCAGCGCCCGGCAACCGATCGCCCGTTGCTCCCCGCAGAGCACAATACGCTGAACCAGTTAGTTACCAAACTGGCGGCGGCCACGGGAGAATCCGGGAAGATGATCTGGCAGTCGATGCTGGAGTTGTCTGGCGTAAAAAGCGGTGAGCTGATCCCTGCCAAACAGTTTACGCACCTGGTCACCTGGCTGCAGGCGCGCCAGACGCTCAGCCTGCAAAGCGCCCCGACGCTACAAACGCTCCAGGCTGCGCTGAAGTTGCCATTAGAGCCGAATGAGCTGACAGCAATAAAAGAGTACGCGCAGCAGACGTATCAGATCCAACCACAATCGATTCTGACCACGGTGCAGGTGCAGGACTTGCTCAATCAAATTTTCCTGCGTCGCGTGGAACGAGAACGCGAGCTCAGCGATCCGCGTCATCTGCAGCCCATTTACAGCCCGTTCGCGCCGATGATTGAAACGGTTAAATCTCTGTCGGCACGACCGGGACTGTTGTTTGTTGCATTGATGATTGCGTTAGCCATTTTCTGGCTGGTCGCTTAACCTTTACGCAGCGTAAGCAACGTTACAATAATCCCCACCACGGCGGATATCGCCCCGGCAAGGAACACTGAGGGATAACCGTACGCGGTGGCCAGCACCCCGGCGACCGGCCCGCTTATGCCGTAGGAGATATCCTGAAATGCGGCGTAACCGCCAAGCGCCGTACCGCGAACCTGCGCGGGTACTCGCTTCACCACCTCGACGCCCAAGGCCGGGAAGATAAGCGAACACCCGGCCCCGGTTAATGCCGCTCCAAGCAGTGCAACCCAGGCTGTTGGGGCCTGCCACAGCAGAATCAGTCCTGCGGTTTCCACCAGCAAAGAGACAACGGCAACCTTCACGCCGCCGAACCGGTCCGGCATCCAGCCAAACAGAATGCGCATCAGCACAAACGCCCCGCCAAACGCGGTCAGGGTGAACCCCGCCATCGTCCAGCCATTGCTGACAAAATAGAGTGAAATAAATGTACCGATCACCGCAAAGCCAACGCCCTGCAGCGCCAGGCCCAGGCCCGGTTTCCAGATAAGCCCTACCACGCTCCATAACGAAGGGCGTTCTCCTGCATGTGCAGGCACTTTACGCACGGTGCCGTTGAATACCCATGCCAGCAGCGGTAATACCATCGTGGTTCCCGCCAGCGCCGCGAAGCCAAAGTGGCTGTGGATCAACAGACCCAACGGTGCACCGGCGGCCAGCGCGCCGTAAATCGCCATTCCGTTCCATGACATCACCTTACCGGAGCGTGTTGGGCCGACCAGCCCCAGCCCCCAGGTCAGCGTTCCGGTGAGCAGTTGGCTTTCGCCAAAACCGAGGATCAAACGACCGACGATTAGCAACGCAAATTTTACGGGAACAGAAACGGGCAATAGCGCGGCTAACAGCCACGCCGCACCCGCCAGCCCACAGGCAAACATCCCCTGCAGCGCCGAGCGTTTGGCACCATATTGATCGGCTAACCGCCCGGCGTAGCCGCGTGTTAATACCGTCGCCAGAAACTGTACGCCGACGGCGATGCCGACCATGGTATTGCCATAGCCCAGTTCCTGGTGCACAAACAGAGGAATGACGGGCAAAGGTAAACCGACCGTCATATAGGTCAGGAAAACCGCAAAAGCGATGCGAAACAGCGAAAAGTTCGCCGAAGGTGTTTTTTCTTGTTGGGTTACAGCTGTCATGCGTTACTCCAAAATGCAGAGTAAGGCGAGGAATGCCCACGCCCCCTCTACCTGACTATCAGGATTAAGGTGCGTTGGATAACGTTAAACGCTTACGCATTATCAAGAGGATAATGTTGAAGCTGGAGTCTGCCTGTAAACCAGAGCGGTTGTCAACGATATAAAAAAGGGAGCCATCAGGCTCCCCTCTTGCATAATATTTCAGTCTTACGCTTACAGCTTACGCATAACCAGCGTGGCGTTGGTGCCGCCAAAACCGAAGCTGTTGGACATTACAGTCGTCAGCGCCTGCTCGGTCGGTTTGGTCACGATGTTCAGACCTGCCGCCTGCTCGTCCAGCTCTTCAATGTTGATGCTTGGCGCGATAAAACCGTGTTCCAGCATCAGCAGAGAGTAGATAGCTTCCTGAACGCCAGCCGCGCCCAGTGAGTGACCGGTCATCGCTTTGGTTGCGGAGATTGCCGGGCTGTTGTCGCCAAACACTTCACGAATCGCACCCAGCTCTTTCACGTCGCCTACCGGAGTAGAGGTACCGTGGGAGTTCAGGTAGTCGATCGGCGTGTCTACGCCGTGCATCGCCATCTGCATGCAACGTACTGCGCCTTCGCCAGACGGAGCAACCATGTCTGCGCCATCGGACGTTGCGCCGTAACCGACGATTTCCGCATAGATGTGCGCGCCACGTGCCAGAGCGTGTTCCAGCTCTTCGACCACAACCATACCACCGCCGCCAGCAATAACGAAACCGTCACGGTGTGCGTCATAGGTACGGGAAGCTTTGGATGGATCGTCGTTATATTTGGTAGACAGCGCGCCCATGGCGTCGAATTCACACGCCATTTCCCAGCACAGCTCTTCGCCGCCGCCAGCGAAAACGATGTCTTGCTTGCCCAGCTGAATTTGTTCTACTGCGTTGCCGATACAGTGCGCAGATGTCGCACAGGCAGAGCTGATAGAGTAGTTTACGCCGTGGATTTTGAACGGCGTTGCGAGGCAGGCAGAAACGCCGGACGCCATCGCTTTGGTGACCACATACGGGCCAACCGCTTTCAGGCCACGCGGGCTACGCATTGCGTCAGCACCGAACACCTGAAAACGCGGGGAGCCGCCGCCGGAACCTGCAATCAGGCCAACGCGCGGGTTATTCTGGTAATCTTCTGCTGCAAGGCCGGCATCAGCCACTGCCTGTTCCATAGAAAGGAATGCATAGATGGATGCGTCGCTCATGAAGCGCACTACTTTGCGGTCAATGAGGCCAGTGGTATCCAGTTTTACGTTGCCCCATACGTGGCTACGCATGCCGGAGTCCTTCAGCTCCTGAGAGAAAGTGATCCCTGAACGTCCTTCACGCAGAGATGCCAGGACTTCCTGCTGGTTATTACCGATGCTGGAAACGATGCCCAAGCCAGTAATCACTGCACGTTTCATTCAATACCTCTGTAAGTCGCACTATTTTAAAGTTTCGAGTGGCACAATAGCGTACACTTGTACGCCGAACAAGTCCGATCAGCCATTTAATGTGGAAATTTGCGCAGCCAGGCACTCATCGCTAAGATCGGGGCACAGCCTGCCAGACGAGTAACTTACGTGAAACAATACGCTATACAACCTGCCAACCTTGAATTCAACGCTGAGGGTACACCTGTTTCCCGAGATTTTGACGATGTCTATTTTTCTAATGATAACGGGCTGGAAGAGACACGTTACGTCTTTCTCGGCGGGAATCATCTCGCCCAGCGATTCCCTGCGCATTCACGTCCCCTCTTCGTGGTGGCCGAAAGCGGGTTTGGCACCGGACTTAACTTCCTGACACTCTGGCAGGCGTTTGCCGAATTCCTCGATACCCACCCTGACGCTACCCTGGAAAGATTACATTTCATCAGTTTTGAAAAATTTCCGCTGACGCGTGAAGATCTGACCTTAGCCCATCAGCACTGGCCAGAACTTGCCCCGTGGGCCACGGCGCTGCAAGAGCAATGGCCGCTGCCGCTGGCGGGATGCCATCGCCTGCTCCTTGATGAAGGACGCGTCACGCTGGATCTGTGGTTTGGCGATATTAACGAACTGACCAGCAAGCTGGATGACTCCCTGAATCAAAAAGTGGATGCCTGGTTTCTGGACGGTTTCGCGCCGGCAAAAAATCCGGATATGTGGACGCCAACGCTGTTTAACGCAATGGCCCGTCTGGCTCGCCCCGGCGGCACGCTGGCTACCTTCACCTCAGCAGGCTTTGTGCGACGGGGGTTGCAGGAAGCCGGATTTACGATGCAAAAGTGCAAAGGCTTTGGTCGCAAACGCGAAATGCTTTGTGGCGTCATGGAACAGACTCTGGCGCGCCCTTCATCGGCTCCGTGGTTCATGCGCACGGGCACAGATAAGCGCGAAGCCGCTATAATTGGCGGAGGCATCGCCAGCGCATTGCTGTCGCTGGCACTCCTGCGCCGTGGCTGGCAGGTCACGCTCTATTGCGCAGACGCGAAACCAGCCGAAGGCGCATCAGGTAATCGCCAGGGCGCTCTTTATCCGCTACTGAGCAAGCATGACGCGGCCATTAATCTATTTTTTCCCACCGCGTTTACCTTCGCCCGCCGGCTGTATGACGCCCTCCAAGTTGAGTTCGCGCATGACTGGTGCGGCGTGACGCAACTGGCGTGGGATGAGAAAAGCCAGCAAAAAATCGACCAAATGTTGTCCCTTGAATTGCCCGATGCGCTCGCCGTCGGGGTTGACGCAGAGCAGGTTTTACAAACGACCGGCGTAAAAACCGGATGCGGCGGGATTCAGTACCCCGCCGGAGGATGGCTGTGTCCGGCACAGTTAACCGCCGCCGTATTCGACTATGCCGCAACGCTGGGATTACGCACCCGGTATCAACATACGCTGGCCTCACTGTCTCGACAGACAGAAAACTGGAAATTGGCGTTTGCCAATGGAGCAACCGCCACTCACGCTGCGGTAGTGCTGGCTAACGGGCATCGCATTAACAGCGTTGAACAGACGCAGTCGCTACCGGTGTACTCCGTAGGCGGTCAGGTGAGTCACATTCCTACTACGCCTTCGCTTTCAGCGCTGCGTCAGGTGCTGTGCTATGACGGCTACCTCACGCCGCACAACCCGCAAAATCAGCAGCACTGCATTGGCGCCAGTTATCATCGCGGAAGTGAAGAAACGGTGTATCGTGCTGACGATCAGCAGCAAAACCGTCAGCGCTTAATAGATTGTTTCCCGAATGCCGCGTGGGCAAAAGAAGTAGACGTTAGTGGCAATGCCGCCCGTTGTGGAGTGCGCTGCGCCACGCGCGATCACATGCCGATGGTCGGCAACGTCGCGGATTATGACGCCACGCTCAGCCAGTATGCCACTCTTGCCGAAGACAGAGAGCACGCCGTAAACGCCCCGGTTTATTCCGATTTATTTATGTTGGGTGCGCTGGGCTCGCGCGGGCTGTGTACTGCCCCGCTGTGTGCAGAAATTCTGGCATCGCAAATGAGCGATGAACCTATCCCTATGGATGCCAGCACGCTGGCTGCGCTGAATCCGAATCGTCTGTGGGTAAGGAAGTTATTGAAGGGTAAAGCGGTGAAATAAGATACCATCTCATCATTGCCTGATGGCGCTACGCTTATCAGGCCAACAACCCCCGTCCACGTAGGCCGGATAAGACGCCTTCGCGTCGCCATCCGGCACAATCCACTGCAATTATTATTGCGTTGCCTTTTGAAATAAAGTGTCCCACATCTCTTTCACTAACGCCTGGTCACGCGGCGAGAGTTCGCCTGCGCTGATGGCTTTTTCCAGGCTGCTGGTCACATTGGCGTACAATGCCTCAGCGGAATGGTCCTCGCCAGCATCCAACTCAGCCACAGCCAGCGTCAGGTGCCCACGCAAATAGCCACTGGCAAACAACTCATCATCGCTGGCGTGCTCTACCATATCGTCGATTAATGCCAGAATGCGTGATTCAAACTCCGCGATCATCTTCTTTCCTCATTGTAAACGTGGCAGCGGCTTCAGTTGAGCGCTTCGGGCCACGGGAATTGTTCCGCCGTAAGTTCAGGCGTGTGATAATAATTCTGTAACGCGTTAATAAAACGCGCCGGACGTTCAGGGATCCCCTTTTCCAGGTACTCCATTACCTGAGCATGAACACGGCGCTGGAATACCACGCGGTCTGGTTCAAAGTCCCCTTCGAGGTTGTCGCAACTGACGTTAAACGGGTACCCCGCCGCCATGCAAAACAGCCAGTCAAACGCCTGCGGCTTCACTTCCACATCTTCAAACTGGCATTGTGTCTTCGCGTCGCGTCCGTCCGGGCAGTACCAGTAACCAAAATCGACCAGCTCACGACGAGCTTTACCGGCGATGCACCAGTGTGAAATTTCGTGTAACGCACTGGCGTAATAACCATGCGCAAAAACGATACGGTGATACGGTAATTCCGCATCCGCAGGAAGATAGATCGGTTCGTCGTCGCCTTTAATCAGACGGGTATTAAATTCATCGGCAAAGCAGCCGTTAAAAATCTCAATTAACTGTTCGTAGTGATGCGTATTATTCATTAATTCATCCCCAGCCAGTGGAGAATCTCCTGTCCATGATTATCATAAAGTAGCTTGGCGCTCATCACGGCGGAGACAATAACGATCATTGGCCGAATGAGTTTTTGTCCTTTGCTGAGCACCAGTCGAGAGCCCATCCGTGCGCCAATAAACTGGCCAATGAGCATCACAAAACCTGTCGCCCAAATCACTTTGCCGCCGAGGGCAAACAACAACAACCCACCGATATTCGATGTGGCATTTAATACTTTGGCGTGGGCCGTCGATTTCGCCAGGTTGTATCCGCACAGCATGACAAAGGCCAGCGCGTAGAACGACCCTGCCGCCGGACCAAAAAAGCCATCGTAAAAACCGACGCAGCCTCCCGCCACCAGCGCGAAAGGTAAACCGTGCAATCGACGCTGTCGGTCCTCTTCCCCCACTTTCGGCATCAACAGAAAGTAAAGGCCAATACAGATAACCAGAACCGGCAGGATCTGGCGCAGAACATCTGACTGCACGTGCTGAACCAATAGCGCCCCGCTCATTGATCCGACAAACGTCATGAAGATATTGAGCTTCTGATCCGCCAGATTAACCACGCCACGACGAATAAAATAGAGGGAGGAAGAGATAGATCCCCCGCAGGCTTGCAACTTATTGGTCGCCAGCGCTTGCGCTGGTGGCATCCCGGCCGCCATCAATGCCGGGATGGTGAGTAGACCACCGCCTCCGGCCAGAGAATCAATAAAACCTGCCAGCATCGCCACAAAAAACAGCACACCTAGCAGCAGTGGCGACACCATAAACAGAGAGGCAAAATGATCCATTAGAGTACATGCTCGTCCAGTAGCGCCTGGCAGGAAGGCGGCAACGGCGGCGGTGTCTTCTTCTCAGGCTTGGTGGTTCCAGGTTTTGGAGGTTCGAACCAGCTTTGCAGCTCTGCGCCACAGCCGTCACCCGGTGGCGGTAACGGTTGATCTTCGCACTCAAGGCTGTCGGCAGGGCAACGTAACCGCACGTGCATATGCGCACGATGCTGGAACCATGGCCGCACTTTACGCAACCAGTCCCTGTCGGTCCCTGCATCCAGACAAAGTTGTTGCTTAATCGCCGGATTCACGAAAATACGCGTTACTTCATTATCTTTTGCAGCCAGCCTTACCAGGCTAAAAATCTCCGGTTTCCACAGTGATGGCACAACACGTTTGCCGTCCTGTGAGACCAGATCTAACGCCTGCGGCCGCAGCAGTTGCGACTGGGTCCAGCGCGTTTTCGGCAGTTGCAGGAAAATATCCACATCCAGTCCCGTCTGGTGGCTGGCGTGACCGCCATTGAATCGCCCACCGGCCGGCATACCCATATCGCCGATTAACACCGTGCCTAGCCCCTGACTATTAGCCTGATTACTCAGACGCTGGATAAACCTCACCAGATCCGGATGGCCAAAGTAACGACGCTGATCGGTGCGCATCACCTGATAATGTTCTGACTGTACAGGCAGCGTATCTGCGCCAACAATACAGCCATTGGAAAACGCGCCGATAGACTGCGCGCTGCCCGCAACCGGATGGGTAATTTTCTGCCAGGGCGTCGCCGCCAGACAGGCGGTACTGGCAAACAGAGCCAGCGCCGCAAGTGCCGTTTTGTTCATCTCTTACCAGCGTGGAATATCGGTTTTCACGTCCGCATTTTGCGCCCGCTGACGCAGCAGGTGATCCATCAATACGATCGCCAGCATCGCCTCGGCGATCGGTACGGCGCGGATCCCAACGCACGGATCGTGACGACCTTTAGTGATCATTTCGACTTCTTCACCAAAGCGGTTAATGGTGCGCCCTGGAACGGTAATACTAGACGTCGGTTTCAGCGCCATATGAGCAATGATTTGTTGCCCGCTGCTGATCCCACCCAGAATGCCGCCCGCATGGTTACTCTGGAAACCTTCTTTGGTGATTTCATCTCGGTTCTGGCTACCACGCAGCGCAACAACGTCAAATCCGTCGCCAATCTCAACGCCCTTAACGGCGTTAATGCTCATCAGCGCATGGGCGATGTCGGCATCCAGGCGGTCGAATACAGGTTCGCCAAGACCCGCAGGCACACCGCTTGCAACAACGGTCACCTTCGCCCCGATGGAATCGCCCTCTTTCTTCAGCCCGCGCATCAGTTCGTCCAGCGCTTCGAGTTTATCCGGGTCCGGACAAAAGAACGGGTTAAGTTCCACCTGGGACCAGTCTTTGATCTCCAAAGGAATATCACCCATCTGCGTCAGGCAACCGCGAATCTCAACGCCGAACTTTTCCGCCAGATATTTTTTGGCAATCGCTCCGGCCGCCACGCGCATCGCTGTTTCACGTGCGGACGAACGCCCGCCACCACGGTAGTCGCGCAGGCCATATTTCTGCTCATAGGTATAGTCGGCGTGTCCTGGACGAAAAACGTCCTTAATCGCGCCGTAATCCTGTGAACGCTGATCGGTATTTTCGATCAGCAGGCCAATGCTGGTGCCAGTGGTAACGCCCTCGAACACCCCGGAGAGGATTTTCACCTGATCCGGCTCACGACGCTGCGTAGTGTAGCGCGATGTGCCTGGACGCCGTCTGTCGAGATCGTGCTGCAGGTCAGCTTCTGTCAGAGAAATGCCCGGCGGAACACCATCGACAATACAACCGAGCGCCAGCCCGTGTGATTCGCCGAAAGTGGTTACGCGAAAGAGTTGCCCAATTGTGTTTCCTGCCATCACGGCTCCGTTATGAGTGTTGTGTATGTGCGCGTGTAATTAGTCTTTATAAATGCTGAAGTGCTCACGAGCAGCAACTAACTGCTCTTTGGTCAGCATGAATACGCCGTCACCGCCGTTGTCGAACTCCAGCCAGGTGAACGGTACATCCGGATATTGCTCTATCAGATGTACCATGCTGTTTCCGACTTCACAAATCAGAATACCGTTATCTGACAGGTAGTCTGGGGCGTTCCCCAGAATGCGGCGGGTAAGTTTCAGCCCATCACTGCCGGACGCCAGACCCAGCTCAGGTTCGTGACGATATTCGTTTGGCAGATCGGACATATCTTCCGCATCGACATACGGCGGGTTGGTCACAATCAGGTCATACTGGACTTTCAGCAGATCGCGGAACAGATCGGAACGGATCGGCGTGACGTGATGGATCAGGCCGTGTTCTTCAATATTGTGTTCGGTCACCGCCAGCGCGTCAGTGGAGATATCCACCGCATCAACTTCGGCTTCCGGGAAGGCATACGCGCAGGCAATGGCAATACAACCGCTGCCGGTACACATATCGAGGATATGCTGCGGCTGCTCATTAATAAGGCCCGCAAAGCGGTTATTGATAAGCTCGCCAATCGGTGAACGCGGAACCAGCACGCGTTCATCAACATAAAACTCATGCCCGCAAAACCAGGCTTTGTTGGTCAGATAAGCAACCGGAATGCGCTCGTTGACGCGGCGAATCACGCGTTCAACAATACGATGACGCTCACTCGAGGTCAGACGCGCGGTACGCATGTCTTCCGGAATATCCAACGGCAAATAAAGTGACGGCAGCACCAGTTGTACGGCCTCGTCCCATGGGTTATCCGTGCCATGGCCATACCAGATGTTCGCCGCGCTAAAACGGCTGACCGCCCAACGCAACATGTCCTGAATGGTATGCAGTTCACTCACTGCTTCATCGACGAAAATTTTATCCACGTATTCCTCCAGGGCATGCTCGTATTAATTTCGGCGGCTAGTTTGCCACGAAGACGGCGATAAATCAGCATTCACACAGGGCCTGAGCGCGAAAATTGCGTTTTAAGCGATCGGATGCCCGCCGAGTCGGGTTAAACTAATGGAAAATAAAAGTTGAGACTCTCGAATGAAAAAGAAAACATCGCTCAGCGAGGAGGATCAGACGCTGTTTCGCCAGCTGATGACCGGCACGCGTAAAATTAAACAGGACACCATTGTTCACCGACCTCCACGTAAAAAAATTGCCGAGGTTCCGGTTAAAAGACTGCTACAGGAGCAGGCTGATGCCAGCCACTATTTCTCGGATGAGTTTCAGCCGCTGCTGAATACGGACGGCCCGGTAAGATACTTGCGTGCCGACGTCAGCCATTTCGAACTGAAGAAAATGCGCCGTGGCGATTACTCTCCGGAGCTGTTTCTCGATCTGCATGGGCTGACCCAGCAGCAGGCCAAACAAGAGTTAGGCGCGCTGATTGCCGCCTGTCGTCGTGAGCATGTATTTTGCGCCTGCGTGATGCATGGCCACGGAAAACATATTTTGAAACAGCAAACGCCGCTTTGGCTGGCCCAGCATCCGCACGTGATGGCTTTTCATCAGGCACCGAAAGAGTACGGTGGCGACGCCGCGCTGCTGGTGCTAATTGAAGTAGAAGAGTGGCTACCGCCCGAACTTCCGTGATGCAGAAAAACAGAAAGAGCCGCGTTTGCGGCTCTTTGCATTTTCGGATGACGGCTGCGCCTTATCCGATACCAACCTTTTTAAATCGCTTTTGCCATTTTCAGGTTACACGGGCTCATCTGCCAGTTAAAAGTTCCCTTCCCGCTCTCATCAAGCGTTACGCTGGCAATCGCTGATGTGGTAAACATCGGCGGTGTTTCACCTGGGCAAAGCTCAGACACCAGATACCCCACTAAAGGCAAGTGAGAGATAACCAGTGCCGTGGCGATACCTTCATTGGCCAGAGCCTGTAAATAGGCACTGACCAGACCGACATCGCCGCAAGGAGTCAACTCCGGCAAAACATCCACACCGGTTGGCAGGTTCATACACTCCCCCACCACATCCAGCGTTTGTTCGGCTCGCAGGAACGGGCTCACCAGAACACGTTCGATATCCACTTTTTGACCTTTCAGCCAGTTCGCCATCAGGCGAGATTCGTCACAACCACAGGAGGTTAAGGGACGAACCGAATCACTGGCGGCATCGAGGGCCGCGTCGCCGTGACGCATGATAAAAACTTGCATATTGCACCGCTTTTGTTAACCAGAATCACCAATACCTTTATTCACAGCCCCTATTGGCTGTGATAACGATATGGTGGCCGGCATTGTGCCTTATCCATTCACCGAATGAAACGCTGTTTTTTACCTCAACGGCGTAAGTATAGTCAATCTCTGTTTACATTTTGAGCGCGAGCCATACATTCAGTGCGGATTCATCCTACGTTTGACCTCATGAATTCAGGTCAGTTTCCCCAATATTCCAGAATTTTTCACTGTGTGCCGCCATCTGCAATAACTGTTCACACGGCGCAAACCGCGAGCCGTATTGCGTGGTCAGCCGTTGCAGAGTCGCAACCACATCTCCCGCGCCGAGTGAATCCATATACCGGAACGGGCCGCCGAGGAATGGCGGAAAACCAATACCAAATACAGCGCCGATGTCGCCATCACGTGCGCTACGGACTATCTTCTCGTCGAAACAACGAGCAGCTTCATTGAGCATTAACATGACGCACCGCTCTGCTACCTGCGCAGCGGTAAGTCGGCCCTGACCCTGAACGCCAATAAGCGTATAAATTGCAGGGTCGACCTGTTTTTTGCTTTTACGCCCTTTCACACCATAAAGATAGAAACCCCGACCATTTTTTCTACCTTTGCGATCGTCATTCAAAATTGAAGCAACAACATTTGCAGGCGCGCTAAAACGTTCTCCATATGCAGCCTCAAGCACTGGTATAATTTTAGTGCCCGTATCAATTCCGACCTCATCCAAAAGTTGGATTGGCCCAACTGGAAAACCAAACTTAACCAGCGCGGCGTCTATGGTTTCGACCCGCTCGCCCTCGGTCAACATACGAATCGCTTCGTTAATATAAGGCGCTAAAATGCGGTTAACGTAAAAGCCGGCCTTATCTCTGACCACTATCGGCGTTTTGCCCTGTTTTTTCGCTAACTTAACGGTAGTTGCAATCGTCTGCTCGGAGGTCGTGGCATGTGGGATCACTTCGACCAACGGCATTTTTTCCACCGGACTAAAAAAGTGTAAACCAATCACTTGTTCAGGCCTGGTAGCATTCGCAGCAATATCGCCAATGGGCAAAGATGAGGTATTAGAAGCAAAAACGGTATGAGGTGCGCAATTTTGCTCAACTTCTGCCACCATCCGTTGTTTTAGCGACAGATCTTCAAACACGGCTTCAATAATCAAATCGCGATGCGCAAAGCCACGGTAGTCGATCGATCCCGAAATCAGCGCCAGTTGTTTATCGCGTTCGCTGGCTTTGATATGACGGCGGCGAACCTTCGTTTCAAGCTGATCCCAGCTATACTTCAGCGCATGATTGATTCCCTTAGCATTTATATCTTTGATGCGCACAGGCAAGCCGCCTTTACAGGCCGTCACATAAGCAATACCGCCCCCCATCAGACCGCCGCCCAAAATGCCAACGCTGTCCAGCGGACCGGGCTTCGCATCGCTTCCCGGATCCTTTTTCACGTCGGTGTTGGCAAAAAAGATGTGCCGTAGCGCCTGAGACTGGGATGTCATCGCCAGCTCACCAAACGCGCGGGCCTCTGCGTCGTAACCACTACTGCTGCCTTGCGCTAGCCCGGTTTCGATGACCTCAAGTATACGTTCTGTTGCAGGGTAGTTACCTTGCGTTTTTTGCGCCGTCTTTTTACTGGCCATACGGAACAACAGTGCCCGCCCCAGCGGCCCCGCCAACACTCGCTCTCTTACGGGCAGTGTTCGTTGCGCAGAACTGTCCTTTTTAGCCAGTTCAACGGCCGCTTCCAGCAAAATGGAATGCGGTACAACTTCATCCACTAAACCAACTTTCAGCGCCTGTTTTGCGCGTAATTGTTTTCCGGTGAGGATCATATCCAGTGCGGTACTGACGCCAATCAGGCGCGGCAGCCGCTGCGTACCACCGGAGCCGGGCAACAAGCCAAGTTGTACTTCCGGTAAACCCAGTACGGTTTTAGCATCATCGGTACAAATACGGTTGTGGCACGCCAGCGCCATCTCCAGGCCACCGCCGAGGCATGCACCATGAATCGCGGCGATAACCGGGATCGGTAAAGCATTAATTTCCGCCATCATCTGCTGCCCCTGACGGGCCAGCGTTTCGGCTTCCTGCGCGCTGCGACAGCTACCAATCATGTTGATATCCGCCCCGGCAATGAAGTTATCGGGTTTAGCCGAAATAAACACCACACCACGCAATGCTTTGTTATCGCGGATTTGTTTCAGAATGGCCCGCACCTGAGAAGCAAACTCTGCTTTCAGGGTGTTCATTTTCTCTCCGGGCACATCAATGGTGACAACAGCAACGTTATCCAGACGTACGTTTAGTGTAAAAGCCGATGTCATTTCCATTATTCCGCCTCCAGAACCATTGCCGCACCCAGACCACCAGCTGCACAGGCTGTCACTAAACCAAAACCGCCGCCACGACGACGCAGCTCATGGAGGGTTTGAGTGATCATGCGCGCACCGGTGGCAGCAAAGGGGTGTCCATAGGCAATCGATCCGCCCAGCACGTTAAATTTACTGTCATCAACCTCGCCAGTGGCATGCCTCCTGCCCAGCACGTCGCGGGCAAAACGTTCGCTACCCAACAGCTGAAGATTCGCCAGCGTTTGCGCGGCAAAGGCTTCATGCATATCGATCAGGGTTAAATCTGCCATCGTCAGACCGGCTCTCTCCAGGGCAAGCGGTGTTGACCACGCCGGTCCCAGCAGCATGTCCTGCCAGACATCGATGGCGGTAAAAGCAAAACTACGCAAGTACCCCAGCGGCACCAGCCCCAACTCTTTCGCACGCGACTCCGTCATCATGATCACGGCGGCTGCGCCGTCCGTTAGCGGGGTACTGTTTGCCGCGGTGACGGTGCCGTGCTTGCGGTCAAACGCCGGACGTAGTTTGGCGTAATCGGCCAGCGTAGAGTTACCGCGAATGTTGTTATCTTCTGAAAAAGGATCTTTAAATGGTGGCGCGTAGGTAGTCATTACCTCATCAGCCAGCTTTCCTTCAGCCCATGCCTGAGCGGCACGCTGATGAGAGCGGTGCGCCAGAGCATCCTGCTGCTCTCGGGTAATACCATAGGTTTTGGCCATTTGCTCAGCCGTATCCCCCATACGCAAACCGGTGGAATACTCGGCGACGGCCGGCGGCACAGGCATCAGGTCACGTAAGCGCAATCGGGAAAAGAGTTTAAGGCGTTGACCGGTTGTCCGGGCCTTATTGACATCCACCAGCACCCGCGCCAGCTTTTTACTAACGCCAATAGGCAAGACTGACGAGGAGTCCGCACCACCCGCAATTCCAGCACGAATAGACCCCGCCATCAGGCTTTCCGCGACATTCGCCACCGCCTGGAAACTGGTCGCGCAGGCCCTGCTCACGCTGTATGCATCGGTATGTACATTCATACCGGTTCCCAGCACAATTTCACGAGCAATATTTGGTGCTTCAGGCATTTGCACCACCTGGCCAAAAACCAGTTGCTCGATCACATCGGCAGGAATTTCGCTGCGCGCCAGCAGCTCACCGACGACCATCTTTCCTAAATCAACGGCGGGAATGCCATGAAACGCGGTAGCCTGACGAGCAAATGGCGTACGCAATCCACTTACAATGGCAATACGGTCGCCCTGGCGGGTAACCAGCGGTAAAGCCTGACTCATAACACTCCCCTGTAAAAAAATAAAATAAGTGGTCTGACCTGATCATAGTCTTAACCAATTTTTTACATTTAGCCAAGCGGGGAGAAAAGAAAGTGGGAGCTAAGACACAGTGAATAATCACTGACAGTTACGAAAAAGCCCTTGCTATCAGATAGCAAGGGCTTTTGCAGAGGGGGATTAACGCAGGCCCAGCTGGAAAATCAGCGTTTCAGCTTCACAGGCAAAAACAAAGTCGATATCCAGACGCACACCTTCTGACTCTTCAGTAAAGGTCGAAGTGATTTGGCAAGGCTCAGATTCCACGCCACGTGCCTTTTCAGTCAGAGCGGCCAGTGTTTCTTCTGCCTCTGCGCGATTCGCGAACACACGGCTGTAGGACGCGGTGCAATCGGAGTTGTCCATGATGGTGCCAACATCCATACAGCAGCAAACCGGGGTTTCATCAGCACTGCATTTACTCATTGTAGATTTCCTCTGTATTCGCACCTGAGGTGCCAGATAAACGATGGGGATATTTTACGCTCCCATTATTCGCCTCTCCAGTCGTTAATTGTACGAAATGCGATAAGTGACCGAAATCACACTTAAAAATGATCTAAAACAAAAATCGCCCAAACAGGTGAGTGCGCACCTCCGCAATTTTGCCAGCTGGATCGCGTTTCTCTGATCAAATTTGAAAATATTTATAAACATACTTGCAACATTCCAGCTGGTCCGACCTATACTCACGCCACTGGTCTGATTTCTAAGTCGTACCTCAGACCCTACACTTCGCGCTCCTGTTACGGTATGTAACATTGTTTGTATAAAAATAAATCTATGAGGTTATGGTCATGAGCCAGAAAACCCTGTTTACAAAGTCTGCTCTCGCAGTCGCAGTGGCAATTATCTCCACACAGGCCTGGTCTGCAGGCTTTCAGTTAAACGAATTTTCTTCCTCTGGCCTTGGCCGGGCATATTCGGGTGAAGGCGCAATTGCGGATGATGCAGGAAACGCCAGTCGTAACCCGGCACTGATTATGATGTTCGATCGCCCTACTTTTTCTGCGGGTGCAATTTTCGTTGACCCGGATGTAGATATTTCCGGTCGCTCGCGTATTGGCAATGACGCCAGCCAGGATAATATCGCCCCAACAGCCTGGATACCGAACGTGCATTTTGTTGCTCCGATTAACGATCAGTTTGGTTGGGGGGCCTCAGTCACCTCTAACTACGGCTTGGCTACGGAGTTTAACAATAATTACACAGCAGGCTCGATGGGCGGAAAAACCGATTTGGAAACGCTCAATTTAAACCTGAGCGGTGCTTATCGCCTGAACAATCATTTTAGCTTCGGTCTCGGTTTAAACGCCATCTATGCCAAAGCGAAGCTTGAACGCTATGCAGGCGATTTACCACAGCAGATCGTTGCAGGCTCCGGGGGTAGAATTCCTCCATCACTGGCTGCGCAATATCCGGCAGATACACAGATTGCGCGCTTGAAAGGTGACGAATGGGGCTTCGGTTGGAATGCTGGTCTTCTTTATGAAGTAGACAAAGATAACCGCTACGGTTTCACCTACCGTTCTGAAGTAAAAATTGACTTCAACGGTGATTACCGCAGCAATCTGCCATCAATGGATCGTATTCCTGCGCAGTTGCGTCCAGTGTTCGCCAGCCTGCCAGCAGGAACCAACGGCAGTACGATCGATGGTTCACTTGATCTGAACCTGCCGGAAATGTGGGAGTTTTCAGGTTATAACCGCGTTGCACCACAGTGGGCGGTTCACTACAGCATGGCTTATACCAGCTGGAGTCAGTTCCAGGAGCTGAAAGCAAAAGGCAACAACGGCCAAACCTTGTTCTATAAAGAAGAAGGCTTCAAAGACTCCTATCGCATCGCGCTCGGTACTACTTATTACTATGATGATACCTGGACGTTCCGTACCGGTATCGCCTTTGATGATAGCCCGGTTCCGGCAAACCGTCGTTCCATCTCTATTCCGGATCAGGACCGCTTCTGGCTGAGCGCGGGCACAACCTACGCCTTTAATAAGGATGCCTCGTTGGATGTTGGCATCTCTTATATGCACGGTCAGAAAGTGAAGTTCGAAGAAGGCCCATACTCCTTTGAATCTGAAGGGAAAGCCTGGTTGTACGGTATGAACTTGAACTACGCATTCTGATTATCTTCAGACGTAAAAAAGGTGAGCTTTTTAGCTCACCTTTTTATTTGCCCAATTCCTTACTCAGAATCGATCTCTTTTAAATCGTCCTGAATGTCTTTCGCGTTCGGGTTTTCTTCTGGTTTGAGTTTCCCACCGTTCGCAATAAAGTCATGACGCTGGAAGTAAGCTTCACGCACCATAATGTAAGGATCGGAAGACTGACGCAGCAGACCGTCAGAGTCGAGCAATTGCGCGCGAGTTTCAATCCCTTCAACCGTCCATTTGCCTATCGACAACGGCCAGGTCAGCCAGGACAGTACCGGATACAGGGTATCGACCATATCGCCGCCGTCATCACGCAGTGTGAAACTACCGTAGAACGGAAGCTGCATATACGGCCCGTAACCCACGTCATAGTGGCCTAACGTACTGCCAAAGCGGTGTGGTTCAACGCGTTGCAACTTCGGATTAGCCATACCTGCCACATCGATAAAGCCGCCCATACCTAACAGGGTATTCAGGAAGAAACGAGTAAAGTGCACCATCCCCTGATAAGGATCGCCTTGCAGGAAATAGTTGACCATGACGGCCGGTTCTTCAAGGTTCCCCGTAAAGTTGCTTAAACCATTACGCGCCGGCTGCGGAACATAATCACGCCAGGCCACTGCTACCGGTCGAACAACATAGGGATCCAACACGTTAAAGTTGAAGTTGTACATGGTACGGTTGAACCCTTCAAATGGGTCCGAACGCCCCTGCTGTTCAGTACCGGAGCTCGCACACCCCACCAAAAGTGTGGTTCCCAGCGCAAGCGCCGACAGGCGAAGCTTCATAAGTATCTCCCTGTGTTTTATGGCTATCGCTGATTGCCATCCATGACGGAACGATGACGTATCCGCCTGTTTAGATGTGAGCGATTGTAACAGCACGTCAAATGATGTCTATATACCCTGTCTTACTGATTTGATCATAGCCTGGTAATACGCACTCCGCGGCGGTTCTATTCTAACTAACCCGATAAAAACAAACGTTACCATTTTTGCTATCTCAGACTTTCTCCCGCTGATTTTCAGAGAAAAGCCGCTACGCTTTAGCAATACGTGCTTATTCAGGATTCGGCCATGAATGACATCAAGAAAGATAAGATTGATCGACATAGCGACGAACTCGAAGTGGAAAGCGATGAAAAACTAACAGGGAAAAAGATAGAGCTTGATGAGGACAGACTCCCCTCCCGCGCCATGGCGATCCATGAACATATTCGCCAGGATGGGGAGAAAGAGATGGAGCGCGACGCAATGGCCCTGCTGTGGTCAGCCATCGCAGCCGGACTGTCGATGGGTGCCTCGCTACTGGCTAAAGGGATTTTTCACGTACAGCTGGAAGGTGTGCCAGGGGGATTTTTACTCGAGAACCTCGGTTATACCTTCGGCTTTATTATTGTCATTATGGCCCGCCAACAACTCTTTACCGAAAATACCGTCACCGCCGTACTGCCGGTGATGCAAAACCCTACCCTCGGCAATTTTGGCCTGTTGATGCGCCTGTGGAGCGTGGTACTGCTGGGTAATATTATTGGTACCGGGGTTGCAGCATGGGCGTTTGAACATATGCCGATTTTTGATGAAGAGACCCGCGATGCTTTCGTCAAAATTGGCATGGATGTGATGAAAAACTCTCCTGTGGAGATGTTTTCCAACGCCATCATTTCTGGCTGGTTAATTGCCACGATGGTGTGGATGTTCCCCGCCGCCGGAGCGGCAAAAATTGTGGTCATTATTCTGATGACCTGGCTGATTGCGTTAGGCGATACCACGCATATCGTCGTTGGCTCGGTGGAAATTCTCTATCTGGTCTTTAATGGCACGCTGCACTGGAGTGATTTTTTCTGGCCCTTTGCGCTACCAACGCTCGCCGGGAATATCTGTGGCGGAACGTTTATTTTCGCGCTGATGAGCCATGCGCAGATCCGCAATGATATGAGCAACAAACGCAAGGAAGAAGCCCGGTTACAAGCAAAGCGTGATGAGCAAACGCAGAAAAACCAGAAAAAACAGGCCTGAATGGTGACTGTTTGAGCAGTCGGGCGGCCTGAGACTTACCGTTGTGAGTAAAAAACGCTATACTCGTGCCGCTTCGTCCCCTTAGTTAAATGGATATAACGAGCCCCTCCTAAGGGCTAGTTGCAGGTTCGATTCCTGCAGGGGACACCATATATACTTCTCATGTTCATCCATTAATTAGCCAGGCGATAAAACGGCACATTCCTCACTGTTGCAGTAAGATTGTCGGACACCATTGTCTGCTTTGTAGCTATCCGCATCCCTGCTTTTCTCAGCCTCAACACATCAGCGGCAATACGCTGGCTGCCAAACCAGAAAAGCCCATCCAGCGCAGTGACATCAAGGCCCGATTCAAGTGCCAGCTTCAGACGTTCGCGTGGTGCTTTTACTGTTTTAGCAATCTGCTGATATGGCGCTTCGCTTGAACCTGCAGGACTAATGCGCCGGATTCGATGCGACAGGCGGTACTGAAATTCATCCGGTATCCCACCGAGACTCGCTTTCAGGCTGTAAACACAACCAAAGCGTTTGCCGTTAAAGATGACGTTTTTCTGACTAAGCTGCAGCTCTTCACGCACGCTGGCAATCAGTTGCGGAGTACGGAGTAATAACAGGCGGAAAGGCAACTCAAAACTGGTCACGTAGTCCACATTCAATAAAGCAATACGCAGACGCTCTTGCGGTCCCGCCTTCAATTCGCGACATTCAGTAATAACATCAGCCCACTGGCCGGTAAGGCGGGAACTCTCAGTCGCCTCAGTAAAGCTGTATTTTTCAGTCTCATAATCAATACGTTCAGTCACACGGAATTCCCTTCTGGCCACATCTCGGTATCGGTTGTTCACTTTACCAGCGACAAGATTGCTATGTCAGGAATCTTTGCTTAACCCACCCAATATTTGCTTCATACCATCACACTAAGATGACGACAACTGACCGATCCGGCGCGTTTACCGGATCGGTACAGCGGCGTCATGTCAGACAACAAAACGATTGACCAGCCCCTTCATGGTGACCGACAGATTGTCCAGCCGCTGGCTGTCGCTCGCGGCCTGAGAAACCAGCGCCGCATTTTGCTGCGTAACCTGCTCCATCGGTCGCAGAGCCTGGTTTATCTGGGTTACCCCTTGCGACTGTTCTGTCGCCACGCGCGCGATATCCGCAATATATTGCTTCATACTGGTGGTATTGTCCGATGCCGCTTCCAGCGCGGTAGCTGATGCCGTGACCCGCTCAACGCCCTCACTAATTTTAACCATGTTCTGCGCAACCAGCTCGCGGATCTGGTTAGCTTCTTTGGCGCAACGCTGCGAAAGATTCCGCACTTCACTGGCCACAACCGCAAACCCCCTGCCCATCTCTCCTGCCCGCGCAGCTTCCACTGCCGCATTCAGCGCCAGTAAGTTAGTCTGAAACGAGATATCATCAATTGAGGTCACAATATTCGATATTTTCTCACTGGAAGCGCGAATATCCCCCATACTCTGGTTCGCCGCAGTGGCAACGTTACTGGCCTGTCGGACCTCTTTTTCCAACCTGATTGTCAGATGCTCCGCTTCGCGGGCATTATCCGCTGTTTGCGTAATCGCAGTTGATAGCTGCTCCATACTGGCCACGGCTTGTACTATTGATGCAGCCTGTTCATCTGTACGTTGAGCCAAATCCTGATTTCCCACCGTAATACTGCTGCTGGCATCGGACAAAACCACGGCGCCTTGTTTAATCTCCTGTACGATATGCTGAATACTTTCCAGCATCGTGTTATAGGCACGATTAAGTGAGGAAAGCTCATCTTTACCCGGCGTCGCCAGACGTTGAGTCAGATCGCCATTCATCCCCGCAATCTTGCGCAGCGTGTCGCTGAATTGGCGATGCATATTGATTGCGATGGCTCCAGCGAAGGTCAATGATGCCAGTAGCGCTAACAAGCTGACGACCATATATATTTGCCAGTTTTTTCGTGCATCCTGCGCGAGTTTTTCTGCATTCGCCAACAGAAGATTCGCCGTCACATTTTCTATCTGCCGCATCACTTCAATACGCTGAGTTTGTACTTTGAACCAGGTAGTAGGATCGACACCAAATCCACCGTTCTCGACATGATTAAACGCGGTTTCACGAAATGAGAGGGCTTTTGACGCTTCTGCAGATTGTAAGCGATTTTTCAACATGGCCGCCTGTTCAGGCGAGCTCAGGCGCAACGATTGTGCCAGCCAGACGTTCTGTTTACTGACGACATCACTGAGCTGATGTAACTGTCCGTCGGCGAAATGACCGGAGGAAAAGATATTTGATAACAGTGCCCGTTCAATACCCGCTTGTTCTTTCAAATTCAGCAGATTGTAGTAGGCGGCAAATGCGTTTGCCATTTCGCCAGAATCCGTCAACTGCCCCAACTTGCCGACAAAACTCAGCACATCAGCAATGACGTTGGTGTAAAACTTAACCACATCTGCGGCCGGAAGCCCCAACTGCGTGACATTTTCCCGGATGGTGGCGAGCGAAAGAATGTTTTTCTTAAACGCAGCGACAGAGGTAGCAACATCCCCTTCCGGTAATGCAGTATCGGACAACGAGCGCACGAATACCTCGATCTCGCGATCGGTCAAAGCCCGCTGCGCGTTTAACTCATCTTTGAACGTAGTCCCTGCAGCCCCCAGAAATCCGACACTCATTCCCCGTTCTTTTTGCAGTTCATGCACCACATTTCCGGCACTGCGTGCGAGCGCTGTCAGTTGGGCAATATTCTCCATCTGCCGTTCTGTCTCAATACGCGCCAATATTCCTGAACCTGCAAACCAACACAACGCCAGCAATAGGGGTTGTAGCGCGATTATTAACTTCATTTTCATCGGCATTCGATAAACCCACCACATGCCACTTCCCTCCATTAACCATATTTTCACCATGGTTATCGGCATCAAACAGCCTCTCTTTAAAATCCCCCATGAGACAAGTGATTGTTTTTAGGCCTAATATTCACCAACATACCTCTATTGGGCTATATTACTCAGAATTAATGTTTGCCCAACCACAGTAATTCAAACTTATATTTCATCTTTCTGAATAATATAGATTATTATTTTATTCTTGTTGCGCGTTTATCCGTTCGATACAGGCACAGATATCCGGTTTATCTCGTGTTCCCTTAACCAATGATCAAAAGAGCAGTAATTTAATTGATGCAATACACAATACACTTTGCAAAGTGCTATTATCATTCTGCATTAAGATTATTATATTAAATATTCAACTAGAGAAAAACACATTCAAATCAAATAATTATTAGCATAATGAATTACTACTGGTAAATCCGAACAACATTTATATTGAATTAAAAAATAAGTTATCTAACATAATTATTGCTTATCACTAATCTATAAGAGAATAAACTTATGAAAAAAATCAGTATTATTGCATTGTTAGGTTCAACATTAGCATTTTCAGCATATGCCGCTGAACAAATCTCACCAGAGCAAGCCAGCAAATATACAAAAATAGGAGAACTTAGCGTAACTGAAGACGGCTTTACAATGACAGATGACGGGCTCAGCAAAAAGGTGGATGAAAAGGGTGGCAAATACTATGTAATTACCTCAATTGAAGGGCAATCGGAACACAAAACGATCAATGCTGATATTTATAAATAAACCATAATAGAAATAAATCATTACCAATCTGCACCGCCATGATTACTTGACCCTCCCTAAACAGGAGAGTCAAGTAATTGCATGTAATTATTGTTTTTCGTTGAATATATTTAAGGAGATAATATGCCCAGAATTTATATCTCTGGAAAACTGACGTATATCGCCTTCTCCGCGATGACACTCTTGCTATCAGGTTGTGCCTCCATTCCTTCATCAATTAAAGGTAATGGCCAACCAGACCTGCAGAAAGATTTTCTAAAACTGAAGCAAACTCCCAATCTCTATGTAGGACAGCAAGCGCGACTGGGTGGACTGGTTATCAATGTCGTTAACCAACCGCATGAAACGTTGCTCGAAATAGCGGTACTACCGCTTAATTATAATGCGAAACCAGAAATCGGGACACCATATCAAGGACGATTATTAGCCCGGAGTTCAATTTTTCTCGACCCTGTTAATTTCCGCAATCACTACGTTACCGTTTTGGGTAACCTGACCGGGAGCCGTTCTGGTCGGGTCGGTAATTCCAGTTACCCATTTGTTACAATGAATATTCTTGGGTATCAGGTATGGCAGGAAGAAACACGTATTATGCCAGCACCGGGTTTTGATTACGGTATTGGACCCGTTTGGCCTGCCGACTGGAATGGTATGATGTATCCTGGCTGGGGATGGTACGATCCGCCGCTGCAAGTGGAAAAGACGCTATCTCCTTAAGTTTCGGTACCTCCCCCTTCATAACCTCGTCTCCATTCAATGCCTGGATGGCCCACGTTTCCGGGCATTATCAGTAATCATCCGTTAATTATCTTGTTAAAGATGAATAAAAAAAGCTGGCGAATCCATCGCCAGCAAAAGTCTGTAAAGGAGTCTCGAGTTTGTCACCAATACAAGTGACATAGTAATCCTAATACTCTGGCAGATACACAACAAGTTACTCTTATATAAATTAATCCTGGATAAGATAAAACATAATATCTCATAGTAATACCTAAGGAGTATTTGTAATACCAGGATTATTCTTATACTAAAAACAAAAAACCATATATTTTGCAGGATTAAGAATTTTACTTAGGATTATTATATAGGTACATCTCTGGATAAATTATAAAAATAGATTATGTTTATATTATTATCTAAGCATAACACGGGATAATTACCCCTACATATCAAACTCGATCACCAATGTTAAAACTCTGTTTTCTACAAACATTATAACTAGACATCTGCACCAAAGGAGCATTTTTATGATTTTCATTATCACAAAGGATTTTTTCCTTTTCCAGGGTGTTTTTAACCTACAGGAAAAGGAAAAAACCATCAAAATCAATCAACTTTCAGACATTAACTTTAATGATCTTGATCACAATGTAAAAATCATTATTGACACTTATCATAATAATATTATTGATGAAATTACGGTCAAGCTACTCAATGACATCAATGTTGAAAGGATCATCATCCTGGCCCCCTTTCACATTAGCAAATTAAAAAGCCAGTCGCCTTTACTGTTCGTAAGCAGAAAAGAGCAGATATTAAATTTACTCTCCCTCATCATAGATGAAAAAATTTCATATCAAAAACCTAACGTGGCACTCTCGCACAACCAACTTAAACTTGTCAACTCCATAATTAACCAACATAACATACATGAAATTACGCAGTCCCTGAACATTTCAGAGCAAACAATGCGCATTCAAAAATTTAATATCATGCTCAAGCTAAAACTTAGAAGAATAAGCGATCTTGTTACCTTGAAGATATCACCTTATTTTTAGCATACAAGTGATTGACATTCAAAACATCCATTAGAAAAGAAGGTTTTATGCTCGCATCTTTAATTGCCATTATGGTTGGTGGTGGTGTCGGTAGTGCTTTACGTTGGGGAATTTCCCAGCGATTGAATGCACTATTCCCTTTATTACCCCCCGGAACGCTCGTTGCAAATATAATTGCCGGATTCATTATTGGATTTGCTACAGTTTTTTTTACCCGACTAACATCATTTTCTCCGGCAGTGAAGCTGATGGTCACCACAGGGCTATGTGGTGGTTTATCGACATTTTCTACTTTTTCAGAGGAGGTATTTTCGCATTTGCAAAACGAAGATTACATTTGGGCCGGTACTGAAATCGCGGTTCACGTGCTGTTCTCCTTACTCGCCGTGTATACCGGCTTCTTAATTGCGTCATTTATTATCTATTGGTACCGATGAACCGTAAACCTTCGTAACTTATATGTGAGGGATATAATGCAGATAAAAAGAAAATTTGCGGTAATTGGCCTGGTTAATATTCTATTCGTTGTGGGGTGTGATGATAGTAAGAATGCCCCACCACATACCGTGATACCGGATGTCGGTATTATTACGCTTAAAGAAGAATCCGTGAATATCACCAGTAAATTACCCGGGCGAATTGTACCTTATGAAGTTGCTGAGATACGCCCGCAGGTTGGGGGGATTATTCTCAGCCGTCAGTTTAAAGAAGGCAGCACGGTTAATGCCGGAGAACCGCTGTACCAGATTGACCCTGCCCCTTTACTGGTAGAACTGGATCGGGCGAAGGGAAGTCTGGCTAAGGCTCAATCAGCAGCAGATAACAGCCGCTTAACGTTGAATCGTTTTACGTCATTGCTTAAATCACATTATGTCAGCCAACAAGACTACGACGAGGCCCAGACTAACGCGAAGGAAGCGCAGGCAAACCTGCAAGTGGCGAAAGCGGCGGTTGAAAGCGCCAGAATCAACCTGAACTATGCCAGCGTCACCTCGCCGCTGAGTGGATTAAGCGGCAAGTCAACTGTCACCATCGGCGCACTTGTCACCGCCAATCAGGGGCAAGCACTGGTCACAGTTCAACGTCTTGATCCTATATACGTGGATGTTACCCAGTCCGCCAATGATTTTCTCCGGCTAAAAACAGACATGGAGCAAGGCATAATAGAGCAAAGCCAGGGCCAGGCAACGGCCATATTAGAGTTTGATAACGGTAAGCAATATGCTCACACAGGGAAATTGCAGTTTTCCGACCTCACAGTGGATGAAACAACGGGGTCTGTTACGCTCAGAGCAATTTTTCCTAATCCAGATAACACGCTATTACCTGGCATGTACGTCACTGCCGTGCTCAGTGAGGGTATCCAGCGCAATGTATTGTTGGTTCCACAAGAAGCGGTAACTCGCAATGCCAGCGGCAAAGCAACAACGCTTATTCTTGATCCGGAAAACATTGTCCAGTCGCGTGAAATTATTGCCACTAAAGCAATAGGAGATAAGTGGCTGGTGACTTCCGGTTTGCACCCTGGCGATAGGGTCATTATTTCTGGGCTCCAACAGATTCGGCCTGGCATTAAAGCTCATGCTCTCCCCTCCCCTTTAGATTCAAATCCCCCTTTACCTCAGTAAGGCCGGGTAACAGGAGTTTTTTCTATGGCTAATTTTTTTATTGAGCGCCCGGTCTTCGCCTGGGTTCTTGCTATTATCATGATGCTAAGCGGCGTCATTGCTATTACTCAGTTGCCCATTGCTCAATACCCCAACATTGCCCCACCGGCGGTAACTATCAGCGCATCATACCCAGGAGCCGATGCACAGACTGTACAAAACTCGGTGACGCAGATTATTGAACAGAATATGAATGGTCTGGATGGATTAATGTATATGTCCTCAACCAGCGACGCCTCTGGCAATGCCACCCTGACCCTCACGTTCGAGTCGGGGACCAACCCTGATATCGCTCAGGTACAGGTGCAGAATAAATTACAGTTGGCGATCCCGTCATTACCGCAGCAAGTACAACAGCAAGGTATTAGTGTTGATAAAGCCAGCAGCAATATTTTACTGGTTGCCGCATTTATTTCAGAGGATGGGGCGCTTAACCAGTACGATATTGCCGACTATGTTGCGTCCAATATCAAAGATCCGCTTAGCAGAATCGCAGGGGTGGGCAGCATTCAACTATTTGGTTCACAGCATGCCATGCGAATTTGGCTTGATCCGGTCAAACTCAACCAATATCAGCTTGTCCCTCAGGATGTCATTCAGAAAGTCAAAATACAGAATAATCAAATATCGGGAGGACAGTTAGGTGGTGCACCTCAGGCAAATAACCAGCAGTTGAATGCTTCAATTATCGTCCAGACCCGATTACAAAACACACAGGAGTTTGGAAATATTCTACTGAAAGTTCAACAAGATGGCTCACACGTTACATTGAACGACGTTGCTCACATTGAACTGGGTGCTGAAAGTTATGGCACTGTAGCAAAATACAACGGGAACCCTGCAGCAGGGATTGCGATTAAGTTGGCCACAGGTGCCAATGCCCTGGATACCGCAAAGTTAGTCAAAGAAGAAATAGCCCGACTTTCGCCCTGGTTCCCGCCAGGTCTCAAAACCGTCTATCCCTATGACACCACGCCCTTCATTAAGATATCCATACAAGAAGTCGTTAAAACGCTGGTTGAGGCCATTGTTTTAGTTTTCATTGTTATGTATTTATTCTTACAAAATTTTCGGGCAACACTTATTCCAACAATAGCAGTCCCGGTTGTCATATTAGGCACATTTGCCGTTCTCTCCGTTGCTGGCTTTACCATCAATACTCTGACAATGTTTGGCCTTGTCCTGGCCATTGGTCTGCTCGTTGATGATGCTATTGTGGTGGTGGAAAATGTTGAGCGCGTGATTGCAGAAGAGCACCTTTCGCCCAAAGAGGCTACGCATAAATCAATGTCACAAATACAAGGGGCGCTGGTGGGGATTGTGCTGGTCCTGTCGGCTGTATTTGTACCGATGGCGTTACTGGGCGGTTCAACCGGAGAGATATACCGGCAATTCTCGGTAACGATTGTCGCCGCCATGGCGCTTTCTTTATTAACCGCATTATCGTTAACGCCCGCATTATGTGCCACGCTGCTCAAACCAGCGCATCATGATACCTCCCATTCTGCACCTCGTTTTTTCACACTGTTTAACCAGCACTTTGAGCGTTTTACCCAGCATTACAGCGACAGTACGCGCAAGATTCTGCGAGTCACTTCTCGATATATGATTCTGTATTTACTGATCATTATTGCCATGGTGCTACTGTTTCTACGCATTCCGACCTCATTTTTACCTGAGGAGGATCAGGGCGTTTTGCTGACCATGGCCCAGTTGCCACCGGGTGCTACGCTGGTGAAAACTAATAAAGTACTTGAAGACGTCAGCCACTATTACCTGACGCAAGAAAAAAGTAATGTGGAATCAGTCTTTACTGTCAGCGGTTTTGGATTTAGCGGGCAAGGTCAGAACAACGGGTTGGCCTTTGTAAGCCTGAAACCCTGGTCTGAACGCACGGCAAGTGCCGATGGTATTAATGCGATCATTCAACGTGCCACCAGTGGTCTGGCTACAATAAATCAGGCTATTGTTTATCCCTTCAATTTACCCGCCGTCCCGGAACTTGGCACGGCCTCAGGTTTTGATCTGGAACTTATAGATAAAGCCAATCTGGGTCACCAAAAGCTCACTCAGGCAAGAAATCAGCTCCTCGGAATGGCAAAACAGCATCCCGAACAGGTGGTCGGCGTTCGCCCCAATGGACTGGAAGATACGCCCATGTTTCGGGTGCATGTCAATGCGGCAAAAGCAGAATCTATGGGCGTATCTCTCAACGATATAAACCAGACGATCTCAACCGCGTTTGGTAGCAGCTACGTTAATGACTTCCTGGATAATGGACGCGTCAAAAAGGTCTTCGTACAGGCAGCCATTCCTTATCGCATGCTTCCGGAAAGTATTGATAGCTGGTATGTCCGTAACGCTTCTGGGGACATGGTACCGTTTAGCGCATTTGCCTATACAGATTGGACTTATGGTTCACCGCGTCTTGAACGCTATAACGGCTCTCCTTCAATGGAGATTCTTGGCGAAGCCGCACCGGGAAAAAGCACCGGAGATGCAATGGCATTTATGGTCTCACTCATCGAAAAACTGCCTGCTGGCATCGGATATGACTGGACAGGAATGTCGTATCAGGAGCGTTTATCCACAGACCAGGCCCCTATGCTGTACCTTATTTCAATCATCGTTGTTTTTCTGTGTCTGGCAGCGCTCTATGAAAGCTGGTCAATTCCCTTTGCCGTAATGCTGGTTGTTCCACTTGGCGTAGTTGGCGCCTTATCAGCGACCTGGTTGCGTGGGTTATCCAACGATGTCTACTTTCAGGTTGGTCTACTGACAACAATTGGGTTATCGGCTAAAAACGCGATTTTGATTGTAGAATTTGCCGTTGAAATTATGCAAAAACAGGGTAAAAGCGATATTGAAGCGACATTAGACGCAGCCAGAATGCGCTTAAGACCGATTCTGATGACCTCTTTGGCATTCATTCTTGGTGTGCTTCCATTAGTCATTAGCAACGGCGCGGGTTCAGGTGCACAAAACGCAGTAGGCACAGGCGTGATGGGCGGAATGATTGCCGCAACGGTCCTGGCGATATTCTTTGTTCCCGTATTTTTTATTGTTGTACATCGTTTTTTTACAAAAATAGTGATAAGAAAATAAACAATGTTAGTTAGGATTTATTTATTAAATAATACGTACTGGAGGTTTTGCAACATATCGTAAGAGTGTTTACGATAATATCGGTATCAGTGCAGACTGATCCCCTGAGAAAACATTTGGTATGCTTTCGATTTTAACTGCCCGCAAGGGCAGTTTTTTTTAATGTAATGACTCCGCTATCGGGGCCAGATAATAGTAACAACTAACTACTTAGTTTCAGGTTTTACGAAACTGATTAGCAATATATGCGCAACTAATACCACTCAGCATAAGCTCAATTCCCGTCACCATTGACACCATATAAATTGATGCCTGCGGAGTGGCAGTAATAAAACACCATGCAATAAAGAGATCCAATATACCTATAACACCCTGTAACCATACCTTTTTCTCTTTTCTGTGCTTAAAAAAGTTAGTCAGTCGGATAATTCCACCTAAACAAAATAGACATGCCAAAAAAGTTGCGATAGCAAAAACACCCAATTCAGGTGCAGTAATAAAAAAATACCCCATCAAAAAATATGCAATACTGACGACTACCCCAGAAACAACTGGCCAAAAATTATGCACCCTGTTTTTAAACATACCCACTGCTAACGCTACACCACTGCACATCAAAATCCCACCGACAATGATACTGAGCACGCCTCCAGACACATAAGGGAAAAGGATAAAAAGCACCCCACCCAAGAACATCAGGCATGCCAAGAACTTAAGAAACCGCCGCTGTTTGACCAGCACATCATCGTCAAGCTTAGATAGAATATCTCGTGTTACATTTAACATTTGCTTCTCCTGTTAGTCAGAGTACTACTGACAACATTAATTTATTCTAAATATCATCAATAAATACTACGTCATTAATAATATAGTCCGATGATTTCTTCTTAAACGCCTTACAACTATCTAATAACAAAAGAGAATATTGGACATATTAAAAACCCCATTCAATTCAAAATATGACATCCACGCTGTTCCAGGATATATATTTAATGTCGCAATCAGACTTTTCACCCATAGATATTAATTGATACACGAGGTACGTTAGATGAATAAAACATTAAGCATGATCGTTGGCTCCCTACTCATGATCCCTGCTCTGGGTCAGGCGGCAGAAAATCACAAACCCGTCAGTCAATGGACGTGTGAAGATTTTCTTGCCACAGATACCACATTCCAACCCACAGTGGTTGGCTTTGCCGAGGCGTTGAATAAAAAGGACAAACCAGAAGACGCGGTACTGGATGTTAAAGGGGTTGAAACAGTGACCCCTGCACTGGTGCAGGCATGTATGCAGGATAAAAAAGCCAATTTTAAGAAAAAAGCTGACAGTGAGTGGGACAAAATCAAAAAAGATCTGTAATTAAACCAACACCAGTAATTTTTTTATTGATATCACTGAAGCGAGAACTGTACCCCAACAGTTCCCGCTTCAGTAAATTAATTGTACTAAAGACACTATGAGGTTATATATGAAACGCGTACTTATCACACTTACTCCCCTGTTATCCTTATTTATGCTAAACGTCCCTGTTACGCATGCGGCAGACAACAGTCCTGATAAAATGACCTGTCAGGAGTTTATCAATCTGAATCCTAAGGCCATGCTTCCAGTTGCATGGTGGATGCTCAATGAAGAAACGGTTTATAAGGGTGGTGATTCTGTTTCTCTGAATGAAACAGACCTTACCAGCATCCCGCAAGTCATTGAATATTGCAAACGCAACCCACAATCAAAATTATATTCATTCAAAGACAAGTAATTATCCATTAATAAATTAAGTAGTAATTTATCTTTCGTATGAAAAATAGCCAAGTTACATCTTTTTATAAACCTTAAGCAAGGGGCACAGGGTATATGGGAATATTACCTGTACAATTACAAATACTGGATCCAGCGAATACAGCATTTATGCTGTTATGCACCAGTCTGGTCATGTTAATGACACCGGGACTCGCTTTTTTTTACGGGGGGTTAGTCCAGCGTAAAGGCATACTCACCATTATGTTTCAGAGTTTTGTCTCTATGAGCTGGGTAGCCATATTATGGTTTGCTGTGGGTTATTCCCTGGCCTTCGGTCCCAGCCTCAATGGCATTATTGGCAATCCGCTTCACTATGCGTTTTTACAAAATATCAATGCGAACACGCTGTTCACCGGTAATGACGCAGGGATCCCAATCCTGGTACATTTCGTCTACCAGATGATGTTCGCCATTATCACTCCGGCCCTTATTACTGGCGCTTTTGTCGGACGGGTAAAATTCAAGGCGTACCTGATTTTTATTACCCTTTGGACATTATTCGTTTACTGCCCGTTTGTGCATATGGTCTGGAGCCCGCAGGGCGTGATGGCTAAATGGGGAGTAGTTGATTTTGCCGGTGGTATTGTTGTCCACGCGACAGCAGGATTCGCTGCGCTTGCTTCCGCTTTATACGTCGGGCGTCGAGTCATTCAACCCGATGGTAGCCACAACATTCCTTATATTGCTCTGGGGGCGGGATTACTGTGGTTTGGCTGGTATGGGTTTAACGCAGGCTCTGAATTACAGGTTAACACAATTACTGTTTCTGCATTTGTCACCACCGACATTGCAGCTGCTTTTGCCGGTGCGACATGGCTACTCATTGAGAAAATGCATACCGGTAAACCAAAGTTTGTTGGCTTTCTGACAGGAGCTGTCGCAGGCCTTGCCACCATAACCCCTGCTGCGGGGTATGTTTCAATTCAATCAGCCGCATTAATTGGCATTATTGCCGGTTTTGTCTGCTACTACTGCGCACTGTTCGTTAAAAAGTATGTTGATGATGCACTGGACGTTTTTGGCGTACATGGTATGGGAGGAATTACAGGCTCAATCCTGCTTGGTGTTTTCGCATCACAGGCATGGAATAGCAAAGGACCTTCAGGTTTGCTGGAAGGTGGTGGCATTTTGCAAGTTGCAAAACAACTCGCCGCTGTGCTTATTACCAGCATATGGTCTTTTATCTTTACCCTTCTAATCTTGTGGATAATTAACAAATTCACCCCAGTGCGAATTTCGACCAATGACGCCCGCCAATCTCCTGATTATTCAGCGTTTGGCGAAGATGCCTATACCCTTTCAGGTAAGGAGTAATTTATGAAACTTAGCCCCAGAGAAATAGAGAAAATCATGATTTACTCACTTGCCAGCGTGGCGCAAAGTCGGAAAGAAAAAGGAATTAAGTTAAATTATCCGGAAGCCGTTTCTATTATTGCGTCAACTGCCATGGAAAGTGCCAGAGAAGGAAATGATCTGGAAACCGTCATGAATAAATCAAGAGATGTTTTGACTAAAGACGACGTTATGGAAGGCGTCGCTGACCTTATCCCACAAATACAGGTTGAGGCTATTTTTACCGATGGCAGCAGACTGGTAACCGTGCACGACCCTATTCGTTAAGAGCGGGAGAAATAGACTATGTCGCAGAACAAAGAAGCAGAAAATGTACCCTATGGTGGCTACGTTCTGGGAGCCTCCCCTATTTCATTTAATACCGAGAAACCTGTAACCAAAGTACGTGTCAAGAATACAGGGGATCGACCGGTCCAGGTAGGATCACATTTTCATTTCTTTGAAGTTAATAAAGAACTGGAGTTTGATCGCGAAAGCGCACTGGGTAAACGCTTAAATATTACCGCCACAACAGCCATTCGCTTTGAACCCGGTGATGAGATAGAAATAGAACTTATCCCCTATAGCGGTAATAACGATATTTTTGGTTTTAATAACCTTGTCGACATGACCGGTGAACAGTTCGCTGAAGTGATCAACGATCCCATGAAGTTAAAATCACTCATTGATAACGCCCGGCAAGCCGGTTTCAAAATGCCTACTAATCCTAGCTGAGGACCTATTATGCCAACAATATCCAGAAAGGAATATGCCAGCCTGTTTGGTCCAACGATCGGTGATAAAATTCGTTTAGGTGAAACTGATTTATATATTGAAATCGAACAAGATCTACGCGGTTATGGTGACGAATCGGTTTATGGCGGCGGAAAATCATTACGCGATGGTATGGGTGCTAATAATCAGTGTTCCCGCGACCAGGGCGTTCTCGATCTAGTTATTACCAATGTCACGATAGTTGATGCCAAACTAGGGGTTATTAAAGCAGATGTTGGTATTAAGGATGGATTGATATCGGGCATTGGTAAAAGCGGCAACCCAGCAATTATGTCTGGCGTCACGCCAGGGATGACGGTCGGGCTTAGTACCGACGCTATTTCTGGTGAACACTTGATTCTGACTGCGGCAGGTATCGACTCTCATATTCATCTGATCTCCCCTCAGCAAGCATATGCCGCATTGTCTAACGGTATCACCACCTTCTTCGGTGGAGGAATTGGGCCCACTGATGGTACAAATGGTACCACTGTGACCGCTGGACCAAAGAATATGCGTGCCATGCTACGTGCATGGGAAGGTATTCCAGTCAACATTGGCCTACTGGGCAAAGGCAATGCCTACAGTAAAGCTCCCCTCCAGGAGCAAATTATTGCCGGTGCCGTTGGGCTGAAAGTGCATGAGGACTGGGGTGCCACGCCAAACTCGCTCCGCCACGCACTTCGCACCGCCGATGATATGGATATTCAGGTCTCCGTACATACTGACAGCCTCAATGAAGCCGGATATGTTGAAAATACGATTGCGGCCTTTGAAGGACGGACAATTCACACCTTTCATACAGAAGGCGCTGGCGGTGGTCATGCTCCGGATATTATTAAGGTCGCCAGCCAACCAAACGTTCTGCCAAGTTCGACCAATCCAACGTTACCTTTTGGTATTAACAGCCAGGCAGAACTGTTCGATATGATTATGGTGTGCCACAACCTGAATCCTAACGTTGCTGCCGATGTTTCATTTGCAGAAAGCCGCGTTCGTCCTGAAACGATTGCAGCAGAAAACATTCTGCATGATATGGGTGTTATATCCATGTTCTCCAGCGATTCTCAGGCAATGGGTCGCGTAGGAGAAAACTGGCTGCGTCTGGTGCAAACTGCGCATGCGATGAAAGTCGCTCGCGGGAAATTACCGGAAGACAATCCGAATAACGACAATTTCCGTGTTCTTCGATACGTTGCCAAAATTACGATCAACCCTGCCATTACACAAGGTGTTAGCCATATTCTTGGTTCTGTTGAAGTGGGTAAGATGGCTGACCTTGTACTCTGGGAACCTCAATTTTTTGGGGCCAAGCCGAAACTTATTATTAAAGGGGGGATGATTAACTGGTCCTTAATGGGTGATCCTAACGCTTCTCTGCCAACTCCTCAGCCCGTCTTCTATCGCCCTATGTTTGGTGCTATGGGAAAAACGTTGCAGGATACCTGCATTACCTTCGTATCACAGGCTGCCCTTGAGGATGGTGTTAAAGAAAAAGCCGGGCTTGAGAGACAGGTGGTTGCAGTTAATAACTGTCGTAGCATTAGCAAACATGACCTTATCAGAAACAATGCAACCCCACACATTGATGTGAACCCAGAAACATTTGCCGTAAAGGTTGATGGTGTGCATGCAACCTGCCAGCCCATTCAAACTGCTGTTATGAATCAAAAATATTTCTTTGGTTAAAAGGAAAGCTGTTATGTATTTAATCGAAAAAACCCTCGGAAATATAAATTCCCGTGGCGAGCTTGATCTCTCCGCTGAAGGAATTAAACACGATGTACTGGTTCTTGAACAATGGGAAGCACAGAAAAGCCGTTGCCGGAAAAAAAGTCAATTCGGCTACGATATCGGTTTATCGCTGGACCGTCATATCCGCCTAAATGATGGTGATATTCTTTTATATGATAAAGCCAACCGATATTTACTTACGGTAAAAATACAGCTACGGCGCGTAATGGTTGTCGATCTTGGATTATTTGGCGTAGAAAAAATCACTGACCTTCTCACCCGAGCGTTTGAACTAGGTCACGCTTTAGGAAATCAGCACTGGAAAGCCGTCATAAAAGGATACTGTGTTTTTATTCCTATTGTTGTAGCCGACAAAATGTTGGCTTCAGTCATGAAATCTCATGGTTACATTGAAGGGCAATACTATTTTACGGAAGGTGAAAAAGTCATCCCGCTCTTAACACCGTCTGAATCCCGACTTCTTTTTGGTGGCACAGAAGAAGCGCATACGCATGTACACATTGACCACTAACGTAATAAGGTTGCCAATCATGTCAGAGAGCTCACATAGGTTACTTAATATCGCTCGGATACTACAATTTGGCGATTCAGTCCTTCCTGTCGGGGCATTTACTTTTTCCTGTGGAGTTGAATCTGCCATATCTTGCGGCATTGTCTACAATCGGCAAACCCTGAAGCAGTATGTCTGTACCGCCCTATTGCAGGCCGCAAAGTGCGATGCTGTCGCGCAAATACAAACCATGCGCGCCTGCCGCAGTAACAGGTTAAATGAGCTTATCTCAATTGATAATGATTTGATCAGTAGAAAATTATCTCCAGAACCCAGACTGATGACCCAAAGAATGGGAAAAAAATTAACTGAACTTTCAGCCGCTATTTACCCTGATCCGGTATTTAACTGGTGGCTCGAGCAAATTCGCCAGGGAACGGTTGTTGGCACCTACCCTGTTTCCCATGGGCTACTCATGAGCCATTTAGATCTTGATGAAGATGCGATGCTGGCCATGCATTTTTATGGCGTAGCAATGACCATTCTCAGTGCCGCGCAAAGACTGATGCGGATCACACATCTGGATAGCCAAAAAATTCTGGCCGAAGTCACGTCACTTTTTCCTGATTACGCTGAAATGGCGCTCAACACCCGACCGGAAGAAATGTCTTCTTTTTCACCGATGATCGACATTCTGGCAGCTGTTCATGTCGATGCCCATGTACGTTTGTTTATGAATTAACTGAGGTTAGAAATGAAAAAAATTACTCGAATTGGCATTGGTGGTCCCGTGGGTTCAGGAAAAACGGCCATTATTGAAGTTATTACTCCCGTTCTTATTCGTCGCGGATATAAACCTCTGATTGTGACTAATGATGTGGTCACTACGGAGGATGCAAAGCAGGTCAAAAGAACACTGAAAGGAATATTAGAAGAAGAAAAAATCATTGGCGTTGAAACAGGGGCATGTCCACACACAGCAGTGCGCGAAGATCCCAGTATGAATATTGCGGCCGTGGAAGAAATGGAAGATAAATTCCCGGATAGCGATTTAATCATGATTGAAAGCGGTGGAGATAACCTTACCCTCACTTTCAGTCCTGCATTAGCTGACTTTTATATCTATGTTATTGACGTCGCTGAAGGTGAAAAGATTCCACGTAAAAATGGTCCAGGCCTGGTACAGGCCGATATATTAATCATCAATAAAATTGATTTAGCGCCCTATGTAGGTGCCAGTCTGGAGGTAATGGAAGCGGATACCCGTTATGTCAGAAATAATCGTCCTTATATTTTAACTAACTGTAAAACAGGTGAAGGCATTGAACAACTGGTGGATATGATTGAGCGCGATTTTTTATTTGGTCACACTATTGAAGGAAAACAAGATGACTCATCCACAGAATATAAATGACGAGGTAGAGAAGACCCGGAAACGTTGGGACAAGCAAATCCCAAAAGAGTATCGTCAGGAGCCAGAGCAAATGCCCAGTGGGGCAATCGGTAAAGATGGTTTTTTGTACCTGGGTTTCACGCGTTCCGGGAGAAAAAGCATTCTTCATCGTATGGAAAAGCGCACACCATTATTTGCGCAAAAGGCATTGTATCATGACGAGGCACTGCCTGATCTTCCCTGCGTGACCGTGATATCGACTTCAGGCTGTGTTCTGCAGGGAGATCGCATGGTGTTATCCATTAATGTGGGTGAAAATGCTTTCGCCAGCGTCAACACACAATCAGCAACCAAAGTACATTCGATGGATAAAAACTATGGCGCGCAAATTCAATTTATCCAACTTAACGAGAATTCCTATCTGGAATACCTACCCGATCCTTTAATCCTGCATCGCAATGCAAGATTTGTTAACGATACCGTTATTGATTATAAAAGAAACGCAACACTTATTTATTCAGAAGTTATTATACCGGGACGTCGTTATCATCATGAAAACGAGCTTAATGGTTTTGATTATTATTCCTCAACTGTATCTGCAAAAGATGAGTCGGGGAATATCCTTTTCAAGGAACAAATTGTGCTAAGCCCCAAGGAGCATCCCATGACAGAAATTGGGGTTATTGGAAGTTTTCAAATTATCGGCACTATTTTTATATTAACCCCAGTAGAAAATATTGCATCCATTCTGTCGACCTTCAAAGCTCATTACGGCAAAGATTGCTGCTATGGGATGTCAACACTCCCTGCGGAATCGGGTCTTATATTCAAGATATTAGCTAATGACAGTAGTATTATAAAAAAACATATTCGTACCGTGTGGGCCACGACCAGAAAAGTCGTTCTGAATGCAGAATTACCGGCCCCCTTTATCTGGAAAAAATAATCATCGCCCCTACTTTACCCTGGTAAATAATGATGACAACACATCCAATCCCAGTATTATGGAAGAATAATATTGATAAGCACTACATTCTCAAAATCATTGATATATCACTACGTGGTTGTGCCCAGGTAATGTTTCAAAACAACCCCTTCACAGGGGTATTGTTTTTTATTGCTATATTTATCGCTGCTTATAGCAATAATAATCCTTTGGCTGCATGGGGATGTGTAATTGGAACTGTCCTTGCTTCAATAACAGGAGCCATAACTCATGATGTAAAAGGTTGGCGGGACGGCCTCTATAGCTATAATGGCTGTCTGGTAGGCATTGCTATTCCGGTATTTATCACTGCAACGCCGTTAATGTGGTTCTGCCTGATCGTTGGTAGTGTCGTGTCAGTTATTGCTACGGTGTGTATTGCCGATATATTAAAAACGTGGAAAATAGCTGCATTAACAGCGCCGTTTGTGCTAACAACTTGGGTAATTCTACTGGCCAGCTACGCCTTTCATGAAATCTATGGTTCGGGTTTGCCCTTACCAGAGCTGCCCCAACATTATATCCCGACAACTCCAAGCAGTTACTCGTTTAGCTTTTTTATTGACGGCACCCTGCATGGGATATCACAGGTATTTTTGTTTCCTGGGATCCTTGCAAGTTTATTCTTCATTGCAGGTCTGGCCGTAGAATCTGTTGTATGCGCCTGCTATGCCGTCGTCGGTTCTCTAATCGCGACACTGCTTGCTTATTATCTGGGTGCTAATGCTCATGACATTTCTTCAGGGTTGTATGCCTTTAGTGCCGTTCTGACATCAGTTGCTTTGGGCACCGTATTTAATCAACCTGGTTGGCGAGTATTTATTTATACTATCTCAGGGATCATTTTTACAGTTTTTATTCAGGCCGCCATGAATGTGCTTTTAATGCCTTTTGGTATACCAACATTAACCATGCCATTTGTTATTTCATCATGGTTATTCCTGGTACCAAATAAAGAATTTATGCCCGAGCATCGTCATTCCTGAATCAATGAGAGAATCATCATGACTGAAGAATTTCTTTTCCGACTTATATTAGCCAGTCTGCTCGGTGGCGTAATTGGTCTGGAGCGTCAAATTCGCGCTAAAGAAGCAGGTGTACGCACACATATCTTGATTGGTATTGGTAGTGCTATGTTCATGATAGTTTCTAAATACGGTTTCTATGATGTTATTGAACATACCCATATAGGATTAGATCCCAGCAGAATCGCAGCTCAGGTTGTCACTGGCGTGGGATTTCTCGGTGCAGGAAATATTCTGGTACAAAAACAAACCATCAAAGGATTAACAACAGCCGCGGATGTGTGGGTCACCGCGGCAATAGGCCTGGTTATCGGCAGTGGAATGTATGAAGTTGGCATCATAGGTACGATTATGGCGCTCATCGTGCTGGAGTTGTTCCGTCAGCTTACCTACCGCTTTTTAAATCGCCATCTGCATCTACGTATGCGAATTGCAGCCGGGACTACGCAGGTTGTTCTGGCCTGGATTACTGAACAGGGATATCGCATCCAATTGCGTTCACTGGCTAATGATACATCCGATTGTCATGTTCTCACGGCAAACGTTGAGTATACGGACGCAACCTCAGTGAATCAGATACTTTCTTCACTTAAAGAAAACCCTGCAATTAAAGAGGTTTCTGTGGCATAACACTATTCACATGTTAATTATATTATGTGCGATAGTTATCTTATTTATCATTGGTTGTTTTTACATTTAAAATAGGATTTAACTATTATATTAGGAGATACATGCTTTGAAAGCTGTGTTATACAATACGTGCTTTCCCCTGCACTTTAACAACTTAATCCTGGTCTTTAAAAATGACCTGCGGTGTTTTTTCACAATAGATAACATGAAATCTTATGCCGTACTAAATCACTCATTTTTCTGAGTTTAAGCAGTAACATTATATTATACTTATGGCAATGATAGGTCTTCAATGTGATATGCATTTGCTCAGCAATTGAAGAACATGATCTTTGCTGCAGAATATAGGTAAGAATCTGGTGCTGTCGTCGAGAAAGCGATAATTCCGGAGTAATAGCATAATTTTCATTGCAATTTAGCAAAGAAATGAAGCTACTCAGCGAAACGTTTCGATTTACAAAAAAAACGGGGGTATCACCGAAGCAACGTTTGATTCTAAACGGTGAGAGTATATAAATTTTTGAGGGCTTAATTTTCTCCAATTGATACGCTAAACGAGTATGGAAAATATTGTTATTCAATGTATCAATGATCACTTTCGCATTGTGATTTTCTACAGCACATAGCTCATGTACGTGCTGAACATGAACGATCACATCATTCTTAAAAAGATGATAAATAGCCTGTAACAACATAATATCTTTAGTAAATATCAGAAACACTATCCTCTCCTGTTATGCGCATCTTAGTTAACAAATCTTATAATCACCAATGGCAACTATCTATACACCATCGTTTCAAAATCAGTCTATTAATGACAATATTGGGGAAAATATGAATACTGCAGGCTGGCTACTAAAGGGAGGAGAAGCGAAAACATCCGTCTTCCACCTCGGTAGGTATTGTAGCGAATGGAAAGCATCAACATACTCCTATGGTGAACCGAGTTTTCATATCGTCCTGAGTGGGGAGTGCTGGCTGGATTTGTTTAACCAAAAGCCACGTATTAAGCTGGAAAAGGGAGATATCCTCTTCTTTTTTAATAACTTCCCTTTTTTTCTGGCCTCATCTCCTGATATAAACCTTGATGATTTACCCCGCAAACAGATGAGTAAAATTGAAGACTCATCTTCAGAATCCACCGATCTACTTTGTGGTTTCATTCAACCCAGAACAATCGCCAGCCAATTGCTATTTGCCTTACTTCCGGACATTTTTGTGATCAAACAAAAAGACGACGTCAGCAATAAAATACACTCTCTCTTTGAGTTACTACTGACTGAAGTAAACGCATCTGCCGATGAAAACAATTGCATTATTGCACAGCTGACCGATGCTATATTGCATTATGTCATTAGCGAATCTTCTTCCTTATATGATATTGACGTAAATCTCTTGAATGCCGCAAATGATGAAGCCTTAGCCAAATTAATCATTGCGATAATAGACAACCCACAATATTCATGGTCACTGGATGATATGGCTCGCTTCACCTATATGTCGCGCTCGACATTTATTCGCCGTATATTGAAAGCGACAAGCTACACACCGAATCTGGTATTAAGTAAATTAAGGATTTATGTCTCATTAAACCTGCTTAGAAGAGGTATAAAAAATGAGGATATTTACAGCAGAGTCGGATATGAATCATTATCTGGATTCTATCAGGCATTTAAGCGCGTTATGGGTACCGCGCCTGGAGGCCATCTCTCATCTTGCAAATAAACTACCCATGGGGTAAATCCCTGGTCTATCTGGAGAACGCTTCCACATTCTGGCATCCCGCCGAACGTTAAGGTTATAATCCTTACAACAATTTTTTGGATTAGAAGCGACAATGACAAAACTTACCCTACAAGAACAGATGCTTAAAGCGGGTCTGGTCAGCAGCAAAAAAATGGCGAAAGTGCAGAGAACGGCGAAAAAATCGCGCGTTCAGGCTCGTGAAGCCAGAGAAGCGGTTGAAGAGAATAAAAAAGCGCAGATCGAGCGTGATAAGCAACTCAGCGAACAACAGAAGCAGGCCACGTTGTCTAAAGAGTATAAAGCGCAGATCAAGCAACTAATTGAAATGAATAAAATCACCATTACCCGTGGCGATATTGGTTACAACTTTACTGACAATAATCTGATCAAAAAAGTCTATGTTGATAAGGTGACTCAGTCTCAGTTGATCAAGGGCCGTCTGGCTATTGCCCGTCTGACGGCTGAAAGTGGTAGCGAGAGCGAATACGCCATCATTCCGGCAGTCGTCGCCGACAAGATTGCCCAGCGCGATGCAAGCTATATCGTGCTTAATTGCGAACTGAGCCAGGAAGCTAAGGATGAAGACGATCCGTATGCTGATTTTGTCATTCCTGATGATCTGATGTGGTAAGCAAAATCTCTCAATAATCACCCGGAATTTCGTCACATATTTCGGTGAACGCTCACGCTGCCACCGAAATACTGTCAACGTCTCTTCATCCCCACATTCCGCCTGCTAAAACTTATAGTGTTCTTTGCTCAGTCCGTATTTTCTCATGCGTAAATAGAGTTTTTTACGCGGGATTTGTAAATACTCCGCGACTTCATTAATACGCCCCTGATGGATATTTAGCGCTTCAGTAATGATCTGCCGCTCGTACTCGTCGACCCGACGATCGAGCGGTGTCGGTTGAGGCAAATGCAGTTGCGGATTCGCGGTTTCAGCCAGTGGCAATAGCCCAACGGCAAAAAGCTCGGCGGCATTGGCCAGTTCCCGAACATTGCTTAACCACACGCGACGCCGCATACCTTTTAGTAATTCCCCGTCAATCTCAGGCACAGGATGGTTCAGACGCAGACAGGCTTTCTGCAGATAATGGCGAAACAGCGGTTCAACATCATCCGGGCGCTGAGACAACGGCTGGCAACCAATTTGCGTCATCGCAAAACAGTAATAGAGTTCGGCCACAATCTGGTTGGTTGCCGCCAGTTCCACCAACGAAGTGGCGCCAATGCCAATTAGGCGAAACGGACGTCGCTCCTGGCTTTGCAAATGCACCAGATGGTGCTGCTGTTCACGCGTCAGGCACTCAATATGGCTCAGAACCAGCGTTCCCCCTTGCGCCTGGGCAATAAGGTCATTGAGTTGTTCCGAGTTCCCGGGTGTCAGTTCACCGCGAATAAACGCGCCTTCAGCGCTGCGCCCAAGTTGATGTAAATAACGGGCCCCGGTCATACGCCCGGTTCCCGGCTCGCCATAAAACCAGACGGCAATATCCGTTTCCGCCAGTTGCCGTAAACGCTGGCGATACTGATTAACCCAGTCACTGTAGCCGACCAGTTCAACTTGTAGCTTTTGCTGGCAATAGTGACGACGTGCAATCACAGATTTTCTCTGACGCAACGCATCCTCTACCAACACCAGCAGTTTGCCAGGATCAACCGGTTTTTGCAGAAAGTCCCACGCCCCTTTCTTCACCGCGTCCACCGCCATCGGAACATCGCCATGCCCGGTGATCAACAGGATCGGAAGCTGATTGTCATCCTGATGAAACAACGTCATCAGGTCGATTCCATTACAGCCAGGCATACACACATCGCTCAGGACAATCCCTGGCCAGTCGGCCTGCAACCAATTTCGGGCATCAAAAGGGTTACTGCATGCGAATACATGATATCCCTCCTGTTCAAGCAACAGGGTGTAAGCGTCGAGAACATCGGCATCATCATCAATAAGCAGAACAGAATATTCATCACTCAACATCGTTTACATCCGTCAGATTAAATTGCAGAACGACGCAGGCATTGCGCCCCGGGGTTGACGCCAGGCGCAGTTCGCCGTTCATTTGCATCATTAACGATACACAAATCGATAAGCCAATACCGAGGCCAACATCCTTACTGGTGGTAAACGGTTTTAACAGTGATGGTAATAATGCCCCAGGCCAGCCGGGGCCGTTATCGCTGATAAATACGCACAACCGGCTGCCTTCGGCCTGCCAGTGAACATCTATTTTCGCCGCTACCGGACAGGCATCCAGCGCATTTGCCAGGACGTTTACCAGCACCTGCTGAATACGCACTTCATCACCAGCCACCCACACGCTCCGATCTGGGAGCGTCAGCGTACCCTGCTGTGGCTTATGCCGCATGGACAACAGTTCCCAGGCAGCATTGAACGTTTGTCGGAGATCGACCGGATGCAGAGGCGTACCTGGCTCGGCCCGGCGCGCAAACTGACGCAGCGAACGGATAATGGCATCAATGCGAGTAATCAGTCCCTCCGCTTTGGTTAATGTGCTTCTGGCCTGAGCGGATTGCCCCTGTTCAATTGCCCTCCCCGCCGTAAACAGGTACATCGACAGCGCATTCAGCGGTTGATTAATCTCGTGCGCCAGCGTGGTCATAGTCTGGCCGACCACCGCCAGTTTTGCGGTTTGGATCAGCTCATCCTGCGTTGCGCGAAGATCGGATTCAATCTCTTTGCGCTCGGTCACTTCCTGCTCCAGCTGATTTTTTTGCGCGCTCAACTGGCCCAGAGTATGGCGCAGCAAGCCTGCGATACGCCCCAGTTCATCGCGTCCATATACCGGGATAGTGGCATCCGTTCTGCCAAGACCAATTTGCACCACGGCCTGGTTGAGCGCAGTAAAACGTTTCACCAGACGCGAACGAATGAAAAAGTGATTAAGCCCCCAGGCGAGAAGTAGCGCCAGCAGCGTCGCCAGCAGGATAAGTCCACCGCTGACACGAACAATTTGTTCCAGCCGTTGGTTAAACGTCTGCATTTGCTGATGGCTGCTCCCCAGTTGCGCTTCAAGCAGTGTTCGAAAGCGCCCAAGTGTGGCCTCTCTGGCATGGCTGGCATCAACGAGCGCTTTTTGCGCTGCGACATAATCTCGCATGGTATCGGGCATTTTATTTTTCATCATCCCGATTTCCAGCAGCTCATCGATAGTTTGTCGCAGGGTGATAGTGCTGGGCCAGTCATCAAGGGTACGGATATTTTCATCCGCCGTTTTCTTCAGATTTTCCAGGTAGCGGATGTGATTCTCCACCAGCATTCCGTCGTCGCTACCCGATTTCAGTTCATTAAGCCTGTCGCGTAAATCATCAACGATCTGGTTTTCAATTCTTGCCAGGGTGTAAACCTGCTGCTGCTCGTTTTGCACCTCTCGGGCACGTTTGAGATACAGCGCCGCATCACCATTTTTGGCCTCGATTTGATCCAGCAACGTCCCCTGCTGCCAGGTAAAATCCTGCACCAGTGAATTCAGCTCAGTAGTAAAATCATCATGTAGCCAATCAATGCGCGCGGAAAGTTCGCTCACTTTTTCGCGTACAAGGAACATGTTGTAGAGCACCCGATCCAGTTCCGCCATCAGCGCCCGGCTGTCTTGCAAAATCACCGCCAGTTGCTGCTGTTCTGCTGGTTGCAATCCCCTGCTCAGCACTTCGATTTTATCCAGATGCGAGATTATCTGATTGCGCAGTTGCAGCCTTACCGTCGTATTGGGAGCCAGCAGGAATTCATTAAGCTGGTCCACAACCAGGTTGAGATTCCCTTCAATCAAAAAAGCGGAATGCACGCGCGGGAAGTAATCATCAAGCGAATAGCGTATCTGCGAGCTCTGCTCATGCCAGGAGTACAAACTGACGCAGCTTACGCTCAACGTCAGTAATGCACCCGTCAGAAAGGCTCCTCGCAGACTGCTGCTGATGCTGAGCTGACGCAGACGGTGCAGTATCGATCCACCTTTCATTTTAATTCTTCCAGTTTTGATATCGCCTGACGCTGATTTTTAAGAAACCAGAGCTGCCACTCCATCATCTGCTGTTCGGCAACGCTTTTATTATCAAACTGCGCAAGCCAGGCTTCATCTTCACTACTTTTGGCATCTATCGGAACGCTGGTCAGTAAGGCTCTGATTTCGGGTAGCGGGCGTTTCAGGCGAGCTTCCGCACTGTATAGCGCCCGCCATGCATCCTTTAGTTGCGCAAGACGAAAACTGATGGCGGTATCAAACATCCGCTGCACCAACTGTTGCCGCTTAAGGATCAGCCGATAATTAAGCGCAGGCTGGTTCATTAAAATAGCCTGCTGAGCAGCGCGGGGATTATCAGATGCGAGCTGCGTTACCGGGTATTTCCCCGTATTCGCATCCGCAAGGATCCGCTGTCCCTCCGGGCTTAACAAATAGCGGATAAAACGACGCGCTTCATTGGGATGCTGGCTGTTATTGAGAACAGCAACATAGGTTGGCGATACCGCCGAGCGTGGAAAATAGGTAAACGCCAGGTGAGGATCGTTAAGCAACAAGTTGGCATAATTATCAATGACCGGCCCCGCAACGCCAAGGCCGCTCTTAATTTTGTCGGCTACGCCAAAACTGCGTGATGAAATCGTCACCAAATTTCCAGCACTCGCCAGTAATGTCGCCCAGCCCTCTTCCCACCCTTTTTGCTGTAGCAACGACTCAACCATCAGATGGTTGGTATCGGAACGCGACGGGCTACTCATTAACAAAGCGTTCTGATATTTAGGATGCGTTAAATCCCCCCAGTCAGCAGGAGGCGACAAATGACGCGCCGCCAGCGCAGAACGGTTAATCAATAGGCCAAAACCAGATATCGCAACAGCCACGGAGGTAGAACGAATCGAGTCCGGCACCAGCCGCTGGCTTTCCGGCAGCACATTATCGAAGGGCGCCAGCTTCTGATGCTCCTGAAGATGCTGCAACAGCATGGGCGACGAGGTCAAAATCAAATCGACGTTCTCCGCATTGGCAGTATCAAGCAGTTGTTCCAGTGAACTGCTGGTCCGGTTTAATGTGCGAATCATCACCGACCCCGGTTCCGTCTGCCAACGCTGAATAATCCAGGCCGTTGCCCCCGGTGAAAAGGTTGTTGCCATTACCAGCTCTTTACCCTGCGCCAGACAACTCACCGACAGCGACATAAAACAGAGCGAGATCGCCCAACAACGGCCCCGGTCCAAAAGTCTGTTTGTGATCCCGTTCATAAATACCAACATGTGCAAAAAATAATATTGAGACAAAACTTACCCGTTTATCACTGCCAGAGTGAAGAATAAGGTTATTCGTAGAATAACCAAACGGAAAGTGACGGCATCGGTAAAGAATACCCGAAAATGCAGCCTGAATTTGTTAATATCCGCACACGCCGATGATAAAAACGTCCGTAAAAGAATAGAATTGAAAATCCATTATTTAAAAAGAGTCAAAATCAGCCACGCAATCCACAAATTGTGTCAATAGTGACTCATTTCATCAACTTGAGTTTCTCTGCCGTCTATTTCACTCTTCACTGCGAAAAATCCTGATATTCACATCAATATAAATTTAGGTGATGATATGTTATCAATATTTAAAGCAGGGCCAGCGGCAAATAAAGTCCCGGCGGAGAAAGTCCAGGAAACGTATGGCCGATACCGCATTCAGGCATTACTCAGCGTATTTCTTGGCTATCTTGCGTACTATATTGTGCGCAATAACTTCACGCTCTCAACACCGTACCTGAAGGAACATCTGGATCTCAGTGCCACACAAATTGGTCTACTCAGCAGCTGCATGCTTATTGCTTATGGGATCAGTAAAGGCATTATGAGCAGCCTGGCAGACAAGGCCAGCCCTAAGGTCTTTATGGCATGCGGCCTGATTCTGTGCGCCATTGTAAACGTCGGTTTAGGATTCAGTACCGGATTCTGGATTTTTGCCGCTCTGGTCGTTTTCAATGGTTTGTTCCAGGGTATGGGCGTTGGCCCTTCATTTATTACCATTGCCAACTGGTTTCCGCGTAAAGAACGTGGACGCGTTGGCGCATTCTGGAATATCTCTCACAATGTTGGCGGTGGTATTGTTGCCCCGATCGTGGGTGCCGCCTTTGCCATTTTGGGGAGCGAGCACTGGCAAAGTGCCAGCTATATTGTTCCGGCCGGTGTGGCCGTCCTGTTCGCTTTTATTGTGCTAATGCTGGGGAAAGGTTCACCACGCCAGGAAGGCTTACCGGCTCTGGAACAAATGATGCCGGAAGAAAAAGTCGTATTAAATTCCCGACACACTGTCCAGGCGCCAGAAAATATGAGTGCCTTCCAGATCTTCTGCACCTATGTGCTGCGTAATAAGAATGCCTGGTATGTTTCACTGGTAGATGTCTTCGTCTATATGGTGCGTTTTGGCATGATTAGCTGGTTGCCAATTTATTTATTAACCGAAAAACATTTCTCGAAAGAGCAAATGAGCATCGCTTTTCTGTTTTTTGAATGGGCAGCAATCCCTTCCACATTACTGGCGGGTTGGCTTACCGATAAACTGTTTAAAGGCCGTCGCATGCCGCTGGCCATGATTTGTATGGCGCTGATTTTCGTCTGTTTGATCGGCTACTGGAAAAGTGAATCCCTGCTGATGGTCACTATTTTTGCCGCCATTGTGGGTTGCCTGATCTATGTTCCACAGTTCCTCGCTTCTGTTCAGACGATGGAAATCGTCCCCAGCTTCGCAGTGGGGTCAGCGGTAGGTTTACGCGGATTTATGAGCTACATTTTTGGCGCGTCGCTGGGAACCAGCCTGTTTGGCGTAATGGTCGACAAAATGGGATGGCATGGCGGATTCTATCTGTTGATGGGTGGGATTGTCTGCTGCATCCTGTTTTGCTACCTCTCTCATCGTGGCGCGCTGGAGCTCGAACAGCAGCGAAAAAATGCTCAGCAAGAGGAAGCCTCACTCCAGTTGGCGGATGCCCGGTAATTCATTTCGCTCTCACAAAAAAGTGCCAGCGATGCTGGCACTTCAATAACTCAGATAAATAAAAAAGCTCAACGTGATAATTTATTGCTAAACGTAACATTCCAAATTATTGCTTACCGTAACCCACCATAAAGCGAATAATTAAACCGCAAGCAGGAGCAAGAAACAGGAATAACCCGGTTACCATTTCGTTACCATTGGTCAATCGCATAGTAAAAAAGTAAATTAATGCCGTAAGGATGGCCATGCCGAGAAAAGCGCTGATTGACGCCGCAGCGCCCATAACCTGCCAGATATAGCAACTGACGCACAAAATGCTCAGAGCGAGAAAGATCCAGAAATAGAGCATAGCGATACCTCCTGTTTGCCGTAAACTTAACGTAAGTCCTTACACTCCCTTAACTTTATATTCTAAGACAATTCCTATCCTCGTGCAATTTCAGCAACATCTTAGTTACAAAAATCCTTCACCTGCATACTATTACTCTCTCGGGCAGACATTTATTTAATCTGCATAAAAACAACGGATTATATATAGGTTAATTTTTGTTCTTAATCGCCTTAAAAACATTTACGAATCTTGAGTAATTATTTCTGGCTGACATTAATTTTCGGGTGTACATTGTGCGTCCGATCATTCATGCCCCCTCGTGGTTTTGTCCTGACTCAGTTTTACACTCTTTACAGGAACCAATGTCGTTCATGGCGGCCTAACGATCAGTAAAGAGAGTAAAGCGAAAGACAAAGAATCTTCGCGATACATCTATTTCGTATCAACAACAGGTGCTTATGTTCCCCCAATGTAAATTTTCACGCGCGTTTTTGCATCCGCGCTACTGGCTCACGTGGTTTGGTGTTGGAGTGCTCTGGTTACTGGTACAGCTTCCCTATCCCGTATTGTGTTTTCTTGGTACCCGTACAGGAACGCTGGCTCGTCCATTTTTAAAACGCCGTGAATCTATTGCACGTAAAAATCTCGAACTCTGTTTCCCAAATTTGTCGCAGGAAGAAAGAGACAAACTGGTCGATGAGAATTTCCGTTCACTCGGCATGGGGCTACTTGAAACAGGTATGGCCTGGTTCTGGCCGGACCGTCGGGTGCGTAAATGGTTTGATGTAGAAGGACTGGACAACCTGAAACGCGCCCAGTTGCAAAATCGTGGTGTGATGGTTGTAGGTGTACACTTTATGTCGCTCGAGTTGGGTGGCCGCGTAATGGGACTTTGTCAGCCAATGATGGCGACCTATCGCCCGCACAACAATAAGTTGATGGAGTGGATCCAAACCCGCGGTCGTATGCGCTCCAACAAGGCGATGATCGGCAGAAATAATCTGCGTGGTATCGTCGGCGCTCTGAAAAAAGGAGAAGCCGTATGGTTTGCCCCCGATCAGGACTACGGTCGTAAAGGAAGCTCATTTGCCCCCTTCTTTGCCGTCAAAGATGTGGCAACCACCAACGGTACCTACGTGCTGTCGCGTTTGTCGGGTGCAGCGATGCTGACCGTAACCATGGTGAGAAAAGCAGATAACTCTGGTTATCGCCTGTTCATCACGCCTGAAATGGAAGGTTACCCGGCTGATGAGTGCCAGGCAGCGGCCTATATGAATAAAATTATCGAAAAAGAGATCATGCGCGCCCCCGAGCAGTATCTCTGGATCCACCGTCGCTTCAAAACGCGCCCGATGGGTGAAGCCTCGTTATATATCTGAAAAGAAAGGCCGCAAGGCCTTTCTTTTTTTCTACGGCTGAATTACTTCACGCCCCATTTATTGTGGAGTTCAGTCATTCGTTCGCTGTAGCTTCGGGCAATGCAGGCTGGCTCATCATCCTTCTCCTTCCAGCACTCGTTGCGTCCTTTGATCCAACCGCGCTGCTCTGCTTTTAACATCGGATCATTCTTCGATTTAGCCAGTGCCTGTTTAAAAATTTCGTTCAATTTCAGATCCATTGCAGAGAGCGATGGGCTCTGGCAAATAATATCTTCCGCACTTCCCTTTTGAACAGCAGAGCAGGAGTAAGACGGACCTGCGTTAGTCGATTTTTTCGCTGGAGAATAATCAATATTATCCTCCGGCAGGCAAACCCCGTGCTTACGATTAGGTCCAGTCCAGGATACGTCCGGATTTCCGTCATCTTTGCGGGAGATAGAAACGGTATTTTTACCACTTGTCGCCTCCCAATAGTTTTCATTGAAAGCCTTCACCGTCGCCTTCCCGCCATCAATCCAGACATTGCCTTTACCATCACTATTCACACCACCAATACTTGCGCAGCTGAAATTGAACGCCAGCGGCGAGGCCGCCATCGACGTCAACGGCGTAAGAGCGAGTGCTAACATCATTAACCTGGTCATTTTTAACCTTTTCATTATTAAATTCCGCGAAAAATTAACCGCATTAACATCATGGCGATATGAGAACTATCCGAGTAAGCATTCCGTCGCTCAATAGCAATTTATTACCGAAAGAAATTAAACTGTCGCCGAATCACGACACTTGTAAGTTATTAAAATTAAATAAAAAAATGCCTCTTGTCTCACCTCATTTTTAGGCGTACATTAGCGCCGTCTGGAGCATTAAAGCTCAGAATTCTGAGGTGATGCAGTCAAGTAAACGAGGGGAATTCTCCATTTCGTTTATGCGTGCATCAGCTCTCTGTCAGGTAAGCATATGTTCATTTAGACATACCCAAGGTATGCGGAGAGATGAAAAGTGAAATATTTCTTTATGGGCATTTCTTTTATGGTCATCGTTTGGGCCGGTACTTTCGCCCTGATGATCTAAATTAAAAGACGCAGCAAAAAACAGGAGCCATCAGGCTCCTGTTTGCGTTTTGGGGGAACATTCGGTCAGTCGGTACTTTCAGAAGTCGATTTTGCACTGGTCGGTAACAGGCCATCTGCACGGAACATTGCTTTGATACCGCGAATAGCCTGGCGGGTACGGTCACGGTTTTCAATCAACGCAAAACGCACATGCGTATCACCATAATCACCAAACCCAATCCCCGGCGAAACGCATACCTTCGCTTCGTTCAGCAGTTTCTTGGCAAACTCAAGTGACCCCATCCCGGCGTATTGCTCTGGAATTTTCGCCCAAACGTACATCGAGGCCTTGGGCATCTCGACCATCCAGCCAGCTTCATGCAGCCCTTTGACCAGCACATCACGACGACGTTTATACTGCTCTGCAATATCTCGCACGCACTGCTGATCGCCTTCCAGCGCGGCGATGGCCGCAACCTGTAACGGTGTAAAGGTTCCGTAATCGTGATAGCTCTTAATTCGCGCCAGCGCGTTCACCAGCGTTTTATTGCCCACCATAAAACCGATACGCCAGCCCGCCATGTTGTAGCTTTTCGACAGAGTGAAAAATTCAACTGCGACATCGCGAGCGCCCGGTACCTGCATAATCGATGGCGCTTTCCAGCCGTCATAAACAATATCAGCGTAGGCCAGGTCGTGAACCACCAGCACGTCATAGCGTTTAGCCAGAGCCACAACTTTTTCGAAGAACTCCAGCTCGACGCATTGTGCCGTCGGGTTCGACGGGAAACCTAAGATCATCATCTTCGGTTTCGGATAGCTTTCGCGAATCGCGCGCTCCAGTTCATTAAAGAAATCGACGCCTTCGACCAGCGGCACAGATCGTACCTGCGCGCCGGCAATCACCGCGCCATAAATATGGATGGGATAACTTGGGTTAGGTACGAGGACCGTATCACCGTGATCGAGCGTTGCCAGCATCAGGTGCGCAAGTCCCTCTTTGGAACCGATGGTCACAATGGCTTCGGATTCAGGATCGATCTCAACGTCATAGCGTTCCTGGTACCAGCGGGAAATCGCCCGACGCAGACGCGGAATACCGCGAGAGGTGGAATAACCGTGCGTATCCGGGCGCTGCGCCACGGTACACAGTTTTTCAACAATGTGAGGAGGCGTGGCCCCATCCGGGTTCCCCATGCTGAAGTCGATAATATCTTCGCCGCGCCGACGCGCAGCCATCTTCAGTTCAGCCGTGATGTTAAAAACGTACGGGGGAAGGCGATCAATACGCGTAAAGCGACGTTCAGGGCGGGAGTCAGCCATAATATCCTCAGATTAACGTTAGCGCCCGGACCGTCCGAGCGACGCTGCCACGATGGTGGCACGTTTAGAAAATAGCCTGAATAATTTCCTTCTGTCGAGAGGCAAAACAAAATATTTTTTCCTGACAAAAAAGAGGAACAACATAGTAAAATGAGGAAATATTCATTTTCACAACCCGCTTAAAATTACCATCATTTAACATTTTGTTGTTAAATACCTTACCTTGAATGCAGCGCTGACAGGACAGGTATTGTAAATACAACAATCATGCAACAATCCCCTTTTAATGTTATGGTTTTTCCTCATTAGGCACAGGCTGCGTGGGTGCTGGTCATCCTAGCCCAGGTTACCTATCATAGAGGTTTAACCCTTGCGCAAGAGTCACCCGTGCACGAAATATTCAATATGCTGCTGGCGGTATTTGACCGGGCAGCACTGATGCTGTTCTGTCTGTTTTTCCTGATTCGTATCCGCCTGTTCCGCGAACTGTTGCACAAATCAGCCCACTCCCCAAAAGAGCTGCTCGCCGTTACCGCGATTTTCTCAATGTTTGCCCTGTTCAGTACCTGGTCCGGCGTACCGGTTGAAGGCTCACTGGTTAACGTGCGTATTATCGCGGTCATGTCAGGGGGGATTCTGTTTGGTCCGTGGGTCGGTATCATTACGGGCCTCATCGCGGGTACCCACCGCTATCTGATCGACATCGGCGGCGTCACCGCCCTGCCCTGTTTTATCACCAGTATTCTGGCAGGCTGTATTGCCGGGTGGATCAACCGTAAGATCCCTAAAGCGCAGCACTGGCGAGCGGGCATTTTAGGCGGAATGCTGTGCGAATCCCTGACCATGATCCTCGTCGTCGTCTGGGCCCCCTCTACCGCACTGGGACTGGATATTGTCTCAAAAATCGGTATCCCCATGATTCTGGGCAGCGTCTGCATTGGCTTTATCGTCATGCTGGTGCAAAGCGTGGAGGGCGAGAAAGAGGCCAGCGCTGCAAAACAGGCCAAGCTGGCGCTGGATATCGCCAACAAAACGCTGCCGCTCTTTCGCCAGGTCAACAGCGAGTCATTACGTCAGGTATGCGAAATTATTCGCCATGACATCCATGCGGACGCCGTCGCAATTACCAATACCCAGCACGTTCTGGCCTACGTTGGCGTGGGGGAACTTAACTACCGTGATAACGATGATTTCGTCAGTCCTACCACGCAGCAGGCGATCAATTACGGAAAAATCATCATTAAAAACAATGATGAAGCGCATCGCACACCGGAAATACACTCCATGCTGGTGATCCCGCTGTGGGAGAAAGGTGTTGTCACCGGTACGCTAAAAATCTACTACTGTCACGCCCACCAGATAACCTCCTCGCTGCAGGAAATGGCTATTGGCCTGTCGCAAATTATCTCGACTCAGCTTGAAGTTTCCCGGGCGGAACAGCTACGCGAAATGGCAAATAAGGCAGAGCTACGCGCACTACAAAGTAAAATAAATCCTCATTTCCTGTTTAACGCCCTGAACGCAATTTCGTCGTCGGTGCGACTTAACCCGGACACCGCACGCCAGCTCATTTTTAATTTGTCGCGTTATCTTCGCTACAATATCGAATTAAAAGACGATGAGCAGATCGACATCAAAAAAGAGCTGTATCAAATCAAGGATTACATCGCCATCGAACAAGCGCGTTTTGGCGACAAACTAACGGTTATTTATGATATCGATGAAGAGGTAAGCTGTTATATCCCCAGCCTGCTGATTCAGCCGCTGGTAGAAAACGCTATCGTCCATGGGATTCAGCCCTGCAAAGGGAAAGGCGTGGTTACCATCAGCGTGGCGGAGTGTGGTAACCGGGTTCGTATTGCTGTGCGGGATACGGGCCACGGTATCGATCCAAAAGTGATTGAACGGGTCGAATCCAATGAAATGCCGGGCAATAAAATTGGTCTGTTGAATGTGCACCATCGCGTTAAGCTGCTCTACGGTGAGGGATTACATATCCGCCGTCTGGAGCCAGGCACTGAGATTGCCTTTTATGTACCGAATCAGCATTCGCCCGCAGCCGCACCGGCCACATTGTTGCTTTAACCAGGAGTGAAGTCGTGAAAGTCATCATTGTTGAAGATGAATTCCTGGCCCAACAGGAACTGAGCTGGCTGATAAAAGAGCACAGCCAGATGGAGATTGTCGGCACGTTTGACGATGGTCTGGACGTGCTGAAATATCTCCAGCACAACCGCGTTGACGCCATTTTTCTGGATATTAATATTCCCTCGCTGGACGGCGTATTGCTGGCACAAAATATCAGCCAGTTCGCGCATAAACCCTTTATTGTGTTTATTACCGCGTGGAAAGAGCACGCCGTTGAAGCCTTCGAACTGGAAGCTTTTGACTACATTCTGAAGCCGTACCAGGAATCACGCATTGTCAGCATGCTGCAAAAGCTGGAAGCCGCCTGGCAACAGCAGCAAACGGGAACTTCGCCCGCCAGTCCGGTGGCCCGCGAAAACGATACGATCAACCTGATCAAAGATGAGCGGATCATCGTGACCCCGATCAACGACATCTACTACGCAGAAGCCCATGAAAAGATGACGTTTGTCTACACCCGGCGCGAATCGTACGTGATGCCGATGAACATCACCGAATTTTGCAGCAAACTGCCGGCTTCGCATTTCTTCCGCTGCCACCGCTCGTTCTGCGTGAATCTGAATAAAATCCGCGAGATCGAACCCTGGTTTAACAATACCTATATTTTGCGCTTAAAAGATCTGGAATTTGAAATCCCGGTTAGTCGGAGTAAAGTGAAAGAGTTCAGACAGTTAATGCACTTATAGCGCAGAGAAAGAGCGATGAAAGAGCCAGGCCTTCCCGCAGACCAACAGTTTTTCGCCGATCTGTTCAGTGGCCTGGTGTTAAACCCACAGCGTCTGGGGCACGTGTGGTTCGCAACCCAGCCCACCACGTTACCGACCGGCAGTTTATGTATTGATCTTCCGCGCCTTGATATCGTGCTACGTGGGGAATACAGCAACCAACTGCAAAAACAGCAGCATAACCTGGCAGAAGGCGACATGCTGTTTATCCCGGCGAAAGCGGCCAATCTGCCCGGCGGCGACAAACCCGTGATGCTGCTGAGCCTGGTTTTTTCTCCGGCATGGCTGGGACTCTCTTTTTACGATAATCGAACCGCATCGCTGCTTCGTCCGGTACGCCGTATTGAGTTACCCCATCCACAGCGCGGCGAAGGCGAGGCGATGCTCACCGCATTAACGCATTTAAGCCGCTCTCCTCAGGCCCAGGATATCATTCAGCCGTTGGTGCTTAGTCTGCTGCATCTGTGTCGTAGCGTGGTGAATACCCGCCCAGACACTGAGCGCCCACGCGCTGAATTTCTCTATCATAGTATGTGTAATTGGATACGAGATAACTATGCCCAGCCGCTGACTCGCGAAAGCGTGGCGCAGTTTTTTAATATCACACCCAATCACCTGTCAAAAGTGTTTGCCCAGCACGGCACTATGGGGTTCGTCGAGTATCTGCGGTGGGTAAGAATGGCGAAGGCGCGCATTATCTTGCAGAAATACCATCTGTCGATTAGCGAAGTCGCACAGCGGTGTGGATACCATGACAGTGATTATTTCTGCCGCCTGTTCCGGCGTCAGTTTGGCCTGACGCCGGGAGAGTACGGCGCGCGTTTTCAGTCAGCGCGTTGATTATGTCAACACCTGCCAGGGCCGCCGCATCTTTGCTTTATGGTGAGTCGTTACAGCCGATGCCTGTGTGTTTAGCCCAATTGACCATTCCCTGGAAATCAACAATCACCACGGATTCATCGCCAACCACCCAGGCATCATGGCCTGGAGGAATGCGCGACAGCTCACCGGGCTTACAATCAAATTCGCTGCCATCATCCATTTTTACCCGCAGCACACCGGAAACGTGGTACTGAAAATGAGGGGCTTCGCAACTCTTCGTTCCAGCGATAGGTTGAACTGACGTAGACCACCGCCAGCCTGGCTCCAGGACAGCACGGCCGACGATTGCACCTCCCACATCGAGAAGCTCCAGTCGCCCGTGAGGGAACTCACGAACTTCGTCTGGAAGACCAAATGACTTCACTTCTGCTTTGTCCATTGCGCACCTCCTTAGGTTGATTACGCGCATGGCCGCTCTTAAATTATATCAGCAGCGGTCATTTATTGTACGATTCGTAATCTCAGCCAGGATCGTTGTAAAATAACGGCCTTTAGCTAAACCCTGCAGGCTTACTCAATAAAGTGAATATACGATGAAGAACAGACGTGCACTCTCCCTGATGTGTTTTCAGATGCTGGAATCAGGTGCGGATCGTCGGACCGTGAAAAGAGCCCTGACCTCCCGTCGTGTTAAAGGTCGCCAGGCGGTAGTTCTGCTCTGCAAGCAAGAGATGACGCTGTTGAGGGCCGGGAAACTACCGTTCTCTGATTGATAATTTCCCTTTCTGACCCGCTTATCCACTCTTGCTGTCAAACTTAAAACGTCAGTTCTGCCTCCAGCAGCGCAAGAATGCTCTCAGCATTTTCAGCGGCAAACAACGACTGGCGGAACTGCTTGTTCACCAGCTTGCGCGCCAGCTGCGAGAAGACCTTCACGTGGTTTATGCCTTCATCGGCACCCAGCGTCAGCATGATCACCAGTTCCACATCACCCATATCAGACTGCCAGTCAACGGGCTGCAGAAGCCGGGCAATGCTGATGCTGGAATGGCGGATCCACTGGGATTTCGTGTGCGGAATAGCCACGCCGAAGCCGACGGCGGTGGTGACGATCTCTTCGCGCTGCCAGACATCCTCTTCCAGTTCAAACGGATGTTCAGTCCGTCCATTAACGCCAAGATTGCCGCACAGGAACTGGATCACCTGCTCTTTGTTACTCAGAGATTCGCCGACAAAGATGTTCTCCAGCGCCAGCAGCGGACGCACATCTTTCTGCGGTGCAAACTGGTTTAGCAGATCTTCTATCTCCTGAGCGCTACGGCATTCGCAGGCCTGCATGGCGAGCTCACGACATGCCCGACCGTCCAGTTGACGAAGCTGGCTTTTTACCGCCGGAATACGTGGGCTGCTCATGCTCAGCTCGTCCAGCCCGAGGCCCAGAAGCAGCGGTAAATAACGTCCTTCACCGCCCAGTTCGCCGCAAATACCCACCCATTTACCGCGTTCGTGCGCCACGCGAACAATCTGCTGTAACATGCGCAGGAACGACGGCGTAATCGGGTTGTACAGCTGCGAAACGCGCGGGTTATTGCGATCAACGGCGTACAAATACTGGGTCATGTCATTTGAGCCAATACTGAAGAAATCCACCTCATCACAGAAATGGTCGATGATGTAACACACCGAAGGGACTTCAACCATAATCCCCAATGAGATTGTCGGAGCATGACGTAAGCCGTCCGCTTTCAGCGCCACCAACGCTTTTTGCAGTTCGCTTTTTACCCATAAAATCTGGTCGAGGCTGTGCACCATCGGGATCATCAGTTGCGCATTGCCGAAGGACGCCGCCCGTAAAATCGCGCGCAATTGAGTGCGAAAAAGCCCGGCAAACTCCGGATAAATCCGCACCGCGCGATAGCCCAGGAACGGATTCTCTTCCTGCGGAATATTAAGATAGCGGATGTTCTTATCGCCGCCGATATCCATGGTGCGAAAGATAACCGGCTTGTCGCCCGCGGCCAGTAAGACCTGCTGGTAGGCTTCAAACTGTTCCTGCTCATCAGGTGCGCTGTCGCGGTCCATAAACAGCATTTCAGTACGAAACAGCCCAATCCCTTCCGCACCATTGGCAAACGCTCCCGGCGCTTCCAGCGCGGTACCGATATTCGCTGCAACGTCAATACGCTGATGATCTTTGGTCAACGCAGGCTGGGCGGCATCAAGCGCCTGCCGCCGCTGGCATTCATCGGCCAGCTTCTGCGCAATCGCGTAATAGCCGCGAACGGCATCGTCTGGATTGATGGCTAATACCCCACATCGGGCATCCAGTACCGCATGCTGCCCGGAATACCGGTTAAAGGCCGCTAGCGGCAAGCCGCTAAGTACCGGAATAGCTGACGCACGGGCAAGGATCAGGGTATGCGAAGTGCGCCCCGTTTTCTCCAGGATCATGCCAGACAGATGCTGCAAATCGAGGCTTAAAAACTGGCTGGGCGTCAGATCCTCAGCAACCAGAATCGTCGGTTTATTCAGCACCAGCGCATTACGCGGTCGTCTTTCAGGCCAGGTGATGTGCAGCAACTGTTCGCTGATATCACGGATATCACTGACGCGTTCGCGCAGGTAATCACTACCGGAGGCCGACAGCTTGTCGCACACCAGCTCCATATTGGCAACAATTGCCGCCCCTAGCCCCAGATGTTGCTCCAGCATTAAGCGGCGAATATTCCCGGCAAACTCGTCATCCTGAATCAGAGACAGATGCGCGCTAAGGATGGTTTTACTCTCGCCGTCGCGCTCGCGCAGCTGCTGATTGAGCTGTTCGGCAAGCGTCGCCAGACTATGCTCCAGCCGGGTATTGTCTTCCGCACTCGCCGCAATCGCACGATAACTTTCCAGGTTATCACTCTGCCAAAGCGTGAGCGTACCTGCTCCCACGCCCCCTGCCAGCACGCTGCCGTACAGCAGGTCCGGGTTGAGGCGAATCAGCGAACGCGGCAACGGGTGCGCCGCCAGTTCCGCCGGGGTCGGCTGAACGCTATCGCTGTCAATAAACCGGTGCTGCAGGTACTCCTCCAGCGCTCGCCGGGCCTGTTCTTCATCGCGACCAGTAATGGACAGGCTGCAACTGTCGTTAAACAGCGTTCCGGTACCTATCAGCGCCAGCGAGCTTTTCGCATCCGCCCGCGCATTCTGGCGATGATTAATAAATATCACCTCACTTTGCCACTGGCAGCACTGTTCTTTCAGCTCCCACGCCGGACGTGCATGCAGACCATTGGGTAACGGGCAAAGAAATTGAATCGTTAGCATAACAACTCCTGATTAGCGCGAAATCAGCACCTGAAATCCGTCAGATGAGCCACGGTTTCGCACGTAAGATGTGAAATAAGAGCCGACAACAGCTGCTGCGTCTGGATGATGTCCCGGCAGTCGGCAATCGACGCCGCGCAATGTCCATACCGTGTGGCGGGTCCCATGACAACCGTTGGGATCCCTGTACCGCTTACGTGCACCGCCCCGCCGTCGGTGCCGCCGTTACTGAACATATCGAGCTGCAGGGAAATACCCGCGTCAGCGGCCACGCTTTCAACCCACACCGTCAGCTTTGGCGGTGCAATCAGCGATTTATCGCTCAGCACCAGCATCGGACCTTTGCCGAGCTGCCGATGGTTGGCCACACTGTAATCAAAGTTTTTGGCCCAGCAGGCGGTATCCAGCACAAATGCCACATCCGGTGCGACAACGCGTGCAGCCGTTTGTCCTCCGCGCAGTCCCACTTCTTCACTGGAACTGGCCACCAGCCAGACCTCGCAAGGAAGTATGGCGTTATGCCATTCACGCAGTAGCGCCACCAGCAAATAACATCCAAGACGGTCATCAAAGGCTTTGCCCATGATTCGCTGGTGCGGCAAGACCTGAAAGGTTGTGTCGAATGTGACGCGATCGCCGGGGCTTACGCCGGCCTGGAGTACCTCATCATAAGATCGCGCGCCAATATCTACCCGCAGCGTATTGACCTCATTACCGCAGCGCTCTCCGTCGAGCAGACCGGGAATTTTGCTCTCTTCACGGGTGGTGATCCGCACCGGCTGCAGTTGTCTGGCCGCCATACGCACATTTCCCACCGGTAATACATCGATCGCCCCTTCGCTGGAAATACTACGCACGATAAATCCCACTTCATCCATATGCGCGCAGATCATCACCTTCGGACCGGTTGATTCATTGAGACGGATCAGCACCGATCCCAGACCATCGAAGCGCACCTCTTTATTAAGACGATCCGCCTCCTCAAGCAGGATCTGCCGCACTTCCTGTTCTGACGAGGCGATCGCGTCCGCCTCGCTCAGCGCCTTTAGTAACGATAAATCCATTACGCCTCTCCCGTGTGTAGCAATGTTTTCGCCATGGTATAGAGCACCTCGCCGCCGTCAGGCGTAACCAGCACAACATCTTCAATACGCACACCCCCCTGCCCCGGCAGATAAATACCCGGCTCAACGGTGAGCAGCATGCCAGCGACCAGAGGTGTTGTGTCATCGGAGGAAAAACGTGGGTTTTCATGCACTTCAATACCGATAGCATGTCCGGTGTTGTGACCAAACCCATCACCATAGCCCGCCAGGGTAATGACCCGCCTGGCTGCGGCGTCTACCTCATTGCATCGCACACCTGGTCGAATTGCCGCCACCGCGGCACGCTGCGCCGCAAGGACAATCTGGTACACGGCAAACAGCGCGCTTTCTTCCGCTGGCTGGTTCGCATCGGGGATGCGAAAGGTTCGCGTCATATCCGAACAATAACCCTGATACAGCGCGCCAAAATCCAGCGTGATGAACTCACCCGCCTCAACACGTTTGTCGCTGGCTTTGCCGTGTGGCAGCGCACCGCGCCAGCCGCTGGCGACAATGGTGTCAAAAGAAGCTTTATCTGCGCCGAGCGTGCGCATAAACCACTCCAGTTCAGCGGCAATTTCGCGCTCACTGAGACCGGGTTGAATAAAGCGTCGTATATGTTCCGCGCTGAGGTCAGCTATCCGGCAGGCTTCGCGGATGCAGGCTATTTCCTGCGCCGTTTTCACCTGCCGGAGCACATCCGGTACGGCGCTCACCAGTCGGGCGCGCAGTTTTTCCGACCACGCGTTCGCCGTTTCCCAGCTTACTTGCTCACCTTCGAATCCCACCGTCTGCAGCTTTTCGTGTGCAATAATGTGATTCACCTGCGAATACAGCGTCTGCGTTCCATCGAGCCGATGGATCTGATAGCCCTGAGTACGCGTGGCAACATCGGTGTAGTAACGGGCATCAACCAGGATATGCGCACTTTCATGGCTGATAAACACAAACCCTGAACTGCTGGAGATCCCCATATGCGGCTGTTTGTTCTGCCGTGATGACAACAGCATCGCGTCGAGATGTTGCGCCGTTAACCAGTCGCGCAGTGAAGCAAGTAAGCTCATAGTTACAATCCTTTTAATCAGAGGCTTTCAATCAGCAACTTGCCTTTGCGATACATCAGATGGCGAAGGAACACCACCATCAGCGCCGTAATCACCGCGCCTAACAGGATCCCCGCCATATAGACGCCGAGGTTAGTCACCAGCGGCCACGCCCAGATAGCGGATTCCGGGAACCACTGCACGGCCCCCAGCCAGACGGCAGCCGTCGACCCGACAATGGCGCCAACCATATAAGAAGGAATTGCGGTGATGGGACTTTCCAGTGCAAACGGGATCGCCCCTTCGCTGATGCCCATAAATGCGAGGAACATTGCCGTTTTCCCCTGCGGGTAAAGCTGTGCGCTGAACAGGCGTTTGCCGGTTAAGCGACGGTCAATAAGCGTGGCCAGTCCGAGGCCAATCGGCGGAATGACAATCGCAATAGAGCGCGCGGTGACCGGCAGAACGTGATCGGTAGTAAAGCTGAAGGCGACAAAACCTGCGGCTTTATTAATCGGGCCGCCGAGGTCAATCGCCGTTGCCGCGGAAATCCCCATCGCGTACATCAGCGTGCCTTTCTCGCCAGCCGCCGTCAGCAAAGTACGGATCCCGCCGTTAATCCAGCCGCCAAACGGCGTTATCACGTAATACATCGCCAGCATGACGAAAATGGCGGAGAGAATGGGCAGTAAAAAGGTGGTTTTGAATGCCAGCAGGAAATCAGGCAGCTGGATTTTTTGGTTCATCCACTTCACCAGATACCCGGCGACAATCGAGATAATCAGCGCACCAATAAAGGTTGACGGAACCGGAGCACTGGTTACCCATTGCAGCGTTGATGGGTCAAAATTCAGTATCTGTGTCGGCTGAGTAGACATCAGCCCGCCGATGAACCCCGCCGGAAACGCCAGCTTGCCGCCTATGGAGTTGGCAACGAACGCGGCAAACATCGGAATAGCAAAACCAAACAGCACGCCGCCAAAAGATTGCGACAGCCAGGCAAACTTCAGTAATGAGAGATTAAAACCGGTAAATTTTCCGCTGTTCAGCGCATCCATGATGCCAGTGTCAGCAGGAATATCGAGCCAGCTATAGGCGATCAGTTGCGAGAAGGCGAGAATCACCCCGCCCATAATTAACGTCGGCACCATGCGTGAAATTCCCGACATCACATGTTGCGGAAGTTCACCCCAGAAGCTATTGCGGGAGGCCGGTGGATTTTTTATTGCCGCTGCCGCACCAGATGCGCCAGGCACAACGGTTGCACTGCGTTTTTTAATGGCCATACGTAATTCCCTGTCGATGATTATTGTTGTTCAGCGGCAACCATCTCTTCGATCTCTTTAATGATGCCGGCAGCATTTTTTATCGCGTCCTGTAGCGTAATTTCGTAAACATCACGCGACTCAAAACGCTCGTTATCTTCTGGAGTTACGGCAACTGAATGGATGATTAACGTCGCCTCAGCAATATCCTGCGCCGTCAGGCGATTTTGTATTCCGTCAGCGCCTTGGGTTTCGATTTTCACTTCATAACCGGCTTCAACCGCGGCTTCTTCCAGCGCCTGAGCCGCCATAAAGGTGTGAGCCAGCCCCATTGGGCACGCGCAGACGGCAATTAATTTTTTGCTCATAATCATTTCCTCGTAATAGTTAACGAGTGAAATTATGGTCCGAGGAAAGTAACAACCGTTATCAGACAAATAATGCTTTTACTGGACAAATAATCCAGCAATCAGGAAGTGTGACGAAGGTCGGAAAGGTGGGCGGCAGGCATAAAAAAACCGCGTGATTTACGCGGTTTTGCAGATTTCTGATGAAGAATTAAAGAATATGGCCCAGCGTCTGACGCAAATGCGCACCTGCGCCAAGTAGTCCAGGATTATCGTGCACAATCAGGTACACCGGAATATCCTGCACGTAGGCTTTAAAACGGCCTTTATCTTCAAAACCACCGCGGAAGCCTGAAGCCTTAAAGAAGTCGAGGAAGCGCGGTACGATACCACCAGCGATGTACACACCGCCAAACGTGCCCAGCGTTAACGCCAGATCGCCGCCAAAACGACCCATAATGACGCAGAACAGCGACAGCGCCCGACGACAGTCAATGCAGGAATCTTCCAGCGCCCGTGCGGTGATATCCTTCGGCTGCAGATTTTCCGGCAACCGCCCGTCTGATTTGACGATGGCGCGATACAGATTCACCAGCCCCGGACCGGACAGCACGCGTTCTGCGGAAACATGGCCAATTTCGGCGCGCAGGACTTCAAGGATAATTCCTTCTTCTTCGCTGTTAGGCGCAAAATCTACATGACCGCCTTCACCGGGCAGGCTCACCCAGCGTTTGTCCACGTGCACCAGATGCGCCACGCCGAGCCCGGTTCCTGCGCCATAGACGGCTATCGGTTTACCTTCAACAGGTTCCGCGCCACCAAACTGGATCAAATGCTCTTTTTTCAGCATCGGGATCGCCATCGACACGGCGGTGAAATCATTGATGATTTCCAGATGGCTAAAGCCCAGATTTTTTTTCATCTCAGCAATAGAGAATGCCCAGGTATGGTTGGTCATTGCCACCCAGTCGCCAGTAATCGGACAGGCAATGGCAATGCAGCCATCTTCGACGCTGACGCTATGCTCATCCAGGTACACGCGCACCACGTCTTCCAGACTGGGGTAATCAAGCCCGGAATAGGTTTTTGCCTGCGAAATCTCGCCGCTGGCAATATCGCACAGAGCAAGACGCGCGTTGGTGCCGCCAACATCCCCTACTAAAGCATATTTTGTCATTCTTCCACTGCTCCGCTAAAGTCAGATTAAATCTTTGCCACACTGTAAATTCATGGGGACATAACAACAACGGTCTGAAGGCTGATGCCCGTGGAAAATCGATCCAGATCACACAATTACTTTATCGTTTCAGCACCATTTGCAGCGATGCCGTCAGGCATGCTGTGCAAACTATGGCTATGACTCTGTTTTAAGGAATACAAAATGCTCCATCCGCGAGCCAGAACGATGCTCTTGCTATCAACCCCAGCGCTAATCATTGGCATAGCGTCCAGCCTGGTGTTGATCGTTGTGATGAAAGTGGCTTCCGTTTTACAGCAGTTTTTGTGGGAACGTCTGCCTGTTAGCATCGGTATAGCCCAGGACTCTCCGGTCTGGATTATCGGTATGCTGACGCTCACGGGGATCATGGTCGGGTTAGTTATCCGGTACAGCCATGGTCACGCAGGTCCGGATCCGGCCTGTGAACCGTTAATTGGTATGCCGGTGCCAACGTCAGCACTTCCGGGCCTGCTGGCAGCGCTAATCCTTGGCCTCGCGGGTGGCGTCAGTCTGGGTCCGGAACACCCCATCATGACCGTAAATATCGCTCTGGCAGTGGCACTTGGTAGCCGCATGTTTCCCCGCATTGCGAAACTGGACTGGACCATTCTCGCCTCTGCCGGCACCATCGGCGCGCTATTTGGCACCCCCGTTGCCGCTGCGCTGATATTTTCGCAAACGCTGAATAGCTCAAACGATGTGCCCTTGTGGGATCGCCTGTTCGCGCCGTTAATGGCCGCGGCCGCGGGTTCGCTAACCACCAGCCTGTTTTTTCACCCCCATTTTTCACTGCCCATCGCGCACTACACGCAGATGCACTTGATCGATATCCTCAGCGGCGCGGTTGTTGCCGCAATCGCTATTGCTGCCGGAATGGTAGCCGTCTGGTGTCTGCCACGTTTGCACCATTTAATGCATCGATTAAAACACCCGGTACTGATCCTCGGGGCAGGCGGTTTTATCCTTGGAATTTTGGGTGTTATCGGCGGGCCGCTTACCTTGTTTAAGGGACTGGACGAAATGCAGCAGATGGCGTTTAGCCAAACGCTGGGGACATCGGATTATTTCATGCTCGCCGTAATTAAGCTGGCGGCGTTAGTAGTTGCGGCAGCGAGTGGTTTTCGCGGAGGGCGAATATTCCCGGCGGTATTCGTTGGTGTCGCCTTGGGTCTGATGCTGCACGCCCATGTTGAAGCGGTGCCGGCTGCCATCACGGTTTCTTGCTCTATCCTCGGGCTGGTGCTGGTCGTCACCCGCGACGCCTGGCTGAGCCTGTTTATGGCAGCAGTGGTGGTACCAGATACCACCCTGCTGCCGCTGCTGTGCATCGTCATGCTGCCCGCCTGGCTGCTGCTGGCAGGCAAGCCGTTGATGGTCGCTGAGCGCCCTGATAAATAGCTATCCGCTGTTGCGAGATTCCAGCGCACGGGTCACCGTGCGCAATAATTCAGGAAGATCGGCTTTCGGTAGCACCACCTCAATTAACGATAATCGTTGCGGATGGGACAGCCTGGCCAAAACTTCCTCCAGCTGTACCGCCTGCCTCACCCGCCAGCATTCCGCCTGGCATTCACGACTAAACGCCTGCGGCACCAACGTCCAGCTCCAGGCGGCGATATCGTTATAGCGCTGATTTGCTCCGTGTATGGCCCGCTCCACGGTATAGCCGTCATTGTTGAGGAGTAAAATAACGGGTGATTGCCCGTCTCTGAGCATGGAGCCCAGCTCCTGAATGGTGAGCTGCGCCGCGCCATCGCCAATAATCAGGATCACCCGACGATCCGGACAGGCCGTTTGCGCGCCGAATGCCGCCGGTAGCGCGTAGCCAATAGATCCCCACAACGGTTGAACCAGTACTTCCGCCCCGCAAGGTAATGAGAGCGCAGCCGCGCCAAAGGCGGCGGTTCCCTGATCGACGAGGATAATGTCATTAGGCGCCAGATACTGCTGCACCGTATGCCAGAAGTTTTCCTGCGTCAGAGGCCCCTTCTCAACCTGAATGCACGCCACTGGCGGACGTTCTGGCGGCAGTGAAAACGACATTTCCAGACACAGCTCCCGCAATGTGGTGACCGCCTGCTCCATCGGGATGTTAAACCAGCTGGTTCCAATCCGTGAGGCATGTGGCTGAACCTCAATGGTGTGCTCCTGCGGTAGCTGTTGCGTAAACCCGGCGGTCAGGGTGTCGACAAATTGTGTGCCGACACAAAATATCGTGTCGGCATCTTCGATAGCCAGACGAACATAATCGCTACTGGCTCCGGCACTGTATGTGCCAACAAACGCCGGATGACGTTCATCGAACAGCCCTTTGCCCATCAACAACGTGGCGTGGGCCATCGGCGTTTCCGCCATCCAGCGCTGTAAAACCGGCTGCAAACCAAAACGTAGCGCGAGAAAGTCCGCGAGCAGCGCAACGCGCGGGCTGTCCAACAATCGTTCACGGGCATGGTAGCGAAACGCTTCTGCCACACTGCTCTCCGGCTCGCTCAGAGGAACAATCAGGATGTCATTCGGTGGTGTGGCGGGCTGTTTTGCCACATCTGCAGGCAACATCAGATAGCCCGGCCTGCGTTCGATGAGCATTGCTCGCAACACGCGGTCAATTTCATAACAGGCGTTTTGTTCATCCAGTACCGCGCTCGCCGTCGTCACCGCCTGCTGCATACGGTAAAAATGTTGAAAGTCACCATCACCCAGCGTGTGATGCATCAACTCCCCACGACGCTGTGCACCGCGACAGGGCGCGCCAACAATATGCAAAACAGGAACATATTCCGCATAACTTCCTGCGATACCGTTAATCGCACTTAACTCGCCCACACCAAACGTGGTGAGCAGCGCCCCTACCCCAGAGACCCGTGCATAGCCATCTGCCGCATAAGCCGCATTCAACTCGTTCGCACACCCGACCCAACATACGTTGGGATGTTCAATCACGTGGTCAAGAAACTGCAAATTATAATCGCCTGGCACGCCAAAGAGATGGCCGACGCCACAGCCTGCCAGCCTGTCCAGCAGATAATCAGCAACGGAATACGGGGTTTGCATGACAGCTATCCTTCTGACGGTAACCTCATGTTGAGTATCGAAGAACTGTGATGACTGTCCAGGAAAGTCGCTGTGAAGGGGTGGAAAGCAGGATTTACAGTTTTGGCGGTAAAAATTCATTGAAGAATAGACGGTGTAACCGTATACACTGAAAGACACACGCATTGTGGAAGGGGGTGACATGGTTTATCACGCAGATGAAAATCGTTATCAGACAATGGAGTACCGCCGCTGCGGTCAGAGCGGCCTTAAACTGCCGATTGTCTCGCTGGGTTTGTGGCACAATTTTGGCGATACCACACAGGTCGAAAACAGTCGGGCATTGTTACAGCGCGCATTCGATCTGGGGATCAACCATTTTGATCTGGCAAATAACTATGGTCCACCGCCGGGTTCGGCAGAACGGAATTTTGGTCGGATCCTGCAGGAAGATTTTTTACCGTGGCGAGATGAGCTTATTATCTCCACTAAAGCGGGCTACACCATGTGGGAAGGTCCCTACGGTGACTGGGGTTCACGCAAATATCTGATTGCCAGTCTCGATCAAAGCCTGAAGCGCCTGGGACTGGAGTATGTCGATATTTTCTACCACCATCGCCCCGACCCTGAAACACCGCTCAAAGAAACCATGCGCGCACTGGATCACATCGTCCGTCAGGGCAAAGCCCTGTACGTCGGGTTATCTAACTATCCGGCAGATCTTGCCAGGCAGGCGATTGAAATACTCGACGATTTAGGTACGCCATGCCTTATTCACCAGCCCAAATATTCCATGTTTGAACGTTGGGTCGAAGGCGGTCTGCTGTCGTTGTTACAGGAAAAAGGTGTCGGCAGCATCGCCTTCTCACCGCTGGCAGGCGGGCAGTTAACCGACCGCTACCTGAACGGCATTCCTGCGGATTCTCGTGCGGCAAGCGGTAGCCGTTTCCTGAACCCGGATCACATTACGCCAGAGAAACTGGAGAAGGTGCGGGCGCTGAATGCGCTGGCAGAACGACGCGGGCAAAAGCTTTCCCAGATGGCGCTGGCATGGGTGTTACGGGATGACAAAGTCACGTCAGTGCTGATTGGCGCGAGTAAAACGGCGCAGATTGAAGACGCTGTCGGCATGCTGGCAAACCGTCACTTTACGTCTGAAGAGTGCGCGGAGATTGATGCTATCCTGAGTTGATTGAAATAAAGACACATTTATTAACAAAAAGTGCTCTCACTTGCGATTTAAGAGTTAAGGCGATGAAACGGGGCTTTACTGCCCCGTAATATTGTATTAACAGGCCGGCTACGGCTCGATCGTGAAGGAGAGAAAACATGTTCAGGTCACTGATTCTGGCGGCAGTCTTATTGGCTTTTACACCGCTGGCCGCGAACGCCGGCGAAATCACCCTGCTGCCATCAATAAAATTGCAAATTGGCGATCGCGATAACTACGGTAACTACTGGGATGGCGGCCGCTGGCGCGACCGGGATTACTGGCACCATAACTATGAGTGGCGCAAAAATCGCTGGTGGCGTCATGACAATGGCTATCATCGCGGTTGGGATAAACGCAAAGCTTATGAGCGCGGCTACCGTGAAGGCTGGAATGACCGTGACGACCACCGCGGTCGCGGAAAGGGCCGAGGTCACGGACACCACCATTAATGTAACAAAAGGGCCCGCAGGCCCTTTTGTTTTTACAAACCGAGAGCGGTTCCTACCAACAGCCAGATATTGAGCGTCACCACCAGCACAACAATCACCCAGCCTACCTGTTTTACCCATCGGGTATTCACCAAATCGCCCATCAGCTGACTGTTGCTGGTGAAAATCAACAGCGGCACCAGCGCCAGTGCAATACCAAAACTGAGCAACACCTGGCTCATCACCAGAATACGCGTTGGATCTAATCCCATCAGAATCACAATAAAGGATGGCATCATGGTAACCGTACGGCGAACCCAAAGCGGAATGTGAAAACGGATAAACCCTTGCATCACCACCTGCCCCGCCAGCGTACCGACCACGGTAGAAGAAAGTCCCGCAGCCACCAGGCTTAAACCGAACACTGTCGCCGCAGCGTGACTCAACAGCGGTTCAAGGGTCAAATACGCTTGATCGAGATCGGCAATACCGGTATGCCCGCTAAAATGAAATGCAGCGGCAGCCGTCGCCATCATCGCCAGATTGACAAATCCGGCAATCGTCATGGCGATAGCCACATCCCATTTCGTGGCCGCATAGCGCTGTTGACGTGTTCCGCCGTGCAGATGCTGGGTTAAGGAAGAGTGCAGATAAATGACATGCGGCATGATAGTTGCGCCGAGCACGCCTGCGGCGAGGAACACCGCTTCGGAATTAGGTAGGCTCGGGATAACCATCCCCTTGCTAAGTTGCGCGAAGTTCGGCTGGGAAAAGATCAATTCCACAATGTAAGCCGCAGCCACAAACAGCAGCAAGCCGCCAATCACTTTTTCCAGCGGTTTTTGCCCGCGGCGCTGCAACATCAGAATCAAAAAAGTCGCGATACCGGTGAGCACGGCCCCCTGCAATAACGACACGCCGAGGATCAACTTAAAGCCAATCGCGGCACCAATGAATTCAGCAAGGTCTGTCGCCATGGCGATAATTTCGGCCTGCACCCAGTAGAACCACACCACCGGACGAGGATAGTGATCGCGAATTTGTTCCGCCAGATTTTTACCCGTGGCAATGCCAAGCTTTGCCGATAGCACCTGGATCAGCATCGCCATCAGATTTGCCCAGACCACCACCCACAACAGTTTATAGCCAAAGCTGGCCCCTGCCTGGATGTTGGTGGCGAAGTTGCCCGGATCGATATAGCCGATCGCCGCGATGAACGCAGGTCCCATTAATGCGAGCTTCAACTTGCGCGCTGCCCGTCCACTGCTACTCTCAACGCGATCGTTAGTCATTTTAGTGCCTCAGAAACATAGCCTTTGCTATGTTTCAAGCTACGCCTATTGAGAATGATTATCAAATTCATTTTGATGGGTGAAGTTGATTTCTCTGATAGTGTTTGTCTATGGATCGATAAGGATTCTGGGAAAAACGGTAAAATGTTTAATTATTGTTATAGATTAGCACAATGACATAACTTTTCACTTCGATACAAAGCATAACGGAAGTGTATCACCGATCACTAATTTTGAATCTCGTCACAGGTCCTTATTATAGTGTGTGTTTGATCTCGTTTTCTTTATGGTTGTTACATAGAATGTGCACGAAAACTAAACCTGCCTCATATTTGGAGCAAATATGGACCGCGTCCTTCATTTTGTATTGGCATTGGCCGTTGTTGCGATCCTTGCGCTGCTGGTAAGCAGTGACCGTAAAAAGATTCGCATTCGTTATGTTATTCAACTGCTTGTTATTGAAGTGTTACTGGCGTGGTTCTTCCTGAACTCCAACGTCGGCCTGGGCTTCGTAAAAGGCTTCTCCGAAATGTTCGAAAAACTGCTCGGTTTTGCCAACGAGGGGACGAACTTCGTCTTCGGCAGCATGAATGATCAAGGCCTGGCATTTTTCTTCCTGAAAGTGCTGTGCCCTATCGTCTTTATCTCCGCCCTGATCGGTATCCTTCAGCATATCCGTGTGCTGCCGGTTATTATCCGCGCAATTGGTTACCTGCTTTCCAAAGTGAACGGTATGGGCAAGCTGGAATCCTTCAACGCCGTCAGCTCTCTGATCCTGGGTCAGTCCGAGAACTTTATCGCCTATAAAGATATTCTCGGCAAAATGTCTCGCAACCGTATGTACACCATGGCTGCAACGGCGATGTCTACCGTTTCCATGTCTATCGTCGGCGCGTACATGACCATGCTGGAGCCGAAGTACGTTGTTGCGGCGCTGGTACTGAACATGTTCAGCACCTTTATCGTGCTGTCGCTGATCAACCCTTACCGCGTTGATGCCAGCGAAGAAAATATCCAGATGTCTAACCTGCATGAAGGTCAGAGTTTCTTCGAAATGCTGGGTGAATACATCCTGGCAGGTTTCAAAGTGGCAATTATCGTTGCGGCGATGCTGATTGGTTTCATCGCGCTGATTGCTGCCCTGAACGCCCTGTTTGCCACCGTGACCGGCTGGTTTGGCTACAGCATCTCCTTCCAGGGCATCCTGGGTTACATCTTCTATCCGGTTGCATGGGTAATGGGTGTTCCGTCCAGCGAAGCGCTGCAGGTGGGCAGTATCATGGCGACAAAACTTGTTTCCAACGAATTCGTTGCGATGATGGACCTGCAGAAAATCGCCTCTACGCTCTCTCCGCGCGCTGAAGGCATCATCTCTGTGTTCCTGGTCTCCTTCGCTAACTTCTCTTCTATCGGTATTATCGCCGGTGCGATTAAAGGCCTGAACGAAGAGCAAGGTAACGTAGTTTCCCGCTTTGGTCTGAAGCTGGTGTATGGCTCTACGCTGGTGAGCGTACTGTCTGCATCTATCGCAGCACTGGTGCTGTAAGCGTAAGACAACGTCGTAGTGATAAGGCCGGGGAATTTCCCCGGCTTTTTTTATGCCTGCTATTCAGCAGAGCAGAGAGATACCGGTAAGAATCGACAGGATGCAGAAACAAAAAACCCCCGCTTTTCAGCGAGGGTTTAAATTTTGGTGGAGCTAAGCGGGATCGAACCGCTGACCTCTTGCATGCCATGCAAGCGCTCTCCCAGCTGAGCTATAGCCCCACGATGCTTTTACGTATATACCAAATTCGTTGGGATAAAATTTGGTGGAGCTAAGCGGGATCGAACCGCTGACCTCTTGCATGCCATGCAAGCGCTCTCCCAGCTGAGCTATAGCCCCATTACGTAAAGCTTGTCGAGTTGACGGGCGGCATCATATGAATTCCCTTCGCGTGTGTCAACGGCAAAATTAACTCATAGAATTCAATCGCTGAAAAAGCAGTCAAATGAAGAACATTGCGCAACAACTCGCATTCAGTAGTTAAACGCGTCACGGTTTCTACTAAAATGGTGCTATAAAATGAGCCACTAATTAACCCCACGACTATTCAGGGAATCGTTATGTTCAAGGAACGGATGACGCCAGAAGAACTTGCTAATCTGACCGGATACAGCCGACAGACCATCAATAAATGGGTGCGCAAGGAGGGTTGGGCTACATCACCAAAACCAGGCGTACAGGGCGGTAAAGCGCGTCTGGTTCACGTCACCGAACAAGTTCGTGAATACATTCGCAGCGCTGAGCGTTCAGCCGAAGGTTTATCAGATAATTTATCGTTATCAGGCGATACCTCTATCGAAGCTCTACTGATTAGGCTCGCCAAAGAGATGACTCCTTCAGAACAGAAAATGTTTACGTCACTGATCCTGCGTGAAGGCATTACGGGTTTATTACAACGCTTAGGGATCCGCGACAACAAATAATATGAAAAAATTACGCAGCAAAATGACGACCGAAGAACTGGCGGACTGTCTCGGAGTTGCCAAACAAACCGTCAATCGTTGGATCAGAGAACAAAACTGGACCACCGAAAAGTTTCCCGGCGTTAAAGGGGGTCGTGCAAGGCTGATTCATATCGACTCCAGCGTCCGCACGTTTCTGCTCAATATTCCGGCTTTTCGCAAAGTACCTGAAATTTATCAGGCAGAGGAACCGTTGGCAGAATACAACCACGTGGTGCGTAGCCACGCCTGTCGCCAGATAATTAGCGCACTGGACAACATGTCCCCAACGGAACAAGAAAAGCTGGCAATGTATATTTCTCGCGAAGGTATTCGCACTTTCCTTACCCGTCTGGGTATTGATGAGTCTGAATAACAGGCAAAAAAAACGGCAGGATGCGCTCCTGCCGTTGTTTCATCGCTCAACCGAGCTTACTGCTGGCTTTCACGCTCAGCAATAAACGCCAGCGCTTTATTAATACGCTCAATGCTGCGGGATTTACCAATCGCATGCACTGTGACGTCTAACGCCGGAGACTGACCCGCACCGGTTACGGCTACGCGCAGCGGCATCCCAACTTTACCCATACCCACTTCCAGCTCATCAGCGGTCGCCTGAATCGCGTGGTGCACGTTTTCTGCCGTCCACTCGCTGATAGCAGCCAGTTTATCGCGAACCACTTCCAGTGGCTGACGTGCTACCGGACGCAGGTGTTTCTTCGCGGCGTCCGCGTCGAACTCAGCAAAATCTTCGTAGAAGTAACGGCAGCTCTGCGCCATCTCTTTCAGCGTTTTGCAGCGCTCACCCAGCAGTTTAACCAGCTCAGACAGCTGCGGGCCGACGCGAGTGTCGATATTTTCCTGCTCAATGTGCCATTGCAGATGCGTTGCCACATATTCCGGTGCCAGCGCATTAATGTAGTGATGGTTCAGCCACTGCAGTTTTTCGGTGTTGAACGCACTGGCAGACTTACTCACCGCACCAAGGGAAAACAGTTTGATCATCTCTTCACGGGTGAAGATTTCCTGATCGCCGCTGGACCAGCCCAGACGCACCAGATAGTTCAGCAGCGCTTCCGGAAGGTAACCGTCGTCGCGATACTGCATAACGCTGACCGCACCGTGACGTTTAGAAAGTTTTTTACCATCGTCGCCGTTGATCATCGACACGTGTGCATAAACCGGTACCGGCGCATTCAGCGCTTTCAGGATGTTTATCTGGCGCGGAGTGTTGTTGATATGGTCTTCACCACGAATAACGTGAGTGATTTCCATATCCCAGTCGTCGACCACCACACAGAAGTTGTAGGTCGGGGAACCGTCGGTACGGCGGATGATCAGATCGTCCAGCTCCTGGTTGCTGAATTCGATCGGCCCACGGATCTGGTCATCAAAAATAACGGATCCATCCTGCGGGTTGGCAAAACGCACCACGCATGGTTCATCATCAGCATGATGTTCATGACCGTGGCGGCAGCGACCGTCGTAACGAGGCTTCTCACCGTTTGCCATCTGCTCTTCACGCAGCGCGTCCAGACGTTCTTTGGAGCAGTAGCATTTGTACGCGGTACCGGCTTCCAGCATCTCATCAATCACGGCGTTGTAGCGATCAAAACGTTTGGTCTGGAAGTACGGGCCTTCATCCCATTCCAGATTCAGCCAGTTCATGCCATCCATAATGGCTTCAATAGCTTCCGGAGTGGAGCGTTCGAGATCGGTGTCTTCAATACGCAGCACAAACTCACCGTCATGGTTACGTGCAAAAAGCCAGGAATATAGAGCAGTACGCGCACCACCGACGTGCAGGTAACCTGTCGGGCTTGGCGCGAAGCGAGTTTTGATTTTCATGAAATGGCCTTACGTTTATAAAGATGCCGACAACCGGCAAATCCTGGGAAGATTATCAGGCTCGTATTCTATCACTGTGGTCTGATTCCTCAATGTTGTTCAGGTTGGAACATCACGCTTTGCCATTTTCGTATACAAATCATGCTGCATGGATTGATTTGCGATCGTTTTGTTTAAATTTACGACGAACGAACAAATTCTTTAGAAAATGCGTTGACTCATTTTCAACTCTCCCTATAATGCGACTCCACACAGCGGGGGTGATTAGCTCAGCTGGGAGAGCACCTCCCTTACAAGGAGGGGGTCGGCGGTTCGAACCCGTCATCACCCACCAACTACTTTATGTAGTCTCCGCCGTGTAGAGTAAGAAATTGAGAAGTGGGTGATTAGCTCAGCTGGGAGAGCACCTCCCTTACAAGGAGGGGGTCGGCGGTTCGATCCCGTCATCACCCACCACTTTCTCGCCAGCTGGATTTCTTACGATAAAATTGAAGTACCGAAGTGGGTGATTAGCTCAGCTGGGAGAGCACCTCCCTTACAAGGAGGGGGTCGGCGGTTCGATCCCGTCATCACCCACCACTTCGGGTCGTTAGCTCAGTTGGTAGAGCAGTTGACTTTTAATCAATTGGTCGCAGGTTCGAATCCTGCACGACCCACCAATGTAAAAAAGCGCCCTAAAGGCGCTTTTTTACTATCTGCGATTTGTAAGATTCGAACCTGCCGCAGGTTCGGTGTTGAGCGCAGCGAAACAACGGAGCCGGTTACGGCGACGGCCCGAAGGGCGAGCGAAGCGAGTCATCCTGCACGACCCACCAATGTAAAAAGGCGCCCTAAAGGCGCCTTTTTGCTATCTGCAATTTGTAAGATTCGAACCTGCGGCAGGTTCGGTGTTGAGCGCAGCGAAACAACGGAGCCGGTTACGGCGACGGCCCGAAGGGCGAGCAAAGCGAGTCATCCTGCACGACCCACCAATGTAAAAAAGCGCCCTAAAGGCGCTTTTTTGCTATCTGCGATTTGTAAGATTTGAACCTGCCGCAGGTTCGGTGTTGAGCGCAACGAAACAACGGAGCCGGTTACGGCGATGGCCCGAAGGGCGAGCGAAGCGAGTCATCCTGCACGACCCACCAATGTAAAAAGGGCGCTGGCGGCGCCTTTTTGCTATCTGCGATTTATACAACTGCCTGATGCGCTACGCTTATCAGGCCTACCGACAATACTCTCTTCGTAGGCCGGATAAGACGTTAGTCGCCATCCGGCACAGATATCACATCGTCAATGCCGCTACCAGTTTCTCCAGCGCGGGTGTAGCCTGCTGTTGGTCATACACAATATATAAATCCGCCGGAATACGTTCCTCTAACGGTCGGAATACCACGCCTGGCCAACTCATCTGCGCATAACTGTCAGCAATTAACGTAATACCAATCCCCATACTGATCATCGCCAGCACCGTTTGCGGCTCCCTCACCTCACGGATAATCATCGGGGAAAATCCAGCGCTCAGGCAAACTCGCTGCAAAAATGCCCAGTCGGTATGAATGGAGGGCATCGTGACAAAATATTCATTTCTCAACGCTTCCAGCGGTACGGATTCACAGGCGGTAAGAGCATGTTCTTCCGGTATGGCCACCAAAAATGAGGATTCATGTAAGCGCAGGCTGGTAAATCCGGGAGAGGGTTCAGTAGCCATGCGCCAAATCCCCGCATCCAGTTCACGTCTTTCCAGCATCGTCATCTGCATTGCGGGCATGTTCTCGCGAAACTGCACCTCAACGTTGGGATTTTCCTTCAGAAAACGCCGCATCACCGGACGCATTTTTCCCCACATTGCGGTACCAATGACGCCTAGCTCAATTCGCCCTGCCTCACCGCGACCAATCTGTTCCACTCGTGCCAGCGCCTGATTAGCACTGGATAACAGTCTGCGCGATTCTTCCATCAAAATTTTTCCGGCGTGGGTTAACGCCACGCTGCGGGAATGACGGATAAATAGCAACGTGCCGAGCTGTTGTTCCAGCTCTTTAATATGCGTACTGAGGGGCGGTTGCGACATATTCAGGCGAGCAGCAGCGCGTCCAAAATGCAGTTCTTCTGCGACGGCAAGAAAATAACGCAGTAACTTCAGATCGATGCGGTGCGTGCGTTCCATGGATAATGCGCTCCTGAGTGAATATTAATGCGCAAAGTTACCACATTGCATCGCAGAAAATGAAACGGCGGGTATCAGAACCCGCCGCTAAAGGAGCATTAATGTGCCAGTGATTTCTGCGCTAGTCGTTCAGGCTCATGCTTATATTTAAAGAACAATGCAAAGATAACCGCCAGGACCAGCGCGTAAGCGGCAAACACCAGCCAGATAGTTTGCCAATCCTTGACGCCATCGACAGAAAAATAGTCCACCGCCATCCCGCTCAGGATTGAACCCACCCACGCACCAATGCCATTTACCATCGTCATAAACAATCCTTGGGCGCTGGCGCGAATGCTTGAGTCAACCTCCTGCTCGACAAATACCGATCCGGAGATGTTGAAGAAATCAAACGCGCAGCCGTAAACGATCATCGACATCAGCAGCAGCACAAAGCCAAACGGAGACGGATCGCCAAAGGCAAAAAAGCCAAAGCGCAGCGTCCACGCCAGCATACTCATCAGCATCACTGTTTTAATGCCAAAGCGTTTAAGGAAGAATGGAATAGTGAGGATAAAACCCACTTCCGCCATCTGCGAAACTGACAGCAAAATGGAGGGATATTTCACCACAAAGCTGTTGGCAAACTCAGGGTTACGAGCAAAATCATGCAGGAACGGATTGCCAAAGACGTTGGTAATTTGCAGCACCGCCCCCAGCATCATGGCAAACAAAAAGAAAATTGCCATGCGCGGATTTTTAAACAAAACAAACGCATCCAGCCCCAGTTTACTGGCCAGCGTGGCGGACTCTTTTTTCTCCGCAACCGGTATTTTTGGTAACGTCAGCGCATACAGAGCCAGCAGCAGCGATGCGCCTGAAGCGATATAAAGCTGTGCGCTGCTCAGTTCCAGCCCCATTAAGCTGACCGTCCACATCGCCACAATAAAACCTATCGTGCCAAATACACGAATTGGCGGGAACGCGGTGGCCGGATCCTGACCCGATTGTGCAAGGCATGAATATGAGACGCTGTTCGATAACGCAATCGTCGGCATATACGCCATCGCGTTAACCAACATTACCCAGAACATGGTCTGTGGATCGGTAACGGTTGTGGCGTACAGCAACACGCCAGCACACACCAGATGGCACAGCATATAAGCGCGCTCGGCACGCAGCCACTTATCGGCGATGATCCCCATAATGCCCGGCATAATAATCGCTGCCAGCCCTTTCGAGCTGTAGACCATACCCACATTCGCGCCGGTAAAATCCAGGGTGTTAATCATGTAAGAACCCAGGGTTACCAGCCAGCTTCCCCAGATGAAATATTGCAAAAACGACATGAGCTTTAAGCGAGATGCGATACCCATTTTTCCGTTCCTTGCCATAAAGTAAGACCCCGCAAGCGGGGTCATGTTTTAATTATTCAGGCCAGTTTGCGCAAGAAGCCACAGATCAGATTGATGAAGTTCTGCCGGGAGAGTTCCGCTGCAGCCAACGTCTGTGCGTGAGATAACTTCACATCCCCCAAACCTTCCGCCAGGTTGGTGATGGCAGCCACCGCAACCACTTTCAGACCGCAGTGGCGCGCAGAGATAACTTCAGGCACCACCGACATCCCCACCACGTCGCCGCCAATAATTTGCATCATGCGGATTTCTGCCGCCGTTTCAAAGTTCGGTCCCGGATAAGAAACAAACACCCCTTCGCTCAGCGGAAACCCTTCTTCTGCGGCGACGGTTTGCAGGATCGCACGATAGTCAGCATCATAGGCATTCGCCAGCGAAAAGAATCGCTCACCAAAACGCTCATCGTTTAGTCCGACCATTGGTGTACCTGGCATCGTATTAATGTGATCGCTAAGCGCAACGAGACTACCTGGTCCGACTTCGGGGCGCAAAGAACCTGCGGCATTAGTACAAAATAACAGTTCGCAGCCCAGCAGCTTCAGGGCGCGAATGGCGTCGGTCATCACCGTCATGCCGCGACCTTCATAAAAATGCCCACGCCCTTTCATACAGGCCACCGGAATACCCGCCAGATTTCCCAGCACCAGCTCACCGGCATGACCATGTACAGTACTGACAGGGAATCCCGGCAATTTTTCGTAAGAGATGGCCACTGCATCCTCGATTTGATCCGCCAGAGCACCGAGGCCAGAGCCAAGAATAAAGGCTACGCGCGGGGTGAAATCGGGTTTGTAACTACGAATGATGTCGGCGCTATACCAGGGATTTTGCGAGAAAAGAGAGTGACTCATGAGATATCCTTAATACTGAGTAGTCGAAAATAATGTCGCGTACCGCACTGTTATAGCGAGACTACGCAATCGATTACCAATACCGTTTATCCCGACAACCGATAGTAAATCGGTATCGATGAGTCGCCCTAAACCAGCCTGAAATCACATTTTTTTCGGGCCAGAAATGGCACAGGAATAGAGATACATGAAGATTTGGAACTTTTATTATTAAACTCCGCTCCGCCATATTGTAACTGAAGTTCTGTTCACTAATGCCGATACTCATGTTTTATGGCGTGAGGAATCCGTATGACAACGATTAACGTTTCCACCCCAACTGTTCAAAGCAGTAGTGGTGGTGGAAAAGCCCCAGCCGGGAATGACATCTCCGCTCAGATTGCACAAGTCACCCAAAAGATAACCAAGCTAACTCAGCAGCTCAAAGATATTCCCAATAGTAGTGGCAGCGTTGAGCAGAAGCGCGAACAGCAGGAACTTATTCAGACACAAATCAAAATGTTACAAGCACAGCTGGCTCAACTGTTACGACGGCAGGCCGAGGAGTCACAGCAAAAGCAAAGCGCCGATCAGAGAAAAGCTGAGGGCATCAACACGGCTTCCGACCAACATCAGGTCGATATTTATATCTGATACAACGGATCGCGGGCACGACCAGCGGTTAATTCACTGGCCTGCATACGCACCACGTCCCACAGCGCCTGAGCCGCGGTTGATAAAGAGCGGTTTTTACGTCGAGCCAGCATCAGTTGCCGTTCAACTACCGGCGTCAGGCGCTTAACCTGCAAGTGACTGCCCTGCGGTAAGGGGAGCGCCAGCGCGGGCAGCACACTGATGCCAATCCCCGCCTCCACCATCGGGAACAGCGTGGCGGGATGACCAATCTCCTGAACGATGTTGGCATCAATGGAAAAATGGGCCAACGCCGCATCGATCAGCGGTCGACTACCGGAAGCGTAATCCTGTAACACCAAACGTTCGTGATACAAATCCTGCCAGTTCACCCACTCACGTTGGGCTAACGGATGATCCTCGCGACACAGCAGCAGGAACGGTTCGGACAGTACGGCTTCACATTGCAGGTCGGTCACAGCACCAGGATCTATCACAATGCCAAAATCCACCTCTCCCTGGCGAATACTTTCCAGCACCCACTGCTGGGGCCTGTCGTGCAGCACAAAATCGATCGCAGGATAAAGCTCATTACTCTGGGCAATACACTGTGGAATAAGGTGAGCAGAGATTGTCTGGCTGGCGGCAACACGCACCGTTCCGGTTAACTGTGTCCCCACCTGGCCTGCTTCACGCAGCGTGCTGTGCAGTTCATCCAGAATACGTTCCAGGCGCGTCGCCAACTGGTGCCCCGCTTCCGTCAGCACCACTTCCCGCGTTGTTCTATCTAACAACCGCACCCCCGTCTGAGCTTCAAGCTCTTTAACGCTGTGGCTGACCGCAGACTGGCTTAAGCCAATAATATCCCCCGCCCGGCTAAAGCTTTTGGCCTGAGCGACGGTAACAAAGATACGGAGCTGACGCAGAGAGTAATTCATCTATTCGATTCATATATGGATGCAATAAATCAATTTTATTTCTCAAATGGAAAAACGCAAAATGTTGCTACTGAATTTCAGGAGCTTTTATGAAACTTTTTCGTATCCTTGATCCGTTCACGATTACGTTGATTACGGTCGTATTACTGGCGTCCTTTTTCCCAGCCGAAGGTGGCTTTGTGCCTTTCTTTGAAGGCTTAACCACCGCCGCCATTGCCCTGCTGTTTTTTATGCACGGGGCCAAGCTCTCTCGTGAGGCAATTATTGCCGGCGGTAGTCACTGGCGTTTGCATCTGTGGGTGATGTGCAGCACGTTTGTTGTTTTCCCGGTGCTGGGCGTTCTGTTCGCCTGGTGGGCGCCGGTTAATGTTGACCCGATGCTGTACACCGGTTTCCTGTACCTGTGTATTTTGCCGGCCACGGTGCAGTCGGCAATCGCCTTTACGTCGCTGGCGGGGGGGAACGTTGCCGCCGCCGTGTGTTCAGCTTCGGCCTCCAGCCTGCTGGGTATTTTTCTCTCGCCGTTGCTGGTTGGCCTGGTCATGAATATGCATGGCGCAGAAGGCAGCCTGGAGCAGGTGGGGAAAATCATGCTGCAGCTGCTGCTGCCGTTCGTACTGGGACATCTTTCGCGTCCGTGGATTGGTAACTGGGTGTCCCGACATAAAAAATGGATTGCAAAAACGGATCAATCATCCATTTTACTGGTGGTTTACTCCGCCTTCAGTGAAGCCGTGGTTAACGGGATCTGGCACAAAGTGGGGATTGGCTCACTGCTGTTTATCGTGGTGGTCAGCATCGTATTGCTGGCAATCGTGATTGGCATCAACGTCTTTGTTGCGCGTAAATGCGGCTTCAACAAGGCCGATGAGATCACCATTGTCTTTTGCGGATCGAAAAAGAGCCTGGCGAATGGGATCCCAATGGCAAATATTCTGTTCCCGACGTCAGTGATAGGAATGATGGTGCTGCCGCTGATGATCTTCCATCAAATTCAGTTGATGGTTTGTGCGGTGCTGGCACGTCGCTACAAGCAACAGACGGACGCATTACAGGCGCAGCAGAAAAGCCGCGCCGCAAAGGCTTAAAGCGGGCGTTTCAGGGGCTGCACCAGTTGCGTCAGCCCTTCAGTTTTAATCAGCAGCGTGATTTGCATCAGTTCGCCGAGCTTGCCCGGCGGGAATTCATCCTTACGGGCAAACCACAGCAGATACTCTTCCGGTACATCAATCAGCCGACGCCCTTTATATTTGCCAAAGGGCATCACGGTATTGGCGATTTCAACCAGCTGCTCTTTTTCCATCTCAGGCACCCAGTAAGCGGATCATTTCAGCTTCGTCGATCACTTCAATGCCCAACTCCTGCGCTTTTGCCAGTTTAGAGCCCGCCGCTTCCCCCGCAATCACTAGATCGGTTTTCTTCGACACGCTACCGGCCACTTTTGCCCCCAGCTCGGTCAGTCGTGCTTTGGCATCATCGCGTGACATCAGGCTCAGGCTCCCGGTCAGCACCACCGTCTTACCCGCAAAGGGGCTGTCGATTTCTTCAGCGTTGATAACCACCGGCGCTGGCCAGTGAATCCCCTGCTCCAAAAGCTGGACGATCACCTCGCGGTTACTCTCTTCGGCAAAGAAATTAAACACGTGGGTCGCCACCACGATGCCGACATCCGGCACTTTTTGCAGCTCTTCAACAGAGGCGGCTTCCAGCGCGTCGAGCGTGCCGAAATATGCAGCCAGACCTGCAGCCGTCGCTTCGCCGACTTCACGAATACCCAGCGCATAGAGGAAACGGGCAAACGTGGTCTCTTTCGCTTTTTCCAGCGCATTCACTACGTTTTGCGCCGACTTCGGCCCCATGCGATCAAGACCGGTCAGCTTACCTGCGGTCAGCGTGAAGAGATCCGCTGGCGTATGGACATACTCTTTCTCGACCAGTTGATCGATAATTTTGTCGCCCATGCCGTCGACGTCCAGCGCACGGCGGGAAACGAAGTGTTTCAATGATTCCTTCCGCTGTGCCCCGCAGATTAAACCTCCGGTACAACGAGTGACCGCTTCGCCTTCCACACGCTCAACGTCAGAGTTGCATACCGGACAGTGGGTGGGAAACTCGATTTCGCGGGTATTGTCCGGGCGCTCGGAAAGCACGACGTTCACTACCTGCGGGATGACATCGCCCGCACGGCGAATGACGACTTTATCGCCAATACGCAAACCAAGACGCTCAATTTCATCCGCATTGTGCAAGGTGGCGTTACTGACCAACACCCCGGCAACCTGAACTGGCTCAAGGCGGGCGACAGGCGTAATCGCCCCTGTACGTCCAACCTGAAACTCAACATCGCGGACAAAGGTCATCTGCTCCTGCGCCGGGAACTTAAAGGCCACCGCCCAACGCGGCGCGCGGGCAACAAAACCCAGTTGTTCCTGCAAGGCCATAGAGTTGACTTTGATCACCACACCATCGATATCGAATCCCAGCGTCGGTCGGTCTTCTTCAACCTTATGATAGTAAGCAAGTACTTCCTCCGGAGAGTCGCAAAGCGCCACTCTGTCGCTCACCGGCAATCCCCACTCTTTAAATTGCAGCAGACGGCCCAGATGGGTATCGGGCAACACACCACCTTCCAGCACACCAACGCCATAGCAGAAGAAAGTAAGCGGTCGCTTCGCAGTGATACGCGGATCGAGCTGGCGTAATGACCCAGCCGCCGCATTACGCGGGTTAGCAAACACTTTGTTGCCAGTACGGCGGGCCTCTTCGTTGATTTTTTCAAACCCGGCCTGCGGCAGGAACACCTCGCCGCGCACTTCCAGACGCGTCGGAATGTTATCGCCGCGCAGTTTTAACGGGATCGCACGAATGGTGCGCACGTTCGAGGTAATGTCTTCCCCGGTGGTGCCATCGCCGCGCGTTGCGGCGCTAACCAGCACGCCGTTTTCATAGAGAATACTCACCGCCAGCCCGTCAAGCTTCAGCTCACAGCACCAGGTTAGTTTGTCCGTACTCTTCAGTCGGTCCTGTACGCGCTTGTTAAAGGCGAGAAAACTCTCTTCATCAAACACGTTATCCAGCGACAGCATCGGCACTTCATGGCGAATCTGACTGAAAGCCGTTAACGGGGCGGCGCCAACGCGTTGGGTTGGCGAGTCAGGGGTAATAAGGTCCGGATGCTGCGCTTCCAGCTCGCGGAGTTCGCGCAGCAGACGATCGTATTCCGCATCGGGAATTTCCGGCGCGTCCATCACATGGTAGAGATACTCATGATGGCGAAGCGTGGTTCGCAGTTCTGTCAGTTGTTGTTCGATTGATTCCATATCGCACCATCAATGATAAAAAACCCCCGACAGGCGGGGGTTTAGCAAGGAGATGTCACGCCAAAGGAGAATCAGGCGCGAGATTCTTTAACTTCGCGGATGCGGTCCTGATACTCGCGCAGTTTCTGCGGCGTCATCATGCGACGTTGATCGTCAAGCACCACACCACCCACTTCATCGGCGATGTGCTGTGCGGACTGCAGCATCAGCTTAAAGTTTTGCAGCTCGTCCCCATAGGACGGAACCTGCATAAAAATAGTTACGCCAGGGGTGCTGAAATCACCCGTCATTTCGGGGTCAAACGTTCCTGGGTTAACCATATTGGCAAGGCTGAACAGCGACGGACCGCTGCCATCCGGGCTCAAATGACGATGGAAAATATTCATATCGCCAAATTTAAAACCGGCTTGCTGAATGCTATTGAGCAGCACTTCACCGTTGAGCTCGCTACCGTGATGCGCCGCAACGTTCATAATAATGACCGCTTCTTTACGCTGAGGTTTTTCAGCAGCAGGCGCTTCTTCAACTACCGGCTCAGGCTGCGGTTGATGTTCAACGGCAGGCTCTGCGGGCTGGAAAGTCTGCGTCGCAGGTTGCGGTGCTTGCTGCACGGGCTGCTGAACCTGCGGAGCAACGGGCTGATGCTGCATCGGCTGCTGTACAGGTTGTTGCTGAACAGGCTGATGTTGCACCGGCTGCTGCGGTTGTACAGGCTGCGGCTGAGCATGCGGCGGCGGTACCGGCGCTTGTGCAGGCTGCTGCGCGGGTTGACGCGGCTGAGCCGACGCATAAGGCGGCTGGTACTGGTGTTGCGGCGACTGAGGAGGAACACCATGTTCCTGCGCGTTACCGGGAGCATGATTCACACGATGAACGCGAACTTCGCCCACGCCTTCGTCTTCCTCGACGTTGTCGTCGAACGAATCCTCGTCTTCACGTTTAGACTTCATGCGTTTCAGTGGGCGATCGCGGAATATAGAAGACCGCTCTTTACGGCTAGTCCAAAAACCATGTACCAGTAAAGCGATTATGGCGATCGCGCCAACAATGATTAATATCAGACGCAAATCCTGCATCATTATATTCTCTGTTGTTCTAACACCTTGCCACCACGGCAAACATTTACTCACTAAGAGTATTTGTCGATTACGCCAAGTGCAAGTGCACTCTTGGCTTTCACGGCATAAAGATGAACAAAATTGTGCTTTTTGCTGTTTTTTCGAACATTTCTGAACAGCTTAACGCTCAACAACCCGGTAAGATACGCAAAGTTTACCAGAGCTTATATAACAAGGAGCATGTCCTGACCATGGTTTCATCATCTGCAGTCGTACCTCGCAGTGGCCTTTATTACTTTTCACAGGGATGGAAGCTCATCACCCAACCGGGCATTCGTCGCTTTGTCATCCTGCCTTTGCTGGTGAATATCCTGCTGATGGGCGGCGCATTCTGGTGGCTATTCACACAACTCGATAGCTGGATCCCCGCGCTGATGAGTCACGTCCCTGACTGGCTTCAGTGGCTCAGCTACTTGCTGTGGCCGATTGTCACTATCTCCGTACTACTGGTGTTCGGCTACCTGTTTTCCACCATAGCCAACTGGATTGCCGCGCCGTTTAACGGTCTGCTGGCTGAACAACTGGAAGCGCGCTTAACGGGCGCAACACCGCCTGACACCGGTGTTCTCGGCATCATGAAAGATATTCCCCGTATTATGAAACGTGAATGGCAAAAGCTGGCGTGGTATCTCCCGCGCGCCATCGTGTTGCTGATCCTCTATTTCATTCCGGGTATTGGGCAGACCTTCGCCCCGGTGCTGTGGTTCCTGTTCAGCGCATGGATGCTGGCCATTCAGTACTGCGATTATCCGTTTGATAACCATAAGGTGCCTTTTAAGGAGATGCGCGTCGCGCTGCGTACACGCAAAGTCACCAATATGCAGTTCGGCGCGCTGACCAGCCTGTTCACCATGATTCCGGTGCTCAATCTGTTCATCATGCCGGTCGCGGTTTGTGGTGCCACGGCGATGTGGGTAGACTGCTATCGTGCTAAGCACGCGTTATGGAAGTAATGCAAAAATGTGTAAAATCGGGCTGGCTTATGCCCGCTCTTATTCCATACTGCAAGGCATTATTTCCCATCAGCATATAGATATGCGATTTCCTTACTTCCCCATACTTTCTCAACAGGTATGCTGAAGCGGTATCCCAATTTCATACAGTTAAGGACAGGCCATGAGTAAGATTTTTGAAGACAACTCGCTGACTATCGGTCATACGCCGCTGGTTCGACTGAACCGTATCGGTAACGGACGCATTCTGGCGAAGGTGGAATCTCGTAACCCGAGCTTTAGCGTCAAATGCCGTATCGGTGCCAATATGATTTGGGATGCCGAAAAACGTGGTGTACTGAAACCGGGTGTTGAGCTGGTAGAACCGACCAGCGGCAACACGGGGATTGCGCTAGCCTACGTTGCCGCAGCCCGCGGTTACAAACTGACTCTGACCATGCCGGAAACGATGAGCATTGAGCGCCGCAAGCTTTTGAAAGCTCTGGGTGCGAACCTGGTGCTGACCGAAGGCGCAAAAGGGATGAAGGGTGCAATCCAGAAAGCGGAAGAAATTGTCGCCAGCGATCCGGAGAAGTTCCTGCTGCTGCAGCAGTTCAGCAACCCGGCGAACCCGGAAATTCACGAAAAAACCACCGGCCCGGAAATCTGGGAAGATACCGATGGCCAGGTTGATGTCTTTATTTCCGGCGTAGGTACCGGCGGTACATTGACTGGTGTGACCCGTTATATCAAAGGCACTAAAGGCAAAACCGATCTGATCACCGTCGCGGTTGAACCTACCGACTCCCCGGTTATCGCCCAGGCGCTGGCGGGTGAAGAACTTAAACCGGGCCCACATAAAATTCAGGGGATTGGCGCGGGTTTCATTCCAGGCAACCTTGATCTGAAACTTATCGATAAAGTCGTCGCCATCACCAATGATGAAGCAATCTCTACTGCGCGTCGCCTGATGGAAGAAGAAGGTATTCTGGCGGGCATTTCTTCCGGCGCTGCTGTTGCTGCCGCGCTTAAGCTGCAGGAAGATGAAACCTTTACCAATAAGAATATAGTGGTTATTCTACCGTCATCGGGTGAGCGTTATCTGAGCACTGCACTGTTTGCCGATCTCTTCACAGAGAAAGAACTGCAACAGTAATGCCAGCATGTTAAAAACGCGTAAAAAAGCACCCATTTGGGTGCTTTTTTGTGGCCTGCTTCAAAGTTTCAACTCGCCTGGCATTGATTCAACCCACCAGAACTGGTATTTAACCAAGCTAATTATTTTGATGCGCGAAATTAATCGTTACAGGAAAAGCGCTAGCTGAATCGATTTTATGATTTGGTTCAACTCTTCCTTTCGCGGCATAATGTTTAATGACGAACGAAACGTCAGCGGCAAGAAGTTGCCAGCAACGGATTGCACCGAACTCCTTTTGTGTCGCGTCCAGTTTACGCCGATGCTAACAATACAGGCTAAAGTTGAACCGCCAGGCTAGACTTTAGTTCCACAACACTAAACCTATAAGTTGGGGAAATATAATGTTCCAGCAAGAAGTTACCATTACCGCTCCGAACGGTCTGCATACTCGCCCTGCTGCTCAGTTTGTTAAAGAAGCAAAAGGCTTTACTTCTGATATTACTGTGACTTCCAACGGCAAAAGCGCTAGCGCCAAAAGCCTGTTTAAACTGCAGACTCTGGGCCTGACTCAGGGTACCGTTGTTACCCTGTCCGCAGAAGGTGAAGACGAGCAGAAAGCAGTTGAGCATCTGGTTAAACTGATGGCTGAACTCGAGTAAGTTCAACGAGTTCTTTTAAATATCAGTCACAAGTAAGGTAGGGTTATGATTTCAGGCATTTTAGCATCCCCGGGTATCGCTTTCGGTAAAGCATTGCTACTGAAAGAAGACGAAATCGTCATTGACCGGAAAAAAATTTCTGCCGACAAGGTTGATCAGGAAGTTGAACGTTTTCTGAGCGGTCGTGCCAAGGCATCTGCGCAACTGGAAGCGATCAAAACCAAAGCTGGTGAAACGTTCGGTGAAGAAAAAGAAGCCATCTTTGAAGGGCATATCATGCTGCTCGAAGATGAGGAGCTGGAGCAGGAAATCATAGCCCTGATTAAAGATAAGCACATGACGGCTGATGCAGCCGCGCATGAAGTTATCGAAGGTCAGGCCACAGCCCTGGAAGAGCTGGATGATGAATACCTGAAAGAACGTGCGGCTGACGTACGTGACATCGGTAAACGCCTGCTGCGTAACATCCTGGGTCTGGCAATTATCGACCTGAGCGCTATTCAGGAAGAAGTTATCCTGGTAGCCGCAGACCTGACCCCGTCAGAAACCGCACAGCTGAACCTGAACAAGGTGCTGGGTTTCATTACTGACGCGGGCGGACGTACCTCCCATACCTCTATCATGGCGCGTTCTCTGGAACTGCCTGCCATCGTCGGTACGGGTAGCGTCACCTCTCAGGTTAAAAACGACGACTATCTGATTCTGGATGCCGTAAACAATCAGGTTTACGTCAATCCGACCAACGACGTTATCGAGCAACTGCGTGCCGTTCAGGAGCAGGTTGCAACCGAGAAAGCGGAACTCGCTAAGCTGAAAGATCTGCCGGCTATCACGCTGGACGGACATCAGGTTGAAGTTTGCGCCAATATCGGTACCGTTCGTGACGTTGAAGGCGCTGAACGTAACGGCGCTGAAGGTGTGGGTCTGTACCGCACCGAATTCCTGTTCATGGACCGTGAATCGCTGCCAACTGAAGAAGAACAGTTTGCTGCGTATAAAGCCGTTGCTGAAGCCTGTGGCTCTCAGGCGGTCATCGTTCGCACCATGGACATCGGCGGCGATAAAGAACTGCCGTACATGAATTTCCCGAAAGAAGAGAACCCGTTCCTGGGCTGGCGTGCCGTGCGTATCGCCATGGATCGTAAAGAGATCCTGCGTGACCAGGTTCGCGCGATTCTGCGCGCCTCTGCTTTCGGTAAACTGCGCATCATGTTCCCAATGATCATCTCTGTTGAAGAAGTGCGTGCACTGCGCAAAGAGATCGAAATCTACAAACAGGAACTGCGCGACGAAGGTAAAGCATTTGACGAGAGCATTGAGATTGGCGTGATGGTGGAAACACCGGCTGCGGCAACAATTGCGCGTCATTTAGCCAAAGAAGTTGATTTCTTTAGTATCGGCACCAATGATTTAACGCAGTACACCCTGGCAGTTGACCGTGGTAATGATATGATTTCACACCTTTACCAACCGATGTCGCCATCTGTGCTGACGCTGATCAAGCAAGTTATTGATGCTTCTCATGCTGAAGGCAAATGGACTGGCATGTGTGGTGAGCTTGCAGGCGACGAACGTGCTACACTTCTGTTGCTGGGGATGGGTCTGGACGAATTCTCTATGAGCGCCATTTCTATCCCGCGCATTAAGAAGATTATCCGTAACACGAACTTCGAAGATGCGAAGGTGTTAGCAGAGCAGGCTCTTGCTCAACCGACAACGGACGAGTTAATGACGCTGGTTAACAAGTTCATTGAAGAAAAAACAATCTGCTAATCCACGAGATGCGGCCCAATTTACTGCTTAGGAGAAGATCATGGGTTTGTTCGATAAACTGAAATCTCTGGTTTCTGATGATAAGAAAGACACCGGAACTATTGAGATTGTTGCTCCGCTCTCTGGCGAGATCGTCAACATCGAAGACGTGCCGGATGTAGTTTTTGCTGAAAAAATCGTTGGTGATGGCATCGCTATCAAACCAACCGGTAACAAAATGGTTGCTCCTGTTGACGGCACCATCGGCAAAATCTTTGAAACCAACCACGCTTTCTCTATCGAATCCGACAGCGGCATTGAGCTGTTTGTTCACTTCGGTATTGATACCGTTGAACTGAAAGGCGAAGGCTTCAAACGCATCGCTGAAGAAGGTCAGCGCGTGAAAGTGGGCGACCCGGTTATTGAATTCGATCTGCCGCTGCTGGAAGAAAAAGCCAAGTCTACCCTGACTCCGGTTGTTATCTCCAACATGGACGAAATCAAAGAACTGATCAAACTGTCCGGTAGCGTGACCGTGGGTGAAACCCCGGTTATCCGCATCAAGAAGTAATTCTTGCCGCAGAGAAAAATGGCGCCGATTGGCGCCATTTTTTTATACACTTCATCCGCCATTAAATGTGTACAGTCACCGGGCGATAACACGCCTCGCGCATCAGGATCTTCATCCCTTCCGGCCCGCTCTCCAGCATCCGTCGTTCCGAATCCGCCACTAACAACTCACAGTCGTAACCACCCGCAATGCCGAACATAGCCCGCGCCACGCAGATATCTTCCAGTGCCGCTGTCCCGCAGGTATCAAAGTGTCCAACCATACGCCCATTCTGGCGAACTACCAGCCGGTAACTCTTCATCGCGCCTCCCCTGCCGGTGGCAGAATTAATTCATCACAACCGCACTGGTGCGTCCACGTCATCACATCCAGCACCCGCTGTGCAGCATCGTGCGTCGCGGTCGTCAGCGCTTTCCCCATCACAAGGCCGCTCACCAGCTCGGCACAGAACAGATCGCCAGTCCCCTTCAGATCCGTTTTCACTCGCGGGTGAGCTAACACCTCAACCGTTTCAGCCGTCACCACCGCAACATGAATAATCTCTTCCGTATCCCCCGGCGCACTGGTGATCACCACCCATTTCAGGGTGTCAGTGAGCAGTGATTGTGCCGCCGTAATGGCTTCGTCAAGCGTACGACACGGCTTTCCGCTCAGCATTTGCAGCTCGAACACATTTGGAGTCAGCCCCTGAGCCAGCGGCAGCAGGTGCTGACGATAAGCCTCCGGAATTTCGGCTTTAACATACATACCGCTATCCGTATCGCCAATCACGGGGTCGACCAAAATGCACAGGTCCGGATGCGTGGTCAGAACGGTTTTCAGCCACTGTGCCAGCAAGGCGATTTGTTCCGCGCTGCCCATGTAACCTGTCGTCACCGCCTTTAGCTCGCGCAAGGCATCACGCTCGTTTAAGGCGCGGAGATAACCGCTAAACCAGTCTGCTGGAATAACGCCGCCGTAGAAGGTTTCATAATGCGGGGTATTACTGAACAGCACCGTAGGTACTGCCGTCACGCGTAATCCCTGCGCTTTAATGGCCGGGACGGCGATGCTGTTACCTACGCTGCCATAAACCACCTGTGACTGAACGGCGACGATATCGGTCTGTAACGCCCGATGCGTGTCGTCGAAGAGCACTGACTGGATATCACTCTCCTTCTCCATAAATTTCTCCTCTCGCTGGACAGCGGGACTACGCCTCACTATTATCGTCATATGCTAAAATTCATTTTGTCATAGGTCAATAATGATCGACGGAAAAACCGCTAACGAAATTTTTGACAGTATCCGTCAACATGTCACTACAGGCACGCTGGCAGTGGGAGAAACGTTACCGCCAGTGCGGGAACTGGCAACGGAATTAAACGTGAACCGCAATACTGTCGCGGCGGCTTACAAACGCCTGGTCACCTCCGGGTTGGCACAGAGCCTGGGACGCAACGGTACGGTGATTAAGGGGATTACTGCCCCCGTAGCACTGGAAGGTGGTAATCCGGATACCCCGCTTATCGATCTTTCCGGCGGTAATCCAGCGCCCTCGCGACTTCCTGACCTGAGTAATTATTTTGCGAAGATAAATAAGAGTCCGCGCTTGTACGGCGATGCCGCTGTGTCACCTGGACTTAAGGCGTGGGCATCAGAATGGATGCAAAATGCAATGCCCGGCAAAGGGGAAATTGATATTACCAGCGGTGCCATTGATGCTATCGAACGGCTACTGTGCGCCCATTTGCTGCCTGGTGATAGCGTTGTCGTAGAAGATCCATGCTTTTTAAGCAGCATCAACATGCTGCGCTATGCCGGGTTCTCAGCAAACCCGGCCAGCGTTGACCGCGAAGGCATGCTGGCGGACCAGCTGGAACTCGCGTTACAGAAAGGCGCGCGGGCAGTAATTCTGACACCGCGCGCGCATAACCCGACAGGATGCAGCCTGAGCGCCTCACGCGCGGCGCAATTGCAGGAAATTCTGGCCCGCTATCCGCAGACGCTGGTGATTGTCGACGACCACTTTGCGCTGCTATCTGCTTGCCACTGGTATCCGGTGATTGCGAAGGAAACCACGCACTGGGCGGTTGTCCGCTCGATGTCAAAAACGTTAGGACCAGATTTACGCCTGGCCATTGTGGCCAGCGATCCGCTCACTTCAGGGAAGCTACGTTTAAGGCTTAACTCCGGCAGTCAGTGGGTCAGCCATCTGCTGCAGGATTTGGCCTGCGCCTGCCTGAATGACGAGACTTACCAACACACGCTGGCGCAAACTCAGCAATTTTACGCCGCCCAGCAGCAAAAGTTGACGGCAGCTCTGCGGCGACATGGCATTGAGTTACCCGTTGGTGACGGTCTGAATATGTGGCTACCGCTGGAAGATAACAGCCAGGCGATCGCTTTTGCGCTGGCAAAGTCCGGCTGGCTGGTACGCGAAGGCGAAGTGTTTGGCGTCAATACGTCTGCGCACGGCCTGCGCATTACGCTGTCAACATTATCAGACAGCGACATTGATAAGCTGGCGACTGATATCCATCAGGCGCTAAAGCGCTAACAGGAGAGAAAAAGTGCGAGTTCATTTTGTTATTCATGAGTCTTTTGAATCTGCTGGCGCGTATCTGCCGTGGGCTGAATCACGCGGCTATACCATCACCTGGTCGCACGTTTACGCCGGGGAAGCGGTCCCTGCGAACGCAGATGGCTTCGATATGTTGGTGGTGTTTGGCGGTCCGCAGTCACCACGAACCACGCTGGCAGAGTGTCCGTACTTTGATTCTCAGGCCGAGCAGCATCTGATCAATCAGGCGATTGCGGCACGTAAAATTGTGGTGGGGATCTGCCTGGGTTCACAGTTAATCGGCGAAGCGCTGGGTGCGAAGGTGTGCCAGAGTCCGGAAAAAGAGATTGGTCACTACCCGATCACCCTGACCGAAGCAGGCCAACAGCATCCGTTGTTCAGCCATTTTGGTTCACCGCTTACCGTCGGTCACTGGCACAACGATATGCCTGGATTAACCGACCAGGCGACAATTCTCGCCACAAGCGAGGGCTGCCCGCGACAAATCGTACAATACGGTAATTTCGTCTATGGTTTTCAGTGCCATATGGAATTTACGGCTGATGCTATAGAAGGGCTTATTCAACACTCCGAACAAGAACTGGCGGAAGCTAAAGGCAAGCGCTTCATCCGCTCCGTTGAAGAGATGCGCGCATGGGATTATCAGCAGATGAATGAGAAGCTGTGGCAATTCCTTGATAAGCTTGTGGAAAAACGTAACGATTGATTATGGCAGGCCGGATAAGACGCTTTGCGTCGTCATCCGGCGATCGTGTCGTACGTTTGCCTGATGCCACTATGCTTATCAGGCCTACAAACTAAATCCCTGATCCCTGGTTAAAGTGCTCTTCGCCAAACACGCCGGTTGAAAGGTAGCGATCGCCGCGATCGCAGATGATCGCCACCACCACCGCTCCCGGATTTTGTTCGGCCACGCGAATCGCTCCGGCTACTGCGCCGCCGGAACTGACGCCGCAGAACACACCCTCTTTCACCGCCAGCGCGCGCATGGTGTTTTCCGCATCGTTCTGATGAATATCCAATACCTCATCCACCAGCGAGGCGTTAAAAATGCCCGGCATATATTCCGCAGGCCAGCGGCGAATTCCCGGAATACTACTGCCCTCTTCCGGCTGCAGGCCAACGATGGTAACCGCTTTTTCTTGCTCACGCAGAAAACGCGACACACCGGTAATGGTGCCTGTTGTTCCCATACTGGAGACAAAGTGGGTAATACGACCTGACGTCTGCTGCCAGATTTCCGGTCCTGTGGTGGTGTAATGCGCGTATGGGTTATCCGGATTATTAAATTGGTCGAGAAGTTTACCTTCTCCGCGCTGCGCCATTTCAAGAGCTAAGTCACGCGCGCCTTCCATCCCCTGCTCTTTCGTCACCAGAACCAGTTCAGCCCCGTAAGCACGCATCGCCGCTCGGCGCTCCTGGCTCATGTTGTCTGGCATCAGCAGCTTCATGCGGTAGCCCTTCAGCGCGGCGATCATTGCCAGAGCAATTCCGGTATTACCGCTGGTAGCCTCGATCAGCACATCACCAGGCTTAATTTCTCCACGTTTTTCCGCTTCGACAATCATCGACAGCGCAGCCCGGTCTTTCACCGAACCCGCGGGATTATTCCCTTCCAGCTTGACCCAAATTTCACTACCGTTATCCGGCGCCAGACGTTGTAGTTTCACCAGAGGCGTATTGCCAATTGTTTGTTCTAATGTGTTCACGTTTTGAGCTCGTAAAAAAGCCCGGGGGCGCAGCGCTTACCGGGCGATAAACATACTTTTTAACCTATCAGGCACTTTGCGCCAGAGCAAGTTCCTCTTCACGCGTTTCAATGCGCTGGTCGCCGTTATACAGACGCGCATTTTGCAGCCCGACAAACAGCCGCTCGCCGCGGCTCGGGGAATCATCGCCCTGCATGATGACCGTCAGCGGTTCGTTATACCACCCCAGCGGTTGCACAACTAATTGGGTGTAGTGTCCTTTCGGGCTGGCTTCCAGTACCTGTACCGGCAACGGCGAATCCAGGCTGGTACGACGGCTCACGTCCACTTCCCACGGACGCAGGAACAGATCAACCGGTCCCTGATAACCAGGCGTATAACCCAGTGGCCAGCGGTGTGCGCCCACGTGGAATTGGCCGCCGCGAATCGTCCCCTGCAGGCGGTTAACCTCCCCCATAAATTCCAGCACAAAACGGGTAGCCGGTTCGCGCCAGACTTGATCCGGCGCATCAGCCTGCTCGATATGACCCTGACTCATCACCACCACGCGATCGGCAACTTCCGTCGCTTCTTCCTGGTCGTGGGTAACAAACACGCTGGTGAACTTCAGCTCTTCATGCAGCTGACGCAGCCAACGACGCAGCTCTTTACGCACCTGCGCATCGAGCGCGCCAAACGGCTCATCGAGCAGCAGGATCTGCGGCTCTACCGCCAGCGCACGCGCCAACGCCACACGCTGCTTTTGCCCACCAGAAAGCTGCGCCGGGAAGCGGTCCGCCAGATGAGCCAATTGAACCATCTCCAGCAGTTTGGTGACTTTTGCTTTGATGGCCGCCGCATTTGGACGCTCACGCCGTGGCAGGACCGTCAGACCAAACGCGATATTGTCGAAAACGGTCATATGACGAAACAGCGCATAGTGCTGGAATACGAATCCCACTTTACGGTCGCGAGCATGCAAACGACTGACGTCGGTGCCGTGAAAACGGATATGCCCGCTGGACTGATGCTCCAACCCGGCAATAATGCGCAGCAGCGTGGTTTTGCCCGAGCCGGATGGCCCCAGCAGCGCGACCATCTGACCTGAAGGAATATCCAGCGAGATATCGTTCAGCACCTGGGTGCGACCAAAAGACTTCTTAATATTGGCAATCTCAATGCTCATGATTTTCCTCCTGCTGCGCGCGTTTCTCCTGGTTCTCCAGACGCCATTGCAACATGCTCTTCAAAAACAGGGTAATAATCGCCATCAGCGTTAATAGCGCCGCGGCGGTAAAAGAGCCGACCGTGTTGTAGTCCTGCTCCAGTAATTCAATTTGTAGCGGTAGCGATAGGGTTTCGCCGCGAATCGAGCCGGAAACCACCGACACCGCGCCAAACTCGCCAATCGCACGGGCGTTGGTCAACACCACGCCGTACAGCAGCGCCCAACGAATATTCGGCAGCGTAACGCGGCGGAACATCTGCCAGCCGGACGCGCCCAGCAACACAGCCGCTTCATCTTCATTACTGCCCTGGCTTAACATCACCGGCACCAACTCTCGCACCACAAACGGACAGGTCACGAATACCGTCACCAGCACCATCCCCGGCCAGGCAAACATAATTTGCAGATTATGCTCATCCAGCCATCCACCCAGCGGACCGTTAGAGCCGTAAAACAGCAGATACACCAGGCCGGCAACCACCGGCGAGACGGCAAACGGAATATCCAGTAACGTCAGCAGAAGTTGGCGTCCTGGGAAGTTAAAACGGGTCACCAGCCAGGCCAGCAACACACCAAACACCAGGTTCACCGGCACCGCAATCAGCGCAATCAGCACCGTCAGCCAGATGGCATGCAGCATGTCCGGGTCTGCCAGGTTCTGTAATACCGGCATTAATCCCTTGCTGAACGCCTGCACGAAGATGTAAATCATCGGCACCAGCAAAATAAACGCGGAGACCAGCATGCCTGTGCCGATCAAAAACCATTTCCCCCAGTTGATGCGGGGCGCGCCATAGCGTTTCAATTGGGTAATGTCTGCCATCAGTGACCTACCACACGTCGACCAAAGCGACTTTGCAGGGTGTTAATTGAAAACAGCAGCAACAACGAAGCCCCGAGGATCACAGAAGCAATCGCGCTGGCGGCCGGGTAGTCAAACTCCTGCAAGCGAACAAAAATCATCAGCGAGGTTACTTCCGTTTTCCATGCGATGTTCCCAGCGATAAAGATAACCGCGCCAAACTCACCGAGGCTTCGGGTAAACGAAAGCGCAACGCCCGCCACCAGCGCGGGGGACAGCTCCGGCAGCACCACTTTACGGAAACTCTGCCAGCGCGTAGCACCGAGCGTTTCTGCGGCTTCTTCATATTCGGGACCTAATTCTTCCAGCACCGGCTGGACGGTACGCACCACAAACGGAATGCTGGTAAACGCCATCGCCACCGCGATACCAAGCCAGGTGTAGGTCACCTTGATATCCAGCTTCGCCAGCCACTCGCCGTAGAAGCCATTAACCGAAAACAGCGACGCCAGCGTCAGACCCGCCACCGCTGTAGGCAGCGCAAACGGCAGATCCATCAGTGCATCCAACAGCGTACGGCCCGGAAAGCGATAGCGGGTTAAGATCCACGCCATCAGCAAACCGAACACGCCGTTGAAAATCGACGCCACAAACGCCGACAGCAGCGTCACTTTATAAGCCGCCACCACCTGCGGATTGGTAATCACATCCCAGTATTGCGCCCAGCTCATTTGCGCCAGTTGCATCACCAGCGCGCTCAGCGGCAGCAGCAATATCAGGCAGACAAACAGTAAGCTTGTGCCCAGGCTTAAAGTGAAGCCGGGCAGCACGCGTCGGGAAGAAACAGCAAACATTTACTTACGCCCCGCCGCCAGCAGTTTGTCCAGCTCTCCACCGCTGACAAAGTGTGTTTTCATCACTTCAGGCCACGAACCAAACTTATCCTCCACACGGAACAATTCAGTCTGCGGGAATTTATCTTGCTGTTTGTCCATCACCTGCGGGTTATTCACGCGGTAGTAGAAATCGGTAATAATGGTTTGCGCCTGTGGGCTGTACAGCCAGGTCAGGTACGCTTTAGCTGCTTTTTCAGTACCGTTGGCTTGCACATTTTTATCTACCCAGGCTACCGGGAATTCAGCGAGAATATTGGTTTTCGGGATAACCACTTCAAAACCCTGCGCTTCATACTGTTTACGAATGTTGTTCACTTCTGATTCGAAGCTGATCAGCACATCGCCCAGACCGCGCTCTGCAAAGGTGGTGGTAGCACCGCGACCGCCGGTATCAAACACTTCGACGTTTTTCAGAAACTGGGTCATGAACTGTTCGGTTTTGGTTTTATCACCACCGTCAGCTTTATCCGCAGCACCCCACGCCGCCAGATAGGTATAGCGCGCGTTACCGGAGGTTTTTGGGTTCGGGAAAATCAGTTTCACATCAGAACGCACAAGGTCATTCCAGTCATGAATGTTTTTCGGGTTCCCCTTACGCACCAGGAAACCCATAGTGGAATAGAACGGCGAGCTGTTATTCGGCAGACGGCTTTGCCAGTCGGCGGGGATCAGTTTGCCTTTGTCATGCAGGATCTGCACGTCGGTGACCTGGTTATAGGTCACCACATCGGCTTTCAGCCCCTGCAGAATCGCCAGAGCCTGTTTTGATGACCCGGCATGAGATTGTTTAATCGTCAGTTTGTCACCGCCGTTATCCTTCGCCCATTGCTGTTCAAACGGCGGATTAAGGGCGGCAAAAAGCTCACGGGAAACATCGTATGAACTGTTCAGCAGTTCCGTTGCCTGCGCCTGCCCCACCAGCAACAGCATGGCTGCCAGCGTCAGTGTTCTTTTTTTCAGTAAGTTAACGGCCATTGCGCACCCTTATAAATTTAATGACTTTCTTATGGTCATCATATTTATAACCAGTGCTAAAGGAGTAACGGTTTTATATACCGTTTGATGATTTGAAAGTTGAAAAGAGAATAAGAGAATCCCTCCCCACATCGAGTGAGGAGGAGACCGGCATCAATCAGACGCCGACGCTAACGCTTTCTGGCAGGGTGCTACCGCCATCAATCACGTTTTGCGTGCCAGTTAAGTAACTGGACTCATCCGACGCCAGGAACGCCGCCAGTTCACCGACCTCAAGCGGACAGGCCAGACGACGCATCGGGATCGCTTTCGCCATTTCGACTAATACGGATTCAGGATCTTCCGGGTTAGATTGACGCGCAATGCTTTCCGCCATCGGCGTACGAACGTAGCCTGGGCAAATGGCATTAACGCGAATGCCTGACTGCGCATATTCTACCGCCAGGGATTTGGTCAAACCGATGATTGCGGCTTTCGACAGTGCGTAGGCCGTTTCGCCCGGGTCGGCAACCATATCGCCGGTCACCGATGACATCATCACGATGCGCCCATCTTTGCGCGCAATCATCTCCGGCAGAACGGCTTTCGTCACATTCCAGACGCCTTTAATGTTGATATCAATGTGAAAATCGCGATCTTCATCGCTCATATCAAGGAAGTTGCCGAGGCGGCATACGCCGGCATTGTTCACCAGAATATCGATTTTGCCTTCAATCTGCTTCGCGCGCATCACCGCTTCCTTGACCGACGCAAAATCTCTGACGTCAGCGTGAACGGCTGTGCAACGGTGCCCTCGCCCAGCCAACTCATCCGCCAGTTTTTCAATCTCATCGGAGATATCCAGCAGAATTAAGTTCGCACCATGGCGGGCAAACGTTCTGGCGATACCCTCGCCAATACCCTGAGATGCGCCCGTAATCAATGCTGTTTTGCCCGTGAGTTTTCCCATTTCAATATTCTCCTTTTGAATATGAAGCCTTCGCTTCATTCACGCAGAAGATACAGCAATAACAAATTAGTGCTGAGGAATAGCTCACTAAATCAGGTTAATCTCAGGTAAAAAAAATCCCCGACGATGCGGGGATGTCTATTTCGTGGCCGATAACAGGATCAGATCGCCATTACAGCGCCATTAAACGGTCCAGCGACGGTGCAAAGTAATAGCCGCCGGTTACCGGTTTGGTGAAGCGCAGCATTGCATCACGCTTACCGTCGGTGTCACCAAACATGCTCAGCAACTGTTGTTCAATGTTGTGCAGACGGGCGCAGTAGGCGCAGAAATAGAGACCATGCGTGCCGCTGGCAGTGCCGTATGGCAGGCTCTGGCGCACAATTTTCAGCCCTTTACCGTCTTCTTTGAGGTCAACACGGCTCAGGTGAGAGGTGACCGGACGGTCATCACCGTCGATCTCTTCGTTGGCTTCCTTGGTGCGGCCAATCATCATTTCCTGGTCATGGATGCTCATGCGATTAAGCTGCTTCAGGTTATGTTCCCAACGCTGCACAAACACATAGCTGCCACCGGCATCCACACCATCTTTGATAACGGCGACTTCACGGCGCGTTTCTTCGCCTGCCGGGTTTTCTGTACCGTCAACAAAGCCGCTGAGATCGCGCTCTTCGACCCAACGGAAACCGTGGATTTCTTCTTTGACTTCAATACAGTCGCCAAATGCTTCCATTGCCGCCTGCGCAACGGAGAAATTCACGTCATGACGCAAAGATAGAATATGGATCAACACGTCATATTGGGTTGCTGGTGCCAGACCTTTACCGTAAGGGATAAAGTCTTTTAACTCTTCAGCACCGACGCCGCCGCTCAATGCACGCCAGGTGTTGTTGCCAAAAGCGACAACCGCGCCCAGATGCGCATCCGGGAACTTAGCTTCAAAGGTCGCCAGCTTATCGGCGAAGGTTTTGCTGGCCGCACGCAGGGCCTCAACGTCGCCTTTAACATTGGCTTCAATCCAAATCGCCGCACGGCAATGTTCTGGCAAAATGCCACTCTGAACCTGAGACATTGTTCCTCCTGAAAAAAAGATGCCACGACATCGTGGCATTGATGGGCGCTATTCTACCTGTTTTTTTAACAAGCCGATTTGTTCAGACGCAAATTAACGCCGCCAGATAATTTTGCTTACTTTCCACGCTTTCAGCGTGTCGTCAGATGGCATTATATCTTCAGGCCCGCTCCATTCACCGGAAAAAATATAGCTAATATGTTGACTTCCTTCAGCTTTACACTCAACGTCCGCGCTGTCATCGCCGGTTGCCTTTTGGCAATTACCGAAAGCTTTAGTGTAAAGGTCGCTAAACGGTGTACCGATTTCGACACCCGCGACTGACGAAATATCGTGGTCTAACACATCAATACGACTAATGGTTCCCTGGCTGCCATTGATGACTATCGCCAGCTTGTCGTCTTTCATCGCTTCATAGAAGCGCACCACATTTCCGTTATCAGTCTTCATCCCGCTACGCAGGCGGTAATCACCGTCCAGCGCATCAGCAATGGCTTTTTCATCCAGCGGTGTCGCGCCCGTTAACGCTCCGACGCCCTGCTCTGTGACCTGCGTTGAAGAACCAAACCAGTTCCACGGATTAGCGGCAGACCAGTTCACCGAGGACAACGTTGAACATCCGGCCAGTAGCAGCGGCATCGCGCATAAAGTCAAACGCAGTGATTTCATTTCACTTCCTTCCTTATTTATCAACGTTGCTTGGAGTCCGGTTTCCCCAAAAAGTGCCGTCATTCTTTCTCAAGGGAAAAACAGGCCCGCAGACGTTGATTGGTTAACAGCCAGATCAGTGCCACGATATCCGCCACCAGCAGCGCCAGCCCGACACCGTTGAGCGGATCGCCTGCCAGCCACATCACCGGCTGCCAGCACAGCAGCACCAGTTGAGCGAGAATCAATAATCCGCGCAGCCAGCGCCAGATTCCCGGAAACGCAAAGCGTCTCCCGCTGAGTAAAAACGCCAACACGGCGGGAACGCCGGGGAGCAAACCCAGCCAGAATGCGTCATGATCGGGATAAAACAGATTCAGCAATGTGTTGCCCTGCTCACGGGAAGAACCGGCAATCACAAACAAAACCCAGGTGCGTGCCTGCAACAACAGTACGCACCAGAAGAGAAAAGGCAGGCGCAGACGCCCATGACCGTCATAGTCGGCCGGATGAAACTCAGTACTCTTCATCTTCAATCAAACGCTTGCCCAGATTGAGTACATCCGCATGTTCATAGCCCAGACGTTCATACATGCCCTGTACGACGTCGTTATCATCACGCACCATGATTTGAATCTTCGGACAACCGCGGGCAATGAGCTTTTTCTCCAACCGGTTGAGTAGCGCATTAGCGATACCGCGACCGCGAAACTCAGGATGCACGCCCAGGTAATAGGCGGAACCGCGGTGCCCGTCGTATCCGCCCATCACCGTACCGACCACCTCACCGTTCACTTCAGCGACGAGGAATAAGCTGACGTCATGATTGACTTTACGTTCGATGTCCATTTCAGGGTCGTTCCATGGACGCAGCAAATCACAACGCTCCCAGAGGGTGATCACCTCTTCGAAATCTTCCTGGCGAAAAACGCGTATTTCCATGGTATTGGTTACCTTTTCAGGACGTTAAAAAGCGATTATGGCGCGAACGGCTGATTTAGCCAATATCTGACGCGAAGCGGCGGAAAAAATGGCATAATACGGAATTGTCACGTATTGAAATGAAAAGTAAAACAATTCTTATCTCGATCCGTCGCAACGGACTACGCGATACGATATAACGTTTAGAACCTTTTTTTTACAACTCAGGCCGTATGAGCACTTTTAAACCACTAAAAACACTCACATCGCGCCGCCAGGTGCTGAAAGCCGGGCTGGCCGCCCTGACGCTGTCAGGCATGTCGCAAGCCATCGCTAAAGAAGAAGCGCTAAAGACCAGTAATGGACACAGCAAACCGAAAGCGAAAAAATCAGGCGCTAAGCGCGTTGTTGTTCTTGATCCGGGGCACGGCGGGATTGATACCGGTGCAATTGGTCGCAACGGATCGAAAGAAAAGCACGTGGTGCTGGCGATTGCCAAAAACGTGCGCTCAATCCTACGCAACCAGGGGATTGATGCACGCCTGACCCGCTCCGGCGATACGTTTATTCCGCTCTACGATCGCGTCGAGATCGCCCACAAACATGGCGCAGATCTTTTCATGTCGATCCACGCCGACGGTTTTACCAATCCGAGCGCTGCGGGTGCTTCGGTCTTTGCCTTATCCAATCGCGGTGCCAGTAGCGCCATGGCGAAATATCTGTCCGATCGTGAAAACCGGGCCGATGAAGTCGCCGGGAAGAAGGCCACCGACAAAGATCATTTGTTGCAGCAGGTGCTGTTCGATCTGGTGCAAACTGACACCATTAAAAACAGCCTGACGTTAGGCTCGCATATTCTTAAGAAGATCAAGCCGGTACACCGTCTGCACAGTCGTAGCACGGAACAAGCCGCCTTCGTGGTGCTAAAATCACCTTCGATTCCGTCGGTCCTGGTCGAAACCTCGTTCATCACCAACCCGGAAGAAGAACGATTACTGGGGACGGCTGCGTTTCGTCAGAAAATCGCCACCGCTATCGCCAATGGCATCATCAGCTATTTCCACTGGTTTGATAACCAGAAAGCACACTCGAAGAAACGTTAACCATGAAGCCCGATGTACAACGCGTAAAACAGTTCCTGCTCAACCTGCAGGATGAGATTTGTCAGCAGTTATCCACCATAGACGGCACCGAATTTGTTGAGGATAACTGGCAACGCGCAGCGGGCGGCGGCGGGCGCAGTCGAGTGTTGCGTAACGGCGGTATTTTCGAGCAAGCAGGCGTCAACTTCTCTCATGTCCATGGCGATGCAATGCCGGCCTCGGCTACTGCACATCGCCCGGAGCTTGCCGGGCGTAGCTTTGAAGCGATGGGCGTCTCGTTGGTGGTGCATCCGCAGAATCCTTACATTCCGACCAGCCATGCCAACGTACGTTTTTTTATCGCGGAGAAACCGGGCGCCGACCCGGTGTGGTGGTTTGGCGGCGGCTTTGACTTAACGCCCTACTACGGCTTTGATGAGGATGCAGTTCACTGGCACCGCACGGCGCGGGATCTATGCCAGCCGTTCGGCGAAGATGTTTATCCCCGTTACAAAAAGTGGTGCGATGACTACTTCTTCCTCAAGCACCGCAACGAGCAGCGCGGCATTGGCGGGCTGTTCTTCGATGATTTGAATACGCCAGATTTCGAGCACTGCTTCGCCTTTATGCAGGCTGTTGGAAAGGGTTATACCGAGGCGTATTTGCCCATCGTTGAGCGCCGCAAAGCAATGAGCTGGGGCGAGCGTGAACGCAATTTTCAGCTTTATCGTCGCGGACGCTATGTGGAATTTAACCTGGTGTGGGATCGCGGCACATTATTCGGTTTGCAAACCGGCGGGCGCACGGAATCGATTCTGATGTCGATGCCGCCGCTGGTACGCTGGGAGTATGACTGGCAGCCAGAAGCGAACAGCCCGGAAGCCGCCCTTAGCGAGTTTATTCAGGTCCGCGACTGGGTGTAATGGCCTGATAGCGACACAATTCGTAGGCCGGATAAGACGCAAGGCGTCGCCATCCGGCAGCGCAGCAAGCACAATTGCCTGATGGCGGCTAACGCCTTATCAGGCCTACTCAAGCTATACCATCACGCCCACTGGCGCATACGCTGATGCAGCGTCAACGAAGGTTTCTCCGCAAACAGTTGCTGGTAGTCGGTAGCAAACTGCCCTAAATGCCAGAATCCCCACTGCATGGCGGCGTCTTTCACCGTCGCACTCTGCGACCACGGGCTTATCAACTCACGGCGCACGGCGTTCAGGCGAATACGTTTCAACCAGGCATTCGGGCCAATACCGAGGATCGCGTGAAAGGCGTTTTGCAACGTCCGGCGGCTAACGTGCAGTTGATTGCATAAGTCGAGCACAGTCAGCGGCTCTGACATATTTTCCAGCACATATTCGCGCGCACGCGACAGCAAGCGACGATAGCTCTGATGGCTGATGCTCTCCGCAGTCATAATCGGCTGCGCTTCTTCCAGCATAGTCCCCATCGCCAGCAGCAGGTTATCGCCCAACACTTTGCGTACCGCAGGTTGGCGAAGGTTTTCCGGGTTTTCGCTAAACGTCGCCAGCGCCTGCTGCACAAAGCCCCATAGCGCGGCTTTGTGTTGTTCTTTCACTTCCAGCGCCGACTGGTTGCGCAGCATATGCAACACCCTTTCCGGGTTATGCAGGAAGTTGGCCTGACGGGCAATGGCCTCTTCAGAAATGACGACACCCAGAATGGTGTAGTCATCCGGCGTACTTAGTTCAAACTCCGTCCCGCCTGGGCGGGTGGCAATTTCAGCGTTACCCAAACACTGGGTACCAATAAATCCCTGCTCGCCGCGCGTGGCCGGAATGCCAAACCAAAATGAGTTTGGCCAGACAAGGCATGACTGACGCAGCGCCAGTCCGGTGTATTCACGGAACACCTGAATATCATCGAGCAGGATTTCCGTGAACTCGCCATGAAATTTTCCCGGATGCAGCTGGTCGTAGATCTGCTGCCAGGCTGTAATCGTCAGCGCGTGCTCATACACATCCGTTGTTCGCCGTTGATGAACGTTGTCCACTTCCACTTTCGGCGTCAATTTAACGTCTTCGGGTAATACTTCATGATAAAGATGGTGCAAGTTTGCAGTACGGTTCTTTTTCATGATCTTTTAAGCCGGAAGCTTCAACGAAGCCCCCGGCCCTCCGACAGGTTAATTTTTTAAGCGATAGCGACTACTGCGTTTACGCAACGCTCCGTCAGAAAAGAGCTGTTCCAGCGCATTTCTGGCTTCATCAAGTGACCAGCCAAAGTGGGCAGCCACTTCCCCTGCCGTCATTCCTTGACGGACCGATGTTAACAGCGCCAGCAATTCATCAGAGGATTCAGATGACACAGGTGCTTCCTGCGTCTTCTCTGGGGCCACATCTGACTTCACTTCAGGCTTCTGCTCTGGTTTCTTCGGTTCTGGTTTCTTCGGCTGGCGTTTAAAACCGCCGATCAGCCACTGGGTGTCATCGTCCGGCCGGCCTATTTCCTTACGGCTGATAACACTGCCTGTACGCGCTGCAGCTGCACTGCCAGCATCCAGCGCTGCTCGGCATGCCGCCAGATCGCCTTCCACCACCAGCGTCAGCCGACCAGGATCGAGCACTTCGTGGCTAAGCAGGCGCACATTCGCGGCTTTCAGCATGGCATCGGCCGCGTCCACGGCAGCCACCATGCCATCCACTTCCAGTAATCCCAGTGCATTGATCATCACTACCTCTCTTACGCGCGCTGGATTGGATTACGGGCAATATCCAGAACGGCATCGGCAAAGGCGTTACATGCGGCTTTACAAGCGGCCTGGCTACCGGTCAAAAACGCTGCTGAATAGTTGGTTTCTGACGGCGGTGGTACATAGGTTACCAGTTGTACATCGGCAGATTTCAGCGCGGCATCAATACCAAATGTCGCTTCCAGCGGCGGTGCTACCAGATACGCCATCGGATCGCCCAGTCGGCATCCCGCGGTCGCGGAAAGATACGAACCGGTACGCGAAACCACATGCGCCAAGAAGGCGGTATCTTCTGCGTCATTCGCCCACTGGAATGCCGCACCGCTTTCAATATTGGCCACCATCGCGTCCAGACCCGCGCGAACTTCGGCCGGGTTTGGTCCACCGAGCATAATCAGCACTTCGCCCGAGGTTGGAGAGGGACTGTGCGCCGCACCGGCATACAGCGAGCGGCCATAAACCACTTCCACCATCGCCTGTTTTGTCGCTTCATCTGCGGCAATATACGCCACGTCATCAGAGTCTGCTGTGATGAGTCCGAGGCTACGTATATGTGGCGGTAATTTAAGTTCGCGGGCAAAACCGTCATTTACCGAGGCAATCACACGCATCGCGGTGACTGAAGGTCTAATCAAATCTAATGCTGGCATGATGCCTCCTTAACGGGTCATATTGATGCCGGATGCTTTTTTCTCCAGCATGCGCTTGGCCAAATCCACAATCACCGCCGCCGCTTCAACCGGTGGCGTACCGCCCTGGTGAATGTTCGAGATGCAGGTACGGTCAGCCTCAACGGTGGTTGCCACACGCGGCGAATAGACGGCGTAGCAAGAAAGACTTTCCGACTGGCCGAGGCCCGGACGTTCACCAACCAGCAGGATCACCGCTTTTGCACCCAGCAGTTCGCCGATCTGATCTTCAATTTTCACGCGCCCATAGCGAACAAAGAACGGCGTCCCGACCTTCAATCCGGCCTGTTTTAAACCCGACAACAGCGGCGGCAGGATCTCTTCGTAGTTGGCGGTGATGGCGTCAGTAGACAGGCCATCAGAAATAATCACCTGCACATCCGGATTCATTACACACTGTGATTTCAGTGCTTCAATGGCTTCCGCACTCAGACGACGTCCCATGTCCGGGCGCGTCAGATACAGGTTTTTGTCGCTGATTTCCGAGCGCACTTCCAGTAGTCCCTGGGCTTTTACCCACTCTTCCGGCACTTCTTTCAATACCGTATCTTTCGAACGCGAGTGGTCAGCAAGGAAGCGCAGCAGCGCCTGGGTACGCGGACGTGGACCGGCACGACCGGTACATACACGCGCAGCGGTGCTACGGCGCAGTTCGGTCAATACCTCTGCACGATGCGGATTCTCAACGCCAATCCACGCTTTCGCTTCAGCTGAACCTAAGTCCATCGCACAGCTTTCACCGGTCGGCGCGGCGCACTGCGTAGTGCTGCATTTCACTTCCGCTGATGGCGCTTGAACCTGCGGCTCTCCCATTGACGCCATTACGCTGCGTACAATTTCTTCAATCTGTTTTTGATCCATCGTGTGTCATCCCCGCGTCATCAGAAGAACAGTGACGGATCGCCCGCCCGTTTGGTCAGGCGACCGTTTGCCATAATGCCCATGGTTTCCAGCCAGCGTTCAAACTCCGGCGACGGGCGCAGGTTCAGCAACTGGCGCACGGTCGCGGTGTCGTGGAAGGCGGTGGTCTGGTAGTTGAGCATGATGTCGTCACCGAGCGGCATGCCCATGATGTAGTTGCAGCCAGCGGTGGCGAGCAGAATCATCAGGTTTTCATTGAGGTTCTGGTCAGCATCAGCATGGTTGGTGTAACAGCAGTCGCAGCCCATTGAGATGCCGCTCAGTTTGCCCATGAAGTGATCTTCTAAGCCCGCGCGAATAATCTGACGGTCGTTGTAGAGATATTCCGGCCCGATAAAGCCCACCACGGTGTTCACCAGGAACGGATCGTAGTGACGCGCCAGCCCGTAGTTACGCGCTTCCATCGTCACCTGATCGGCACCAAAGTTAGCGCCAGCGGAGAGCGCAGACCCTTGCCCGGTTTCAAAGTACAGGCAGTTTTCCCCGGCGATACGGTTGAACTCAGCGCCCACTGCACGCGCTTCATCCAGCATGGCCAGCTCAACGCCAAACTCTTTTAAGCCTTTTTCGCTACCGCAGATACTCTGGAAAATCAGCCCGCCCGGCGCACCGCGACGAATCGCTTCAATCTGGGTGGTGACGTGCGCCAGTACGCAGCCCTGGGTCGGAATATTGAACTTGTCGATAACGCCATACACGGTATCGAGCACACGGCTTAAGTTTTCCACGTCATCTGTGACCGGGTTGACACCGATCACCGCATCGCCCGCACCGAAAGACAGTCCTTCATAGATTTGCGCCGCAATACTCTGTACATCGTCACGGGTATCGTTCGGCTGCAAACGGCAGCTAAAGGTGCCCGGTAGACCGATGGTGGTGTTAGCCTTTTTGATCACCGGCATTTTCTTACCGCCGTAGATCAGGTCCGCGTTAGAGCAGATTTTTGCTACCGCAGCGACCACTTCCGACGTTAACCCTTTACGCGTAAACGCAATATCATCAACAGAGGTTTCATCGCTCAGCACGTACTCGCGCAGCTCGCTGATACTCCAGTTTTTGATGCGGTTATAGGCCGTTTCGTTGACGTCATCCTGAATCAGACGCGTCACGCAGTCCTCTTCATAGGAAATCACCGGGTTATTACGGATATCCGCTACCGTCATTTCCGACAGCACCTGCTTGGCCGCCACGCGTTCCTGCGAACTGGTTGCAGCGACACCTGCCAGCACATCCCCCGAACGCAGTTCGTTGGCTTTTGCCAGCACCTCTTTAACATCCTTAAACTGATAAACATTGCCGAACAATGTGGTCTTTAGTTTCATAAGTCGTTCCCTCAGGAAGGAAATGCGAGTGATTTCACCGTCACCGGCACAACCGATCCGCCAAAAAGAGGCGTACCAATGTCGATATAGTCCCCCGCCCGGACAACCACCTCATCGATGACCGCCAGCGGGTGTTGCTGTAACTGTGGGCGTAACAGCATGCCCAGGGCCTTACCAAAATCCTGCTCGGCTACCACCAGCAGGGGATGCGGATTCGGATAGCGCGCGACAAAGGCCAGCAGCGCATCAATCACCGTTAACAGCGCGGCGTAGCGCACCGGCAGAGAACCGGGCAGCGCCAGCACGTAGGCGTCCGTTTGCGGGTCCAGATCGAGCTGCATTAGCGCCTGTTGCCAGGCGGCCACCAGATCAGCCTCATCAACCGGAATCGCCACCGGCAGATTGCGCAGCGGAAGCGCCACACCTTCCAGCCAGATAGTGCTGCCCGAAAGCGACAGCGTATGCGCACCGGCGCCAATCACCGTGGCGCGCACGGTTTGCGCCGGGAACTGCACGTTCATCTCACGCAGGCGCGGATGTTCATGCAGCGCCGTCGCTAACAGCGGCCCAATGTCGGAAAAACAGAACGGATCGGCAGGTTGGTTGCGGTAGCACTCGCCCACCCCGCCGGACAACGTAATCACTTCCGGCTTCACGCCCGCCGGTAACAGAGTGGTTTGCATCAGCGCCTGTGCCAGCGGTGAAAGCGTGCCGTCAATCACCTCCACAATCAGCGCCGCCATCCGTCGGGCCACCTGAACAAGCTGCGCCGCATTGAGGGTTCGGGCATCAGTGCCTGGACCAAATACGTCATCCACAATCATTTGTCCCGGCTGATGCGCATGCACCACGCGCCCCTGACCGTCCGTTTCCAGTAACCGTCCGCCGACATTCAGACAGGCCGATCCGCTGACTTTTCCGGCATCGAACAGAACGTAGTTCGACGTACCGCCGCCGATGTCGATATTCAGTACGCGGCACAACTTCTGCTCGGAAAGGGTTTGCGCCCCCGCACCGTGACCGGCAATCACTGATTCCAGATGCGGACCGGCGCTGGCAACCACGAAATCCCCCAGCGACTGGGAGAGCGCCATCACCGCCGGGCGCGCGTTGCGCGTTTTGGCACTTTCCCCGGTAATGATGATCGCGCCGGAATCGACGGTCTCTGGCGCAATCCCCGCCGCCTGATACTGGGCGAGGATCAGTGCTTTCAGTTCGGCCTCTTTCAACCCGCCCTGCTTATCAACGGGGGTAAAGAACACCGGGCTTTGCCAGCTAATTTCGCGTTTGATGAATTCGTAGCGCGGCACCTGCGACACTGCCGCACGGTTAACCAGCTCAAGGCGCGAGAAGATCACCTGAGTGGTGGTGGTGCCGATATCGATACCGACGCTGAGTAGCTGGCGAGTATTCACGATTGCGCCTCCGGATTGGTTTCTGCTGGTGCCGGAACATCTTCGTCTTTCGGTACTAACAGCATAGCCACGCCAATCGCCGTCACGCCGCCGATCAGCTTGCCGACAATCATCGGGAAGATCATGGCGTTCATGTTGGCAGCGGCGAAACCTAAGTGGTCACCCAGAGCGAAGGCCGCGGAAACCGCAAAGGCGCAGTTGATCACTTTGCCGCGGGTATCCATGTTTTTCATCATGCCGAACATTGGGATGTTGTTGGCAAGCGTTGCCACCATACCCGCAGCCGCAATGTTATTGACTTTTAACAGGTTGCCGACGCTCATCAGCGGTTTTTCAAACCAGCGAGTCAGCAGCAGCACCATCGGGTAGGCACCCAGCAGCACACAGGAGATAGAACCGATAACTTCGATGGCGCGCATCACTTCACCCGGCTTGTCGCCTGGCGCCATGAAAATAGGATCAAGACCTGGGATCAGCTCCCAGCCGAGCAGGAACTTGATGACTGCCGCAGCCAGACCGAGGGTGATCAGCGCTACCAGGAACTTGGCGAAGATCTGGAAACCGTTGATCATTTTTTCCGGGATGAATTTCAGTCCCAGCGCCACCAGCACGGCTACGATCAGCACCGGGATCATGTTCATCAGGATCAACGCAAAGGTGAACTCCACCGGCTGACCGTTGATTTCCACGCCGGAGTACATCGCGACCAGACCACCCGCAATACAGCCAATCGGAATGGTGACAATACCGGCCAGCACGCCCAGCGCCAGATAACGACGGTCAGACGGTTCAATAATTCCCAGCGCAACCGGAATGGAGAACACCAGCGTCGGCCCCATCATCGCGCCGAGAATCAGGCCAGAGTACAACCACGCCGCCACATCGCCGCCCGCCAGCTCTTTCGCCAGGAAGAAGCCGCCCATATCGCACGCCAGCAGCGTTCCGGCAAACATCGACGGGTTCGCGCCCAGCATTTCGTACAGCGGAATAATTACCGGCCCGAGCACATGCGCCAGTACCGGCGCCAGCGCGGTCATACCGACCATCGCCAGACCCAGTGCGCCCATTGCCATAAAGCCTTCTTCAAACTGACCGCCCGATCCCTCAATGCTCTTACCGAACTTACCGAGGAAGCGCGCCGAACCGCCGAACTGCGACAGGATCCTGTCCACGGCGGCAATCAGCATAAAGAACATCATGATGTACATGATGATTTCGTTAATTCCCATAGCCCCTACTCCCTGTCATTTGTGATTTGTAGGCCGGATAAGACGTTTACGTCGCCTCCGGCATTAACGCCGTGTTATTGCCGGATGGCGGTGCGAGCACCTTATCCGGCCTACAGGCATTACCCGGCAGCCGCGTACAGGTCGATAATCTGTTCCTGCGTGGCGGTGCGTGGGTTACTGCGAATACAAATATCCTCCAGCGCGGCGTGTGCCCATGCGCTGTAATGCTCGGGTTTTGCTCCAACGTCTGAGAGTCGTTTGGTCTGGCCCACTTCGCTAATCAACTCGCTGACCGCGTTGATAGCATCACGATCGTCCGATTTCTTGTTGGTTAACGCGCGTCCGATATGGCTGAAGCGCTCACGACACACCATGCGGTTGAACCCCATTACCGTAGGAAGCAGCATGGCGTTAGCCTGTCCGTGTGGGATATGCAACGTCGCTCCCGGCTGGTGCGCCATCGCATGGCACAGGCCCAGCCCTGCGCTGGAAAACGCCATCCCGGCCATACAGGAAGCCAGCAGCATGCTTTCGCGCGCCGCCAGATCCTGACCGTAGCCGACGGCCTTCGGCAACGATTTACCTATCATCGCAATCGCGCCAATCGCCAGACTGTCGGTAAACGGCGTCGCGTTCAGCGCGCTATACGCTTCAACGGCGTGCGTCAGTGCATCAATCCCGGTCATTGCCGTTACATGTGCAGGCACGCCTTCCGTCAATGCAGCGTCCAGGATCGCCACATCCGGCATCAGGGTTGGATGGGCCAGCACTTTTTTGAGTCCAGTCGCGGCGTCGATTATTACCGTGACGTTGGTGGTTTCTGAGCCCGTTCCGGCGGTAGTCGGTACGGCAATCAGCGGCAGACGTGGGCGTAACGCGCTGCGCTCGTCCATGTCTGCCAGCGTCTGAGTGGGGTTGGTCACCAGCAACGCCACTGCCTTGGCGGCATCCAGTACGGAGCCACCACCAAAGGCCACAACGCCATCGCACTTCGATTCACGCAATTGCGCGACCGCCGCGCAGACGTCCGTAATACACGGTTCGCCTACCGGACATGGCCACAGCGTCATCGCCACGCCTTTCATCGCCAGACTGCGTTCCAGCGCGGCGGTCATCCCCGCCTGATGCAGGAAGCTGTCCACCATGACGAACATATGCGTCAATCCGCGCGTTTGTGCTTCCTGTCCGCAGGTACTGAGCGCTCCCAGCCCACAAAGGGTGACCGGTGGAACGCTAAACGTTTTTACGCGTTGCAGATTCAGGGTATCGAATGCCTGAAAGAGCGCGGTCTGCAATTCAGCTTGCATAGATTCCTTCCGCTTTTTCTTTTCCGCTGTTGGCAATCGCCAGCGGGGTCATAAACAGGCTGTGCTGGGGTAAATGCACCTGCAGTTCCGGGAAACGCTTACGGAACAGCTCATCAACGCCCGGCTGCATGCAGGAACCACCGGCCAGCCATAAATCGGTAACGCCCTGACCCGCAATATGATGAGCGACGATTTCCGCCATTTTTTCGTAGACAGGCTTCACCACCGGCCAGATTTCTTTGCCGTTGCTACGCTTGTACTGCTCGGCTTCTTCTAACTGGATACGACGGTTCCCGGCCAGCGTCAGAGAGATATGATGCCCACCGGTTGCTTCATCAGCGGAGTAGGTCACCTTGCCTTGTTTAACGATCGCAATCCCGGTAGTGCCACCACCAATATCCACCACGCCGGCGTTATCGAGCTGCAACAGATCCGCCACCGCTGTCGGTTCGTCGAGCACATGGCTCACTTCAAGCCCGGCAGACTCCAGCACGTTAATAGAGATGCGAGGGTCAGTTCCCGGTGGAAATGAGGTTGCCGCATGGGTAAAGCGGCAACCCAGCTGTTGTTCGAGCGTATCGAGATGGCGACGAACGATGGTCACCGCACCAAAGAAATCCCAGACGATGCCATCGCGCACGACATCGGCCCAGTCCAGGCAAACCGCGACCGGCTGTCCGTCACTGTCCACAACCATCGACACCACATCACACGTTCCCAAATCAATGCCCAACCACAGCGGTGAATCGCTCTTTGTGGGCGTCTGGTTACATAGCGTTGCCGCTTTTAGCAGTCTGGGTGTCAACCAACGTTGTTCGTCGTGCGCCATCTCATTTACTCCTTATACAATTCTGAAGGCGTCTACCAACACACAGCGACGCAGACGCACAAACGTACGCGCACTGGTCACCCCTTCCCCGGTTGGTGTGGTAATGGTCATCGTGGTCCAGCCTTCGCCGCCGAGTCCAAGACCGGCAATGCACGGTCCGTTCTTAACGAAGATGCTGGTATCAATGGCGTTTGCCATACGGTTCATGTTGTCGATATTGCGCGAGTGCATCGCCGCCGTATGGTGGCAACCGCCTTCAAGCTTGACCGCCAGTTCAATGGCTTCATCGACGTTAGCGACCCGCACGACTGGTAGAACCGGCATCATCAGTTCGGTGACGGCAAACGGATGCGTCGCGGAGGTTTCGACGAATAACAGACGGGTTTGATCCGGTACGTTCAGACCAATCGCCGCAGCGATTTTGCCTGCGTCACGACCTACCCAGTCACGACTGACCGTGCCTTTACCGCGCTCATCGATATTTTTCAGCAGCACCGGCTGCAGCTGTTCGGCCTGGGCCGTGGTGAGTTTCACCGCATGCTGGCTTTCCATCAGACGCATCAGTTCATCAGCGACGCTATCGACCACGATCAGCACTTTTTCGTCAGCGCAGATGATGTTGTTGTCAAACGATGCGCCTTTGACTACCGACTGCGCCGCGCGTGCCAGGTCAGCCGTTTCATCAACCACCACCGGCGGATTACCTGCGCCAGCGGCAATCAAACGTTTGTTGGTGTGCTTACGCGCGGCATCTACTACGGCTTCACCACCGGTCACCACCAGCAGGCCGATACCAGGGTACTTGAACAGACGTTGGGCAGTCTCGATATCTGGGTTGGCAACCGTCACCAACAGGTTTGCCGGACCGCCTGCGGCAACTACCGCCTGGTTAAGCAGAGTGATAGCGCGCTGAGAGACTTTTTTCGCCGCCGGATGCGGTGCGAAAACCACGCTGTTACCAGCGGCAATCAGGCTGATGGCGTTGTTAATAACGGTCGCGGCCGGGTTGGTGGATGGGGTTACCGAGGCCACCACGCCCCACGGCGCGTTTTCAATCAGCGTCAGACCGTTATCGCCGGTCAGAACCTGTGGAGACAGGCATTCCACACCCGGAGTGCCGCGCGCCTGCGCCACGTTTTTGGCAAATTTATCTTCGACGCGTCCCATGCCGGTTTCAGTGACGGCAAGTTCCGCTAATTCTCTGGCGTGCTTTTCGCCCGCCTCACGTAGCGCCGTGATAGCCAGTTGGCGCATGGCGACGCTTTTCAGCCCCTGCTGGGCCAGTTTTGCTGCCGCCACTGCGTCATCCAGGGAGGCAAAAACGCCCATTTCTTGAACGGCACTGACGGGTTGGCTGCTGTCTTTCATTTTCAGCAGTACCGCTTTCACGACCTGTTCAATATCCTGTTGATTCATGATTTTCTGCCTTATTTATGGAAGATCACCTGACCACCTGCCACCACTTCATCGACAATGCCAATCACGCACAGATCGACAGGCGATGATTCATTCCGGTGCGCCTGACGGGCGGAGCTTCCGCTGACCAGCAGCACCCACTCTCCGGTTCCCGCCCCGATGCTGTCGATAGCAACAGCACATTGCCCGTCGGGATTTCCCTGGGCGTCAATCATTTCCACCATCAGCAACTTGTCGTGCGCGAGCCCCTGATGGCGTACGGTACAAACAATTTGTCCTGTAACGATTGCCAGTTTCATACGCGCCTCCGTGGCATATTTCAGGTAAAACCTCCCCCTACCCTCCGCAGAAGGTAATGTGAAAAGGAGAGAGGGTGACGCCAGCAATGAAGTCTGTGGCGTCACATGGACGACTTACATGTCGTTGCTGTCGCCTTTAAAGCTGATCGGGAACACTTCTTCCAGATCGCCGTGCGGACGCGGGATCACGTGCACTGAAACCAGCTCGCCAATACGCTGTGCTGCCGCAGCACCTGCGTCCGTTGCAGCTTTACATGCCGCTACGTCGCCACGGACCATGGCAGTGACCAGACCGCCACCGATCTGCTTCACGCCAACCAGTTTCACGCGTGCCGCTTTAACCATTGCGTCAGAAGCCTCAATCAGTGCAACCAGGCCCCGGGTTTCAATCATTCCTAATGCTTCCATTGTGTTTTCCTCTCATTAAGGGGTCCTGAACGGGACCTTATACAACCAGTGTGTGCGAGGCGTTTTCACGACTCATGTCAGTCTGGCGCGGCACTGCTGCCACCAACGCCAGTTCGATAATTTCCTGTACGCTACAGCCACGAGAGAGATCATGAAGCGGTGCGGCAAGCCCCTGAATCAATGGCCCTACTGCGCGATACCCTCCCAGGCGCTGAGCGATTTTGTAGCCAATATTGCCCGCCTCCAGCGATGGGAAGACCATCACATTGGCATTGCCCTTTAACGGACTTGCGGGCGCTTTTTGCGCAGCGACATCCGGAACAAAGGCGGCATCAAATTGCAGTTCACCGTCCACGGTAAGCTGCGGGGCACGCTCACGAACGATCTCGGTCGCCTGCTGCACGTTAGCGACGTTAGGATGGCGAGCACTGCCATTACTTGAAAACGACAGCATGGCCACACGCGGCTCTTCACCTGTGATCGCCTTCCAGGTTTCAGCGCTGGCGATGGCGATATCCGCCAGCTGTGCAGCAGTGGGCTGCGGCACAACGCTACAGTCTGCAAATCCTAATGACGGCCCGAGATACTGCGGCAGCATCAGGAAAATTGACGACAGCGTTTTGCAACCAGGCTGTAATCCAATAATGCGCAATCCTGCACGCAGCACGTTTGCCGTTGATGACAGGTTGCCCGCAATACACACATCGGCTTTACCGGCACTGACCATCGCGGCGGCAAACATCAGTGGATCGTTGAGCTTCTCCCGCGCATCCGGCGGCGTTTTTTCACCCGCCGTTGCCCGCCAGCGCAGGGCAAACTCTTCACGCATCTGTACATTGCTTTGTGGATCAATAACCTGAATAGCATCCATGGCTACGCGATGGCTGAGCGCAAACTGGCGTAGCGCAAACGGGCTGGCGACGAGAATGGGGCGTGCCAGACCGTGCTGATGCAGGTAATTCGCCGCCTTCAGCACCCGGACATCCAGCGCATCCGGGAACACTACTCGTGCAGGTGAGCGTTGGGCGAGTTGACGAGCACGTTCAATGATCATTGCTTCTCCCCCAGTCTCTGTTGAATTTGACTAACCGTCAGCGGATGCTTTGCAACACTCAGAATCATCATCACGTAGACCGTACTGGAAAGGCGGTTGAGCGCCTGCATAATGTCCGGTCGTATAACCTCAAAACTGCGAGTGATGAATACCTGGGCCGCCACCGTCTCCGTTTCACGGACTTTGGTACGCAGCAGATTAAGCAGCGCGCAATCACGTCCATGGCTGGCTTCAGGCACCAGATGGTCGTGGTCCAGATAGCGCAGCGGTTGATGCGAAAGACGGTGTAAATCTTCGTCACTTAAACCCACGACAGCTTGTGCTGCCAGCGGCTCATCCATGGCGTCTGCGCGCATAATATTGCCCAGGCGCGAGCGGATATCCGCCAGCCACGGCTGCCACGGTTCTGCCATCTCAATCTGCAACCACACGGCCAGGGCGATGGTGCTGTCCAGCGCGGCGCGAAATCCCAGCCGAGGGTCACTTTTGGCGACCATCTTGTCCGCCGTCAGATGCGTCAGGGTGTCCGGTTTCTTCGCCACCGGTTGATGGCACAGTTCGCAGCTGGCCTGTGGATGCGTATCACTGCTGGTTAACCCATGCACCGGCTGCGGCTGCTGTTCTTCGTCATCAATAAACAGGCTGCCCTGCTCGTCAATAAACTTAATGCGCAGATGTCGGCTTTCCAGTAATTCCCGGGCAGACGGCGTCAGGCGAGCGTCAGCGGGGAGATGAATTTCAGCCCCTTCGCTGAGCGTATGATTCGCTCTGAGCCATGCTTCGGTAATGAAATCCTTCATACATCCGCCTTAGCAGGACTGCCAGTTCGCAGGCCAGGCCACATACAGAAACTTCACCGTCGATGGCGTACCAAATTCGATGCTGGAGCCTTTCGGGATAAACATCACGTCCCCGGCTTTTGCAATCATGGTTTCGCCTTCGTGGCGAACATGCAGCTCTCCTTCCAGAATCATGTCGATTTCGTCGTAGTTCAGCGTCCATGGGAAAAAGGCGTTATCCCACTGCATAAACCCGGCGGCCATGCTGCTACCGTCCTGGTCGGTCACCAGATCGGTTAAGCCCACGCAGTGCGGCTGCGCGCCGTCAAAACGACCAAACTTCACGCTGCTGCCGTCGATGACTTTCACACCGCCTTTGCCGGTCACCGAGTTAAAGCTCGGCTGCATTCCGCCCTGCTCCAGCGACTGCTTTTCCTTCATGACTTTGTCCATCAACTGCGCGACCAGGCTTTCGGTAAACTGCCCTTCCGGTAACTGCGCAATGATGGTTTCGCGAATGCGCTGGCTTTCCGTTTTGCCATCAGTCACCGCTGCCGGAGCAGCAGCGACGGCTCCTGGCGCGGATTCATCGCATTCACTGATGGTAACGCCCAGCAGCTCCGCAACTTCGCGCGCCTCCGGGGTGATGATGCTGGCGCGCAGAACAACCGACATTTCCTGTTCGCCGCGTGCGTGGGCCGCACGAATATCGTTAGCTGTGATGAGTTTTTTCACCTGCCCTTTCCTCCTTTTGGCTGAGCTCAGTCAGATAATCCACCAGGTGCTGCACACTGCGCGGGTCATGGCTATTGAGCTCAAAAATCGGCTCCTGAAACCCCATCCCGCGAAGTAGTTGTCGCGTTGCGGCGACGTCGGCATCCGGCATGTCCGTTTTACTGATAACGGCGATTTGTCGTTTACTGGCACCGATATCCAACAGCCCGGCAGGTAAGCGACTTTCTTTATCATTTGCCGCGTGTATATAAATCAACGTATCAACATCCTGCAGCGTGGTAATTAAGGCGTGATACCAGCGCGGATGGCTAAAATATTCCCCTGGCGTATCGATATCGCCATTTTCATTAAACTCCACGGCCTGTGTTTTTCTGGCGAGGGAATAATTCCCCTGTAGCGCATTAAAGAGCGTTGTTTTCCCCGCCCCCACCGTACCGACAAACGCAATACGTTTCATCGCCGCCTCTGATTAACTTTTTGTCAGGTTGCACAAAGTGAAATTTAATAATCGACCCAGACCGCTTACCGTCTGTAATAACGCTTCTTCTACTGCGCCTACCGAGCCGTAGATCACCAGTGCGCCGCTGAATCTATCGAGAAAACCGATATGTACATCCGCCGCCTTCATGGCTAAGTCACCGGCAATCATCGCGGTTTCGCCTGGCGTCAGCGTCATGATGCCGATAGCGCCCGCTTCGGGAACGCCGATCTTTTTCGCTAATTCCTCGCCGGGGTGCGCAATGAGATGCGCCAGCGTGACCTGTTTCCCCGGCACAAATTCCTGAATAATGCGTTCTTTTTCCATTGCTCACCGCCTCCGCTAAAACTGCCCTCATCGTGGCAATTTTTTGTCAGAGTAAATAACAAAATTCGGCAACCAGGTTTAAAAGGTGAAGTAGATCACTAAGAGAAGGGGTAATAAAAAGTGAAGCGCATGAATTTGATGTAGAAATCAAAGAAGTTCATTTGCTTTAAATGGAATCATTAGCTTTTAAATAAGTTTAATCAAAACATCTATCATAGATTGTGTAAAAGGTTGCTTCCGCCGCGAGTAGCGACAAACTGATGATAGTTTTTTATCTCCAGACCTAAACGTTTTCTGAATCTCATTCAACCCCCCCTTCAGTTCTACCTGTGCTGACTTTACTGGCGTATGGTGACTTTCGGATGATATATCATGGAGATAAACTCATGTCACAGCAGGGACTGCGCTTTACGCTCGACGTGGATGGGTTACTGGCGATGAGCACCGCCGTCGTCAGCTTCACCCTCAGCCAGAATCTCTCCACCCCCTTTTTGCTCTGCGTTGATATCGCCAGCGGCCTGCCTGACCTCACCGCCACAGATTTTCTCGAGAAAAGCACCACCCTCACTGTCTGGCAGGGGGCTGTTGCGCTGCGTTATCTTCACGGCATCATCACCGGCGTGGAGCTCAGGGAGAACAACGACTGGCAGATGAATTACCAGCTGACTGTTTCGCCCCCGCTCTGGCGGGCAGGGCTGCGGCAGAA